>NZ_JBDPLS010000009.1:0-415094 GCF_039871515.1 Nonomuraea sp. B1E8 | reverse complement strand
TGAAACGCCTGTGGAGCGGGTGTAAGACCTCAACGAGAGTCCTCTCGGACGGGCGACCGGCTGTGAAGCAGGAAGCCTCACGGGCGACCGTGGGAATCCCCCTCGTTTACGAGGGGGAGGATGTCAAATCAGTTGCCTCTCTTCGAGCACCGCGAGCAGCGGCCCGGCCGCGGCCAGCACCGCCTGTACGTCCTCATCGGCCGGCGCCCGGCCGGCGTCCAGCACCAGCCGCACCCCGTCGCCCAACACGACCCCTGCCACCAGGGCACCCGCGTGGCCCCCGGTCGTCCCCGCACGCCCCGGAGCCCGGTCGTCGCCCCCGGTCGTCCCGGAGCGGCCGGTGTCACCGGCGTTCCCCGGCGTCCCGGCGGGGAACCGGGCCGCGTCACCGGCTACGCCCGCGGCCTCGGGGCCGGGCCCGGGGCCGCGGGCCGGCGTCTCCGTGTCCCGTGCGGCTCCCGTACCCGGGTGCTCGGCCCAGAACCGTCCGCGTGCCCGGTCGCCCGGTGTCCCGTCGCCAAGCCCGGCGGTGTCCCCGAGCCCGTCGCTGTTCCCGAGCGCGTCGCCGGTGTCGAGCGCGGCGGTCGTCTCCAGCATCCGGTCCGTCGCGCCCGCAAGGGCGGCCTGGATCTGGGCGATCGACCGTCCCGCCGCCTGCAGCCGTTTGACGGCCACGATCTGGAGCAGGTGGCGCCGTCCGTACCGGGCGATCCTGCCGCGCCTGGTGAGGGGCGGGTCCACGAGGCCGATAGTCGTATACCACCTGATCAGCCGCTCCCCGGGCACGTCGCGGACCCGGCCGTTGACCCTGCCGTTCTCGGACGGCGCCGCGCCGTCGCGCAGCGCTCGCGCCGCGCGCTCGGCCAGCTCGCCGATGGTCCAGGTGTCGCTCATACCCTCACAATGACACTGTCACTATTGCACTGTCAATGTCATGGCGCCTCGGAAGAACGCAGGCCTGAGAGTCGTTATCAAAAGGGACAGTCCGACCGAATAGGGAGGAATGACGACATGGCCACGATCACCGGTCCACTTTCGGGTGATGCCAGGAACACCGTCGCGGAAGCCCTGCAGGGCGCTCTGGTCGATCTGATCGACCTTTCGCTGGTCGCCAAACAGGCCCACTGGAACCTCGTCGGCGCGCACTTCCGCCCGATCCACCGGCAGCTCGACAAGGTCACCGACCTGGCCAGGAAGCACATGGACCTCATCGCCGAGCGCAGCGTCGCCCTCGGGATCAACCCGGACGGCCGTTCCGCCACGGTCGCCAGGAACACCAAGCTCCCCCAGCCGGATGGCGGCTGGCTGGAGGACGGCAAGGTCGTGGCGACGATCACCGAGACGCTCGACGGCATCAGCAAGCGGATGTACGAGCGCATCCGGGTCACCGACGAGCCCGACCCCGTCACCCAGGACCTGTTCATCGCCGTGGCGCAGGACATCGACAAGCAACACTGGATGTTCCAGGCCCAGCGCTGACCGACCCCGAGGAGTCCGGGATCCGCAGGCGGAGCACCCGGGCTCTTCGTCTGCCGCATGATCGAATCTGGAGCTGTGAGGTTTGCGCAGAGTTTGATCTGACGAGTCTCTGCCATTCATGTCCGTGCGGTCGACTAGCGTGGCACCTAGAGGGAGGCCCCACGATGTCCCACAAGACTCTCCTCCGCACGGGCCCGCTCTTGCAGGGCGGTCCCAGCCCGTACGGCCCGCTCCGCCTGCCGGGCGAGCACGGCCTCGCCCTGCCCTCCGGGTTCCGTGGCAGGGAGGTGGCCCGCTCCGGGCACAAGGTGGCCGGGCTGACCTGGCACGCGGCCCCCGACGGTGGCGCCTGCTTTCCCGACGGCGAGGGCTGGATCTACGTCTCCAACTCCGAGTTGCCGCTGCTCGGCGGCGCGTCGGCGCTGCGTTTCCGCGCCGACGGCAGCGTGGCCGACGCCTACCGCATCCTGTCGGGCACCGATCTCAACTGCGCGGGCGGCGCCACACCGTGGCACACCTGGTTGTCGTGCGAGCTCGGCCACCGCGGCCGCGTCTTCGAATGCGATCCGTACGGCTCGCGCGCCGCCCGCCCCCGGCTGGCCATGGGCCGTTTCAAGCACGAGGCCGCCGCCTGCGACCCGCAGCGGCGCGTGGTCTACATGACCGAGGACGAGCCCGACGGCTGCTTCTACCGGTTCATACCCGGCGACTGGGGCGACCTGACGGAGGGCACGCTGGAAGTCCTCTGCGCCTCGGGTCACTGGCAGGCGGTGCCCTCGCCGGCGGCGCTCTTCCAGGAGGCCCGCCACCAGGTCGACGACGCCCGCCACTTCGACGGCGGTGACGGCTGCCACTACGCGGGCGGGGTGTGCTATTTCACCACCAAGGGCGACTCGGGCCTGTGGGCCTACGACGCGCAGACCTCGACGCTCGACCGGTTGTGCTCGGGCGTGCGCGCCATCACGGCGGCGCCCTCGGGCGACCTCTACGTGGCCAGGGAGACCACGCAGATCGACGTCATCGCCCCCGACCGGGCGGTCACGCCGTTCCTGCGGCTGGAGGGGCACGACGGCGCCGAGCTCACAGGGCTGGCGTTCTCCCCGGACGGCGAACGGCTCTACTTCTCGGCGCGGCGCGGCCGCACCGAGGGCCACACGTTCGAGGTGACGGGCCGCTTCCGCGCCTGAGCTTCCGGGGTTTGAGCTTCCCCTCGCCTGAGCTTCCCCGCCTGAGCTTTGCGGGCCTGAGCTTTCCGGGCCCGAGCTTTCCGGGCCCGAGCTTTCCGGGCCCGAGCTTTGCGGGCCCGAGCTTTCCGGCGAGCCGGCCCGGTGACCCTGACAGTCAGCTCAGATAGCGCACGAGCGCGAACTTCAGCTCGTCCACCAGCTCGGCGCCGCGCTCGGGCGCCGCCGAAGTGATCATCGGCATCACCGCCTTCACCATGGCCAGCGCCATGCTGCCCATGAGCAGGGCGCGTTCCTCCGAAAGGCCGGGTGAGCGGCGGCGGAGCATGGAGGCGATGTGCCGGGCGATGTCGTCGTGCAGCCGTCCGGCCGCCTCGGCCAGGCGATCGCCCGTCGCCGTCCCGTACAACAACGACCAGTACGCCGGCGAGCGGCTCTTGAACCGCACGCTCTCGTCCACCAACTGCCCGACCAGCACGTCCAGCGGAACATCGGGCGTGACGGCGGCCAGCCGCCCGGCCCAGAACTCCTGCCGGTCGTCGGTGTAGCGGGTCACCAGCCCGTCCAGGATCTCCTCCTTGTTGCGGAAGAACTGGTACAGCGACCCGGGTGACATCCCCGCCCGCGCGGCGACCTGGTTCGTGGTCAGCTCGGGATAGCCCACCTCGGCGATGACCTGTTCGGCTGCGTCGAGGATCTCCGCCATGCGCTTCAGGCCGCGCGCCTGCCGGCGGACCGTGCGTTCAGCCATGCGACTCCTCATTGACAAATGCGAGCTTTTACTTGTATTTCTGGTGCGGACAGTAAACGCGAGTAGTTTACCGAGTTTTGTGGAGGCACCATGAGTACCGTGCTCGTCGTCGAGCCCGGCCCCCCGAGGGCGCCCGCCGAGGTGCCGGCATGGCGGTGAACACGCGGCCCAGGGCCGCCCGGGCGAGCGTCGCGGACCCGGCGCTGCGCAGGCTCGGGTTCCTCCTCGTCCGGCGCCGCCGGCTCGTGCTCGCGCTCGCTCTGGTCATGTCCGTCGTCGCCGCGGTGCTCGCGGCGGGCGCGGTGTCGCAGCTGTCCCTGTCCAGGTTCGAGGCGCCGGGATCGGAGTCCGACCGCGCCCAGAGCGAGCTGGTCGCACGGTTCGGCACGGGCAGCCCCGACATGATCTTCCTGGTGACCGCCAGGAGCGGCACCGTGGACGACCCCGCCGTCGTCGCGGCGGGCAGGGAACTGACCGCCCGGATCGGGCGCGAGGAGGGCGTCGCCGAGGCCGCCTCCTACTGGACCCGCGACCGGCCCGCCACCCTGCGCAGCGGCGACGGCAGGCACGCGCTGATCGTGGTGCGCATCCCGGGTGACGCCGATCATGTGCGGGCCGGGGTCCTGCCCCGGCTCGTGCCCGAGATCACCAAGGGCAGCGATCTGCTCCAGGTGCGGGCCGGGGGAGGGGAGGAGGTGTTCAGGGAGACGGTGCCGCTGGCCAGGCAGGACTTCGTCCGCGCCGAGCTGGTGATCTTCCCGCTGGCGTTCGTGCTGCTCTGGTTCTACCAGCGGCGCGTGGTGGCGGCCGTGGTGCCGATCCTGGCCGGGGTGTTCGCCATGGTGGTGGGGCTGGCGCTGCTCGGCGGCGCCCTGCTGTTCGCCGAGATCTCGACGTTCGCCCTGAACCTGACCCTGGCCATGGGACTCGGCCTCGGCATCGACTACTGCCTGTTCGTGATCCAGCGGTTCCGCGAGGAGACGCGGCGCGGCGCCGACCGGGCCGGCGCGGTCGCCGGCGCCGTGGAGCACGCCGGCAGGACGGTGCTGTTCAGCGGCCTCACCGTGGCCACGTCCCTGGCGGTGCTGCTCGCGCTGCCGTTCGACTTCCTGCGCTCCTTCGCGTACGCGGGCGTCGCCGTCGTGATCGGCGGCCTGGTCGCGGCTGTGCTGGTGCTGCCCGCCGTGCTCGCCACGGTCGGCGGCACGATGCTCCCCAAACGGGAAGGGCCCGAGCGCGTGGCGGGGTTCTGGCACGCGCTGGCCCTGCGGGTGATGCGCCGGCCGCTGCTGTCCGGTGGGCTGGCCATGGTGGTGCTGCTGGTGCTGGCCTCGCCGTTCCTCGGGCTGCGCTTCGGCGTGGCCGACGACCGCATCCTGCCGCCCGAGGCATCCTCGCGGCAGACCCAGGACGTCCTCCGCCGGTCCTTCCCGGCGGAGGAGACGGACGCTATCCAGATCATCTCGAAAAGTACGGCGTCGGGCGACATTTCGGCGTATGCCGCGAGTTTGTCCCGGATTCCCGGCGTCGCCCAGGTCGACTCGGCGGCGGGCTCCTACGCCGCGGGCGGCCGGGTGGGCGACGGCGACCCCGCCAGGTTCGCCGGGCAGGGGACGTGGCTGTCCGTGGTCCCGTCGGCGGAGGCGCTGGCCGGCGACCCCGTCCGCGTCGTCGAGGTCGTACGTTCCGTCGAGCCGCCGTTCGAGGTGCTGCTCGGCGGCTATCCCGCCGAGCTGGCCGACTACCGGTCCTCCGTGGTGGACCGGCTGCCGCTCGTCCTCGCCCTCATGCTGGGCATGACCTTTCTCGTGTTGTTCCTCATGACCAGGAGTGTGATCATTCCCATCAAGGCGACCCTCATGAACGTGCTCAGCCTCGGCGTCATGTTCGGAGCCCTGGTCTGGATCTTCCAGGACGGCAACCTGTCGGGACTGCTCGGCTTCACCCCCACCGGCACGCTCGACGCGAGCATCCCCATCCTCATGCTCTGCGTCGCCTACGGGCTGTCCATGGATTACGAGGTGTTCCTGTTGTCGCGCATCAAGGAGGAGTACGACAGGACGGGCGACACCGAGCGCGCCGTGGCCACGGGCCTGCAGCGGAGCGCCCCGTTGATCACGGCGGCCGGCGGGATCCTGGCGCTGACGTTCGCCGCCTACGCCACCGCGCAGGTGTCGTTCGTGCAGATGCTCGGCGTCGGCATGGCGGTGGCCGTGCTGGTGGACGCGACGGTGATCAGGGCGGTGCTGGTGCCGAGCCTGATGCGCCTGGCGGGGCCGCTCAACTGGTGGCCCGCAGGTCGCACGACCACATCTGGTCGGTGACCTCGACGCCGTTCTCGGTGCCCTTCTCCTCCGACTCCAGCTCGAACCCGGCCGCCCGGTAGATGTGCCGCGCGCTCACCAGGCAGTCGCGCGTCCACAGCGTGACGCGCTCGCAGCCCGCTGCCCGCGCGTGCCGCAGGCACTCCTCCACGAGCCGCCGCCCGATGCCCATGCCGCGGGCGGACGGCTCGACCAGCAACATCCGCAGCTTGGCCGTGGCGGCGTCCTGCCGGACGAAGAACACGCACCCGGCCCGTTCCCCGCCCACCTCGGCGATCCACCCGGCGTCGCGGGAGAAGTCGAGCCCGCCGACGATCCTGGCGACCAGTTGCTCGAAGCCGGTGCCCCAGCCGTATTCGGCGCTGTAGAGGGCGCCGTGGCGGTGGACGACCCAGCCCAGGTCGCCGGTGCGCGGGGGCCTGATCACGTACGGCTGCCGCTCCCCGGGCGGGCCGAGCAGCCTCCTGATCGTCGCCATGCCGGTGACCAGCCGCTCCTGGTCCGGCTCGGGCAGCGTGGACAGCAGGCGCTCGACCTCCTCGGCCGAGCGCCTGTCGAGCTTGGAGAAGACCTCTGAGCCTGCGGGCGTGAGGCGTACGAGCTGCTTGCGCGCGTCGGAGGCGGAGCGTTCGCGCGCGATCAGCCCGTCGCCCTCGAAGCGGGCCAGCATCCTGCTGAGGTAGCCCGCGTCCAGGTCGAGCAGCCCGCGCAGCTCGCCGGTCTCCATCCGCTCGGCGTGCGCCAGCTCGAACAGCACCCGCACCTCGGTCAGGGAGTACGGCGAGTCGAGCATCCCTGCCTGGAGCGCGCCGATCACCTTCGTATAGAACCTGTTGAAGGCTCTCACCTCAGAAATTCTTGCCTCTGTCAACGAACTCATTGCCATAGTCAACCACAGGAGGATTCCCACTGTGAAGCACGTGTACATAGGCGGCTACGGCCCGGGCATCGTGACGGTAGGCGGCGACCTGACCCGGGTGGCGGCCCCGTCGTTCCTGGCCGCCCATCCCACCCTGCCGGTGCTGTACGCGGTGGGAGAGCTCGAACGCGGCTGGCTCACCGCGTACACCGTGGGGGAGGAGGGCCTCAGCCCGCTCGACGAACGGCCCAGCGAGGGCGACAGCCCCTGCCACGTCGCCGTGGATCCCACGGGCAGGCTCCTCGCGGCGGCCAACTACGGCGACGGCACGGCCGTCGTCCACCACCTCGACTCCAGAGGCGCGTTCGAGGGCGAGCCGATCGTGCTGCGGCACGAGGGCTCGGGCCCCGACCCGGACCGCCAGGCGGGCCCGCACGCCCACGAGGCCGTCTTCCACGACGGCCTCCTGCACGTCTCCGACCTCGGCACCGACGAGATCCGCCGCTACCGCCCTGACGGCACGCCGCTGGAAGCGATCACGATGGGACCGGGCACCGGTCCGCGCCACTTCGCCTTCACGGGCTCACGCCTGTACGTCGCGGGCGAACTCGGCGGCACCGTGACCCTCGTCGAGGGCGAGCGGCGCACGGCCGTGCCCGCCTCCGGGCAGGCGGGCGAGAACGCCCCCTCGCACCTGGTGCTCGCCGGCGGCCTGGTCTACGTCGCCAACCGCGGCCCCAACACGATCTCGGTGTTGCGGGACGACCTGTCGGTGGTGGCCGAGGTGCCGTCGGGCGGCGACTGGCCACGGCACTTCGCCATCGACGGCGACCGCATGTACGTGGCCAACCAGCGTTCCGGCACCGTGAACGTCTTCGTGCTGAAGGACGGCATCCCCGAGCCGACCGGGCAGGCGTACGAGGTGGAGAGCCCGGCATGCGTGCTGATCACGTAAGGTGTCCGTCATATTGGGCAGGTGGACCTGGCGTTTGGTCTAGACCACTGCCCGCGCGGACCGGCAGAATGCGGTCTGAACACGGTCTGAACATGTGATTCTGACCATGCGATTCTGGACGTGAACCCCATCGGGAGGAACCCGCCATGCGTATTGGAGTGCTCACCGGGGGCGGCGACTGCCCCGGCCTGAACGCCGTGATCCGGGCAGTGGTCCGCAAGGGGGTGAGCGTGTACGGCCACGAGTTCGTCGGCTTCCGTGACGGCTGGCGCGGCCCGCTCGAAGGCGACACGATGCCGCTCGACATCCAGGCCGTCCGCGGCATCCTGCCGCGCGGAGGGACCATTCTCGGCTCCTCGCGCACCAACCCGATCAAGATCGAGGGCGGCGTCGACCGGATCAAGGACAACCTCGCCTCGACCGGCGTCGACGCGCTGATCGCCATCGGCGGCGAGGACACCCTGGGCGTCGCCAAGCAACTCTACGACCGCGACGTCAAGGTCGTGGGCGTGCCCAAGACGATCGACAACGACCTGTCGGGCACCGACTACACCTTCGGCTTCGACACCGCCGTCAACATCGCGACGGAGGCCATCGACCGCCTCCACACCACCGCCGAGTCCCACCACAGGGCGCTCATCTGCGAGGTCATGGGCCGGCACGCCGGCTGGATCGCCCTGCACGCGGGCATGGCCGGCGGCGCGAACGTCATCCTCATCCCGGAGAAGCCGTTCGACATCGACCGGGTCTGCGAATACGTCGAGTCGCGGTTCCGCACCCGCTACTCGCCGATCATCGTCGTCGCCGAGGGCGCCCACCCCGTCGAGGGCCAGATGGAGCTGCAGGCGGGCGAGCTCGACGCGTTCGGCCACGTCCGGCTGGGCGGCATCGGCGAGGTGCTGGCCAAGGAGATCGAGAAGCGCACCGGCAAGGAGGCCCGCACGACGGTGCTCGGCCACATCCAGCGCGGTGGCACCCCGACGGCCTACGACCGGGTGCTGGCCACCAGGTTCGGGCTGCAGGCCATCGACGCGGCCCACGAGGGCGACTACGGCAAGATGGTCGCGCTGCGCGGCACCGACATCGTCCGCGTCGGGCTCGACGAGGCCACGGCCGAGCTGAAGACCGTGCCCGTCTCGCGCTACGCCGAGGCGGAGGTGTTCTTCGGCTGACTGTAAGCGGGTTGCAAGCGGGCGGCCGTAGCTTCTGCATCAGCGGGGTTACCGCTACAACCCCCTAAGGGGTACGGCTTGCGCCGCAGCGAGTTGGCGGCCCACCTGTGCGACGCAGGCCGTACCCATGACATAGATCATCGGCGGGGCGTGCCGGAGAGCTCCATCTCCTGCGCGCCCTCGTCGTGCGCACGCAGCCGTTCCCGGTACGCGGCCTCGTTGCGCAGCTCCTTCTCCGACGGCGACAGCAGGGCCGCGAGCAGCAGGCCGACGGTGATCACGCTGGTGCCGACGATCAGCGGCAGCAGGAAGTCGACGCCCTGGGCGCCGGGCACAGCCCCCACCTCGTGGTGCGGCGTCACCGACATGGAGTACATCCCGGTGTAGTGCATGCCCGCGACCGCCACGCCCATGACGAGCGCCGCGGCGCCGATCTTGAGCGCGCCGCTGACCCGTACGGTGAACCAGAGCGCGACTGTGGCCGCCGCGATCGCGATCAGCACCGAGACCGCGACGATCGCCGGGTCATAGGAGACATGCGCTGACATGTTCATCGCGGCCATGCCGAGATAGTGCATGCTCGCCACGCCGGCTCCGGTCAGCAGACCGCCGCCGAGCAGGGAGCTCAGGCGATCGGCGCCGTACGAGGCGAGGAACAGTCCCACCCCCACCACCACGACCGCGATGAGCGCGGAGGCGACCGTGAGCGGCACGTCGTAGCGGATGGTCATGCCGGGGATGGAGAAGCCGAGCATGGCGATGAAGTGCATCGTCCAGATGCCCGTGCCGCCGATGGCGAGGGCGGCCCCCACCAGCCAGAACGCGCCGGCGCGCCCGCCGACCACACGGGCCCGCGAGGTCAGGAGCAGGCCCAGCATCGAGCCCAGGCTGGAGACGACGTAGGCGGCGACGGGCGTCACGAGCCCGAAGGAGAAATGATCGACCGGCGACATACCCACCCATCCCTCGCATGCTGATAAGGGAGTATGGGCGGGTGATCGCCGGCCGCGCAACTACCTTCTGCGCGAGCGCGACGGCTGCCTGCGCGACGGCTGCCGGCGCGGAAGCCGAGCCGGGTCCTGGCCGCCGGGCGCCGGCATGGGCGAGGGCTCGGCCTGCGGTGCGGGCGCCTGAGGATAGAGCCCCTGGGGCATCTGCGGGTGGGACGCCTGGGGGAAGGGGGGCTGGGGGAAGGGAGCCTGGGGGGTGGGAGCCTGGGGGGTGGGAGCCGCCAGCGGCATCGGCGCGGGCGCGACACCGGGCGAGGGGTAGGTGAGCTGCTGCTGTTGCTGCGCGGTGCGCCGGCGCAGCTCCAGCTTGGCGAGGAGCTCCGCGTCCTCGTGCAGTTCCTCCTCCGACGGAGAGAGGATCACCATGAGGAGCATGGTCAGGGTGATCAGGCTGATCACGGTCATGAGGGGCACGAGGAAGTCGAGCGCGTCGGCGCCGGTGATCACGCCGGGCTGCGCATCGACCGTGACGTGCATCGCGTACATGCCGGTGTAGTGCATGCCGGACACGGCCACGCCCATGACCAGGGCGGCGCCGGTGATCCAGATGGGCTTCCTGACCCGGAGGGTGAACCACAGCGCCGCCGTCGCGGCCACCACGGCGATGACCACGGAGATCGCCACGGTGACGCGGTCGTAGGAGACCTGGGCGGACATGTTCATCGCGTACATGCCCAGGTAGTGCATGGAGGCCACCCCGAGCCCCGTCAGCAGGCCCCCGCCGAGGAGCGCCAGGAGGCGGCCGCGTCCGTAGGAGACGAGGAACAGGCCGGTGCCCACGACGATGATGGCGACGGCCGCGGAGGCCGCGGTGAGCCACACGTCGTACTTGATCTGGGTGCCCTCCACCTGGAAGCCCATCATGCCGATGAAGTGCATCACCCAGACGCCTGTGCCGCCGATGGAGATGGCCGCGCCGAGCAGCCACCGCACCTTGGAACCCCCGCGCGAGGCGTGGGCCTGCGCGGTGAGACGCAGGCCGAGCATTGACCCGATGCACGACATCACGTAGGCCAGCAGCGGCGTGAGCGGCCCATAGGTGAAATGATTCACAGCGGTCATCTATCGCGTTCCTTGCATTAGGGGTCCCCGGATTCTGCCATCGGGAATGTCCCTTACGCATGGATATCGCAACTATCTGTCAACGTGTTATGTCGGAAACATGAGAAGGGCTCATGGCTATCGAGGGGCCGTTCTGGCGGGCGATCGCCGTCTTCCGCGTCGCGTCTCTGGTCTACGCGATCGTGCTGATGGCCCAGCACCGCGGCTACGAGCAGCCGGTCCTCGGCTGGCTGGTGATCGGCGTGATGGTGCTCTGGACCGCGGGGGCGACGCTCGCCTACTCCGCCCCCGCGCTGCGCCGGTGGCCGCTGCTCGTGACCGACCTGCTCGTGGTGCTGGCCTGCCTGCTGGCCTCGCCGTACGTCCAGGGGGCCGAGCAGGGGGAGGTGGGCACGACGCCCGTCCCCGCGACCTGGGTCGCCGGGCCCGTGCTCGCCTGGGCCGTGCACGGCGGCCGGCGCGCGGGAGCGGTGGCGGCGCTCGCCATGGCGGCGGGCGACCTGTGGCTGCGCGTGCGCGCCCCCGACGTGCCCATCCTGATCAACGGCGCGGTCCTGCTCTTCCTGTCGGGCGTCGTGGTCGGCCACGTGGCCCGGCTCGCCAAGGAGGCCGAGGAGCGCATGCAGCGGGCCGTCGAGATGGAGGCCGCCCAGCGCGAGCGCGACCGCCTGGCCCGCGACATCCACGACTCGGTCCTGCAGGTGCTCGCCCTGGTGCACCGGCGCGGGCAGCGGCTCGGCGGCGAGGCCGCCGAGCTCGGCCGCCTCGCCGGTGAGCAGGAGTCCGCCTTACGCCGCCTCGTCGCCGACCGCCCCGGCGAGACCGGCGAGCCGGGCTCCGCCGACCTGCGCACCCTCCTGCTGCGGCACGCCTCGTCCCAGGTGACGGTCTCCACCCCGGCCACGCCGCTGGTCCTGCCCGCGCCGGTGGCGGAGCAGGCGGTGGCCGCCGTCGGGGCGGCCCTGGACAACGTCAGGGCGCACTGCGGGCCGTCGGCGCGCGCCTGGGTGCTGGCGGAGCCGGGTGAGGGCACGGTGACGGTCAGCGTGCGGGACGATGGGCCGGGCATCCCGGAAGGGCGGCTGGACGAGGCGCTGGCCGAGGGGCGCATGGGGGTCGCCCGCTCCATCCGCGGCCGGGTGGCCGACCTGGGCGGTGACGTCTCGATCGTCAGCGTCCCCGGGCAGGGCACCGAGGTCGAGATCAGCCTCCCCGCGTGACCCCGCCCCCGCGACGCTGATCCGGACCTGCTCCGCCGCGGCCGGAGCGCGGGGCGCGGCCGGCGTTAGAGTTGCGGGCATGGTGCGGGTCATGGTGGTGGACGACCATCCCATGTGGCGTGACGGGATCTCGAGAGATCTGGCCGAGGCCGGCTACGACGTCGTGGCCACCGTGGGGGAGGGGCGGCAGGCGGTCAGGGTGGCCGGCGCGGTCCGGCCCGATCTCGTGGTGCTCGATCTGCGGTTGCCCGACATGCCGGGTCACGAGGTGGCCGCCGGGTTGTCCGGGCTGGAGGCGCCGCCGCGCGTGCTGGTGTTGTCGGCCAGCGCCGAGCAGGACGACGTGCTGGCGGCGATCAAGGCGGGCGCGTCCGGATATTTGGTGAAATCGGCGAGCCGAGAGGAGTTCCTCGACGCCGTACGCAGGACGGCCGAGGGCGACGCCGTGTTCACCCCCGGGCTGGCCGGGCTCCTGCTGGGCGAATACCGGCGGCTGGCCGCGCAGCCCGCGCCCGCCGAGGGCCCGCGTCTCACCGAGCGCGAGACGCAGGTGCTCCGGCTGGTCGCCAAGGGGTTGTCGTACAAACAGATCGCCGAGCGGCTGGTGGTCTCGCACCGCACCGTGCAGAACCACGTCCAGAACACCCTCGGCAAGCTCCAGCTGCACAACAGGGTGGAGCTGGTGCGATATGCGATCGAGCGGGGCCTCGACGCGGACTAAACTCAGGGGCGCGCGACGTTGGCACCAACACGCCTTTTCCCCATTTCCCGGAGGTTCCACCATGACGATGTCTGCCCTGGGCGAGCCGTGCGTGCTGCTCAAGCTGGGCGAGATCGTCCTCAAGGGCAAGAACCGCGAGCTGTTCGAACGCCGCCTGATCGGCAACATCCGCGACGCGCTCCAGCCGCTCGGGATCAAGGTCGACGTGCGCAGGCGGCACGGCGTGATCGCGATCTTCCTCCCCCAGGGCGCCGCCGCCGAGCAGGCCGGAGCCGTGGCCGAGCGGGTCGCCGACGTGCCGGGACTGGTGTGGATCCACCGGGCCTGGCGGGTCGCGAAAGACCCGGAAACGGTGCTGAAGGCCGGTCTCGAGCTCGTCGGGGAGAGCGAGGAGGCCAAGCGCGGCGCCCGCTTCGCGGTGCGCTCGCGCCGCCGCGACAAACGTTTCCCGCTGCGCTCCAACGAACTCGACCGCATGGTGGGCGGCGCGATCAACGACGAATACCGCTTGCCCGTCGACCTGAAGAACCCCGAGCTGACGGTGTTCATCGAGGTCGACAGGGACGAGGTGTTCGTCTTCACCGACGGCATCCCCGGCCAGGGCGGCCTGCCGGTCGGCAGCAGCGGGCGGGCGCTGGTGCTGATGTCGGGCGGCATCGACTCGCCGGTGGCGGCCTACCGGATGATGCGGCGCGGCCTGCACGTCGACTTCCTGCACTTCTCCGGCATCCCGTTCACCACCTCCGAGTCGATCTACAAGGCGTACGCGCTGGTGCGGAAGCTCGACAGGTTCCAGGGCGGCTCGCGGTTGTGGGTGGTGCCGTTCGGCAAGGCGCAGCAGTCGATCCGCACCTCCGGCCAGGACCGACTGGCCGTGATCGCGCAGCGGCGGCTCATGCTCAAGACGGCCGAAGAGGTCGCCCACCGCATCCGCGCCGCCGCGCTGATCACCGGTGACGCGCTCGGGCAGGTCTCCTCGCAGACCCTGACCAACATCACGGCTCAGGACAACGCGGTCGAGCTGCCGATCCTGCGGCCGCTGGTGGGCTGGGACAAAACCGAGATCATGGCGGAGGCCCGGCGCATCGGCACGCTGGAGATCTCGGAGCTGCCCGACGAGGACTGCTGCTCCCTGCTGGCGCCCAAGCGCGCCGAGACGCGGGCCAAGATCGACGACCTGAAGCAGATCGAGAAGCGGCTCGACGCCGAGGAGCTGTGCGTGCAACTGGCCGACTCGATCCAGGAGTACACGCTATAGCGGAGGTCAGGCATCGACCTTGAACGGGTCGTGCTCGGCCAGCAGCTTGTCGAGCCTGGCCTGGTCGACGCGGCTGGTGACCTCCGCGAGCTCCTGCCGGTCGCGCACGACCTTGGCCAGCGTGAGCGTCGAGGTGACGACGTAGAGCAGTCCGAGGGCGAGGAAGGCCCTGATCCACCCCGCGGCGGGCAGGTAGATCAGGGCGATCGTCACCGAGGCGATCGAGACGGCGAACGACAGGATCGCCTGGGCGTAGAACGCGCCGGTCTGCGTGGGTTGAAGGCGTTTGGTCATGCGCCCATCGTGGCGCCGGGACGCATTCCCGCGCATGGGGGTTCGTACTTAAGTTACCCATGAGTACGACCGGCGGGCTCGTGGCGCGGCCGGCCGTCTCCGGGGGCTCGTGGCAGTGGTGACGGGGTCAGGTCAGGCGGCGACCGCGGCCGCGGTCGACTTGCCGAGCAGCGCGGGGAAGTCCGTCATGACCTGGGCAAGCTCGCCCAGGTCGGCGTGGACGAGCGCCTGCGGGCCGTCGCAGAGCGCCTGCTCGGGCTGCGGGTGCACGTCGATGATCACGCCGTCGGCGCCCACCGCGATGGCCGCGCGGGTCAGCGGCAGCACCAGGTCACGCCGGCCGCCGGAGTGCGACGGGTCGATGATCACCGGCAGGTGCGACAGCCGCTGCGCCACCGGCACCGCCGAGACGTCGAGCGTGTTTCGCGTCGCCGTCTCGAACGTCCTGATGCCCCGCTCGCACAGCACGATGTCCAGGTTGCCGCGCTGCGCGATGTACTCGGCGGCCATCAGCCACTCCTCGATCGTGGCGTTCATGCCGCGCTTGAGCATCACCGGCCGCCCGGCCGCGCCG
Source organism: Nonomuraea sp. B1E8 (assembly GCF_039871515.1). Classification (NCBI taxonomy): domain Bacteria; kingdom Bacillati; phylum Actinomycetota; class Actinomycetes; order Streptosporangiales; family Streptosporangiaceae; genus Nonomuraea; species Nonomuraea sp. B1E8. Next base: position 400,231 of record NZ_JBDPLS010000009.1, on the reverse strand, counting down.
ACCGCCCGCAGCAGCGCGAAGTTCTGCGCGTTACGGGTGCCGACCTGCAACATGTCGGCGTACGACGCCACCAGCTCGACGTCCTGGGCGTCCACGACCTCCGTCACGATCGGCAGCCCGGTCTCCTCGCGCACGTCGGCCAGGATTCGCAGGCCCGCCTCGCCCAGCCCCTGGAACGCGTACGGCGACGTGCGCGGCTTGAACGCCCCGCCCCGCAGCAGCACCGCTCCGGCCGACTGCGCCATCCTGGCCGCGTCCAGCGTCTGCTGGTGCGTCTCCACCGCGCACGGCCCCGCGATCAGCGTCACGGTGTCGGGGCCGATCGGCACGCCGCCCACGTGGACCGTGGAGCGTTCCGGATGGTTCTCCCTGCTGACCAGCTTGTACGGCGTGGTCACGCGCATCACGTCGCGCACCCCCGGCATGCCGCGCAGGCCGGCCGCGTCGAGCTGGGTGACGTCGCCGACCAGGCCGACGATGGTGCGGCGCACGCCCTTGCTGATGAAAGCCTCGACCCCGGCCGCCTGGACGACCGACACGATCGACGTGAGATCGTCCGGCGTGGCCTCCGGGCCCATCACGATCACCATCTGCTTCTCCTTCTGCCTGAAAACACGAAAGGCCCCGGGTCCACGTGGACCCGGGGCCTTTCGTTCGCCTGTCTGCTAGCGCAGCGTCAGATGGCGAACGGACTCGGGTCCGTCGCCATACCAAAACCAGAACGCTGTGCGCATAGACACCAATCGTAGCGCACCGCACCCGGCCGCGAGCCATCGGCGGCCCGATGGCAGGATGGCCCAAGACGCGAGACCGGTGAGGGGAGTGATCGTGGAGGAGTCGCGCCTGCCTCCAGGCCAGTACGTCCCGCGCGGCAGACCCGTGATCCACTACGGCAGGGTCCCCGCGTTCAAGCCCGAGAGCTGGGACTTCCGCGTGTTCGGGGCCACCGCCACCGGTGAGGAGCACCGTTACACCTGGGAGGAGTTCGAGCGGCTGCCCCGCACGACCCGGCTCGCCGACTTCCACTGCGTCACCAAGTTCTCGCTCATGGCCAACGAGTGGCGCGGCGTCGCCCCGGCCACCATCATCGGCGCCTTCCCGCCCGACCCCGGCGTGCGCCACGTGATGGTCTGGGCCGAGTACGGCTACAGCGCCAACCTGCGGATGTCCGACTTCACCGCCCCCGACACGCTGTTCGCCATGGAGCTCGACGAGAAGCCGCTCAGCCCTGACCGCGGCCACCCGCTGCGGATCGTGGTGCCCCACCTCTACGCGTGGAAGAGCGTCAAATGGGTGCGCGGCATCGAATATCTCCTCGAAGATCGCCGGGGCTTCTGGGAGGAGCGCGGCTACCACAACCTCGCCGACCCCTGGCGCGAACAGCGCTACTCCTACCAGGAAGAACCCGGAGAGGGCCCGCCGTAACGCGACGACGGTCTCACTGCGGGTTTCGCCCCGGACACGGCGCGTTGTTGGCTACGGTGGCCCGCATGCTGACTGGCGTGGCGCTGCTCCTGCTGGCCTTCGCCGCCGGTTACGGGCTGGCCAGGGCGCGGTCGTGCCGCGACGTGCTGCCGCAGGGCCGCAGGACGGACGAGGCGACGTTCACCACCTTGCACATCGCCGCGCTCGCCGCCCCCGCCCTGCGCGCGGGGCTCGGCCGCGACTCCGCCCGCAGGGCCGTCCGGCACCTGCGCACGCTGCTCGGCACCCACGCCGTCGCGATCACCTCGGCCGAGGCGGTGCTGGCCTGGGACGGCCCGGCCGCGGACGGGCCGCGCGACGGCGACGTGCTCGCCCACGCCCGCGCCACGCTGGCCGCCGGCCGGGCCCAGGTGTTCCCCGGCGAGCCGTACGCGGCGGTGGTGGTGCCGCTGACCGTGGACGGCGCGGTCGTGGGCACGCTGGCGGTCCACGACGCCGAGGTCAGCGCCGCGCTCGTGCGTACCGTCACCGAGGTCGGCCGCTGGGTCTCCGGCCAACTGGAGCTGGCCGACCTGGACGCCTCGCGGCAGCGCGCGCTGGCGGCCGAGATGCGCGCGCTGCGTGCCCAGATCTCGCCGCACTTCATCTACAACGCGCTCACGACGATCGCCTCGTTCGTCCGGACGAACCCCAGGCGCGCCCGCGAGCTCCTGCTCGACTTCGCCGACTTCGCCCGCTACGCCCTGCACAGGGCCAACGACTTCACCACCCTCGCCGACGAGCTGACCTGCGTCGACCGCTACCTGCTGCTGGAGCGCGCCCGCTTCGGCGACAAGCTGCGCTTCACCGTGCAGGTGGCTCCGGAGGTGCTGCCGGTGCCCGTGCCGTTCCTGTGCCTGCAGCCGCTCGTCGAGAACGCCATCAAGCACGGCATGCGCGGCGACGGCGGCGCCGCGGGGGAGGTGCGGGTCGTGGTGCGCGACGCGGGCCCCGAGGCGCACATCACCGTCGAGGACGACGGCGCGGGGATGGATCCCGAGTGCGCGCGGCGCATGCTCGACGACGAACCCGCCCGTGAGGGCGGCGGCATCGGGCTGGCGAACGTGGACCTCAGGATGCGCCAGATCTACGGCGACGGCTATGGGCTCGTCGTGGAGACCGCGCTGGGCGCCGGCACCAAGGTGCGGTTGCGCGTACCGAAGACACAACTTGGCCCATAGTAGTCAATTCATTACGCTAAGCTGGCTTGCCCCTTGTGGCCTCTGCTTTTCTGCGGCAGCGTGGTGGACATGCTGAGAGTTCTGGCCGTCGACGACGAAGTGCCGGCTCTGGAGGAGCTCGCCTACTTGTTGCGCCAGGACGACCGGATCGAGCAGGTCACGACCGCGGCCGACGGCGTCACGGCGCTGCAGGACATGGTGCAGATGATCGGCGCGGGCGAGCGGCTCGACGGCGTCTTCCTCGACATCCGGATGCCCGGGCTCGACGGGCTCGACCTCGCCCGGCTCGTCGGCGGCTTCCCCAGCCCGCCCCGGCTGGTCTTCGTGACGGCCCACGAGGAGTGCGCGGTGCAGGCGTTCGAGCTGGAGGCGGTCGACTACCTGCTGAAGCCGGTCAGGGCCGAGCGGCTGGCCGAGGCGGTGCGCAGGCTGGAGGCCGCCACCTCGCCCGCCGCCGAGCCGGGCCAGGACGACGTCATCCCCGTCGAGCTGGGCGGGCGCACCCGCTTCGTGCCCCAGCAGGCCGTCCGGTTCGCCGAGGCCAAGGGCGACTACGTGCGCCTGCACACCGTCGACGGCAGCTATCTCGTGCGCATGTCGCTGGCCGCACTGGAACGGCGCTGGTCGGAGGCCGGGTTCATCCGCATCCACCGCAGCACGCTGGTGTCGGCCAAGCACGTCAGCGAGCTCAGGTTCGAGGGCGGGCGGGTGTCGCTCACCGTCGGCACCGAGACGCTGCAGGTCAGCAGGCGGCACAGCCGCCAGGTCCGCGAACAGCTCGTACGCCAGCACAGGGGCGTGATCTCGTGACGGTCGGCGGAGGAGTGGTCCGGTGACGGCGGAGCGCCGTGTCGTCGTCTCGCGCCGGCCGGTCGCCCTCGGTCGCGGCAGGCGGCGCGTCGATGAGCACGGCAGGCAGGTCCCGCCCGACCTGCCGGCCATCGTGGGGCGCCAGTTACGGCAGGCCATGCTGACGGTGGCCGCCGTCGCCGGAGTGCTGGCGGGCGTCCCCGTCATCGCCATGTGGGTGCCCGCCCCCGAGGTCTGGGTGGCGCTCTCGCTGGCCGCCCAGGCCGCCTGGGTGGGGCTGGCCGTGGTGCAACTGAGACGGGCGGAGCGGCTGGAGAAATGACCGTCGCGGTGCTCACCGGGGTCGCCTTCGTCGTCGTACTGGGCGTGATGGTGGGCGCCGCGCGGCCGCGCCGCTCCAGCGGCCTGGCCGACTTCCACGTGGCGGCCAGGGAGGTGCCGCCCTGGTGGAACGGCGCCGCGATCTCCTCCGAGGTCACCTCGGCGGCGGCCTGTCTCGGCACCGCGGGGCTCATCGCCACTCATGGCGGGCCGATGTTGTGGTACCCGGTCGGGGCCGCCGCCGGGTTCGTCGTCATCCTGGCCCTGGTCGTGGCGCCGCTGCGGCGCTCGGGAACGTACACGCTGCCCGACTTCGCCGGATGGCGGCTCCGCTCGGCCCGGCTGCGCCCGTTCACCACCTGTTTCCTCCTGGTCATCGGGCTGGCGTTCATGGTCGCCCAGCTGCACGCCGCCGGGATCGTGGTGCGGTTGCTGACCGGGCTGCCGCCGTGGCTGGGCTGGGCGGCCGTCGGGGCGGCGACGCTGGGCGTGGCGGTCGCGGGCGGCCTGGGGAGCGTGACGAGCCTGCAGGCCTCGCAGTTCTGGCTGAAGCTGGTCGTCTTCCTGGGCGTCGGGGTCATCTGCTGGTGGATGTCGGGCGCGCGGCCGATCACCCTGTTCGAGGGCTCCTACCGGGCCGGGGTCGCCGGGCTGGCCGGAGCCGGTGACCCGTCGCTGCCCGGGGTGCTGGCGGTGCTGCTGGCGTGCGCGCTGGGCACGATGGGGCTGCCGCACGTGATCGTCCGCGTCTACACCAACAGGGACGCCCGCGCGGCCAGGCGGTCGATCGTGGCGGCGCAGGTGATGCTGGCGGTGTTCGGCGTCGTCCCGCCGTTGTACGGGGTGCTGGGGCACCGGCACGCCCGTGACGCGACGGCGGACGAGATCGTGCTCCTGCTGCCCGCCAGGATGTTGCCCGGGGCCGCCGGAGAGGCGCTCACCGGGGTGCTGGCCGCCGGGGCGTTCGCGGCGCTGCTCGCGACCATGGTGGGCGTGCTGGTGGCCGTCGGGGGCGCGGTGTCGTCGTGCGTGCCGACGGCGGGCGCGCGTTCCTTCCGTGCCGCCGTGACCGCGGTGCTGCTGGCGGCGCTTGCCCTGACCGCGGTCAGCACCCCGCGGGAGTCGGTGGCGCTGGTGGTGGTCGGCTTCACCCTCTCCGCCGCCACGTTCTGCCCGATGCTGGTCCTCGGCATCTGGTGGCGGCGGCTGACGGACGCGGGGGTGGCGGCGGGGTTCGCCGTGGGAGGGGGCGTGACCGCCGTGCTCGTGCTGAGCGAGCAGGCGGGCGGGCGCGCGGGGGAGCCGGCGTCCTATCCCGCGCTGGTCGCGGTGCCGGTGGCGTTCGCGGCCATGGTCATGATGTCCCTGGTCACGCCGGGCCGGGTGCCGAGCGGGGTGGGGTGGATGATGGCCAGGATGCACGTGCCCGAGCCGGGTGCGGGCCCCCCAGACTGCCGCTCATCGCAGCCGGGTGACCGCTCGTCGCATTAGCACTCTCCGTATGGCGATGACTACAGACCGTTCGACGAGCTGCCCGTAAACGGGGTTTCGCCCGCATGATCGCGACCGTAGTGTTTCGGCATCGGATAGCCACCCCGGCGCATCGGGGGGACGGGCCGCAGGGCTCACAGCAGATCTGATGCGCCGGATTCACCGGCGACCGCGCAGGTCGCCGCGGCGGCCGGGCCCTGACCGGGGGGTAGGGCCCGCCACGCCGTTCCGTGAGGGGGCGCCCGCTGAGGCCGCGAGAGCCGGCCCCGCGATCCGGGCCACGGGGGCTCCGGATCACGCGAGCGGGCGTCCCTGTCACGTTCTGTGGCCCGGTTACGGTTGTGTCCGGCCGTCACCGGTGGCCGCCGCACCCCGCGCGACGGGGCACGCCCTGCCGGTGCCGGCTCGCGTACGCGCCGCGGTGCGGCGCTCAGCCGTCGCGGAGCTGCTTGAGCAGGGCGATGTCCTCGGCGTGCTTGGGCGCCTTGCCCGGCGTCTCGATGCAGATCGGCACGCCCGCCACCGCCGGGTGCCGCATCAGCTCGGCGAACGGCCGCGCGCCGATGAGCCCGGCGCCGATGTTCTCGTGGCGGTCCTTCTTGGCGCCGCAGGCGTCCTTCGAGTCGTTGGCGTGGATCAGCTTGAGCCGCCCGGGAGCGATCGTGTGCAGGGCGTCGAACGTCTCCCGCACCCCGCCCTCGGCCGCGAGGTCGTGACCGGCGGCGAAGGCGTGGCAGGTGTCGAGGCAGATGCCGGCCCGCGGATGCCAGTCGAGGGCCGCGAGGTAGGGCTCGATGTCCTGGACGGTGGCGCACAGCATGGCGCCCTGGCCCGCCATCGGCTCCAGCAGCAGGTCGGGCCCGCCGTCGGGGATCTCGTCGAGCAGCGGCAGCAGGTTTTCCCGGGTCTGGCGCAGCGCGTCGTCGCGGGGCTGCGTCACGGCCGAACCCGTGTGCACCACGACCCCCTTGGCGCCGGTCGCCACGCCGCGGCGCAGCGTGTGGCGCACGATCGCGATGGAGTTGGCCAGCGTCTCGGGACTGGGCGAGCCGAAGTTGACGAGATAGGGCACGTGGATGAACGTGTCGACGCCCGACTCCGCCAGCTGGGCGTCCTGCTCGGGCTTGCCCTCGGTGAGCGCCCACCCGCGCGGGTTGGTGACGAACACCTGGATCATCTCGGCGCCGATCTCCGCCATGTATGTCAGGCCGCCCGTCGCGAGGCCGCCCGTCACGGACACGTGTCCGCCGATCAGGGATTTCAGGGTCATGATGACCGCCAGTGTAGGCGCTGTGGCGGACACTTACCGTACGCCAGCGCGCCGGCCCGGTCAGGAGGCCGGTGAGGTGGCCCGGTGAGGCGGCCGGTGAGGCGGCCCGGTGAGGTGGCCCGGTGAGGCGGCCCGCACAAAGGTTGCTCCAAGAGGCCGGCCTGTCCCCTTTGGCGGGCACGCGGGCGGGTAACGCCTCTTTCGTTCGCCAACGCAGGCCAGACGGGGAGAGCCCATGCGTGCCATCGCCATTTCCGCCTTCGGAGCCCGGCCGGAGCTCGTCGAGCTGCCAGAGCCCGTGCCAGAATCCGGCGAGCTGCTGGTCCGCCTGCGGGCCGCGGCCTACAATCCGGTCGACACGAAGATCGCGAGCGGCGCCATGGCGGGGTTGTCGCCCAGGTTCCCGCTCATCATGGGGCAGGACGCCGCCGGCGTCGTGGAGGCCGTCGGCGCCGAGGTCACCGCGTACCGGCCCGGTGACGAGGTCTACGGACGCTTCAGCGACCCCGCCCGCGGCCTCGGCGGCTACGCCGAGTACGGCGTGGTGGCCCAGGACGGGCCCGTCGCCCGCATGCCCAAGGGCCTGCTGCCCGAGCAGGCCGCGGCCGTGCCCACGGCGAGCGCGACCGCGTACGCCCTGGTCGAGACGGCTGAACTGGCCGAGGGCCAGACCGTGCTGATCGTCGGAGCGACGGGCGGCGTGGGCCAGGCGGCCACCCAGCTCGCCGCCCTGCGCCGCGCGTACGTCATCGCCACCGCCGCGCCGGACGCGGAGGACCTCATGCGGGACCTGGGCGCCAACGAGACGGTCGACCACACCGGGGGAGACGTGCCCGGGCAGGTGCTCGCCGCCTGGCCCGGCGGGATCGACGCGGTGTTCGACCTGGTCACCCCGGCCGGCGCCGTCGACGCCATGGCGGGCGTGCTGCGCCCCGGCGGCGTGATCTGCAGCGTCATCCACGCGCTCGACCCTGACGCCCTGGCCGCGAGAGGGCTGCGCGGCGTCAACGTGGTCAACCGGGTCACCCCGGAGGTCCTGACGCGTCTGGCCGAGCTGATCGACGGCGGCGAGCTGCGCGTGCGGGTCGAGTCGCTGGTGCCGCTGGAGCGGGCGCCGGCCGCGCTGCGCGACATCGCCGCAGGCCACGCCAGGGGCAAGACCGTGATCACGATCTGACCCTGACCCGGGACTTGGAGCATGACACAAAAGTCCCGGCCATCGGGGCGGCCGGTTCGGAGTTCTCGCGGATGGACCGGGCACGTAGCGCATGTGTGTACTTCAGACATGCCCGACACGCTCACCGCGCTCGACGCCTTCAACGCACGGCCGCCCGACGAGGCCGAGCGCGCCCTGCTCGCCTGCTGCGCCTGCCGCGCCTTCGCCGCGAAGGTCGCGGCGCTGCGACCGTACCGCGGCCTCGGCGAGCTGCTCGCCGCCGCGGATGCGGCCGTGCGGGACCTGGAGTGGTCCGGCGTGCTGGAGGCGCTGAGCGCGCACCCGAGGATCGGCGAGCGGGCGGCCGGCACCGGCGCGGAGGCGGCCTGGTCGCGGCAGGAGCAGTCAGGGGTCGACGACGCGTCGCGCGCGGCCCTGGCGGAGGGCAACCGGGCCTACGAGGAGCGTTTCGGGCACGTCTACCTCGTCTGCGCCACCGGTCTCGACGGCGCCGAGTTGCTGGCCAGGCTCACGTCCCGGCTGCGCAACGACGAGGCGACCGAGCGCGACGTCGTACGCGCCGAGCTGGCCGCGATCACGCGGGTGCGGCTGCGCAAGCTCATCGAGGAGGGGAGATGAGCTTCTCCACGCACGTGCTGAACGCGGTCACCGGGCTGCCCGCCGAGGGCGTCCGCGTACGCCTGGAGCACGACGGAAGCGTCCTGGCCGAGGGGCGGACCGACGCCGACGGCCGGATCAGGGGCTGGGAGCCGAGGACCGGCGTGCACCGCGTCGTCTTCGACACCGGCGGCTACCTGCCCGAGACGTTCTATCCCGAGGTCGTCGTCACCTTCACCGTGACCGATCCCGGCCGGCACCACCACGTGCCCCTGCTGCTCAGCCCGTACGCCTACTCCACCTACCGAGGGAGTTAGATGGCCGTCAAGCTCGGGCCCAACCGCTACGGCAAGGCGGAGACGCGGCTCGTCCACGTCGTCAAGGACGGCCCCGTGCACCACGTCAAGGACGTCAACGTCAGCACGTCCCTGTCGGGCGACATGGAGGCCGTCCACCTGACCGGCGACAACGCCGCCGTGCTGCCGACCGACACGCAGAAGAACACCGTGTACGCGCTCGCGAGGAAACACGGCGTCGGCCAGATCGAGGAGTTCGCCCTCCTGCTGGCCGGGCACTTCGCCGGGTCGCAACCCTCGATCCACCACGCCAGGGTGGAGATCGAGGAGTACGCCTGGCGTCGCGAGGGGCCGCACTCGTTCGCGCGCGAGGGCGGCGAGGTGCGCACCTGCGTCGTCCACCGCGACCGCGACGGCCGCGCCACCGTGGTGTCCGGGCTCAAGGACCTTGTGCTGCTCAACTCGACGGGGTCGGAGTTCCACGGCTACATCGCCGACGAGTACACCACGCTGCCGCCCGCCACCGACCGTGTCCTCGCCACCGCCGTCGAGGCACGGTGGCGGCACGCCGGCGACACCCCCTCCTACGGCTCGTCGTACGAGCGGGTGCGGCGATGCCTGGTCGAGGCGTTCGCGGACACGCACAGCCGGTCGCTGCAGCAGACCCTCTACGCCATGGGCGAGCGGGCGCTGACCACCTGCGAGGAGATCTGCGAGGTCAGGCTGGCCCTGCCGAACAAGCACCACTTCGCCGTCGACCTGTCGCCCTTCGGCCTGGACAACGACAACGAGGTCTTCTTCGCCGCCGACCGCCCGTACGGCCTGATCGAGGGCAGCGTGCTGCGGGAGGACGCGCCCGACGCCGGATTCGCCTGGGAGTAGACACCGATGGACTTCTTGCGCCCCACGACGTGGGAGGAGGCGCTGGCCGCCAAGGCGGACCGGCCCGACGCGGTGCCCATCCAGGGCGGCACCGACGTGATGGTCGAGCTCAACTTCGACGTGCGCAGGCCCGCCGCGCTGCTCGACCTCGGCCAGGTGGCCGAGCTGCGCGCGTGGGGCATGGAGGGCGGCGCCTGCCGGGTCGGGGCGGGGGTGCCGTACACGACGATCATCGAGGAGCTGGGCGGGCCGCTGCCGGGGCTCGCGCAGGCCTCGCGCACGGTCGGCTCGCCGCAGATCCGCAACCGCGGATCCGTCGGCGGCAACCTCGGCGCGGCCTCTCCCGCGGGCGACAGCCATCCGCCGCTGCTCGCCGCCGACGCGGTGGTCGAGGTGGAGTCGCGGGACCGGGGCGTCAGGATGATCCCCGCCACCGCGTTCTACGTCGGGGTCAAGCGCAGCGCGCTCGAACCGGACGAGCTCATCAGGGCCGTGCACGTCAGGCCCGCCACGGGGCCCCAGTACTTCTCCAAGGTCGGCACCCGCAACGCCATGGTGATCGCGGTGTGCTCGTTCGCGGTCGCGCTGCGCCCCGAGGAGCGGCGGGTCGGCACGGGGCTCGGGTCGGCGGCGCCCACGCCGCGGCGGGCGTACGAGGCCGAGGAGCTGCTGGCGCGGGAGCTCGACTGGCAGGCGCCGCTCGACCCGGCGCTGCTCAGGAGGTTCGGCGAGCTGTGCGCGGCCGCGGCCGCGCCGATCGACGACGTCCGCGGCACCGCCGCCTACCGCGTGCACGCCATCGGTGTGATGGCCCGCCGCACGCTCACCTGGGCCTGGAACGACCATCTGGGAAGGAGGGCCGCCTGATGCGCGTCACCTTCACCGTCAACGGCCGCGAGGAGAGCGCCGACAACGTGTGGGAGGGAGAGAGCCTGCTGTACGTGCTGCGCGAGCGTCTCGGCCTGCCCGGCTCCAAGAACGCCTGCGAGCAGGGCGAATGCGGCTCGTGCACGGTCTATCTCGACGGCGTGCCGGTCTGCTCCTGCCTGGTCGCCGCCGGCCAGGCCGAGGGGCGGCGGGTGCGCACGGTCGAGGGGCTGGCCGAGGGGGACCGGCTCGACCCGGTGCAGGAGGCGTTCGCGGAGTGCGGCGCGGTGCAGTGCGGCTTCTGCACGCCGGGGTTGATCGTGCAGGCGCACGACCTGATCGCGCGCGTGGAGCGGCCGTCGGACGCGGAGATCAGGGAGGCGCTGGCGGGCAACCTCTGCCGGTGCACGGGCTACGAGAAGATCCTCGACGCGGTACGGCTGGCCGCGCGGCGAAAGGCGGCCACGTGAACGGCCCGCGCACCGGCCCGGCGTCCGAACCCGTCATCCTGATCGAGAACGTGCACGTCGCGCCCGTCACCGGCCCCGAGATCCCCTCCGGATACATCAGGATCGAGGGGGATCGCATCGCCGCGCTGGGCGCCGGGCCCGCGCCCGCCGCCCCGGGGGCGACCCGGATCGACGGCTCCGGCTGCCTGGCCACGCCCGGCCTGGTCAACACCCACCACCATCTCTACCAGTGGGCCTCGCAAGGGCTCGCGCAGGACGCCACGCTGTTCGAGTGGCTGGTCGCGCTCTATCCGGTGTGGGCCGCCATGGACGCCGAGGTGGTCAAGGGGGCCGCCGCCGCCGGGCTGGGCTGGCTGGCGCTGTCGGGCTGCACCACCTCCAGCGACCACCACTACCTCTTCCCCAAGGGGAGGGGCGACCTGTTCGCGGCGGGCGTCGAGGCCGCCCGCGAGATCGGCCTCAGGTTCCACCCGGCGCGCGGCTCCATGGACATGGGCGAGTCGAAGGGCGGGCTGCCACCGGACGTCGTGGTCGAGGAGCTCGACGAGGTCCTGACCGCCACGGCCGAGGCCGTCGACGCCCACCACGACCCGTCGTTCTCCTCGATGGTGCGGGTCGCGGTGGGGCCGTGCTCGCCGTTCTCGGCCAGTGCCGGGCTGATGACGGAGTCGGCGGCGCTGGCCAGGTCCAAGGGCGTTCGCCTGCACACCCACATCGCCGAGACCCTCGACGAGGACGAGCACTGCCTGGAGCAGTTCGGGGCGCGGCCCGTCGACTACATGGAGAAGCTGGGCTGGCTCGGGCCCGACGTGTGGTTCGCGCACACCGTGCACCTGAGCGACTCCGACATCGGCAAGCTCGCCGCCACCGGCACCGGCTCCGCCCACTGCCCCTCCTCCAACGGCCGGCTCGGGGCGGGCATCGCCCGCGTGTCCGAGATGTTGCGCCGCGGCATGAACGTGGGCCTCGGCGTGGACGGCAGCGCCTCCTCCGAGCTGACCCCGCTGGCCGGGGAGATGCGGCAGGCCCTGCTGTTCCAGCGGGCCCGACACGGTCCCGGGGCGCTCACGGCCCGGCAGGCCCTGGAACTGGCCACCCTGGGCGGAGCCAGCAACCTGGGCCGCGCGGACGAGCTCGGCTCGCTCGAGCCGGGCAAGCTGGCCGACGTCGTCCTGTGGCCGGTCGGGTCCTTCGCCGCGGCGGTCGCCGACCCGGTGTGCGCGCTGGTCTTCGGGCCCGCGCCGCCGCCGGCCCTCGTGCTGGTCGGCGGGCGCACCGTGGTGGCCGGCGGGGAGCTGAAGACCGTCTCCCAGGACGCGGCGGGGCGCGCGGGCGCCGCCGCCCGCCGGCGGCTGGTGCGGCTGGCGGAGGAGCGCGGCGTGCGCCCGGCGAGGCACGTCCACGAAGGCGTCACGGCGTGAGCGGCAGCTCGTAGCGGCTCACGAGGGTGACCGGGCCGTCCGGCTCGCGCAGGCCCGGCGGGCCGCCGACGGCCACGTCCCCGCGGTGGACGAATCCGGCGGACTCGTAGTAGCCGCGCAGCCGCCGGTTCGAGGCCACGCAGTCCAGCCGCAGCCGTGCGCGCCCCTGCCCGCGCGTGGTGTCCGCCGCCCAGCCCAGCACGTGGGCGCCCAGCCCGGCCGCCCATCGGCGTACGGCCATGCGGTGCATGTATCCGGCCGTCCCGTCGTCGTCCCACAGGCCGTCGGACCAGTCCAGCGTGACGGTGGCGGCCACCTCGTCCCCAATGTGGGCCAGCCAGGTCTCGCCCCGCGCGACGGCCGGCTCGATCCACGCCCGCTCGAACCGGTCCGGCCACTGCCGCACCCCCTGCGCGGCGAGCCAGGCGGCGCACTCGTCCAGCACCGCCAGGACCTGATCCTCCTGGCCCTTCTCCGCCCGCCGGTAAACGGGGTTCCATTCGGTTGTCATGGGTCAATGATGACTATGGTGTGGGAGACATCCGGACAACGAGCACCCGTACGAACGAGCATCCGGAAAGGCGGTCCCGTGGCGGCGGAACTCCCAGACGAGCGGCTGGCCCGGCTCAAGAGCACCTTCGCGTCGATCGACACCGACGGCGACGGCTACATCAGCGAGTCCGAGCTCATGCGGCACTTCCCCGACCTGCCGCCCGAGGCCCTCGGGGCGATGAGCCAGGAGGCCGATCTCGACCAGGACGGCCGTTACTCCCTGGAGGAGTTCATCAGAGCGGTTTCTTAGGGACGGTCCGGCACGCGCCCGCCGATCGCCCGGGCAGTGTGTGGGATGAACGGCCCGGGATGTGATGATGAGTCACGCCTTCCTGCCCGCTCGCACCGGGCAGGAAGGCGTGTCAGGCCATTGTTCACCATCATGTGGGAGTTCGTTGTGGTTCAGCCCGTTCTGGTCGCTCCGGACAAGTTCAAGGGGTCGCTGACGGCGGCGGAGGTGGCCTCCCGGGTGTCGGCCGGGCTCGGCGTTCCCACGGTGGAGCTGCCGGTCGCCGACGGCGGCGACGGCACCGTCGACGCCGCCGTGGCCGGCGGCTTCACGCGGGTCACGATCGAGGTGACCGGCCCCACGGGCGAGCGGATCCCCGCCTCGTACGCCTGGCAGGCGGCCGGCACAGCCGTGGTCGAGCTGGCGGAGGCGTCCGGGCTGCGCCGGCTGCCCGGCGGGCGCGAGCCCCTGACCGCCACCAGCTACGGCACGGGCGAGCTGGTCGCCGACGCCGTACGCCGCGGCGCCAAGCGGGTGGTCCTGGGGCTGGGCGGCAGCGCGTGCACCGACGGGGGAGCGGGCATGGTGCAGGCCCTCGGCGCGCGCCTGCTCGACGCCGGCGGCGACGAGCTCCCCCGAGGCGGGGCCGCGCTCAAAGAGCTCGCCCGCATCGACATGTCCGGTTTCCTCGACGTGTCGGGCGTGGAGTTCGTGGTGGCGAGCGACGTGGACAACCCGCTCCTCGGCCCGCACGGCGCCGCCGCCGTCTACGGGCCGCAGAAGGGCGCGACCCCCGACGACGTCAAGATCCTGGAGGGCTCCCTGTCCCGGCTGGCGGCGGTGGCGACCGCCACCCATGGGCTGGTGGGTGCCGTCGAGCGCAGGAGCTCGGGACGAGAGAGCGAGGAACGAGCCGAAGAGGAGCGAAGCGGGCGCGACCATGAGCACGAGCATGACGACACCCCGCGGGCCATGGGAGTGGCCGGAGCGCCGGGGGCGGGCGCGGCCGGCGGGGTGGGGTTCGCGGCGCTGGCGTTCCTGCACGCTGAGCTGCGGCCCGGCATCGACTACCTGCTCGGCCTGCTCGGGTTCGGCGAGCTGGCGGAGAACGCGCGGCTGGTGATCACCGGCGAGGGGTCGCTGGACGGGCAGTCGCTGCGCGGCAAGGCGCCGATCGGCGTGGCCCAGGCCGCGGCCAGGGCGGGGGTCCCCGTCGTCGCCGTCTGCGGCCGCCGTACCCTCTCCGACGCCGAGCTGAAGGCGGCGGGCATCGAGGCCGCCTACGCCCTGACCGACCTGGAGCCCGACGAGGACCGCTGCATGAGCGAGGCCGGCCCGCTGCTCGAACGCCTCGCCGCCCGGCTCGCCGCCGACCATCTCCAGGGAGGCGCCGGATGACCGGGTTCGACCTCGTCGTACGGTCCCGCAGGACCGTCACCCCCGAGGGCGAGCGGGCGGCCGCGGTGGCCGTGCGCGGGGAGAAGATCGTCGCCCTGTACGACCACGCGGCACCGCTCGACGCCGCCGAGGACATCGACCTGCGCGACCTGGCCCTGCTCCCCGGCCTGGTCGACACGCACGTGCACGTCAACGAGCCGGGACGCGCCCACTGGGAGGGGTTCGCCTCGGCGACCCGGGCGGCCGCCGCCGGAGGCGTCACCACGATCCTGGACATGCCGCTCAACTCGCTCCCGCCCACCGTGAACGTCGGGGCCTTCGAGGCCAAGCTGCGTGCAGCCGCCGGCCAGTGCCGGGTGGACGTCGGGTTCTGGGGCGGGGCCGTGCCGGGCAACGTCAAGGACCTGGCGCCGCTGCGCGAGCGCGGGGTGCACGGCTTCAAGTGCTTCATGTCGCCGTCGGGCGTGGAGGAGTTCCCGCCGCTCGGCGTCTCCGAGGCGCGGCAGGCTCTGGAGGAGATCGCCGGGTTCGGCGGGGTGATGGTGGTGCACGCCGAGGATCCGGCGCTGCTCGGCGAGCCGACCGGCCCGACGTACCGGGAGTTCCTGGACTCGCGGCCGGACAAGGCGGAGCGCAGCGCCGTCGAGCAGGTCGTCCGGCTGGCCGGGGAGACCGGGGCCAGGGTGCACATCCTGCACGTCTCCAGCGCCGCCTGCCTGGACGTCCTGGAGGAGGCCCGGGCCCGCGGCGTGGCCGTCACGGCGGAGACCTGCCCGCACTACCTGACGCTGGCCGCCGAGCAGGTGCCCGAGGGGGAGACCGCGTACAAGTGCTGCCCGCCCATCCGCTCGGAGGCCAACCGCGACCTGCTGTGGGACGGCCTGAGGAGGGGCGTGCTGAGCTGTGTCGTGTCCGACCACTCGCCGTCGCCCGCCGAGCTGAAGGCGCCCGACTTCGCCGCCGCCTGGGGCGGCATCGCCTCGCTCCAGCTCGGGCTGCGCGCGGTGTGGACGGAGGCGTCGCGCAGGGGGTTCGGGCTGGCGGATGTGGTCCGCTGGATGTCAGCCAATCCCGCCGCGATGGCTGAAATATCGGGAAAAGGGGGCATCAAGCCGGGCAATGATGCCGATCTGGTGGCCTTCGACCCGGCCGCCACCGGCCCGGTCGACGCCGCCCTCCTGCACCACAGGCACCCCGTCACCCCCTACCACGGCCGCACCCTCAAGGGAGCCGTCCTGACCACCTGGCTGCGCGGCAGGCCGGTGGACGGCGAACCCCGCGGACGGCTTCTGCTGGGAGAGCAGTAGATGTCACACTCCGACACGCCGCCCGGCCCGAACCTGCCCGATCTCGCCCTGCCCGATCTTGCCCTGCCCGATCTTGCTGGGCGCACCCTCGGCGGCTCCGTGGTGGCGGCGAGCGACGAGTCGTTCGCCGAGAAGGAGAGCCTGATCAGGCCGGGCCGTCCGGGCTTCCAGGCCGAGACCTTCGGCAACAAGGGGCAGGTCTACGACGGGTGGGAGACCCGGCGCAGGCGCGAGCCCGGCCACGACTGGGCCCTCGTCCGTCTGGGCGTCCCCGGCGTCATCCGCGCCGTGATGATCGACACGGCCTGGTTCAAGGGCAACTACCCGCCGTACGCCTCCGTCGAGGCCGCCGCCGTCGACGGCCACCCGTCCCCGGACGAGCTGCTGGCCGCCCCATGGACCGCGATCGTGCCGAAGGCCGGGCTGAAGGGCGACGCCGAACACCACTTCCAGGTCGCCGACGAGACCCGCTACACGCACGTCCGCCTGAACATCCACCCCGACGGGGGCGTCGCCCGCCTGCGCGTGCACGGCGAAGCCCGTCCCGACCTGTCCGTCTACGACGGCCTCGGCCTCGACCTGGCCGCCCTGGCGAACGGCGGCCTGGTCACCGCCTGCTCCAACGACTTCTACTCCGCCCCCAACAACGTCATCGCCCCCGGCCTGGCCCGCCACCAGGCGGAGGGCTGGGAGACCGCGCGCCGCCGGGACGAGGGCAACGACTGGCTGGTGATCCGGCTGGCCGGCCGCGGCATCGTCAAGCTGGCCGAGATCGACACCACGAACCTGCTGTTCAACGCGCCCGGCGCGGTCGCGCTCACCGGGATCGACGGGGAGCGCGAGGTCGAGCTGCTGCCCAGGACCAGGCTCCAGCCCGACACACCGCACCGCTTCCGGCTCCACCACCCCGGCCCGGTCACCCACGTCAGGGTCGACATCTATCCGGACGGCGGTCTGGCCAGAGTCCGCCTCCACGGCCACCTGTCCTGACCGTGCCCGGAGCGTGCCGGTGGGCAGGGGTGTGCGCCAGGGCCGGCGGCGACGCGGCGGCCCCGGCGCGCTCACTGCCAGAGGTAGACCGTGCTCCCCGACGGGCGTTCGCTGTTGGGCAGCGGCCGCTGGTATTTCACCACGCCGGCGTTGACCAGCCGCTGCACCCGTACCTGGAAGCCCAGGGCCTGTAACTCGGACCTGGCGTCCCTGAGCTCCTTGCCGAGCACCCCCGGCACCACGCGGAGGTGCCGGTCGTCGCGGCCCTCGCCGTCGCGGCCGCCGAACCAGTCCCAGAAGTCCGTCTGGCACCGCGCCACCGTGATCATGACCTGGGCGCCCTTGTCGACCTCTGCCTTCGCCTTGGGCTCCTGGGCGATGACCGTGCACGGCTCGGCGTCGTCGTCGACCTCGTTGACCTGCACCTGGAAGCCCTGCCCGCTGAGATGGCCGGCGGCCTCGTCCTTCGGCATGCCGCCCACGTCGGGCATGACCAGCCCGGCGCTGACGAAGATGTCGACCTTGGTGCCCTCCTTCACCTTCTCGCCGACCTGCGGCGAGGTGCGGATCACCTTGTCGCGCTCGACCTCCTGGTTGGCCAGGCGTTTGACCGAGTCGACGGTCAGCCCCGCGTCGGCGAGGGCCACGCGGGCGTCGTTGCCGGTCATCCCGGCCACGTTGGGCACGATGACACGCTTGGGACCGAGCGAGGGCACCAGCGTGATCGTGTCGCCGTTGTCGAGCTCGGTCTCGGCCACCGGGTCGGTGCGCAGGACCAGGCCGGCGGCCACCTTCTCGTCGTGCCTGCCGTCGGCCTTGCGGACCACGAGGCCGAGCGCGGCGGCGTTCTTCTCAGCGATCGCCATGTCCTTCCCGACCAGGTCGGGGACGATGACGGGGTCGGACTGCGAGAAGTACCAGCCGGTCAGCCCCACCGCGACCGCCATCACGGCGGCCAGCGTCACCAGGAACCAGTTGGGCCGGAACGCGCGCCGTTGCGGCACCTCCGCCCGCGGCTGGATCAGCGTGTGCCCGGGAGCGGCCTGCGGGCGCGACCCCGCGGCGGAGCCGGGGCCCTGCTGGTGGGCGCGCGGCGGCACCGGGCCGCTCACGGGCTGGCCGGTCGTCCGCGGCAACATGCGGTGCGCGTCGACGGCCGCCACCAGCATCGCGGTGGCGTCCGCGGGACGGTCGCCCGGCTCGCGGGCCGTCGCGTGCGCCACCAGCGTGTCGATCAGCGGCGGCACGTCGTGGACGAACGACGACGGCGCCGGCACGGTGTCATGGACGTGCCGGTAGGCCACCGACATCGGCGTCTCGCCGTCATACGGCTGCTGCCCGGTCACCAGCTCGAACAGCATGATGCCGGCCGCGTAGACGTCGCTGCGCACGTCGGCGCCGCCCGTGGTGACCTGCTCGGGCGACATGTAGCCGATCGTGCCGATCATCACGCCGGTGCGGGTCTGGTTGGTCGCCTCGATGGCCCTGGCCAGACCGAAGTCGACGACCTTGACCCGGCCGTCGTCGGTCATGAGGACGTTTTCCGGCTTCACGTCGCGATGGACCAAACCCGCCTGGTGGGCCGCGCCGAGCGCGGCCAGCACCGGGATCATGATCTCGAGCGCCTCGCGGGCCGGCAGCCGGCCGCGGTCGCGCAGGATGTCGCGCAGCGTCCGGCCGGGCACGTACTCCATCGACAGGTAGACCACGTCGGTGTCGGTGCCCTGGTCGAAAACGTGCACTATGTTGGGGTGGGAGAGACTGGCCACCGACTTGGCCTCGCCGATGAACCTCCGGACGAACGCCGGGTCCTCGGCGAGTGAGCGGTGCATGACCTTCAGCGCGACCGTCCGGTCGAGCCGGATGTCCAGCGCGAGGTAGACGGTCGCCATACCGCCCCGGGCGATCCGGCTCTCGATGCGATAGCGCCCATCGAGGAGCCGCCCGACCAGGGGGTCCGCAGTCGTCGTATCCACCCCGCTGAGTTTACGGGCGTTTTGCCACTGACAGGGCCCGGCCGCCCGAAACCGATGCGGAGACGTTCTCGTTCGTACGCCCTTCGTTCCCGGGAAGCGGACATAGCCTCACCGGCGTCACGCCCTTACCGGTCGGCCGCGCGCCCGCGCCCCCAAGCTCCGGCCGGAGCCAGGAGACCCAGGGGCGAACCGTCCCTTAACCCGCGGCAGCCCGGGCGTGTCGCCCGGGCTGCCGGCGGCGGCTCACGTGCGGTGATCCCGCGCGGTGGGGACCCGGCGACCGTGAACGTCGTCCGCGCGAGCGGTCGCCGTGGGCGAGGGTTACGGGGTCATCGGGGAGGAGGCTTCGGCGTAGCGGCGGCGGGGGATGCGCCCCGCCTGGCGGGCCAGACGCCCGGCCGTCACGGCCTCCCGCATGGCCGTGGCCATGAGGTCGGGCCGCTGCGCCCGGGTGACCGCCGTGGCCAGCAGGACGGCGTCGCAGCCCAGCTCCATCGCCAGGGCCGCGTCGCTGGCCGTGCCGATGCCCGCGTCGAGGATGACCGGCACGGACGCGGCCTCCACGATCAGCTCGATGTTGTGCGGGTTGCGGATGCCCAGCCCGGAGCCGATCGGCGCGCCCAGCGGCATGACGGCCGCGCAGCCCGCCTGCTCCAGGCGCCGCGCCAGCGCCGGGTCGTCGCCGATGTACGGCAGCACCACGAACCCGTCGGCCACCAGCCGCTCGGCCGCGTCGAACGTCTCGATCGGGTCGGGCAGCAGCGTGCGCTCGTCGGCGATGACCTCCAGCTTGACCCAGGGCGTGCCGAGCGCCTCGCGGGCCAGCCGCGCCGTCAGCACGGCCTCGCCCGCGGTGAAGCAGCCCGCGGTGTTGGGGAGCACCTTGATGTCCCGCCTGCGCAGCACGTCGAGGACGGAGCCGCGGGCGTCCGGGTCGAGCCGCCGCATGGCGACCGTGGTCATCTCGGTGCCGGACGCGGCCAGCGCCTGGTCGAGCACCTCGAGCGACGGGGCGCCGCCGGTGCCCATGATGAGCCGGGACGAGAACTTCTCCCCGGCGATGATCAGATCATCCACCTTGCACCGCCGTCAGGACCTCCACGCGGTCGCTGTCGCTGAGCGCCGTCGTCTCCCAGGCGCTGCGCGTGACCACCTCGTCGTTCACGGCCACGGCCACTCCGGTGGTGGCCGCGGTCAACGTGCTCACGGCCTGCGCCACGGTCGTGCCGTCGATCACCTCGTGCGCGGTCCCATTGATCATCACAATCATGAAATTTCCTGAAACCTTCCCGGCGAGCACAGCGCCGCCAGCTCGCCTTCTTCGCCCAGCAGGACGGCCGTCGTCAACGGGGCCAGCAGCACGCCGCCCCGATGGTGCCCGGTGGCCAGCGTGAGCCCGGGCGTGCCGCTCGGGCCGATGACGGGCAGGTTGTCCGGCGTCCCCGGCCGCAGCCCGGCCACCACGTCGGCCACCTCCAGCTCGGTGACGCCCGGCACCAGCTCCCTGGCGTCACGCAGCAGCTCGTAGAGCCCGCCGGCCGTCACCCTGGTGTCGAACCCCATCTCCTCCTGGGTGGCGCCGACGACCAGCTCGCCGTCGCCCCTGGGGACCAGGTAGACGGACGAGCCGTGCACGGTGCCGCGTACGCACCGGCCGAGCAGGGGCTGGGCGGAGCGCAACCGCATGATCTGCCCCTTGACCGGCCGGACCGGCACCCCGGCCAGCCCGGCGCTCCACGCCCCGGCCGCCAGGATCACCCGCTCGGCCCGCAGGTGCCGCGGCACGCCGCCATCGGCCACGGCGGAGGCCGGGACGTCCGGTGGCGCGAGGCGTACCCCTGTGACCCTGCCGCCGTCACGCAGGAGCCCGCTCACGCGCGCCCGCACCAGCGGGACGCCCAGCCGGTCGAGGGCGGCGAGCAGCGCAGCCGTCACGCGGCGCGGATCGACCCAGGAGTCGCCGGGAGCCAGCAGGCCGCCGCGCACGGCGGGGGCCAGCATGGGCTCACGGCGCCGGCACTCGCGCCCGGTCAGCCGCTCGACCGGCAGCTCCAGCTTCTCCATGAACGCGGCCAGCTCGTCCAGCGCCGCCAGGTCGTCGGCGCCGAACGCGACGTCCAGCGTGCCGTTCGTACGGAAGTCGAGCGCGGCCGGCCCGGAGAGCCCGGCGTCCCCGGCCAGCTCGGCGGCGAAGGACGGCCAGCGGCGCAGCGCGGCCATCCCGAGCCGCAGCAGCGGCGCCTCGGTGTAGGTCACCTCGCTGACCGGAGCCAGCATCCCCGCGGCCGCGTGCGAGGCCCCCGAGGCGGGCGCCGGGTCGGCCACGGTGACCGGCCGGCCGGAGCGGGCCAGCCGCCAGGCGACCGACAACCCGACGATCCCGCCGCCTACGATCACGTCCACATGCGCTCCCTTCGCCGGCATGACCCGGATCAGGTGTCTTGCGGTCGAAGGCCCGGTCAAGCCTTCCTCTCAGCCCGGTAACGGCCGGACTCCCGCGCGTCTTTCCCTCACCAGCGTACGGCCTCGGTGTCATGCCCGGACACCGCCCCCGTTATGGTCATGGACGTGAAACACGTCGTCGTCGTCGGAGCAGGACTGGCCGGCCTGCGCACCGTGGAGGCGCTGCGCTCGAAGGGCTTCGCCGGGCGCGTCACCATGGTCGGCAGGGAACGCCACCGCCCTTACGACCGCCCGCCCTTGTCCAAGGCCGTGTTGTCGGGGGAGGCCGACGACAGCTACGTCGGCGCCGACCTGGCCGCGCTCGGCGTCGAGTTCTGGCCCGGCGTCAGCGCCAAGTCGCTGCGCGCGGGGGTCGTGGAGACGACCGAGGGGGAGCTGGGCTACGACGGCCTGGTCATCGCCACCGGAGCCGACCCGATCAGGCTGCCCGGCGACGGTCCCCAGCACGTGCTGCGCACCCTCGACGACGCCCACGAGCTCAGGGCCATGCTCGTCCCCGGCGCCCGCGTCGCGATCATCGGCGCCGGCTGGATCGGCGCCGAGGTCGCCACCGCCGCACGCCGGGCCGGGTGCGCGGTGACGGTGATCGAGGCCGGCCCCGCGCCGCTCGCCACCGCGGTCGGCGCCGAGATCGGCGCGCGCACCGAGGCCTGGTATTCCGGCATCGACCTGCGGCTCGGCGCCATGGTCGACTCCGTGGACGAGGGCGGCGTGCGGTTGGTGGGCGGCGCGTTCGTCGAGGCCCACGTGGTCGTCACCGGCATCGGCGTGCGTCCCGCCGTCGAGTGGCTCGCCGACGCGGACATCGACCTGCACAACGGTGTCGTCACCGACGAGCATCTGCGCGCCTCGTTGCCCGGCGTCGTCGCCGTCGGCGACTGCGCCGCCTGGTGGTCGCGCCGCTGGCGGACCCGGCTCCGCGTCGAACACTGGGACTCCGCGCTCAACGCGCCCGAGGTCGCCGCCGCGACGCTGCTCGGCGAGGACGCCGTCTACGATCCCGTGCCCTACTTCTGGTCGGAGCAGTTCGGGCACATGCTGCAGTACGCCGGCCACCACCCCGCCGGCGAACGTCTTCTCTACCGCGGTGACACGGAGGGTAAATGGTCGGCCGTCTGGCTCACCGCCGACGACGCCCTCGCCGCCGTGCTCGCCGTCGATCGGCCGCGGGAGCTCGTACAGGGCCGCAGAATCATCGCCTCGGGCCAACGCCTCGATGCCAAACGCCTGGTAGATCCCGAAGTGTCCCTACGAGATTGTGTTGTTTGAGCAAGCGCGCCATGTGGTAGTTGTGGTTTCGTGACACTTTCTGTTGCACAGATCGACCGGGAGACCGAGCAGCTCGTCGACGAGTGGCTCACTCTCCCCGAAGTGGCCTCACGCCTCGACCTTCCGCTGGGGCGGGCCAAGCAACTCCTCAAGGACCACAAGCTGCTCGGCGTACGCAGAGGCAGCGGCGGGCCTCAGGTGCCCGCGGTGTTCCTCGACGGAAAAGACGTGATGAAGGGCCTGCCCGGCACGCTGACCGTGTTGCAGGACGCCGGCTACGACGACGTCGAGTCGCTGCGCTGGCTCTTCACCCCGGACGAGTCCCTGCCGGGGTCGCCCATCGAGGCGATCCGGGCCGGCCGTCACACCGAGGTCAAGCGGCGTGCCCAGGCTCTCGCTTTCTGAGGCCCGCCTCTATCTCTGCACCGACGGCCGCCGCGACCGCGGCGACCTGGCAGAGTTCCTCGACTCCGTGCTGGCCGGCGGCGTGGACATCATCCAGCTGCGGGAGAAGGGCTTGGAGGCCCGCGAAGAACTCGCGCTCCTCGAGATCTTCCGCGACGCCTGCGACCGGCACGGCAAACTCCTGGCCGTCAACGACCGGGCGGACATCGCCCACGCCGCCCGGTCCGACGTGCTCCACCTGGGGCAGGACGACCTTCCTGTGACGGTCGCGCGAGAGATACTCGGCGACGACATCGTCATCGGAAGGTCCACCCACTCCGCTGCCGAGGCGTCCGCCGCGGCCGTGGAGCAGGGCGTCGACTATTACTGCTGCGGCCCCATCTGGCCCACCCCGACCAAACCCGGCCGCCCGGCGCCCGGACCGCCGCTGCTCAGGCACGCGGCGGCGCTCGGCACCTCGCGGCCGTGGTTCGGGATAGGCGGCATCGACCTCGACAACCTCGACGAGGTCATGTCGTACGGCGCCGAGCGGGTGGTGGTCGTACGCGCGATCACCGACGCGGACGATCCGGGGGCGGCGGCGGCCGAGTTCGCCAAACGCCTGGCGGCTCCCTGAGCCGAACGCCTGGCGGCTCCTGACTGGCCCGCCCGGCCGCCTCAGGTCTTGCGGGACGTGGCGGCGATGGCGAGCTCGGTCAGGGCGGAGCGGGCCTCGGCCGTCACCGGCGACTCGTCGAGGGCGGACAGCGCCTGCCCCAGATAGTCGCCGATCAGGTCCTCGCACTCCCGCAACGCGCCGGTGTCGTCGATGATCTCCCGCAGCGTCGCCACCCCGGCCTCGTCCAGCTCGGGGTCGCCGAGCAGCCGCCGGACGGTCCGCGCGGCCCCGGGGGACGCGGCCGCCAGCGTGCGGGCCACGAGCATCGTCCGCTTGCCCTCGCGCAGGTCGTCGCCGGCGGGCTTGCCCGTCTGCGCCGGGTCGCCGAACACCCCGAGGATGTCGTCCCTGAGCTGGAAGGCGATCCCCACGCGGGTGCCGTAGCCGGTGCACAGCTCGTCCATCCACGGCGCGCGCTTCTCGCCGGCGAGCACCAGCCCGAGCCGCAGCGGCTGCTCCACCGAGTATTTTCCGCTCTTGAACAGCGCCACCCGCAGCGCCGACTCGAACGTGTTCTCCCCGTTGGCCTGCTCCAGCAGGTCGAGGTACTGGCCGCACATCAGCTCGGTGCGCATGTGGTCGTGCACGGGCTGGGCCGCCTCCAGGGACGCGGGCGGCAGGCCGCTGGTGCGCCACATCTCGCCCGACCAGATGAGCAGCAGGTTGCCGAGCAGGATCGCCGCCCCCTCGCCGAACTGCTGGGCCGACCCCTGCCAGCGGGACTGCTCGTGCATGGACTCGAAGCGGCGGTGCGCGGCCGGCATCCCCCTGCGCAGGTCGCTCTTGTCCATCACGTCGTCGTGGACGAGCGCGCTGGCCTGCAGCAGCTCCAGCGAGGCGGCGGCGGTGAAGATCGCGGGGACGTCGGCGCCGCCCGCGCCGCGCCAGCCCCAGTAGCAGAACGCCGGGCGCAGCCGCTTGCCCCCGGACAGCAGGGCGTCGGCGGCCGTGCGCAGCGGGGCGAAGGCGGCATCGCCCCCGGCCGGCAACTTCCGTTCGACGAACTCTCCGAGGGAGCGCTCCACCTGCGGGCGCAGGACGTCCATGCGGGCGGCGTCAGTGGTCATGACACTGAGACTAATGGCCGGACGCGGGCGTCAGGATCTCCAGGTGCCTCTCGGGCTGCCGGTCCCGCGGCGCCACTGTAGCCTGGTGGCCATGGCGCTTGGTCGACCTTCCTTCTTCCCCGAACGTGTTCCCACCGTCCGCGACATGCTCGCCGGCGGTGGGCGGTCGTTCTCCTTCGAGTTCTTCCCGCCGAAGACCGACGAGGGCGAGCGGTTGTTGTGGCGGGCGATCAGGGAGCTCGAGTCGCTGCGGCCGACGTTCGTGTCGGTGACCTACGGCGCGGGCGGCTCCACCCGCGACCGCACGGTCGACATCGTGGAGCGCATCGCCCACGACACCACGCTCACGCCCGTGGCGCACTTCACGGCGGTCGACCACTCCGTCCGCGAGCTGCGCCACCTCGTGGGGCGCTTCGCCGACGCCGGGGTGCGCAACATCCTGGCCGTCCGGGGCGATCCCCCCGGCGACCCGACGGCCGAGTGGGTGCCGCACCCCGAGGGCGTGCTCTACGCCGAAGACCTGGTGCGGCTGATCAGGCAGGCGGGCGACTTCTGCGTGGGCGTGGCCGCCTTCCCCTACAAGCACCCGCGCTCGCCGTCCATCGAGTCCGACACCGATTACTTCGTCCGCAAGTGCCGGGCGGGTGCCGACTACGCGATCACGCAGATGTTCTTCGAGGCCGACGACTATCTGCGGCTGCGCGACCGGGTGGCGGCCCAGGGCTGTGACACGCCGATCATCCCGTGCATCATGCCGGTGACGCAGATGAGCACGATCGCGCGCTCGGAGCAGCTGTCCGGGGCGCCGTTCCCGCCCCGCCTGGCGGCACGCTTCGAGGCGGTCAAGGACGATCCGGCCGCGGTGCGGCGGCTCGGCATCGAGCACGGGGCCGAGCTGTGCCAGCGGCTGCTCGACGAGGGCGCGCCGGGGATCCACTTCATCACGTTCAACCGCTCCAGCGCCACGCGCGAGGTGTTCCAGAGACTGCCCGGGGTGCAGCTGTCCGCCTGACGCGGCTCTCCGCCCGGCGCGGTCTGTCTTTCGTTACGGCACGGCCGGCGGCACGCCACCCGCCGACCGGGGCCGGCGGCCTCCAGGGAGACGCCCGCTGACCCGCACGGGGCGGGCCGCCGTCACGGCGCGACGTGGGCCGGAGACGTGGTTCGAGGCGTGGGCCGGTCAGCGAGGAGCATGAGGAAGGCCCGCCACCCGCCCGCAGGGGGACCGGGCGGGTGACGGGCGGTGGACCGGTAGCCGGTGAGTAAAGGGGCGGTTACTTTCTGTCATGGATGATGCCCTCGACCATGCCCGGTAAACCCGCGGGTCACGTCGCCATCAAGTTTTTCCTGTCACCGGAGATCGCGGGTCGGGGGAGAGGGCGCTCGGCGGGGTCCGGCGGGGCTTCTTTCGTGAGGGTCAGGGAAGGGGCAGGGGGCGGCCGGCGATCGCGTACTCCTCGTGACCGCCGGGGAAGACGAACCGCGTCAGCAGATCGGTGAAGCCCATGCTGGCGTAGAGGTGCCGGGCGGCCGTCGGCTGGTCGTGCGTGGACAGGACGGCCGAGCGTTCCGGCCGGCCGGCGCACAGTGTCCTGATCATGGCCCGGCCGATGCCCTTGCCCTGGTAGCCGGGGTGGACGTGGATCTCGGCCAGCTCGAACGCGAATCCCAGCCACGCGTTGGCGGCTTCCGGGCCCATCTCGTCACGCAGGGCCCGGAGAACCACGTCGTGCCACCATTGCCCCGGTGCGCCCCGGAAGCCGTACGCGAAACCCACGATTTGGGGTTCCGAAGTGGGTAGCTGCGGGGATGAATCACGCAATTCAGCGAAATAACACTGAAAATGGGGATATGTCCCATGATTTCGCATGATGGTCTTGCGGCCGGCGATCTGGTCAGCGGGAGGGTTCATCGCGGCCGTGTAGATGCCGATCACCGTCTCCAGCCGTTCGGTGAACCCGGCGGGACCCACCCCGCGGAACTCGATCACTTGTCGCACACTACTCGACGTCCACAGGGGTGCCCCCGGTGATCCGCACCAACTCGTCGAACGTGGTCGGGAACACGGTCAGCGGATGGCCGCCGGCCGCCCACACCACCTCGTGCTTGCTCAGCCAGTTGTCCACCAGCGTCGGCACGGGCGCCGGATGCCCGACCGGAGCGACCCCGCCGATCGGCTGGCCGGTGGCGGTCCTGACGAACTCCGGCGACGCCCGGCGTACCCGCTGGACACCCGCCGTGCGGGCGATCAGTTCGACGTCGACCCGGTGCGCACCGCTCGTCAGCACGAGCAGAGGCCCGCCGTCCGCGTCGAAGATCAGGCTGTTGGCGATGGCCCCGACCTCGCACCCGATCTGCGCCGCGGCGGTCGCGGCGGTGGGGGCCTTCTCCGGCAGAACGACGATCTCGCCGGTCACCCCGAGCCGGCGAAGTGCTGATTCCACAATGACGGCATTGGCCGGCAACTTCTCAGACATGGACACACTCTAAACAGGATGACTGCTTGATTACCGATTGATGGTGAGTGGTGTAAGGTCCACTGATCCATTCGTTACCGGGGTGAGAGGTGGTACAGGTGAGGGCTCGACGGCTACCCGGGGTAGCTGCTCTCCTGACGGCCGGCGCCGTCATCGTCTCGGGATGCGGCACGCCGGCGCCGCACCGTACGCACGTGTCGTCACCCGTGCTGGCGCCGGCGACGACCACCACGACACCCGCGACGGCGGGCGGGCCGGCCGCCGCCGTTCCCGCCGCGACGGTCACCGCGCCGGGCAAGACGCTCAAGCTCGGCGCCAAGGGCAAGGCCGTCACCTGGATGCAGGAGCGCCTGACCGAACTGGGCTACCGCCCGGGCAAGGCGGACGGGAAGTACGGCGGCACGACCCTGGCGGCCGTGTGGGCGTTCCAGAAGGTCAACGGCATCAAGCCGACCAGCACCGTCGCCAGGCGCACCTGGGAGGCGCTGGAGACGCCGAGGGCTCCGAGAGTCCTGGCCAGGAACGGCAAGCCGACCCGCGCCGAGGTCGACCTGACCAAGCAGATCATGGTCATGTACGTCAAGGGCGAGGCCGAGCTCATCACCCACGTGTCGTCCGGCAGCGGCATCGCCTACTGCGAGACGGCCATGTGGCAGGGCAAGCAGCAGCGGTTCTGCGGCTCGGCCACGACGCCGACCGGCAACTACCGGACGACCTGGCGCGCGAGCGGGTGGCACAAGTCCTACCTGGGCGAGCTGTACAACCCGATCTTCTTCAACGGTGGCATCGCCTTCCACGGGGCGCTGTCCGTGCCGCTCCACCCGGCCTCGCACGGCTGCGTCCGCATGCCGATGAACGTCGCCGAGGAGCTTCCCGACCTGCTCGGCAAGGGTGTGCCGGTGCACGTGCGGGGCACGTTCAAGCGCGCGTGACACTCCGCCCGCGGCGCTCGCGTGAGCGGCGGCTCAGCGGGCCGGCTCCACGCCTGCCCGCGCCGCGCGCCGGCGGGCCGAGCCCGCCATCGTCATCCCCACCGCCTGCGCCAGCCCGGCCGCGAGCACGATGAGCGGCGTGGCCGCCTGCCAGCCCGGCACTCCCGCGGCGAAGTCGGGGGAGTCGTACAGGCCTGGCAGGCTGCGTACGGGGTTCGTCAGCGCGACGAAGAACACGAGCGCGTACGGGACGATGAGGACGCCCGAGAGCACCATGAGCAGCGTGCGGCCCCGGCCACGCCGCCGCAGCAGCGCGCCGATGACGAGGTAGGCCACCGCCACGACCCCCATGAACAGGGCGATCCACCAGGTCAGCCGCCAGAGGTCGGTGCCCAGCGCCGTCATCTCGCCGGCGTCGAGCGGGCCGCCCTCCCACTCGGGGCCGGTGACCTGCGCCCGCCGCCCGCCCGGATGGCCGCGTGGTTGACGGCCGCGTACGCCGCCGCCAGGAGCGGGCCCAGTGCCAGCAGGGCCAGATCGATGGGCCGCCGCCGGCTGCTCTCCGCCATGCGCTCTCCTCTCCCGCCTCAGCGGGACAGCTTCTCAGAAGCCGCGTGCGAGATGCTAGCCGAGCGAGCGCATCCCGGCCAGCGCGACGTCGGCGGCCCGGCGAGCGGTGTCCCAGATCTCCTCCAGCGACCGGTTGTGCTCCAGGTTGGCGATCACCGCGAGCTTGACCGACCCGAACAGCGCGCCCACCGCCGCCGCGGCCTCGATCAGGCTCAGCTCGTCGGCGTACGTCTCGTGCAGCGTCCGCGCCAGCGCGAGCTGGGTGTCGAACAGCACCGTCAGCGCCCGCGCCTGCAGTGTCGGTTCGGTCAGGATGAGCCGCAGCCGCAGCTCGGCGTCCTCGAAGGTGAGATCCTCCTGCGCGCTCGACCAGGCGAGGCTGTTGTCGACGAGCCTGCTCAGCAGGTCGGCCGGTGACACCCCGGGCTCCGCGCGGGTCAGCATGGACCTCGCCAGCTCCATGCGCTCGTTGGTGTCGTAGAAGACCACGTCGTCCTTGCTCGCGAAGTAGCTGAAGAACGTGCGCGTCGACACGTCGGCCCCAGCGGCGATCTCCGCCAGCGTGGTCTCCTCGAACCCCTTCTCGTCGAACAGCTGGAGCGCCGACTCGATCAGCGCCCGGCGCGTGCGCTGCTTCTTGCGCTCCCGCAATCCCACCATGCCGAAACTGTACTGCACACTCTTATCGTTTTCACTGGTTGAAAATTTGCACTGAATGAGGTTTTCTGGGGAGGTCACTCGGAAAGGAGCAGAGACATGTCCGAGTTCACCCTGCCCATGACCAGGCAGCGTCCGTTCGACCCGCCGGACGAGGTCGCGGAGCTGCGGCAACAGGCTTCGATGCACCGCATGACGTACGCCGACGGCCACGTCGGCTGGCTGGTGACCGGCTACGCGGAGGCCCGTGCGGTGCTGGCCCACCCCGGCTTCAGCAACCGGCCGGACAAGATGCACGCCCCGATCCCGTCCATGGCCGACCTGGTCGGCGAGCGCAGGGATCGCGGGGTGCCGCGGGGGTTCTTCCTGCGCACGGACGCGCCCGAGCACACGCGCTACCGCAAGCTGCTGACCGGGCAGTTCACCGTGCGCAGGATGAAGGCTCTCGAGCCGCGGATCACCGAGATCACCAACGCCTGCCTGGACGACATGGCGGCCACCGGCGGCACCGTGGACCTCGTCCAGGCGTTCGCGCTGCCCATCCCGTCGCTGGTGATCTGCGAGCTGCTCGGGGTGCCGTACGAGGATCGTGCGCAGTTCCAGGAGGACTCCAAGATCCTGGTCAACCTGGAGACCAAGGCCGACGACGCACTGGCGGCGCTCGGGCGGGTCTCGGCCTACCTGTACGGGCTGATCCAGCGCAAGCGCAAGGAGCCGGCCGACGACCTGCTGAGCGGGCTCATCGAGGGCGGGGATCTCGACGACGAGGAGCTCACGGGGGTGGCGTTCCTGCTGCTGGTGGCCGGGCACGAGACGACCGCCAACATGCTGGGCCTCGGGACGTACGCGCTG
Organism: Nonomuraea sp. B1E8; assembly: GCF_039871515.1. NCBI lineage: Bacteria > Bacillati > Actinomycetota > Actinomycetes > Streptosporangiales > Streptosporangiaceae > Nonomuraea > Nonomuraea sp. B1E8. The sequence continues at coordinate 370,182 of NZ_JBDPLS010000009.1, read as the reverse complement.
TTCACCAACCCCGACCAGCTCGCCGCCATGCGCGACGACCCGTCGGTGGTGGACAACGGCGTCGAGGAGTTGCTGCGCTACCTCACCATCATCCACCTCGGCCCGTTCAGGCTCGCGACGGAGGACGTCGAGATCGCGGGCAACCTCATCAAGGAGGGGGAGATGGTCGGCGTCCACCTGCCGGTCGTCAACCGCGACCCCTCCCGATTCCCCGGCGGCGAGCACCTCGACGTCACCCGCCCCGCCGGCGGTCACATGACCTTCGGCCACGGCATCCACCAGTGCCTCGGCCAGCAGCTCGCCCGGGCCGAGATGCGCATCGCCTACCCTGCGCTGCTGCGGCGCTTCCCTGGCCTACGCTTGGCGGTAACGCCCGAGGAGGTGCCGATGCGCTCGGACATGACCATCTATGGAGTGCACCGCCTCCCTGTCACTTGGTAGGTCATCATGGAGATCAACGCAGACACCACGGTGTGCATCGGTGCCGGCATGTGCGCGCTGACGGCGCCGGAGGTGTTCGACCAGAGCGAGGACGAAGGCACGGTGGTGTTGTTGCGCCAGACGCCGCCGGACGGTCAGGAGGAGACCGTGCGGCGCGCCGTGACCCTCTGCCCCTCGGGGGCGATTTCCGTCTCCTGAGCGCCTCCTGGCCCTCCTGGGCGCCGCCTCGGCGCCCTCTGGACCCGAGCCGCCGCCGCGTGCCCATCCGCGGCGGCGGCTGCTTTCGTCGTACGGGTTGTCCTCGTGGCGAGCCGGCCGTTTCGTCCATGGTCGTCGAACCTGTGTTCGTGGATGTGGTTGACACTGAAGCTGATCGAAATTATGTTCGATCCAGTGACGGTGAGGCTCGCGGCTCGGCGTCACCTGGGCCTGGTCGCGGGCGGTTCGCTTCCCCAAGCGATCCCCGCGGCCAGGTTCCACGGGCGAAGGGCACGTCCTCGTCGTCGGCGGAGACGAGCGGGCGTGTCCTGGCCGGACGGGGAGAGGGGAAGCTCCTCGTCCGGCCGGCCCGGCGGAAATGTCGGTGGCGTCTGCGAGTGTTGACTCCACCGGCGCAACGCCGGCCGCCCGCCCACGACTCCAGAGGAGGAGCGCAAGATGGCACCACGGCCTAGAGAAACGCCCGGGCCCCGGCTGTCGGCTGCGGTTCGGGCACACCTGATCGATGCACGTTCCTGCCTGGCGGAGGCGACCGGCGCTCGCACCCCGGCATCCCGATATGTGGCCGCCCACCTCGCCGCCCTCAGGGCGGCGGCGGCGATCCTGGCCGCCCGCCCGCGGCCCATGGAGGGTCGCAGGCGCCGCCTGCGCAGCGCGTGGGAGCTGCTGCCCGAGGCGGAGCCGCACCTGGCCGAGTGGGCCGCCTACTTCGCGGCGAGTGCCGCCAAGCGGGCCGCCGCCGAGGCGGGCATGGTCCGCGGGATCGGCGCGGCCGACGCCGACGAGATCCTGGCCGAGGCGGAGACCTTCGTCTGCACCATCGAAGACCTGCTCGGCGTTCCCAGCCAGCCCCAGCTTCCCGCGGACGTCCCCCTGGCGGGCTGACGATCCCTCGCACGCGAGCCCTCCCGAGGGCTTCCCCTGGGACCACCCGGGGCGCTACGGGACGCACCGGCCTTCGGGGCGGCCACCCCGGCCGGGGATGACCGCGTGCTGCTCCGGCCTCGTCCGGGGTCACATGCCTTCCGAGAGGCCTTGACCCGGCCTGAGCTTCCGGGGCCTCGGTCGCGTGCCCGTGCGAGAGGGCTCAGCCGCGAGCGGCCGCCGTACCGTCTCGGCAAGGCAGGTGGCCGTGAGCCGGGGTGCCGTGCGGGCCGCTCCTCGTGGTGGTCGACGGCGGGAGGGTGTGGCCCGTGGAAAGGACGAAGGGCTCGCCGGTGTACGGCGAGCCCACGTGCCTCAGGCGGGTGACCTCGAAAACGAGCAATCCCTGAGGAGCCGGCCTCAGAACGACTCGACGGCCCGGCGTGCCTCGGCGTCGAGGACGCCCCAGCTGATGAGCTCCTCGGTCAGCTCGCTGGGCGACTTGTCGTAGATCACGGCCAGGGAGCGCAGATCCTCCTGGCGGATCGACAGCACCTTGCCGTTGTAGTCGCCACGCTGGCTCTGGATCGTCGCGGCGTAACGGGCCAGCGCGCCCGCCTTCTCCTTCGGCAGGGTCGCCAGGCGCTCCAGGTCGATCACAAGCTTGGGTGTCGGCCCGAGCGGGCTGGGGGCGGCGCCGCCCGGCAGCAGCTCGGAGACGGGCACCCCGTAGAAGTCGGCAAGTTCGGCAAGTTTCTGCACGGTCACAGCCCGGTCGCCGCGCTCATATGAGCCCACGACTACGGCTTTCCACCTGCCACGCGACTTCTCTTCGACTCCATGCAGGGACAGGCCCTGCTGGGTGCGGATGGCGCGGAGTCGTGCACCCAGCGACTTTGCGTACTCAGACGGCATCGTGTGGCCCCCCGGCTCTCGTATGTATCGCTCTTAGTAGATTGTGCTCCCTTGCGGCGTATGCCCCGGCCACCGGGGGGTCTGGTGCCATGCTCGGCACCATCGGTAGCCACGGCCTGGGTTTACCCCGGTAACGCCGCGCAGTGCGGTTACGCACAGTGACGGTAAAGGGGTGGACGCCCCAGGTCAAGCTGATTGGAAAAAAGATGCCGAATCCGGTCCGTTAGGAATCGCCACAAACGCCTCTGATGTCCCAGTAGTACCAGTACTTCGTCATAGTTTGACGAGGGAGCGTGCCCACTCACGTCTGGCGGGTGAGCACCATGACCGGGCATGTCGCGGCCTTGACGATCTTTATGGACGTGTCGCCGAGGAAGACCCGCCTGAGTGGCCCGGTGGCGCTCGAAGCGCATATGATCATCTCGCCGGCGAGCCACGAGGTCGTGCCGAGCGCCTGGGGGACACTCCGGCCCTCCAGCACCTCGGCCTCCACGGACAACCTCCGCCGGTGCCCCCGCGCAGCCGTGCGCAGGTCGGCCGCGGCCTGGTCGCGCAGGCGTACGAGCATCTCCCTCTCGACCCGCGCCCGCCTGCCGCTGCTGACCACGAGCGTGACCAGCCTCAGGGACACGCCGAGCGTCGCGGCCGCCCTGGCCGCGTCCTTGACCGCCGCGTCACCGCCGGGGCCGCGCCGGTAGGCGACGGTGAGGCGGTCGAAGGCGGCCGGCGGCCGTTCGCCGTAGCCGCGGGGGGCGAGCAGGACGGGGACGGAGGAGGAGTGCAGCAGCTGGTCGGCCGTGCTGCCCAGGGCGATGCGGCCCCTGCCGCCGCGCGGGGCCGAGCCGATCACCACGACGTCCGCGCCGCGTTTGCGGGCCAGCTCCACCAGGCCGCGCCCGCTGCCCCGGTGGGTGTGCTTGACATACTCGGCGTCCTCGCCGGCCAGCTCGCGGGCCTGCGCGAGCGTCGAGGCCGCCTGCTCGGTGAGGTAGGCGCGCCAGGCGCTCTCCTCGGCCCTGGCGGGCCCCGGCGGCGTCCAGACGGGCGGCTGCACGCTCGCCACCGTCAGGCGCCCGCGCGCCTGCTCCTTGAGCAGGACGGCCAGCGTCAGCCCGTCCCTGCCCCGCGGCCCCGGCGCGTATCCGGCGAGCACGTTCTCCAGCTTCATCGGCTCCTCCTTCGCCGGAGACCCCGGACCTCAGCCCTGGGGAGCCGGCCAGTCGGCTGCCCGGCTCGAAGACCTGTCGGGGAAGCCAATCAGCCCACCTCGACATTCAGCCGCGAATGGCTGTAGCCGTAGAGGAAGTAGCAGGTCAGGCCCACCAGCATCCACAACGCGAACGCCAGCCAGGTGACACCGGCGAGCCCCGCCATGACGACGAGGCAGAAGACCGCGCCGAGGATCGGCGTGACGGGGAAGAACGGCACGCGGAAGCTGCGCGGCAACTCGGGGCTGCGGTAGCGGAGCACGAGCACGCCGACGTTCACGATGGCGAAGGCGAACAGCGTGCCGATGCTGGTCGCCTCCGCGAGCTGGCCCAGCGGCACGAGCCCGGCCAGCACCGAGATGAACAGGGCGACGATGAGGGTGTTGGCGACGGGCACCTGGTGGCGCGGGTTGACCTTCTGGAAGACGCGGGGGATGAGCCCGTCGCGGGACATCGCGAACAGGATGCGGGTCTGGCCGTACATGACGGTGAGCACGACGCTCGCGATGGCGATGACCGCGCCGAAGGAGACGATCAGGCCGGGCCAGGTGGCGCCCATGGCCAGGTCGGCGATGTAGGCCAGGCTGGCCTCGGTGCTCTCGGGGTCGAACTCCGTCCACGGCATCGCGCCGACGGCGGCCAGCGCCACGAGCACGTAGATGATCGTGACGATGGCCAGGGAGAGGACGATGGCCAGGGGCAGGTCCCGCCTGGGGTTCTTGGCCTCCTCGCCGGCGGTCGAGGCGGCGTCGAAGCCGATGTACGAGAAGAAGACCTGGGAGGCGGCGGCGGTGATGCCGGCCAGCCCCATCGGAGCGAGGGGCGAGAGGTTGCCCGCACTGAACGCGGTGAACGCCACCGCGCAGAAGAACAGCAGCACCGCGATCTTGATCAGCACGAAGATCGCATTGGCCGTGGCGCTCTCGGACGCTCCGTAGAGCAGCAGCCAGGTGGCCAGCAGCACGATGAGGATCGCGGTGACGTTGACCACGCCGCCGTCCTGGCCGGGGGAGCGGGTGATCGCGTCGGGCAGGGTGAAGCCGAACAACGACCGCAGGAACGCGTTCAGATATTCGCCCCAGCCCACGGACACCGCCGCCACCGACACGGCGTACTCCAGCATGAGGCACCAGCCGCAGATCCAGGCCACCAGCTCGCCCAGCGTCGCGTACGCGTAGGAGTAGGACGAGCCGGACACCGGGATCGTCCCGGCCAGCTCGGCGTACGACAGGGCGGACAGCAGCGCGGTGAAGGCGGCCAGCACGAACGCCAGCACCACCGCGGGCCCCGCCTTGGGGACCGCCTGCCCGAGGATCACGAAGATGCCGGTGCCCAGCGTGGCCCCCACGCTGAACAGTGTGAGCTGCCACAGCGACATCGTGCGCCGCAGCTCACCGCCCTCGCCCCGGCCGGCCTCGGCCACGATGCGTTCGGCCGGCTTCGTACGCAGGAGCCGTTGGGCCAGTGCCATCCGACACCCCCTACAACGTGCTCGTCAGCGGCCACCTGCCGTTGGGTGTGACGATGGTGCCCGCTGAGCCGTCGAGTATGCGTTCGGCCTGGTCAAGCTTCCCGATGGCGGCCATGTCACCGGTGTTCTCGACGAAACGGCACACGGCGTCCACCTTCGGGCCCATCGACCCGGCGGGGAACTCCATGGTCCGCAGCTCGTGCGGCGTGGTGTGGGCGATCTCCGTCTCCTCGGGCGTGCCGAAGCCGCGCATCACGCGGGGCACGTCGGTGAGGATCAGGAACGCGTCGCATTCGAGCGACTCGGCCAGCATCGCGGCGGTGAGGTCCTTGTCCACGACCGCCTCGACGCCGATCAGACGGCCGGACTCGTCACGGACGACGGGGATGCCGCCGCCGCCCGCGCAGATGACGACCACGCCCTCGCGGATCATCTTGCGGATCAACCGGGTCTCGACGATGCGCCGCGGCGAGGGGGAGGGGACGACACGCCGCCAGTGAGGGCCGTCCTGGGCGACGGTCCAGCCGTTCTCGGCGGCCAGCTTCCCGGCCTCCTCCTGGTCGTAGACCTGGCCGACGAACTTGGCCGGCTGCTCGAAGGCGGGGTCGACGGCCGTCACCAGCGTCTGCGTGACCATGGCGAGGACCTGCCGGCCCGGCAGCGCGTTCTGCAGGGTCTGCTGCATCCAGTAGCCGATCATGCCCTGCGTCTGCGCGACCAGCGTGTCGAACGGGTAGGGCCGGGTCAGGTCGGGGTCGGCGGCGCTCTCCAGCGCCAGCATGCCGATCTGCGGGCCGTTCCCGTGGGTGATGACCAGCTCGTGCTCGCCGGCCAGCCGGGCGAGCGTCTTGACGGCGGTGCGCACGTTGGCCAGCTGGACGTCGGCGTCCGCCTTCTGGCCGCGTTTGAGCACGGCGTTGCCGCCGAGAGCGACGATGACCCGCATCAGGCCTCCTGGACCGCGTCCCGCTCGAGCGGGCAGCTCATGCAGCGGGGGCCGCCCCGGCCCCTGCCGAGCTCGCTGCCCCTGATGGTGATCACTTCGATGCCGTTGTCGCGCAGGAAGTTGTTCGTCGTGGTGTTGCGCTCGTAGGCGACCACCACGCCGGGCTCCAGCGCCAGCCCGTTGCAGCCGTCGTCCCACTGCTCCCGCTCCGCGGCGTACACGTCCTGGGTGGGGGTGAGGACCTTGATGTCGTCCAGGTCCAGCGCGCGGGCGATGGCCTTGTGCATGTCCTCCGGCGGGTGGTCGGTGACCTTGAGCTCCTTGCGCGTCTCACCGGGCTCGATCGTGTACGAGCGCAACATCCCGAGGCCCGCGTACTTGGTGAACACCCCCACGTCCAGCATCGTCATCACGGTGTCGAGATGCATGACCGCCCGCGCCTTCGGCATGTCGAGCGCCACGATCTTCCGCGCCGAGCCGGCTCTGAACAGCCGCTGCGCCAGCATCTCGACCGCCTGCGCCCGGGTGCGCTCGCTGATCCCGATCAGCACCGCGCCGTTGCCGATCACCAGGACGTCGCCGCCTTCGAGGGTGGCGGGCGCCACGGCCTGGCCGGGCATCCAGCAGTGGTAGCCGCCCTGGCCGGGCCGGTCGAAGCCGCCGGCGAACGTCGGGTGGAACATGTAGACGGCCTCCATGTTGACCGTCTCGCGCATGCGGGCCTTCTTGCGCATGGCGTTGATCGATACGCCGTCGTAGATCCAGCAGGACGTGTCGCGGGTGAAGAGGTGGTTGGGCAGCGGGGGCAGGATGTAGTCGTCGCCGGCCGTGGTGTGGAAGGTGACCGACTTGGGGGCGCAGCCCATGGCGACCAGTTCGTCCTTGGTGATGCCGCCCGTCAGGTAGAGCTGCAGCGTGGCCGCGTCCATGCCGTCGAGGGTGTTGCGGATGTCGTCGATGGCGGCCGGGCCGAGCCAGCGCTCGTCGATGACCGCGTCGAGGATGTGCTTGCGCGCCTCGGGGATGTCGACGGTCTCCCGCAGCAGGTCGGCCAGCTCGTACACCTTGATGCCGCGGCCTGTCAGCACCTGCCTGAACTCCTCGTGCTCCTCCATCGCGCGCTGGACCCACAGCACGTCGTCGAAGAGGAACGCGTCCTTGGTGGTGGGGGTCAGCCTCTTGAGCGCCAGATCGGGCTTGTGGAGGAGGACCTGGCGCAGCCGCCCCACCTCCGAATCGACATGAAAGGTCATCTTCGCTCTATCCCCCCAAAAGCCGGACATGAACGATCGCCCGGCAAGCCCTCCGTGACCTGCCCGCGCGAGACCGGCCGACACGGCGGAAGAGGGGAGTTTTACCCGATGGCGGGCCGCCGATGAGGGCGGCGGAGCCCGCCCTGGCCGGTCACCCCCTGTAGGGGAGCCGTCGCGGCGTTTCGGAGGGCGCTCGCGTTGTAGCTGGTAGCCCCTGGTACTCTGTCTCCCGACCAACACCCTTTAAGACCCGTCCCGTGAGGCGGGAAAGGTGGTGAGATTCACCATGTCCGATTCCCGCGCCGTGCTGGAGGCCCCCGACATCCACCGGGCGCTGACCAGGATCGCGCACGAGATCCTCGAGCGGACCAAGGGCGCCGACGACGTCGTCCTCCTCGGCATCCCGACCCGTGGCGCGACGCTGGCCCGCCGGCTCGGCGACCGCGTCGAGCAGTTCGAAGGCGTGAAGATCCCCGTCGGCTCGATCGACATCACGATGTACCGCGACGATCTGCGGCTCAAGCCCGCCCGGCCGCTCGGCCACACCGAGCTGCCGCCCGACGGCATCGACGGCAAGGTCGTGGTGCTCGTCGACGACGTGCTCTACTCCGGCCGCACCGTGCGGGCGGCGCTCGACGCGCTCAACGACCTCGGCCGGCCCACCGCCGTGCAGCTGGCCACGCTGGTCGACCGCGGCCACCGCGAGCTGCCCATCCGCGCCGACTACGTCGGCAAGAACCTGCCGACCGCCAAGAGCGAGAAGGTCAAGGTCTACCTTCAGGAGATCGACGGCCGCGACGCCGTCGTGCTGGTCAAGGGGGGCGCCAGGTGAAACGGCATCTGATCTCCGCCGGAGACCTCACCAAGGACGACGCGCTGCTCATCCTCGACACCGCCGAGGAGCTGGCGAGTGTCTCGGAACGTTCCATCAAGAAGCTGCCCACGCTGCGCGGGCGCACGGTGGTCAACCTCTTCTTCGAAGACTCGACCCGTACGCGCATCTCGTTCGAGGCGGCGGCCAAGCGGCTGTCCGCCGACGTGATCAACTTCTCGGCCAAGGGGTCGAGCGTGTCCAAGGGCGAGTCGCTCAAGGACACCGCGCTCACCCTGGAGGCCATGGGTGCCGACGCGGTCGTCATCCGCCACGGCGCCTCCGGCGCGCCGCACCGCCTGGCCAACTGGGTGCACGGCAGCGTCGTCAACGCCGGCGACGGCACCCACGAGCACCCGACGCAGGCGCTGCTCGACGCCTTCTCCATGCGCCGCCGCCTGGGCGCGCTCGAAGGGCGCAAGATCACGATCGTCGGCGACGTGCTGCACAGCCGGGTCGCCCGCTCCAACGTGCTGCTGCTCGGCACGCTCGGCGCCGACGTCACGCTGGTCGCGCCGCCCACGCTGCTGCCCGTCTCCGTCGGCACCTGGCCCTGCGAGGTCTCCTACGACCTCGACGCGGTGCTGCCGAAGTCCGACGTGGTGATGATGCTGCGGGTGCAGAAGGAGCGGATGAACGCCGCCTACTTCCCGAGCGAGCGCGAATACTCCCGCCGCTACGGACTCGACCGCGACCGCTTCGCCAAGATGCCGGACGACGCGATCGTCATGCACCCCGGTCCGATGAACCGGGGCATGGAGATCGCCGCCGAGGTGGCCGACTCGGCGCGCTCGACGATCGTGGAGCAGGTCGCCAACGGCGTGACCATTCGCATGGCCGTCCTCTACCTGCTGCTCGGAGGAGAGAGCACGTGAAAGAGCGCAGCGAACCAACCGACGGGCAGAGCATGTCGATCATCAAGAACGTCAGAATTCTCGGCGGCGAGCCGGTCTCGATCCGGATCGCCGACGGCGTGATCGCGGAGGTCGCGCCGGGCATGGACGCGCCCGAGGCGATCGACGGCGCGGGCGCGATCGCGCTCCCCGGGCTGGTCGACCTGCACACCCACCTGCGCGAGCCGGGCCGGGAGGACGCCGAGACCGTGCGGACCGGCACGCAGTCGGCGGCCCGCGGCGGCTACACCGCCGTGCACGCCATGGCCAACACCTCGCCCGTCGCCGACACCGCCGGCGTGGTCGAGCAGGTGTGGCGGCTGGGCCGCGAACACGCCCTGTGCGACGTGCACCCCGTCGGCGCGGTCACCGTCGGCCTGGAGGGCAGGCAACTGGCCGAGCTGGGCGCGATGGCCGACTCGGCCGCCCGCGTGCGCGTCTTCTCCGACGACGGCAAGTGCGTCGACGACGCCGTCCTCATGCGCCGCGCCCTCGAATACGTCAAGGCGTTCGACGGCGTCGTCGCCCAGCACGCCCAGGAGCCCAGGCTCACCTCCGGCGCCCAGATGAACGAAGGCGTCGTCTCCGGCAGGCTCGGCCTGGCCGGCTGGCCGGCGGTCGCCGAGGAGGCGATCATCGCCCGCGACTGCCTGCTGGCCGCGCACGTGGGCTCCAGGCTGCACGTGTGCCACGTCTCCACGGCGGGCTCGGTCGAGATCATCCGCTGGGCCAAGTCCAAGGGCTGGAACGTCACCGCCGAGGTCACCCCCCACCACCTCCTGCTCACCGACGACCTGGTCGAGGAGTCACCGGTGGGGGCCTACAACCCGATCTACAAGGTCAACCCGCCGCTGCGCACCCGCGCCGACGTGGAGGCGCTGCGCGCCGCGCTGGCCGACGGCACGATCGACATCGTGGCCACCGACCACGCGCCCCACCCGGTCGAGGACAAGGAGACCGAGTGGTCGGCCGCGGCCATGGGCATGGTCGGCCTGGAGACGGCGCTCAGCGTCGTCCAGGAGGCCATGGTCGAGACCGGGCTGCTCGACTGGGCGGGCGTCGCGCAGCGGATGTCCGCGCTGCCCGCGCGCATCGGCCGCCTGCCCGGTCAGGGCCGTCCGCTTCAGGCGGGCGAGCCGGCCAACATCATGCTGTACGACCCGTCCGCGCGCACCAAGGTGGATCCCTCCGCCTTCGCGTCGAAGAGCAGGAACACACCCTACGAAGGCATGACGCTGCCGGGCCGGGTGGTCGCCACGTTCCTGCGCGGCAGGCCGACCGTTCTCGAAGGGAAGCTGGTTTGAACGACAGCCCTGCTGACATGAACAACAACGTGCCGCGAAGCGGCTCCCCCTTCGGGGGGTACTCGGAGGGCGGAGCCCCCAGAGGGGCGGTGCTCGTTCTGGAAGACGGCCGCGTCTTCCACGGAACCCCGTACGGCGCCGAAGGCGAGACGTTCGGCGAAATGGTCTTCAACACCGGCATGACCGGCTACCAGGAGACGCTGACGGACCCGTCCTACCACCGGCAGATCGTCGCCATGACGGCGCCCCACATCGGCAACACCGGCGTCAACGACGACGACCCCGAGTCGTCGCGCGTCTGGGTGGCCGGCTACGTCGTGCGCGAACCGTCCAGGGTGGTCTCCAGCTGGCGGGCCACCCGATCGCTCGACGCCTACCTCAAGGAGCAGGGCGTCGTCGGCATCGCCATCTCCGGCACCCGCGCGCTCACCCGCCACCTGCGCGAGCGCGGCGCCATGCGCGCCGGCATCTTCGCCGGCCCGTCCGAGCCCGTCGAGGAGCTGGTCGAGCGGGTGCGCCGCTCACCCGGCATGGAGGGCGCCGACCTGGCCGCGCAGGTGGCCACGGCCGAGCCCTACGTCGTGCCCGCGGCCGGGACGAAGAAGTTCACGGTGGCGGCCGTCGACCTGGGCATCAAGGGCATGACGCCGCACCGGATGGCCGAGCGCGGCTGCGAGGTGCACGTGCTGCCCGCGACCGCCACGTACGAGCAGATCATGGCGGTGAAGCCGGACGGCGTGTTCTTCTCCAACGGCCCCGGCGACCCCGCCACCGCCGACGTGTCGGCGCTGCGGCAGGTGCTGGAGGCCAGGGTGCCCTTCTTCGGCATCTGCTTCGGCAACCAGCTCTTCGGGCGGGCCCTCGGCCTGTCCACGTACAAACTGCGCTACGGGCACCGGGGCGTCAACCAGCCGGTGCAGGACGTACGCACCGGGAAGGTGGAGATCTCGGCGCACAACCACGGGTTCGCGGTGGAGGCGCCGCTCGACGGGCCGTTCGAGACGCCGTACGGTCCGGCCGAGGTCACTCACGTCAACCTCAACGACCGCTGTGTGGAGGGCCTGCGCCTGCTGGAGCAGCCCGCCTTCAGCGTGCAATACCACCCGGAGGCCGCCGCGGGGCCCCACGACGCGGCTTACCTCTTCGACGAGTTCTGCGAGATCCTGGCCTCGTCCTGCGCGCGGGACTCTGGGAAAGACGGGAAGGATTCTCACCCTTGCGGATAGAGGTTCCTGCTTCGCAGCCGACCGCCCGCCAGAAAGGGACGCTCTCCTTGCGGTCTTACACCAGCTCCACAGACGTTTCACCTGCCCGCGGGCTCCGCGCCCCGGCGCGTGACCTGCTGCCCGGCCGGACGAGGGAGGCCTCGAATGCCCAAGCGTGAGGACATCAGGTCGGTCCTGGTGATCGGCTCGGGCCCGATCGTGATCGGTCAGGCGTGCGAGTTCGACTACTCCGGCACCCAGGCGTGCCGGGTGCTGCGGGACGAGGGCTTCCGCGTCGTCCTGGTCAACAGCAACCCTGCGACGATCATGACGGACCCGGAGTTCGCCGACGCCACGTACGTCGAGCCCATCACCCCCGAGTTCGTCGAGAAGATCATCGCCAAGGAGCGCCCCGACGCGCTGCTGCCGACGCTGGGCGGGCAGACGGCGCTCAACACGGCGGTCGCGCTGCACGAGTCGGGCGTCCTGGACACCTACGAAGTCGAGCTGATCGGCGCCGACTTCGACGCGATCCAGGCGGGCGAGAACCGCGAGCGGTTCAAGGAGATCGTCGCCAAGGTCGCCCGCGAGCACGGTCTCAACGCCGAGTCCGCGCGGTCGGTCATCTGCCACACGATGGACGAGTGCCTGGCCGCCGCGGGCGAGCTCGGCTACCCGGTGGTGGTCAGGCCGTCGTTCACCATGGGCGGCGCCGGGTCCGGGTTCGCGTACACCGAGGAAGACCTGCGGCGCATCGCCGGCGCGGGGCTCGACGCGTCGCCGACCACCGAGGTGCTCCTGGAGGAGTCGATCCTCGGCTGGAAGGAGTACGAGCTCGAGGTCATGCGCGACAAGGCCGACAACGTCGTCATCGTCTGCTCCATCGAGAACATCGACCCGATGGGCGTCCACACCGGCGACAGCGTCACCGTCGCGCCCGCGCTGACCCTGACCGACCGCGAATACCAGAACATGCGCGACGTCGCCATCGCCGTCATCCGCGAGGTCGGCGTCGACACCGGCGGCTGCAACATCCAGTTCGCGGTCGACCCGCGCACCGGCCGCATGATCGTCATCGAGATGAACCCGCGCGTGTCGCGCTCGTCGGCGCTGGCGTCCAAGGCCACCGGCTTCCCGATCGCGAAGATCGCGGCCAAGCTGGCCGTCGGCTACACCCTCGACGAGATCCCCAATGACATCACGAAGGAGACCCCCGCCTCCTTCGAGCCGACGCTCGACTACATCGTGGTGAAGGTGCCGCGGTTCGCGTTCGAGAAGTTCAGGGGCGCCGACCAGACGCTCACCACGCACATGAAGTCGGTCGGCGAGGCCATGGCCATCGGCCGCTCCTTCCCCGAAGCGCTGCAGAAGGCGCTGCGGTCGCTGGAGAAGAAAGACTCCTCCTTCACCTGGGCCGGCGAGCTCCGGCCGAAGGACGAGCTGCTGGCCGAGTGCCGCACGCCGCACGACGGGCGGCTGCACACCATGCAGCAGGCCATCAGGGCGGGCGCCACGCCCGGCGAGGTGTTCGAGGCCACGCGCGTCGACCCGTGGTTCATCGACCAGCTCTTCCTGCTGCACGAGGAGGCCGAGACGGTCGCCGCGGCGGCCGAGCTGACCGTGGAGGTGCTCGAACGCGCCAAGCGCCACGGGTTCAGCGACGTGCAGATCGGCGACATCCGCGGCATCGACGAGGCGCGGGTGCGCGACCTGCGGCACGCTCTCGGGCTGCGGCCGGTCTACAACACCGTCGACACGTGCGCCGCCGAGTTCGCCGCGAAGACCCCCTACCTCTACTCCACCTACGACGAGGAGAGCGAGGTCCCCTCCGGCGAGCGGGAGAAGGTCATCATCCTCGGCTCCGGGCCCAACCGCATCGGGCAGGGCATCGAGTTCGACTACGCGTGCGTGCACGCCTCGTTCGAGCTGTCTCGGGCCGGCTTCGAGACCGTCATGGTCAACTGCAACCCCGAGACCGTCTCCACCGACTACGACACCTCCGACCGGCTCTACTTCGAGCCGCTCACCCTGGAGGACGTCCTGGAGGTCGTGCACGCCGAGCAGCAGACAGGGCCCGTGGCGGGCGTGATCGTGCAGCTCGGCGGCCAGACGCCGCTGGGGCTCGCGCAGGCGCTGAAGGACGCGGGCGTGCCCGTGGTCGGCACCTCGCCGGAGTCCATCCACCTGGCCGAGGAGCGCGGCGCGTTCGGACGGGTGCTGGCCGAGGCGGGCCTGCCCGCGCCCAAGCACGGCACGGCGCTGACCGTCTCGGAGGCGCTGGAGATCGCCGAGGACCTCGGCTACCCGGTGCTCGTGCGCCCCTCGTACGTGCTGGGCGGGGCCGGCATGGCCATCGTCTACGACGACGAGACGCTGACCACCTACATGGCGGCCCAGGAGGGCGGCCATCCGGTGCTGGTGGACAAGTTCCTCGACGAGTCCATCGAGATCGACGTCGACGCCCTCTACGACGGCGAGGAGCTCTATCTCGGGGGCGTCATGGAGCACATCGAGGAGGCCGGCATCCACTCCGGCGACTCGGCGTGCGCCCTGCCGCCCATCACGCTCGGCAGCAACGACATCAAGCGCATCCGCGCCGCCACCGAGGCCATCGCCGCCGGGGTGGGGGTGCGCGGGCTGCTGAACGTCCAGTACGCCATGTCCGCAGGCGTCCTCCACGTCCTGGAGGCCAACCCGCGCGCCAGCCGCACCGTGCCGTTCGTGTCCAAGGCCACGGCGGTGCCGCTGGCCAAGGCGGCGGCCCGGGTGATGCTCGGCGCGTCGATCGCCTCGCTGCGCGAGGAGGGCATGCTGCCCGCGACCGGCGACGGCGGCACGCTGCCGCTCGACTCGTCCATCGCGGTCAAGGAGGCGGTGCTGCCGTTCAACCGCTTCCGCGGCGTCGACATCGTGCTCGGGCCCGAGATGCGCTCCACGGGCGAGGTCATGGGCATCGACGCCTTCTTCGGCGTGGCGTTCGCGAAGTCCCAGGCGGCCGCCTACGGTGAGCTGCCGACCAAAGGACGCGCGTTCGTGTCCGTGGCCAACCGCGACAAGCGTGCGATGATCTTCCCTGTGAAGGCGCTCGCGGACCTCGGGTTCGAGATCCTGGCCACCGAGGGGACCGCCGAGGTGCTGCGCCGCAACGGCGTCCATGCCAAGATCGTGCGAAAGCACAGCGAGGGGACCGGGCCCGGAGGTGAGCCTACGAGCGTGCAGTGCATTCTCGACGGCGAGGTCGATCTGATCATCAACACGCCCTTCGGCAGCCCCGGGCAGTCAGGCCCGCGGCTCGACGGCTACGACATCCGCACCGCCGCGGTGCTGCGCGGCATCCCGTGCATCACCACGGTCGCGGGACTCGCCGCGGCGGCGGCGGGCATCCAGGCGATCGTGCGCGGCGATGTGGGCGTACGGTCACTGCAGGAACACGCGCAGGCACTCAGGGGCTGACCCCGTACGACCCCCGGGGCGGGAGGTGAAGACGACTGGCCGGCACTCCGGTGCAGGTGACTGGCACGGTGCTGACGACGCGCCGCGTCGACGCCTACCATGCGCTGACGGTGGTGGCGCCGGGGATAGCCGAGCGCTACCGCCCCGGTCACTTCGTGTCGGTGGCGGTCGGAGGGGTCTACACCTCGATGGTGACGCGCCGGGCGTTCTTCATCCACGACGTCAAGGCCGACTACGGCGGCACGGTCGAACTGGTCTTCACCACCGGCGGGCCCGGCACGGCCTGGCTCGCCGAGCGGCGTGCCCGTGACACGCTCGACCTGGTCGGGCCGCTCGGGCGGCCGTTCCCGTTGCCGCGCGATCCCGCGCACTGCGTGCTGGTGGGTTCCGACTACGGCTCGGCCGTGCTGTTCCCGCTGGCGGACGCGCTGCTGGCGCGGGGCTGCCGGGTCGACTTCGTGATCGGGGGAGCCGAGGCCGAACGGGTCTTCGGGGCGATGCGGGCCCGCAGGATGGCCGAGACGACCACGCTGACCACCCAGGACGGCTCGCTCGGCCTGCGCGGCACGGTCACCGACGCGCTGCCCTCGGTGATCGCCGACACGCGGGCCGACGCCGTCTACGCCTGCGCGCCCATGGCGACGCTGCGGGCGGTGACGGCGGTGGCGATGGAGTTCGACATCCCGGTGCAGGTGGCGGTCGAGGAGTCGATGGCCTGCGGGATCGGGGTGTGCATGACGTGCGTGCTGCCCGTCATCGGCGACGACGGGGCGACGAGGATGGTCAGGGCGTGCGCGGAAGGGCCGGTGTTCCGGGGGGAACGGGTGCGCTTCGAGGACGTGGGAACCATCCCGTTCGACGCGCTGGGCGCCCCCGGAGGCGGAGCACGACATGTCAGTTGATATGCGGACTTTTCTGGCGCATGTGGAGCTGGCGAACCCGATCACCACGGCGGCCGGTTGCGCGTCCTCGGGACGTGAGCTGGCCCAGTTCTTCGACCTGCACCGGCTCGGCGCGCTGACCACCCGCTCGATCACCATGGCGCCGCGCGCCGGCCGGCCGACCCCGCGGATGGCCGAGACGCCCTCGGGCATGCTCAACTCCGTGGGCCTGCAGGGCCCCGGCATCGACGCGTTCCTGGAGCGCGAGCTGCCCTGGCTGGCCCAGCGGGGCATCAAGACCATCGTCTCGATCGGCGGGGGCACCGTCGCCGAATACTCCGAGCTGGCCCGCAGGCTGGCCGACGCGCCCGGGGTCACCGCGCTGGAGATCAACCTCTCCTGCCCGAACATGGAGGACCGCGGCCGCGTCTTCGCCCGGGAGGGCAGCTCGGCGGCCGAGGTGATCGCCTCCGTGCGCTCCATCATGCGCTACGACGTCCCCGTCGTCGCCAAGCTCGCGCCCGACGTCGCCGACATCGTCTCGGTCGCCCGGGCGTGCGTGGACGCCGGGGCCGACGCGCTGTCCATGATCAACAACCCGCTCGGCATGGCCATCGACACCGAGGCGCTGCGGCCCTCGCTCGCCGCCGTCACCGGAGGGCTGTCGGGGCCCGCCGTCCTGCCGCTGGCCGTACGCTGCGTCTGGCAGGTCCACGCCGCGCTGCCCGGAGTCCCGCTGATCGGCATGGGTGGCGTGATGAGCGGCCAGGACGCCTTCCAGCTCGTCCTGGCGGGCGCCTGCGTGGTCGGGGTCGGCACGGCGCTCTTCCACGACCCCTACGCCTGCC
Organism: Nonomuraea sp. B1E8; assembly: GCF_039871515.1. Classification (NCBI taxonomy): domain Bacteria; kingdom Bacillati; phylum Actinomycetota; class Actinomycetes; order Streptosporangiales; family Streptosporangiaceae; genus Nonomuraea; species Nonomuraea sp. B1E8. Next base: position 353,410 of record NZ_JBDPLS010000009.1, on the reverse strand, counting down.
TGCGCATCGAACGCGAGCTCGAAGACCTCCTGAGGGCGCGCGGCCTGCAGCGCCTGGCCGACGCCGTCGGCCTGGCGCACCGTCCCCCGGGAAGCGCGCCCCGGCATCTCCTGGTCGACTCCGAAGAGAGTGCCCCGTGAGGTCGACAGGTCGGCTCGGAAGCGCCCTTGACTTCCCCGCCCGCAATCGCTCCAGCACCCGAGGAGAGCACGTCTTGACTATCGCACCGATCGCCGTCGCCCTCGACGCACCCGACCTGGAGACCGCAGCCCAGTGGGCGGCCCTCGTGACGCCGCACGTCAGCACGGTCAAGGTGGGCCTGGAGCTCTACCTGCGCTACGGCCCCGACGTGATCGCCTCCGTCAAGGGGGCGAGCGGCGTGCAGGTGTTCCTCGACCTCAAACTGCACGACATCCCCAACACCGTCGCCGGCGCCGCCCGCGCCGTGGCCCGGCTGCGCCCCGCGATCCTGACCGTGCACGCCGCCGGCGGGCCCGCCATGATCAGGGCCGCCGTGGAGGCGGCGCCGCACACCGAGATCGCCGCCGTGACGGTTCTCACCTCCTTGACGGAGGCCGACCTCGACCGTATCGGGCTCGCCGGCCCGGCCGACGCCGCGGTGCGCCGGCTGGCAGCGCTGTCGGTCGAGGCGGGCGCGACGGCGCTCGTGTGCTCGCCCCACGAGGTGTCCGCGGTGCGGGCGGAGGTGGGGGAGGGGATCAGGCTGATCACGCCGGGCGTGCGCCCCGCAGGCGCCGACACGCAGGACCAGGCGCGCGTGGCCACGCCCGAACAGGCCCTCGCGGACGGCGCCGACCTGCTCGTCATCGGCCGCCCCATCACGGGCTCCCCGGACCCGGGCGCCGCGGCCGCCGCCATCGCCGCCTCTCTCCGCCGTTCCGTCTGACGTGTGACGATCATCTCCCTTACGGCAAGCCTGACCTGCCCGCACGCGCCGACGCCGGTCTCCGCCCGTCATGGCCGGTCGTGAAGGCTCACGTGGCGCTCGCCGTGACGAGCGCACACTTGACCCGGCCCGTGGTGACCCGGCCCCCACGGGCGCGCGCCCGACCTGGGTCGTGGTGGCCGGCATCCGAGTGCGCGTCCGTGGCCGGTCACGGTGCATCGACGCCCGCGTACCGGCGGGTGGAGCGTGTGCCGTGGCGGCCGCAGGACACGCACCCGGCATTCACGCATGGTCGAGGCCGTCGCCCCGGTCCAGGGCGCTGGGCTCCGTGCGGCCGGGACACCGTGCCGGCTCCGTGCCGGCTCTGTGCCGGCTCTGTGCCGGCTCCGTGCCGGCTCCGTGCCGGCGAGACGTCGGGATGTCGCGTCGGTCCTGTGTGGTCGGGTGGGAGGCGGCGCCCTCCGGCATGGGGTGACGGATGTGGGTTGACGGGCGCGAGTCAGAGGTGGTCGCCGCGCCTGTCCGTGCGCCCGTCGCCATGGGTCGGTGGATCATGGACGAGCGGGCAAGATGGATCTTGCCGTCCAGTGCCGCTCGCAAGATCATAAGGCATTCCGGAAGCGGTCGCACACCGATCGCCGAGAAGGTTTCGGCCCAGGTGCGGGCGGCATTTCGGACAATGCCGGACGGCTGAAATGTGATCTTCATTGCGTTTCGCGACATCGTCGCGCGCCGCCGCCCTGAGCGGGAAGTGCGGCGATTTGATCAGCGCAATGTGATTTTACAAACACGGACAGTGATGAAGTGTGTTTTGTGGCGAGAGAAAGTGCTCTTGACGTTGCTTAGGGGGCGATGACCAGCTAGTTTCCCTTCCCGTCCGAGTACATCGACAGAAATTCGAGGTGACCCGGCGTGGCTCTTCCTCCCCTGACCCCCGAGCAGCGCGCCGCAGCCCTGGAGAAGGCTGCCAAGGCCCGTAAAGAGCGTGCCGAGGTCAAGAACCGGCTTAAGCATGGCGCGGTTTCTCTGGCTGAGGTGCTCAAGGATGGGCAGACCGACGACGTCATCGGCAAGATGAAGGTGTCGGCCTTGTTGGAATCGCTCCCAGGCGTGGGCAAGGTCCGCGCCAAGCAACTCATGGAGCGGCTGGCCATCGCCGAGTCCCGCCGCGTGCGGGGCCTCGGCGCGAACCAGAGGGCCTCCCTCGAGCGCGAGTTCGGTGGCAACGAGAGCTAATCTCTGTTCCACACGAAGGCGCAGGTTCAACGGGGGGTAGGAAGTGGCCGACAGGTCCTGGTCCGGCGACGTCAGTGCCCATGAGACTGCCGGATCGGAAGTGGAGGACGGCTTCCTGCCCCTGAGCGAGAGACGGCTGACGGTCCTTTCCGGACCGTCGGGCGTCGGCAAGTCCACGGTCGTCGCCGAGCTCCGGCGGGCACACCCCGAAGTGTGGCTGTCGGTCTCGGTGACCACCAGGAGACCCCGGCCCGGCGAAGTGCACGGGGTCCACTACTTCTTCGTCGACGGCGACGAGTTCGACCGGCTCGCGGCGGCCGGTGAGCTGCTCGAATGGGCGGAGTTCGCGGGCAACCGCTACGGCACGCCGCGCGAGCCGGTGCTGAAGAAGCTGGCCGAGGGCGTGCCGACCCTGCTCGAGATCGACCTCGAAGGCGCCAGGCAGGTGCGCCGCAGCATGCCGGAGGCGCTGCTGGTCTTCCTGGCCCCGCCCAGCTGGGAGGAGCTGGAGAAGCGGCTGCGTGGGCGCGGCACCGAGCCCGAGGACGTCATCGCACGCCGTCTGGCGGCCGGGCGGATCGAGATGGCCGCCGAATCCGAATTCGACCTCACCCTGGTGAACACGAGTGTCCAAGACGTGTGCCGCCGGCTGATAGCCTTGATGACTGACCCTCAGGGGGTCACGACAACCACCAACCGAGAGGTCTGACAATCGTGGCAGGCACCATCCCGGCCGCGGAGGGCATCACCAACCCGCCGATCGACGCGCTGCTCGACATCGTCGACAGCAAATACTCCCTGGTGATCATGGGCGCCAAGCGCGCTCGCCAGATCAACGCCTACTACTCCCAGCTCGGTGAGGGCCTGCTGGAATACGTCGGGCCGCTGGTCGAGACGCATGCTCAGGAGAAGCCGCTGTCCATCGCGCTGCGCGAGGTCTCCGAGGGCCTGCTCAACGCCGAGCCCATCGAAGGCGCGGTCTGACCCCTTCGATGAAGGTCGTTCTGGGCGTCAGCGGCGGCATCGCCGCGTACAAGGCTTGTGAGCTGCTGCGCCTGTTCACCGAGTCGGGGCACGAGGTGCGGGTCGTCCCGACCCGCGACGCCCTGAAGTTCGTGGGCGCGCCCACTTGGGCCGCCCTGTCCGGCAACCCCGTGACCGCCGAGGTGTGGGACGACGTCCACGAGGTGCCCCACGTGCGGATCGGCCAGCAGGCCGACCTCATCGTGGTGGCGCCCGCGACCGCCGACGTGCTCGCCAGGGCGGCGCACGGGCTGGCGGGCGATCTGCTCACCAACACGTTGCTGACCGCGAGATGCCCGGTCGTGTTCGCGCCCGCGATGCACACCGAGATGTGGCAGCATCCCGCCACCCGCGCCAACGTCGCGACGCTGCGCGAGCGCGGCTCGATCGTGATCGACCCCGCCGCTGGACGGCTCACCGGCGCCGACAGCGGGCCCGGCCGGCTGCCCGACCCGGCGGAGATCTTCCAGATCTGCCTGCGCGTGCTGCGCGGCCGGCCGCGCGACCTGTCCGGGCGCAAGGTCGTCGTGTCCGCCGGGGGCACCCGTGAGGCGATCGACCCGGTTCGCTACATCGGCAATCGTTCGTCGGGACTGCAGGGCTATGCCCTGGCCCGCACGGCGGTCGCCCGCGGGGCCGAGGTGACCCTCATCGCCGCCAACGTCACGCTGCCCGATCCCGCGGGGGCCACGGTGGTGCGGGTGGAGTCCACGGCCGAGCTGCGCGATGCGGTGCTGGCCGCCTCGGGTGACGCCGACGTCGTGGTGATGGCGGCGGCCGTGGCCGACTTCCGGCCCGCGACGCGGCACGACGAGAAGATCAAGAAGACGGATGGCGAGCCCGAGTCCATCCACTTGACGAAAAATCCCGACATCCTCGCCGAGCTCGGCCGCCGCCGTCGCCAGGCCCGCGTCCCCGATGCGACCGGTGCCGCGGGCCCGGGCGCCGGCGACCCGGCGGGCACGACGGGCCCCGGCGAGCCCGAGGGTGCGGCGGGCGCCGCGGGTGTGCCGGACACGGTCGGTGTGAACGGACCGGTGGCTGTTGCGGCCGGTGGGGCGGCGTCCAAGGGCGAGACGGACCACGGTGTCGCGCCCCGTGATGACGTGGTGCCTGGCGTCGCGTCCGGTGGTGAGGCGGTTCCCGGTGTCGCGTCCGGTGGTGACGTGGCCCGCCGGGTCGGGGCCGGGGGTGAGGGCGGCGCGTCCGGTGACGCGCGGCCGGGGGCGGCAGTGGGGGACGCGGTGCGGGAGCCGTGCCCCGAGGTGATCGTCGGCTTCGCGGCCGAGACGCACGACGTGCTCGCCAACGGGCAGGCCAAGCTCGCACGCAAGGGTTGTGACCTGCTGGTCGTCAACGAGGTGGGCGAGGGCAGGGCGTTCGGCACCTCCGACAACGCGGCCACCGTGCTCGTCGCGGGAGGTGACCCGGTCGAGGTGCCGCTCGGTCCCAAGGAGGATCTCGCCGACGTCGTGTGGGATCTCGTCGCGGCCCGTCTCGCCTGAGCGGGGACCGTACTAACGGTTGTATAAGGGATGTGGGCGGCGAAGAACGTACAAAGCGTGCCAGACCTATTCCAAATCGCATGTTGCGACACCCCCATACGCCTGCGGATACTTGGGGCAAGGGGGGATGGAATGCCGGTGGGTTCTGCTGTCAGGGATCGTTGTAGGACATTGCTCGGCGACCAAGGGGAGCTCCACTACGTCTTCCCCGCGCACTCGGTGGGAACGACGGAAAGCGGACATTTCCTCATCGTGGTCACCGATGCGGCTATTTCGGTGCTCGCCACCAGGACGCTCAGAAGCGACCGCCCCGTCGCGGTGTTCGCGTCGTTTCCGAGGCACACGAGGCTGGGCCCCATCCAGCCTGGACCGATAATCGAGCTGGGCTCGATGGCGTTCGAGTTCGATGAGGAGTACACCGCGGTGATCAAGGCCGCCGACGCGGAGGTCTTCGCGCCGGAGACCCTTCCCCCGGATCCACTGCCCGACCTGTGATGCCCGACATGCGGTGTGCGGCTTCGCGGCCGGGCGCCGGGTGGGGCTAGACTTCGGCGAAGCCCAGGTCCGCCCGTCGGGCCCTGAGCCGTACATACGTCAGCAGCCGCTGCATGAGGAGCCACTGAGTTGTCACGTCGCCTGTTCACCTCCGAGTCGGTCACCGAGGGCCACCCGGACAAGATCGCCGACCAGATCAGTGACGCGATTCTCGACACCATGCTCAAAGATGACCCGAAGAGCCGGGTCGCCGTCGAGACGATGATCACTACCGGCCAGGTCCATGTCGCAGGCGAGGTCACCACCGAGACCTACGTCGACATCCCTGGCGTCATCCGGGAGAAGATCCTTGAGATCGGCTACGACGCCTCCCACAAGGGCTTCGACGGCGCCTCGTGCGGTGTGTCGGTGTCCATCGGCGCGCAGTCGCCCGACATCGCCCAGGGTGTCGACGCCGCCTACGAGCACCGCGAGGGCGAGGACGGCGACGAGCTCGACCGCCAGGGCGCCGGTGACCAGGGCCTCATGTTCGGCTATGCCTGCCGTGAGACCCCCGAGCTGATGCCCCTGCCGATCACGCTGGCCCACCGGCTCGCCCTGCGCCTGTCCCAGGTGCGCAAGAACGGCACGGTCCCCTACCTCCGGCCCGACGGCAAGACCCAGGTCACCATCGAATACGACGGCGACACGCCGATCCGGCTCGACACCGTGGTCGTCTCGACGCAGCACGCCGCCGAGATCGACCTCAAGGAGATGCTGACGCCCGACATCAAGGAGCACGTGGTCGACCCCGTGCTCGCGGAGCTCGACCTCGACACCGAGGGCTACCGCCTGCTGGTCAACCCGACCGGCCGCTTCGAGATCGGCGGCCCGATGGGCGACGCCGGGCTCACCGGACGCAAGATCATCATTGACACCTACGGCGGCATGGCCCGCCACGGCGGCGGAGCCTTCTCGGGCAAGGATCCGTCCAAGGTCGACCGCTCGGCCGCCTACGCGATGCGCTGGGTCGCCAAGAACGTCGTCGCCGCCGGGCTCGCCGACCGGTGCGAGGTCCAGGTGGCGTACGCGATCGGCAAGGCCAAGCCGGTCGGGCTGTTCGTGGAGTGCTTCGGCACGGAGAAGGTGGCCGTGGAGAAGATCCAGGAGGCCGTCCTCCAGGTGTTCGACCTGCGCCCTGCCGCCATCATCCGCGACCTCGACCTGCTGCGGCCCATCTACTCCGAGACCGCCGCCTACGGGCACTTCGGCCGTGAGGGCTTCTCCTGGGAGTCCACCGACCGCGCCGAGGCCCTGCGCACCGCGGCCGGCATGTGAGCCTGCCGCTCCGGGCGTCTCGCTCTCCCGGCCGGTCGGCCTTGGGGCGCGGGACGCCGCCGGTCCGCATGACGTGACGCGCCGACCCCCGGGCTCCGCAGGGCCCGGGGCCGGTTCGGCGTACGGCCGGATGATCCTGGAGCGGGCCGGCCGGCACATGTCCCCCGGGCAGAGACGGCCGGGGAGTGGTCGTGGCGCCCCTGGGGATCGTCAGGGCGGCTCCCGTCGTGCGATGGGCTGTGACGCCTGCTCGCGCCATGCGCGAACGGCCTGTCAGCTGGTGTATCGGATGCCGCATTCCCTGTCCGGGATGCGGCATGCGGCGTTCGTGCCGTGTGCGGCCGCCGGACGCCGCGGGTGGTGAGGTCTGGTAGACGTAGGGCGTGACCGACTCCGACGACGCCCTTCTGCCGCTCGACGCCGTGCGGCCTCCAGCGTCGTCCAAGGACGCCAAGGGCGCTCCCGTGCCCGCTCCCGAGCGGCCGGTGGCGAGAATCGTGGTGGACAGCCCGCTGCCGCACCTCGACCGTTCTTTCGACTACCTGGTGCCGGCTTCCATGCACGACCTGGCCGAGCCGGGCGTGCGGGTCAGGGTGCGGTTCGCGGGCAAGCTCGTGGACGGGTTCCTGCTGGAGCGGGCCGAGGAGAGCGAGCACGAAGGGCGGCTCACGCCTCTCGAACGTGTGGTCTCTCCCGAACGCGTGCTCACGCCGGAGATCGCCGGGCTGGCCCGTGCCGTCGCCGACCGCTACGCGGGCACCCTGACCGACGTGCTGCGCCTCGCCGTCCCGCCGCGCCATGCCAAGGTCGAGTCGGAGACCCCCAAGACCCCGGCTCCGCCCGGGCCGGCTCCCGATGCGCCCGTCCCGGCCGCGCGCGCCACTACCGATACTCGACCCGGACTCGATGATCCGGTCACCGTGGGGAACGCGTCCCGTCCCGGCGAGGGGGAGCGGCCTCCGCCCGGTGACGCGACCGCCGCCGTGCCGCGGGGCGGCGAGACGGCCGATGCGGCGGAGCGGCCCGTCGAGGCCGCTGGTGTGGAGGGACGGCCCCGGCCAGGTCAGGTGTCCTCGGCGGAGGAGCCCCCGACGCCGGAGCAGGCGGCGCCGAGCGGCGGCGATGGCCAGGCGGCGGAGTCCGCAGGCGCCGGGAGAGCCGGAAGCGCTGAGCAGGCGGTGCGGGCCGGCGGTGAGGCGGCACGGGGCGGAAGCGCTGAGCAGGCGGTGCGGGCCGGCGGCGGCGAGGCGGCGCGGGGCCGAGGTGCTCAGCAGGCGGCGCAGTTTCACGGCGGGGAGGTGGCGCAGGGTGAGAGCGCCTGGGACGCCTATCCCACCGGGCCTTCCTTCCTGGACGCGTTGCGCGGCGGGCGGGCGCCCCGGGCCGTGTGGTCGGCCCTGCCCGGCGCCCGCGGATGGGCGAGGGCGATGGCCGAGGCCGTACGCGCGACGCTGGACGGCGGCAGGGGAGCGGTCCTGGTGGTCCCCGACGGCAAGGACGTGGCCCTGGCGGACGCCGCATTCGAGCGGGCACTCGGTCCCGGCAGGCACGTGGCGCTCACGGCCGATCTGGGGCCCGCGGAGCGGTACAGGCGGTGGCTGAAGGTGCTGAGAGGACAGGTGCGGGCCGTTGTCGGCACCAGGGCCGCCATGTTCGCCCCCGTGGCCGATCTCGGTCTGGTGGCCATCTGGGACGACGGCGACGATCTGCACGCCGAGCGCCTGGCCCCGTACCCGCATGCCCGGGAGGTGCTCGGGCTCAGGGCGCACAGGACCGGCGCGGCGATGCTGGTCGGCGGATACGCGCGCACCGCGGAGGCCACGCAGCTCGTCGCCTCCCGCTGGGCCAGGCCGATCGTGGCCGCCCGTACGACGATCAGAAGCATGGCCCCCCGCGTGCGCCCGGCGGGTGAGGACGCGGAACTGGCCAAGGACCAGGCGGCGCGGCAGGCCAGGCTGCCGAGCATCGCCTGGCGGGCCCTGCGGGAGGGGCTGGAGAGAGGGCCGGTGCTGGTGCAGGTGCCGAGACGCGGCTACCTGCCCGCCCTGGCCTGCCGGCACTGCCGTGCGCCTGCCCGCTGTGTCCTGCCGCCCACCAGGACGGCCGCCTCTGTCCTCCCGCCGTCGAGTGGGAGATCCCCTGGTCCGGCCATGGCGGGGGCGATCAGGCTCGGCGGCCCGGATCCCCTCACCGAGCCGTCCCCGGCAGGGCCGCCTGGTGGTGCGGGTCCGGTCAGCGGGCGGTCCCAGGCCGGGGAGCCCGGTGGTGCCGGTGCGATCAGCGGGCGGTCTCAGGGAGGGCGGGCCGGCGGTCCGGGTGCGGACCGAGGGCCGTCCCGGACCGATCGGCTCGGCGCCGACGGCCCGCTCGCCACACCGGCCCTGACCGGAGGCCGGGATCCGTACGGCGGCACGTCCCAGGCCGCGCAGCCCGGCGCGGGCGCCCGGCGTGAGCACCCCGCCCGCCAGGAGGGCGAGCCCGGCCGGGCCGTGGTGACCGGAGCCGGCGGGACGGGCGTGGGGGGGCCGCTGTGTCACGGCCCTTTGGCGCTCAGGGGCGGCCACGCCGCCCCCTACTGCCGCTGGTGCGGCCGGGTGGACGCGCGCTGGCGGTGCCCGTCCTGCGGAAGTCCCCGGCTGCGCGCCGTCGTCACGGGGGCCAGGCGTACGGCGGAGGAGCTCGGCAGGGCCTTCCCGTCCGTGCCGGTGCGCACGTCGGGCCGTGACGGCGTCCTGGCCACCGTGCCGTCCACCCGCGCGCTGGTCGTCGCCACCCCCGGCGCGGAACCCGTGGCCGAAGGAGGGTACGCGGCGGCCGTGCTGCTCGACGGGTGGGCGCTGCTCGGCCGGGCCGACCTGAGGGCGGCCGAGGAGGCGGTGCGCCGCTGGATGAACGCCGCCGCCCTGCTCCGCCCCGCCGCCGAGCTGGTCGTGCTGGGGGACTCCGCGCTGCCCGCCGTACAGGCGCTGGTCAGGTGGGACCCCATCACGCACGCCGAGCGTGAGCTCGGCGAGCGGGCCGAGCTCGGTTTCCCGCCCGCGGTGCGGATGGCGACGCTCACGGGCGCGGCGAGCGCGGTGAGGCAGATGCTCGACGAGGTACGCCTGCCTCCCGACGCCCAGGTGCTCGGCCCCGTGCCGGTGGACGAGCCGGGACAGGAACGCGCCATGATCCGGGTACGCCGGGCCGGGGGGGCCGCGCTGGCGGCCGCGCTCAAGGGCGCCAGCGGGGTGCGCGCGGCGCGCAAGACACCGGAGGTGGTGAGGGTGAGTGTCGACCCGCTCGACCTGATTTAAACCGTTTCCCCGATTCGCTCAACTCATGGCCAGCCGTTAGCGTGCCCCTGTGTCGATCGAATGGGTGAACCAGGCCATCGACGACCTGCGTGCCTGGGGGCGCTCGCGGGACGTCGAAGTGGACGCGGACGAGGTCCGCCTGCTCTGCGACTACGCCAGCGACTACCTCAACGTCAACGAGCCGGGTGACTTCACCCCCGAGACGTTCGATGAGCTGTTGTTGTCCATCTATCCGCGCAAGGTCATCGCGCCGCCGGAGAGCGCGCGGGAGACCGTGTCCGCGGCCCGCACTCTGGTGGCCTACCTCAGCGAGCGCGGCGCGGTCGGCGAGGAGACGGCGGCGCTCATGCGCGGCAGGCTCGACGACATCGAGCCGCGCATGCCGGAGGCGCTCGCCGACCCGGCCAACTTCGGCATGGCCAAGAGCCTGTTCAGCTCCATCGGACCAGAGTCGCTCGAGCAGTCGATCGCCATCCCGTCCGGCGAGGTGCCCGATCTGGGCGAGGCGCCCTGCGACTGCCCGGGCTGCACGCCGCTGCCGGCCGCCCGGCTGGCCTCCCCTGACGATCTGCGCGCCGGGCTCGCCTCGGTGCCGATGCTGGCCGGGCAGCCGCCGGCCGACAGCGGCGGCGACCCGATGGAGGCGTGGGCGCAGGCGGTGGCCCGCATGCTGGAGCCGGGCACGCGGGGCGCCGTGACCGGCTCGGCCGAGCTCGACGAGGGCCTCTACGACCTGTTCGACATGCTCTACCGGCTCCAGGTGCGGGTCCCCGTCACCGTGATCGGCGACTATCTCGACGAGATCGCCGGCGAGGGCGGGGCCGACCTCGACGCCGTGCTCGACCGGCTGGCCTGGCACGGCATGATCGAGGTCACCGGCGACACCGCGGAGCTCACGCCGCTGGCGGTGTGGGGGTTGCGCGAGCACTACCTGTCGCTGGGGCTCGACGCCCCGCAGGCGTCCGACCTGGCCGAGGCCGACGCCCGCGGCCTCATCGAAGGGTTGCTCGAAGGCGTGCCCGCCGAGCTGGCCGAGGACGACATCAGCCGCTGGCTGACCGGCAGGGAGGCGGGAGAGGCCGCGGCCGAGCTGCTGGGCGCCGCCTCCGGCGCGCCCGCCGTGGCCCGCGGCATCGCGATCACCATCGTCGACCGGCTCGGACCCGAGGCCGAGCCGCAGGTGCGCGACTATCTCGACGACCAGGAGCTGCGCCCGCACGCCATCCACTGGCTGGCCGCCAGGGGGCTGCCCGCGCCCCAGCTCACCCAGGAGGAACTGCTCTGGGTCAGCGTCGACATGCTCGCGCTCGCGATGCCGGCGGCCGAGGAGGACCTCGAGGTGTTCGCCGAGAACATGGCCGCCTCCGGCCCGCCCGCCCACATGATCGAGGAGATGTGGCGGGTCGACCACCCCGACGTCGTCGACGTCCTCGAGCTGCTCGGACGCTCCATACCCGACGGCACGGTCGCCAAGGCGGCCCGCAAGGCCGCGTTCAAAGCCCGATCCCGGGCCATCCGTTGAGTACGCTCATGTGACTCGTGTGCAGTAAGTTTCGTGGGTGGCCAACAATGTCTTCGACCTCGCCGAGCTGCGCAAGCTGATCGATGAGCAGGCCGCCGTGCCGTCACGGCCTCCCGTGGAGACTCACGTGGAGCACGAGGCGCTGACGTTTCCGCCGGTCCTGCTGGCGCCCGACGCCGAGCTGGCCCGGGCGGTGCCCACGGCCCCGCTGGTCGCCGACGCCATCAGGCTCACGAACTGGACGGGCACCCGGCAGGTGACCGCCGAAGGGCACCTCGACGAGGCCACCGCGCGGGCCGCGGCCGCGGAGCTCGGGGTTCCGGCCTCCCGGCTGCGCCTGATCTGGATCGTCGCCGTCAACACCGGGCTGCTGCAGATCCTCGGCGGGCGGGCCTCGCGGGGGCCGCTGTCGATGCAGCTCACCGTCGAGGCCACGCTGGAGTTCTGGGACGGTGTGGTCATGGACGTGCTCGACCGCGCCGACGAGGGACTGACGGGCTCGGCCGTGGTCGACGGCCATCTGGCCGAGATGCTCGCCACGATCTACTCCGTGCGCTCGGGCGTCGCCACCGCCAACCTCGCCCGCGGCATCCTCCAGTCCCACGAGGTCGCCTGCGCGCCCGGCCCCGTCGAGATGCGCAGGCTCGCCGCGGCGCTGCCCGCCGAGCTGCTGGAGGCGCTGTCGCTGCTTGCCTACTGCGGGCTCGTCGAGCAGACCGCCGCGGGCCGCACCGCGCTCACCCCGCTCGGCGTCTGGGCCATCCGCCGCGACCTGCTGCGCGAGGGGCACGACGCGCCGACCACGGCCGAGGTCGAGGTGTACGCCGACCTGTCCGCGGCCGAGCTGGTCGACGAGCTGGTCAAGGGGGCGGCCACGCAGAGCGCCGTCGCGGGGTGGCTGGAGCGCCGCTCGCCCGAGTCGGCCGCCCGCGCCCTGATCGAGATCGCCGCCTCCGGCACGGCGGGCCAGCGCGGCGCGGTGGGCGCGATCCTGGAAGAGCTCGGCCCGGAGGCGGAGCAGCCCGTCAGGCAGGCGCTCGGCGATCCGCTGATGCGCCGCTACGCCGCCTCGTGGCTGCACATCCGCGACCTCGATGCGCCGGCGCTCAGCCCGGAGGACCACACCTGGATCGCGGTCGACTCCCTGGCCGCGCTCATGCACCTGTCGGGCCACGCGGCTGGCCGGCTCGACACCCCCGAGCCCGGCGAAGACCTGATCAAGCTCGTCGGCGAGATGCCCGCGGTCGGTCACCCCGACACGATCGCGGTGCTCGACATGCTCGCCACCGCCCACGACGACCAGGCCGTGGTCAAGGCGGCGCGCAAGGCCGCGATGAAGGCCCGCTCGCTGGTGCACGACGGTCCGCGCACGACGTCGTAGCAGGACGGCCCCGCGCGGGTGAGCGGCCCGCCGCCGGCCGCGGGCGGCGCGGGAGGCCTCTCGCAGGTGACATGCTCTACTAAACTGGGCTGATCCACGTTCGAGAAACGGAGTGACCCCCTTGGCGATCCAGTCGATCCGGCTGTTCGGAGATCCGGTGCTGCGCACCCCGGCGGCCCCGGTCGTCGACTTCGACAAGGAGCTCCGCAAGCTGGTCAAAGACCTCACCGACACGATGATGGACGCCCCGGGCGCGGGCCTGGCGGCGCCGCAGATCGGCGTCGGGCTGCGGGTGTTCACCTACTACGTCGACGATCAGCTCGGCCACCTGATCAATCCTGACCTCGACCTGTCCTCGGAGATCGACGAGGAGGGCGAGGAGGGCTGCCTGTCCTTCCCCGGCCTGTCGTTCCCGACGCCGCGCGCAGTCCGCGCCGTGGCCAAGGGCTTCACCATGCACGGCGAGCCCGTCGTCCTCGAGGGCACCGACCTGATGGCCCGGTGCTTCCAGCACGAGACCGACCACCTCGACGGCATCCTGTTCATCGACCGCATGGACCCCAAGCAGCGCAAGCTCGCCATGAAGGCCGTGCGCGAGGCCGAGTGGAGCGGGCTGTCCGCTCCGGTGATCAGGGCCTCGCCGCACCCCACCGGCGGAAAGGCGCTCTGAGAGCATGCGTCTGGTCTTCGCGGGCACCCCTGCGACGGCGCTGCCGTCGCTGCGCACCCTCATCGACTCGCCCCGGCACGACGTGGTGGCGGTCGTCACCCGTCCCGACGCCCAGTCCGGCCGGGGGCGCAAGGTCCACCCCTCTCCGGTGGCCGAGCTCGCCGAGGAGGCGGGCATCGAGGTGCTGCGCCCGCAGAAGGCCGGCGATCCCGCCTTCCTCGACCGGCTGCGCGCTCTTGAGCCCGACTGCTGCCCGGTGGTCGCCTACGGCGCGCTGCTCCCGCAGTCCGCCCTCGACGTGCCCCGGCACGGCTGGATCAACCTGCACTTCTCGATCCTGCCCGCCTGGCGCGGGGCCGCCCCCGTCCAGCACGCCATCCTGCACGGCGACGAGATCACCGGCGCGAGCACGTTCCAGATCGTCAAGGAGCTCGACGCGGGGCCCGTCTACGGCGTGGTCACCGAGGAGATCCGGGCGTCCGACACGAGCGGCGCCCTGCTGGAACGCCTGTCGGTCTCGGGGGCGGGCCTGCTCGCCGCCACGCTCGACGGCGTCGAGGACGGCGCCCTGGAGGCCCGGCCCCAACCGGCCGACGGCGTGAGCGTCGCGCCCAAGATCTCCGTCGCCGACGCCCGGGTCGCCTGGGACAGCCCGGCCCTGCACGTCGACCGGCTGATCCGGGCCTGCACCCCGGGCCCCGGCGCCTGGACCGAGTTCAGGGGGCAGCGGGTGAAGCTCGGCCCGGTGCGGGTGCTCGCCGGCGAGCGGCTCGCGCCGGGCGAGATCGCCGCGTCGAAGACGTCGGTGCGGGTGGGCACGGCGTCCGACGCGGTGGAGATCGGCGACGTGCAGCCGCAGGGCAAGCGGCTGATGGGGGCGGTCGAGTGGGCCCGAGGGGTCCGCCCGGCAGGCGAAGAGAGCTTCAAGTGACCCGGCACGGCGCCGGCCAGGCCGCGCGGAAAGTTTGAGGGCATGACGACCAGGGGGCACCAGGGGGCCGGCGGCAACCGTACGCGCAGGCCCCAGAAGCCGGCCCAGAAAGCGGCCCAGAAATCGTCGCGGAAGCCGGCGCGCGATCAGGCTCGCAACGCGGCCTTCGACGTCGTGCGCGCCGTCGACGAGCGCGACGCCTACGCCAACCTGCTGCTGCCGCGCCTGCTGCGCGAGCGCGGGATCAGGGGGCGTGACGCGGCGCTGGCCACCGAGCTCGCCTACGGCACGCTGCGCGGCCTCGGCACCTACGACGCGATCATCGAGACGTGCAGTGACCGCACCCCCGACCCCGACGTGCTCGACGCCCTCAGGCTCGGCGCGCACCAGTTGCTGCGCATGCGCGTGCCGCCGCACGCGGCCGTCGGCACCACCGTCGACCTCGTACGCCTGCGCATCGGCGCGGGCGCGGCCAAGTTCGTCAACGCGGTGCTCCGCAAGATCGGCTCCAGGACGATCGAGGAGTGGCTGCCCATCGTCGCCCCCGATCCGGCCGACGACCCGGTCGGCCACCTCGCCGTCGCCTACGGACATCCCCGGTGGATCGTCTCCGCGTTCCGCGACGCGCTGGGCGGCCCTGACGAGCTGACCGCGCTGCTCGAGGCCGACAACGCCCGCCCGCTGGTGACGCTGGTCGCCCGGCCGGGGCGCAGCTCGGTGGCGGAGCTGGAGAAGGCGGGCGCCGCGCCGGGCCGCTACTCTCCCTACGCGGCCTACCTGCCTGAGGGCGATCCCGGCCAGATCGCGGCGGTCGGCGAGACGCGCGCCGCCGTGCAGGACGAAGCCAGCCAGCTGGTGGCGCTCGCCCTGACCCGGGTGCCGATCGAGGGCGACGGCGAGGAGCGCTGGCTCGACCTGTGCGCGGGCCCCGGCGGCAAGGCCGGGCTGCTGGACGCCATCGCCGTCCACGGAGACCTGGCGGGGCTCGACGCCGGAGCCCCCGGCGCCTTTCCCGGAGGGGCCCGGCTGCTGGCCGCCGACCTGCAGCACCACCGGGCGCGGCTGGTCTGGCAGACCACCAGGGACGCCGGCGTGGTCACCGCCGACGGCACCGAGCCGGCCTGGCGGCAGGGGGTGTTCGACCGGGTCATGCTCGACGCGCCCTGCACCGGGCTCGGCGCGTTGCGGCGGCGTCCTGAGGCGCGCTGGCGGCGCGATCCGGCCGGCATCGGCGACCTGGGCAAGCTGCAGCGGCGGCTGCTCGGCACGGCGCTCGACGCCGTGCGTCCCGGGGGCGTCGTGGCGTACGTGACCTGCTCTCCCCACCTGGCCGAGACCCGGGTCGTGGTCGGCGACGTCGCGGCCCGCAGGAAGGACGTCGAGCAGCTCGACGCGCGAGCCCACCTGCCGGGCGTCGAAGGCCTGGGGGAGGGGCCCCACGCCCAGTTCTGGCCGCACCGGCACGGCACCGACGCCATGTTCCTGGCCCTGCTGCGCAAGCGTCACTGATCGTTACGCGCGCCGTCCGCCCAGCTCACCGGGCCGGCACGGCGCGAATCATGCCGCCGGGACCGGCGCGCCGGGCATGACGGCGCGCGGATGGGAGACGATGGGCAGGATGGAGGGCAGGGTGGATCTCCTGGACGAGTTGCACCTGGCGGAGCTCGGGCCGATCGTCGGGCTCCAGCAGTGGCCCGAGTGGGTCCTGCCGGTGATGGAGCTGGTGTCGGCCCTCGGCACCGACACCTTCTACCTGCTCTGCCTACCCGTGCTCTACTGGTGCGTCAACCCCGCACTCGCCCTGCGCCTCGGGCTCACGGTGATGGTGGCGGGCGCCACGAACGCCCTCGCCAAGCTCGCCTGGCACCAGCCGAGGCCGTACTGGATCGACGCCCGCGTCCTCCCGCTGTCGCTGGAGGGCGCGTTCGGGCTGCCGTCGGGGCACGCCCAGAGCGGCACGGCCGGCCTGGGCCGGCTCGCCTCGCTGTCGGGCGGTCCGTGGGCGTGGTGGGCGGCGGGCGGGCTCGTCGGGCTGGTGTGCCTGAGCCGGGTCTATCTCGGTGTGCACTTCATCTCCGATGTCGTGGCCGGGGTGGTGCTCGGGCTGGTCGTGCTGGTGCTCGTCATCAAGCTGGAACGCCCCGTGACGGCGTGGTGGCGGCGGCAGGCGCTGTGGGCGCAGCTGGCCGCCTCCGCGGCGCTGTCGTTCGCGCTGATCGGCGCGGCGGCGCTCATCAACACCCCCTACGCCGGCTGGTCGCCGCCCGCGGCGTGGAGCCCCGCCGGCGCCGTCGACCCCGAGAACCTCGACCGGGTCGTCATCCTCGCCGGGCTGCTGGCCGGCACGCTGGCGGGCACCTCGATCATGCACCGGATCGGCTGGTTCGAGGCGGGCGGGCCGCCCGGCGTGCGCGTCGCCCGCTGGCTGCTCGGCACGCTCGTCGCCGTGGCCGTCTTCTACGTCATGCGCGAGCAGCTGCCGCAGACCGGCGCCGTCCTGTACACCGGATACGCGCTGGTGGCGCTCTGGGTGCAGCTGGGAGCGCCGGTGTTGTTCATCAGGCTCGGGCTGATGGCCCCGGCGAGACGGGTGCAGGCCGTTCAATAGACTGGCGCATCATGGCCGTACAGATCTCGCCCAGCATCCTCGCCGCCGACTTCGCCAGGCTCGCCGACGAGGCCGCCGCCGTGCCCAACGCCGACTGGCTGCACGTCGACGTGATGGACTACCACTTCGTCCCCAACCTCACCCTGGGCCTGCCGGTGGTCGAGTCGCTGCGCAAGGCGACCGACAAGCCGCTCGACTGCCACCTCATGATCGCCGAGCCCGACCGCTGGGCGCCTCAGTACGCCGAGGCGGGCGCCGGCAGCGTCACCATCCACGCGGAGGCGGCACGGGCTCCCGTCCGCACGCTGCGCGAGATCCGCGCGCTCGGGGCCAGGGCGGGCCTCGCGCTCAACCCGGCCACGGCGGTCGAGCCGTTCGAAGACCTGCTGGGCGAGGTCGACATGCTGCTGCTGATGACCGTCGAGCCGGGGTTCGGCGGGCAGAAGTTCCTCGACGTGGTGCTGCCGAAGGTGCGGCGGGCGCGCGAGCTCGTCGACAGGCACGGCGGGCGTGTGTGGCTGCAGGTGGACGGCGGGGTGACCGGCGAGACCATCGAGCGCTGCGCCGAGGCGGGCGCCGACGTGTTCGTGGCGGGCAGTGCCGTCTTCGGCGCGTCCGACCCGATGGCCGCCGTCGACGGGCTCAGGGCCGCCGCAGAGCGCGCCGGCTCGTGACATGAAATGCCGGTTGCCGGGGTAATTATCCACTTATGGGCGACCATGGCATCTTCGGGCCCCGCTCGGTGACGTGGCGGGTGATGGGCGAGCCGATTCTGCTGGTGGGCGGCATTCGCGCGCTGCTGATGCAGGGGCTGCATCCGAGGGCGATGCGCGGGGTGCTGCAGAACTCCGCGCTCATGGATCCGAACGAAGCCTGGTCGCGGTTCGTCCGCACGACCGAGTTCGTCCGCGTGCGCACGTACGGCACCCGCGCGGAGGTCGAGCGGGCCGGCCGCCGCGTACGCAAGATCCATGCCAAGCTGACCGCCCACGACCCCGACACCGGCACCACGTTCCGCCTCGACGAGCCCGACGCGCTGCGCTGGGTGCACGTCGGCGAGGTCGACTCCTACCTGTCGGTCGCCCGCAGGGCGGGGGTGCGGCTGACGGACGACGAGGCCGACACGTTCGTCGCGGAGTGGCGGCGGGCCGCCGAGGTCGTGGGGTTGCGGGGGGAGGAGGTGCCCGGTTCGGTGGCGGAGCTGCGCGCCTACATCGACGCCGAGCGGCCGGGGCTGCGCTTCGTCCCCGAGGCGTCCCACCCGCTGCGCCTGTCCCTCAACGCTCCGCTCCCGGTCCTGCTCACGCCGCTCAAGCCGGCGATGCCGGCGCTGACGCTGCTCGCGTTCGCCACGCTGCCGCGCTGGGCGAGACGGCTGTACGGGCTGCCCGCCACGCCGGTCGGCGACCTGTGGGCGACGGCCACGCTGCGGACGCTGCACACCGGGATCGGGCTGGTCCCCGGGCACGTACTCCACAGCCCGGCGGCCCGGCGCGCGCACCGCATCATGGCCGCCTGAGAACCTTTACCAAGCGGCCGGTTGGTCGTTGTGCCAGGGGTGGTCGCGCGCCCGGATCGGGGCATGGCAAACTGGTAGGCGAGAAGAGCTAGCGTGCTCCGGGGTCGGTGAAATTCCGAACCGGCGGTGACAGTCCGCGACCCGGCCGATGCCATCGGCCGGTTGACCCGGTGAAATTCCGGGACCGACGGTTAAAGTCCGGATGGGAGGAAGCGCGCGAGGTGTCCGGTGTCCCAACCGGGCGCCTGCTGTGGTGCACGGGTGCACCATCGCACGTCCCCCGGGGCCCGCCGTGGCGAAGAGCTACTGGCGAGTAGGAGACCCGGGTGGAGACTCCCGAGCGGGACGCCGCGCACATGGCGCGCGCCATCGAGCTGGCCGGGCGCGGGCGCGGCACCACCAGCCCCAACCCCGTCGTGGGCTGCGTCGTGCTCGACGCGGCCGGCCAGGTGGCGGGCGAGGGGTTCCACGCGTACGCCGGCGGGCCGCACGCCGAGATCGTCGCGCTGGCCCAGGCCGGAGAGCGGGCCCGCGGCGGCACCGCCTACGTGACCCTCGAGCCCTGCGACCACACCGGCAGGACGGGCCCGTGCAGCCGGGCGCTGCTCGACGCGGGCATCGCGCGGGTGGTGATCGCGGTGACCGACCCCAACCCGAAGGCGGCGGGCGGGGCCGCGCGGCTGCGGGCACACGGCGTGCCCGTGACGTCCGGGGTGCTCGCCGGCGCGGCCGAGCGGGGCAACGAGGAGTGGCTCACGTACGCGCGGCTCGGGCGTTCCCACGTGACCTGGAAGTTCGCCGCGACGCTCGACGGCAGGTCGGCCGCCGAAGACGGCACCAGCCAGTGGATCACCTCTCCCGAGGCTCGGGCCGACGTGCACCGGATGCGCGCCGCCGCCGACGCGATCGTGGCCGGCATCGGCACCGTCCTGGCCGACGACCCCAGCCTCACCGCCCGGCCACCCGGACACGATGGGGAGGACGGCCCCGCGCGGGGTGTCCGTGCGCCGTTGCGGGTCGTGATCGACACCGAGGGCCGCACCCCCCAGCACGCCAGGGTGCTCGATGACCGGGCGCCCACGCTCGTCGCGGTGGCCGACGACACCCGCACCGGCCTCAAAGCCGACCTGCTGCGCCTGCCCCGCCACGAGGACGGCCTCGACCTGCGTGCCCTCCTGCGGGAGCTGGCCGCGCGCGAGGTGGTCGGCGTGTTCCTGGAAGGCGGGCCCACGCTGGCCGGCTCGTTCGTCAGGCAGGGCCTGGCCGACCGGGTGCTGGCCTACGTGGCGCCCGCGCTGCTCGGCTCGGGGAGCGCCGCGCTCGGCTCGGCGGGCGTGGGCACGATCGGCGAGATCCACCGCCTGACCTTTGATGACTTTTCCCTCATTGGGCCGGATCTTCGGTTGATCGCCCGGCCCGCCCACCCACTAGGCAGGGAGCAGTGATGTTCACCGGAATCATCGAGGAAAAGGGCGAGGTCATGGCCGTCGAACGGTCAGGAGGCGGAGCCCTGCTGGCGGTGCGCGGGCCGCTCGTCACCTCCGACGCCCGGCATGGCGACTCCATCGCGGTCAACGGCGTGTGCCTCACGGTCGTGACGGTCGAGGACGACGTGTTCACCGTCGACGTGATCAGGGAGTCGCTCGACCGCAGCTCCCTGGGCGCGCTGACCGAGGGCTCCGCCGTCAACCTGGAGCGCTCCGTACGCGCCGACCAGCGCCTGGGCGGCCACATCGTGCAGGGCCACGTGGACGGCACCGCCACGCTGCTGTCCAGGGAGCCCGGTGAGAGCTGGGACGACGTGCGTTTCTCGCTGCCGGAGCCGCTCGCCCGCTACGTCGCGGAGAAGGGCTCGATCGCCATCGACGGAATCAGCCTGACGGTCACGACGGTTGACGACAAAAGCTTCGGCGTGAGCCTCATCCCGACCACGCTCAAGCTCACCACCCTGGGCGACCGCCAGGTGGGCGACATGGTGAACATCGAGGTCGACGTGATCGCCAAGTATGTGGAGAGGCTGGTGGGCAGGAAGTGAACTGGGCCGACGCCGGATTTGAGATCTTCGGCACGCATGTGTTGTGGACCGACCTGGTGGGCAACATCGCCGCCCTGTCGACGGTCCTGCTCGCCATCCGCAAGTCGATGTGGACGTGGCCGGTCCAGTTCACCGGCTCGGTGTTGTTGTTCATCGCCTCCATCAACGCGCACGTCACCGGCAACGCGCTCAAGCAGGCGATGTTCGCCGGCCTGGCGATCTACGGGTGGTGGGCTTGGCGCCGCGGCACCGAGAACGGCAGGCAGCTGGCCATCCGCCCGGCGCGGTGGTGGGAACGGCTCGTCCTGATCGGTTTCATGGTGCTGGGCACCGCCGCGGTCGGCCTGCTCTTCTATGTCACGGGCCTGTCGTGGGGCGCCACGGTGCCGCTGCCCGAGGGCGCCTTCCTGGTGGCGGCCGACGCCTACATCTTCGTCGGCAGCGCGATGGCCACCTGGGCCCAGGGCAGGGCGCTGGTGGACTTCTGGATCGTGTGGGTGGCCGTCGACCTGGTGGGGGTGCCGGTGGCGTTCTACTCGGGGCTCGTGGTCTCCGGCTACGTGTACGCCGTGTTCTTCGTGCTGGTCATCGTCGGGTTCGTGAAGTGGCTGCGCGAATCCCGTACGACCCGGCTTCAGGTGGCGGTGGCGCAGTGAACACCATCAAGCTCGACCCCATCGAACGCGCCATCGAGGACATCCGCGCCGGCAGACCCGTCGTGGTCGTCGACGACGAGAGCAGGGAGAACGAAGGCGACCTCATCTTCGCCGCCGCCAAGGCCACGCCCGACCTGTGCACGTTCACGATCCGGCACACCAGCGGCATGATCTGCGTGGCCATGGAGGGCAAGGAGCTCGACCGGCTCGGCCTGCCCCTCATGGTCTTCCACAACACCGAACGCATGCGCACGGCCTACACGATCACCGTCGACGCGCGCGACGGCGTCACCACGGGCATCTCCGCCGCCGACCGGGCCCAGACCATCCGCACGCTCGCCGACTCCGCCACCGAGCCCGACGAGCTCGTACGCCCGGGCCACATCTTCCCGCTGCGCTACCACGAGGGCGGCGTGCTGGCCAGGCGCGGCCACACCGAGGCGGCCGTCGACCTGGCCAGGGCCGCCGGGCTGTCGGCGGCGGGCGCGCTGGCGGAGGTCGTCAACGACGACGGCACCATGGCGAGGCTGCCCGAGCTGCGCCGCTTCGCCGACGAGCACGATCTGGCCCTGGTCTCGATCGAGCAGCTCGCCGACCACCGCCGCCGCGCCGAGAGCATGGTCACCAGGGTCGCCGAGACGCGGCTGCCCAACGCGCACGGCATGTGGCGGGCGTACGGCTACGCCAGCGCGCTCGACGGCGGCGAGCACGTGGCCCTCGTCTACGGCGACCTGTCCGGCGGCGAGAACGTCCTGGTCAGGGCCCACTCCGAATGCCTGACCGGCGACGTGTTCGGCTCGCTGCGCTGCGACTGCGGGGTGCAGCTCGACCATGCCATGGCGGCCATCGCGGAGGAGGGCCGCGGCGTGGTCGTCTACCTGCGCGGCCACGAGGGCAGGGGCATCGGCCTGCTGGCCAAGCTCAGGGCGTACAGCCTGCAGGACAACGGCAGCGACACCGTCGACGCCAACGTGGAGCTGGGGTTGCCGGTGGACGCGCGCGAGTTCTCCAACGCGGCGCAGATCCTCGCCGACCTCGGGGTGAAGTCGGTGCGGCTGCTCACCAACAACCCGGCCAAGCTCAAGGGCATGGACGGCTACGGCATCAAGGTGCTCGGCCGCGAACCCATGCCGGTGGCCATGAACCGCCACAACGAACGTTATCTCCTGGCCAAGCGCGACCGGCTCGGCCACGACATCGCCACGACATCGGGGGAGGCGTCATGAGCGGTGAGGGACGGCCCGGGGCGGTGGCGCCGGACGCGTCAGGGCTGAGGGTGGGGGTGGTGGCGGCGAGCTGGCACGCCACGATCACCGACCAGCTGGTGGCGCGGGCCGTGCAGGCGTGCGACGACAGCGGCGCCGTGGCGACGGTGGTGCGGGTGCCGGGCTCGCTGGAGATCCCGGTGGTGGCCCAGGCGCTGGCCCGCCGCTGCGACGCCGTCGTGGCACTGGGCGCGGTCATCAAGGGAGAGACCGCCCATTTCGACTACGTCTGCGACTCGGTGACCTCAGGGCTGACCCGGATCTCACTGGACGAGCGCACACCGGTCGGCAACGGCGTGCTCACGTGCGAGACGCTCGACCAGGCTCTCGACCGTTCCGGGCTGCCGGGCAGCAAGGAGGACAAGGGATACGAGTCGGCCGTCGCCGCGCTCGAGACCGCCCTCCTCCTCCGGGACCTCCGTTAGCGTGCGGTAGGTTTCCTTCGTGTCACAGCCCGCACCGCCCCTGCCCGTCACCTGGCGTCCACGCCGGGCGAGGATCGTCGCCTACGGTTTCGCCGTGCTGATCGTGCTGGGGGCGGTGGTCATGGCGGTCTTCATCGCCGCGCCGTTCAAGCTGCCCGACCGGGTGGCGATCGTGGCGTTCGGCTGCGCGGTGGCCTACGTGCTGCACCTGCTGGGGCGGGTGCGGGTGGAGGCCGACGAGGAGGGCATCACCATCGTCAACGCCGTCCGCACCCACCGCTACAGCTGGCCGGAGATCCTCGACGTCACGCTCCTCGTGGGCGACCCGTGGCCGCGGATCGACTTCTCCGACGGGCGCACGATCGGCGCCATGGGCATCCAGGGCTCGGAGAAGGCCCGCGCCCGCCGGGCCACGGCCGAGCTGGAGGCCCTGATCCGCGAGCGCGGCGAGGCACGCGAGGATTAGCCGCTCCTGCCGTTCCCGCCCGGCGGCGGCGTAGCCTGAAAGCGTGCTACGGCCGACAATCAAGGCAATGGACATCGAGTCGCCGGACAAGTTGATCGAGCTCCTCGACCGGCACGCCTACCTGGCCGACGAGGGGCTGGCCACGGCGGCCTTCCTCGCGCTGCGGATGGGGCGGCCGCTGTTCCTCGAAGGAGAGGCGGGCGTCGGGAAGACCGAGCTGGCCAAGACCCTCGCGGCGCTGCTGGAAGCGCCGCTCATCAGGCTCCAGTGTTATGAGGGGCTCGACGCGGCGCAGGCCCTGTACGACTGGGACTTCGCCCGCCAGCTCCTCCACCTCAAGGCCGCGGAGGCCGCCGGGATCACCGACGTGAGCCGGCTCGAAGGGGAGATCTACGACCGGCGGTTCCTGATCGCCAGGCCGCTGCTGAAGGCCGTGGAGACGCAGCCGAGCGTGTTGCTCGTGGACGAGATCGACCGGGCCGACGACGAGTTCGAGGCGTTCCTGCTCGAAGTGCTCTCCGACTTCACCATCTCCATCCCCGAGCTGGGCACCGTCAGGGCCACGACGCCGCCGGTCGTCGTGGTGACCTCCAACAGGACGCGCGAGGTGCACGACGCGCTGAAGCGGCGCTGCCTCTACCACTGGCTGGAGCATCCGAGCTTCGACCGCGAGGTCGCGATCCTGCTGCGCCGCCTGCCCGGCTGCACCGAGACGCTGGCCGTGCAGGTGGCGCGGGCGGCCGGGCGGCTGCGCCGGGCCGACCTGGTCAAACCGCCGGGCGTGGCCGAGACGCTCGACTGGACCGAGGCGCTGCTGACGCTCGGCGCCAAGGAACTCGATCCGGGCAGGGCCGCGGCCACGCTGGGCGCGGCGCTGAAATACCGCGAGGACGTCGCCACCGTGCTCGGGAACGGGCTGCTCGCCCATGGATGAGCCGGCCGCCACCATGACGGGGTTCGCCAGGACGCTGCGCGCGGCCGGCGTCGCGGCCGACCACGAACGCACCCAGAACCTGCTCAGGGCGCTCGGCCACCTCGACGTGACCGACCCGGGCGAGGTCTACTGGGCCGGACGGCTCACCCTGTGCGCCACGCCCGACGACCTGCCGCGATACGACCGGTGCTTCGCCGCCTACTTCGGCGGGGCGCGGGCGGGCGTCGCCCGTACGAGCACGTCCACCGTGACCCGGCACCTCGCCGCGCAGGCCGAGAGCGGCGAGGACGGCGGCGACGACGGGACGGCGGCGCCGGCCACCGCGAGCCGCGCGGAGGTGCTGCGGCACCGCGACGTGGCCCGGCTGACGGAGGCGGAACGGGCCGAGGTGCACCGGATGCTCTCCCTGCTGCGCGGCGGGCGGGCGCGGCGGCGCTCGCGCAGGTTCGAGAGCGCCCACCGGGGCGTGCTCGACCAGCGGCGCACCATCCGTGACGCGCTCAGGAAGGGCGACGTGGCGCGGCTCAGGCACCGCAGGCACACCACCAGGCCGCGTACGGTGGTGCTCTTCGTCGACGTCAGCGGCTCCATGGCCCCGTACGCCGAGACCCTGCTCCGCTTCGCCCACGCGCTGGTCAGGAGCGAGCCCCGGGCCACCAGGGTCTATTCCGTCGGCACCCGGCTGACCCCGATCACCGCCGAGTTGCGCCACCGCGACCCGGGCACGGCGCTGAACGAGGTCTCCAAGACCATTCCCGACTGGAGCGGGGGGACCCGCCTGGGGGAGGAACTCCGCGAGTACCTGGCCCGTTACAGCGCCAGAGGGACGATCGCGGTGATCGCCTCCGACGGGTGGGAGCGCGGCGACCCCGCGCTGCTCGGTGCCCAGGTGGCCAGGCTGGCCCGGCAGGCGCACCGCGTGATCTGGGTCAACCCGCACAAGGGATACGCGGACTACCAGCCGCTCACCGGCGGCATGCGGGCCGCTCTGCCACATCTCGACGACCTGGTGGCCGGGCACAGCCTGGCCGCCTACGAGCAACTCAGCGAAAGGCTCGCCCATGCGTGACGTGCTGCCGGAGATCATGGAGTGGTGGAGGTCCGGGCACCGGTTCGGGCTGGCGACCGTGGTCAGCACGTTCAGCAGCGCGCCGCGGCCGCCCGGCGCGGCCATGGCGGTGCGCGGCGAGGAGGTGGCCGGCAGCGTGTCCGGCGGCTGTGTCGAGGGCGCGGTGTTCGAGCTGGCCACGGAGCTGGTCACGGAGACCGGCCGGCCCGTGCTCCAGCGGTACGGCGTCAGCGACGACGACGCGTTCGCCGTCGGGCTCACGTGCGGCGGCATCATCGACGTCTTCGTCGAGCCCGTCTCGCGGGAGGCGTTCCCCGAGCTGGAGGAGATCTCCGCGGCCGTGGAGGAGCGCCGGCCGGTCGCCGTGGCCACCATCGTCTCCGGCCCCGGCGAGGTCGGCGCCCGCCGGATCGTCTGGCCTGACCGCTCGTCGGGCAGCCTCGGCCTGGAGCGTCTCGACGAGGCCGTGGACGACGATGCCCGCGGCATGCTCGCCCAGGGCCTGACCGGCATCAGGCACTACGGCGGCCAGGGGGAGCGCCGGCTGGACGACCTGGCGGTGTTCGTCCAGTCGTTCGCGCCGCCGCCGCGGATGCTGGTGTTCGGGGCCATCGACTTCGCCGCGGCCGTGGCCAGGGTGGGCAAGTTCCTCGGGTACCACGTCACGGTCTGCGACGCCCGGCCGATCTTCGCCACCGCTAAGCGGTTCCCCGACGCCGACGAGGTGGTGGTCAAGTGGCCGCACGACTACCTGGCCTCCGTGGAGGTGGACGAGCGCACGGTGATCTGCGTGCTCACCCACGACCCCAAGTTCGACGTGCCGCTGCTGGAGGTGGCGTTGCGCACCCACGCCGGCTACGTGGGCGCCATGGGCTCGCGCCGCACCCACGACGACCGGCTGGTGCGCCTGCGCGAGTCCGGACTCACCGAGGACGAGCTGGCCCGGCTGCACTCGCCCATCGGTCTCGACCTCGGCGCGCGCACCCCCGAGGAGACGGCCGTGTCCATCGCCGCCGAGCTGATCCAGCTGCGGTGGGGCGGCTCGGGCGCCCCGCTGTCCACCACGCGCGGCCGCATCCATCACGAGGGTCCATGAGATCCGGCGGGGTGGCGGGGCTGCTGCTGGCCGCCGGGCGGGGCTCCCGGCTGGGCACGCCGAAGGCGCTGGTGGAATATGCCGGCGAGCGGCTGGTCGACCGGGGTGTGCGGCTGCTGGAGGAGGGCGGCTGCCATCCCGTCGTGGTGGTGCTCGGCGCGGCCACCGTGCAGGTGCGGGGTGCGGTGACCGTGCGCAACCCCGGCTGGGCGGCCGGCATGGGCTCGTCCCTGCGGGTGGGGCTGGCCGCGCTGCCCGAGGAGGCGGAGTCCGTGGTGGTCGCGCTGGTCGACCAGCCGCTGATCCGCCCGGGCGCGGTGCGCGCGCTGATCGCGTCCGGCGCGGGGCTGGCGGTGGCGACCTATGGTGGCCGGCGCAGGAATCCGGTGCTGATCGGCCGGGAGCACTTCGCCGGGGTGGCGGAGCTGGCCGAGGGCGACGTCGGCGCGCGGGCGTACATCAAGGCCCATCCCGAGCTGGTCACCGAGGTGCCGTGCGACGGCCACGGCGACCCCGCCGACATCGACACGCCGGAGGACCTGCACCTGCTAGAGGCGGAGTGAGGCCACGGCCGCGCGGTGGTCGCTGCCGGTCGCGGGGGCCACGCCCGCCTTGGTGGCCGTCATGCCTTTGTAGAGGATGTGGTCGGGCCTGGTGACGGGGAACTCCGACGGCCAGGTGAAGCCGAACCCGTCGCCGGCCGCGGTCTGGGCGTCGGTCAGCGGCGGCGTGAGCCCGCGCATGCCCCGGTCGGTGGTGGCGGTGTTGAGGTCGCCGAGCAGCAGGATGCGCTCGCTGGAGTCGGCGTCGATGAGCCTGCGCGCCTGCGCGAGCGAGGCGTCGCGCGAAGTGGTGTGCCCGGGCCGGGCGGAGGCCAGGTGCATGACGTAGACGGTCACCTTGCCCTTGGGCGTGGAGATCACGGCGCGCAGCGCCCGCGGCCAGCCCATGCCGACGTCGAGAGGCCTGCTCTTGGTGATCGGGTAGCGGCTCCACAGGCCGACCGTGCTGACCGGGTAGCGGTAGCGGAACATCTTGTTGAGCTGCTTGGCCGCGGGCCCGCCGCGGGTCAGCTCCTGGGCGGCGAGCAGGTCGAGGTCCTTGGCGACCTGCCGCACGGCCTCGCCCGAGGCGTTGTTGGTGACGCCGACGTTGATCGTGCCGACGGTCAGGTCGCTGGGACCGCCCGGCGGCGTGCGCAGCAGCGTGGACCCGAACATCACCGCCCACACGATCCCGGGCACCAGTGCCGCGGCGGCGGCCGCCCTGGAACGTGCCAGCGTGGCGGCCGCGAGCAACACGGGAACGGACCAGCCCATCCAGGGCAGCAGGCTCTCCAGAACGGGCGTGAACCCGCCCAGCGCCGGGATCAGCCCATGCCCCGCCAGGGTCATGGCCACCGCGGCCGAGACGATGACGACGATCCGGCTCAGCATCTGATCCAGGTTAGCGGCTCCCGCTCCGAACAGCCGACACGATAGCCTGTTCCCACTCGAACGGAACAACATTCGGTCAGCGGGAGTCCGGCATGCGCATCGGTATGGCACTCAACTACTCGGGCGGCTTCAAGGAGTCGGTTGAAGAGTTGTCCGACTACGAGAAGGCGGGCCTGGACATCGTGTTCGTGGCCGAGGCCTACTCGTTCGACGCGGTCAGCCAGATGGGCTACATCGCGGCCAGGACCGAGCGGCTGGAGATCGCCTCCGGCATCCTGCCGATCTACTCCCGCACGCCGGCGCTGCTGGCCATGACGGCGGCGGGTCTCGACTACGTCTCCGACGGGCGCTTCACGCTCGGTCTCGGGGCCTCGGGGCCGCAGGTGATCGAGGGCTTCCACGGGGTTCCGTACACCGCGCCGCTGGGGCGTACACGGGAGGTCATCGAGATCTGCCGCAAGGTGTGGCGGCGCGAGCGCCTGGAGCACGACGGCAGGCACTACACGCTGCCCCTGCCGCCCGGCCAGGGAACGGGCCTGGGCAAGCCGCTGAAGCTGATCAACCATCCGGTACGCTCCCGCATCCCGATCGTGGTCGCCGCCATCGGCCCCAAGAACGTCGAGCTGGCCGCCGAGCTGGCCGAGGGCTGGGAGCCGATCTTCTACTACCCCGAGAAGGCCGCGGACGTGTGGGGTCCCTCGCTGGCCGCGGGCAAGGCCGGGCGCGACCCGGAGCTGGGCGAGCTGGACGTGATCGCGCAGGCGTCGCTGGCGATCGGCGACGACGTGGCGGGGCTGCTGGAGTTCGGCCGGCCGATGGCGGCGCTCTACATCGGCGGCATGGGCGCCAAGGGGAAGAACTTCTACAACGACCTGGCCAGGCGCTACGGCTACGAGAAGGAGGCCGAGCAGATCCAGGACCTCTACCTGGAGGGTCAGAAGGACGCCGCCGCCGCGCTGGTGCCCACCGAGTTGCTGGAGAACATGTCGCTGATCGGCAGCGAAGGATTCGTGCGCGACCGCGTGCGGGCGCTGAAGGACTCGGGCGTGACCACGCTCAACGTGACGCCGCTCGGCAGGACGCACGAGGAGCGCGTACGCCTCATCGAAACGATCAAGGAGATCGCCGAATAGTGGGCTAAAACACACTCACTGGGGAATATCCGTAAATACAGGGCAGTTAATCGGCTTTGTGAGGTTCTCTGTCGTGCTCGTGCGCCTGGTCGGCCGGCTGCACATCGACCTGTGCCGGACGCGCGGCTCTCTCTGTCTCTGATCGCTCCGCCTACGACCCTCCACCCCTGGGCCTGCCCTTCGGCATGCCGCGAAACCTCGGAGCTCCCCCGTGAAGAGATTGTCCTTCTCCCTGCAGTTGCTGCTCGGCCTTGTGGCCGGCGTCGCGCTCGGGTTCGTCGCCAGGATCTGGGACGTGACCTGGCTCGCCGAGACGCTCACCCAGGTCGGCGCGATCTTCGTCCAACTGCTCAAGCTCGCCGTCCCGCCCCTGGTCTTCACCGCCGTGCTGGTCAGCGTGGCCAATCTGCGCAACGTCAGCGGCGCGGCCAGGCTCGCGTCCAAGACGCTGCTCTGGTTCCTCCTCACCGCGCTCGTGTCGGTGGCGTTCGCGATCGGGCTCGGCCTGATCATCAACCCCGGCCAGGGCGTCACCCTCGACACCGGAGCGGCCAAGGCGCCGGAGAGCTCCGGCAGCTGGCTCGACTTCGTCACCGGCGTCGTGCCGACGAACGTCGTCACCGCCTTCACCGAGGTGAACGTCCTCCAGATCGTCTTCCTGGGGGTCGTGCTCGGCGCGGCGGCCCTGGCCGTCGGAGAGAAGGCCGAGCCGTTCCTGAACCTCGGCCGGTCCGTGCTGGAGCTGGTGCAGAAGGCGCTGTGGTGGGTCATCCGCCTGGCACCCCTCGGCACGGCGGGCCTGATCGGCAAGGCCGTCTCCACGTACGGCTGGGACCTGCTCGCGCCACTCGCGAAGTTCAGCGTGGGCGTCTACGCCGGCTGCTTCATCGTGCTGCTGGCCGTCTACCCGACGCTGCTGGCGGTGTGGGGCAAGGTCAACCCGATCCAGTTCTTCCGCAACGCCTGGCCCGCTATCGAGCTGGCCTTCGTCTCGCGTTCCTCCGTCGGCACGCTGCCCCTGACCCAGAAGGTCACCATCGAGCGCAACGGCGTGGACGGCGCCTACGCCTCCTTCGCCGTGCCGTTCGGCGCCACCACCAAGATGGACGGCTGCGCCTCGGTCTATCCGGCCCTGGCGGCGATCTTCGTGGCCCAGGTGTTCGGCGTGCCGCTCGGGGTGGGCGACTACCTGCTGATCGCGTTCGTCTCGGTGGTCGGATCCGCCGCGACGGCCGGGCTGACCGGCGCGATCGTCATGCTGACGCTCACGCTCAGCACGCTGGGGCTGCCCCTCGAGGGCGTCGGCCTGCTGCTGGCGATCGACCCGATCCTCGACATGATCCGCACCGCGACCAACGTCACCGGCCAGATGGTGGTGCCGGTCCTGGTGGCGCGCTCGGAGGGCCGCCTCGACGAGGCCGTCTTCAACGCGCCGCCGCAGCCGCTCGACCCCGCCTCCGCGGGCCGCGCGCCCCGCTCACCCGAACCGGCCACGGCCTGAGCCTCCTTGGCCTGGCGGGAAGTCACCGGCTTCCCGCCAGGCCCGCTCAGGACGAAGACGTCCGGATCCGGCTGCCGGACCACGACCTCACGGACCTCCACGACCGGCCCGGCCGGGATCATTCGTACGTCAGCAGGTCGCCCGGCTGGCACCCGAGCGCCTGGCACAGCCGCGCCAGCGTGGAGAAGCGGATCGCCTTGGCGTGACCGTTCTTCAAGATGGACAGGTTGACCACGGTGATCTCCACGCGGTGCGACAGCTCGGTGAGTGTCATGCCGCGTTCCTTGAGCAGCTCGTCGAGCCGCACCCTGATGACCGGTTCGCCCATCAGACCGTGGCCTCGACCTCTTCTGGCAGCGCCAGCCCCCGCCGTACGATCTCCGACACGCCGAGCGCGGCGAAACCGGCGACGACGGCCCAGAGCAACGTGCTCGACGGCGGGTAGAACGGATAGCTCTCGGTCAGCAATATGGCGGCGAGGGCGATAACGATAGTCGTTACGTCAAGGTGGTGGGAAGCCCGCCGTCCGGGGCGATGCCGGGGCGGCGGGGGCCGTGTGGCTCTATGGTTGGTCGAAATACTGATGTTCAAGCTATTGGCGGGGATATGTCCGACGCGACGGAGCGCGCGCCGTCCTTGGTCGCTGACCGGTACCGGCTCGACGAGCGCATCGGCAGCGGGCCGATGGGTGAGGTGTGGCGGGGGTACGACACGCGGGCCGACTGGGTCGTGGCCGTCAAGGTCCTCGGCGCCAAGGCGGCGGGGTCCGCCACGAGAGAGGTGCTCAAGCAGCACGCGCAGGCCGCGGCGCGGGTCATCCATCCGAACGTGGCCATGGTGCTCGACGTCGGCGACGAGGACGGCGCTCCGTTCCTGGTGATGGAGTTCCTCACCGGGCTCAGCCTGGGCGAGGAGCTGGCCGCGCGGGGCCCGCTGCCGGTCGTGGAGGTCTGCGACCTGATCGGGCAGGCCGCGGCCGGGCTCGACGCCGCGCACCGGGCCGGCGTCGTGCACGGCCAGGTGGACCCCGACAGCTTCCGCCGGGCCGGGAGCGGGGTGCTCAAAGCCGTCGGGTTCGGGATGCACGACAAGGAGCCGCCCGTCCGCGACCAGCGGTACGTGGCGCCCGAGCGGGTCGCCGGCCAGGCGGCGCAGGCTCCCGGTGACCTGTACGCGCTCGGTGCGGTCTGCTACGAGCTGCTCTGCGGCCACCCGCCCGCCGCCTCAGGCCCCTCCACCTCAGCCGCCCCCGGCTCGACGGGCACCCCTTCCACCTCTGCGCCGGGCTCGGCCGGCTCCGCTTCCAGCGGCCCTTCCGCCTCCGCCGCCACCGGTTCGTTCCCGTCCGGTGAGGCCGATTCGTCCGGCTCTGCCGCCGCCCAGGACGGCGCCGGCGGGCCCGCGTCCGGCGACCCGGCCGCCACCGGCACGCCCGGTGGCGTCGGCGCTTCCGGCGGTGCGGGAGCGCGCGGGGGCGGGCTCGTGCCGCCCAGCGCGCACCGGCCGGAAGTGCCCGCCGAGCTGGACCGGCTGGTGCTGGCCATGCTCGCCGAGGACCCGGCCAAGCGGCCCGCGGGCGGCGAGCCGATCCGGCGGGCGCTGGCGGCCATCGCCAGACCGCGCGCCAACCCGGCCGCCCCTCCCAGGACCGGCGCCCCCGGCGCTCCTGGCGGTGGGGCGACCGAGGTCTACCGGTTCGCCGCCCCCAGAGCCGGTGACACCGCGATCTACCAGGCGGGCGATCTGGCGCCCGGCGCCGCCAACCGCAAGCTGTTCATCCAGCTCGGCGCGGCCGTGGCGGTCATCGCCGTCGTGACCGTCGTCATGGTGGCGTGGGCGGTGTCGGGGGAGCGGCAGGCCGCCGTGTCCACGCCTTCCCCTTCGCCCAGCACGTCGATCGAGACGCCGTTCGACACCCCCTCCAGCAACCCGACCCCCGGCATCGTGACCACGCTCGACACCGGACCGACCACCCTGCTCGGGACGGTGCCGCCCAAGGCCACCCTGGGGGAGGCCATCCCTCCGGGCGGATGGGGCAGGTGGCTGCAGGCGTTCGACGAGGCGCTGAACGCCCAGCAGGCCATGGGCGGGATCGACCCCGCCGTCGCGGCGAAGGCCCGCGAGAAGATCAGGAAGGCGGGCAGGAAGTTCGACGAGGGCCACATGGGTCCGGCGCTCAACCACGTGGGCGGGGTTTACCGCGACCTGGTACGCGCGCAGGAGAAGGGCGACATGGTGCCGGGAGGGCCGCTGGCCGAGTTCATGGGGGAGTGGCGCCTGCCGGGCCGCTGACCGCCGCGCCAGGGCGGGCAATCGTGATAAGGCGGGACATAGCGCGTACATTGGCGGAATGACCTTCGATTACGCGGCGCGCCGGGAGCGGCTCGCCGCGCTGCTGCCCGCCCACGAGGTCCAGGCCCTGCTGGTCACCTCGCCGGAGAACGTCCGCTACCTGACCGGCCTGGCCAGCTCGAACGCGGCCGTGCTGGTCAGGGCCGACGGCTCGGCGCTGCTGGCCACCGACAACCGCTACATCGACGTGGCACGCGCCCTCGACGTACCGGCGGTCGAGGCGGCCGACGTGGCGGGCGCCCTGGTGGGCGTCCTTGACGGGCCCGGGACCGGCATCGAGGCGGCCAGCATGAGCGTGGCCGCCTATCACCGGCTGGGCGAAGGGCTGGTCCCGCTGGAACCGGTGGTGGAGGTGCTGCGGGCGGTCAAGGACGACGCCGAACTGGCGCTCCTGCGCACCGCCTGCGAGCTCACCGACCAGGCGTTCGAGGACGTCCGGCAGCGCATCGCCCCCGGCATGACCGAGCGTGACGTGGCCCGCCTGCTCGACAACCGCATGACCGAGCTGGGCGCCGACAAGCCCGCGTTCGACACGATCGTGGCGGCCGGCGAGAACGGCGCGATCCCCCACCACGCCCCCACCGGCAGGGAACTGCGCGCCGGCGACCTGGTCACCATGGACTTCGGCGCCCGCTACCGCGGTTACCACGCCGACATGACGCGAACGGTCTGCCTCGGCCCGCCCGCCGCCTGGCAGCGCGAGCTGTACGACCTGGTCGTCGCGGCGCAGCGGGCGGGCAGGCACGCCCTCGCCCCCGGAGCGGCGGCCGGCGACGTGGACGCCGCCGCCCGCACCGTGATCGCCGACGCCGGTCACGGTGAGCATTTCCGGCACGGTCTCGGCCACGGGGTCGGGCTGCAGATCCATGAGGAGCCGTTCCTGGGTCCCTCTCGGACCGGTAGACTAGAGGATCGAGTTCCGATCACCGTCGAGCCCGGGGTCTACCTCCCGGGCCGGGGCGGCGTTCGCATTGAGGACACGCTTGTGACACGCGAGGGCGGGCCGGAGCTTTTCACCAAGACGACCAAGGAGCTGCTCGTCCTTTAGAGCGGCCACACGCGGGAGAGAACGAGTGGCGACGACCAACGACCTGAAGAACGGCATGGTGCTGAAGCTCGACGGCGGGGAGCTCTGGGCCGTTGTGGAATTCCAGCACGTCAAGCCGGGCAAGGGCGGCGCGTTCGTGCGCACCAAACTCAAGAACGTCCTCTCGGGAAAGGTCGTCGACAAGACCTTCAACGCCGGCGTCAAGGTCGAGGTGGCCAACGTCGACAAGCGCGAGATGCAATATTCGTACAAGGACGGCGACGAGTTCGTGTTCATGGACACCGAGACCTACGACATGGTCAACGTGCCCAGCGCGACGGTCGGCACCGCGGCCAGCTACATGCTGGAGAACACCCTGGCCACGGTGGCCTTCAACGAGGGTTCCGCGCTCTATGTGGATCTGCCCGCGGCCGTCGAGCTGACCATCTCGGAGACCGAGCCGGGCCTGCAGGGCGACCGCTCCACCGGCGGCACCAAGCCCGCCACCCTGGAGACCGGCGCCGAGATCAAGGTCCCGCTGTTCATCACCACCGGGGAGAAGGTCAAGGTCGACACCCGCAGCGGCGAATACCTCGGCCGGGCCTGAGGTGTCGGCACGCGGCAAAGCACGCAGGCGGGCACTCGACATCCTCTTCGAGGCCGAGCTGCGCGGCGAGGATGCGCTGAAGATCCTCGCCGAGCGGGTGGAGCGGCAGGAGCCTCCGGTCAACGAATACACCTCGGCCCTCGTCGAGGGCGTCGCCCGGCACAACGAGCGCATCGACGAGCTGATCACCACCTACGCCGAGGGATGGACCCTCGACCGCATGCCGGCGGTCGACCGCAACCTGCTGCGCGGCGGCACGTACGAACTGCTGTGGATGCCCGACGTGCCCGAGGGCGTGGTCATCAGCGAGTGGGTGCACCTGGCGGGCGAGCTCTCGACCGACGAGTCGCCCCAGTTCGTCAACGGGCTGCTGGCCCGCTTCAAGCAACTCAAGCCAAGCCTCACCCTTTAGACACCCTGTTGCCCGCCGTCATGGCCGCAAGTTCGGGGTACGTTCCAACCACGGCGATCCCGCACGGCGCGTGCGGGTCCGTCCGGCCTGCGGAGCAAGGGCGCGTCACCAGCCGCGACGCGCCCTTTTCCCTGCCACGCCCGGCTAAGGTGCGCACCGTGACTCCTCCGCTCCCCGAAGTCTTGAGGGAGCGGCTTCTCGCCCCGCTTGCGCGGGAACGCCGGCCAAGCCTGACCGATTGCCCGAAAGCACAAGCTCATTCGTATCCGGAGGTGGCGACAATGTCTGAGGTTCTGCCACTGCGCGCAGGGGCTCCCTCGACGATCCTCCCGCTCCCGATTCCCCATCGCCTGAAGGCGACGGTCCCCTCAGGAGGCTCTGATGGTGACGGAGGATGACGTGCGCAGGCTGGCGCTGACGCTGCCCGAGACGACCGAGAAGAGCATGTACGGCACCCCCGCCTTCTACGTGCGCGGCAAGTGGTTCGCCCGGATCAGGGAAGAGGGCGACGTGCTCGTCCTCCCGGTGCCGGCCGAGGAGGACAAGGCCGGGCTGATCGCGGCCGAGCCCGCCAAGTTCTTCACCACACCGCATTACGACGGGCACGCGATCGTGCTCGCGCGGTTCGGGGCGGTGGACGCCGAGGAGATGGGCGAGCTGCTGACCGAGGCCTGGCGGCTGCGCGCGCCGAAACGGCTGGCCGCCGAGTTCGACGCCCGGGCCTGACCGCCGGGGTCGCCCGGTGGGGAGCGGGCGATCGCGCGCACGGCGTAGGCTGGGCCCATCCGCGAAGAAGCCGTTCGCGAAGTGCGCGTTCGCGAGGGCGCCGGTCGCGAGGGAAAGGGAGGCGAGCCGACGTTGCGTGCTGAAGGCGTCACGAGGACCCCGGCGGTGCGGACCGCCGTCGTCTGGGACGCGTTGCGTTCCGTGCTGGCGGAGCGGGCCGCGTCCGCCGGGCGTGAGCGGCTCGACATCGTCGACGCGGGCGGCGGCACCGGAGGGTTCGCCGTGCCCCTTGCGGCGCTCGGCCACGGCGTCACCGTCGTCGACCCGAGCCCCGACTCCCTGGCCGCGCTCGAACGCCGGGCCAAGGAGCAGGGCGTGGGCGTGCGCGCGCTGCAGGGTGACGTCGCCGACCTGGGCGAGCTGCTCAGCCGCGACAGCGCCGATCTGGTGCTCTGCCACAGCGTGCTGGAATACGTCGAAGACCCGATCAGCGCGCTGACCGCCGTCGCCGGGGTGTTGCGCAGGGGCGGGGCCGTGAGCGTGCTGGCAGCCAACCCGGTCGCCAGCGCCATCCACCGGGCGCTCGCCGGCCAGTTCGACGAGGCCAGGTCCGTGCTCGACGACCCGGAGGGGAGCTGGGGCGAGCGCGATCCCACGCCCCGGCGTTTCGCCGCCGCCACGCTCGTCGAGTTGCTGGGCGCCACCGGCTTCTCCATCGGGGCCGTCCACGGCGTGCGCGTTTTCGCCGATCTGGTGCCGAGCAGGCTCGTCGACGGCGAGCCCGGCGCCGCGGACGCGCTCGTGGCGCTCGAGCAGGCGGCGTCGACCCATCCGGTGCTGAGAGACATCGCCACCCAGTTGCACGCGCTCGGTCACAGGACCTGAGCCCCGATGACCGGCACCAGCGCGGCGGAGGTCGCGCCTCACCGCCCCGGCACCTCAGTGTCAGGAAGGAAAAGATCGATGGCGGCTCCCCTCGGTGTAGAACTTCTGTTCGGATAGAATCGGCGGCGTGTCTCGCAAGCAGATCACCGGCATTGGCCCCGCTCCGCGGACCGGGGTCGATGACAGCGGCTGCCCGATCCTCCATGTCGACATGGACGCCTTCTACGCCAGCGTCGAGTTGCTCGACCGCCCCGAGCTGGCGGGCCGGCCCGTGATCGTGGGCTCGCCCGCCGGGCGCGGCGTCGTGCTCAGCGCCACCTACGAGGCCAGGGCGCACGGCGTGCACTCGGCGATGCCGATGGGCAGAGCGCGCCGGCTCTGCCCGCAGGCCACGGTCATCCCGCCCAGCCACGGCAAATACTCCGAGGTCTCCAAGGGCGTCATGGAGATCTTCCGCGCGATCACCCCGCAGGTCGAGCCGATCGCCTCCGACGAGGCGTTCCTCGACGTCGGGGGAGCCAGGCTCAGGCTCGGCCCGCCCGCGGCCATCGCCGCCATGGTCAGGGAGCAGGTCCTCGACCGCTACGGCATCACCTGCTCCGTAGGCGTCGCCGCGAGTAAATTCGTGGCAAAGCTCGCCTCCAAGCAGTGCAAGCCCGACGGGCTGCTGGTGGTGCCCGCCGACGAGGTGGTCGGTTTCCTGCATCCGCTGCCGGTGTCGGCCTTGTGGGGGGTGGGGGAGCGCACCGAGCAGGCGCTGGTGCGCCTGGGCATCCGCACGGTCGGAGACCTCGCGAGGGTGCCGCCCAGCACCCTGCAGCGGGAGCTGGGGCAGGCCGCGGGCAGCCATCTCGCGGCGCTGGCCTGGGGGCGTGACGAGCGGCCGGTGACCGCCCACGTGCCCGACAAGAGCATCGGCAACGAGGAGACGTTCGCGGCCGACGTGGACGATCCCGAGGTGATCAAGCGTGAGTTGCTGCGCCTGTCGGAGCGGGTGGCCGCCCGGATGCGTCAGGGCGGCCACGTGGGGAGAACGGTAAGTGTGAAGCTCCGCCGCGCCGATTTCACGACGATCAGCCGCTCGCGGACGCTTCGCGAGCCCACTGATGTGGCGCAGGTCATCTATGCCACCGCGTGCGAGCTGTTCGCCGCCGCCGGCCTCGAACGTGTGAGGTTGCGCCTGGTGGGAGTGCGGATGGAAAGTTTGCGACCGGCCGGCGAAGCCGTGCGCCAGCTCAGTCTGGGCGAGCGGGAGACCGGCTGGCGCGAGGCCGAACAGGCCATGGACAAGGCGATCCGGCGATTCGGTCCCGACGCGGTGCTCCCAGCATCGCTAGTACGTGGCAAGCTTGATGAAATAGAGACATGACGTTCGATGTCCAGATTTAGGGGGACGTCAGTGCCCCAGTTTTGGGGGAAGGGGGACGAGATGGGTCACAATGGAGCCATGACGTCACCTCCGGTTTGGTCTGCGTTGGACGTTTGCTTTCGCCTGCGTCTACAGCCTCGTATCCTGGGGATGACCGACCGCGAGGTTCGGACACCCCGTGTCGTCCGTTGCCGTCTTCCCCGTCCTGGGGCCGTCCTTGGGAGGCGCCGTGCCGCTCTCTGAGCACGAGCAGCGCTTGCTCGACCAGATCGAGCAGGCCCTCTACGCCGAGGACCCGAAGTGGGCCAACACCGTAAGGATCAGTGACCCGCGCAGCCATTACAAGCGTCGCCTGATCAAAGCCTCCATCGGCTTTGCCCTCGGCGTCGTCATCATGATGGTCGGCGTGGTCGTCAGTGGCAGTGCCCTGATCCCGCTCGGCGTCGGCGGTTTCGTGGTCATGCTCGCCGCGTGTTTGTGGGGCTTGTCCAGCTGGAAACGTATGAATGGGTTCGGTGACTCGCCCCCGGCCGCCCCAGGCGGCACGGCCGCTCCTCGGGGCAAGCAGCCCCGCAGAGGCAACCGTGGCACCTTCATGGAGCGAATGGAAGAGCGCTGGCGCCGTCGCCACGACGAGCGCTGACCCACCCAAGCGTGCGGCCGCTCCCTGACGAGGGGAGCGGCCGCACGCTGGGTCATGTGGTCATGATCCCTTGTGCGCCGCCGTCCGCCGCATCCTGATGTTCTCCAGCAGGTCGAACCCGTCGAGCAGGCCCTCTCCCATGCGCCGCAGCCGGCGCAGCGTCGACGGAGGCAGCAGCACCGCCCTGATCCGCCGGCCGCGTGACATCGTGGCCGCCAGGGCCAGCCGCACCTGGCGCAGGTCCTTGCTCATGGGCGCGATCGGGCCCGGGTCCCTGGCGTACAACACGCGCTCGACCGCGGAGGCGATGGACGAGATGGCCGCCGCGGAATCCGCATCGAACTCGTACTGCTGGGTCAGCCGCCGGGCCAGCGCCCGCGGGGTCTCGCTGTCCTCGCGGGCCATTCCATAGTCGTACAGCACGTCGTCGAGCTCCGCCCAGACGGCCGTCACCCAGGGGACGGTGTCCCCGTGCTTGCGCCGTGTCCTCCCCGGCGCCGTCGCCGGCGTCGTGGACGGCGTCGTGGACGGCTGCGGCGCCATCCCCTTCAGCATGCGTACGCGCCTGTTCCGCGCGACCAGCCGCACGCCGGCGGGGACCAGCAGGAGCACCAGCAGCGCGCCCGCGCCGATGCCGACCTGGCCGATCAGCGGCATCGAGTCGTCCGGGGGCAGCCCGCCGGTCGCGGCCTGGGCCTCGCGGTCCAGCTGCCGCTCGTTGCGCCGGGCCTGCGGGTCCTGCGGCTCGTCGGCCGGGGAACCGCTCTCTCCCGTCGACGGCGTCGACTCCTCGCCCGAGGGGGTGCTCGGACGGGGCACCGAGTACGACGGCACGCGCGCGCTGCCCTGGCCGATCGACCCCGAAGGAGTCGGCTCGAACGGTAGCCAGCCCACGCCCTCGAAGTACAACTCGGGCCAGGAGTGGGAGTCGTTCGTCCCGACCGTCCACCGGTCGCCGATCTTCATGCCGCCCGTGTAGCCGATCGCCACCCGCGACGGGATGCCCACCAGCCTGGCCATCACCGCCATGGACGCGGCGAACTGCTCGCAGTAGCCCGCCCGGTCACGCAGCAGGAAGTCCCGCAACGCCGAGTTGCCGTGCCCCTGCGTACGCAGGTTGTAGGTGAAACCGCCGTCCGTGGTGAAGAAGCGCTGCAGCTTCACAGCCGCCTCGTAGGTGGTGGAGGCGCCACGGGTGACCCGCTCGGCCAGCGCGGCGATCTCGGGCGGCAGGTTGTCCGGCAGCGCCAGATACCGGTCGTCGACCCTCGGCTGCTCCCCGTCGAGCGAGTCGAGCAGGTCCGGTGTGGGCTCCGGCTCGCTCGTCGCCACCTCGTACTCCAGGCCGGCGGCCTCGTCACGGGTGGAGAAGACCATGAGCGTGTCGACGTCGGCCCGCCAGTCCCCGTCCACCCGGATCTGCCGGGCCGGGTACGGCAGCGGCAGGAACGACAGCCGGGCGATCTCGTCGCTGATCTGGACGTTCGTGATCACGTTGTTGATCTTCGGTCGCCGGCTGAGCCCGGGCGGGTCGGGCAGCGGGCCGTTGTCCGTCCTGTTCTGCGGCGCGCCCTTCGGCTCGGTCATGCCGAACTGCTGGCCGTCGAACCTGTCGAGCGAGTAGATCCGCAGATATCTGGCCTGGTCGTCGTTGTTGCTGTAGGTGAGAACC
Source organism: Nonomuraea sp. B1E8 (assembly GCF_039871515.1). Classification (NCBI taxonomy): domain Bacteria; kingdom Bacillati; phylum Actinomycetota; class Actinomycetes; order Streptosporangiales; family Streptosporangiaceae; genus Nonomuraea; species Nonomuraea sp. B1E8. The sequence goes on along the minus strand of NZ_JBDPLS010000009.1, from coordinate 313,291 downwards.
ACCCGCCGCTCGGGCAGCTCCAGCTGGCCTTTCAGGTTCGCGATCGGGTTGGGGATGCTGATCGAGTTGCCCCGCCCCGACCCGTTGCCGCCCACGCCGAAGGTGAAGAACGACACGGGCTCCATCGCCGGCAGCGCGGCCGGCACCAGCACGGCCAGCGCGATCGCGGCGAACCCGATGCGCTTGCCGGACAGGCGCAGGCCACTGGTGTCGGCCGGGGAACGGGCGCCGTCATGAGACTGCGCGGCGCGGGTGGTCCGCCGCACCAGCACGGCCCGGCCCCAGTGCCCCACCCGCTCGCGCCCGTCGGCGATCAGCAGGCCGATGAACCCGAGCGCGGCGATGATGAACGCGGGCCAGCTGATCGGCTCGGTCAGGATCGTGGCCGGCACCGTGGCCAGCGCCAGCAGCGGCAGCCCGGCCAGCGCCGCCCGCCGCAGCCGCGCGGCCAGCAGGTCCACGGTGATCGCGATGAGGGCCACGCCGCCCGCGGTCAGGAGCGCGATGCCGTCGGTCACGGGCACGGGGGCGGCGAAGCGCTGGATGTCGGCCCAGCCGACGCCCAGCAGCCGGGCCAGTTCCGCGACCGACCCCTTCGTCGGCACCACCAGGGCCCACGCCTCGGACGACGCGAAGGCCACGGTCAGATAGATCCACGTCGCGGCCAGCGCGACCAGCGGAGCCGCCCACGCGGGCAACGACAGGCGGCTGGTGAGCAGGCCCGCGGCCACCACCGCGAGCACGGCGCCGAGCGACGCCCAGAACCAGGCGCCGCCCTGGAAGAGCGGGTAGAGCAGGATCGCCGCGGTGAACACGGCCACGCCGGAGGCGCCGGTGAGTCTCATGCCGCACCTCCCGCCGGGCCGACCGCGTACCTGCCGTGGTTGGCGGCGTCCTGCCAGACGGACGCGATCGTGGTGCCCGCGGGCAGCCGTACGATGCGCCAGCCGTACCCGGCCAGGACGGTCTGCACCGCCTCCAGGTCCTCAGCGGCCTTCCTGTCACCGCCGTCCCAGGTCGCCACGTCGAGCAGGACCGCCACTCCGGTGATGCCGCTGTGCCTCAGCCTGGCCAGTTCCCTCGCCTCCTCCGCGTCCATCGAGCCGAGCACGGCCACGATCAGCCCGTCGCCGCCGCCCTGGCGCAGGGCGGAGACGCCCATCTCGAGCGAGCGGGCGGGGCTGTGCCGTACCACGGCGAGGGTGTCGAGCAGCGACCAGCTCAGGCCCGTGTCGGTCAGGTGCTCGGCGCCCTGGTCGGTCACCAGCCGCAGGCCGAGCCCCTCGCGGGCGAGGTGCACGCCGATCGAGGCCGCGGCCGAGACCGCCACCTCGAACGACGAGCGCGGCCCCTCGCCGCGGTGGGCGTGCCTGCGGGTGTCGAGCAGGAGCGCGCCGCGGCTCTGCCACTGCTGCTCCTCGCGGCGCACCATCAGCTCGCCGCGGCGCGCGGTCGAGCGCCAGTGCACCCGCCGCAGGTCGTCGCCCTGCCGGTACTCGCGCGGCGCCACGTCGTCGTCGCCGGCCGCCGCCACGCTCCTGGTGCGGCTGTCGCCGCCGCCCGTCCATTCGCCCGACAGCCGCACGTGCGGCAGCGCCGCGACGTGCGGCGTCACCACCAGCGTGTCGCTGATGGTGAACGAGCGGGTCAGCTCGACCAGGCCGAACGGGTCGGTGATGCGGATCGACAGCGGGCCGATCGTGTAGCGGCCGCGCAGGTCGGAGCGCACTCGGTAGTCGATCTCGCGTACGCCCCGCGACTCCACCCGGTCCAGCACGAACCGGGGCCGCACGCCGAGGGCGTAGGGAACGGTGTCCTCGATGAGCAGCAGGCCGGTGGGCAGCCTGGTGACGTTTTCCAGCCGCAGGGTGACGGTGGCCTCGCCGCCCACCTCGGCCCTTGACGGATCCAGCCGCCTGGCGCAGCTCAGGCGGTAGCGCGTGCGCGCCGCCACGAGCGCGGCCAGCAGCGGTAGCGCGGTCACCAGCACCCCGATCCTGAACAGGTCGTTCTCGCCCAGGAGCACGGCCATCAGCAGCGCCGCGATCCCCGAGGCGAGGAACGATCTGCCTCTGGGGGTCAGCGCCTGCAGTCCGGCTCTCACGACGCTCGCGACTCGGGCACCGGTACGCGCCTGAGCAGATCGGCCACCACCTGTTCGGGCAGCCGGCGCTGTCCCTGCGCCTCGATGCTGGGCAGCAGCCGGTGAGCGAGCACGGGGATGGCCAGGTCCTGCACGTCGTCGGGGATGACGTAGTCGCGGCCCGCCAGCGCCGCGTGGGCCCGCGCGGCCCGTACGAGCTGCAGCGTGGACCGGGGTGAGGCGCCCAGCCGCAGATCGGGGGAGTGGCGGGTGGCCACGACCAGGTCGATGGCGTACTTCTTGACCGCCTGCGAGACGTAGACCCCGCGCACGGCCTCGATGAGCGCCCGCACCTCGGCGGTCGTCGCCACCGGCTCGAGCTTGTCGAGCGGGGAGGCGCTGCCGTGCACGTCGAGCATCTCCAACTCGGCGGTCGGCTCCGGGTAGCCCATCGCGATCCGCACGGAGAAGCGGTCACGCTGTGCCTCGGGCAGGGGATAGGTGCCCTCCATCTCAATGGGGTTCTGGGTCGCCATCACCATGAACGGTGAATCCAGCTGGTACGTCACCCCGTCCACCGTCACCTGGTGCTCCTCCATGCATTCCAGCAACGCGGACTGCGTCTTGGGGGAGGCACGGTTGATCTCGTCGCCCACGACGATGTTGGCGAACACCGGCCCGGGCTTGAACTCGAACTCTCTGGTCTGCTGGTTGTACGCGCTCACTCCGGTGATGTCGCTGGGCAACAGGTCAGGGGTGAACTGCACGCGCCGCACGGGGCAGTCGATCGACCGGGCGAGAGCCTTGGCCAGCATGGTCTTGCCGACCCCGGGCACGTCTTCGATGAGGAGGTGCCCCTCGGCGAGCAGGACGGTCAGCGTGAGGCGGACGGCGTCGCTCTTGCCCTCGATCACCGATTCGATGGCCTGCCGAATCCGGTGGGCGGTGGAGACCAGCTCGTCGAGCTGGGGAGGGACGTCATGGGTAACTGCCACCAGGCCTCCATGAGAGAAGTGCGACGGCTGTCCCGTTGGTGCCATTGCGGGAGCCATGCCATTCCTTTTCCATTGTGTGTACGACCCTACGACGCTGCGGGTTCGCGAGCGACATTTGTGGATATTCCAGCGAACCTCAGCGATGTTCCTGTTCTTGTGGCATAGGGGTGCGAATCCAGTGACAGGGCGGACCATGATCCGCACCACATTCCCCCACTGCGGCCTTCGTGAAGCGCGCACCGCCTAATTGCGCGGTCTTTTCAACCCTCGACACGCCCATGAGGGTTGACCGGCCGTTCACCCCCCTCCACCCCGCTCCACCGCTCTGACCTGCGGTAACGCAAGGGAAACTGATGATGAAGACGGTTCGAATCAGTTGACGGTGGGGAGAAGTGGAGTATGGTGGTGCGCAGTGGAGGGCCCGGTGCGCCAGCGCTGAGCGCTTCACGAGGCACGGGAGGTGGGGCCGATGTTCCTCGGCACCCATCAACCGCGTCTGGACGACAAGGGACGGCTGTTCCTGCCGGCTAAGTACCGTGAGGAGCTGGCGGAGGGTCTTGTGATCACCAAAGGCCAGGAGCGATGCCTCTACGTCTTTCCCGTGGAGGAGTTCCAGCGCATAACCGAGGCTCTCAGCACCGCCCCGGTCACCGCCAAGGCGGTGCGTGACTACAGCCGCGTCTTCTTCGCCAGCGCGTCCGACGAGAAACCAGACAAACAAGGGCGCATCACGATCCCGCAGAGCCTCCGCCAGTACGCGGGGCTGGAGCGTGACTGCGTTGTCATCGGGGCCAACACCCGGTTGGAGATCTGGGACGCGCAGGCCTGGGAAACCTATCTCAGCGCGCAGGAGCAGGCGTTCGCCGATCTGTCGGAGGAGGTGCTGCCAGGGATCTTGTAGTGACCACGGTCGATCCGTCGGTGATGTCGTTCGGCGAGGTCTCCACCCGCAACCACTGTCTGCCAGCTGATGCACCTTCCCCGGTGTCAGATGACAGGCGTCCACGAAGAGGGTGCGGATGGGGACCTGGCCGGGCGGCGCCGGGTGGGGACCCAGGTAGACCGGCGAGACGATCGATACGCGTCATCCGCGAGCAGGACGCGAGAGGGGGGTTGGAGATGCAGAACGACGTCGGCACGGACGGTCACGTTCCGGTGATGCTCGAGCGCGTTCTGGAACTGCTCGGTCCCGCGCTGTCCGGTCCAGCGCCGGTGGTCGTCGACGCCAACCTCGGCCTCGGCGGGCACTCGGAGGCCCTGCTCGCGCGCTTTCCCTCCCTTCATCTGATCGGGATCGACCGCGACCCTTTCGCGATCGAACACTCGACCCGCAGGCTGAGCCCCTATGCCGACAGGACGACCCTGGTCCACGCGTCCTCCGCCGACCTGACCGAGGTGCTCGCCCGCGCGGGGCGCACCACGGTCCACGGGGCGCTGTTCGACCTGGGGGTCTCCTCGCCGCAGCTCGACGAGGCCGAGCGCGGGTTCGCCTACGCCTACGACGCGCCGCTCGACATGCGGATGGACACCGAGCAGGAGCTGACGGCGGAGCAGGTGGTCAACACCTACGCCGCGGACGAGCTGATCCGCATCCTGCGTGACTACGGCGAAGAACGATTCGCCCCGCGTGTCGCGGGCCTGATCATCAGAGAACGGGCCAAAGAGGCAATAACCTCAACCAAGCGGCTGGCGGAGATCATCCGAGCGGCGATCCCCGCCGCGACCCGGCGTACCGGGGGAAACCCCGCCAAGAGGACTTTCCAGGCGCTGCGCATCGAGGTGAACGCCGAGCTGTCCGCCCTGGAGGCGGCGCTCCCCGCGGCCCTCGACGCGCTGGCGCTCGGTGGGCGAGTCGTCGTGCTCTCCTACCACTCACTCGAGGACCGGCTCACCAAGCAGGCCCTCGCGGCGCGAACCAAGGACACCAGCCCGCCAGGGCTGCCGGTCCCGCTGCCGGCGCACCAGCCGAGGTTCCGCCTGCTGACGAGGGGAGCAGAGCTCCCAAGCGAAGAAGAGCTCGCCCGCAACCCGCGGGCGGCCTCGGCCCGGCTACGGGCGGCAGAGAGGATCCGTGTTGACGACTGAGCAGGAGTTCGGCCGGGGTGCGCCCGTCCGCCGCGCCGTGCCCAAGACGGGCACGCGCCGGTCCGGAGCGCAGCACCAGTCCAAGCCGCGGCCCCGTCCTGACGCACGCCCCCACGTCCGAGGCGCGGGGGCGGTCACCGGCCGCGCGCGTCCCGAGGCCAAGCGGCTCCCCGACGGCGCCCGCGCCGAGACCGGCCGCCCCGTGCCGCGACGCCGGCCCGCGCGCCGGCAGCGCGCGCCGTTCGTGCTGCTCGTGGTCGGGCTGCTCTGCGGCGGCCTGGTGAGCCTGCTGCTGCTCAACACCATGCTGGCCAAGGACGCGATCACCGACGCCAACCTGCGCGAGGAGATCGCCGTGGCCCGCCAGGAGAACGAGAAGATCGACCAGGAATACCAGCGCAAGACGCAGCCCAACGTCATCGCCGAGATGGCCGAGAAGCAGGGCCACCAGCCCGACTGGGATGACGTCAACGCCTGGACCAGCGCGGGAGATCGAGCCAGCCGGGTGGACAGGGAACGGTGAGGGACTCCAGCGGCAGGGGGCAGGGACCCGGCCGCGGCGCTGGCGGCGCCGGCTCTCAAGGAGGGCCAGGCGCCGCTCGTCGTACGCCGGGAGGGCCGGGACGGGCAGGACGGCAGGGCGGCTCCCCCCGTTCCGAGGGCACGGGCCGCCCGGCCCCACCGGACGAGCCGCCCCGCCGGCCACGCAAGCCCGACCCGTTCGACCTGCCGTTCGGGCGTGACGACGCGACCAGGGAGCGCCCGCCGCAGGAGCCCGGCTCCCCGCGCGAGCGCCGCCCCGGCGACTCCGGCCGTGACCCCGGACGCGGCTCCGGACGCGGCTCCGGCCGTGACTCCGGCCGTGACTCCGGCCGTGACTCCGGCCGTGACTCCGGCCGGGGTCGCGCGGGCGACGCCGGCGCGCGCCGGCGGCCTCGGGACGAGAGCGACCCGCCGAGGAGCCGCACGTCACGCGACGGCGACGGCTCGAGGGGTCGCGTTCCCCGCGGCGGCGGGGGCGACGCTCCGAGAGGGCGGGCGCCTCAAGGGCGTGAGGAGAACGATCGGCTCCGCGGCCGGGCCGCGCAGAGTCGCGACGAAGGGCCCAGGCGGCGTCCCCTCCCAGGCCGGGACGAGGGGGAACGTCCCCGCGGCCGGGCCACGCCGGGTCGTGACGAGGAGCGTTCCCGGGGGCGTGCCACGCCGGGTCGTGACGAGGGGGAGCGTTCCCGAGGGCGTCCCGCGCAGGGGCGTGACGAGGGGGAGCGTTCCCGAGGGCGTCCCGCGCAGGGGCGTGATGCCGCGGACCGGCTCAGAGGGCGCGACGAGCGCTCGCGCGGCCGGGGCGACCGGCGGGAGGCGCCCGACGCGGCGCAGCGTCCGCGCCGTGACGGGGCCCGGCCGGACGCCGGCGATCCCCGGCGCACCAGCCGGCAGGAGGACGGGCCGCTGCGCCGTCCCCAGGCGGGAGGAGCCAGGGCCGGTGGCTCCGGGCCGGAGCAGGCGCGGGGCGGCCGCGAGCGGGTGGCGGCGCGCCGCGGCGGAGACGCGCCGCCACCCAGAGGGCCGCGCCGTCCCCCCACGCCGCCGCGCCCGCCCAGGCCGCCGCTGATGTTGCGGCTGGGCAGCCCGCGCAGGCGCATCAACATCGGCCTGATCGGCATGACGTTCGTGTTGTCGATCTTCGCCGGGCGGCTGATCCAGATGCAGGGGCTCGACACCAAGGTGTACACCGCCGCGGCGGCCGTCCAGCGCCAGCACACCGAGGACATCCCCGCGAAGCGGGGCTCGATCACCGACGTCAACGGCCACGAGCTGGCCGTGACCGTCGAAGCGCGCGACGTGTCGATCGACCCGACCAAGGTGCCGGCCGCCGCGCGCGCCAACGTGGCCGCCGTCCTGGCCAGGCATCTGGGCAAGGACCAGCAGGACATCGCCGCCAAGCTGGCCAGGACCGACACCCGCTACCAGCTCCTGGCCAGGGGCGTCGACCCTGTCGTGGCCAGCCGCCTGCTGCAGGCGAGCGTGCCCGGGCTGTCGGCGATGAACACCTACCGCCGGCTCTACCCGGCGGGTGATCTGGCGGGCAGTCTCATTGGGTTCGTGGGCGACGAGGGTGACGGCCTGGGCGGCATGGAGCAGGCGAGAAACTCGCTGCTGGCCGGCCGCGACGGCGAGATGCGCGTCGAGACCGGCCGTGACGGCCTGCGCATCCCCATGACCAGCAGTCAGCGCACCGCCCCCGTGAACGGCCGTGACGTGCGGCTCACCATCGACCGCGACATCCAGTGGGCCGCCCAGAAGTCGATCGGCGAGCAGGTCCGCGAGTCGGGTGCCGACAGCGGCACCGTGATCGTGATGGACGTGCGGACCGCCCAGATCATCGCCATGGCCAACTCTCCCGAGCTCGACCTGAACAACTGGCGCAAGGAACCGGCGAGCAGCTACGTCAACAAGGCCGCCGCCGACGTCTTCGAACCGGGCAGCACCAACAAGGTGATCACAGCCGCCGCCGCGCTGGAGGCGGGGGTGGTCGGGCCCGACACGGTGTTCGAGGTGCCTGACCGGATCCGGTGCGCCGACCAGGTCCTGCGCGACGCCCACACGCACAAGACGGAGTCGATGACGTTCCGCCAGGCCATGGCGCAGTCCAGCAACGTGGCCACGATCATGGCCGCGCGCAAGGTCGGCAGCGAGGGCCTGCACGAGATGCTCAAGGCGTTCGGGTTCGGCACGCGGCCGGGTGGCGGCGTGCCCGGCGCCGAGGCCGGCCTGCTGCCCGACTACAAGAAGTGGTCCGGCAGCCAGAGCTGCACGGTCGCCTACGGGCAGGGCGTGTCGGTGACCGCGCTGCAGACGGCCAGCGTCTACCAGACCATCGCCAACGGCGGCGTCAAGATCGAACCGCAGATCGTCGCGGGCACGACGGACCCGTCGGGGAGGTTCGTCCCCGCTCCTGCCGGTAAGCGGACCAGGGTGGTGAGCCAGACGACGGCGAAGGAGATCACGGCCATGCTGGAGGGCGCGGTGGGCGAGGAGGGCACCGGGCAGCTCGCGGCCATCCCCGGCTATCGGGTGGCGGGCAAGACGGGCACGGCGAACCGCTATGATGCCGAGCTCGGCCGTTATGACGGTTATACGGCCTCGTTCGTGGGGTTCAGCCCCGCGGACAACCCCCGGCTCGTGGTGCTTTCCGTCCTGCAGAACCCGAAGAACGGCCATTTCGGCGGGCAGCTGGCGGCCCCCGTGTTCAAGGATGTGATGACGTTCGCCATCAAGAGCAGGAAGATTCCTCCCACAGGCTCCGCCGCGCCGCCGGTGCGGACGCGCGCGGGACAGTGACCAGGGAAGGTACGCTCTCGCCGTGCGTCCCCCGTCGTCTATGCGTCCCACGACCAGCCCGCCTCGCCCGCTGAGCGGGCTCGCGACCATGATCGACGCCGATTCCGGCACGTCACGGTCGCCCCATGCCGCTCTGACCGGCGTCACCATCGACTCGCGCGCCGTCCGGCGGGGAGATCTCTACGTCGCGCTGTCCGGCAGCCGCGTGCACGGCGCCGACTTCGCCGCCCAGGCGATGGCGAGCGGTGCCGTCGCGGTGCTCACCGACCGGGCCGGCCGCGACGCGGCCGTCGCGACGGGGCTGCCCGTGCTGGTCGTGCCCGACCCGCGCGCCCTGCTGGGGCAGATCTCCTCCTGGGTGTACGGCCAGCCGGCCCACGACGTCCAGATCCTCGGCGTCACCGGCACCAGCGGCAAGTCCACCACCACGTTCATGCTGGAGGCCGGCCTGCGGGCGGCCGGGCACACGGCCGGCCTGGTGGGCGGCGTCGAGATCCACGTGGGCGATGAGCGCTTCGAGCCCACGCTCACCACGCCGGAGGCCTGCGATCTGCACGGCCTGTTCGCCCTGATGCGCGAAGAGGGCGTCGGCGCGGCCGTGATGGAGGTCTCCAGCCACGCGCTCGCGCTCGGCCGGGTCGACGGCATTTTCTACGACGTGGCCCTGTTCACCAACCTCTCGCAGGACCACCTCGACTTCCACAAGGACTTCGACGACTACTTCGCGACCAAGGCGCGGCTGTTCCAGCCCGAGTTGAGCCGTGCCGGGGTGACCAACATCGACGACCGCTACGGGCGTGAGCTGATCGGCCTGGCGAAGGTGCCGATGACCACGTTCTCCGCGGAGGGCGATCCGGAGGCCGAGTGGCGGGTGCTGGACGCCAGGCTCGGCGCCGACGGCAGCGCGTTCCGGGTGGTGGGCCCGGGCGGGGTCGAGGCGGACGCGCAGATCGCGCTCCCCGGTCCGTTCAACGTGTCCAACGCGCTCGGTGCCATCGTGACCCTGGTCGAGGCCGGGGTGCCGCTGCAGACGGCCGTGCACGGCGTCGGATCCCTGACCGGAGTCCCCGGGCGCATGCAGCGCATCACGGGCTCTGACGACCCGTTCCAGGCGGTCGTGGACTATTCCCACAAGCCGGGCGCCGTGGAGTCGGTGCTGCGCTCGTTGCGGTCGGTCACAGCGGGCGCCCTGACGATCGTGCTCGGCTGTGGCGGTGACCGCGACAAGGGCAAACGCGCCATCATGGGGGAAATCTCCGCCCAGCTGGCAGATGTCGCTATTTTTACGAACGATAATCCTCGCTCGGAGGATCCGCTCTCCATCCTCGCGACAATGATGGAGGGAGCGCTCCGCGTTCCGCGGCACGACCGCGCTCATGTGATCATTGAGCCCGACCGCGCGGCCGCCATCGGCCTGGCGATCGCCAGAGCCGGGCGCGGCGACGTGATCGTCGTGGCCGGCAAGGGCCACGAGCAGGGCCAGTACGTTTCAGGCGAGGTGATCCCCTTCGACGACCGCGAAGTGGTCGCCGAAGCGATCGACGCACGCAAGGAAAGCAGGAAGCACTAATGATCCCGTTGCCTCTGGCCAGGATCGCCGAGATAACCTCGGGCGCCCTGTCGGGCATGGCCGATCCCCGCGCCGTGGTGCGCGGGCCCGTCGTGATCGACTCGCGGGCCGTAGAACCGGGATCCCTGTTCGTCGCCTTCAAGGGCGCGCGGGTCGACGGTCACGACTACGCCGCGCAGGCGATCAGGGCAGGAGCGGTCGCCGTCCTGGCCACCAGGCCCGTCGACGCGCCCGCGGTGATCGTCCCGGACGCCGCCGCCGCACTGGCCGCGCTGGCCGCCGCGCAGGTCCGCGCGCTGCCCCAGGTCACCGTCATCGGCGTGACCGGCTCGGCGGGCAAAACCGGCACCAAAGACCTGCTGGCCAGGCTCACCGGTCGCATCGGGCCCGCCATCGCCCCCGTCGGCAGCTTCAACAACGAGCTCGGCCACCCGCTCACCGTGCTTCGGGCCGACGCCGACACCCGGTTCATGGTCCTCGAACTGGCCGCCAGGAACATCGGACACATCAAAGACCTGACCCGCATCGCGCCGCCGCAGATCGGCGTGGTGCTCAACGTCGGCACGGCGCACCTGGGCGTGTTCGGTGGCAAGGAGGCCATCGCCAAGGCCAAGGGCGAACTCGTCGAGGCGCTGCCGCGCACCGGAGTGGCCGTGCTCAACGCCGACGACCCGCTGGTCCGCGCGATGGCCACGCGCACCGACGCCCGGGTCACGTACTTCGGCCGGGGCGAGTCCGCGGCCATCAGGGCGGAGGGCGTCGTGCTCGACGCCCGCGGGCGCGCGTCCTTCACGCTGCGCACTCCGTCAGGCAGCGCGCACGTGTCGCTCAAGCTGTACGGCGCGCACGCGGTCGAGAACGCCCTCGCCGCGGCCGCGGCCGGATACGAGCTCGGGCTGCCCGTCGCCACCATCGCCGCCGAGCTGTCCGAGGCGACGCCGCGCAGCCGGTGGCGGATGGAGGTCAACGACAGGCCCGACGGGGTGACGGTCGTCAACGACGCGTACAACGCCAATCCCGACTCGATGCGGGCGGCGTTCGAGGCGTTCGAGGTGCTGGGGCGCGGGCGGCGGCGGTTCGCCGTCATCGCGGCGCTGCGGGAGCTCGGTGACGACGGGCCGGCGCTCAACGCCGAACTCGGCCGGCTGGCCGGCGGCGCGGGGCTGGCCGGGCTGATCGTGGCGGGCCCTGACGCGGAGCCGGTCCTCCAGGGCGCCCACACGGCCGCCCAAGCCGCCACGACAGCCCGCGCCCTGCCCCCGCCCTCCGGCCCGCAAAATGTTGGTCCGCAGGGTGCCGGTGGCCCCGGTCCAGGCCCGCAGGGCGTGGCCCCCCAGGCCGCTGGTCCGCAGGGCGCCGGCGGGCCGGTCACCGGCCCGCGGCCCGTGAGGCCTCAGAGCGTCGGTCCTATCACGTTCCCCCAGATGGCCGCCGGTCCGGTCGTCGGTCCCCAGACGGCCGGACCGGCCGGGCCGCCGGTCTCAGGGCCTCACGCGCCCGCCGGCCCCTTCCCGGTGGCCGCGCCGGGTCCCCTTCCTCACGGGCCCGCCGGGTCTCCGCCGGGCGGCGCCCACCCCGCCGGCGCCCACCAGGACCGGCAGGGACCCGCCCAGGACGCCCCCGCGGGAGCGCCGGGCCGTCCGGCCCCCGGCCAGGGCGCCCCCCAGAACCGGCAGGCTCCGGGGCAAGGTGAGCCCTCACAAGGTTGGCAGGCTCCCGGACAGGGAGAGGCCGCGCAGGAGCGGCAGGGCGGTGGCGCGGTCCAGCCCGCATGGCAGGCGCCCGCGCACGGCGTCCCGGCACACGGATGGCACGGGTCCGGAGCGCCCGGAGCGGGGCAGGCGCCTGTCCCGCCATCGGGCGGGCACTCCGCCGAGGGTGCCCCGGCGGCCGGTCCCCCCTCAGGCGGTCCACCGGCGGCCCCCGCGGCCGGTGTCCCCGCCGGCGCTCCTCCGGCCGTCCCGGGCGCACCGGCCGGGGGCCCGGGAGGTGACGGGGCATGCCCGCAGCACGTGACGCGGATCGTGCACGTGCCCGACGCCGAGGCGGCCGCCGCCGAGCTGGCGGGGTGGCTGCGGCAGGGTGACGCGGTGCTGATCAAGGGGCCCAGGGCGATGGGTCTGGAGCGGACGGCCGAGCTCGTGCTCGGAGGTGCCCCCCAGTGACCAACATCATCGTCGCCGGTGCGGTGGGCCTGATCCTCTCGATGCTGGGCACCCCGCTGGCGATCCGGCTGTTCTCGCGGCGCGGTTACGGCCAGGAGGTCCGCGAGGAAGGCCCGTCCGGCCACCACAGCAAGCGAGGCACCCCCACCATGGGCGGCACCGTGATCGTGCTGGCCGCCCTGCTCGCGTACGGCGCGTCGCACCTGGCGATGCTCTCGACGCCCACCGTGTCGGGCATGCTGGTGCTGTTCCTGATGACAGGGCTCGGCGCGGTCGGGTTCCTCGACGACTTCATCAAGATCTACAAGCAGCGCAGCCTGGGCCTGCGCAGCGGCGCGAAGGCCCTCGGCCAGCTCATCGTCGGCGCCGTCTTCGCGTTCCTGGTCGTACGCCACCCGAACGTCTACGGCATCACCCCCGCCGAGACCAGGGTGTCGTTCCTGCGGGACATCGGCCCGTCGATCGGCATCGTCGGCTTCACCATCTGGGTGCTCATCATGATCGTCGGGTTCTCCAACGCGGTGAACCTCACCGACGGTCTCGACGGCCTGGCCAGCGGCGCGACCGGGGTGGTCCTCGGCGCGTACGTGCTGATCGGCAACTGGCAGCTGCGCAACAACTGCATCGACCAGCTCGGCCCCAACTGCTACTGGGTACGAGATCCGCTCGACCTGGCCGTGGTGGCCGCCGCCGTGCTCGGGGCGCTCATCGGCTTCCTGTGGTGGAACGCCCCGCCCGCCCGGATCTTCATGGGCGACACCGGCTCCCTGGCCCTGGGCGGCGTGCTGGCCGGGCTGGCCATCGCCACCCGTACCCAGCTGCTGCTGATCATTCTCGCCGGCCTGTGCGTGATCATCACGCTGTCGGTGATCATCCAGGTCGGTTCCTTCAAGATGACCGGTAAGCGGGTGTTCAGGATGGCGCCGCTGCAACACCACTTCGAGCTGAAAGGCTGGGCGGAGACCACGATCGTGGTCCGGTTCTGGCTGATCGCGATGCTCTGCGCGGCGCTCGGTCTCGGGCTCTTCTACGTCGAATGGATGCCCAGGTGATGAGTCTCACCTGTGTCGCCGGGCTCGGCGTCTCCGGCACGGCCGTGGCCCGGGTGCTGGCCGGTCGCGGCGAGCGGGTCGTGGTCGTGGAGGCGGCTGAGGGGGAGCGGCAGCTCGCCGCGGCGGCCGAACTGGCCCGGCTCGGCGTCGAGACCCGGTTCGGGGAGATGGTGTTGCCCGAGGGGGTCACCCGGCTCGTCACCACGGGCTGGGCGCCGCACCACCCGCTGGTCGCCGCCGCGCTCGCTGCCGGGGTCGAGGTCGTGGGGGAGGTGGAGCTGGCCTGGCGGCTGCGCCCAGCGCAGGCGGCCCCGTGGCTGGCGCTGACCGGCACCAACGGCAAGACCACGGCGGTGCGCATGCTCACCTCGATCCTGCTCGCGGCCGGGCAGAAGGCCGTGGCGGTCGGGAACGTGGGCGTCCCCGTCGTGCGCGCGGTCGCCGAGCCGTACGACGTGCTGGCCGTCGAGTTGTCCAGCTTCCAGCTCCACTGGTCGGGCACGCTGGCCCCGCACGCCGCCGCCGTGCTCAACGTGGCCCCCGACCACATCGACTGGCACGGCTCCTTGGAGGAGTACACCGCGGCCAAGGGCCGTGTCTACGAACGCGCCGGCACCGTGATCTACAACGCCGACGATCCCGAGGCGACCAGGCTGGCCGCGCCCTATCCCGGGGCGGTCGGGTTCACCCTGCGGGTGCCCAGGCGGGGCGAGATCGGCGTGGTCGAGGATCTGCTGGTGGACCGGGCGTTCGTCGCCGACCCGGTGGAGGGCGCGGAGGAGCTGGCCACGCTGGACGACGTACGGCCCTTCGCGCCGCACAACGTCGCCAACGCGCTGGCCGCCGCCGCACTGGCGCGTTCGCTCGGCGTGCCGTCCGAGGCCGTGGCCAGGGGCCTGCGCGACTTCGTGCCCGATCCGCACCGGCTGTCACACGTGGACAGGATCGGCGAGGTCGACTACATCGACGACTCCAAGGCGACCAACCCGCACGCGGCCGCGGCGGCGCTGGCGTCGTACTCGTCGATCGTGTGGGTGGCCGGCGGGCAGCTCAAGGGCGCCGACGTCGACGACCTGGTGCGTCAGGCGGCTCCACGGCTGCGCGGCGCGGTGCTGCTGGGCGCCGACCGGGTCACGATCGCCGAAGCCATCGCGCGACACGCCCCGGATGTCCCCGTAGTGGACATCGCCGATCGCGACACTGGGGTGATGGAAAGAGTCGTCACCGAAGCCGCGCGGCTGGCCTCGCCAGGGGACACCGTGCTGCTCTCCCCGGCGGGGGCCTCCCTTGACATGTTCGCCGGTTATCCAGCGCGGGGGGAGGCCTTCGCGCGTGCCGTGCGCGAGCTGAGGCTGCGACGTGAGCGCGACCGCTGAGGAGGGGCCCGGCAACTGGGCCCGCGAGCAGCTCGGCTCGCTGAAGGAACTGCTCGACAAGCCGCTCACCACCTACTACCTGATCATCATGTGCAGCGCGCTGCTGCTGGCGCTCGGGTTGATGATGGTGTTGTCGGCGTCCAGCATCGAGGCGCTGCAGAAGACCGGCAGCCCGTTCTCGTGGTTCATCAAGCAGTCGTTGTCGGCCGCGCTGGGCGTACCGGTGATGTGGGCCTGCTCGCGGCTGCCGACGAAGTTCTTCCGCTGGGCGGGCTACCCCCTGATGGCGCTGTCCATCCTGGCGCTGGTCATGGTGCTGTTCATCGGCTCGTCGGAGCTGGGCGCGCAGCGGTGGATCTACATCGGCCCGTTCACCCTCCAGCCGTCCGAGCCCGCCAAGCTCGGGCTCGCGTTGTGGGGGGCCGACCTGCTGGCCCGGCGGGCGCGGCAGGGCACGATCGAGTGGCGGCAGATGCTGATCCCGCTCATGCCCGGCACCGCGATCCTGGCCGTCATGGTCATGCTGGGCAGCGACCTGGGCACCACGCTCGTGCTCTTCATGATCTTCCTGGCGTTGTTGTGGGTGGTGGGGGCGCCGGTCAAGTTGTTCGGGGGCATCCTGTCGCTGGCGGTGCTGGCCGCCCTCATCATGATCAAGGTGGAACCTTACCGGATGGCGCGCATCAGCTCCTTCCTCGACCCGTGGGCCGACGCGCAGGGCGCCGGATACCAGGCCGTCCAGGGGCAGATCGCGATGGGCTCCGGCGGCTGGTTCGGGCTCGGCCTGGGCAGCAGCCGGCAGAAGTGGAGCTGGCTGCCGCACGGCGAGAGCGACTTCATCTTCGCCATCCTGGGCGAGGAGCTGGGGCTGATGGGCACGCTCATGGTGGTGGCGCTGTTCGGGCTGCTCGGCTACGCCGGGCTGCGGGTGGCCGTGCGGGTCAACGACTCCTTCATCAGGCTGGCCGCCGCCGCCATGGTGGCCTGGATCGTCGGCCAGGCCACCGTCAACATGGGTGCCGTGCTCGGCGTGCTGCCGATCACCGGCATCCCCCTGCCCCTGGTCTCGTACGGCGGATCGTCGCTGCTGCCCACGCTCGCCGCGCTCGGCATGCTGCTGTCGTTCGCCAAGCGCGAGCCCGGCGCGCGTGAGGCCCTGGCGGCTCGTGGCCCCGGGCCCGCCGCCCGGGCCCTAAGCTGGCTGGGCCTGGGAGCTACGACCAAAGGCCGAGTGACACGTTAGGGAGTGACCGAGATGAGGGTGGTCCTCGCCGGTGGGGGGACAGCCGGGCACATCGAGCCCGCGCTAGCCCTTGCGGACGCGCTGCGCCATCTTGACCGCAGCGCCGGCATCACCTGCGTGGGCACGGATCGCGGTTTGGAGACGCGGCTCGTGCCCGCCAGGGGCTACGATCTTGAGCTGGTGCCGGCCGTGCCCCTGCCCAGGTCGATCACTCCGAGCCTGCTGACGGTTCCCGGCAGGCTGGCCGGTGCGATCAACGCCACGGCCGCCATACTCGACCGGGTCGGGGCCGACATCCTCGTCGGTTTCGGCGGCTACGTGGCGACCCCCGCCTATCTGGCGGCCAAGCGGCGCGGCCTGCCGATCGTCGTGCACGAGGCCAATCCACGCCCCGGCCTGGCCAACCGGCTGGGCGCCAGGCTGACCGACCACGTGTTCACCGGCTTTCCCGAAGCCCAGCTGCTGCCCAAGGCCGAATACATCGGCACGCCGCTGCGGCGCGACATCGTCAACCTCGACCGGCTGTCCATGGGCGACAAGGCGCGCTCCTGGTTCGGGCTGGAGAACGACCGGCCGACGCTGCTGGTGTTCGGCGGATCGCAGGGGGCGAGGTCGGTCAACGACGCGGCGCTCGCCGCGGCGCCCGCCCTGCGCCGGGCCGGCGTGCAGGTGCTCCACGTGCTCGGCCCGGCGAACACCGTCGAGCACGAGCCGCCGCCCGGCGATCCGCAGTACGTGCTGCTGCCCTACCTCGACCGCATGGACCTGGCCTACGCCGCCGCCGACGTGGCGCTGTGCCGCAGTGGCGCGCTGACGTGCGCGGAGCTGACCGCGGTCGGGCTGCCCGCCGCCTACGTGCCGCTGCCGTACGGCAACGGCGAGCAGCGCATGAACGCCGAGCGCATCGCCCGGGGCGGCGGCGGCATCCTGGTCGACGACGCGGGCCTGACCCCTGATTGGATCATCCAGAACGTGCTGCCGATGCTCCACGATCCCGAGCGGGTCGCCGTCATGTCGGAGGCCGCCTCCCGGCTGGGGCGCAAGGACGCCGATATCATGCTTGCCAGGAAAGTGTTGGAGATAGCCCGATGAGTCTCGTGAAGCTGGTCGATCCCGTCGCCGTCGATGATCTGGGGCGGGTGCACTTCATCGGCATCGGCGGCGCGGGCATGTCGGGCATCGCCCGCATCCTGCTCAAGCGGGGCGTCCGCGTGTCGGGCAGCGACGCGCGCAGCTCCGAGCTGATCACCGAGCTGCGCGAGCTGGGCGCGACGGTGCACATCGGGCACGCCGCCTCCCACATCAGAGACGTCGACACCGTGGTCGTCTCGACCGCCATCCGCGACTCCAACCCCGAGCTGGGTGAGGCGCTCAAGCAGGGGCTGCGGATCATCCCGCGGGCCGCCGCGCTGGCCAGCGTCATGGCCGGGCGCACCGCCGTGGCCATCGCGGGCACCCACGGCAAGACCACCACCACCTCGATGCTGACCGTGGCGCTGCAGAAGTGCGGGGCCGACCCGTCCTACTGCGTGGGCGGCCAGCTCGTCACCACCGGGCTCGGCGCCGACGACGGCCAGGGCACGGTGTTCGTGGCGGAGGCCGACGAGAGCGACGGCTCGTTCCTCATGCTCGCGCCCGACATCGCGGTGGTCACCAACGTCGAGGCCGACCACCTCGACAACTACGGCGACCCGCGGGCGGTGCACGACGGCTTCGCCAGGTTCGCCGACCGGGTCGGCTCGCTGCTCATCGTGTGCGCGGACGACCCGGGAGCGGCAGAGCTGGCCGGCCGGGCGCGCGAGCGGGGGTTGCGGGTCAAGACCTACGGCCTGCGGGGCGAGGACTACCGCGTCACCGGGGTCGCGCCCGACGGGTTCGGCACCGTGTTCGCCATCGAGGGCAAGGGCGACGTGCGGCTGGCCGTCCCCGGGGCGCACAACGCGCTCAACGCCGCCGCGGCGATCGCCGTGGCCGACGAGCTGGGGCTGCCGTTCGAGGAGATCAGGCAGGGTCTGGGGGCCTTCACCGGGGCCAAGCGGCGTTTCGAGGCCAAGGGCGAGGCCGGCGGCATCGCCGTGTTCGACAGCTACGCCCACCATCCGACCGAGCTGACCGCCGACCTGCGCGCCGCGCGCGACGTGGTCGCCTCCTACTCCGGCACCGGCCGGGTCATCGCGGTCTTCCAGCCGCACCTCTACTCGCGCACCCGCTTCTTCGCCGACGAGTTCGGCGCGGCGCTCGGGCTGGCCGACGAGGCCATCGTGCTCGACGTCTACGGCGCCCGCGAGGATCCCGAGCCCGGCGTGTCCGGGGCGATGGTGGCGGGCCGGGTGCCGCTGCCGGCCGAGCGGGTGGCGTACGCGCCCGACCGGGCGGCGGTGCCCGGGATGATCGCCGAGCGGGCCAGGCCCGGCGACATCGTGCTCACCATGGGCGCGGGCGACATCACCGAGCTCGGCCCGCAGATCGTCGCCCGCCTGTCTTGAGCCGCCGCCGTTGGGCGTGGCGCGCGGTGTTCATCCACCCGGCGGCGTAGGTTGTGCCGACATGCAGGGGAGGGCGATGAAGGCGCGGACGGCGTTCCTGGTGCTGCTGACGGCGGGAGTGGTGGGCACGGCGGCGTGGCTGGTGTTCTTCTCTCCCGTGCTGGGCGTGCGGTCGATCGAGATCGTGGGAAATGTCACAGTGCCCGGAGACGAGATCAAGCAGCGTGCCGGGGTGGCCGACCTCCACCCTCTCGCCACCGTCGACCTGGCGGGTGTCGAGAGCCGTGTCAGGGGCATCAGACGGCTCGCCGGGGCGAAGGCCGAACGCGTCTGGCCGGGCACGCTCAAGATCCAGGTCGTCGAGCGCAGGCCTGTGGCGGCCGTCCCCGTGGGCGACCAGGTGGCCATCGTCGACAAACAGGGCGTGGTGATCGAGGTCGCGACGACGGTGCCGGCCCTGCTGCCGCTGATCAAGGTGGATCGCCCCGCCGAGGGCGACCCGGCGCTGATGGCGGCGCTCCAGGTCATCCAGGTGGTGCCGGGGTCGGTGGCGGTCAGGGTCAAGGAGGTGCGCGCGGGCACGGCCGAGGGAGTCACCCTCGAGCTGTCCGACGGGCGCACCGTCATCTGGGGTGGCGCCGACCGGCCCAAGGAGAAGGGGCGCATCCTCACCTCGCTGCTCCGGCGCGAGCGCGATGCCACCCGCTACGACGTGAGCTCCCCGGACGTGGTGACGCTGAAGTGACGGTGATCGTCAGGGTCTGGCAACCGTGCGGCAAGAGCATCGCCGAGCCTGTGCGGGGTGGGGGGTACGACGTGAGAGCCTGTAGAGCGGACGTTCGGCAGAGGAGGGCCCCGACCAGGCGCGACTTCGGAGCGAAACGGACAGCCCGCGACACGCCGGACGTGCTTGCGGCGCGGTTAGTTGACCCGCCCGGAGCGTAACTCCTACTGTCCGTATCAATCCTCAGGTTGACATAAATCTAAATCTCAACTTGAGGTTGAGAGTTACCCGAACTGACTAAAAGCGGAGACGATCCGCACCGAAATGGCAAGTCAACGAGCGGAAAGGCCCCTCGTCGTGGCAGCACCGCAGAACTACCTCGCGGTCATCAAGGTCGTCGGCATCGGCGGCGGCGGAGTGAACGCCGTCAACCGGATGATCGAAGAGGGACTCAAGGGCGTCGAGTTCATCGCGATAAACACCGACGCCCAGGCGCTGCTGATGAGTGACGCCGATGTGAAACTCGACGTGGGCCGCGAGCTCACGCGCGGACTGGGTGCGGGCGCCAACCCCGACGTGGGGCGCAAGGCGGCCGAGGACCACCGTGAGGAGATCGAGGAGGTCCTCAAAGGGGCCGACATGGTCTTCGTCACGGCAGGTGAGGGCGGTGGCACGGGCACCGGCGGCGCGCCCGTCGTGGCCAACATCGCCAGGTCGCTCGGCGCGCTGACGATCGGCGTCGTGACCCGGCCGTTCAGCTTCGAGGGGCGGCGCAGGGCCTCGCAGGCC
Organism: Nonomuraea sp. B1E8; assembly: GCF_039871515.1. Lineage (NCBI taxonomy): Bacteria > Bacillati > Actinomycetota > Actinomycetes > Streptosporangiales > Streptosporangiaceae > Nonomuraea > Nonomuraea sp. B1E8. Next base: position 293,381 of record NZ_JBDPLS010000009.1, on the reverse strand, counting down.
GAGGCCGGCATCGAGACGCTGCGCGACGAGGTCGACACCCTCATCGTGATCCCCAACGACCGGCTGCTGTCCATCTCGGACCGCCAGGTGAGCGTGCTCGACGCGTTCAAGGCGGCCGACCAGGTGCTGCTCTCCGGTGTGCAGGGCATCACCGATCTGATCACCACCCCCGGTCTGATCAACCTCGACTTCGCCGACGTCAAGTCGGTCATGTCGGGCGCCGGTTCGGCGCTCATGGGCATCGGCCACGCCCGCGGCGACGACCGCTCGGTGGCGGCGGCCGAGATGGCGGTCTCCAGCCCGCTGCTGGAGGCCAGCATCGACGGCGCCCACGGCGTGCTGCTGTCCATCGCGGGCGGCTCCGACCTGGGCCTGTTCGAGATCAACGAGGCCGCCCAGCTCGTGTCCATGGCGGCCGCGCCCGACGCCAACATCATCTTCGGCACGGTCATCGACGACGCCCTCGGCGACGAGGTGCGCGTGACGGTGATCGCGGCGGGGTTCGACGACGTGCCGACCGCGGCCGACAAGCCGGCCGCCCGTCCGGTGGGGCGTCCCGCCGCGCCGCCGGTCTCGTCTCCCGCCCGTCCGAGCGTCTCGGCGCCCAGCGTGAAGTCCGAGTCGCCTCCGGCACGCCCTGAGCCGCGCGCTGAGCAGCGTCCGGAGCCGCGCGGGGACTTCCGGGCCGAGCCGCGCGCCGATGTCCGTCCGGAGGCACGTCCAGAGCCGCGCGCCGACTTCCGACCTGAGCCGCGGCAGGAGCCGCGCGCGGAGTTCAGGCCCGAGCCGCGTACGGAGTTCAGGCCCGAGCCGCGCTCCGACTTCAGGGCCGAGCCGGCCCCGGAGCCGCGCCCCGAGTCCCGTCCGGAGTCTCGCCCCGAACCGGTGCGGCCTGTTGAGCCCGCGCAGGCCTCTGCGCAGACCTCCGGGCAGGACGCAGGCGAGGCCGTCGCTGACGAACCGTCCGGCCCCGTCTCCATCCCCCGGCCGACGCCGGAGCCCGCCAACCCGCCCACGCCCATCACCTCCCGCATGTCGGAGCCCGCCAAACGTCCGCGCGTGGTCTTCGAGGAGCAGGAGGAGGAGCTCGACGTCCCCGACTTCCTCAAATAGCTGGTCGCCTGACGCCGCTCCCCGAAGGGAAACGGGAGCGGCGCCGTCGTGTTCACGGCGGACGTGCCACAGGATCGGAAGCGAGAGGAAGAGGCAGTGAGAAGGGACGAGATCGCGGCCGGGCTCGCCGAGGTCGAGGCGCGCATCGGGGCGGCCTGCCAGGCCGTCGGGCGCGACCGCGGCGAGGTCACGCTGATCGCCGTCACCAAGACCAGGCCCGCCGGTGACGTACGCATCCTGTGCGAGCTGGGCGTACGCGACGTCGGGGAGAACCGCGACCAGGAGGCCGCCCCCAAGGCGCGCGAGCTCGCCGATCTGCCGCTGACATGGCACTTCGTGGGCCAGCTCCAGACCAACAAGGTCCGCTCCGTCGTCGGGTACGCCGACGTGATCCACTCCGTCGACCGCCTCAGGCTGGTGGAGGCGATCGGCAAGGAGGCGGTGCGCCAGGGCCGCACCATCGGCTGCCTGCTCCAGGTCGCGCTCGACGACGACCCGGCCAGAGGCGGCGCGCGCCCCGGCGACGTGCTCGCGCTCGCCGACGAGGTGGCGCTCGCCGAGGGCGTGTGGCTGGGCGGCGTCATGGCGGTGGCCCCGCTGGGGGAGGAGCCGGCCAAGGCGTTCGCCCGGTTGCGGGAAGTGGCGACCCGCGTACAGGAGCAGCATCCCCGGGCGACGATGGTTTCGGCCGGTATGAGCGAAGATCTCACCGAGGCCGTCGCCTACGGTGCGACACACCTGCGGATCGGTACGGCGTTGCTCGGTCGTCGCAGGCCCTTCGTCAGGTAATGTCCCCTCAAGTGGGTCTTCAGGTCCATGACCGAGTAGAGGTCGATCAGCGGTGAGCTCCAGGGGGGTACGCCTACCGCCTCGGCGCCCGGAGACGGGCCCGAGCGAGTGCGACCATGAGCAGGAGGACGACGTAGCGATGGCCGGCGCGATGCGCAAGATGGCGGTCTACCTCGGTCTCGTGGAGGACGACCGCTACGAGAGGTATGAGACCTACCCGGACGAGTACGCCTACGAGGACGACGTGCAGCGAACCGGCGAAGAGCGGCCTGTCGCGGTCCAGGACCGCGACGAGGAAGCGGAGGCCGGGGTGCCCGCGCCGCGGCCCGCGACGGCGATCGTGGAGCGCCGCACGACGGATCTCGCCCGCATCACGACCCTTCACCCCCGCACGTACAACGAAGCGCGTACGATAGGGGAGCACTTCCGGGACGGCACCCCGGTCATCATGAACCTGACCGAGATGGTCGACAGCGACGCAAAGCGCCTTGTCGATTTCGCGGCGGGTCTCGTCTTTGGCCTACATGGCAGCATTGAACGTGTTACGAACAAGGTGTTCCTGTTGTCCCCTGCCAATGTCGAGGTGACCGCCGAGGACAAGGCCCGAATCGCGGAGCGCGGGTTCTTCAACCAGAGTTAGAGTCTCTGTATGTCTATCGCACCCAACCAGGTCTCGCCGAGGCCGGGAGGGCACATCAGAAGTGGAGGCGCGGCCGGGCCGTGGGGATCGTCAGTCAGATCTTGGTCGTTGTCCTGTCTCTCTATCTGGTGCTGCTCATCGGCAGGATGATCTTCGAGACGGTGCAGGCTTTCGCTCGCCAGTGGCGTCCTACGGGCGTCGTCCTGGTGCTGGCGGAGGCCACATACACCGCAACAGACCCACCACTCAAGTTCCTCCGCCGTTTCATTCCTCCGCTCCGGTTGGGTACGGTGGCCTTTGACCTAAGCTTCACTGTCCTGTTCATCGTCGTGCTCATCCTGATCCAGATCGCGGGAGCGCTTCGCTGAACGGGCCGATGTCGTGCCGGTCGTGATCCAACTCGTGTCCGCGCTGAAGTGATTCGGGTTACCGTCCTCAGGACAGACTCCAAAGCGCGCCAAGGAGACCAAAAATGCCGCTGACGCCCGCTGATGTGCGGAACAAGCAGTTCAGTACCACCCGGTTGCGGCCGGGCTACGACGAGGAAGAGGTCGACGCCTTCCTCGACGAGGTGGAGGCTGAGCTCGACCGCCTGATCCAAGAGAACGAGGAGCTCCGCGCCAAGCTGGCCGAGTGCCTTCGGGGGAAGGTGCCGGGCGGCATGAACATGCCCATGGCCTCGGCCCCGGTCCAGGAGCAGCAGCCCAAGCCCGAGATGATGGCGCCGCCGCAGCCGGAGCCCATGCGGGCCCCCGAGCCGCCGCCGGTGCAGCAGCAGCCGGTCCCCGTGGCCATGAACATGCCTCCGGCGGAGGACAACATGGACACCGCGGCCCGTGTGCTCGCGCTCGCCCAGCAGACCGCCGACCAGGCGATCTCCGACGCCCGCCGGGAGGCGGACGAGACGGTGACCCGCGCCCGGCGCGAGGCCGACGAGATCCTCACCAAGGCCCGCCGCCAGGCCGAGCAGGTCATCGGCGACGCCAGGGCCCGAGCGGAGACGCTCGAGCGCGACGCCCAGGAGCGCCACCGCCAGGCGATGGGCTCGCTGGTGCAGACCCGCGACGAGCTCGAGCGCAAGGTCGAGGAGCTGCGCAGCTTCGAGCGCGAATATCGCAGCAGGCTCAAGCTCTACCTGGAGAACCAGCTCGCCGAGCTCAACGTCGCGGCCGAGGGCAGCGGCGGGTTCCCGGTGATGTCCGGCGGTCCGCAGGGCCAGGCGGCGGCGCCTGCCATGTCGCACGCCGTGCCTCAGGGAAGTGGCCAGCAGCCCCTGCCCGGTGGCCCCAACCCGTTCGGCGGCGAGGCGGCTCCGCAGGGCGCCTTCCCCGGCGGTGACGGTCCCCACAACGACCGCCGGTAAAGTACAGGGTCACTAGGACCTGTCACTCGAAAGAGCCCTCTGTGATCCTCATCAGTGCTGGTTTGGTGCTCGCGGCAGTGGTATTGCTGATCGCGGGCTTCGTACTGGCGAAGCCGTTCCTGATCATGTGGTCCATCGTGGTCAGCGTGCTGTCCGCGCTGTTCCTGGTGATCGGGGCCTTCCTGCGGCGAAACGAGCTTTTTCCCGGTGGTGGGCAGGCCGCTGCGCCGGCCACCCCCCCGAAGGGGCTCACCCCGCCCGGCATGCCGTACACCCAGACCGGTGCCATGGCTCACCAGCCACCCCCGCACACCCGACCGCATCCGCGTCCGCAACCGCGGGCACCCCAGCGGGTGGCGACCGTTCCCGCCGCCTCCGCCCCGCGCCGCCCGGCGGCCGCGGGCATCTCACCGGATGCGATCGTGCTGGTGATCCCGGGACGCAAGAGATATCACGTGCCCGGTTGCCGACAGCTCAGCGGCCGGACCAACGAGGAGCTCACCTACGAGGAGGCCCGCGAGGAGGGCTTCACGCCCTGCACGACGTGCCTGCCTGACGCAGCGCTCGGCGGACGGCAGCTGCCGCCTGCCGCCGACCCCGAGCCCGCCGTCGCACCCGGCTCCGCCATCAGCGCGGAGAGCCGGGCGGAAAACTCCGCGGAGACCCGCGACCTACGTTCGCCGGTCGCACCGCCGAAGCCCGACACGAAGGCTTCCACCCCCAGCCCGGAGCCCGCCGCCGCCCACGAGGAAGGCGCCGGGTGGTTCGGCCACTCCGCCTCCGCCGCCCCCGACTCGGATGATGAGCAGGCGGAGACCCAGACTTCTGTTTTCCGGCCGCACACGCTCAGGGCCGAGACGCCGCCTTCCAGCGCGCCGCCCGAGCCGTCGACCGGCAAGCCTTCCCCTGGCAAGGCCTCTCCCGGCAAGCCCGGGACCCGGCCGGGCACCCCCGCGAAGACGTCCGGCCCGTCCGCGCCCGCGAAGAGGTCCGGCTCGTCCGCGCCCGCGAAGAGGTCCGGCTCGTCCGGCCGGCCCGCACCCGGCACGTCGTCCGCCCAGTCCGCCCGCACACCCGAGCAGCCCGGCGCCGGGCCGGGGCAGCCGAGCGGCGCGTCTGAGCGTCCCGCGGGCAAGCCCGGGCAGGCTGCGGAAAAGCCCGCACAGTCCCCGGGCAGGCCGGGGACGCCCGCCGAAGAGCAGGAATCGTCCGCGGACTCGCCCGCGCGGACCCCGGCCAAGCCGGGGCGGTCCGCCGCGAGTCCGCAGCAGTCCGGTGGTAAGCCGGGGCGGTCCGGAGGTGACGGCAAGCGTCCGCAGGGCGCCACGGGCGGCGCGGCGGACGACGACTCCGCGGGCCCCGCGACCGCGCCCCAGCCCAGGGTGCCGTCCTCCGCCACGCCAGGCCGTCCGGGAGCGTCCGGGCCGTCGAAGACTCCGTCCGGGGATGCCGACACCTCCGCAGCGGTGGGGCAGACCCTCATCCTTCCTGAACGGCCCGCGTCTTCGGCCGAGTCGGAGGCCAAGCCCAAGGGGCCGCTGCCCGCGGGCGCGACGGCCAGGTCCGCGGCGGAGGGCCGTCCCTCGGGCCCGCCGGCCAAGCCCGGCACCGCCCCCAAGGCCGGAACGCCCGCCGCGGCGGGAAGCCCCTCCGGCGCCGGCCAGAAGAACGCGACGTCCCGGCCCGGCACGCAGGGGGCGGCTGCGGCATCAGAACCCTCCAACGATGGCACCGGCACGCCCAAGGGCGGCTCTCCGGTTGCTCGACCGCAGCCGTCCGGCACCGGTGCTCAGCCTGCCGGCAAGCCTCAGCAACGGCAGGGTGACCAGGGGCCGGGCAAGCCTCGCCAAGGGCAGAGCGCGCAGGATACCGGTAGGCCTCGGCAAGGGCAGAGCGACCGGGAGCAGGGCAAGCCTCGGCAGGGTTCCCAGCCTTCCGGGGGCACACCCGCGAAGGCTCCGGCTGCCGGCTCGAAGGCTCCGGCCGCCGATTCCACGGCTGAGGGCTCCGAGAGGAAGCCGGGCGACGAACCCAAGGGCGGCGACAGCCGCACGGTGAAGGTCATCGTCGGCACCCGCCGCTACCACAGCACCAACTGCCCGCTGATCAGGGGTGCGGGCGAGTCGGGAGTGGAGACCATGGCGGCCGACGCGGCCGAGGCGGCCGGGCTGACGAGTTGCTCGGTCTGCCAGCACGACCGCGAATCGGTCAGCTGACCGCCCACACCTCCACGGCCCTCGAGTGCGTGGCGCGGGCCCTGGAAGGCGCGGGGACGTACGTGGTCGCCCGCCGTTGAGCGTACGGTGCGGGCCTTGGGAGGGGGCGGGCGTGGCCGGGCCGCACGTGGCCCGGCCGGCCCTGTGTCAGGTGCGGCGGAGCTGGAAGGTCAGCCCGAGGTCCTCGTCCGTGTGGGACGGCAGGTCTGCCGCGGTGCCTTCCGTGACCGACGTCGCCAGCACCTCCTCCGCCACGACCTGCCAGTCCGACCGCAACGCCGCGGCCAGGTCGGGCGAGGACGCGGTCCACCACAGCTCGATCCGGTCCGTGATGGACAGGCCGGTCGACTTGCGGGCTTCCTGCACCAGGCGGATGACCTCGCGCAGCAGACCCGCGCGGCGCAGGTCGTCGGTGAGCTCGAGGTCGAGGGCGACCGTCTCGCCCGTGCCCGTGCCGATCGCTCCCGTCTCCACCGCCCAGCCCGAGCGGGGCTGCTCGTTGACGATCACCTCGTCGGGGCCGAGCGTGACCTCGCCCAGGTCGCCGGCCTCCACCGTGACCGTGGAGCCCGAGCGCAGGGCCCTGGCCACGTGGGTGGGGTCGGCGGCGGCCCCCGCGGTGGCCACGAGCTTGGTCTGGGAGCCGAAGCGCTTGCCCAGGGCCCGGAAGTTGGGCTTGACGGAGTAGGACACCAGATCGGCGCTGAAGCCGGACATGTCCTCCAGAGCCTGGACGTTGAGCTCGTCGGCCACCAGGCCGCGCAGCTCGGCGGGCAACGACGGCCAGCCGTGCGCGCCCACCAGGGCCCGGCGGAGCGGCTGCCGGGTCCTGACGCCCGACGACGCACGGGCCGAACGGCCCAGCTCCACCAGCCGGCGGACCAGGGCCATCTGCTCCGACAGCGCCGGATCGAGCAGGTCGTCACGCACCTCGGGCCACGAGGCCAGGTGCACCGAGGAGGGAGCGTCCCCCGGCCGCAGGATGTCCCACAGGTAGTCGGTGACGAACGGCGTGACGGGCGCCATCAGCCGCAGCACCGTCTCCAGGCACTCGTACAGGGTGGCGAACGCGTCCTGCTCCCCCTGCCAGAAGCGGCGGCGGGAGCGGCGGACGTACCAGTTGGACAGGTCATCGAGGAAGTCGGCCAGCCGCCGCCCGGCCCGCTGGGTGTCGTAGTCGTCGAGCGACGCCGTCACCTCGGCCACCGTGCGGTGCAGCTCGGCCAGCGCCCAGCGGTCGAGCAGCGGGCGCTCGGCCGCCGGTGCGGCCTCCCGCAGCCGGGACGGCGACCACGACTCGGCGTTGGCGTAGAGAGTGAAGAACGACGCGGTGTTCCAGAGCGTCAGCAGGACCTTGCGGACGATCTCCTCGAGGGTGGTGTGCCCCACCCGGCGGGACGCCCATGGCGATCCCGAGCAGGCCATGAACCAGCGCAGGGCATCGGCGCCGTGCTGCTCCATCAGCGGGATCGGCTCGAGGATGTTGCCCAGGTGCTTGCTCATCTTGCGGCCGTCCTCGGCCAGGATGAGGCCGAGGCAGAGCACGTTCTCGTAGGAGGACCGGCCGAAGACGAGGGTGCCGACGGCCATCAGCGAGTAGAACCAGCCGCGCGTCTGGTCGGTGGCCTCGCAGATGAACTGCGCCGGGTAGACGCCCTCGGGCCTGCCGCGCTCGCCCCACTGCGCGAACGGCATGGAGCCCGAGTCGTACCAGGCGTCGATCACGTCGGGGACGCGCCGGGCCTGCTCGCCGCAGTCGGGGCAGGCGAAGGTCACGTCGTCGACGTACGGGCGGTGCGGGTCGAGGGCCGAGACGTCCTGGCCGGCCAGCTCGCCCAGCTCCTGCAGCGACCCGACGCACGTCACGTGGGACTCGTCGGCCGAGCACACCCACAGCGGCAGCGGCGTGCCCCAGTAGCGCGAGCGCGACAGCGACCAGTCGACGTTGTTGCGCAGCCACTCGCCGAACCGGCCCCACTTGATGGTGTCGGGATACCAGTTGGTCCTGGCGTTCTCGGCCAGCATCTGGTCCTTGACCGCGGTGGTGCGGATGTACCAGGACGGGAGCGCGTAGTAGAGCAGCGGCGTGTGGCAGCGCCAGCAGTGGGGGTAGCTGTGGTCGAAGTGGCCGCCGCGGAAGAGCAGCCCGCGGGCGCGCAGGTCGCCGGTCAGCTCCTCGTCGGCGTCCTTGAAGAAGCGCCCGCCGACCATGGGCACGTCGTCGAGGAAGCGGCCGTCGGGGCCGATCGGGTTGACGACCGGCATGTCGTACCGCTTGATGACGGCCAGGTCGTCGGCGCCGAACGCGGGAGCCTGGTGGACCAGGCCGGTGCCGTCGTCGACGGTGACGTAGTCGCCCAGCACGACGTAGTGGGCGCCCGGGATGTCGACCAGGTCGAAGGGGCGGGAGTAGGGGGTGTGCTCCAGCTCGCGCCCGGTGAAGCGGGCCAGTTCGGTCGCGTCCTCGCCGAGCACGGACAGCAGCGGCTCGGCCACCACCAGCACCTCGCCGCCGGCGGTGCGGGCGGCGACGTAGGTCACGTCGGGGTGCACGGCGACCGCCGTGTTCGACACGAGCGTCCACGGCGTGGTCGTCCAGATGAGCAGCGCCGCGCCCAGCTCGGCCAGCGGGCCGGACGTGACGGGCATGCGGACGTAGACCGACGGGCTGGAGACGGTCTCGTAGCCGCCGGGCTGGCCCAGCTCGTGGTCGGACAGGCCGGTGCCGCAGCGCGGGCAGTAGGGGGTGATCCGGAAGTCGCGGAACAGCAGCCCTTTGTCGTGGACGACCTTCAGCGACCACCACACCGACTCGATGTAGGACGGGTCCATCGTCCGGTAGGCCTGGGACAGGTCGATCCAGTAGCCCATGCGCTCGGTCAGCTGCTCGAACGCGTCGACGTGCCGCAGCACCGACTCGCGGCACTTGGCGTTGAACTCGGCGATGCCGTACGTCTCGATGTCCTTCTTGCCGGACAGGCCCAGCTCGCGCTCGACGCCGACCTCGACGGGCAGGCCGTGGCAGTCCCAGCCGGCCTTGCGCGGGACGCTGAACCCGCGCATGGACTTGTAGCGCGGGAAGAGGTCCTTGAAGACCCGCGCCTCGACGTGGTGGACGCCGGGCAGGCCGTTGGCGGTGGGCGGGCCCTCGTAGAAGACCCACGACGGGTTGCCGGTGTTCTGCTCGACGGACCGCTCGAAGATCTTCCCGTCCCGCCAGCGGTCGAGGACCTCGCGCTCGAGCGCGGGCAGGTCGACCTGCGCGGGAAGAGAGCGGAATGTTGGGGACATCTCGGGCGTGACCTCCACGCTTGATCGGCCGGCTGGCTGGCGTGAAGGGACGAAGCCGTGCGGCTCCGCGGTACCACCCTTCTTGGCTCCGCGCTGGGCGGAGCCCTCTTCATTCGCTCTGCTGCCGGGTCTAATGAGCTCGGACGAGCCGTTCTTCCGGCGGCTCCGGGGTGATATCCCTCACAGTGGGGCCCCATCAACGCCTTGCAGATTCAAACCATAACGCAGAGTGGGGGCGAAGGCTTCCCGGTTTCCCTGGTGGGGGAGGCTACGGCCATAGATGTCCAGACATGTCAGTCCGGAAGTCGTAAACGGCGACAAAGTTGTGGGAATGGACGCCGCTGAGGAGGAGTTGAATGCGCGTGGCGGGATAGTACGGGGGAGGTAAACCGACCGGCGGGTCGTTTGCCGTTCCGTTATCCGGATCCTAAGCTGCCCGCACCATTACGGGCCTTGATCAGCAATGGAGGCAGCCATGGCGGCAGTCACGCAGACCGCTACACCGTCGATGTGGTCGGGCGAGGAGCTGGCCGAGGTACGCGGCAGACTGCAGAGCGAGATCGACGAACTCAACGCGGACATCCTCCGGCACGAGTCCGAGATAGCCTCTGGAGACGTCACCCAAGGAGCCGGCGACGACCAGGCGGACGCCGGCGCGAAGACGTATGAGCGCGAACGCGAGATCGCCCTTACCCTGAATGCGCGCGATCTGGTCGCGCAGAACGAACGTGCGATCGCCAGGATCGACGCAGGGACCTACGGAGTGTGCGAATCGTGCCACAAGCCGATCGGCAAGGAACGCCTTCAGGCGTTCCCGAGGGCGACGCTGTGCGTCAAGTGCAAGCAGAGGGAGGAACGCCGGTAGGCAGCCCACGCCGGCGCCTCTTCGCCGTCCTCATCGTGCTGGCGGCCGTGATCTACGCGGCCGACCTCGTCACCAAGACGGTGGTGCTGCGCACGCTCGAGGGCGAGGCGCCGCTGGTCGTCATCCAGGACGTCCTGCAGTTCAGGGTGATCTTCAATCCCGGGGCCGCGTTCAGCATCGGCACCGGGATGACGTTCATCTTCACCATCATCGCGGCCGGCGTGGTTGTCGCCATCGTGCGCACCGCCCGCAAGCTGGGCAGCAGGGCCTGGGCGGTCACGCTCGGCCTGCTGCTCGGCGGGGCGTTCGGCAACCTCACCGACCGCCTCCTGCGCTACCCGTCGGGCATCGGGCGCCCCACGCAGTTCCAGGGGCACGTCGTCGACTTCATCGAGGTGTTCCCCGGGCACTTCCCCGTGATCGACTATTTCCCCGTCTTCAACATCGCCGACTCGGCGATCGTCTGCGGCGGCATCCTCGCGGTGCTCCTGGCCTGGCGCAACGTGCAGATCGACGGCTCCAAGGAGGTGGCCGGGGATGACTGAGCAGCGGAGCCTGCCGGTCCCCGACGGCCTGGAGGGCGAGCGGCTCGACGCCGCCCTCTCGCGGTTGTTCGGCTTCTCCCGCACGCGCGCGGCCGAGCTGATCGGGGCCGGCGAGGTGCTGGTCGACGGCAGGCAACCGGCCAAGAGCGACCGGGTGCACGCGGGCGCCTGGCTCGACGTGACGATGCCGCCGCCGATCACCACGCCCATGCCGGTCGCCGAGCCGGTGCCGGGCATGACGATCGTCCACGAGGACGACGACATCGTGGTGGTCAACAAGCCGATCGGGGTGGCCGCCCACCCGACCGTCGGCTGGACGGGCCCCACCGTGATCGGCGGGCTGATGGGGGCCGGGCACACGATCGCCACCAGCGGCGCGGCCGAGCGGCAGGGCATCGTGCACCGGCTCGACGCCAACACCACCGGCGCGATGGTGGTGGCCAAGAGCGAGCACGCCTACTCCCATCTCAAGCGGGCCTTCAAGGAACGTACGGTCGACAAGCGCTACCACGCGCTGGTCCAGGGGCATCCCGACCCGTTCAGGGGCACCGTCGACGCGCCCATCGACCGGCACCCGTCGGGTGACGGCAGGTTCGCCGTGGTGGCGGGCGGCAAGCCGTCGGTGACCCACTACGACACGATCGAGGCGTTCCGGGCGGCGTCGCTGCTCGACATCAAGCTGGAGACCGGGCGCACCCACCAGATCAGGGTGCACATGTCGGCGCTGCGCCACCCGTGCGTCGGAGACCTGCTCTACGGCGCCGACCCCACGCTCGCGGCCAGGCTGGGCGTCATCCGGCAGTGGCTGCACGCGGTCGCGCTGGGGTTCGAGCACCCGGAGACGGGCGAGTGGATGTCGTTCGGCACCGACTACCCGCAGGACCTGCAGAAGGCCCTCGACATCGTCCGCGCCGAGTCCTGATCAGGACCCGGTTTCGCTCTCCTGGGTCTCGCCGGCCGCCGCCCCGCCGTCCTCGGAGCCCTCGACCTGGCCGGGGGTCCGGCCGGGCCTCTCCACCTTCTCGTCCTCGCGCGGTTTCTCCGCGGACTCGGTGGGTGCGGGCGCGCGCGTGACGCGGCCGCGTTCCTCGCGAGGGGTTTCCGGCCGCTCACGGGCCGTCGGCGGCGCCGGCGTCTCCCCTCCCGGCTTGGAGACGGGGCCGCTCTCCGAGGATCGCTCCGGCCGCGGCGACGCCTCCTCCGACGGCGCCTCCGATGACGCCTCCTCCGTCGGCGTCGGCTCGCCCGAGGTCGTCACCACGATGGGCACCTGCTGATGTGCCGGCACGTTGTACGGCTGGTTCGAGAACCACACCGCGCCTCCCGTGACGAGCCCCACGAGCAGCGCGCCTCCCGCGATCGCGGCCAGGTGCAGCTCGCGCCTCCGTCGCGCCGTCCCCGGGATCGTCCGGGGCGGCGCGCCTCCGCGCGTCTCCGGTGCGGCGAAGGGGCCCGTGGGGTCGGGCGCCGCGCCCGCGATGATCGCGGCCAGCCGCTGCTCGGCCTCCTCCAGCGACATGCGCTCGGCAGGGTTCTTGCGCAGCAGACCGAGCAGTACGGGAGCCAGCGCCCCCGCGCGCGACAGCGGTTCCGGCTCGGCGTGCATGACCGCGCCCAGCGTGGCCAGGGCGTTCTCCCGCTGGAAGGGCGAGTCGCCCTCGACCGCCAGGTAGAGCGTCGCGCCCAGCGCCCACAGGTCCGAGGCCGGTCCAGCGCGGCCGCCCGCGGCGCGCTCCGGCGCCATGTAGGCGGGCGTGCCGATCAGGATGCCCGTCCTCGTGACGGGGGCCTCGTCCTCCGTGGTCGCGATGCCGAAGTCGGTCAGCACCGCCCGGCCGTCCTTGGTGAGCAGCACGTTGTCCGGTTTGACGTCCCGGTGCAGCACGCCCGCCGCGTGGGCCGCGCGCAGCGCCTCCAGCAGTTGCAGCCCGACGCGGGCGGCCTGTGACGGGGGCATCGGGCCGTCCTCGCGGATCGCCTCGCCGAGCGTGCGGGAGCGGACCAGTTGCATGACGATCCACGGGTGCCCGCGCTCCTCCAGGACGTCGTACACGGCGGCGACGCTCGGGTGCGCCACCCGGCCGGCGGCCCTGGCCTCGCGGAAGGTGCGTACGGCGAACACCTCGCGCTCCGAACCCGTGAGGTCGGGAGGCGGCAGGACCTCCTTGACGGCCACGTCCCTGCCGAGCACCTCGTCGTGCGCCTGCCACACCGTGCCCATGCCGCCCTGGCCGATCATCCTGACCAGCCGGTACCGTCCACCGACCATCCCCGTTGCATCGGTCATGCACGAGCGACTACCCAGTAAAAATCCGGACAAGCGCGGTAATGACCGCCGCAGACGCCAGAACCATCAGAAACGGGGCACGCAGCAGCAGGGCGATCACCGCCGCGCCGAGACCCGCCGCACGGGCCGGGTCGAACGACAGCCCGCCCTCCTCGGTGAACATCTGCACCGCGATCAGCGCCGCCAGCAGCGCCACCGGCACCAGCTCGGCGAACCTGCTCACCACCGGATGCTCCAGCACCCGCTGCGGCGCGGCCAGCCCGGCCAGCTTGAGCGCGTAGCAGCCGGCGCAGAGCGCGGCGATGGCCCACCACAACGTCATCGGGCCATCACCACCAGAACCGCCGCGGCCGACAGCAGCACGGGGACGCCCGGCGGCAGGAAGGGGGTCGCGCACAGGGCGATCGCCGCGCCGGCCCCGGCCAGCAGGCGCAGCTCGGCGCTCTTCGCCAGACGGGGCCACAGGATGGCCAGGAACGCGGCCGGGCCCACCACGTCCAGGCCCACCATGTCAGGGTCACCGAGGAACGACGTGCCGTACGCGCCCGCCAGGGTGGTGAGGTTCCACGTGACGTAGAGGCTGGCGAACGTGGTCGCGAAGCCGGTGCGCGCCGCCTCCGGGGTCGGCTGGGCCAGGGAGACGGCCGCGGTCTCGTCGATCACGCCGTGCGCGGCGACCAGCCGGCGCGGCCCGCGTACCCGCAGCAGGTCGGCCAGGCGCAGGCCGTACAGGGTGTTGCGGCCGCCGAGCAGCAGCGCGCCGAGGGTGGCGGCCACCAGGTCGCCGCCCGCGCCCACCGCGCCCGTCAGCGCGAACTGCGAGGCGCCGGTGAACGTCAGCAGGCTCAGCACGCACGCCTGCGGCACGCTCAGGCCCGCGGTGACCGCCGCGGCGCCGAAGGCGAGCCCGGACAGCCCCACGGCCAGGCCCACGCCGAAGCCGTCCCGCACGGCGGCGGAACGGTGTGTTGTCTGTTCCATGCCGCCGAGGCTAGGCGTGGGGTCAAGCGCCGGTCTTGTACGTTCCTGCAGCGCGCTGGTAGGCGGCGGGAGGTACGCCCACGACACGCTTGAAATGCCGGTTGAGGTGGGCCTGGTCGGTGAAGCCCACCTCGGCCGCCACCTGCGCGGGGCGTACCCCGGACAGCAGCAGCCGGCGCGCCTGGCGTACCCGGAGTGAGGTGAGGTAGGCGTGCGGCGGCATGCCCGTCGCGGCCTTGAACGCCCGCAGCAGTGCGAACGGCCGCGCCCCCACCGCGCCGGCGAGATCGTCCAGCGTCGGCGGGTCGACGAGGCTGCCGTGGAGCAGGTCGAGTGCCTCCCGCACGGCCCGCCTGCCCTCGGCGGGCAGGGCCGCGGCCGGCCTGGGCGTGGCGTGGCGCGTCACCAGCCGGGCGAACAGCGTGCGGCTCAACGTCGAGGCGGCCAGCGCGTCGCCCCGCTCGGCCGCCTGGTGCGCCCGCCCGAGCAGGGCCGCCACCTCGTCGTCGCGCACCACCTGCTCGGGGAAGTGCGGCGTCGCGTAGGGGGCGCCCAGCTCGGCGGCGACCGAGGACAGCGCGTCGATCGACGGATAGAGCATGCGGTACGCCCACCCGCCGGGCACGCCGGCCTGCCCGGTGTGCACCGAGTCGGGGTTGACCAGCACCAGCTCGCCCGTGCCCGCCCGGTGCAGGGTGCCGCGGTAGTGGAACTCCTCGACGCCGCCCACGATGACCCCGATGGCGTAGCCGTCGTGCACGTGCCGGGAGAAACGGTGGGTGACGTAGCGGGCTTTGAGCAGGTCGGTCTCCGGCACCGCCGGGTGCCGCCAGAAGTGTGCTTGTTCCTTCATGGTCATTCGGGTCTGAACGTCTTCGCGAACGCCGCGAAGTAGTGCCGGTCACGCTGCCAGCGCGCCTGGGTGGTCTCCCAGTAGAGAGCGTACGGGCGGCCGTCCGCGGTGTGGAAACCGCGGTTGAGCACGTGAATGGTGGAACCGTCACGCTCCCGGGTGAATTCCCAGTCGGCGGCCTCGCGGCCGAGGAACCTCGTGGGCGTGATGCGGATGCGCTCGTAGCCCTTGAACAGCTTCTTCGCCAGGATCTCCTTCTCCAGGCCGATCCAGTGCCCGCGCGGGTCGTCCCACGGGATGTCGGGGACGGTCCACTCGACGATCATCGTGCCGGAGGCGCCTGGGCGGGAGAAGGAGACGCTGTCCCTGGTGGCGTGCTTCTCGGCCCTCCACTGCCGGGGCAGGGCGATCGAGAAGCGGCCCGCGGCGCTCGTGTACGTCCGCCAGCCCTCCGGCACCGGCGCCCTCGTGGGGTCCGGCTCAGTGGTCGGCCCAGGTGTCGGCTCAGTGGGCGTGGGCGTCGCGGTGGGCTCGCCGCCTGTAGGGCCGGTCGTGGGGCCGGTCGTGGGGCCGGTCGTGGGGGTCGCCGTCCATCCGTCGGACAGCAGCACGCCCCCCGTGCCCAGCACCGCCACCCCGATCACCGCCGCGGGCACCGCGATCCACCAGGTCCTGGCACGCGCACGCCGGCCGGATTCCGTGGGCCGCCGGTCGCCGGCGGGAAACCGGCCGCCGGTCACCGCGCGGGCGCCGTCCGGCGGGCCGGGGACCTCGGCCGTGCCGCCCGCCCGGCCTGGCGTCGCGGGGCCGGTGGCCGTCGCCGGCCGGTCGGGTGCGCCGGCGGCGTCGTACAGGAGCCTGGCGGCCTCTTCCGCGGGCATCCTGGCGGCGGGGTTCCTGCGCAGCAGCCCCATGATGACCGGCTTCAGCGCTCCGGCCCGCGTCGGCGGCTCGGGTTCGTCACGCAGCACCGCGGCCACCGTCGCGGCCCACGAGTCGCGCTTGAACGGCGGCTCGCCCTCGACGGCCGCGTAGAGCGTCGCCCCCAGCGACCACAGGTCGGACTCGGGCCCGGCCGGATCGCCGTTCAGCCGCTCAGGAGGCATGTAGGCGGGCGTGCCCACCACATTGCCGGTCGCCGTCAGCCCTGCCTCCGCCTCCATCGAGGCGATGCCGAAGTCGGTGAGCACCACCCTGCCGTCGTCGGCGAGCAGGACATTCTCCGGCTTCACGTCGCGGTGCAGCACCCCGGTCGCGTGCGCGGCCCGCAGGGCGCCGAGCACCCGGCCGCCGATCACCGCGACCTGCCCCACGCGCAGGGGACCGCTCTCGCGGATCACCTCCGCCAGCGAGCGGGAGGGCACCAGTTGCATGACGATCCACGGGCGGCCGTCCTCCTCGACGACGTCGTGGATGACGATCACCGACGGGTGGTCGAGGCGGCCCGCCGCCCTGGCTTCCCTGATGGTCCTGCGGGTGAGCTCGGCCCGCCGCGCGTCGCCGACGCCGGAGTAGCGGACCTCCTTGATCGCGACCGTGCGGTCGAGCAGCTGGTCGTAGGCCCGCCAGACCACACCCATCCCGCCCTCGCCGAGAGGCTCGAGGAGGTGGTATCGGTTGCTGACCTGCCGTGCCACGCGGGGAAGCCTACTTCGCCGGTTTGAACGTCGCGCAGAACCCTTCGAAGAAGTCGTAGTCGGCCTTCCAGTGGCTGTTCAGGGTGTGCCAGTAGATCGCGTACGCCCGTCCGTTGGTGGTGACGAAGCCCCGGTTGCGCACGCGGGTCTTGCCCGTGTTGGTGTTCCAGGTGAAGTCCCAGTCGGCCGCGGCCTTCATGTAGCCGAACTTCTCGGTGTCGACCTTCTCGATGTCGAGCTTCTTGTAGCCACCGAAGTTGTGCTTGAGGTGCGGTTCCTGCTTCTTCCAGTCCTTGTACGGGTCACTCCCAGGCTTGGCCGCCTCTTCGATCATCAGATAGGCGTTGGACGCCGCGCCCGGCCCCTTGAACTTGACCTGCCTGCCGCCGCGGTCCCATACGTCCCAGCCCTTGGGTAACCCGATGGAGAAGCCCAGTTTCTTGTCCTTGTACATCTTCCACCCGTCGGGCAGCGCGTTCGCCGTCTCGCTGGGCTCCGGGGCCGGGCTGTCGCTGGGGCTCGGCGAGGGATCCCCGGACGGGCTTTCCGACGGCGAGGTGCTCGCGGAGGCGCTCGGCGACGCCTGCGTGAGCGTCGCGGGCGCGGAGGTGACCGGCCCGCCCGCCGCCTGGTCGTCGGGGGCCGAGCGCAGGCCGAGGTAGCCGCCCACGCCGGCGACGAGAACGACCGCCGCGGCGGCCGCGACGACCATCCCGGCCCGCACCTGGCCCGGCCTCGCCGCGTCCACCGTCGGCTCCGACGCCGGCCGGGGCTCCTCCGTCAGCGGGGAGATCCGGGCGCCGGTCTCCGGGACGGCCCGGGCCGCCGCGGCCGCCAGGGCCGGGTCGGTCGGGGTTTCGTCCACGGCAGGGGCGGGCGCCCGCCGCGGCCTGCTCGCCGACACGGGCGGGAACGGGACCTTGCGCGCCTTGGCCGGTGCGCCGGCCGGAGGGGGCACCTCGAGCGGCTGGGCGGCGGGGAACTGCGCCGTGGGCGGGGGACTCGCCTGCGCGATGGCGGCGCGCAGCAGCCGCTGCGTCTCCTCGTACGTGAGCCGCTGCACCGGCTCCTTCACCAGCAGCCCGCTGATCACCTCGGCGAGCGGGCCGGCGTGCGGCATGGGATCGGGCTCGTCGGTGAGCACGGCGTGCATCGTGGCCAGCGCCATCCCCCGCTCGTGCGGGGAACGGCCCTCCACGGCCGTGTACAGCGTGGCGCCCAGGGACCACAGGTCCGACTCGCGCCGCGCGGGCAGCCCCTTGAGCCGCTCGGGCGCGATGAACGCCGGGGTGCCGGCCAGCCCCGTCACCGTCAGCTGCGTCTCCGTCTCCAGCGTGGCGATGCCGAAGTCGGTCAGCACGACCCTGCCGTCGTCGGCGAGCAGGACGTTCTCCGGCTTGACGTCGCGGTGCAGCACGCCCGCCTCGTGTGCGCGGTGCAGCGCGTCGAGCACGGCCAGGCCGATCTCGGCCACCCGCTTGGGCGGCAGCGGCCCGTCCTGCTTGATCACCGTGCCCAGCGAACGTGACTGGACGAGCTGCATGACGATCCAGGGCCTGTCATCCTCCTCGATCACGTCGTGCACGACGATCACGTTGGGATGCTCGAATCTCGCCGCCGCTCTCGCCTCGCGCATGGTGCGCCGGTTCAGTAGCTGCACCTCATCGCCCAGGGCGGCGGCGTACCTGACCTCCTTGACCGCGACCGTGCGGTCAAGAAGCTCGTCGTGGGCACGCCAGACGATGCCCATTCCGCCCCTGCCGATGGGTTCCTGCAGCTGGTAGCGGCCGGCGATGCGGCGTCCGTCCTGCTTGCGATCCGACATCAACGGCCTCAAACCCTCCCTCTAGGCCAAGAAATACTCCCATAGGCAGGGATCAACGGCGACTCGCCGGAGGGCCAGTCCGCCATGTGAGAAGCATCGTCCAGCAGGTGGAGGCATGGGTGTAAGGTTTCAGACATGACTTGTCGCTACGCGTTTACCGAGCCGGCTCCAGGAGGGCCGGTCGGCGGCTAGCGACCACCTGGAGTCGGCAGAGGCAGAGACGCCCCGTCTCTGCCTTTTTGGTTTTCCTGCCGGTTCCGGAGAGCCGGCCCGAGCGAGGGATCGAGATGTCATCGACCTTGGAACGGCACGCGGTGGCGGTGGGCGGGCTGCTCGTGGGCGAGGGGCCCGCCGTGGTGATCGACGGCCGGGTGAGCCTGCGGGAGCGCCACGGGCGGGCGGACGTGTACGAGGTGCTGCGCGAGCGGGCCGCGCGGTCGGCCCCGCTGCTGGTGGAGCCGCTCTCGGCGGCCGACCTTCCGGCGATCGCCGCGCTCGCCGGAGCGGTGGTGGTGGGATCGTCGTGGACGCGCGACATCCCGCTGGTGCGGGCGGCGGCCGGGCTGGGCCTGCCGGTCGTGGTGGAGCGACGGGCTGCGGGGACCCTGGAGGAGTGGCTCGGGCTGGCCGGCTACTGCGCGGCAGAGGGGGACGGGCAGGTGATCCTCTGCGAGGGGCCTTCGCTGGATCTGGGGTTGATGCGGGCCGCGCGGGTGGCGTCCGGGAGGCCGGTGCTCGCCGACGTTTCCCGAAATGTCGGGCTATCCGCCGCAGCGGTCGCCGCCGGCGCCGACGGCCTCCTCCTCCCCGCGCCCTCCCAGAGCGCGGGCAACCCGGCCGCCTCCTCCGGCGACCGCGCCCACGCTTCCACGCGGCCCGGCGGCGCCGGTTCCCGGAACGGCGGGGCGGACTCCGCAGGTCGCGGGGGCGCGGCCGGTGGCGGGCACGGCGGGATGGCTGACCCCGGGCACGCGGGCAAGAACGACCCCGCGGGGACCAGGCGGTCAGGTTACGCGGGCGTCGTGGCCCGGGAGTTCGCGGCGGCGGACGGGATCGGACTGCCGGGAGCCATGGCGGACCCCGGGGCGATCCCCGATGCCGACCAGGAGGCGGCGCTGCGGGTGGCCGAGGAGGCCGTGACCGTCGTGGGCGCCCTGCTCCGTCCTGAGGCGCCCGCCACGCTGCCGGAGTGCAGGGACGCGATCGACCGGGTCGACGCCGCGCTGGCGACGCTGCTGGAGCGCAGAGCCGCGCTGGCGGGCATCGTCCAGCGGATCAAGCCCGTCGGCGGCTTCGCCGGGCGCGACCTCGACCGGGAGCGCGCCCTCGTGAAACGCATGGCGTCGCGCGCGCCGTCGCTGGGGGAGCACCGGCTCGCTCCCATCATGAACGCCGTCATCGAGGCGGGCCTCCACCTGGCCGAGGAGCGCGCCCGCCGCTGAGCGCGCGGGCGCCGGAGCGGCCGGGTCAGGGGGTCGTGAGGCGGACGTTGTGCAGGGGCCGGCCGGGACCCTTGGCGATCTGGCGGGTGATGAGGTCGGCGAAGCGGCGGTAGCCGGCGCCCGTCGGGTGGTAGCTGCGGGCGTTGACCGCGAGCTCGCCCATGTCCACGTGCAGCCCGTTGAGATACGGCTCGGGCCGTCCCACCTCGTGTCCGGTGAAGGCGTCGTAGGCGTCCACGTACTCCACGCTGCCCGGCGCCTCGAAGGCGGCGAGCATGCGGTCGAAGCCGGCGGCCACCGTGCCCACCGTGTCGTTGAGGCGGCGCGTCATGCTGTTGAGCCACCGCTGGTCCTGCGGGCTGAGGTTGTCGACGGTGCGCACCGGGTTCGCCGGGAACGGCCGCGGGTAGCCGAGGACGATGACGCGGGCTCCCGGCGCGCGTACGCGCAGCTCTCTGAGGACCGTGAGGACGCTGGAGCGCAGTTCCCCGATGCGGCGTCCGACGGCGGCCTCCTGCTCGACGCAGGCCGACGAGCCGGGCAGCTTGACGATGCAGCCCGTGAGCACCTTGGTGAAACCGGCGTCGTTGCCGCCGATGCTGAGCGTCACGAGACTGGTCGCCGGGCCGACGCGGCTGATCTGGGGCTGCCGGCCGTGCTGGCCGGACAAGAGGTCGGTCGTGGTGGCGCCGCTGCAGGCGAAGAAGGCGGTGCCGCCGCCGAACCGGTAGGCCCCGGCCACGAGCGGCACGTACGAGCCCGTCGCGCGGTGGCAGCGGTCGGCGCCGTCGTTGACCGGCCGCTCGTCAAGGTCGTAGACGCCCTCACCGGAGGAGTAGGAGTCGCCGAGCGCGACGTACGCGCCGCTCTGCGCCACCTCCACGGGCGTCAGCCGCGTCACCTGCGGCAGCCGGCCGGGCGGCTCCCGGGTGGCGGGACAACCCGTGTCCAGCATGGCGCAGGCCAGCTTCTCGAAGACGCCCAGCGGCAGGCAGGCCAGGGCCAGCGCGACGCCGAGCGCGGCCGCGGCGACGGTCTGGGCGATCCTCCGCTTCGCCTCGTCCAGCGTGTCCTCCCCGAAACGATCACTCCAGCATGCGCCATCGAGCCTACCCAGCCGGTGATCCGTCCGGGCGGCCCGCGCGGCGCGATGTCCTGGCGGCGGCGTCCAGCTGTGACGCGGTGGCGGGCGATGGCCCCGGAGTGTCGGCCGGGCCCACTAAAGTCGGATCGCACAACCCGTCGAGGCCAGGAGGCGCCGCTCCATGTCGTCCAGCGACTCGTTCGTCCATCTGCACGTACACACCGAATATTCGATGCTGGACGGGGCCGCCCGCCTCAAGCAGATGTTCAAACAGGTCGGCGACCTGGGCATGCCGGCGATCGCGATCACCGACCACGGCAACATGCACGGCGCCTACGACTTCTACAAGCAGGCCACCGCCGCCGGCATCAAGCCGGTCATCGGCATCGAGGCCTACGTCGCGCCCGAGCTGCGCCTTAACAAGAAGCCCGTGTTGTGGGGCGAGCCGCACCAGAAGAGGGACGACGTCTCGGCGGGCGGCTACTACACCCACATGACGATCTGGGCGCGCAACAAGGCGGGTCTGCACAACCTGATGCGGTTGTCGTCGCGCGCCTACACCGAGGGGTTCGTCCGCAAGTGGGCGCGGATGGACGCCGAGATCCTCGCCGAGCACGCCGACGGCCTGATGGCCACCACGGGGTGCCCGTCGGGCGAGGTGCAGACGAGGCTGCGGCTCGGCCAGTACGACGAGGCGCTCAAGGCCGCCGCGAAATACCAGGACATCTTCGGCAAGGACAACTTCTACCTGGAGATCATGGACCACGGCCTCGACATCGAGCGCCGGGTCCGCGACGGCCTGACCAGGATCAGCAAGGAGCTCGGCATCCCGCCTCTGGTCACCAACGACTCCCACTACACCTACGAGTCCGACGCCGCCTCCCACGACGCCCTCCTGTGCATCCAGACGGGCAAGCAGCTGTCCGACCCCGACCGGTTCCGCTTCGACGGCAGCGGCTACTACATCAAGACCGCCGACGAGATGCGCGCGGTCGACTCCTCCGACCTGTGGGCCGAGGGGTGCCGCAACACGCTGCTGGTCGCCGAGAAGGTCGACCCGGCCGGGTTCTTCGAGTTCAAGAACCTCATGCCGACCTACCCCGTCCCGGAGGGGATGACCGAAGAACACTACTTCCGCCAGGAGGTGTGGAAGGGCCTGGAGCGGCGATTCCCCAAGGGCGTCGACGAGGAGCACCGCGCCTGGGCCGAGAAGGAGCTGGGCGTCATCATCCAGATGGGGTTCCCGAGCTACTTCCTCGTGGTCGCCGACTTCATCATGTGGGCGAAGAACAACGGCATCCGCGTCGGTCCCGGCCGTGGGTCCGCGGCCGGCTCGCTGGTGGCGTACGCGCTGGGCATCACCGACCTCGACCCGATCCCGCACGGCCTGATCTTCGAGCGGTTCCTCAACCCCGAGCGCGTGTCCATGCCCGACGTCGACATCGACTTCGACGAGCGCAGGCGCGGTGACGTGATCCGCTACGTGACCGAGAAGTGGGGCGCCGACAAGGTCGCCATGATCGCCACGTTCGGCACCATCAAGGCGAAGGCCGCCATCAAGGACGCCGGCCGCGTCCTGGGCTACCCCTACGCGCTCGGCGACCGCGTCTCCAAGGCGTTCCCGCCGGCCGTCATGGGCAAGGACATCCCGCTGTCGGGCATCTTCGACAAGGACCACCCGCGCTACGCCGAGGCCGGCGAGCTGCGCAAGCTCTACGAGGAAGACGTCGACGTCAAGGCGACGATGGACCTCGGCAAGGGCCTGGAGGGCCTGATCCGGCAGACCGGCGTGCACGCCGCCGGCGTGATCATGTCGGCCGAGGTGCTGACCGACTACATCCCGATCATGCGCCGCGACTCCGACGGCGCGATCATCACGCAGTTCGACTATCCGACCTGCGAGACGCTCGGCCTGCTGAAGATGGACTTCCTGGGCCTGCGCAACCTCACGATCATCGACGACTGCCTGAAGATGATCGAGTCGACCAGTGGCGAGAAGATCGACCTGCTGGAGCTTCCGCTCGACGACCGCAAGGCCTACGAACTCCTGGCGCGGGGCGACACGCTGGGCATCTTCCAGCTCGACGGCGGCGGCATGCGCTCGCTGATGCGGCTCATGCGCCCCGACAACTTCGAGGACATCTCCGCCGCCCTCGCGCTCTACCGGCCCGGCCCGATGGGCGCCAACTCCCACACCAACTACGCGCTGCGCAAGAACGGCCAGCAGGAGATCACCCCGATCCACCCCGAGCTCGAGGAGCCGCTGAAGGAGATCCTCGACACGACCTACGGCCTGATCGTCTATCAGGAGCAGGTCATGGCCATCGCCCAGAAGGTCGCCGGCTACTCCCTGGGCGGCGCCGACCTGCTGCGGCGGGCGATGGGCAAGAAGAAGAAGGCCGAGCTGGACAAGCAGTTCGTGACCTTCGAGAAGGGCATGCAGGACAACGGCTTCTCCGCCGCGGCCATCAAGGCGCTCTGGGACATCCTGCTGCCGTTCTCCGACTACGCCTTCAACAAGGCCCACACCGCCGGCTACGGCCTCGTCGCCTACTGGACCGCCTACCTCAAGGCCAACTACCCGGCCGCCTACATGGCCGCGCTACTGTCCTCGGTGAAGGACGACAAGGACAAGTCGGCCCTCTACCTCAACGAGTGCCGCCGCATGGGCATCAAGGTGTTCCCGCCGGACGTCAACGACTCCGACTTCGACTTCACCCCGCGCGGCACCGACATCCGTTTCGGTCTGTCGGCCATCCGCAACGTCGGCGCCAACGTCGTCGACGGCATCATCATCGCCCGCAGGGAGAAGGGCCGCTTCGCCGACTTCAAAGACTTCCTGCGCAAGGTGCCGGCCATCGTCTGCAACAAGCGGGTCATCGAATCGCTGATCAAGGCGGGAGCGTTCGACTCGCTCGGCCACGTGCGCAAGGGGCTGGTCATGGTGCACGAACAGGCCGTCGACGCGATCATCGACATCAAGAAGAACGAAGCCATCGGCCAGGACTCCCTGTTCGGGGCGATCGAGGGCGGCGAGGACCAGACCTTCGACGTGCAGATCCCGCTGGGGGAGTGGGACAAGACCACGCTCCTGCAGTTCGAACGCGAGATGCTCGGCCTCTACGTGTCCGACCACCCGCTGTTCGGCGTCGAGCACATCCTCGCGGCGGGAGCCGACTGCTCGATCGCCGCCCTCCAGGACGAAAGCCGCTCCGACGGGCAGGTGGTGACCGTGGGCGGCATCCTGAGCGGGGTGCAGCGCAAGGTCACCAAGAAGGGCGACACCTGGGTGCTGACCCAGCTGGAGGACCTCGCGGGCTCGATCGAGGTGATGATCTTCCCGTCGGCCTACCAGCTCTGCTCGACGATCCTGGCCGAGGACGCCATCGTGTTCGTCAAGGGGCGCATCGACAAGCGCGAGGACGTCGCGAAGATCATCGCCATGGAGGTGACGGCCCCCGACCTGAGCCAGGAGGCGGGCGGGCCGCTGCTGGTGAGCCTGCCCCTGACCCGCTGCACACCCCCGGTGGTGGGGCGGCTGAGGGAGATCCTCACGACGCATCCGGGCACGTCCGAGGTGCACCTGCAGGTGCACAACGGGCCCAGGACGACGGTGATGCGCGTCGACGACCGCCTCCGCGTGACCCCGTCCCCCGCCCTGATGGGCGACCTGAAAGAGCTGCTCGGCCCGGCCTGCCTGGGCGCCTGACCGATCCCTCCTTTTCCTTTTTACGGCTTCGCGCGGGAGGGCCCACCCTGTGCACGCGGCCGGGCCCCGTCCAGGGTGACGCTCACCGGGTGCGCGTGGCGGGCCGCCGTGACGCGCGCCCCGTGGGCCGTCCGCGTGCACCACTCCGCGGGGCGCTGCCCTGAGGCTCGGACAGGGCGTGGTGCCGGTGGGCGGGGTGTCAGGGGCGTGGTGTCAGGGGCGGGGTGTCAGGGGTGGGGTGGGTGAACGTCCCTGAGGTGGAGGGCGAGGCGGGTCCGGTCAGGGAGGGCGAACTTGCGAAGCAGGCTTGAGACGTGGTTCTTCACCGTGCCCTCCGTGACGAGCAGCCGCGCCGCGATCTCCCGGTTCGTTGCCCCCTCGGCGATCAGCCCGGCCACCTCGGCCTCCCTGGCGGACAGGCCCTCATCTCGGGGACGCGGCGCGGGCGGGCGGCGGCGGATCTCGGCCACGAGGCGTCCGGCGACGGACGCGGCGAGCACCGTCTCCCCGCGCGCGGCCCGGTGGATGCCGTCCACCAGTTCCTCCGGAGTACAGTCCTTGAGCAGGTAGCCGACGGCCCCGCCGCGCAGGGCGCCGAAGATGTAGTCGTCCTCGTCGAAGGTGCTGAGCACGATGGCGGCCACGCCGGGATGCCGGGCGGACAGCCTCGCGATGAGTTCGACGCCGTCCATCCTCGGCATGCGAGCGTCCACCAGCGCCACGTCCGGCCGGCACTCGCCGGCCACGCGCAGCGCCTCCTCGCCGTCGGCCGCCTCGCAGGCCACCTCGATGCCGTCCTCGATCTCCAGCATCTTGCGCAGCGCCCGCCGGATCAGCTCCTGGTCGTCGGCCAGCAGCACCCGGATCGTGCTCATCGCGCCGCCTCCACGTCTTCGGCGGGGTTCCGGTCAGGTTCGCGGGCAGGGTCCCAGGCGGTGCCCCCGGCGGGCGGGACGGGGAGTTCCGCGCGTACCTCGAAGCCGCCGCCCTGGCGGTTGCCGGCGGTCAGGACGCCGCCCACTGTGCGGGCGCGTTCGGCGAGCGAGCGCAGGCCGAAGCCGCCGCGCGCGTCAGGAACGCGGCCACGGCCGTCGTCGGCGACCACCAGCACCACCCGCTCGTCCTCGAAGGCCAGCCTGCCGCTCACGTGCCGGGCGCTCGCGTGCCGGACGGCGTTGGTCAGGGACTCCTGCAGCACGCGGTAGAGGACCAGCTCCACGTCCGGATCCAGCGGCGCCTCCCCGCCCGCCACCTCGAACGACACCGCCAGCCCTGTGCCGTCGAACGAGGCCGCGAGCCGCTCCAGCGCCGCGCCGCTGATCTGCCCTTCGAGCGCGAGCGGGCGTAGTGCCCTGACCCAGCGGCGGGCGTCGGTCAGCGCCGTCACGGTCGTCTCCTTGGCCTGCCGCACCTCCTCCCAGGCCGACTCGGGCCGGCGGGATCGGAACCGTTCGGCGTTCTCCAGGCTCATCTTGATCACCGTCAGGTGGTGACCGATGGAGTCGTGCATGTCCGCGGCCATCCGCGCCCGCTCCTCGGCGACCGTGAGCTCCCGGACCCGAGCGGCCAGCCGCTGTGCCTCCGCCCGCCTGCGGCGGGCCTCCAGCACGGCCGACGTCAGGCCCAGCACGAACACGGCGAACACGATGAACGGCACGGTCTGGGCGACGGCGTTCTCCACTCCGTACCCGAAGAGCAGCACGATCGTGAGGAACAGGGCACCGGCCATGCCGCCGATGATCGTCCAGGCGATCCGCATGCCGTGCACGAATGCCACGTTCGCGATGCCGATGAGCGTCAGGAGCATGTGAACCTCGGCCGAGCCGGTGATCCCCAGCATGATCGTCGCCACCAGGAAAACGACGCCCAGCGGCCGCCGCCACCCGCTGGCCCGCCGCCACGGCAGCAGGAGCCACGACCCGGTCACCACCGTCAGGTTGACGCCGAACGGCACGAGCGCGGCGATCGTCCCCGGATGGGCGAGGTATCCGGTCACGGCGGTGCCCGCGAGCACCAGCCAGAACACGACACTGAACAGGGCCGGCCGGTCGGGATCGCGCAGCAGGGGCGGACGGGACTGCATGACCGCGACCCTAGTATCCCGCGCGGGCGAGGGGATCCTCCTGAAGGCCCATGACCATGGTCATGGCCGATTCGGTCCGCGGCCCGATGTGCGCGCCTCGCCCGCGTTCCTAGCGTGGCCTCCCATGAGAGCCATCCATCCCGTCTGGGCGGTGCTGGTCGCCGTCGCCATCATGTTCGCGCAGGTGTTCGGCGGCACCCTCCCCGTGACCCTGCTGCTGGACTCCGATCATCCCCTCTACCAGCTGCTCGGCACGGCCGGGATCACGCTGGCGGCGTTCGCGCTGATCTATCTGGTCCGCCGCTTCCTGCACCGGCGCCCGTGGCGCGGCGTGGGACTCGCGCGGCCGCGGACGGCGGTGCCGCACCTTCTCGCAGGCGTGGTGGCGGGCGCGCTCGCGGTGGCCGTGTCGAGCCTGGTGTCGGTGGCGCTCGGCGTGGCCGCGTGGGTGCCGTGGGACGTGGTACGGCCGGCGCTGCCGTACCTGCCGCTCGGGATCGTCCTCGCCCTGCTCGGCCAGGCCTTCCCGGAGGAGCTGTTGTGGCGCGGGCACCTGTTCGACATCCTGTCGGACCGGTTGTCGCCGGTGGCGGTGCTGGCGGTGACCTCCGTGGTGTTCGGCGCGTTGCACATCATCTCGCAGAGCCCGGCGGACACCGTCGCCGAGCGCCTGCTCTACGTGGTCCAGGCGATCGCGCTCGGCTTCGCCTGCGGGGCGGCGCGGGCGCGTACGGGAACGGTGTGGATGGCGGTCGGCGTGCACTTCGGCCTGCACATCGGCAACCGGGTGCTGCCGGTTCAGGAGGTCGCGTTCGGTGTGCAGCTCGTGATCATCACCTGCGCGCTCGCCGCCGCCGGCGGCGTGATCCTCCTGGCCGGGCGACGGCGGCAGGAGGAGGGCCTGGCCGCCTGACTCCGGCAACCCTTGCCGTCGTCTCGCGGCCGCCCATGGGGCAGGATCGCAGGGTGAGCGAACTGCACTACCTGACCGCGACCGAGCTGGCCCACCTGATCAGGACCAGGCAGGTGAGCGCCGTGGAGGTCCTCCAGGCCTGCCTCGACCGCATCGAGCAGGTCAACCCGCACGTCAACGCCATCGTCACCCTGGTCGCCGACCAGGCGATCGAGGCGGCCAGGGTGGCCGACGCGGCCGAGCCGAAAGGCCCGCTGCACGGGTTGCCCGTCGCGCACAAGGACCTCGTCGACACCGCGGGCATCCGCACCACCTACGGCTCGCCGTTGTTCGCCGACCACGTGCCGGCCGAGGACGACCCGGTCGTCGAGCGGCTGCGCGCCGCCGGCGCCATCACCGTCGGCAAGACCAACACCCCGGAGTTCGGCACCGGCTCCCACACCGTCAACGAGGTGTTCGGCGCCACCAGAAACCCCTACGACCTGTCCAAGTCCGCCGGAGGCAGCAGCGGTGGGGCCGCCGCCGCCCTGGCCACCGGCATGGTTCCGCTGGCCGACGGGTCCGACATGGGCGGCTCGCTGCGCAACCCCGCCTCGTTCTGCAACGTCGTCGGCCTGCGTCCCACCCCCGGCCGGGTGCCCGCCGTGTCCGACACCGCCGCCTGGTACACGCTGTCCGTCCAGGGGCCCATGGCCAGGACGGTCGACGACGTCACGCTGATGTTCTCGGCCATCGCCGGGTTCGACCGCCGTTCCCCCTACTCGATCAGGGAGGTCTTCACTCCGGAGCCGGAGGAGGGCGTGGCGGGCCTGCGGGTGGCGTGGAGCCCCGACCTGGGTGGGCTGCCGGTCGACCCGCGCACGGCGGCGGTGACCGCGACGGCCCCGGCCGTGTTCGAGCGGCTGGGAGCCAGGGTCGAGGAGGTGGAGCTCGACCTCTCCGGCGCGGAGGAGGCGTTCAGGACCTACCGTGCGTGGAACTACGCGCTGTCCTTCGGCGACCTCAGCGGCCTCGGGCCCAACACCGCCTGGAACGTCGAGCGGGGCCGTGAGGTCACCGGGGCCGCCCTGGCGGCGGCCGAGCGTGCCCGCAGCCGCCTCTACCAGCGCATGGCCGCCTTCTTCGACACCTACGACGTGCTGATCGCGCCGGTCAGCCAGGTGCCGCCGTTCCCCATCGAGCAGCCCCACGTCAGCGAGATCAACGGCGAGCGGCTTCCCGACTATCTCGCGTGGATGCGCTCCGCCTACTGGATCAGCGTCCTTCACGCGCCGGCGGCGTCTGTGCCGGCCGGGTTCACGACGGAAGGGCTGCCGGTGGGGGTGCAGATCGTCGCGCGGCCGTTCGAGGACGCCCGGGTCCTGCGCGTCGCCCGCGCGTTCGAGCGGGCCACCGGCCACGGCCGGCGCCGCCCCCCGCTCTGAGGGGCGGGCTTCGCAACGGCCGGTGGTGGCCCGTGGCCTCAGGGCAGGTCGCCGTACGGGTGCCGCAGCGGCGACTCCTGGTATCCGTGCATGCCCTCCAGCAGCCCGAACAGCCCCACCGCGAGCAGCGGCCAGGACACGAGTACGCCGGGGGCGGTCAGCGCCAGCGCCCCCGGGACGACTTTGACATCGGGCAACACGGCGGCCTCGACCATGACGGCTCCGATGGTGAACGTCGACCCGGCCCACAACGTCAGCAGCGCCCCCAGCACCCCACCCGCGCCGAGCCCGAGCAGCACCGGCAGCATGAACCGGCGGGCCGCGAACCAGGCCACCCCGCCGCAGAGCAGCCCCAGCCCGCCCGTGATCACCGCGAACCAGCCGTCCGCCGCGATCAGGGCCTGCGTGGACGGATCGGCCAGCACGGATTCGCCACCCTCCGTGACGGTGTACGGGGCCCGTGGGGAAACGCCCGACCAGAGCAGCCCTGCGGCCACCCCGAGAGCGGCGAGTGTGAGGACAGTTACCGCAAAAGCGCGTACTTCCCTCGTCACGCCACTCCCCTTCACATGTGCGTCCGAATCAGCTCGATGGTATCCCCCGGTTAGGCTCACTTCGTGATTGCAGAAGAGGTCTGGTTGATAGAGCCCTCCGGTCCGCTCCGGGGAGACGTCGAAGTGCGCGGTTCCAAGAACGGCGTGTCCAAGCACATGGTCGCCGCCATGCTGGGCAGCGGCGAGAGCAGCATCCACAACGCGCCCGAGGTGGGCGAGGTCGAGATCACGGCGGCCATGCTGCGGGCGCTCGGCATCGATGTGGAGATCTCTCGTACGGAGATCAGGATCGCGCAGGGGCCCGAGATCGAGCCGCGGGTGCCCGACGCGTTCACCGGCCTGAACCGCATCCCCATCCTCATGCTGGGCCCGCTGCTGCACCTGGCGGGGGAGGCGTTCGTGCCGCTGGTCGGCGGCGATCCGATCGGTCGGCGGCCGGTGAACTTCCACGTGGAGGCCCTGCGCGCGATGGGCGCCGAGGTGGAGGTGGGCGACGCCGGCATCTTCGCCAAGGCCAAGCGGCTCAACGGCACCCGGATCGAGCTGCCCTACCCGAGCGTGGGCGCCACGGAGACGGTGCTGATGTCCGCGGTGCTGGCCGAGGGCAAGACGGTGCTGAAGAACGCCGCGATGGAGCCCGAGGTGGTGGAGCTGGCGCTGTTCCTGCAGCGGATGGGGGCGAGGATCGAGCTCTCGCCCGACCGCAGGATCGTCATCGAGGGTGTCGAACGGCTGCGCGGCGCGTCCACGTGGCTGAACGGCGACCGCATCGAGGCGTTCTCGTACCTGGCGGCGGGCCTGATCACGCAGGGTGAGGTGCGGGTGCACGGCTGCCCGCAGGATCGCCTGGTCACCGCGATCACCACGCTGGCCAGGATGGGCGCGCAGTTCGACATCAACGACGAGTACCTGTGCGCGACCGCGCCGCCCGAGGGGCTGCGCGCGGCCGCCGTGCAGACCGACACCCATCCCGGCTTCATGACCGACTGGCAGACGCCGCTGATGGTGCTGTTCACGCAGAGCCAGGGCATGTCGGTGCTGCACGAGACGGTCTTCGAGAACCGCCTGGTGTACGTGCCCGCGCTGCAGCGGATGGGCTGCGAGATCGAGGTGTTCGACCAGTGCCTGGGCGGGCCCGCCTGCCGCTACCACGACACGAATGCCCGCCACTCGGCCGTCGTGCGCGGCGTGTCGCAGCTCAAGGGCGCCGATGTGACGCTGCCCGACATCAGGGCGGGCTTCTCGGCGGTGCTGGCGGCCGCGGTGGCCGACGGGCCCTCCACGCTGCGCGGCGTGCACCACATCGAGCGGGGCTATCACCGGCCGTTCGAGCAGTTCGCGTCCCTGGGTCTGGACATCCGCAGGAAACGGTAAAGGATCACGGGCGGGCGTTTGCCGTCGATCCGGGCGTTGCAGATCGTCTAAGTGACCGTACTCAGATCCGTCGGTGCGCTCGGACTGGCGGGAGCGCTCGGTGGAGTGCTGACGGCGGCACTGGCCGTGCCCGCCGTCAGCGGGAGCGGCATGGCCGCCAAGAACGTCGCGAACACGTTCCTCGACCTGCCGCCCGCTCCACGTGAGGAGCCCCTCGCGCAGGTGACCAGGCTGCTGGACAAGGACGGCCGCCAGTTCGCCCAGTTCTACGAGGCCAACAGGACGAACGTCGGGCTCGGCGCGGTCGCCCCGGTGATGCGCCAGGCGATCGTGGCCATCGAGGACGCCCGCTTCTACGAGCACGGCGGGCTCGACGTCAGGGGCACGTTCCGGGCGCTGCTCACCAACACCCAGGCGGGCGGCATCCGGCAGGGCGGCTCGTCCCTGACCCAGCAGCTGGTCAAGAACATCCTGGTCGAGGGCGCGCGGACGGAGGCCGAACGCGACAAGGCGCGCGCCCCCAACCTGGCGCGCAAGATCACCGAGCTGCGGCTGGCGCTGGCGCTGGAGGAGAAGTACCGCAAGGACGAGATCCTCGAGCGCTACCTGAACATCGCGTACTTCGGCGCCGGCGCGCACGGCGTGGAGGCGGCGGCCAGGCGCTTCTTCTCCACCTCGGCCTCCAGGCTGACCCTGACCGAGGCGGCCACGCTGGCGGGCGCGGTGCGGATGCCGTACTCGACCGATCCCTCGCTCGGAGGGGAGCACCGCGCGCGGTTGAAGGCGCGGCGCGACCTCGTGCTCGACCGGATGGCCGGGCTGAAGCTGATCACCCAGCGGCAGGCGACCGACGCCAAGAACGCGCCGCTGGGTCTGCGGCTGCGCCCGGAGCCCGGGGGCTGCGCGCAGAGCGCGTATCCGTTCTTCTGCCTGTACGTGCAGCGCGAGCTGCTGTCGAACCCCGTCTTCGGCAACACCGCCACCGAGCGGCGCAGGCGCATGGCCAGGGGAGGGCTGGTGATCAGGACGAGTCTCGACCCGATCGCGCAGCACGCCGCCGAGCAGGCCATCCGCCGGTACGTGGCGCCGGAGGACACCGAGGTGGCCGCCGAGGCCATGGTGGAGCCGCGTACGGGGCGGATCAGGGCGATGGCCGCCAGCAAGCGGTTCGGCCGCAACCCCGGCAACCGCAAGAACGGCCCCAAGACCACCTTCAACCTGCCCGCCGACACGGCGCATGGCGGCGGCCAGGGGTTCCAGGCCGGTTCCACGTTCAAGGCCTACACGCTGGCCACGGCGCTCAAGCAGGGGTGGCGGTTCGGCGACGGCTTCAAGACGCCGGGGGCGCTGGTGCCCGGCCAGGGTTACCGCGACTGCGCCGGCCGGCCCGTGAACGACCCGAACACGCGCATCCTCAACGCCAGCGGCGAGGGGGAGGGCGGCCCGCACAGCATCGAGACGGGCACCTGGAAGTCGGTGAACATCTTCTTCATGATGCTGGAGCGCAAGGTCGGCCTCTGCAACGTGGTGAAGACGGCCAGGTCGCTCGGCGTCGTCAGGGCCGACGGGGAGCCGCTGAAGGAGGTGCCGACGTTCACCCTGGGCGTCAACGAGATGGACCCGGTGACGGTGGCGGCGTCGTTCGCGACGTTCGCCGCGAGGGGCCGCTACTGCCGGCCGCTGGCGATCGTGGAGATCGTCGGCAGGGACGGCCGGCGCACCCACGTGCCGCCCTCGTGCGAGCAGGTCATCGAACGGCCGGTCGCCGACGCCGTCAACTACGTGCTGCGGGGGGTGTTCACCGAGGGCACGATGAGGGGCCAGGGCATCGGCCGCCCGGCGGCGGGCAAGACGGGCACCAACAACGGCTACACCTCGGCGTGGTTCGCCGGGTACACGCCGGCGCTGGCCGCGGCGGTCAGCGTCGGGGACATCCGCGGGTCCTACCGGTTCCCGCTGACGGGGGTGCGGATCGGTGACCGCTATTACGGCTCGGTGCAGGGGGCGTCGCTGCCGGGGCCGATCTGGGTGGAGTCGATGCGGCCCGCGCTGCGCGAGGTCGAGCCGCGCGGATTCCCGGGGCCGGACATGTCCCGATTCGGCGGCGGCCACACGCCGGGTCTGGAGGAGGCGCTGGCCGAGGAGGAGCGGCGTGAGGGCCGGCGCGGCGACCGCCACGCCCGCAGGCCTCGCCATCTCTTCGAGTGGCTGCTCGGGCGCAGGCCGCGGCGGGTGGAGATCACGCTGCCGGGCCGGGACCGCCACGACGGCCGCCGCCGGGACCGGCCCCGGCGGCGTGACTAGCGCTCAGCCGGTCTTGCTGATCGGGGCGGTGACGGCACGGGTGAGCGTGACGAGGTTGTCGGGCGCGGTCTCGATCTGCAGGCCGCGCTTGCCCGCCGAGAAGAAGATCGTCTCGAAGTCGAGGGCCGAGGAGTCGACCACCGTCGGGAGCTGCTTGCGCTGGCCCAGCGGGCTGATGCCGCCCACGACGTAGCCGGTCACCCGCTCCACCTTGGCGGCGTCGGCCATCGCCGCCCGCTTGCTGTCGAGGGCACTGGCCAGCGCCTTGAGATCGAGCTTGCCCGACACCGGCACGACCGCCACGGCGAGCCCGCTCTCGACCTCCGCCACCAGGGTCTTGAAGATGCGTTCGTACGGCACGCCGAGCGCGTCGGCGGCCTCCTCCCCGTAGGCCTGCGCGGAGGCGTCGTGCGCGTAGGGGTGGAGCGTGAACGCGGCCTTGGCCTTGGTCAGCGCCACGGTGGCCGGGGTGCCGCCCTTGCCTTTCGAACTACTCACGACACCCGATTGTAGCGAATCTACATTGTAAAGGCGCGGCCGGGGGTGTACCCGAACGCCCGCCTGAACACGTCGATGAAGGCGCTCGCCGAAGCCCATCCGCACCGGTGGGCGACGGCGGTCACGGAGACGCCGTCGGCGAGCAGCAGCAGCGCGTGGTGCAGCCGGAGCTGGGTGCGCCACTGGGGGAAGCTCATGCCGAGCTCGCGGCGGCACAGCCGGGCCAGCGTGCGCTCGCTGGTGCCGGCCTGGACGGCGAGCCGGGCCAGGGGCCGGCCGTCGGCGGGGTCGCGGTGCAGGGCCTCACAGACGGCGGCCAGCCGGGGGTCACGGGCGGCGGGCAGGTGCAGCGGCTGCTCGGGGGCGCGCCTGAGCTGGTCGAGCAGCACGGCGCGCAGCCGTTCCCGCTCGCCGCCGACCGGGCCGTCGTCGCCGGTGCAGGCGATGATCAGCTCGCGGAGCAGGGGGCCGACCGCGAGCACCGCGGGGCGGTCGAGGCCGAGCGGGTTGTCGGAGAGCCCCACCAGCCGCAGGTCCGTGTCGCCGCGGGCGCGGTGCTCGTGGACGGTGCCGGCCGGGATCCAGATGGCCCGGCTGGCGGGCGCCACCCAGATGCCCGAGCCGGTCGTGACGGAGAGCACGCCGCGGCAGGCGTACACGATCTGGTGGGTGTCGTGCCGGTGCGCGTCGATGCCCGCGCCCGGCGCCAGGGGCCGCCGGCCGGTGGGCGCCTCGGGCGTGTGGCGGATCTCCGACATGGATTGGCAATTTATCGGAAGCGCGCCAGTCTCGCCATGTGCAGGATCGGAGCGTGAACAGGATCCCCTCGCTCGCCGCAGGCCACGCGACCGTCGACTTCTACCAGGGCGCGGTGCCCGCCCTCGTGCCCTTTCTGGTGGCCGAGCGCGGGTACGGCTACGTCGCCGTCTCCGGCATCGTGCTGGCCGCGACGTTGTCGTCGTCGATCGTGCAGCCGCTCTTCGGCGTCCTGACCGACCGGTGGCGGATGCCGTGGCTGATCCCGGTGAGCATGGTGGTCGCGGGCGCCGGGGTGGCGTTCGGCGGCGTGACGGGCTCCTACGTGCTGACCTGGCTGGCGGTGGCGCTGTCCGGGCTGGGCGTGGCGGCCTACCATCCGGAGTCGGCGCGGCTGGCCAGGATCGCCAGCGAGGGCAGCCACGTCCGGATGAGCTGGTTCTCGCTGGGCGGGACGCTGGGCTTCGCCTGTGCGCCCGTGCTGGTGACGCCGCTGCTGGCGGTGTGGGGGCTCGGCGCGTCACCGTTCCTCGCGG
Organism: Nonomuraea sp. B1E8; assembly: GCF_039871515.1. Classification (NCBI taxonomy): domain Bacteria; kingdom Bacillati; phylum Actinomycetota; class Actinomycetes; order Streptosporangiales; family Streptosporangiaceae; genus Nonomuraea; species Nonomuraea sp. B1E8. The sequence goes on along the minus strand of NZ_JBDPLS010000009.1, from coordinate 258,299 downwards.
CGCCGGCGGTGCTGGGGGCGGTGGTGACGCTCCCGGCGATCCGGGCGCTGTCGGGGGCCGGTCCCGTGGCGCGGGCGGCCGCGCCGGTCTCCCGCCGGGACGACTGGCCGTCGTTCGCCCGGCTGACGCTGGTGATCGTGTTCCGCTCGGTCGTGTACGTCGGGCTGAGCGCCTTCGTGGCCCTCTACATGGGGGGAGGGGCGGCCGGGGCGGTGGCGCTGTTCGTGTTGTTCGCCGGCGGTGCGGTGGGCACGGTGCTCGGCGGCCGGCTGGCGGCCCGCTGGGGCCGGGTACGCACGATGGGCCTGGCCTACCTGCTGGCGGTTCCCGCTGTCGCCGGCGTGGTGCTGGTCCCAGGGCCCGTCGCGTACGCCTTCGTCGCCGCCTCGTCGATCGCCCTGTACGCCCCGTTCTCGCTGCATGTGACGCTGGGTCAGGACTTCCTGCCGAGCCGGGTCGGCACGGCCAGCGGCGTGACCCTGGGGCTGGCGGTGAGCGTCGGCGGCCTGGCCAGCCCGCTGGTGGGCGCGGTGGCGGAGGCGGCGACGCTGCGGGTGGCGCTGGCGTGCCTGATCGTGTTCCCCGTCCTGGCCTGGCTGCTGGCGCGCACGCTCAAGGAGCCCGCCCTCGACCCCGCCACCTGACCCCGCCACCAGGCGTCCCCGCCCTGCCCGGCGCGTTCTCCTCAGGGGCGGGTCTTGAGCCGCACGGTGCCGGTGTTGTCCTTCTGTGACGGGTCGAGGGCGGTCGAGGTCACGTGCCCGGCGACGTGCAGGGGTGCGCGGGCATCCCGGGCGACGGCGATCGTGGCCGTGATGCGCACCGGCCGGCGCGGGCGGATCGTGGCGATCGTGCAGGAGGCCTTGGCGGGCTCGCGTACGCAGGTGGCCCCACGGGTCGCCGTGAGGGTCGCCCCGGCCGCCAGGGTGAGCGTGACGGGGACCTGGGCGGCGGCCATCAGGCCGCGCATCGTGACGGTGGCCGTGACGGTGACGGCGGAGCCGCGCCTGACCGGTCGTCCGGGCCCTCTGAGCTTGACCGACAGGGCGTCGTACACTCCCCGCGGGTCGGCCTGGCGGACGATGGCGCCGTAGCTTTCGGCGTTGAGCGCGTTGGCGACGGCGTTACCTGCGGCGTAGCCGTCCTCCTTGCCCGCCGACAGCACCCCGACCAGGTCTCTGGTGCCCTGGACGAGCCAGGGCCCGCCGCTGTGGCCCTTGTGCAGGTGGCAGTTGTGCGTCTCCAGCCGGCCCGGCCGCGAGGTCGTGGCGGAGCGGCGGGCTTCGGCGGGGGCGGCCGGCAGGGAGGCCGGCAGGGAGGCGGGCAGGGTGGCGCCGAGGACAACGCCGGTGGCCTGGCGGGTGCGGCCGAGGCACCAGAGCTGGTCCCGGCCGTCGTACGGCTGCCGGCCGAGCACGCCGGGGTAGCCCATGGTGGTGATCGTGTGCCTGCCGCCCTGGCTGCGCATCGGGGTGAAGGCGCCGACGGCCTTCTGGAGGGTGCGCTTGCGGGTGCCGACCTCGATGAGGGCGATGTCGTGGACGGAGTTCCAGTCGCCGCCGGTCAGGCCGGTGTAGCCGTCGGGCTTCCACGCTCGCCGGCCGCCCCACCGCCCGTACGGCTCGCGCTTCTTCACCGTGGCCGCCCGCCCGTCGTAGGCGGGGACGAACGCGAAGCGCTGGTGCCAGCGGCCGGTCGTGGCGCCCGCGGGAACGCTGTAGACGCAGTGGGCGGCGGTGACCACGAGCTTTTCCGCGGCCGAGCGGACGACGGAGGCGCTGCAGGAGTCGCCGTGCCCGCCGGAGTTGACGAAGAAGAGCCTGCCGGTGATCCGGCTGGTGGCCGCGCGCGTGTACGGCCGCCGTACGCGGGCGTACCCGTTGGCGTCGCTGCCCGGGGTGAGGCGCTTGGACGCGGGTACGCTGCGCCGCCGCGCCCCTGCGAGGTTCGCCGTCCCTGCTGGTGGTGCGGCCGGTGGCGCGCCGCGCTTTCCGCTGGAGCTCTCCGGCGGGCCGGTGGCGGCCTGCCGTTCGGCGGTCCAGTAGCGCACGGCGTGTTCCGGGCGCATCGGCGGTGACGACACGGCGCCGGAACGTGCCTGCGCCTGGGCGGGCGGCCGGATGGGGGTGACGGTGCGGACGGCGGGCGGGGCCGGCGCGAGGGACAGCCACGCCAGCGTGGCCACCACGATGACCAGTGTCTTCGGCACAGCGCCCCTCCCGGACACGTCGATACCTCAGATCACTCTAAGTCACTACTTGTAAACGAAGTGTAGTTTGCGGGTTCGCCTGTCACCCGGTCAGCCCGCGGCCGCGTCCGTCCCCGGCTGGGCGATCGCGGCCGTACGGGCCTCGGACGGCTCGCGGTCGGGGCGCAGGCCGCGCCAGGACGGGTGGCGCAGCCTGCCGTCGCCGGTGACCTCGGCGTACTGCACCTCGCCGACCACCCGTGGATCCACCCAGCGCGCGTCGCGGGCGTCCTCGCGCGGCAGCGGCTCGTCGAACGGCGGATCACGCCGCTCTAGCGGCGTCAGGCGATCGTGCAGGTCGCGGAGCATGGACTCGGTGAACCCGGTGCCGACGTGCCCCACGAACCGCAGTCGCCCGCGCGGGTCGTACGCGCCGAGCAGCAGCGAGCCGATCGTGCCGGAACGCCGCCCGCCCCCCGGTTTCCACCCGCAGATCACGACCTCGGCGGTGCTGACGTTCTTGACCTTCGTCCATTCGGCGCTGCGCCGGCCCGGCCGGTACGGCGAGTTCATCCGCTTGCACACGACCCCTTCGAGTCCGAGCCGGCGGGAGGAGTCGACCGCCTGCGCGGCCCCGCCGGCGAACCAGACGGGCACCTGCCATCGGTAGCCGGGCGTGAGCGTGCTCTCCAGCAGGTCCCTGCGCTCGGTGTACGGGCGCGCGATGACGGCGTGGTCGCCGAGGTGCAGGATGTCGAACGCCATGAACGTCACCGGCACCGTCCTGGCCAGCTCGGCCACGATCCGCGGATTGCGCTGGTGCATCCGGGGTTGCAGCGCCTCGAAGCTGGGCCGTCCCGCCTCGTCGAACGCGACGATCTCCCCGTCGACGACGGCCGCGCGCCGGCCGGTGGCGCCTCCCATGAGCTGCAGCTCGGGGTAGGCGGGGGTGATGTCCTTGGCGTTGCGCGACATCAGGCGTACGTGGCCGTCCTCGATGTAGGCGAGCGCGCGTACACCGTCCCATTTCATCTCCGCGGCCCAGCCCGCGCCCTGGACGGAGGTCAGGGTGCCGAGCCGGGCCAGCATGGGCCTGTAGGCAGGCAGCCGGACCATGCTGCAGGCCGTACCCCCTCCGGTGGGCCGGCAGTGGCCGACGGGGGTCTACAGATGGTCAAGGGGCGCGTTCTCCACGAGGTCGGCCAGGTCGACGCCGTGCTCGCCGAGCTCGGCGACGGTGGCGCAGTAGCCGCGCAGGTAGCTTCTGCCGTTGACCTGGTGGGAGACACGCAGCAGGGGGCGATCATCGAGGATGATCGCCTCGACCAGGATGCCGCCGGGGCCGTGCCACTGTCCCATGCCGGAGAGAGTAAACGAACCGGACATACAGGACAAGCGATATGAAACATCTCGCACGGTTCGTGATGGGGAGGCGGCGTACGGGCCTGCCGTACAGGGGCCGTGACACGCGGGCGGCGTAAAGGTCCGTAACGTTAAGTTTCCCTTGTCATGAGATTTCTGGGCATGGCGCGTTAATGAGGGCCCGACCGGGGCAGCTGGGAGCCAGGCTTTCCCCGGCCATGGCCGTGCCCCCGTGACGGCCATGGCCCCCGCCCCGGCAGGCCCGGTCCGGGGTGACGGCGGCCGCGGGCGCGGCTTCGGCGAGCGCCGCCCCGCGGCCGCCGCGCGTTCCGCCCGGAATGACAGCCCGAAGAGGTCCGCATGGTGGACGGATGGGGATCCGCCGCCCGGACTCCGTAAACTGTGATGGTGATTTCCCGTATCGACATGCGCGGTTCGCTTCCCGCGGACCTGCGCGACGTGCTGCCCCGCGCCGAGCTCGACGTCGAGGCCGCCCTGGAGAAGGTGCGGCCCATCTGCGAGGACGTGCGCCATCGTGGGGCGGCAGCCGTACGGGAGCTGACCGCCAGGTTCGACGGTGTCGAGATCGCCGCCACCCGCGTCCCCGCCGAGGCCCTCGACAGGGCGCTGCGCGAGCTCGACCCCAGGGTCAGGGCGGCGCTGGAAGAGTCGATCAGGCGGGCCAGGCTCGTCCACCGCGACCAGCGGCGCGCCGACGTCACCACCCAGGTCGTGCCCGGCGGCACGGTGACCGAGCGGTGGTTGCCCGTCGAGCGCGTGGGCCTCTACGTTCCCGGCGGCCGCGCGGTCTATCCGTCCAGTGTGGTGATGAACGTCGTGCCCGCCCAGGAGGCCGGCGTCGGCTCGCTGGCCGTGACCAGCCCGGCGCAGAAGGAGCACGGCGGGCTCCCGCACCCCACGATCCTGGCCGCGTGCGCGCTGCTCGGCGTCGACGAGGTCCACGCGGCCGGCGGGGCGCAGGCGGTGGCCATGTTCGCCTACGGCACCGAGGAGTGCCCGGCGGCCACGATGGTCACAGGCCCCGGCAACATCTACGTGGCGGCGGCCAAGCGGCTGCTCAAGGGCCGCATCGGCATCGACTCCGAGGCCGGCCCCACCGAGATCGCCATCCTCGCCGACGAGACGGCCGACCCCGTCCACGTCGCCGCCGACCTGATCAGCCAGGCCGAGCACGACGTGATCGCGGCCGCCGTGCTGGTCACCACCAGCGCCGAGCTGGCCGACGCGGTCGAGAAGGAGCTGCCGGGGCAGGTCTCCGCGACCAGGCACTCCGAGCGCATCACCGAGGCGCTGAGCGGCAGGCAGTCGGGCATCGTGCTGGTGAGCTCCCTCGACGACGGCCTCAAGGTCGTCGACGCCTACGCCGCCGAGCACCTGGAGATCCACACCGCCGACGCCGCGGCCGTCGCCGCCCGCGTCAGGAACGCCGGTGCGATCTTCGTCGGCCCCTACGCGCCCGTCTCGCTCGGCGACTACCTCGCCGGGTCCAACCACGTGCTGCCCACGGGCGGCTGCGCCTGCCACTCCAGCGGCCTGTCGGTGCAGTCGTTCCTACGCGGCGTCCACGTCGTCGACTACTCCCGCGAGGCGCTCGCGGGAGCGGCGGCCCATGTGTCGGTGCTGGCCGACGCCGAAGACCTGCCGGCGCACGGCGCCGCGATCCGCGCCCGTTTCGACTGGCGAGTGCCCACGGAGACCGAGTGAACCTCGACGACCTGCCCATCCGCGACGACCTGAGGGGCAAGACGCCGTACGGCGCGCCCCAGATCGACGTCCCGGTCCGGCTCAACACCAACGAGAACCCCTACCCGCCCTCGCCTCGGCTGGTCGACGACCTGGCCGAGGCGGTGCGGGCCCAGGCGGGCGAGCTCAACCGCTACCCCGACCGAGACGCCACCGCCCTGCGCGCCGACCTGGCCGCCTACCTCGGACACGGCCTGACGACCGAGCAGGTGTGGGCCGCCAACGGCTCCAACGAGGTGCTCCAGCAGATCCTGCAGGCGTTCGGCGGCCACGGCCGCACCGCCATCGGGTTCGAGCCCTCCTACTCGATGCACCCGATCATCACCAGCGGCACCAGCACCGAGTGGATCCAGGCCAGCCGCGAGTCCGACTTCTCGATCGACCCCGGCAAGGCCGTGGCGGCGATCGAGGAGCACCGGCCCGACATCGTGTTCCTGGCCTCGCCCAACAACCCGACCGGCACGGCCCAGCCGCTGGCCACGATCGAGGCGGTGCTCGCCGCCGCGCACGGCGTGGTCGTGGTCGACGAGGCCTACGCGGAGTTCGCCCGCGAGGGCACCCCGTCGGCGCTCACCCTGCTGCCCGCCCACCCGCGGCTGATCGTCACCAGGACGATGTCCAAGGCGTTCGCCATGGCCGGCACCCGGCTCGGCTATCTCGCCGCGCACCCGGCCGTGGTGCAGGCGCTGCTGCTGGTGCGCCTGCCGTACCACCTGTCCACGCTCACCCAGACGGCGGCGCGCGTGGCGCTGCGGCACCGCGCCGAGCTGCTGGGCACGGTCGACGCGCTGCGGCGCGAACGCGACGACACGGTGGCGTGGCTGCGGTCCAAGGGCCTGCGGGTGGCCGATTCCGACGCGAACTTCGTGCTGTTCGGGCGCTTTCCCGACCGGCGCGCGGTGTGGGAGGGCCTGCTGGAGCGTGGGGTGCTGGTCCGCGAGGTGGGCCCGCCAGAATGGCTGCGGGTGTCGATCGGCACCGGCGAGGAGATGGCGGCGTTCCGCGCCGCCCTGGAAGGAGTGCTGTGAGTCGCGTCGGCCGCGTCGAGCGTGTTACGAAGGAGACCTCGGTCCTGGTGGAGGTCGGCCTCGACGGCACCGGCCGGGTCGAGGTGTCGACCGGGGTGGGCTTCTATGACCACATGCTGGCCCAGCTGGGCAAGCACGGCCTGTTCGACCTGACGGTCAAGACCGAGGGCGACCTGCACATCGACTCGCACCACACGATCGAGGACACCGCGCTCGCCCTGGGCGCGGCCTTCCGCGAGGCGTTGGGCGACAAGTCGGGCATCAGGCGGTTCGGCAGCGCGTCGTGCCCGCTGGACGAATCGCTGGCCCAGGTCACCGTCGACCTGTCCGGCCGCCCCTACCTCGTGCACTCCGAGCCTGAGGGCATGGCGCCGATGATCGGCCCTGAATACGACACGACGATGACCCGCCACATCCTGGAGTCGTTCGTCGCGCAGGCCGCCATCTGCCTGCACGTCCACGTCCCCTACGGCCGCAACGCCCACCACATCGTGGAGTCCCAGTTCAAGGCCCTGGCCAGGGCCCTGCGCGAGGCGTCCGAGCCCGACCCCCGCGCCACGGGGGTGCCCAGCACCAAGGGTGTCCTATGACCGAAAACCTCATCGCCGGCGTGCTGGTCTTCCTCGGGCTGTTCCTCATCGGCGGGGTGTTCTCCCTGGCCAAGCAGGGGCTTAAGCTCGGTGCGGCGGTCTGCGCGTTCGGCGCGGCGATGGCGATCACGGCGGGGGTGCTGTGGTGGTGAGCAAGAAGGTGGTGGTGCTCGACTACGGGTCGGGCAACCTGCGCTCGGCCGAGCGTGCGCTGGCCAGGGCCGGCGCCGACGTGACCGTGACGTCCGACTTCGACGCCGCGCTCTCCTGCGACGGGCTGGTGGTGCCGGGCGTCGGCGCGTTCGAGGCGTGCATGGCGGGTCTCAAGGGCGTGCGCGGCGAGCAGATCATCGGCCGCCGCCTGTCCGGAGGGCGCCCGGTGCTGGGCATCTGCGTCGGCATGCAGATCCTGTTCGCCCGGGGGGTCGAGCACGGCGTGGAGACCGAGGGCTGCGGCGAGTGGCCGGGCACGGTGGGCCGGCTCGACGCCCCCGTGCTGCCCCACATGGGCTGGAACACCGTCAAGGCGCCGGCCGGCAGCGTGCTGTTCGCCGGGCTCGACCCCGCCACCCGCTTCTACTTCGTCCACTCCTACGGCGTGCGCGAGTGGGAGCTGCAGGCGGGCGACGGCTTCTCCGACCCGCTCGTCACGTGGGCCGAGCACGGCGTGCCGTTCGTGGCCGCCGTGGAGAACGGCCCGCTCATGGCCACCCAGTTCCACCCCGAGAAGTCCGGCGACGCCGGCGCCACCCTGCTCCGCAACTGGCTCGGCACGCTGTGAGCGGGCGAGCGGGCCGGGACGTCCGGTGAGCAAGGAACGCGCCCGGCGGCGGGCCGAGCGCGAAGCGGAGCGGGCCCGCGCCATCCGGGCCAACGAGCTGCGGCAGGCGCGCCGGGCCCGCCGGCGCGCGTTCCTGGGCCGGGTGTTCCCGCGCCCGGCGCGGATCGCCCGCCAGGGCGGCCGGCTCGCCCGCCGCCGCCGCGCCCAGAACGCGGTGGTGGCGCTCGGGCTCCTGCTCGTGCAGGTGATCGTCTGGCTGGTCTGGGGCTCGCCGCCGCTCAGCTTCGGTGTCCTCGTCCTGTCCCTGCTGCTCACACCCGTTGTCGTGACCCTCGCCTTCGACCGGAGGATCTGATGTCGTTGCAGTTGTTGCCCGCCGTCGACGTGGCCGGTGGCCAGGCCGTACGCCTGACCCAGGGCGAGGCCGGCACCGAGACCCGCCACGGCGAGCCGCTCGCCGCCGCGCTCGCCTGGCAGGACGCCGGCGCCGAGTGGATCCACATGGTCGACCTCGACGCCGCGTTCGGCCGGGGCGGCAACCGCGAGCTGATCGCCGAGGTCATCGGCAAGCTGGACGTGAACGTCGAACTGTCCGGCGGCATCCGCGACGACGACTCGCTGGCCGCCGCGCTGGCCACCGGCTGCCGCCGGGTCAACATCGGGACCGCCGCCCTGGAGAACCCCGGCTGGTGCCGGAAGATCATCGCCGAGCACGGCGACCGGATCGCGGTGGGCCTCGACGTGCGCGGCACCACGCTGGCCGCCCGCGGCTGGACCAAAGACGCCGGCGACCTGTGGGAGGCGCTCGACCGGCTCGAGGCCGACGGCTGCCCCCGCTACGTCGTCACCGACGTGACCAAGGACGGCATGCTCCAGGGCCCCAACCTCGAGCTCTACCGCCGGATCTGCGCCCGCACCGACCGGCCGGTCGTGGCCAGCGGCGGCGTGTCGAGCCTCGACGACCTGATCGCGCTCTCCTCTCTCGTTCCCGACGGAGTGGAGGGTGCCATTGTGGGCAGGGCCCTGTACGCTCACGCGTTCACGCTGGAAGAGGCGCTTGCCGCGGTACGCGTGTAGCTTCGCCAGGAGGGGGCGGGATGAGCGTCAGCAGCATCGGCATGGAAAACACCGGGCGGAGGGTGTTCTCGGGTGGCATCTGGGAGGAGAGGTACGGTTACGCCCGCGCTGTCATCGCGGGTGACCGGGTGATCGTGTCCGGTTGCACGGCCACCGTCGAAGGAGAGGTGCGTCACCTCGGCGACCCCTACGAACAGGCCCTGACCGCGATCGACATCGCGCTGGCGGCCGTCGCGACCGGCGGCCTGACCCGCGAGGACGTCGTCATGGTCCGCTACTACGTCGTGGAGCAGCGCCACTTCGACCCCGTCGGGCGGGCCATCCACGACGTCTTCCGCGAGGTGCGCCCCGCCTGCACCGGGGTACGGGTGGCCGGACTGGTCGACCCGAGGATGCTGGTCGAGATCGAAATCGAGGCACTGCGAGCATGACCGTGGCGGTAAGAGTCATTCCCTGTCTCGACGTGGACGCCGGACGCGTCGTCAAGGGCGTCAACTTCGAGAACCTGCGCGACGCGGGCGACCCGGTCGAACTGGCCAGGCGCTACGACGAGGAGGGCGCCGACGAGCTGACCTTCCTCGACATCACCGCGTCGTCCGGCGAGCGCGAGACCATGCTCGACGTGGTGCGCAGGACCGCCGAGCAGGTGTTCATCCCGCTCACCGTGGGCGGCGGCGTGCGCACGGTCGACGACGTCAACCGGCTGCTGCGCGCCGGCGCCGACAAGGTGTCGCTCAACACCGCGGCCATCGCCCGGCCCGAGTTGCTCACCGAGGCGTCCCGGCGGTTCGGCGCCCAGTGCGTCGTGCTGTCCGTGGACGCCCGCCGCGCGCCCGGCACGCCGAGCGGCTTCGAGGTGACGACGCACGGCGGCCGCCGCGGCACCGGCATCGACGCGGTGGAGTGGGCCGCGCGCGGCGAAGAACTCGGCGTGGGCGAGATCCTGCTCAACTCGATGGACGGCGACGGCACGCTCGACGGCTACGACCTGGAGATGTTGCGCGCGGTCCGGGCCGTCGTGCGCGTGCCGGTGATCGCCAGCGGCGGCGCCGGCCGCCTGGAGGACTTCCCTCCGGCGGTGGCGGCGGGCGCCGACGCGGTGCTGGCGGCCAGCGTGTTCCACTTCGGCACGTTGAAGATCTCCGAGGTCAAGGAGACGCTCCGGATGGCGGGCCACCCGGTCCGCTAGCGCGTCAGAACGCCCGGAGGTGGTGGAACAGCTCGTAGGAGGCGTCCTGGGCGGCGAACGCGGCCGCCTCGGACCGCCTGACGGCAAGGTACGCGTCGCGCCGCAGCGGCCCGAGCGCCTCCATGAGCACCTCGTCGCCCTCCAGCGCGTCGAGCGCCTCCTCCAGTGACGACGGCAGGCGCGGATACCGGCCGGGCCGCGTGTCGGGGTCGACCTCCACGGCCTCGCCCGGATCGAGCTCGCGCCGCATGCCGTCGAGGCCCGCGTGGATGACGGCGCCCAGCGACAGGTACGGGTTGGCGGAGGAGTCGGACGGCTTCAGCTCCAGGTTGGGCTCCCCGGTCTCCCCGAGGGGCGAGCAGACGCGGACCGCGGCCTCCCGGTTGTCGGGGCCGTAGACGGCGTACGCGCTCGACCACATGCGGGGCGCCAGGCGGCGGAAGCTGTTGACGCTGCCGCAGGTCAGCGCGGTGAGGGCGGGCAGATGGGCGAGCAGGCCGCCGATGAAGCCGTCGCGCGCCTCGCCGTCGCCGGCGAAGACGTTGCGGCCGTCGCGCCACAGCGACAGGTGCAGGTGGGCGCCGTTGCCGGCCTGGTCGGCCAGCGGTTTGGGCGCAAGCGAGGCCCACAGCTGCATGCGCATGGCCACGCCGCGCACGGTCTCGCGGTAGAGGACGTGGTTGTCGGCGGCCCGCAGCGCGGGCGCGTGGTGGACCGACAGCTCCTGCTGGCCGGGGCCCAGCTCGGGATGGCAGTGCTCGACGCGCAGGCCCTGCGTCTCCAGGGCGCGGATGAGTGTGATCGTGTAGTCGTGGGCCGTGTCGAAGCCGGTGCCCGCGTAGCAGAGCGAGTCGTCGATGGGCACCAGCCGGTCGTAGCCGCCGGACGGGTCGGGCAGGCGGCGGCCGAGCGTGAACTCGGGCTCGAACGCGGCGACCAGCGTGTAACCCTCGGTGGCCAGCTCGGCGATGGCGTCCTTGAGGAACGTCCGGGGGCACGCGCCCCACGGGGAGCCGTCGGTCAGGCGCAGGTCGGACAGCATCGCCGCCGCGCCCGGCGCGTGCGGCAACGTGACGTAGGTCGCGGGGTCGGGAACGATGCGCACCTCGCCCACCGGACCCATGTGCTCGACGTCCTGGAGCTGGTCGAGCATGTTCATCGCCATCATGGCAACCGTGTGCCCGATGCCGGTGTCGAGCCGTTCGGCCAGCCGTGACCGGGACGCCGCTTTCCCACGGATCACGCCTCCGTGGTCGGCGTACAGGAAACGGATCAGCTCGATGCCCTCGAGCTCGGCTCGCTCGAGGACGCGCCGCGCGGTGGCGCCGAGCTGATGGATCGTGGTGCCGCTCGGGCGATCTCTCATCCTGCCTGCGTAACACGATCCGGCAGTGCTTGGAAGCACCTGACGCAGACAGGACCGTAGGTCAGGTCAGAACACTTGAGAAGAACGTGGCCAACTGATTGGCTCCTTGAAGAATCCCGTCGAACACACCGTTGACCGCGGCGGCGGCTTCGGCCGGCCGGGTGAACAGGTAGAAGACCACGAACGCGACGGCGACGTAGGTGATCACCTTCTTGACCTGCATGGGGGGCCTCCTGCAGTCCATTCCCAGCCGTATATACCCGGATCTGGGCGATCACTGGCATCTTCTATGAAGATGTTCATGATCCTAACCGGGGGGCTTCTTTCCTCTGCCATGGTAAGGGCTTGAGACGAGGTGCGAGCGCCTGTGGCGCCGAGAATTGCGCCATCGGCGCGCGGCTACATGCCGAGCGGGGCCTCGCGCAGGCGCTCGGCGTTCTCGGGCGTGCCGGTGAGCTCCACCTTCGCGTGCGCCTGCCGTCCGAAGCAGAACATCAGCAACTCGCCGGCCCTGCCGGTGACCTCGACCTTGGGGCCTCCGCGCGGGCCGGCCAGCAGCACTCCGCCGCCCAGCCGGTGCAGCACCACGCCCACCGGCGCTCTGCGCAACATCAGCCTGGCGCCGGACGACAGCCGCTTCCAGAAGACCTCCTCCAGCTCGGCGGGCAGCTCGCGCGGCTCCCACGACGGCTGCGCGCGGCGGACGTCCTCGTGGTGCACGAAGAGCTCGATCGTGTTGACGGCCTGGTCGAGGGCCTTCAGGAGCCGGAACACGCCGCCGGGCTCGCGCACCTTGGCGACCAGTTCGGGATAGGGATGCCTGGCCTTGAGCGCGTTCTGGACCGAGGCGGTGTAGCCGGCGAGCGGCCTGAGCGCGATGCCGCCCATCGCGTCGGGCCTGCGCTCGCGCAGCACGAGGTGCGCGGCCAGGTCGTAGGTGCTCCAGCCCGCGCACAACGTCGGGGCGTCGGGGCCGAGCCGGTCGAGCAGGTCGCAGAGCGCGGTGCGTTCGCCACGAGCGTGAGTCACACGGGCAACCCTACCCGCGGGAATAACGAGATGATCAGGGGTGATAGTGACATACGTAGAAATGCCGCGATGAGAGGACCCAACCGAGTGGCGAGCAAGGTCACCTCGGCCGTGATGCGCCAAGGACTGCGGGTCCTTGGGGTGGCCATTCGCACAGAGAAGGTGGTGTTCACGCTGGCGGTGCTGGCCAGCGCCGTCTACGGGGGCATGACCGTCGCCTCCGCGTGGGCCCTCGGGTGGGCGACCCAGAACGTCGTGCTGCCGGCCTTCGGGGAGGGCCGCGCCGTCGCGGGCGCGTTGTGGACGGGAACGTTCCTGATCTTCGGCACGGCGCTGCTCAAGGCGCTGGGCGTGGCGGGCCGGCGGATCCTGGCCGGCATCCTGCAGTACCGCATGCAGGCCAGGTCGCGCAGGGACGTGACCAAGCAGTACCTACGGCTGCCGCTGTCGTGGCACCACCGGCACCCCACAGGGCAGCTGCTGTCGAACGCCAGCGCCGACGCCGAAGCCGCCTGGGCGCCACTGGCGCCGCTGCCGATGGCCGTGGGCGTGATCGTCATGCTGGTCACGGCGGCGGTCGCGATGGTGTTCACGGATCTTGTGCTGGCGCTGGTCGGCTTCCTGATATTTCCGGCGATCGCCGTACTCAACCTGGTCTATCAGCGCAAGCTCAGCCCGCTCGCCACCCGCGCCCAGCAACTGCGCGCCGAGGTCAGCGAGATCGCGCACGAGAGCTTCGACGGCGCGCTCGTCGTCAAGACCCTCGGCAGGGAGGACCTGGAGACCGAGCGGTTCCAGCGGCGCGCCCACGAGCTGCGCGACGCCAACATCGCGGTCGGGCGGGTGCGCGGGCTGTTCGACCCGATGCTGGAGGCCCTGCCCACGATCGGCGTGCTCGCGGTGCTGGGCGTCGGCTCGGCCCGGCTGTCCGGCGGCCTGATCGACTCCGGTGACCTGGTGCAGGTCGCCTACCTGTTCACGCTGCTGGCCTTCCCGATCAGGGCGCTCGGCTGGGTGCTGGCCGAGCTGCCGCGCAGCGTCGTCGGCTGGCAGCGGGTGCAGGCCGTGCTGGACGCGAGCGGCTCCATGGAGTACGGGCAGGCCGCCGCGAGCTCGACCGCGCCCGCCGCGCTCGAGGTCCGCGACGTCTCCTACTCCTACGGCGAGGCCGAGGTGCTGCACGAGGTGACCTTCGACGTGCCCGCCGGCCGTACCGTCGCGCTGGTCGGCCCCACGGGGTCGGGCAAGTCCACGCTCGTGCAGCTGCTCGTCCGGCTCGTCGACCCCGACAAGGGGCAGGTGCTGCTCGACGGCGTGGACGTCCGGGAGCTCGCCCACGGCGGCATCGCCGCATCGGTCGCCCTGGTGCCGCAGCAGACGTTCCTGTTCGACGACACCGTGCGCGGCAACATCACGCTCGGCCTCGACGCCGGCGACGAGGACGTGCGGGCGGCCCTGCGGCTGGCGCAGGCCGACGGGTTCGTCGGCCGGCTGGCCGACGGGCTCGACACGCGCGTCGGCGAGCGCGGCACCTCGCTGTCCGGCGGCCAGCGCCAGCGCCTCGCGCTGGCCCGCGCGGTGGTGCGCCGGCCGCGCCTGCTCATCCTCGACGACGCCACCTCCAGCGTGGACCCCCAGGTCGAGGCCAAGATCCTTTACGGGCTGCGGGACGCCGCCGAGGCGTCCACCGTCGTGGTCGTCGCCTACCGGATGGCGACCATCGCCCTCGCCGACGAGGTCGTCTACCTCGACCACGGCCGGGTCGTCGACCGCGGCCCGCACGACGAGCTGATCACCCGCTGCGCCGGCTACCGCAACCTGGTGACCGCCTACGAGCGTGAGGAGGCCGAGCGCGCCGCCATCGACGTGCCGGCCGGAGAAGAAGAGGAAGTCAGCGCATGACGGCCGAGGTCATCCGAGGCAACACCGAACGTTCGGCGCTGGCCACCATCCGGCATGGGCTCTCGCTCACGCCGGAGTTCCGCAAGGGGCTGGTGGTCACGCTGCTGCTGGCGGTCGTCGCGACCATCGGCAAGATCATCGTACCGATCGCCGTCCAGCAGACGATCGACACAGGACTCAAGACCGGCGCCCCGGACACCGCGTACATCACCCGGGCCATCCTGGTCTGCGCGGGCGCGGTGCTGCTCACGGCCGCCGCCGGCTACGTCATGAACGTCCGCCTCTACAAGGCGACGGAGTCGTCCCTGGCCACCCTGCGCGTGCGCGGATTCCGGCACGTGCACGACCTGTCCGTGCTCACCCAGAACACCGAGCGCCGCGGCTCCCTGGTCTCGCGCGTCACCAACGACATCGACCAGATCAGCACGTTCATGCAGTGGGGCGGGCTGATGATCATCGTGGCGTTCGGCCAGCTGTTCGTGGCCACGGTGCTGATGTTCGTCTACTCCTGGCAGCTCACCCTGCTCGTCTGGTTGTGCTTCATCCCCCTGATGATCGCCCTGCCGCGCTTCCAGAGGCTGCTGTCGCGGGCGTACACGACCGTACGCGAGCGCACCGGCGACATGCTGGCCGCGGTCAGCGAGTCCGTCGTCGGCGCCGCCGTCATCAGGGCCTACGCCTCGGAGCGCCGTACGGCCGAGCGCATCGACCAGGCGGTCGACGCCAACAGGCGCGCCCAGACCAGGGCGCAGACCATCGTCGGCTTCGTCTTCCCGCTCACCGAGATCGTGGCGGCCGTCGCCATCGCCGGCATCGTGCTGCTGGGCGTGCGGCTCGGGATGTCGGGCGAGATCACGCAGGGCGAGCTGGTGGCGTTCCTGTTCCTGATCACCCTGTTCGTCTCGCCGCTCCAGACGGCCACCGAGGTGCTGAACGAGGCCCAGAACGCCGTCGCGGGCTGGCGGCGCGTCCTCGGGGTCATCGACACCCCGCCGGACGTGGCCGACCCCGGCGAGCAGGGCGTGGAGCTGCCCCGCGGCCCCATCTCGGTCGCCTTCGAGGACGTGCACTTCTCCTACCCGGGGGGCGCGCCCGTACTGCGCGAGGTCACCCTCGAGATCCCGCCGCGCTCGCGTGTCGCGGTCGTGGGGGAGACGGGGTCGGGCAAGACCACGTTCGCCAAGCTCCTGACGCGTCTCATGGACCCGGGCGCGGGCCGCGTCACCGTGGACGGCCACGACCTGCGTCACATCCGCTTCTCCTCGTTGCGCGAGCGCATCGTCATGGTCCCCCAGGACGGCTTCCTGTTCGACGGGACGCTGGAGGAGAACATCCGCTACGGCAAGCCGTCCGCCACCACCGACGAGATCCGGCTCGCGATGACCGAGCTGGGCCTGACCGACTGGCTCGAGGGCCTGCCCGCGGGCCTGGACACGGCCGTCGGCCAGCGCGGCGAGTCACTGTCGGCGGGCGAACGCCAGCTCGTCGCCCTGGCCCGCGCCTACCTCGCCGACCCCGACCTGCTCCTGCTCGACGAGGCCACCTCGGCGGTCGACCCGGCCACCGAGGTACGGCTGGCGCGGGCGCTGGAGGGCGTCACCCGCGGCCGCACCGCCATCTCGATCGCGCACCGCCTGTCCACGGCCGAGAACGCCGACGAGGTGCTGGTCTTCGACGGGGGCCGGCTGGTGCAGCGCGGTCACCACACGGAGCTGGCGGGCCGGCCGGGCGTGTACGCCGACCTGCACGCCTCGTGGATCTCCGCCGCCCACTCGTGACCGGCCGCCGCGCGGGCTCGTGCCACCGGGCTCCCACCCGGCCGTCCGCCGGCCCGCGGGAGGCGCTCCTGGTCACGGTGCGGCCGAGGCGAACGTCACGGTCGTGCCACGCGGCCCCGACACGATCACGAGGTGCTCGCACACCATGCGCGTCAGCCACAGGCCCCGCCCCTGGAACTCGTACCCCATGGGCGGCCCTGTGTCGCCCATCCACCCGGGTGGCAGCCCGGGGCCGTCGTCGGCGACCTCGCACCACAGGCGCCCGTCCCGCGTCCACAGCCGTAACCGCCCGTGGCCTCCGCCGTGCACCACCGCGTTGGTGGCGACCTCGTTGACCGCCAGCACGAAGTCCTCGAGCCGCCCGGCTGCCAGTCCCTCGCCGGCGGCGAGCTCGGTCACGGTCCTGCGCAGCCCTGTGATGTGCCCCCGCGCGAAGCTGACACGGAGCACCTGCCTACCCATCGCGCACCGGCAGGACGACGGCGGACCTGCCCGCCCCGATCAGCCCGTGCTCGCGCGCCCCGGCCGGCCCGGGGAAGACCCGCCGGTATCGGGGAGCGGAGCCTACGACGTGCACCACGACGACCCTCCCACGGCAGGCTCGGGAAACCGAAATTACTCCGCTCCACGCCATCACGTACCGCATTCTCGGTAAAACCCACCGTGACGCGTCGCAGTCAGGTGTACCTTTTCGGCGGGGCCGCCCACGGGAGGGGTCATGAGGAGCATGGGCGCGGATGTGCTGGAGATGACGCGACGCCGACACGGAGATCTCGTGGTGGTGAGCCTGGCGGGGGAGGTCGACCTCGACAACGTCTCCGAGGTCAGGAAATGTCTCGACGAAGCCGTGGCGGAGCACGTCCCCCGGCTGGTCGTCGATCTGACCGGCCTGAGCTTCATCGACACGACGGGGCTGGGCGTCCTGGTGCGCGCGCTCGCCACGCTGCGCGACAGGGACGGCACGATGGCTCTGGTGGCACCCCCCGGGCAGGTGCTCCGGCGGCTGCGCAGGACCAACCTGGCGCCGCTCTTCCCCATTTACGACACCCTTCCCCAGGCCCTGGCCTGAGGCTCGCGCCGGTGGCGGGGGCGGCGGCACGACCTGGTTGAATGGGCTGCATGTCCCTCGACGCCAAGATCGCCGCACGGTTGAAGCGCAATCCCGACGGCCTGGTCCCCGCGATCGCCCAGCAGTACGACACCGGCGAGGTGCTCATGCTGGCCTGGATGAACGACGAGGCGCTGCATCGGACGCTCACCACCGGCAGGGCCACCTACTGGTCCCGCAGCAGGGCGGAGCTCTGGGTCAAGGGCGCCACCTCCGGTCACGTCCAGCAGGTCAGGTCCGTGGCGCTCGACTGCGACGGCGACACCATCCTGGTCAAGGTCGACCAGGTCGACGGGGCGTGCCACACGGGTGATCGCACCTGCTTCGACGCCTACCCGCTAGAGCTCGCGCCGAGCTAGGAGAGCGGATGGAGCCCGAGGCGCGGACATCCAGGCGCGGGGAGTTGTGGGGCTGGGTGGTCATGACGGCCCTGGGCTGCGTGCTCGTGTCGTGGGGCGCGGGCCAGGCATGGGTGACGGTCCTGGGAGACGGCGCCGCGGCGCGGGCCCCGAGCGGCGGCGAGCTGAGCCCCGTCCTGACCCCCGTGGCGCTGGCCGGGCTGGCCGGCGTGGTGGCGGTGCTGGCCACCAAGGGCGCGGGCCGCCGGGCCGTCGGCCTGCTGCTCGCCCTGTGCGGGGCCGGCGCAGCGGCGGCGACGTGGGCGGCGCTGTCGGGCGGCACCGTGACCGCGCGCCTGCGCGAGGACAACGTGCTGTCCGGGGCCGCCGGGCTGTCCTGGGAGATCGCGCCGCTCTGGCCCGCCGTGACGGTCGTCGGAGCGGTCCTGGTGATGGCCGGCGGCGTGCTGGCGGTCGTGCGCGGCGGCCGGTGGGCGGGCATGTCCGCCCGCTACGACCGGACGGCGGGCGCGCCCTCGGCGCGCGCCGACGACAGGGCGCTGTGGGACGCGCTCGACCGCGGAGACGACCCCACCGACGGCCGCTGAGCCGGTGACGGTTACGAAACCTCCACTGTTCTGAACCCGTGTGCGCCCGGCAAACGTTTCCTCAATAAGCTGCCGTTGCAACTCGCCACGGACGTTGAGGGAGCCGGCTCATGAGCTACGGGGATCAGGGCGGTAGCGGAGGTTATGGCGCACAGCCTCCCGGGGGAGGCTACGGCCAGCAGCCGCCGAGCGGCGGTGGTTACGGTCAGCAACCTCCGGGCGGGGGTGGCTACGGCCAGCAGCCGCCGAGCGGCGGCGGTTACGGCCAGCAACCTCCGGGTGGCGGTGGTTACGGCCAGCAGCCTCCCAGCTACGGGGACCAGCCCTACGGCTACGGCCAGCAGCCGCCGAGCTACGGCGGCGGTTACGCCCAGCAACCCCCGAGCTACGGCGGCTACCCCCAGCAGGGCTACGGCTACCAGCAGCCCAGGTCCACCAACGGGATGGCGGTGGCCTCGCTCGTCCTCGGCATCATCGGCCTGGTCTTCTGCGGCCTCACCAGCATCCCCGGCGTCATCCTCGGGCATGTCGCGCTCAGCCGGATCAAGCGCACCGGAGAGGAAGGCTCGGGCATGGCCATCGGCGGCCTCGTCACGTCGTACATCACGGTGGTGATCTGGCTCCTGTGCTGGCTGATCTTCGGCGGTATGCTCCTTTCCTTCATCGGGCTCGCCAGCACCGCCAGCAGCACGGTGGAGTACCAGTAGGTCGGCCGCGGCGCGTGTAGCCGGACCGTGACGGCGTGCTTGCGGTCCGATTACGAATTTTCCGCAAAATCCGTGTTGATCCACGTAGAAGATGGTTTCTCGCTAGGCTGCCGCGCGAACTGGACTCGAGATGACGACATGAGGGGTCACTAGCATGAGTTACGGAAACCAGGGCGACGGTGGCTACGGCGCCCAGCCACCCGGCGGTGGCTATGGCCAGCAGCCTCCCAGCGGTGGCGGCGGTTACGGCCAGCAGCCGCCGAGCGGCGGTGGCTATGGCGGTGGCTACGGCCAGCAGCCCCCGAGCGGTGGCGGTGGCTACGGCCAGCAGCCGCCGAGCGGCGGTGGTTACGGCGGTGGCTACGGCCAGCAGCCGCCCAGCGGCGGTGGTTACGGCGACGGCGGTTACGGCCAGCCCCCCGGCGGTGGCTACGGCGGCGGTGGCAACCCGCCCGACAACCAGCTCGTCCCGGCCATCCTCACCACCCTGTTCTGCTGCCTGCCGCTCGGCATCGTGGCGCTCGTCAAGTCGTCGCAGGTCAACTCGAAGTGGCAGGTCGGCGACTACCAGGGTGCGATGCAGGCCGCGGAAGAGGCCAAGACGTGGTGGAAGCGCAGCCTGATCTTCGGTGCCATCGGCATCGTCATCGGCATCATCGCGTACATCGTGATCTTCTTCATCCTGGCCGCGAGCGTGTCCACGTACTCGTACTCGACGTACTGAGCCGGTGTGACGGCGGGAAGTGCGCTGGAAGGCGGATACTGAAAGCATGAGCATCGCAACAGCCGGGCGGCGTGACACGGGTCGCGCCAGGCGCCTGCTCGCGCCGCTCGGCGTTGCGGCGGGCGTGGGCGCCGCGTTCGCCTTCGTCGGCGTGGTCGACCCCAATGAGCCCGGGCACTATCCGACGTGCCCGTTCCTGTGGCTCACCGGCCTCTACTGCCCCGGCTGCGGCACCATGCGCACCATGCACGCCCTCGCGCATCTCGACCCGGTCGCCGCGCTGGGGCTCAACCCGCTCGCCGTGGCCATGATCCCGTTCCTGCTGTTCTGGTGGGGGCGATGGGTGCTGCGCGCCTGGCAGGGCCGGCCCAGACGCACGACACTGGCGCATCCGGCGTGGCTGTGGGCCTTCATCGGGGTCGTCATGGTCTACTGGGTCGTCCGTAATCTGCCTGTCGGCGCGTTCCTCGCCCCCTAGGCAGGGCCGGTGGTGAGGTGCCCCCGCTGGGGCCGATACCATCGCAGGACAAGGCGGAGAGCGTACGCGAGGCGAACTCTCCGCCACCCCCACTGTCGACCGGAGGGACCCCAAGCGCGTGAGTGAGCGGACGGAAGGGCCGAGCGTCCTCGACGGCATCCTCGACGGGGTGCGCGCCGACCTCGCCGCACGCCAGCAGGCGGTGTCCATGGACGAGCTCAAGCAACGAGCCGAGCGGGCCCGGCCGGCCCGGGACGCGATGGCCGCGCTCGGGGGCGACAGGATCTCGGTGATCGCCGAGGTCAAGCGGTCCAGCCCGTCCAAGGGCGCGCTCGCCGCGATCGCCGACCCGGCGGCGCTGGCCGCCGACTACGAATCGGGCGGCGCCCACGTCATCAGCGTGCTGACCGAGCGCCGCAAGTTCGGGGGCAGCCTCGACGACCTGGCCGCGGTCCGCACCAGGGTCGACATCCCGATCCTGCGCAAGGACTTCATCCTCACCTCCTACCAGCTGTGGGAGGCCAGGGCCTACGGCGCCGACCTGGCGCTGCTGATGGTCGTCTGCCTGGAGCAGGAGGCGCTGGTGTCGCTGATCGAGCGGGCCGAGTCGATCGGGCTCACCCCGCTGGTCGAGGTGCACACCGAGGACGAGCTCGAGCGAGCGGTCGCCGCGGGGGCCCGGGTCATCGGGGTCAACGCCCGCAATCTGAAGACACTTGAGGTCGATCGCGACGTGTTCGCGAAGCTGGCGCCGAAGATCCCCGATAATGTGATCAAAATCGCCGAGTCGGGTGTGCGTGGCCCGCATGACCTGCTCGCTTACGCTAGAGGTGGCGCCGACGCCGTCCTGGTGGGCGAGAGCCTGGTCACCGGCAAGGACCCGCGCAAGGCCGTGGAGGCGCTGGTGACGGCCGGCGCCCATCCGTCGACGCGCCCCGACCACTCAGCAGAGGGATAGCAGTGGCACACGAAGGTTCCATCCTGACCGCCGCCGACCTGGCGGGCAACGGCGCGCACGGCGACGATCCCGACGTGCACGGCAAGTTCGGCATCTTCGGCGGCCGATATGTGCCGGAGGCCCTCATCCCGGCGCTCGACGAGGTGGCCGCGGTCTACGAGAAGGCCAAGAACGACGCGCAGTTCCTGCGCGAGTTCGACCACCTGCTGCGCACCTACGCCGGCCGGCCGACCACGTTGACCGACGTGCCGCGCTTCAGCGAGCAGGCCGGTGGCGCCCGGGTCGTGCTCAAGCGGGAGGACCTCACCCACACCGGCGCCCACAAGATCAACAACGTGCTGGGCCAGGCGCTGCTGACCAAGCGGCTCGGCAAGAAGCGGGTGATCGCCGAGACCGGCGCCGGCCAGCACGGCGTGGCCACGGCGACCGCAGCGGCGCTGCTCGGCCTGGAGTGCGTCATCTACATGGGCGCCGTCGACTGCGAGCGCCAGGCACTCAACGTCGCCAGGATGAAGCTGCTCGGCGCGACCGTGGTGCCGGTGACCAACGGCTCGCAGACGCTGAAAGACGCCATCAACGAGGCGTTCCGCGACTGGGTGACCAACGTCGACACCACCCACTACCTCTTCGGCACGGTCGCGGGCCCGCATCCGTTCCCCGAGATCGTGCGCGACTTCGCCCGCATCATCGGCGTGGAGGCCCGCCGCCAGATCCTCGAGCTGACCGGCAGGCTGCCCGACGCGGTGTGCGCCGCGGTCGGCGGCGGCAGCAACGCGATCGGCGCCTTCCACGCGTTCATCGGCGACGAGGGCGTGCAACTGCACGGCTACGAAGCCGCCGGACGCGGCCTGGAGAGCGGCGAGCACGCGCTCACCCTCACCGCGGGCTCGGTCGGCGTGCTGCACGGCGCGCGCACCTACGTCCTGCAGGACGACGAAGGCCAGACCATCGAGTCCCACTCGATCTCCGCCGGGCTCGACTATCCGGGCGTCGGCCCCGAGCACGCCTGGCTGAGAGACTCCGGCCGCGCCACCTACCACGGCGTCACCGACGATCAGGCGATGGCCGCGTTCTCCCTGCTGGCCAGGACCGAGGGCATCATCCCCGCCATCGAGTCCTCCCACGCCCTGGCGGGCGCGCTGGAGCTCGGCCGCGAGCTCGGCCCGGAGGCCACCATCCTGGTCAACCTCTCCGGCCGCGGCGACAAGGACATGGGCACGGCGATGAAATACTTCAACCTCTGAGACCCTCCGAGGCCTCAAGACCTCCGAGCCCCCGGAGACCTTCGAGACCGCTGAGAGGCCGGGGCCGCCGGGACCACGCGGACCGCTGACGGCCTGCGCCGGGCGCTCACCGCGCGGTCTCCCGCGACACCCCGGGCCTTCATCGGCGCGGAGGATTCTGGGCGGGGCGCGCGGCAGGGCATCATGGTGAGACTCGACCTTCGAAACGGACAGACATGACGACTCTTCAGACGGTTTTCGCCAAGGCGAAGGCGGACAACCGGGCCGCGCTCGTCGGCTACCTGCCGGCCGGCTTCCCGTCCAAGGACGGCGCCATCGCCGCCGCCGCGACCCTGGTGGAGGCCGGCTGCGACGTCATCGAGATCGGGCTCCCCTACTCCGACCCGCTCATGGACGGGCCCACCATCCAGGACGCCGTGCACCGGTCCCTGGTCAACGGCACGCGCATCGCCGACGTGATGCGCACGGTCGAGGGGGTCGCCGCGACCGGCGCCGCCACGCTCGTCATGACCTACTGGAACCCCATCGACAAATACGGCGCCGAGCGCTTCGCCCGCGACCTGGCCAACGCCGGCGGCGTGGGCACGATCACGCCCGACCTGACGCCCGAGGAGTCGGAGCCGTGGCGGGCCGCCTCGGCGGGCGCCGGCATCGACACCGTGTTCCTGGTGGCGCCCAGCTCGACGGAGCAGCGCATCAAGGCCGTCGTCGACTGCTGCACAGGTTTCGTCTACGCGGCCTCGCTCATGGGCGTCACGGGCGCCAGAGAGAGCGTCAACGTCGCCGCAGAGGGCCTCGTGCAGCGCACCCGGGCCCACACCGACCTGCCGGTGTGCGTGGGCCTGGGGGTCGGCACCGGTGATCAGGCGGCCGAGGTGGCGGCCTACGCCGACGGCGTCATCGTGGGGTCGGCGTTCATCCGCCGCATCCTCGACGCCCCCGACGAGGCCGCGGGCCGGGAGTCGATCGCCGTCCTCGCGAAAGACATGGCCAAGGGCGTGCGCCGCTGACGCCGGGCGCGTTCCGGGCGTGGCGGAGGCCGGCGTAGAGCTTGGAACAACGGGTGCGGACGCCGCTGGGCACCAGACAGAGGTTGAGGGCGACCTGCATCAGCACCAGCCGGCCGGCACACTGCACGGCGCCGAGGCCGGGGACGACGTCGATCGGCAGGGTGTGGGCGATGACCACCCGCACGCCGGTGTCGACGATCAGGCCGAGCCCACGTCCACCGCCAGGGTGAGCAGCCCTCTGGTCCTGGCGCTCACGGCCGCACAGCCCTGGCGAACAGCCCGGCCAGCTCGTCGGCATATTCCGCCAGATCGGCGTCCGGGTCGGCCTCCAGCAGGAACGGCAGCCCGTCGAGCGCCCGCTGGATCGCCATCGCCGTCACGCGGGTGTTGAACGCGCCGAACTCGCCGCTCTCCTGGCCCCAGACGAGGACACGTTCGACGTGGGCCAGCACCGACAGGTCGGTGGCCGCGTCCTGCGCCGCAGAACCGCCTTCCGGCCTGAAGTTGAGGAAGATCTCCGTGGCGGCGCGCATCTCGGCGCGGTGGCCGGCGATGTACTCCACCAGGGAGCGGATGTAGGTCTCGAGCGCGGCGCCCGGCGTGGTCGCGGCGCTCACCCGCGCGGTCATGAACGCCGCCAGCTCGCTGTAGATCGTGCCGATCGCCTTGCCGATCAGCTCGTCCTTGCTGTCGAAGTGGTAGGAGATCAGCCGGGTGCTGCTGAGCCCGGCCCGCTCGGCGATCCTGGAGAAGGACGCCTGCCGGTAGCCGAGCTCGGCGATCGTGGCGATGGTCGCGGCGACGATCTGTGCGCGCCGCGCGGAGCTCGTCACCGAATCCTCCCGCTTTACTTGTATGAGTAATTTTTAACTCATCCAAGTAAAACACGCAACTCGGAGAGCCTGAACCAGGAAGGGGCTTAGCCGACGCTTATCGTGAACATGATCGGATGGGAACCCGGTACTGTGCCCATCTCGGCACAGAGAAAGAGGAGATGACCCGTGGCCGCGTCACAACCGTCACATCGAGCTACGTCGGCGATACCCTGGGTGACGGTCGTCGCCCGGCTGGTCCTGGGCGGAGTGCTGATCGCGGCGGGCGCGCTCAAGATCGGCAACCCGACGGACTCCGTGGTGGCGGTCAAGGCTTACCAGCTGCTGCCCGAGTCGATCGCCGTCCCGGTGGGCTACGCCCTGCCGATGCTGGAGATCGTGGTCGGCGTGCTGCTGGTCGTCGGTCTGCTGACCAGGGTGGCCGCGGTGGTCGCGGGGCTGCTCATGTTCGCGTTCGTCTTCGGCATCGCCTGGGCCTGGGCGAACGGGCTGCGGATCGACTGCGGCTGCTTCGGCGGCGGCGGCCAGTTGGGAAAGGGGCAGGAGCCCACCTACCTGCTCGACATCCTGCGTGACTTCGGCCTCGTGCTTCTCGGCGCCTGGATCACGCGTTTCCCGCCGGGCCGTTTCGCTCTCGACGGAGCACTCGGTCTGGGAGGCGATACTCGTGATGTGGAGGACGAAGGATGAGCAAGGGGCAGCGGACGAAGACCATGTCGAAGTCAGCGCGTGACAAGATCAAGGAACAGCAGGCCGCCGCTCGCGCCCAGGAGCGACGCAGGAAGATCGTGACCTACGTGACGGCCGGAGTGGTCGCGGTGGCCGCGGTCGGAGCCGGCTGGTGGTATGCGGCCAGCACCTCCCAGTCGGAGGAGGCCTCCGGCGCGCTCGCACCCATCACGGTGCAGCCCGACGGCGCCGCCGTGATGGCCAAGCAGGGCGTCACCTCGCCCGTGGTCGACATCTATGAGGACTTCCAGTGCCCCGCCTGCAAGGAGCTCGAGCGGGTCAGCGGGCAGACGTTCAAGAACCTCGCCGCCGAGGGCCTGGCCAAGGTGGTCTACCACCCCATCACGATCTTCTCGCAGGAGCCGACCAAGTCCAATTCCGTACGCGCAGGCAGCGCCTCCCGCTGCGTGGCCGACGGCAAGCAGTGGATGGCCTTCCACGACCTGCTCTTCGAGAACCAGCCGCCGGAGACCGAGCCGGGCTTCACCCCCGAGCAACTCGTGCAGTGGGGCAAGGACGCCGGGGTCACGTCGCCGGGGTTCGAGCAGTGCGTCACCTCGGGCAAGCACGCCCAGGCGCAGCTGTCGTACAGCAAGAAGGTCAGCGATGAACAGAAGCTCGACCACACGCCGACCGTGAAACTGAACGGCATAGAAATAGACAACGGGGTACTCTTCAGCCCACAAGAGTTGCGCGAAGAGATTACGAAGGCGGCCAAGTAGCCGCGCTTCCGCTACCCTCACGTGACATGCCCCTTGCCTCGATTCCCAGCCCTTCCCAAGGGGTCTGGTATCTCGGAATCATCCCGATCCGGGCTTATGCGCTCTGCATTGTGCTCGGCGTCATCGTCGCCGTCTGGCTGAGCGAGCGGCGTTGGCGCGCTCGTGGGGGCCAGCAGGGGACGATCATCGACATCGCGGTTCCCGCGGTCATCTTCGGTCTGATCGGCGGCCGCCTCTACCACGTCATCACCGACTGGCAGACCTATTTCGGCAGCCGCGCGATCAAGGAGCCCATCCAGGCGCTGTTCATCTGGGAGGGCGGTCTCGGCATCTGGGGCGCGGTCGCGCTCGGCGGCGTCGGCGTCTGGTGGTCCGTGCGCAAGCGCGGCATCTCCATGGGCGCCATCGCCGACACGGTCGCGCCCGGCATCGCCTTCGCCCAGGGCATCGGCCGCTGGGGCAACTGGTTCAACCAGGAGCTGTACGGCTCGCCGACCACGCTGCCGTGGGGCCTGGAGATCGACGCCGACCACGGGGGAGAGCCCGGGGTCCTCTACCACCCGACGTTCCTGTACGAGTCGATCTGGGACATCGCGCTCGGCTTCGCGCTGCTGTTCGCCGGGCGGCGGTTCATGCTGCACCACGGCCGGCTGTTCGCCCTCTACGTCGCCGGCTACACGCTCGGCAGGTTCTGGATCGAAGGGCTGCGCATCGACCCGGTCGGCGGGGTCGATCACGCGGTGACCTTCCTCGGGCTCCGGATCAACCAGTGGACGTCGGTCGTGCTCTTCGTGGGCGCGCTGGTCTACTTCTGGGCGACGAGGAGGAAGGACGGCGAAGAGATCGTCGTGCCCCTGTCCGACCTTCCTGACCCGGCGCACGTGTCCGGCCAGGCCGACCCCGGTTCGCCCGACGCCCCGTCCTCGGCGCCGTCGGGCGACGCTTCTGAGCCGCCGGCGGAGGGGTCCGGCGGCGGCACCTCCGGCGAGCCCGGTGCGGAAACGGCGACGCCCTCCGACGAAACCTCCCCGGCGGGGGACGACGCGCCCAGGGCCGACGCGGCCCGGAGCGACGCGGCGGGGGACGACGCGGCCCGGAGCGACGCGGCCGGGGCTGACGCGGCCGACGGCGGCGACGCCGATCGCGGGCCGAAGGGTGATGACCCGGCGCCCGGCGAGCCGGCGGAGATCCCTGACGGTGAGGCCGCGACGAAGGGGAAGAACGCGCGATGAGCGGTCGCGCGGAGGCGCACCACCAGCACCGCGACGTCACCGGAGGCTGGTTGCGGCCATCGGTGTTCGGGGCGATGGACGGTCTGGTGTCGAACTTCGCGCTGATCGCGGGTGTCGCGGGCGGCACCGCCGACACCAAGGTCATCTCGCTCGCCGGCGTCGCCGGGCTCGCCGCGGGCGCGCTGTCCATGGCGGGCGGCGAATACGTCTCGGTGGCGAGCCAGCGCGAGCTGGCCCAGGCCGAGATCGCCGTCGAACGCCGCGAGCTCGCCCGTCACCCCGACGACGAGCGCGCCGAGCTGGCGCAGACGTTCGTCGAGAGGGGCGTGTCCCCTGAGCTGGCGGCCGAGGTCGCCCGGCAGATCTCGCAGAACCCCGAGCAGGCGCTGGAGGTTCACACCCGTAACGAGCTCGGCGTGGCCCCCGGCGACCTGCCGTCACCGTCGCTGGCCGCGGTGTCGTCGTTCCTGTCGTTCAGCCTGGGGGCGGTGCTGCCGCTGCTGCCGTACCTCGTCGGGGTGCAGAGCCTGACGGTGTCGGCGGTGATCTCCTGCGTGGCCCTGTTCGCGGCCGGCGCTCTCGCCTCGACGGTGACTGCCCGTAACTGGTGGTATTCCGGGCTGCGGCAGCTCGTGGTGGGCGGGGTGGCCGCCGCGGTCACGTTCGCGCTGGGCAACCTGATCGGGGCGGAGGTGCTGTGATGGCCCGCAGAAGAGCCGCGCCCGGTTCCGGCAATCCCTCACGAAGCCCTCACGACGGTGTCCGCCCCGCAGCCGACCCCCAGGGCGGCGGCCCGCGCGCCGCGGGTGGGCGTAGTGGTGAGTGGCCTGCGGCGGAGGGCCGTGGTGATGGCCGGCCTGTGGCGGGGGCGCAGGGCCCGGGGTCGTCTCCGGCGGCGGAGGGCGCGCACGCCGACGGCGCGGACCGGTCGGCGGGCTCCCGTGGCGGCCGGAGGGCGCGGGTACGTGGCAGCAGGCAGCAGGTGCCCCCCGACGCCGATGGCACGAACTCCCGTGGCCGGTCAGCGGACGGTGATGACCGGCCCGCGGGCCAATCCAGCGGCGGTTGGCCCGCGGCGGCGAGCGGGGAGGGCGACGGCGGCCGGTCGGCCCGTACGCGTGGAGGACGCAGGTCGGCCCGCCGGGCCGCTGCCGACCCACCATCCGGCGATCCGGGCACCGGTCACTTCGGACCTGGCCCCAACACCGGGCCGTTCGGCGCGGAGCCGGCGGGCGGGAGCTTCCACGGTGGCACCGGGCAACCCGGACCAGGAGGCGGCGGGGCCGGCTGGTTCCGCGAAGACGGCCGCGCTCCCGGCCGGCCCGGCGGCGAGGATGTTGGTCGAACCGGGGGCCGTAGGGATGGTGGGCGGTTCGGCGGTCCTGAAGAAGGTGGCTGGTCGGAGGGCCGTAGGGGTGCGGGGCGGTCCGGCGGTGCTGAGGGTGCTGGTCGAACCGAGGGCCGTAGGAGTGCCGGGCGGTCCGGCGGTGTTGAGGATGGTGGTCGGTCGGAGGGCCGGCGGGGTGCCGGGCGGCATGGAGGTGGCGGGGCCGGATGGTCCGAGGACGGGGGCGGTGCCGGGCAGTCCGAGGGTCAGGGCGGTGCGGTCTGGCCGGAAGGCGGGGGCGGCACCGGGCAGCGCGAGGCCGGGGCGTCGGAGGGCGGCAGGCGGGCAAGCGGCCGTGCCGAGCGGTCCGGGGGCAGGGTCAAGCTCCGGGGCGGCGCCGGGTGGCCGCTGCAGGAGGACGGCGGCACGGGCGAGGCCGCGGCCGTCGGGCGTGGGGCGGGCACGCCCTCGCGCAAGCGGCGGCGCACGCCTCCGTCCGACTGGCAGTTCCCGCTGCTCACCGCCTGGGGCCTGCGTCCTGATCAGCAGCGGTTGCTCGTGATCATCGCCGTGGTCGTGGGCGTGCTGGCCGGTGGCACGGGGCTGGTGTTCGCCGTGGGCTCCATCGGCGAGTACACGCCTCAGCGGCGCACGAGTGCCGCCGTGGTCGCGCCCGGCTCGACGTTGCCGCGGATCTTCCACGGCTGGAGCTCGCCCAGACTGTTCGCCCCGCTGACCGACAGGACCAAGGACAAGCGCGCGCTGACGAAGAAGGAGATGTTCGGCCACAAGCAGCTCTCCGTCACCAAGAAGCTCAAGCTCAAGCTGGTCGCCAAGCAACTCGACGCCGACTGTTCGGCGGCTCTGTGGGGTGAGACCGTGGTGGAACAGGTCTCCGACGCCGGATGCAGCCAGGCCGCCCGTGGCCTGTACGCCAGTTCCGACGGCCGCTATGTCGGCCAGTACACGCTGCTCAACCTGAAGGACGGCAAGTCGGCCGCCGCCCTGGTGGAGTCGTTGAAGACCGACTACCGGGGCGGGTGGACGATCCCCCTGCCCTCCTCCAAGGCGTCCTTCCCCGCGGGAGGCTATTCCGAGGCGGGTGGCTACGCGCTGGGGCATTATGTCGGCCTTGTCTGGCTCGGCCGAACCGACGGCGCCGAACCGACCGCCAAGGACGACTTCGTCTCCCTGACCTTGGCGTTGCGCGGGGCGGAGAAGCCCGTCTACCGCAGGGTCGTCTCGCTCACGGGGCCGTCGGCCTGATGTCACGCCGTCTCGTCGTCTCCGTTGTGATCGCCGCGTTGGTCGCCGTCGCCGCGGGCGGCTGGTGGTGGTTGCGCCGCGACGAACCCCGCCCGTCGGCCTTCCACGCCGAGCCCACTTCCGCCTTCTACGCGGCCATCGACGACCGCAAGAACGACGCCGCCCCGCTCACCCTGCAGGAGGTCTTCACCTCCGCGGCCAAAACCCTGGGGGCCATGCGGCTGGAGAGCACCCAGCAGTTCACCGACTGCGACGAGGTCCTGTGGGGCGCCTCGGCCTCGGGCTGCACGCAGGCGCTCCAGGGCGTCTACAAGGGCAACCTGACCACGGGCCAGTTCGTCATCTTCAACATGGGTGACGGGCGAGCCGCCGACGCGCTGGTGTCGGCTCTGGGCACGGACGGGTTCGTACGCCAGGGCATCGCCTTCGAGGCCGCCGGCAGTCGCGCGCAGGTGCGTGCCATGGGCCACTACGTAACGGTGAGCTGGGTCGGCGGTTCCGCGCCCGCGCAGCAACTCCTTGCGGCGCTGGTGGCACTCGACGGCTTGGGCCGTGTCGTCCAGGACCGCGTCGTCGCCACCACCTGACCTCGAAACGGTGCCGGACCTGGTCAGCTGCTGGATCTCGGGTACGTAGCCGCACTCCGGCTGGGGCCGGCCTCGGTTCGGGGCGGGCGGTTCGGCGCTCCGCCTCTGGAGGAACGCCGTGCTGCCACCGGGCGACCCTGAAAGCCGCGGGGAGGGGGAGCCGAGCCGGGGAAAGCGGGTCAGGAGGAGGTGCTGCCAGGGGACGTGGGGGAGGTCGTGGTCAGGGACGTGACGGTTGCGGAGACCGCCTCCGGGAGGCTGGACAGGCGGTGCAGCGGCGCCTCCAGCGGGGTCAGGTCCTCCGCCCAGGGGGCCGCCTCGCGGATGAGGGCCCTGGCGTCGTTCTTGGTGAGCGTGGCGCCCTGCTCGCGGGCCGCCGCGATGAGGGCCTCGCGCCACGTGTTGGCCAGCTTGGCGTGACCGTTGTCCAGGATCCTGCGCAGCACGCGGGCCGCCGGGTCGCCGGGCTGCGGGAGGCGTACGGCGTCGAGCAGGTCCTCGCCGGCGCTCGACGTGTAGACGGCGGACAGCACGCCGGGCAGGGGCGGCAGGCCGGCGCCGATGACGCGTACGTGGGAGGCGCGCGTCGCCAGGAGCAGGCGGGGGAGCGCGGCCTCCAGGCCGGGCGGCAGGGCGACGGCCACGCGGTCGGAGGCGGCCGCGTACGGCTTGGCGAGCCAGGTCGACACCTTGACCCGGGGCTGGGCGAGCTCCTTGGGCCATTCGCCCACCAGCAGGTCGGGCTCGAAGTCTGAAATGCACCTCTCTGGGGCTGAGATGCCCTTGTGGGCGTTTTCTACGGCTTGTGGGCCTTGGGTATAGATGGCGGTGGCCTGGCGGCTCAGGCGGGACGTCACGGCCGGGCGGGTCTTGCTGGTGGGCCGGAGGATGTACAGGTCGGCCGCCGAGCCGATGGCCTCCGCGCCGAAATAGCGGTTGAAGTCGGGGTAGATGGCTTCGTAGGCGAGGTTGAGGTCCGCGAGGGCCTGCTGGACCTTGAACGCCAGCATGGGCATACGCTCGCCGGCGCCGTACGCCAGCAACACCCGCCCGTCGTCCTTCAGCCCTTCCACGGCGCGCGCCACGAACAGGCCGACGCCCTCCGGCGTGTACGGCGGGTCGGTGAGCGCCAGGTCGTGACCCCTGGCCGAGGCCGGCAGGCCGAGCCGCAGGTCGGCCCAGCGGGTGCGGACGCCGAGCTCCTGGGCGTCGATGTAGGCCAGGATGCGCTCGTCGATGTCGGCCACCGTGACCTCGGTCTCCGGGTGGACGAGCTTGACGGCCAGCGAGGTCAGGTCGTGGTCGCCCACGCACAGCAGGCGCGCGCCCGGCAGCCAGAAGCGGGCGCCGAGCAGCAGCGCCCGCCGCAGCACGGTCTCGGGCGTGGCGGCGACGTGGTCGAGGACGTGGCGGGCGCGCGGGGCGCCGGCGATGAGGGCGCTCAGGCGGTCGAGCGCGGTGGAGTAGTGGGGGAGCAGGTGGGCGACCGGGTCTTCCGGTGGCGGCGCGACGGCGAAGAGGTCCTGGTAGGCGGGGGCCTGGGTGAGCGGCACGCGGAAGGCGTCGCCGGACCGCTCCAGCGGCAGCTCGCGGAGCAGCGCCTCGATGGTGCGCCTCGACGTGGCGGTCTCGCGGACCAGGCCGGCGAGCCTCCACCACTGGCCGTCGCATACGAGCGTCAGCGCGTGCCTCAGCCGCCTGCTGTCGGCACCGGCCTCTCGGAGCAGGCGCTCCACCCCTTCGCGGTCCATGGGCAAACCCTATCGAGGGGCCAGGGTCGTGCCGGAACGCTCGCGCAGCGCGGCCGGCGAGCCACCCGCCGCGCGGGGCCGGCAGAAAATCGTCATCTCTGCCGCATACAGGTGCGCCGAACCGGGAATGACATGGGCCTCGCCCGGAGTTTGGGATAGAGAGTTCGGATGGTGGACCAGCCCGAATGTTCGCAATGCGGACGTGGCGGGCACCATTCCGGCAGGGTGTTGTAACCTCTACCCACGATACGCAGCAGGGCCAACGTCGTCCCCGCCTGTAGAGCAGTTCGAGACAGACGATGACGACGGGAGGGATTAAATGCCTGCTGCCCACCTCGGGTTCCCCGAGCCCCAGGGCCTCTACCACCCCGCCAGCGAGCACGACGCCTGCGGTGTCGCCATGGTCGCCGACGTCGCGGGACGCCGTGGTCACGGCATCGTGGTCAAGGCGCTGACGGCGTTGTGCAACCTTGATCACCGGGGGGCCAAGGGTAGCGAGCCGGACACCGGCGACGGAGCCGGGATCCTGACGCAGATCCCCGATGAGTTCTACCGCGCGACCGTGCCGTTCGCGCTGCCCGCCGCCGGCGCCTACGCGTCCGGCATCGCCTTCCTGCCGATCGACGCGGAGGCCAGGCGCGTCGCCGTCGGCCTGATCGAGGAGATCGCGGCCGAGGAGGGCCTCACCGTGCTCGGCTGGCGGGAGCTGCCCGTCGACCGCGCTCTTCCCGGGCCGAGCGCCCGGGCCGTCATGCCGCACTTCGCCCAGCTGTTCGTGTCGGGACCCGGCGGGCTGGAGGGGCTGGAGCTCGACCGGCTCGCGTTCTGCCTGCGCAAGCGGGCCGAGCACGAGGCCGACGTCTACTTCCCTTCGTTGTCGGCCAGGACGATCGTCTACAAGGGCATGCTCACGCCCGACCAGGTCGAGCCGTTCTTCCCCGACCTGAGCGACGAGCGTTACGCGACCGCGATCGCGCTGGTGCACTCGCGGTTCTCCACCAACACGTTCCCCAGCTGGCCGCTGGCCCACCCCTACCGTTACGTCGCCCACAACGGCGAGATCAACACGGTCAAGGGCAACCGCAACTGGATGCGGGCGCGCGAGGCGATGCTGAAGTCCGCCGACATTCCTGGCGATATTTCACGACTTTTCCCCATCTGTGACCCGGATGGCAGCGACACCGCCAGCTTCGACGAGGCCCTTGAGCTGCTGCACATCGGCGGCCGGAGCCTGCCCCACGCCGTGCTCATGATGATCCCCGAGGCGTGGGAGAACCACACCGAGATGGACCCCGCGCGGCGGGCCTTCTACGAGTTCCACTCCACGTTGATGGAGGCCTGGGACGGCCCCGCCTCGATCACGTTCACCGACGGCACCCTGGCCGGCGCGGTGCTCGACCGCAACGGCCTGCGCCCGGGCCGCTTCTGGGTGACCGCCGACGGGCTCGTCGTGCTGGCCTCCGAGGCCGGCGTGCTCGACTTCAAGCCCGACGACATCGTCAGGAAGGGCCGCCTGCAGCCGGGCCGCATGTTCCTCATCGACACCGCCCGCGGCAAGATCATCGAAGACGACGAGATCAAGGCCGAGCTCGCGGCCGAGCTGCCGTACTCCGACTGGCTCCACGCGGGCCTGGTCCGCTTCGAGGAGCTGCCCGCACGACAGCGCGAGATCCCGACGCACGAGGCGCTCATCAGGCGGCAGCAGACCTTCGGCTACACCGAGGAAGAGCTGCGCGTCATCCTGTCGCCGATGGCCAGGGCCGGTGCCGAGCCGATCGGCTCCATGGGCACCGACACGCCCGTGGCCGTGCTGAGCGAGAAGCCGCGCCTGCTGTACGACTACTTCACGCAGCTGTTCGCGCAGGTCACGAACCCGCCGCTGGACGCCATCCGTGAAGAGCTGGTCACCTCGCTGGCCAGCACGATCGGGCCCGAGGGCAACCTGCTCGACCCCGGCCCCACGTCGTGCCGCCAGCTCGTGCTGCCGTACCCGGTGCTCGACAACGAAGAGCTCGCCAAGATCATCCACATCAACGACGAGGGTGACCTGCCCGGCTTCCACCCGTACGTCATCAGCGGGCTCTACGACGTGGCCGGCGGCGGCCAGGCGCTGCTGCGGCGCCTGGAGGAGATCAGGACGGAGGCGTCCCAGGCGATCGCCGGCGGCGCGCGCATCATCGTGTTGTCCGACCGGGGCTCGTCCGAGACGCTGGCGCCGATCCCGGCGCTCCTGCTGACCGGCGCGGTGCACCACCACCTGATCCAGGAGAAGACCCGCACCAAGATCGGGCTGGTCATCGAGACCGGCGAGGCCCGCGAGTGCCACCACATGGCGCTGCTCATCGGCTACGGCGCCGGCGCGGTCAACCCCTACCTCGCCGTCGAGACCGTCGAGGACCTCGTCGACTCGGGCGCGCTCCAGCTCGACAAGCGCAAGGCCGTACGCAACCTGATCAAGGCCTACGGCAAGGGCGTCATCAAGGTCATGTCCAAGATGGGCGTGTCCACGGTGGCCTCCTACACCGGCGCCCAGATCTTCGAGGCGCTCGGCCTGAGCCAGGAGGTCATCGACTCCTGCTTCACCGGCACCACCTCCCGCCTGGGCGGCGTCGGCTTCGACGTCCTGGCCAGGGAGATCGAGCTCCGGCACCGCCACGCCTACCCGCGGGTGCCGAACGCCCACCGCAACCTCCAGGTCGGCGGCGAATACCAGTGGCGGCGCGAGGGCGAGCCGCACCTGTTCAACCCCGAGACCGTCTTCAAGCTGCAGCACGCCACCAGGACCCGCCGCTACGAGATCTTCAAGGAGTACACGAACCTCGTCGACTCCCAGGCGGAGCGGCTGATGACCCTGCGCGGCCTGTTCAAGCTGCGCAAGGGCACGCCGATCCCCATCGAGGAGGTCGAGCCCGCCTCGGAGATCGTCAAGCGCTTCTCCACGGGCGCGATGTCGTACGGCTCGATCTCGATGGAGGCGCACGAGACGCTCGCCATCGCGATGAACCGGCTCGGCGGCAAGTCCAACACCGGCGAGGGCGGCGAGGACCCCGAGCGGCTCTACGACCCGGCGCGCCGCAGCGCCATCAAGCAGGTGGCCTCCGGGCGCTTCGGCGTCACCAGCGAATATCTGGTCAACGCGGCCGACCTGCAGATCAAGATGGCCCAGGGCGCCAAGCCCGGCGAGGGCGGCCAGCTGCCCGGCCACAAGGTCTATCCGTGGATCGCCAAGACCCGGCACTCCACGCCCGGCGTCGGCCTCATCTCGCCGCCGCCGCACCACGACATCTACTCGATCGAGGACCTCGCCCAGCTCATCCACGACCTGAAGAACTCCAACCCGGAGTCCAGGGTCCACGTGAAGCTGGTCGCCGAGGTCGGCGTCGGCACGGTCGCGGCGGGCGTGTCGAAGGCGCACGCCGACGTGGTGCTCATCTCCGGGCACGACGGCGGCACCGGAGCCTCGCCGCTGACCTCGCTCAAGCACGCGGGCGCCCCGTGGGAGCTCGGCCTGGCCGAGACCCAGCAGACGCTGCTCCTCAACGACCTGCGCGACCGCATCGTCGTGCAGGTCGACGGCCAGCTCAAGACCGGCCGCGACGTCATCATCGCCGCGCTGCTGGGCGCCGAGGAGTACGGCTTCGCCACCGCGCCCCTCGTCGTCTCCGGCTGCGTGATGATGCGGGTCTGCCACCTCGACACCTGCCCCGTGGGCGTCGCCACGCAGAACCCCGAGCTGCGCAAGCGCTTCACCGGCAAGCCGGAGTTCGTGGTCAACTTCTTCGAGTTCATCGCCGAGGAGATCCGCGAATATCTGGCCGAGCTGGGCTTCCGCTCGCTCGACGAGGCCATCGGGCACGTCGAGCTGCTCGACACGACGGCGGCCGAGGACCACTGGAAGGCCGGTGGGCTCGACCTGTCGCCGATCCTGCACCGGCCGGAGCTGCCCGCGGGCACCGCGCTGCGCCGCGTCGTCGAGCAGGACCACGGGCTCCAGCACGCCCTCGACAACACGCTGATCCAGCTCGCCGAGGGCGCCCTCGTGAACGGCACCCCCGTGACTCTGGAACTGCCCATCCGCAACGTCAACCGCACGGTCGGCACCATGCTCGGCTACCAGGTGACCAAGCGCCACGGCGGCAAGGGCCTGCCCGACAACACCATCGACATCTCGTTCACCGGTTCGGCGGGCAACTCGTTCGGCGCGTTCGTGCCGCGCGGGATCACGCTGAGGTTGACCGGCGACGCGAACGACTATCTCGGCAAGGGGCTGTCCGGCGGGCGGATCACCGTCCGGCCGCACGAGGCGGCTCCGCTCGACGGCCACATCATCGCCGGCAACGTCGCCCTGTACGGCGCCACGTCCGGCGAGGTGTTCGTCCGCGGCGTCGTCGGCGAGCGCTTCTGCGTGCGCAACTCCGGCGCCACGGCGGTCGTCGAGGGTGTCGGCGACCACGGTTGCGAGTACATGACCGGAGGCAAGGCCGTGGTGCTCGGCCCGACCGGGCGCAACTTCGCGGCCGGCATGTCGGGCGGCGTCGCGTACCTGCTGGATCTCAAGCCCGAGCGGGTCAACCGCGAGATGGTCGCCATCGAGGCGCTCACCGAGCAGGACGCCGAGTTCCTCAAGGAGACCGTCGAGAAGCACTTCGCGGAGACCGGCTCGCCCGTCGCCAAGCAACTGCTCGCCGACTGGGACGGCGCGCTCGGCAGGTTCGGCAAGGTCATGCCGACCGACTACAAGAGGGTGCTGGAGGCCGCCGAGGCCGCCCGCATCGAAGGCAGGGACGTCGACGAGGCCGTCATGGCGGCCGCGGTGCAGTCATGACCCGCCGTAATGAGCCGTCCCGCCATGGCGGGCCGTGCTTGTCAACCACTGTTCAGGGTTAAGGGAGGCGTAACCGAATGGCTGACCCGAAGGGTTTCCTCACGCACGACCGGGAGCTGCCGGCGCGCCGCCCCGTGGACGTCCGCATCAGCGACTGGCGCGAGGTCTACCAGGACTTCCCGCAGGACAAGCTGACCAGGCAGGCGGCCCGCTGCATGGACTGCGGCATCCCGTTCTGCCACAATGGCTGCCCGCTCGGCAACCTCATCCCCGAGTGGAACGACCTCGTCTACCGCACCGATTGGCGCGAGGCGATCGAGCGGCTGCACGCCACGAACAACTTCCCGGAGTTCACCGGCAGGCTCTGCCCGGCTCCGTGCGAGGCGGCGTGCGTGCTCGGCATCAACTCCGACCCGGTGGCGATCAAGCGGGTCGAGGTCGAGATCATCGACCGGGCGTTCGCCGAGGGCTGGGTGACCCCGCAGCCGCCGGCCGTCAGGACTGGCAAGAGGGTCGCCGTCGTCGGCTCGGGGC
Organism: Nonomuraea sp. B1E8; assembly: GCF_039871515.1. Classification (NCBI taxonomy): domain Bacteria; kingdom Bacillati; phylum Actinomycetota; class Actinomycetes; order Streptosporangiales; family Streptosporangiaceae; genus Nonomuraea; species Nonomuraea sp. B1E8. Next base: position 221,264 of record NZ_JBDPLS010000009.1, on the reverse strand, counting down.
CCGCGGGCCTGGCCGCCGCCCAGCAGCTCACCAGGGCCGGGCACGACGTGGTGGTGTTCGAGCGGGCCGACAGGATCGGCGGCCTGCTGCGCTACGGCATCCCCGAGTTCAAGATGGAGAAGCGGCACATCGACCGCCGTCTCGACCAGATGCGGGCCGAGGGCACCGAGTTCCGCACCGGCGTCAACGTCGGCGTCGACATCACCGCCGCCGAACTGCGCGAGCAGTTCGACGCCGTGGTGCTGTCGGGCGGCGCCACCCAGTGGCGTGACCTGCCGGTGGCCGGGCGCGAGCTCAAGGGCATCTACCAGGCCATGGAATACCTGCCGCTGTCCAACAAGGTCCAGGAGGGCGATCTCGACCGGTCACCGATCTCGGCCGAGGGCAAGCACGTGGTGGTGATCGGCGGCGGCGACACCGGCGCCGACTGCATCGGTACGGCGATCAGGCAGGGCGCGAAGTCGGTCACCCAGCTTGAGATCATGCCCCAGCCGCCGGCGACCAGGCCGGGCAACCAGCCGTGGCCGACGTACCCCATGTTGTTCAAGATGGAGAGCGCCCACGAGGAGCTCGCCGACGGCGGGGGAGAGCGGGTCTACGCCGTCTCCACCACCGAGTTCGCCGGCGACGCCGACGGCAACGTGCGGGCGCTGCGGCTGGTCGAGGTCGAAGGGCCGCAGAACGGGTTCAAGCCCGTCCCCGGCACCGAACGGGAGATCCCGGCCGAGCTGGTCACCCTGTCCATGGGCTTCCTCGGCCCGGAGAAGGGCGCCCTGCTGCAGGACCTCGCCGCCGTCGCCGGTGACGGCTTCTACGACGCTCGGGGCAACGTCTCGCGCGGCAAGACGTACATGTCCAAGGTGGACGGCGTCTTCGTGGCGGGCGACATGGGGCGCGGGCAGTCGCTCATCGTCTGGGCCATCGCCGAGGGCCGCGCGGCGGCCTCGGGCGTGGACCGGTTCCTGACGGGGGAGACGTCGCTGCCGTACCCGATCCTGCCCACCGCCCGCCCGCTGGTCTGACGGCACCGCCCGGGGCCGCCCGCGAGGCGGCCCCGGATCCGTGCGCTCAGCGGGAGGTGAGAACGTTCGCGGCGCCGGCCGCGCCGGTCACGGCGTCGAGGACACGCTGGGAGGCGGGATCGGCGGCACGGTGGATGACCAGCCGCCGGCCCGGGCCGGCTCGTCGATAAGCTCCGACAGGGCCGTGTCGTCCGGATGGCGCGCCCACGCCGCACGCAGATCAGCGATGCCCTCCCGGATGATGCGCAACGGCGGCGCAGCGCTTGCCGCGCAGTGGGCTGAGGGTATTGACCCAGCTTCGCCCCCTATCGACCGAAATTTCACTACTAAGGCGCATCGCTGGTTGACTGTCGGGAAGATGCGGATTCACTACCAGTCAGCGAGCGGGGGAACCATGCGGCGAGTCGCCTCAGGAACGATGGCGCTCGCCGCCGCAGTCGCCCTCACGGCCTGCGCACCGCCGGCCGCGAACCCCCACAGGCCGGCCACGTCCCAGAACGACTATCTCGTCTTCTACGCGGCGGGACGGCACGCGGAGGCCGTGAACGCCGTCGAACGGGCCGGCGGCACCACGGTCGGAGAGGACGCCAGGCTCGGCTACCTCCTGGCCAGGGGCGCGGGCGGTGGCTTCGCCGAGGGCGTGGGCGCCGACCAGGCCGTCGTGGGCGTGTCCGCCGACCGGCGCATCGGCTACGCCACGGCTCGCCAGGGCACGCATCAGGCGGCCCGGCCCGCGGCCTTCCCCGACGCGTCGTCGTTCACCAAGAGCGCGGCCGAGCCGCTCGCCGGCCGCCAGTGGGACATGCGCATGATCGGCGCGGACCGCGCGAACGCCAAGGTCCCCGGCACCAAGAAGGTCCTGGTCGGCGTCATGGACACCGGCGTCGACGGCCAGCACCCCGACATCGCCCCCAACTTCAACCGCGAGCTGAGCCGCAACTTCGTCACCGACCGGCCCAAGGACCGGCACGGCGAGACGCTCGACGGCCCCTGCGAGGCCGAGGGCTGCAAGGACCCCGCCGACGTGGACGACGACGGCCACGGCACCCACGTTGCCAGCACGATCGCCTCCCCGATCAACGGCATCGGCATCGCGGGAGTGGCGCCCGGCGTGCAGATCGTGAACCTCAGGGCCGGCCAGGACTCCGGGTTCTTCTTCCTCAAGCCCAGCCTCGACGCGCTCGCCTACGCCGCCGACATCGGCGTGGATGTCGTGAACATGAGCTACTACGTCGACCCCTGGCTGTTCAACTGCAAGGCCAACCCGGCCGACACCAAGAAGCAGCAGCTGGAGCAGCAGGCCGTCATCACCGGCATGCAGCGGGCCCTGGACTACGCCAGGAAGAAGGGCGTGACGCTCATCTCCGCCCTCGGCAACGGCGGCACCGACCTCGGCCATCCCACGATCGACGACCAGAGCCCCGGCTACCCGAAGGGCGACGAGAAGAAACGCGAGATCGACAACTCCTGCGTCAACGTGCCCGCGGAGTCCGCCGGCGTCATCTCCGTCTCCGCCGTCGGCCCTTCCGGACGCAAGGCGATCTACAGCGACTACGGTGTCGAGCAGACCGACCTGGCCGCGCCCGGAGGCGACATCCTCGACGGTGAGGGCGCCAGGGCCGACCGGGGGATCCTGGCCGCCGCACCCGAGCACGTGCTGCGCGCATCAGGGCGCATCGACGCCAAGGGCAACCCGAAGGGCGCGGACGTGGTCAAGGACTGCAAGGACGGCCGCTGCTCGTACTACCAGTATCTGGAGGGCACCTCCATGGCCTCGCCGCACGCCACCGGGGTCGCGGCGATCCTGATCAGCCGCTTCGGCAAGCCCGGCAAGGGCGGGCTCCACCTCGATCCGGCCACCACCGAGCGACTGCTCTACAAGACCGCGACCCAGAAGGCGTGCCCGACGCCCCGCCGCCACGTCTACAAGATCTACAACAAGACCGAGACGCACGAGTGTGAGGGCGACAAAGCAGACAACGGCTTCTACGGCCACGGCATCGTGGACGCCTGGAAGGCCGCGACCGTCGAACCCTGAGAGTCCGACGAGTACCCGAACTTGGCCCGTCCAGGGGGCGCCGTTCTCGTTCTGTTCGCCTTCTGCGGGTACGTTCTCCGTCGTCAGTGACTGTTAAGTGGTCTGTACCAATTAAGGTAGGACTCGTGACTCGTCGCGCGAAAATCGTCTGCACTCTCGGCCCCGCCACATCGTCCAAGGAACGCCTGCACGAGCTGATCGCCGCCGGCATGGACGTGGCACGGTTCAACCTCAGTCATGGCAACCATGACCTGCACAGAGAGGTCTACGACCGGGTCAGGGAGGTGGCGGCCGACCTCGGCCGCGGTGTAGGCGTGCTCGCCGACCTGCAGGGCCCCAAGATCCGTGTCGGCACGTTCGAAGAAGGCCCCGTCAGGCTGGGCTTCGGCGACGTCTTCACCATCACCACCGAAGACGTGCCGGGCGACCGCGAGCAGGTCTCCACCACCTACAAGGGGCTGCCCAACGACGTGCGCCCCGGCGACACGATCCTCGTCGACGACGGCCGCCTGGTGCTCGAGGCCACCCGCGTCGACGGCGACCGCATCGCCACCCGCGTCGTCATCGGCGGCATGATCTCCGACAACAAGGGCCTCAACCTGCCCGGCGTCAACGTCAGCGCGCCCGCGCTGACCGACAAGGACGAAGCCGACCTGCGCTGGGCGCTGCGCACCGGGTGCGACATGATCGCCCTGTCGTTCGTCCGCCGCCCGTCCGACGCCGACGTCGTGCGCAACATCATGGAGCAGGAGGCCGTGCGCCTCCCGCTGCTCGCCAAGATCGAGAAGCCGCAGGCCGTCGACCGCCTCCCCGACATCGTCGAGGCCTTCGACGGCATCATGGTGGCCCGCGGCGACCTCGGCGTCGAGCTGCCGCTCGAGCAGGTGCCGATCGTGCAGCGGCGCATCATCGAGCTGTGCCGGGAGAAGGCCCGCCCGGTCATCGTCGCCACCCAGATGCTCGACTCCATGATGAGCTCCCCACGCCCCACCCGCGCCGAGGCCTCCGACGTGGCCTACGCGGTCATGGACGGCGCCGACGCGGTCATGTTGTCCGGCGAGACCTCCGTCGGCAACTACCCGATCGAGGCCGTCTCCACGATGGACCGCATCGCCTGCGCCGCGGAGAAGCACTCCCTGCACGCCACCCACACGCTGGAGCGCATGCCGGAGACGACCGGCGGCGCCATCGCCAGGGCCGCGGCCGAGGTCGGCGCGATCGTCGGGGCCAAGGCGCTGGTGGCGTTCACGATGTCGGGCGAGACGGCCCGGCGGCTGGCCCGCTACCGCTCGCCGATCCCGCTGCTGGCCTTCACGTCGGCGCCCCACGTGCGGGGGCAGCTCTCGCTGACGTGGGGGGTGGAGACGTTCCACGTGCCGTTCGTCCACCACACCGACGACATGGTGCGGCAGGTCGAGGCCTCGCTGCTGTCGTCGGGGCGGCTGGAGAAGGGCGACAAGGTGGTCATCGTGGCCGGCTCGCCTCCCGGCACCCCGGGCTCCACCAACGCCCTGCGCGTCCACACCATCGGATCCGCCGTGTCCCACGCGCACTGACTTTTCGGTTCTTGGCTCACTTTTGAACAGTGAAGCAGGAGGATCCCGTGGGTCCATACTGCTGTCGCGATCTTGTAACAACGCCCATGCGCAGGCGGCCGCTCATCGACGATCTGGGTTTGCCGAGCACCTGATCATCAATGAGCGGCCGTGGGGTTCATTGTGGTGCATCCCCTGGCAGGCGAGGATGCCTGCCGCCTGAAACGGCCGCTGACCCCTCACCGGCCGCCCGCCGCCACGGAGCGCACAGTGGGCCCGCTCCGTGGTTCTCAGGGCGGGCCCGCTCCGTGGTGCGCACGTAGGGCCCGGGTCCGCCCTGCAGCCTGGAACGTCGGGTGTGAGGTCGGTGTCCGAGGGCCGGGTGGGCGCACGGGCGGGGGGAGGGCCCGTGGCGGCATCCGGCCGCACCCCGCCGGCGCCCGGCATTCGGCCGGCGGCGGGCCGCTGCGCGACCGGGTGACCCGGACCACGAAGCGGGCCGACCGCGCGCTCCGTTACGGTGACCGGCCGCTGAAGGGTCAGCGGCCGTTTCCTGGAAGGTCCTCAGCCACGTGCGGCGGGTGGCTGGACCGGGGCGCAGCCGTAAAGGAAGAGAGCCTTTGTATGGTCGGGTCAGTTGGCGTGGAGGGCGGCGTTGAGTTCGATGGTGCCGCCCTCGCGCGGCACCGCCTCCACCGCGCCCGACTGGGAGTTGCGGCGCAGCAGGATGCCGTTCGACCCCGACAGTTCGGCGGCCTTGACCACCCGGCCCTCGGGCAGGGCGACCTTCGTGCCCGCCGTCACGTAGAGCCCGGCCTCCACCACGCAGTCGTCGCCCAGCGAGATGCCGATGCCGGCGTTCGCGCCCAGCAGGCAGCGCTCGCCGATCGAGATGACCTGCTTGCCGCCGCCCGACAGCGTCCCCATGATCGACGCGCCGCCGCCCACGTCGGAGCCGTCGCCGACCACCACGCCGGCCGAGACCCGGCCCTCGATCATCGAGGCGCCCAGCGTGCCGGCGTTGAAGTTGACGAAGCCCTCGTGCATGACGGTGGTGCCGCTCGCCAGGTGCGCGCCCAGGCGCACCCGGTCGGCGTCGGCGATCCGCACGCCGGACGGCATCACGTAGTCGACCATCCGCGGGAACTTGTCGACGCCGTACACCGTCACCGCGCCTCTGGCCCGTAGCCGCAGGCGGGTCCGCTCGAAGTCCGGCACCGGGCACGGGCCCGCGTCGGTCCACACCACGTTGGCCAGCAGGCCGAAGATGCCGTCGAGGTTGACGCCGTGCGGCCTGACGAGGCGCGCGGAGATCAGGTGCAGTCGCAGGTAGACGTCGTGCGCGTCGACGGGGGCCTCGGAGAGCTTGGCGATGCCGGTGCGCACCGCGACCACCTCCACGCCCCGCGCCTCGTCGGGCCCGGTCAGCCCCGCCAGTTCGCCGGCCTCGCCGGCGGGGAGCCGCTCGGTGCCCGAAACGGGCGCGTCGCCCAGCTCGGGTGCGGGGAACCAGGTGTCGAGCACGGTGCCGTCGGAGGCGATGGTCGCGAGGCCGACGCCGAACGCGCCGGTCGAGGTGGGATCGATAGCAGTCACGGGGCCAAAAATACCGTTTCCGCTCAGCTCAGGGCGCCGAGGTCGGCCGAGAGCCAGTGTTCGGGCCGCATCCTGTACGTGACGAGCGCGTGCAGGTCGGAGCCCTGCACGTAACCCGACACGGCGTCGGGTGGCAGGTAACGCGCCGAGATGCGCGTCAGATCCTCCAGCGTCGTGGGATCGGAGCGCACCAGCGGCCCCTCCACCGACACGTACCGGTAGGTGGGGCTGACCCGCTGTACCAGTATCGAGAACCTGCCCGCCTTCGCGATCAGCCGGGCCTTGACCGAGTCGCCGTCGGTCAGGAACCGGATCTCGCCGCCGGGGCGGTAGTCGTACCAGACGGGTACGTTCAGCGGCCCCCGCCCCTCGCCGGCCTCCACGGCGAGGCTCGCGATGTGCGGTTCCGCCAGGAACGCCTCCCGTGCCGCCACGTCCAACGGCATGCGCCCACCCCCGTCTTCATCGATCTTGATGACGGTCATTCCCGGTGGGAGCGGTCCCGAAAAGCCACTCGCCGTCCCTTTCCGCGCCGGTCGTCCCCCGGTCTTGGCTCGCCGGATCCCAGGCCCCCGACCCCTTGCCTCGGGGCGGACAGCCGCCCTTGCAAGGTAAGGCTAAGCTAACCTAGCATCTGCCGCAGGGGGAGGCGACGCCTCGGTGGAGACACAGCTGAGCAGATTCAACGGCACCTACGACATCCTGGGAATCGGCTTCGGCCCATCGAATCTCGCGCTGGCGATCGCCTTGCGTGAGCACAACACCCGGGTCCCAGCACCCGAACGGGTCCACGTGCGACTCCTGGAGAAGCAGCCCGGCTTCGGCTCGCACACGCCGGAGCCCCACACCCCGCTGGTCATCCCCATCACGCAGTCAGGAGTCACGATGTCCAACAATCCCTTCGACGATGAGAACGGCACCTTCTACGTGCTGGTGAACGACGAGAGGCAGCACTCCCTGTGGCCGACGTTCAAGGAGGTGCCACAGGGCTGGCGGGTGGTCTTCGGTGAAGGCGGCCAGAGCAAACGCCAGGAGTGCGTGGACTACGTCGAGGAGCACTGGACGGACCTGCGGCCCAGGAGCCTGCGCGAGAGCATGGCCGCCGACCAGTGACGCGGCCCATGACCGGCCGGCGGGTGTTGTGGCGTGCGGTGACGCGCAACCGGTGGCAGCTCAGCACGGGGACCGGCCTGATCAGCCTGCACCAGGTCTGCGAGTCGCTGGTGCCAATCCTCATCGGGGTGATCGTCGACCAGGCCATCGGCCCGGGGGACGGCGGGGCTTTGGTGCTCTGGGTGGCCGCCCTGGCCGGCCTGTTCACCGTGCTGAGCACGGCCTACCGCTTCGGCGCCCGCCGGCTGATGCTCGCCATCGCGGACGAGGCGCACCTGCTGCGCGTCGAAGTGGCCTCCAAGATCATGCAGCCGCGCGGGATCAGCACCGATCGCCGTGCCGGTGACCTGCTCACCGTGGCCACGACCGACACCGACAACACCTCCTACCTGCTGGACTACGTGCCGCGCGTGGCGGGGGCGGTCACGGCGACCGCGGTGAGCGCCGTCGCGCTGCTGGTGATCGACGTGCGACTCGGGCTGGCCGTGCTGGCCGGAACGCCCGTGGTGCTCCTCGGGCTCCAGGCCGCCACCCCGCTCATCACCAAGCGGGTCACCGAGCAGCAGGACCTCGCAGGGGAGGCCACCTCGCTGGCGGCCGACCTGGTCAGCGGGGTGCGCCCGCTGCGCGGCATCGGCGCGGAGCGGGCGGCGGCAGGCCGCTACGACGAGGTCAGCAGGCGGTCCCTGCGGGCCGCGTTACGCGCGGCGCGCACCCAGGGCGCGTACCTGTCCGCCTCCACGGCCGGCGGCGCGCTCCTGACCGGCGGCATCGCGATCCTGGCCGGATGGTTCGCGCTCAACGGGAGGATCACCGTCGGCGAGCTCATCACCGTCATCGGCCTCGCGCAGTTCCTGATGGAGCCCATCGGCACGCTCGCCGTCGTGCCCGGCTGGGTCGCCGAGGCCAGGGCGTCCGCCGACCGTGTCGCCACCGTGCTCGACGCGCCCGCGCTGCTGCCAGAAGGCACGGAGACGCTCGACACCGGCTCACCCGGCCTCGAACTGCGGGCGCTCAGGTACGGCCCGCTGGACGGGGTCGACCTGCACGTGCGTCCCGGCGAACTCGTCGGCGTGGTGCCCCACCGCCCCGCTGACGGGGAGGCACTGGTCAAGATCCTGTCGGGCCGGGTGGCGCCCGGCGAGTACGAGGGCGGCGTCCTCGTCGGAGGCACGCACCTGGCGCGCCTCGACCCGGAGCACGCCCGCCGGGCGATGCTCGTGGAACCCCACCTCACGGACCTGTTCACCGGGACGATCGAGGAGAACGTGACCGCCGGAGGCCCGCTGGACGAGGCCACGCTGGCCGCCTCCGCCGCCGACCAGGTCGTCTCCGCCCACCCCGACGGCCTCACGCACGTCGTCGCGGAGCGGGGCGCCGGCCTCTCGGGCGGGCAGCGGCAACGGCTGGCGCTGGCCCGCGCGCTCACGGCACGCCCCGCGATCCTCGTCATGCACGACCCCACCACCGCCGTGGACGCGGTGACCGAGCACGAGATCGCCCGCGGGCTGCGCGCCCTGCGCCACTCCGGCTCCGGGCGGTTCACCACCGTGGTGGTGACGAGCAGCCCTGCCCTGCTCGCCATGACGGATCGGGTCGTGGTCCTCGACGGCGGCCGGATCGCCGCCGAGGGCACCCACGCCGAACTGGCCGTCACCGACGACGACTACAACCGGGCGGTGCTGCGATGACCGGACCGGACCGGCTGCCCGTCGCCGACGCCCGCAGGACCTGGGCGTGGCTGCGGCTCGAACTCCGTGCGCGATGGATCGGCGGCACGCTCGCCGCGCTGGTGGGCGTCGTGGGCGCCGCCGCGTCGGTGGTGCCCGCGTACGCCCTGGGCACCCTCGTCGACCGCGTCAGGGAGCAGGCGCCGGTCTCGGCGATCGTGCCCATCGCGGTCGTCATCGTGGCCGCGGCCGTCGCGGGCGGCGCGGCCACCGGCACGGCCACGTACCTGATCGGCCGGGTGTGCGGGCACATGCTGGCCGACCTGCGGGAACGCACGGTGGCCAGGGCGCTCACCCTGCCCGTCACCACGCTGGAACGGGTCGGCAAGGGAGATCTGCTGTCACGGGTCAGCACCGACGCCGCCTCGATCGGCAAGGCCGCCACCAGCGTGGTCCCCACGATGATCTCCGCCTTCCTGCTGGGCGTGCTGAGCATCGTGGCGATGGCCGGGATGGACTGGCGGCTCGGGCTCGCCGGTGCGGTCGCCGTCCCGCTCTACGTCGCGGCGCTGCGGTGGTACCTGCCGAGGGCGGCGCCGAAGTACGCCGCCGAGCGGCACGCCGTGGCCGGCAACTCGCAGCTGCTGGTGGAGAACATGCAAGGTGTGCGTACGGTGCACGCCTACCGGCTGGAGCAGCGCCGGCTGCGCGACATCGGCGACGCCTCGCACCGGGTGCACGACATCTCCCTGTCGGTTTTCACGCTGTTCACCCGTTTCGTCGGCCGGGTCAACCGGGCGGAGTTCTTCGGCCTGGCCGCGATCCTCGTGGTCGGTTTCCTCCTCGTCCGGTCGGGAGCCGCCACCGTCGGCCAGAGCGCCGCGGCGGCCGTGCTGTTCCACCGCCTGTTCAATCCCATCGGCATGTTGCTGTTCACGTTCGACGAGTTGCAGGCGGCGGCGGCGAGCCTGGCCCGGCTGGTCGGCGTGGTGGACCTCGCGGCGGACCCAGGCGACGGCCCGGACCGTCCCGGTGGTGACGCTGACGGTCCCGGTGGCAGCCTGGACCGTCCAGCCGGCGGCCTGGCGGCCCGCGGCGGTGACCCGGGCCGTGCCGGCGGTGACCCGGGCCGGGCCGGCGGCGGCGCGGGCGGGACGGCCGGCGCCGGGCTGGAGCTGTCCGGCGTGCGCTTCGGCTACGACGGCGGGCCGGAGGTGCTGCACGGCGTCTCCCTCAGCCTGCCCGCCGGCGCCCGCGTCGCGCTTGTCGGATCCACGGGCGCGGGCAAGTCCACGCTCGCGGCGATCGCCGCGGGCATCCTGCGCCCCGGCAGCGGCACCGTGTCCGTGGGCGGCGTGGCGCTGCCGCCCGACCGGCTGCGCGCGCACGTCGCGATCATCACCCAGGAGGTGCACGTCTTCGCCGGCCCTCTCATCGAGGACCTGCGCCTGGCCAGGCAGGGGGCGTCGCCGGGCGAGATCGCCTCCGCGCTGTCCGCCGTCGGCGCGCTGGACTGGGCGACGGCCCTGCCCGACGGTCTCGACACGGTGGTCGGCGAGGGCGGCCACGAACTGACCACGGCCCAGGCCCAGCAACTCGCCCTCGCCCGCCTGATCCTCGTCGACCCGGCGATCGCCATCCTCGACGAGGCCACCGCGGAGGCGGGCAGCCTCGGCGCGCGCACCTTGGAGGAGTCCGCCGCCGCGGCCACCCGGGGACGTACCACCCTGATCGTCGCCCACCGGCTGACCCAGGCCGCCGCCGCCGACCAGGTCGTCGTCCTGGAGCACGGCCGGATCGCGGAACAGGGCCGGCACCAGGAGCTGGTCGCCGCGGGCGGCCGGTACGCGCAGCTCTGGCGTGCCTGGGAGGCGCGCACCCCCACGTCGTCATCACGTTAGGCAGCCATGGAAGCGAACTCTCCCGCCAGGATCACCACGATCGCGGACCTGTTCATCGACCAGGTGCGCAGGACCCCGCAGGCGCCGGCCGTCGTCGCGCCCGGCGTGCGGCTGACGTACGCGGAACTCGGCGCTCGCGTCTTCCAGCTGGCGCAGCACCTGCACAAGCAGGGGCTGCGCCCCGAGGAGGTCGTCGCCGTCTCGACCCCGCGGCCGGATCCTCACCGTCGCCCACACGGTCTCCTTCTCCTTCGCCATGTCGTGGGAGGAACTGCTGTGGCTGGTCGAGTGCCACCACGTGCACATCTGCGACGAGGAGCTGCGCATGAAATGCGTGCTACGGTCACGCGCACCCCTGGGGGCGGCTGCGGCATGCGGAAAATGTCGTTGAACGACCGGCGTCAGGTGGTAAAAGTGCAGTTGACCGAAAGATTGCTGATCGATTGAGGTCTTGCGGATTACGGCCGACCAAGCCGCTCCTCCTCAGCGGAGCCGTGCCGGCACGAGACCGCGGCGGTGATCCCGTCGAGCGGCCACGTCGTCGAAGTAAATAAGGGAAGTGCATGGCCAGTACGCGTCCGCGGTCGCCGTGACGTGCCCGGACGCGTCCGCGCCCGTGCCGACCACGCTCTCCAGCTCGTCGTACCGCTTCTCCAGGACATCGGGCACCCGGCGCTCGTCCTCGTCCGCCACGGCGCCGGAGCCGGACATCTCCAGGAGGCGGCGGAGAACGTCGCTCACCGCCCGCCCGTCGCGGTCGGTCGCCAGGCTCTCGCCGAGCCGGTCGGACGTGATCGAGGAAAGGGCGGCGCCGTCCAGGATCTCCCGCGCGTCCCGTTGCGCCGCGCTGAGCACCGCGGCCACATCCTCGGCGAGACGGTCCGCGTCACGCCGCATCACGCGCGGATCGAGAGCGAGCGAAACGATCGCGCCGTCGGCGTCGGCCTTCGCCCTGATCATCCTGTCGTCGCTCTCACCGACCCGGCGATCACCCGATCGCGATCCCGCGCCGCCAAGGACTCCCGCACCATCTGGTCGACCTTGCCGTCGATCGCGGCCATGATCTCGCGATCGTCATCCTGTCCGGAGAGCGTAGCCATGCGGCACCCCAATGATCATGCGTCCCTGTCAGCGCGCCAGTTTAGGACACCCGATATGTCCAACCCCAGCAGTCGCGGCCGAGGGCGCCGCCGTCGTCGCCGATCCGGCCACCCCGGGTCCGGACGCGCCCGGCGGGCGGCTTCTGGAGGTGACGTTCCGCATCCCCGACCCCAGCAGCTGGAGCGGGCGCGGTCACGCGTGGATGGAGTGCCGGAAGCGGGATTCGAACCCGCACGCCCTTTCGAGCAGACGCTTTTGAGGCGTCCATGTCTGCCATTCCATCATTCCGGCTGATTTTCCGGACTTGTCCGGATCAACGCCGCGCTCCACCGCCGAAGATGATCAGCAACGGGTGCCAGCGTGGATCTAATCTACCGGACGTCTGTACTCTTGCGCTCGTGAGTACGCAGCGGCGAGTAGTGATCGCGGAAGACGAGGCCCTGATCCGCCTCGACCTCAAGGAGATGCTCCAGGAGGACGGCTACGTCGTCGTGGGCGAGGCCGGTGACGGCGAGCAGGCGATCCGGCTGGCCGCCGAGCTGAAACCCGACCTCGTCATTCTCGACGTCAAGATGCCCGTGCTCGACGGCATCTCCGCGGCCGAGCGCATCGTGGGCGAGCGCATCGCGCCGTGCCTCATCCTGACCGCGTTCTCCCAGCGTGACCTGGTCGAGCGGGCCAGGGACGCGGGGGCGATGGCCTACCTGGTCAAGCCGTTCACGAAGGCGGATCTGGTGCCGGCCATCGAGATGGCGGTCAGCAGGCACGAGGAGATGGTGGCGCTGGCCGCCGAGGTGTCCAACCTGTCGGAGCGACTGGAGACGCGGAAGCTGGTCGAGCGCGCAAAGGGGCAGTTGATGACGCAGCACGGCTGGAGCGAGCCCCAGGCCTTCCGGTGGATTCAGAAGGCGTCGATGGACCGGCGTCTGAGCATGCGTGAGGTTGCTCAGATCGTTATAGACGACGCGGCCGAGCGGGGCTGAGGCGCCCGCGCCACGTGGGGTGTCCCACCGCATCGGAGCCCGCGGGGCGGGGCGTCGGTCACGGCGCGGTCCCGGATGGTCTCCGCATTCCCTTACGTCCCATCTTCCCCACATTCCGGTCCTGATCCGAAATTTCGGGTCAGGACCGTTCCTTGTGTGAAGTGTCCGTAACTGTGGTGAAACATCCCATTACTATGGGTATTTAGGACATCACGAATCGGCATAAAAGCCAGGTAACAACCCCCTTTTGTCCCTTCCGAGAGGCATGCTGAGCTGGGAGAACCCGGCGAAGGGGACGTTCCTTCGCTGAGATTGGGGGAGTCTTTTATATGATCCGCATTGCTCCAGCGGGACGCCTGCCGGCCGTCGCGGCCGCGGCGAGCCTGGCCCTGACGGCCTGTGGCGGCGGTGGCGACGACACGTCGGCGCAGCAGTCGGCGCCGGCGTCGTCGTCCGCCGCGTCCTCGGCACCCGCGGCGAAGGGCGACGGCACGCTGACCCTCGGCACGGTGCTGCCGCAGACCGGTTCGCTGGCCTTCCTCGGCCCGCCCGAGTTCGCCGGCGTCGACCAGGCCGTCAAGGAGATCAACGACGCCGGGGGCGTGCTCGGCAAGCCGGTCAAGACGGTCCACACCGACTCGGGTGACACGACGACCAACATCGCGTCGCAGTCGGTGGACAAGCTGCTGGCGCAGAAGGTGGACGCGATCGTGGGCGCGGCCTCGTCGTCCGTGTCGGAGTCGATCATCGACAAGGTCACGGGCGCGGGCGTGGTGCAGTTCTCGCCGGCCAACACCTCCGACGCGTTCACCACGATCAAGGACAACGGCCTCTACTTCCGCACGGCGCCGCCGGACAAGCTGCAGGGCCGCGTGCTGGGCGACCTGATCGCCGCCGACGGCAACGACACCATCGGCATCCTGGCCATGCAGGACTCCTACGGCTCCGGCCTGGCCGACCAGGTCACCAAAACCGCAGAGGAGGCGGGGGCGAGCGTCGTGGAGCGGGTCGACTACGACCCGAAGGCGCCGGAGTTCTCCGCCGACGTGGCACGGATCAAGGCGAAGAACCCGAAGGCGGTCGTGCTGATCGGCTTCGAGGAGGGCGCCAAGGTCATCGCGGAGCTGGTCAAGCAGGGCCTGTCGGCCGACAAGGTCAAGTGGTACATGGTGGACGGCAACATGTCGAACACCAACTACGTGAAGATGCCCAAGGGCACGCTCACGGGCGTCAAGGGCACCATCCCGGGCGCCGAGGCTCCTGACGACTTCAGGAAGAAGCTCAAGAAGCTCAATGCCGAGCTCGACGACTTCACGTACTCGGCGGAGTCGTACGACGCGGCGAACCTGATCGCCCTGGCCGCCGAGGCGGCGAAGGACGACTCCGGCGCGTCGATCGCGGCCAAGCTGGCCGAGGTCAGCAAGGGCGGCGAGAAGTGCAAGAACTTCGAGGAGTGCGCCGCCCTGCTGAAGGAGGGCAAGGACATCGACTACGACGGCGTCAGCGGCCCGGTCGAGTTCGACGACGCCGGCGACCCGGCGGTCGCCACCATCGGCATCTACCAGTACGGCGAGAACAACACCTACGACACCAAGGCGCTGGAGTACCGCACCGGCAACATCGAGGGCTGAAGACCTCCGGGTCCGGCAGCTGAGCGACCCGGCGTACAGCGGGTCGCTCAGCGGCCGAAGCCGCACGCCCTGAACGCGTAGCCGATCAGGCGGTCCTGCAGCGGTTTGGGCGGCGCCACGACGACCACCCGCTCCTCGCCGCCGTCGATGCCGGCCCGCACGGGGAACTGGAAGGCCTTCTTGGCCTCGCCGAACGCGTGGCCGTCGCAGCGTGCGGGGGTGAGCTCGATCGGCACCTCCAGGCGCTGCTCCGTGGCCCGCAGCAGGCCCAGGCGCCGGCCGTCGTAGGCGACGTTGTAGTGCGTCGTGCCGCCCATGGAGGCCAGTGTCACCGCTCCCGCGCCGCGCCGGGTGACGACCAGGTCGCCGCGCATGACCGTGCCGGACTCCGTCCATTCCGGGCCGAACGTGATGTTCACGGCCTGCTTGATGAGGAACTCCGAGCACTCGTCGCGCAGTAGCCTGGCCAGCAGCGGGTCGGGGTGGGGCAGCTCGAAGGCGACCTTGCGCAGCGGCTCCGAGCCGGTGCGGAGATGGGCCACGACGGTGGCGGGCCGCACCTGGGGCAGGCCGCCGGGCGGGCAGTTGGCGGCGCCGTACGGGATGGGCAGGTCGGTGCGCTCGGTCCTGCCGATGGCGGCGCCGGCCTGGCTCGCGGGCACCGTACGGAAAGACGGCGTCACCAGCTGGACGTCGGCGAAATAGACGGGGGTGTCGCGGGTGTTGCGCACGGCCACCTGAAGCCGGTGCGCCGGTTCGTCGGAACGCCATTGCCCGAGCGTGACGGAGACGCCGGCGGGCGGGCCCGAGAGAGCCGCGGGAGACGGCCCGGACGTCGCCCCGGTGGAGCCGCAGCCGGTCAGAAGGGCCACCGCGGCCAAGAAGGTGGTAATACGCTTCACCTGACGCACATTAAGCCTCCTTCCGCAGGTCCCGTAAGTTGAGGACTGATTACGACTCCGCATCCAAGTGCCGACAGTTCCTCGCGGCATCTGGTTGGAGCATGCGACAGTTTTGTACGTTTCCGTCATTCGATCGGGAACGTTCGGCGGTGCTGACGGATCCCCGGCCTGAAATGAAGGAGACACTTCATGATCCGCATTGCTCCCGTGGGACGGGCGCTGGCTGTCGCGGCTGCCACCAGCCTGGCCCTGACAGCCTGCGGTGGTGGCGGCGACACGGCCACGCAAACCTCCGAAAGTGCCGCGCCCGCCTCATCCTCGTCGGCGCCGGCCGCGGCGAAGGGTGACGGCACGCTCACCCTCGGCACGCTGCTGCCCCAGACCGGTTCGCTGGCCTTCCTCGGCCCGCCCGAGTTCGCCGGGGTCGATCTCGCGCTCAAGGAGATCAACGAGGCCGGCGGAGTGCTCGGCAAGCCCGTCGAGAAGTTCGACACCGACTCGGGTGACACGACGACCAACATCGCGTCCCAGTCGGTGGACAAGCTGCTGGCGCAGAAGGCCGACGCCATCATCGGCGCCGCGTCGTCGTCGGTGTCGGAGTCGGTGATCGACAAGATCACGGGTGCCGGCGTGGTGCACTTCTCGCCCGCCAACACCTCCGACAAGTTCACCACCATCAAGGACAACGGCCTCTACTTCCGCACCGCGCCGCCGGACAAGCTGCAGGGCCGCGTGCTGGGCGACCTCGTGGTGTCCGACGGCAACGACACGGTCGCCATCATGGCGATGCAGGACTCGTACGGCACCGGCCTGGCCGACCAGGTGGAGAAGACCGTCACCGACGCCGGCGCCCAGGTGGTCGAGCGGGTCGACTACGACCCGAAGGCGCCCGACTTCTCCGCCGACATCGCCAAGATCAAGGCGAAGAACCCGAAGGCCATCGTCCTCATCGGCTTCGAGGAGACCGCCAAGGTCATCGGCGAGCTCGTCAAGCAGGGCATGCCGGCCAGCAAGCACAAGTGGTACATGGTCGACGGCAACATGTCGAACACCAACTACGAGAAGATGCCCAAGGGCACGCTCACGGGCGTCAAGGGCACCTACCCCGGCGCCTCGGCCCCGGACACGTTCAGGAAGGACCTCAAGGAGGTCGACCCGAAGCTCGAGGACTTCACGTACGCTCCCGAGTCCTACGACGCGGCCAACCTGATCGCCCTGGCCGCCGAGGCCGCCAAGAGCGACGCGGGCGCCGACATCGCGGCCAAGCTGGCCGAGGTCAGCAAGGACGGCGAGAAGTGCAAGAACTTCAAGGAGTGCGTCGACCTGCTGAAGGCCGGCAAGGACATCGACTACGACGGCGTCAGCGGCCCGGTCGAGTTCAACGACGCCGGTGACCCTGCCGTCGCCACCATCGGCATCTACCAGTACGGCGACGACAACAAGTACCCGGTCAAGGCGCTCGAGTACCGCACCGGCAACATCGAGGGCTGACCAGCACCCGCGTGACGGAGAAGGGCCCGGTCGTCAGGACCGGGCCCTTCTTCTTTCACGCGCAGCCTGCCACGATCCGGTCGGCGGCCGCGCGGTAGCGCTTCAGCAGCGCCACCCGCCGCTCGCGCGGCACGTCGTTCCTGGACAGCCCCGCGGTCGTCGCCTCGACGGTCTCCACGGCCCCGCTCAGCGAGCCGGGCAACCGGCCGCCGAACTCCCGCGTGATGCCGTGCACCTCCGCCAGGCGGCCGGTCAGGGCGTCCTCGAAGTGCTGGCGGTCCTCCTGGCCCTTCGGGCCCAGCATGAGGCCCGCGTACCCGATGGCGGACACCACGCGGGCGCAGGGCTGTCGGTGGGATCGCCTCCGGTGCTGTACTTTCCCGCCGACGAGGCGGCGTCCTGGCAGCCGGCGAGCAGGACGGGGAGCATGAGCGCGACTGTCGCCAAACGTTTCACACCGATCATTAAAGAACGGCGAAGGGGCTCACCGGGAGCCCCTTCGCCGTTTCCGCGAACGATCGCTGGATCTACGCCTTGGCCAGCGTGCCGAGGTAGAGCTCGATGACCTTGGGGTCGTTGGCGAGCTGGCGCCCGGTGCCGGTGTAGGCGTTGCGGCCCTGGTCGAGGACGTAGCCGCGGTGGCAGATCTGCAGACAGCGGCGCGCGTTCTGCTCCACCATGATGACCGTCACGCCCGCCTTGTTGATCTGCTGGGCCTGGATGAAGACCAGGTCCTGCAGCTTGGGCGACAGACCCGCGGACGGCTCGTCGAGCAGCAGCACCGAGGGCTCGGTCATCAGGGCCCTGGCCATCGCCACCATCTGCCGCTCGCCGCCGGACAGGGATCCGGCGCGCTGCTTGCGCCGTTCCGCGAGCGCGGGGAACAACTCGGCGACGAACGCGAAGCGCTCCTTGAACTTCCCGGGTGTCTGGAAGGCGCCCATCTCGAGATTCTCCTCGATGGTGAGGCTGGGGAAGACGTTGTTGGTCTGCGGGACGTAGCCGACCCCGCGGGCGACCAGCGTGTGCGCCTTCATGTTCGTGATGTTCTCACCCTTCAGCAGCACCGTGCCGCTGCGGATGTTGACCAGCCCGAACATGGCCTTGAGCAGCGTCGACTTCCCGGCGCCGTTGGGGCCGATGATGCCGATCAGCTCGCCGTCCTTCACGTAGAGGTCGGAGCCGTTGAGGATGTTGACGCCCGGCAGGTAGCCGGCGATCAGCTCGTCGCACCGGAGCACGGCGTCCTCGGCGCCTTCCAGGTGCGCGCTGCGGTCGGTGACGGCCGCCTTCGACTCTGGGCCGGCGTTCACTTCTGCGTCTCCTCCTCGATCTCGGCCTCCAGCGCCGCCTCAGCCTCCTGCAACTGGGCCTCCAGCTCGCCCTCGGACAGGGGCGCGTCGTGGTGGGCCCCCAGATAGGCGTCGATCACCCGCTCGTCGGACATGATGGTCGAGGGCGGGCCCTCGGCGATGACCGCGCCCTGGGCCATGACGATCACCCAGTCGCTGATGTCACGGACCATGTCCATGTCGTGCTCCACGAACAACACCGTCATGCCCTGCTCGCGCAGGTCCTTGACGTGGCCGAGCAGCGACTGGGTCAGCGCCGGGTTGACGCCCGCCATGGGCTCGTCGAGCATGACCAGCTCGGGGTTCACCATGAGCGCGCGGGCCATCTCCAGCAGCTTGCGCTGGCCGCCGGACAACGATCCGGCGAAGTCGTCGCGCTTGGCGTCGAGCTTGAAGCGGGCCAGCAACTCCTCGGCCCGTTCGGTGATCTCGTCCTCCTGGGCACGCCACAGGCTCGGCACGAGCGCCTGCCAGAAGTTCTCGCCCTTCTGCCGCTGGGCGCCGAGGCGCATGTTCTCCAGCACCGTCAGGCGCGACAGCGCCTTGGTGAGCTGGAACGTGCGGACCATGCCGCTTCTGGCCACCTTGTGGGCGGGAACGCCGTTCATGGACCGCCCGTTGAACGTCCACGATCCGGCGTCGGCCTTGTCGAACCCGGTGAGCTGGTTGAAGAACGTGGTCTTGCCGGCGCCGTTGGGGCCGATCAGCGCCGTGATGGAGCCGCGCTGGATCTCCACGTGGCCGACGTCGACGGCGGTCAGGCCGCCGAAACGGCGGACGACGTGGTCCACCACGAGGATGGGGTCGGGCTTGGGCACGCCCGGATCGCGCGCCAGGTCCTTGAAGGCGGCCAGGGCGGCGGCCTTGCGGTCGGTGCTCGTGGTCTCAGCGTGCATCGATTGCGATCTCCCTCTTGTCACCGAAGATGCCCTGTGGCCGGTAGACAAGCAACAGGATCAGGCCGGCGCCGACCAGGATCCAGCGCAGGGCGCCGACCTGGTTGGTGTCCATGAAGGTGATGTACCCCACGCGGACGGCCTCGGAGAGCACGCCGTAGATGAGCACGAGCAGGACCCAGAAGAGCATCGAGCCGATGACCGGGCCGAGCACGCGGGCCGCGCCGCCGAGGATGACCATCGTGTACATGTAGAACGTCGTCTCGGTGCCGAACACGTCAGGCTGCACCGAGGCATATCCCAGCCCATAGATGAAGCCGCCGATGCAGCCGATGACGCCGCCCAGCACCAGCGCCTGCATCTTGTAGGAGAAGACGCTCTTGCCCAGGCTGCGCACGGCGTCCTCGTCCTCGCGGATGGCCTTGAGCACGCGGCCCCACGGGCTCTTCATCAGCAGGTGGACCACGAAACAGGCCAGGGCGATCAGCACCCAGCCGACGGTGATCACCCACATCGTGCGGTGGTTGAAGAACAGCGGGATGGGGCCGAGGTCGAAGCCGTAGTTTCCCGCGGGGTAGGGGTTGAGCGCGTAGAAGCCCTCGGTGAAGCCGCGGTGGCCGTCGGAGCCGCCGAAGACGTCCTTGAACTGCACCGAGCGGAAGACGAGCCGGACGATCTCGGCCGCCGCGATGGTGACGATGGCCAGATAGTCGGCGCGCAACTGCAGCGTCGGTATGCCCAGCAGGAACGCCAGGATCACCGCTGCGATCAGGCCGAAGATGATGCCGACCCAGAACGGCATGCCGAGGACGACGACGGTGACCGCCAGGCCGTAGCCGGCCACGCCCATGAACGCGGCCTGGCCGAAGTTGAGCAGCCCGGTGTAGCCGAAGTGGATGTTGAGACCGATGGCGGCGATGCCGTACAGCACCGTCTCGACGCCGACCGCGGCCTTGATGGTGGTGCTGAAGATCGTGATCCAGTCCATTCTGATCCTCCCCCGATCAGCCGATCCGCTCGCGGCGGCCGAGGATGCCCTGCGGCCGGACGAGGAGCACGATGATGAGTACGGCCAGCGCGCCGACGTTCTTCAGCTCCGGCGGCACCCACAGCGTCGAGACCTGGATGAACAGGCCGACCACCAGTGACCCGATCAACGCGCCGAATGCGGTGCCGAGCCCGCCGAGGGTCACGCCGGCGAAGATGAGCAGGAGCATCTCCTGGCCCATCGTGTATTTCAGGTTCTGGGAGAGGCCGAGCATGATGCCCGCGAGTGCGGCGATGGCGCCGCCCGAGGTCCAGATGATGCGGACGACCCGGTCGACGTTGATGCCGGACGACGCCGCGAGCGCCGGGTTGTCGGCCACCGCGCGCGCGGCCTTGCCGGTGCGGGTGCGCAGCAGGGCGATGCCGACGATGATCAGCACGACCAGCTCGATGCCCATGGCGACGAAGTTCTTCGGCGCGGCCGAGATCGGCCCCACCTGCACGCCGGGCTGGGCGTTGTACTCGGTGTACGCCTCCGTCTGGCCGCCGAAGAGGATGAGGAACAGGTAGCGCAGGAAGAGCGCGACGCCGATCGAGATGATCATCATGGCGATGATGCCGGTGCCGCGCCTGCGCAGTTGCCCCCAGAAGAAGCGGTCCTGGAGGTAGCCGAGCAGGCCGGCGACGATGACGGCGATGGCGGCGGCGGGGATGAGGCCGAGACCCATGCCCGCGTTGAACCCGTAGGCGAGGATCGCGCCGAGGGTGACCAGCTCGCCGTGGGCGAAGTTGGTCAGGCCGGTCGTGCCGTAGATGAGCGAGAGGCCGAGCGCGGCCAGGGCGATGATCAGGCCGAGGTTGAACCCCTCGAAGGTGAGCTGCGCGGCGCGGGTCCAGAACGCGCTGTTGTCGTCGCTCTGCTGCCCCTGGTCCTGGCCGGCGCCCTTCGGCTGGAGGGGGAAGAGGGCGGTGGAGCAGTTGCCCTCATGGACGCTCAGCGTGCGGACGTTCGTGCCGCCCCGCGGCTCGGCGTTCTGCGGCAGGCTGCTGGGATCCAGGGTGACTTTGTACCTGCCCGGATCCTCGACCTGGACATCCCACTTGCCCTGAGCGTCGGTGGTGGCCTCCGAGACGGGTTTGCCGTCCTCGGTGGTCACGGAGATTCTGGCGCCGTTCACTGGCTGGCCTTGGAAGTTGAGTGTTCCCCTCAAGCCCTGGCAGTCGGCCGGCCCCGCGTGGGCCGGGCCGGCGAGCAGGAAGATGAGTCCACCCAGGAAGGCCGTGAACGCGATCACGGCTCTGCGCAATGGTGCTCCCTCGAAAATAGGTCAAGGCGGGGTTGTGCCCCTCCATCTCGACACGCGCGCATCGCAGGCACAACTGGGATGCAATGGCGGGAGCCTATTCTGGGTGCGCCCGTTTCAGTATCGTTCGTCACCAATTAGTGACATGCGTGTGTCACTGATGTGAGGAAACAACGAGGCAGGTCAGGGGCTAGATCGGGGGAGACGCCTGGCATGGGGAAAAACGATGGAATAACGATCGCCTGTGGATGTTGACGAGCCCGCGGGGCGGCCTTTGGGGCCGTGTAAGGCTTCCCCGGCCGTACACGTTTTCTACTGAGCCTCCCCGCGGGGCTCTGTTCGGTCAACCGTAGCGACCCGCGGGGGGAGCGCGCAAAGGCTGTGCGCAAGTGGCCGGTGTGTCAGCGGTCGCGCAGCATGCAGGTGAGGCGAGAGGTGCACACGCGACGCCCCTGCTCGTCACTGATCACGATGTCGTACGTCGCCAGCGTCCGGCCGGCGTGCAACCTGGTCGCCACGCCGGTCACATGGCCGGAGGTCGCGGAGCGATGGTGGGTGGCGCTGATCTCGATGCCCACGGCGATGCGGTCGGGCCCCGCGTGGATGGCCGCCGCCACCGAGCCCAGGGTCTCGGCCAGCACCACAGACGCCCCGCCGTGCAGCAGCCCGTACGGCTGCGTGTTGCCCTCGACCGGCATCCGGCCCGTCACTCGCTCCGGTGTGGCCTCGAGGAACTCGACGCCCATCCGCTCGGGAAGCGTGCCCGCGTGCATGTCGCCGACCATCGCTACATCCATGGGGTTGGTCTGTGTCAAAGGGACGCCTCCACTCTTCCGAGCTCAGGTTTCTGTCGCAGACGCAGACTAGGCTGCGGGTGTGCCGAAGAGTGAAGTGACCCCCAGCCGCCCGTGCCTGTTGCTGCTTGACGGGCATTCCCTGGCCTATCGCGCGTTCTACGCGCTCAAGGACGCCAACCTGATGACCACCGACGGTCAGCACACCGAGGCGGTCTACGGGTTCACCTCGATGTTGACCAACATCCTGCGCGACGAGCAGCCGACCCACGTGGCGGTGGCCTTCGACAGGTCGGAGCCGACGTTCCGCCATGAGGAATACTCCGACTACAAGGCCAACAGGAGCGAGACGCCGGAAGACTTCCGCGGGCAGATGCAGCTGATCTTCGAGCTGCTCGACACGCTGCGCATCCCGCGGCTGTCCAAGGCGGGCTTCGAGGCCGACGACCTCATCGCCACGCTGGCCACCCGCGCCTCGGCGGAGGGGATGAACGTCCTGATCGTCACGGGCGACCGCGACGCGCTCCAGCTGGTCGACGAGAACGTCACCGTTCTGATGACCCGGCGCGGCATCAGCGACATGACCAGGTTCACGCCCGAGGCGGTCCAGGAGAAATACGGCCTGACGCCCGCGCAATACCCCGACTTCGCGGCGCTGCGCGGCGACCCCAGCGACAACCTGCTGAGCATCCCGAGCGTGGGGGAGAAGACCGCGGCCAAGTGGGTGCGCGAGTTCGGCTCGCTGACCGCGCTGGTCGACCGGGTCGACGAGGTCAAGGGCAAGGTCGGCGACAAGCTGCGCGAGCACGTCGCCCAGGTGCTGATGAACCGCCGGCTCACCGAGCTGCTGCGCGACGTCCCGCTGGAGGTCGAGCCCGGCGCGCTCAGCCAGGGCACGTGGGAGCGCGAGGAGATCAACAAACTGTTCGACACCCTCCAGATCCGCGGCGAGCTGCGCGAGCGGGTGTTCAAGGTGCTCGGCACCGGCGAGCAGGAGCCCGAGCAGGGCTTCGAGGTGGAGACCGTGCTGCTCGGCCCCGACCGCGTCGCGGGCTGGCTGTCGGCGCTGCCCGCCGGCCGCGCGGGCCTGGCGTTCAAGGGCTCCTACGGCAGCGGCGGCGGGCGCGTCGACGCCGTCGCCATCGCCTCGCCCGACGGCACGGCCGCCCACATCGACCTCGTCAAGCTCACCGAGGCCGACGAGACGGCCCTGCGCGCCTGGCTGGGCGACGACGCCCGTCCCAAGGCCGTCCACGACGCCAAGGGCCCCATCCTGGCCCTCTGGGCGCAGGGCATGGAGCTGCGCGGCCTGAGCTGCGACACCGCGCTGGCGGCCTACCTCGCCATGCCGGGGCAGCGCACGTTCGCCCTGGAAGACCTGGCCAGGCGCTACCTCAACCGCGACCTGCGCGCCGAGGAGGAGTCTGACGGGCAGGCCGCGCTGTTCGGCGACGACGAGGACGCGCCGGCCAAGGACCTCGCGCTGCGCGCCCACGCCGTGCGCGAGCTGGCCGACGCCCTGGAGAGCTTCCTGGCCGGCAGGGGCGGCACCCAGCTCATGACCGACGTGGAGCTGCCGCTGCTGTCGGTGCTGGCCGAGATGGAGCGCGCCGGCATCGCCGTCGACAGCGAATACTTCGCGGCCCTCGAGGCCGAGTTCGGCGCCGCCGTCAAGCACGCCGTGGAGGAGGCGCACCGCTCGGTCGGCGAGCAGTTCAACCTCGGCTCGCCCAAGCAGTTGCAGGAGATCCTCTTCGTCCGGCTCAACCTGCCCAAGACGAAGAAGATCAAGACCGGCTGGAGCACCGACGCCGACCAGCTCGCCTGGCTGGCCACCCAGACCGAGCACGAGCTGCCCACGATCATGCTGCGCCACCGCGACCAGGCCAAGCTCCGCATCACCGTCGAGGGCCTGATCAAGGAGATCGCCGACGACGGGCGCATCCACACCACGTTCAACCAGACCATGGCCGCCACGGGCCGGCTGTCGTCGGAGAAGCCCAACCTGCAGAACATCCCGATCCGCACCGCCGAGGGCCGCCGCATCCGGCAGGGCTTCGTGGTCGGCGAGGGCTACGAGACGCTGCTGACGGCCGACTACAGCCAGATCGAGCTGCGCATCATGGCCCACCTGTCGGGCGACGAGTCGCTGATCGAGGCGTTCGAGTCGGGTCACGACTTCCACCAGGCCACCGCCGCCCGGGTGTTCGACCTGCCGCCCGAGCAGATCGACGGCGAGCTGCGCGCCCGCATCAAGGCGATGAACTACGGCCTGGCCTACGGCCTGTCCGACTTCGGGCTGTCCCAGCAGCTCAACATCCCGGTGGCCGAGGCGCGGGCGCTGAAGGAGGAATACTTCACCGAGTTCGGCGGCGTGCGCGACTTCCTGCACGCCATCGTCCAGCAGGCCCGCGCCGACGGCTACACCGAGACCATCATGGGCCGCCGCCGCTACCTCCCCGACCTCACCAGCGACAACCGCCAGCGCCGTGAGATGGCCGAGCGCATGGCGCTCAACGCCCCCATCCAGGGCTCGGCGGCCGACATCATCAAGGTCGCCATGCTGCACGTGCGCCAGGCGCTCGGCGAGGAGGGGCTGGCCTCCCGGATGCTGCTGCAGGTCCACGACGAGCTGGTGTTCGAGGTGGCGCCCGGCGAGCTGGAGCCGCTCACGCAGCTCGTGTGCGACCAGATGAACGCCGCCTACCACCTGCGCGTGCCGCTGGAGGTCTCCGTGGGCGTCGGGCGCACCTGGGAGGACGCCGGCCACTGACGTCGAGGGCCGCCCGCCGTGGGGGATCTGCACTAGCCTGATCGTGTTTCTCACCCGAGCGGCCCGGGAGTTCTGTGCGGTTACCAGCGTCCCTCACGCGGATCATCGGCGTTGCGAACGTGGTGGTGATAACGGTGGCGATCGTCGGGCTCAGCCTGTTACCGGACGAGCCGCGGCCGCACGCGCGGCCCGACGACGCGGCAGAGGTCGGCGACAACCCTCCGCCGCCCAGCTCGCCGCCCAGCCCGTCGCCGGTGGGCCAGCCGCCCGGCGTCGTGTCCACGCCCGAGTTCGCCCGTCAGGTGCGCGCCAACGAGGCCGGCCTGGTGCCGGTCCTGATGTACCACCGGATCGTCGCCGAACGGCAGGCCTCCATCGACAGGACCCCCGCCCAGCTCAGGAAGGAGCTGGAGCGGCTGGCGAAGGAGGGCTACGTGCCGATCAGCGCCAGGGAGTTCGCCACCGGCGACATCCGGGTCCCCGCGGGGAGGTTCCCGGTGGTGCTCACGTTCGACGACGGTCACCCCAGCCACTTCGCCCTCGACGCCGCGGGCAACCCGGCGGCGGACACGGCCGTGGCCGTGATCCAGGAGGTGGCCAGGAAACACCCGTCCTTCCGGCCCGTCGCCACGTTCTGGATCAACAAGGAGCCGTTCGGGCTGCGCGACAGGCCGTCGCAGACGGCGGCGGTGCGGTGGCTGGTCGACCATGGCTACGAGGTCGCCAACCACACCTGGAGCCACCCCGACCTGCGGACGATCAAGCGGAAGAAGGTGCGCGAGCAGATCGTCCGGCTCGAACGCCTGCTCAAGAAGCTTGGCGTGCCGTCCTCCAGGACCATGGCCCTGCCGTACGGCTCGTTGCCCCGCGGGAAGAAGCCCGCTCGGGTCGGGGCGTGGGACGGCACGCGTTATGATTTCGCGGGCGTGTTCCTCGCCGGAGCCGAGCCGTCACTTTCGCCCTACGCGAAAAAATTCGACCGGGGGGCGATCCAGCGCATCCAGAGCAACGCCAAGAAGGGCGAGTGCCGCAAGTGGTGTTCGCAACACTGGCTCGACTGGCTGCGAAAGCACCCTGGTGAGCGCTACGTCTCCGACGGCGACCCCGACCGGATCTCCATACCGAAGAAACTTCGCGGTAATATCGTGGCCAAGCGAGGGCTCCAGGTCATCGCGTATTGACGCCTCCCTGGATTGACCCCGTGGCCCAGGTCTCATATGCTGATCGCTGCGCTGTGGGCTCGCGCGCGCCTCAGACGGAGCGGGCTCGCGCTCGGTCACGTCGATGTCGTCATTCCTCGGCTTGATGCGGAAGAGGGCCTGCCGCGCATCCGCCACATCGACATCCTGTCCGCGTTCGGAGCAATTCCACACATGACGTCCAGCACTGAGGCCACCTCGAGCACCCCGCAGGTAGCGGTCAACGACATCGGGTCCGAGGAAGCCTTCCTCGCAGCGATCGACGAGACCATCAAGTACTTCAACGACGGCGACATTGTCGAGGGCACCGTCGTCAAGGTCGATCGAGACGAGGTCCTTCTCGATATCGGCTACAAGACCGAGGGTGTCATCCCCTCGCGCGAGCTTTCGATCAAGCACGATGTCGACCCTGCTGACGTCGTGGAGGTCGGCGAACACGTCGAGGCCCTGGTTCTCCAGAAGGAGGACAAAGAGGGTCGCCTGATCCTGTCCAAGAAGCGCGCCCAGTACGAGCGCGCCTGGGGCACGATCGAGAAGATCAAGGACGAGGACGGCATCGTCACCGGCACCGTCATCGAGGTCGTCAAGGGTGGTCTCATCCTCGACATCGGCCTCCGTGGCTTCCTCCCGGCGTCCCTGGTCGAGATGCGGCGTGTCCGCGACCTGCAGCCGTACGTCGGCCGCGAGCTCGAAGCCAAGATCATCGAGCTCGACAAGAACCGCAACAACGTGGTCCTGTCGCGCCGTGCCTGGCTCGAGCAGACGCAGTCCGAGGTTCGCCAGACGTTCCTCAACACCCTCCAGAAGGGCCAGGTCCGCAAGGGCGTCGTCTCCTCGATCGTCAACTTCGGCGCCTTCGTCGATCTCGGCGGCGTCGACGGCCTGGTCCACGTGTCCGAGCTGTCCTGGAAGCACATCGACCACCCGTCCGAGGTCGTCGAGGTGGGCCAGGAGGTCACGGTCGAGGTCCTCGACGTCGACATGGAGCGCGAGCGCGTCTCCCTGTCACTCAAGGCCACCCAGGAAGACCCGTGGCAGCAGTTCGCCCGCACCCACCAGATCGGCCAGGTCGTGCCGGGCCGCGTCACCAAGCTGGTGCCGTTCGGCGCGTTCGTCCGGGTCGAGGAGGGCATCGAGGGTCTGGTCCACATCTCCGAGCTGGCCGAGCGCCACGTGGAGATCCCGGAGCAGGTCGTCCAGGTCGGCGACGAGATCTTCGTCAAGATCATCGACATCGACCTCGACCGCCGTCGCATCAGCCTGTCGCTGAAGCAGGCCAACGAGGGTGTCGGCACCGAGGTCGAGTTCGACCCGACCCTCTACGGCATGGCGGCCACCTACGACGACCAGGGCAACTACATCTACCCCGAGGGCTTCGACCCGGAGACCGGCGAGTGGCTCGAGGGCTTCGACAAGCAGCGTGAGGAGTGGGAGCGGCAGTACGCCGAGGCCCAGCAGCGCTTCGAGGCCCACAGGAAGCAGATCGAGGAGGCCCGCAAGGCCGAGGCGGAGGCCGGCGAGGCCGCTCCCTCGTCCTACAGCGGCGACTCCCCGGCCCAGTCGGGCGGCGGCTCGTCGTCGGCTCCCGCCAGCGGCGCGCTCGCCTCTGACGAGGCGCTCGCGGCCCTGCGCGAGAAGCTCGCCGGCGGCCAGAGCTGACGCTTCGCTGAAGGCTGCGGCTCGATCCCTGGCCTGAACGAAGAACCCCGCACGGATGACCGTGCGGGGTTTCTCGTCTGCGGGTGTCTTCGCGGGGGGTACACCCCGGAGCACGTCCGGTACGCAGTCCTCCGGCCCGCGCCGG
Source organism: Nonomuraea sp. B1E8 (assembly GCF_039871515.1). Classification (NCBI taxonomy): domain Bacteria; kingdom Bacillati; phylum Actinomycetota; class Actinomycetes; order Streptosporangiales; family Streptosporangiaceae; genus Nonomuraea; species Nonomuraea sp. B1E8. Next base: position 193,172 of record NZ_JBDPLS010000009.1, on the reverse strand, counting down.
TGACGCTCAGGCGGCACTCCCCGCGTACGCCGTCCTCCGGACGGTCCGTCCGAGCGGTGGATCGGGCGTCAATGCGGAAGCGTTCTTGCCGCAAGGATTCCTAGGGTGCCGGGCATGGACGTCATCAAGCGCTTCTACCTGGACATTCCGCAGAACGACCTCGACGACCTGCGCGACCGGCTGCGGCGCACGAGATGGGCGAGGGCGCTGCCCGGCGGGTGGAACCGGGGCGTGCCCGCACCATACCTGCGCGAGCTCGCCGAACACTGGGCCGACGGCTTCGACTGGCGGGAGTGGGAGGCCAGGCTCAACGCCTTCCCGCAGTTCACCACCGGCATCGACGGGCAGACGATCCACTTCGTGCACGCCCGCTCCCCGGAACCCGGCGCCATACCGCTGGTCATGACGCACAGCTGGCCGAACTCCGTCGCCGAGTTCCTGAACGTCATCGGGCCCCTCACCGACCCGCGCCGGCACGGGCTCGACCCGGACATCGCCTTCCACGTCGTGGCGCCCTCGCTGCCCGGGTTCGCGTTCTCGCCGTTCCCCGAGCCCGCCGACGAGCGGCCGTGGACCATCGAGCGGGTGGCGCGCACGTGGGCCGAGCTGATGCGCCGGCTCGGCTACGAGCGGTACGGCGCCCACGGCAACGACGCCGGAGCGCTGGTGAGCCCGCGACTGGCCGTGCTCGACAGCGAGCACGTGATCGGCTCCGTCATCACGGCCGGGCTCGGCATCCACACGGGCGACCCGGCGCAGCTGGAGGGGTTCAGCGAGGCCGAGCGGGCCGAGCTGGCGGAGACGGCCGCCTGGATGACCGAGGGCAGCGGGTACGGCCCCTACCTCGCGAGCAGGCCGCAGACGCTCGCGTACGGCTTCACCGACTCACCGGTGGCGCAGCTCGCCTACCTCGTGGAGAGGTTCAAGGAGTTCGACGGGTGGGGGGCGGGGTCCGAGACCGTCGAGCGCGACCTGGTGCTGGCCAACGCCAGCCTCTACTGGCTGACCGGCACCGGTGGGTCGTCGTCGTGGCCCTACTACGAAGGCGCCGCGGGGCTGCCCATCGACCAGCGCGCCGTGCCGACCGGGGTGACGCACGGAGGGCCGGCGGTGATGCGGCGGATCGCCGAACGCGGCAACGACATCGTCTACTGGGGAGAGGCGCACAGCCCCAGCCACATGGTCGCCATGGCGGCGCCGGACTCCCTGGTGGCGGGCATACGCGCCGCTTTCCGGACGATCCGCTGAGGCTGCCGGAGATTTCCCGACGGCCTTCGGCGAAGCCGTCCACCGGCCCGCAGGGCGCTGACAGACTGCTGACCTGCGCTGTCGGCACTACTCTGCAGGAGCGACGCGGTGGGCATGGGTCAGCGGATGTTGCGGATGACGACCGCTCTGGCGGTCGCCGGCGCGGGTGGCGTACTCACCGCACCGGCGCCGGTCGGCGCGGGCCCCGAGCGGGTCGCGCCGGAGGTTCATGGGACGGGACCCATGCCGGTGGTCAGCGGCGCTCCCGAGGCGGGCAGCGTTTCTGGGGTGCGGGAGGTCAGTGGCGCCCGCGTGGCAGCGGAGGCGCGCGGTGGCGGCGCGGCGCAGCGGCAGGCGGGCGGGACGCGGCGACGGCTTGCCTGGTGGGACTGCGGGGACGGGCTGCGGTGCGCCAAGCTGTCCGTGCCCGCCGACTGGGCCAGGCCGGGCGGAGCCCGTACCGAGATCGACGTGGCCCGATTGCCAGCGCGGGACCCGAGGCGCAGTCGCGGCCACCTGGTCGTGAACACCGGTGCGGGGTCCTCCATCCAGGACGTGCGGGCGCGGCCCGACACCGTGAGCGAGCTGGCGCGGTGGTTCGACGTCGTGATCATGGAGGCGCGCGGTTCCGGAGACCACGACAGTGCGGCGGCCGTACGATGCGCGGTGCCGCCCCCCGACGTGCTGCGCCTCCAACTGTCCCGGGGCCCGGCCGGCTGGCGCGCCCACGCCCGCGCCAACGCCGCCTACGGAAGGAGTTGCCGCGCCGCCGCGGGAGCCACCCGGCTCACGTCCTGGCAGGTCGCCCGCGACCTCGACGCCCTGCGGGCCGCCCTCGGCGAGGCACGGCTGCGCTACTTCGGCAACTCCTACGGGGCCGTCTACGGGCAGGCGTACGCGGAGTCGTTCCCGGGCCGCGTGGGGCGGATGTACCTGGAAGGCGTACCCGACCTCGTCGAACCCGGGCTGGAGCGGCGGATGACCGCAAGGGCCCGCGCGGTGGAGCGCCAGCTGTACGCCTTCCGCGACTGGTGCCGGGGCCGGCTGGGCTGCCCGCTGGGCGAGGACGACGCCGTGTCGGTCTTCGACCACCTGGCCGGACGCGTGCCGCTGCCTGCCGGGCCGCGAAGCGAGGTGAACGCCCGGCGGCTGGTCGCCGCCGTGTACGCCGGCCTCACCCCGGCACGCTGGCCCGAACTGGCCCGAGCTCTGTCGGCGGCCGGATCCGGCGACGCCCGCCCGCTGGCGTCCCTGGCGTCTGCGTCACCGGGGTCTCCGTTCCTGACCTCTCCGTCCCCGGCCTCCCCGGCCTCCCCGGCCTCCCCGGGCTCTCCGGCTCCGGCGGGCGCGGACGATGCGCCTCGGCTGCCGAGCACGAACGGTACGACGCTGCGGATGATGATGTGTCAGGACTTCGTGTCCGCCATGCCCCGATACCAGGGCTTTCTCGGCATGGAGAAGAGGCTGCGCGCGGTCGCTCCCCGGGTGGGGTGGATGAGCGGGAGACACGAGGCCGGCCGCTGCCTGGGCCTGGCGGGCACCGGGCCCTCCCAGCCGTCCCGGCCCTCCTCTGCGGTGTCCCAGCCGTCCCGCCTGTCCTCGCTGTCCGCGGGGACGCGGGTGCTGGTGGGGATCGGGCGGCTGGACATCGAGGCGCCCGCCTCCGGCGCGGCACGGGCGGCCAGGCGGATCCCCGGCGCGGTGGTGTTGTGGCACGGCGACGGGCATGACGCCTACCTGCTGCAGGGCGTACGCAAGCTGCGCGCCACCTGCCTGCGCGCCCGCGTGCACGACTACTTCGTCAAGGGCACGCTGCCCGCCCGCGGCACCGCCTGCAGGGGAGCCCTGGTGGACGGCATGGACCCGAGAGGCGCGACCGCCGGGTAGGGTGCTGCGCGTGCTGATCGAACGGGCGGTGGCCGCGGACGCGGGTGAGATCCTCACCGTGCAGCGGGCGGCCTATGTGAGCGAGGCCCAGCTCTACGGCGACCCGTACATCCCGCCGCTCGTCGAGTCGCTGGAGCAGGTGCGCAAGGCCATCGAAGGTGCCGTCGTGCTCAAGGCGCTCGACGCGGGGAGGATCGTCGGCGCGGTGCGCGGGCAGCTGTCGGGCACCACGTGCGTGGTCGGCCGGCTGGTGGTCGCGCCCGACCGCCAGGGGCAGGGGCTGGGCACGGCCCTGCTGCGGTCCCTGCACGCGGAGGTGCCGGAGGCGTCGGCGTTCGACCTGTTCACGGGGCACCTGTCGGAGGGCAACGTGCGGCTCTGCCGTCGCCTCGGCTATCGGGAGACGCGCCGGGAGCGGATGGACGACCACCTGACGCTGGTGCACCTGCGCAGGCCCGCGGACCCGAGGTGATCGGCGCAGGCGCCTTCCCCATGGCGCGGCTCCGGTCGATAGGCTCGTGCTCGTGCTGACGACAGGGCTCACCGGCGGAATCGGCTCCGGCAAGAGCGAGGTGTCCAAGCGGTTCGCGGCCAGAGGCGCCATGGTGATCGACGCCGACAAGATCGCGCGAGAGGTGGTCGAGCCGGGCACGCCGGGCCTGGCCAAGGTGGTCGCCGCGTTCGGCGAGGGGGTGCTCCGCCCGGACGGCTCGCTCGACAGGGAGCGGCTCGGGTCCATCGTGTTCCAGGACGCCGAGCGGCTGGCCGAGCTCAACGCGATCGTCCATCCGCTGGTGGGGGAGCGGGTGGCCGAGCTGCAAGGCCAGGCTCCTGACGACGCGATCGTGGTCTACGACGTGCCGCTGCTGGTGGAGAACAACCTGGCTGCCATGTACGACGTCGTCATCGTCGTCGACGCGGCCGACGAGGTGCGCGTCAGGCGCCTCGCCGAACACCGGGGCATGCCGGAGTCCGACGCCAGGGCCCGCATCGCCGCCCAGGCGAGCCGCGAGGACCGGCTGGCGGCGGCCGACATCGTGGTGCCGAACGAGGGCTCCCTCGACGAGCTGGACACCCGCGTGGCCGAGGTCTGGGACGAGCTGACGAGACGCGCCGGCCGCGGCTGAGCACGAGCAGACGGCTCCCGCCCGTGCCCGGCACGGCAGGAGCCCGCCGTCCCGGGGACGATGGGCGTTGACGGGCTGACCACGATCCATGACCATCGGAAAGATCGTCCGACAGGTTTCGTGGAAGGACCCCCGATGCCGCGCTTGTCCGCAGTCTTACCCGCAGTCCTCATCGCGCTCATGGGGATCTTCCCCGGCGCCGCCGCAGGGAGCGCCGCGACGCAGACGTTCCGCAACCCGGTCAACCCGAGCGCCGACCCCAGCCTGATGTACCACGACGGCAACTACTACGTGGCCACCACGCGCGGCGACCGGATCGGCATCTGGAAGTCGCCCAGCCTGGCCACCTTGTTGTCGGCGCCCGAGCAGGTGGTGTGGCGCGACAGCGACCCGAGCCGCAACACCCAGATGTGGGCGCCCGCCTTCCGCCACGTCGGTTCCCGCTGGTACGTCTACTACACCGCCTCCGACGGCGTCGACGCCAACCACCGCATGTACGTCCTGGAGTCCGCGGGCGACGACCCGATGGGCCCGTACACCTTCAAGGCCAAGATCGCGGACTTCGGCGAGTACGCCATCGACGGCGAGCCGATCACCCACAACGGCCGGCAGTACTTCGTCTGGGCCGGCCCGGGCCGCGGCATGGGCGGCCCGGCGCAGCTCTACATCGCCCGCATGAGCAACCCGTGGACGGTGACCGGCGGGCGGGTGGCCATCCCCGCCGACGGGGGGTGCACGGAGGTGCGGGAGGGGCCGACCCCGCTCTACCGCAACGGCAGGACGTTCCTGACCTACTCCACGTGCGACACCGGGAAGCCGGACTACCAGCTGTGGATGAAGAGCATCGCGGACGGCGGCGACCCGATGGTGGCGGCCAACTGGAGGCAGCATCCCGGGCCGGTGTTCTCGCGCAACGACGCCACCGGCGTGTGGGGACCGGGTCACCACTCGTTCTTCCGCTCGCCCGACGGCACCGAGGACTGGATCGCCTACCACGGCAAGAACACCAGCACCTACACCTACGACTTCCGCACCACCCGCGTGCAGAAGTTCACCTGGAACGCCGACGGCACGCCCGGTTTCGGCCGCCCGCTGGCCGCCGGCGCCACCCAGGATCTTCCGTCCGGCGACCCCGGCGCGGCCACCTCGGTGATCAACGACTTCGACCCGCAGGTGTCGTACACCGGCACGTGGCAGTCAGGCTCCGGCTGCGGCAACCAGTGTTTCTGGAGCAACGACCACTGGAGCGGCGAGGCCGGCGCGACCGCTACCGTCACTTTCACCGGCACCAGAGTGGCTCTGCTGAGCGTGCGCGACCGCGGCAACGGCATCGCCGCGATCTCCATCGACGGGGGTCCCGAGCAGCGCGTCGACTACTACAGCGGCATCCGGGTCGGTGAGCAGCTCAACTACCTGAGCCCGGTCCTGCCGCGCGGCACGCACACCCTGCGGGTCCGCGTCACGGGGGAGAAGAACCCCGCCTCGGGCAGCACCGTGATCAGCATGGACCGGATCGAGGTGTACTGAGCGTCTCTAATCAGCTAAGTGATCCTATGCCAGACGTGGTGTCTGGCAGCGGGATTTCCCATCGTGGGCGGGTGGCGTGAGCGCGGAGATGGAAGCCCGCGCCCAATGCCGCCCCGCGTGGCCGGTGTCGGCTGGATGGGGAGCCCTCCGGACGGAGTCTGGGGGAGGGAGTGCTGATCGTCGTCACGCTCTGGTGCCGGTGGGCTGCGCGGGGCAGCCGGGTCCGGCCCGTGGGTGCGTGTCCCTCCGGACGCTTGCCCGCCGGACCCGATGGGCCGGTGGGGGAGGGTGCCCTGCGTCGCCTGGGCGCGGGGCGTGTGGTTCGTCGCCGGGTGGGGCCGGTCTTGGACCGGTCCTTTCGGCTGGCCTGTGGTCCGGCCGGGGTGATGACCGCCTTGGCTTCGAGCTTGTCTGCGACGCTGCGGATGACCATCTGCCCGCCGGCGCGGTCGGTCACGGTTGTGGCCTGGTGGGTCAGGCCGCGTGCGGCGATCCGCCGCCATGCACCCATGTCGCGGTCGCCCTGCCAGCCACAGTCGTCGCGGTCGGGGCAGATCGCCCACTTCCAGCCCGCAGCAGTGGGCCGGTCGGGTGCCTTGCGGTGCCGCAACACGGTCAGGCACTGCGGGCAGCGCCGGGAGGTGTCCCGGGCCGGAACGGTGACCACGGCGATGCCCGTCTCGGCGGCCAGGTGCCGCATACGGTCGGCGATCTGCCCACGTACCTGCTGGGACAAGCGCGTGTTGATGCTGCGGCCCATGCCCCTGGCTTCCATGGAGCGCAAGTCTTCCAGGTAGATGACCGTGGCACCGGCCGCGATGGCCTGGTCCACGGCCCAGCGGGCGGCCGACCAAGCCAGGGCCTGGTTGAGGTGCGACCTGCGCTCGGACACCGCCGTCAGCTCGCCGGTCAGGACCGCGTGCCTGGCGGCCAGGGGATTGTCGGCGTCTTGGCTGATCAGTCGCTGGTAGTGGTCGATTTTAGCGTGGAGGTGTTCGGACAGGCGGCGCAGCCGATGCTGCTTGGCCAGCACGCCCGCGGCCCGGAACTGGGCGCCGGAGCCGAGGGCGGTGAGGCGTCCCTCGTCGTTCAGACGGGCGGCGCCGGCGCTGAGGAGCGTGTTCAGGCCCCAGTCCACGCCGAGTGCGACCGTGTGACCAGTGCGCCGGGTCTTGGGCACCGCGTGGGTGTAGGCGAGATCAGCGCGGACTTCTCCCCGGCGGATGCGCAGGGTGGGCAGGTGCAGCACCGCGCGGGCCGGGATCGTGGGCGGCAGCGCGATCGGGCAGGACACCCACGTCCAGTCCCGGTAGGAGCGCGGGTCGGGACGGGTGGGGAGTTGCAGGCGCAGCAGCGCCCGCGTGGGATCGTCGCCGCGCTCGATGCCGGCCTGCTGCCCGTCGCACGCCGACAGCAGCAGCATCCGCGCTGTGCGCGGCGCTGCCTCCGCCTCGAACACGTCGGCGGGCAGGCCGGGCTGCCCGAGCCGCGCCGCTACGGCCTGGAAGGCGTGTTCTGGCTTTACGGCGACGTGAACGCCTGGCTGGACGACGACGGGCGGCGCGAGCTGCTGCTCGACGCCGCCCGCAAGGTCGAGTGCGAGCCGTCGCTCCTGGGGGCCAGCGGTCATCTGCTGGCCGTGACGCGGGCCTAGAACCACCCGCGGTGGCGGGCCATCTTCTCCAGCCCTCGCTCCAGGGCCTGGTCCGCCGCGCCGGGCGGATCGTCGTAGCGGATGGTGAACCGGTTGTAGGAGTCATGGCTGGAGGTCAGGAAGCCGCCCCGCTTGTCGGCCTCCAGGATGACGTCCATCCTCCCGGGCCCCGCGACGAACGTCAGCTCCAGCTCGTTGAAGTGGCGCCGCCACGTGCCGCCGGCGTAGTACTCGATCTCCTGGAAGAACGGCATCGTCGAGCCGTAGAGCGTGCCGCGCTCCAGGTCGGCCTTCTTGAACCGGAAGCCCAACCGGTCGAGCGCGGCGATCACGTGCTCCTGGACGGGCAGCGGGCTGACGAACAGCGGGTCGAGGTCGCCCTTGTCGAGCGCGCCCGCCAGCGCCAGCTCCGTCTGCACGCCCAGCCTCATCCCGCGCAGCGGCTGCCCCGCGATCGCGCTGATCGGCGTCTCCCACGGGATCGCCACCTCGAACGGATGCTCGTGCTGCGCGCCCGCGGCGAGCTGGAACGGCCCCGAGACCTGCTGGCGCAGGAAACTGTAGGTCGACTTGTACTCGTTGTCGCCCGACTCGACCTCCACGACCGCGGTCAGATCGATGTGGATGCCCTCGACCTTGTAGTCCGCCTTGCCGCCGCGGAAGTGGACGACCCCGCGCAGCAGCTCGCCAGGGCGCACTCCCGTGTTGGTCAGCACCGTGTCAACCTCGACGCCCGCGCCGAACGCGGCCATCAACTTGCGGAACACCATGGGGGTTCTCCTATGCGGAAGGTGTGTGGCCGTTCTGGCCGGAGCCCGTGCCCGAGATTCGGGGAAGCAGCTGGGCCAGGAGGAGGGTGGAGAGCGCGGAGTCCGACTGCCCCTGCTGGGTGCGTACGACCAGCGGCTGGGGCGCGTTCTCCGCCAGTTTGGCGCCCACGTCGAGGCGCTTGCGGGCCAGCTCGTACTGCAGCACGGCCCGGTTGTCCCGGTACGACTCGGCCAGCCGGCGCAGCGCCTTGGCCTCGTTCTCGGCGGCGGTCAGCTCGGCCCTGCCGCGCGCCTCGATCTCCCACGTCACCCGCTGCGCCTCGGTCTCCTGCTCCTCCAGCATGCGCGCCACGTCCTTGCGCGCGGTGTTGTGGGCGGCCTTGACCTCGACCACGCGGGCGTCACGGGTCTTCTTGGAGCGCTCGATCTCCATCAGCAGGGTGTCGATGCGGCGCTTGCGGGTCAGCTCCCACTCGCGCTCGTAGGCCGACATCTCCTTGGCCACCTTCTCCCGGGTGGACAGGTGCTGCTGGTACTGGTCGGGCAGCTGGACGTCGGGGATGTTGGCACCCGTGATGCGCACGCCGTACCTGCCGAGCTGGCGGTTGAGGGCGTCCTGCATGTCGCCGACGTCGGAGCCGCGCAGGTCGTACGCGCGCTCGGTGTGGACCCTGCGGCTGCGCTGCCTGATCGCGTCCTGCACCGCGCTGGAGAGCACCAGGTCGAAGTTGCCCGCGCCGATCGTGCGGACGAACGCGACCGGGTCCACGATGCGGAACTTCAGGAAGAACTCGATCGACTTCAGCGGCACGTTCTCGGCCGTGGGGCAGGCCACGATCGGCGCCGAGTACGGGATCTCGGTCGAGGTGTCGACGACCGCGTCCACCCGGTCCCACGGCAGCCAGAGGTAGTGGCGGCCAGGGGGCAGCGTGCTGGTGATGGCGCCCCAACGGCTGCGCACGCCGGTGGTGCCCTCCTCGATCTCGATGATGGCCTTGCGCCACATCATGACCAGCGCCAGGGCCAGGAAGACCAGCGCCGCGAGCGCGGCGATGACCGTGAGGTCGGTCAGCGCGGCCATGCCGGCGCAGTAGAGCGCCAGGAACACCAGCGCCATCCAGGCGAAGCCGCGGCGGTCCTTGGGGATCACGACGGGGACGAGCTGGCCCTGCTCGCCGCCGCGCAGCAGCTGGCGGATCTCGCCCCAGGAGGCCAGCGACTCCTTGATCTTCGAGAATTCCCTGCTCATAGGTCGCTCACCAGCTCCTCATTCGCTCCGCGGAGTGCCTCGTTCCTCGGCCCTCCACTCCGCTCACTGCGTCGGGTTCGCTCCCTGCTCATCGGTCGCTCAGCTCCTCATGCACGCGTCGGTTCGGCTCTCTGCTCACAGGAGCTCACTTCCCTGGGCCCGGCCGCCCGGCAGGAGGCGTTCGACGGTCCGATCGAGCTCCGGGTCGGGCTCCGGGGCCTCCACGGCCTCACCCACGTCGGCGGCGGCCTTCTTGAGCAGGGCGACGATCTCGTCCTCCCGGCCCGCCACGCGCGCGCCGATCTCGTCGAGCCTGGAGCGGATGGCGGCCATGTCCTCGGGGGAGAACAGCACCGCGCCCTTCCCGCCCACCAGCTGCTGCGCCAGGGCCAGGAAGTCGATGTCGGTCTGCTCGCCCACCTGCACCACCTGCGGCAGCCGGGCCGAGACGGACTCCAGCTTGGTCAGCAGGTCCTGCTGGAAGCGGTAGTCGAGGATCTCGGGCGCCTCCGCTGCCGACAACGCCCTGATGTCCAGGGCCTGGGCCTCCAGGAGCGCGGCGTTGGCGTTGGCCGTGGACTCGGCCTCGACCAGCCGCTGCCTGGCCTGCGCCGTGGCCTGGTGGGTGGCGCGTTCGAGCGCGGTGTCCATGCGGGCCTGGTAGCCGGCGATCTCGGCCTGGATGGCGCTCAGCGTCTCCTGCAGCCCGGCCAGCTCCTTGATCAGGTCGCCCTCGTTCTGCTCCTTGCGCAGGTTCAGCTCGTACTCGTAGGTGTAGGCCTCCTTGGCGACGCGGACCATCTCGGGGGCCGCCAGGTCCATGCGGTATTCCTGGCTGGAGGGCTCGGCGTGCGTGATGTTCACGTCGGTGAGCCGTACGGCGGGCAGGAACTGCTGGTTGAGGCTCTCCAGCATGCCGAGCGTGCTCTCGCCCACCAGGTCGTAGATCTCCTCGGCCCGCTGGGCGTAGATGAGGGAGCGGGTGACCTCGCTGATGGCGTTCTGGAGCTTCGACTGGAAGCCGCTGACCGAGCCGAGCACGAAGATGAACTCGGCCGGGTTCTCGATCCTGAACTGCAGGAACAGGTCCACGCTCGCCTTGACGCCCTGCTGGGTCGGCGCTTCGCTGATCGGCGCGTTGAACGGGTATTCACGTGTGGTGTTGACGATGTAGCTGACCCGCTTCCACGGGTTGAACAGCGTCACCCGCCCGGGGTCCGCGATGTGCACCAGCTTGCCGAACTTGGTGATCAGCGCCTTGCAGCCCTCGGGCACCATCACCACGCTCCGCCGCCACCACAGGAACACGGCGGCCATGACCAGCACGAACCAGTAGTGCGGGCCGAAGATCAGGTCGGTGTTGGGGATGACGTTGCCGAGGGCGCCGATCAGGCCGAGCACCACGAGGATGACGAGGGGCACGAGCACCTTCGCGGTGCTGCCCTTGGGGATCACCACAGGCGAGATGACGTGCATGCCGTTGTCGGCGAAGCTGCGGTTGACGATCTCCCCGGCCTCGTTCAGCGACGCCGTCCTGGCCTCGATGAGGGTGCCGACGGAGGCGCCGCCGTCGCGGGCCGCCGCGAAGTCGTGCGGGTTCAGCGCGAAGCCCCGGGCCTGGCCCTGTCCGCCCAGCGGCCCCATCTGGCCGGCGAACTGTTCTGCGGCCTGACCCATCGCCTGGCGTACGTCACCCCCTTGCGCCACCGCTTGGGCGATGCCCTGACCTGCTTGGCGTAGTGCCTCTCTGGGACGTGACATTGGACCTTCCTTTTCCGCTACAGGCGATTCCGACCGTATCGGGAATGACTTACTGTTCGCTTGCAATGCGGCGTCACATGTGTATGGCTGTTCGTAGCAGGTGTGCTGCTCATGTAGTGGACGTGCTACGTCGGGGATGGGCGCAAGGAGTTCGATGAGCGAGACCGTCTACAACCGCATCGCGTTGCTGCGCGCGGAGCGGAACGTGACCCGCAGGCAGCTCGCCGAGGCCCTCGGAGTCCACTACCAGACCGTCGGCTATCTCGAACGCGCCGAGTACAGCCCCAGCCTCTACCTGGCGCTGCGCATCGCCGGCTATTTCGAGGTGCCCGTCGAAGTGGTCTTCTCCACCAGCCCTTTCCCCAGGATCGGCGAGCGGTCCGCTTGACGTTTTCTGTCGGTCCGGCCGCCTACAGTGGGCACCATGCGACCGGTCACAGATTTGCAGCGGAAGGTGGCGCCCTTCGAGGTCGTCACCGAGATGACTCCCTCCGGCGACCAGCCGACGGCCATCGCCGAGCTGGAGCGCCGCGTCAAGGCCGGGGAGAAGGACAACGTCCTGCTGGGGGCAACCGGCACGGGCAAGACGGCCACGATCGCCTGGCTGATCGAGCGGCTGCAGCGGCCCGCGCTGGTGATGCAGCCCAACAAGACCCTGGCCGCGCAGTTCGCCAACGAGCTCCGCGAGATGTTGCCGAACAACGCGGTCGAATATTTTGTCTCCTACTACGACTATTACCAGCCTGAGGCTTACGTCCCGCAGAGCGACACCTACATCGAGAAAGACTCCTCGATCAACGACGAGGTCGAGCGCCTGCGCCACTCGGCGACCAACTCGCTGCTCACCCGGCGCGACACCATCGTGGTCGCCTCCGTGTCATGCATCTACGGCCTGGGCACGCCGCAGGAATACGTCGACCGCATGGCCAGGCTCCGCGTCGGCATGGACGTCGACCGCGACCAGCTGCTGCGCCGCCTGGTCGACATGCAGTACACCCGCAACGACCTCGCCTTCACGCGGGGCACCTTCCGGGTGCGCGGCGACACGATCGAGATCATCCCGAAATACGAAGAGCTGGCCGTGCGCATCGAGATGTTCGGCGACGAGATCGAGAAGCTCTCGACCATGCACCCGCTGACCGGCGAGGTCATCACCGAGGACGAAGAGCTCTACATCTTCCCCGCCTCCCACTACGTCGCGGGGGAGCAGCGCATGGCCGCCGCCGTGGCGGGCATCGAGGCGGAGCTGGCCGAACGCCTGTCGGAGCTCGAACGCCAGGGCAAGCTGCTGGAGGCGCAGCGGCTGCGCATGCGCACGACGTACGACATCGAGATGATGCGCCAGATCGGCACCTGCTCCGGCATCGAGAACTACTCGCGCCACATGGACGCCCGCGAGGCCGGCAGCGCTCCCAACACGCTGCTCGACTACTTCCCCGAAGACTTCGTCCTGGTGCTCGACGAGTCCCACCAGACCGTGCCGCAGATCGGCGCCATGTACGAAGGCGACGCCTCGCGCAAGCGCACGCTGGTCGAGCACGGGTTCCGGCTGCCGTCGGCGCTCGACAACCGGCCGCTCAAGTGGGAGGAGTTCCTGGAGCGCATCGGGCAGACGGTCTACCTGTCGGCCACTCCGGGGCCCTATGAGCTGGGCCGGGTCAAGGGCGAGGTCGTCGAGCAGGTCATCCGCCCGACCGGCCTGGTCGACCCCGAGATCGTGGTCAAGCCCACCAAGGGCCAGATCGACGACCTGGTCCACGAGATCCGCGAGCGCGCCGAACGCGACGAGCGCGTCCTGGTCACCACGCTGACCAAGAAGATGTCGGAAGACCTGACCGACTACCTCCTGGAGCTCGGCATCCGGGTCCGCTATCTCCACAGCGAGGTCGACACGCTGCGCCGCATCGAGCTGCTGCGCGAGCTGCGCACCGGCGAGTTCGACGTGCTCGTCGGCATCAACCTCCTGCGCGAGGGCCTCGACCTGCCCGAGGTCTCGCTGGTGTCGATCCTCGACGCCGACAAGGAGGGTTTCCTCCGGTCGGAGACGTCCCTGATCCAGACCATCGGCCGTGCCGCCCGTAACGTCTCCGGCCAGGTCCACATGTACGCCGACAAGATCACCCCGTCGATGGAGCGGGCGATCGACGAGACCAACCGGCGCCGGGCCAAGCAGATCGCCTACAACGAAGCCAACGGCATCGACCCGCAGCCCCTGCGCAAGAAGATCGCCGACATCCTCGACTCGCTGCAGCGCGAGGACGCCGACACCGACCGGCTGCTCGGCGGGGGCCGTCAGCAGTCGCGCGGCAAGGCGCCGGTGCCGGGCTTCGCCGCCCGGCAGGCCGGTCAGCACGCCAAGGCCATCGCCGGCGACATGCCCAGGGCGCAGATGGAGTCCCTGATCGACTCGCTGACCGAGCAGATGCACCAGTCCGCGGCCGACCTGCAGTTCGAGGTGGCCGCCCGGCTGCGCGACGAGATCAAGGAGCTCAAGCGCGAGCTGCGCGACATGCGCGAGGCAGGCGTCGAATAACGGGGGCGGTCACATCCGGGCTTCCTCCCGCAGAAGGGCGGCGAGGGTGTCGGGGTCGGCGGCCGTGACGCCCTTGGCGGCGAACCAGGTGGCGACGTTGCGCGCGTCCCGGTCGAGGAACGACGGGCCCGCCGGATGCGCGATCACGTCCACGATCTGCGGAAGGTCGATGATGACCAGCCTGCCCTCGTGCACCAGGAGGTTGTACGGCGACAGGTCCCCGTGGGCCAGCCCTTCCCTGGCCAGGGTGACCATGGCCGTGACCAGCTGCTCCCACAGGTCGTCCAGGTCGTCGGACACCTGGGCCAGCCGCGGCGCCGCGAAGCCGTCCCGCGTGCCGACGAACTCCTCCAGGATCTCCGTCCCGACGATCTGCACCGGATGCGGCACCGGCACCCCGAGTTGCCACAGCCGGCACAGGGCCGCGAACTCGGCCACCGCCCACTGGGCGGCGATCACCTGCTTGCCGAAGGCGGTGCGGTTGGCCATGGCCCGGTTCATCCGGCTCTCACGGGTGCTGCGTCCCTCCAGATAGCCGGCGTCGCGGTGGAACAGGCGGTGGTCGGCGGATCGATAGCGCTTGGCGGCCAGCAGGCACTCGCGGTCGGTGCCGGGCACGCCACGCGAGATCAGGTGGACGTCGGCTTCCTTGCCGGTCTTGAGCACGCCGTGCTCGGTGTCGACGGCGGCCAGTTCGGTGACCAGCCAGTCGGGGTAGGGCCGGGGGCCCTTCTCGGTGGGCGTGCTCTGGTCCCAGGTGGACCAGCGATCACCTTCGGGAGGGCCGTCGTCGGGCCCGGAGGAGGTGCCCGGTGAGATGCTCGAGGAGGTGCTCTCCAGCCAGGCGATGTCGTCGGCGTCGAGGGCGTACTTGCCGCGGCGGCGGTGTTGCGAGTGCTTGGGCACGGTGGGAATGCTCCAGAAGTGAGGCCCACCGGCTCGTCGGTCAGATCAGCGAACGCCCGGTGGGAAGGTGTGAGGACGCGGAAGCCGGCACGCGAAAAATCGTCATCACGGTCTCACCCTCCCTTCGCGTCGCGGCGATCAACTCGCCCCGAGTATGCCGGTCCACCCCGAGCGCCGCAACCGAATAGGCGGCCTGTCGCGATGCGGGCGGATGCCGCCGGCGTGTGCGGGTGGGGCAGGATATCGCGGTGCGGTACGGCCGGATGGGCGTGTACCTTGCGGGCATGCGACGGTGCGGTGAGTGCGGGCAGTGGGAGCCGGCCGGGGCCCATGGTTGTGCCCGGTGCGCGCGTCTGGTCGACGAGATCGTGGAGGAGGGCTGGCGGGCCTTCCTGGAGCGCGAGTTCGGCGCGCCCGAGCCGTCCGGCGAGCGGCTCGTCGCCGAGATGGTCGTGGACGAACCGGACCGGCATGCGTGGCGCGTGGTGGACGCCGCGTACGACCGCCTGACCTGCACGGAGTGCGGCGGTCGGCTCAGCAGGGGCCCGGCGGGGTGCGCCCCCTGCGACCTGGCCAACGGTTTCCGCTATGCGGCCATCGAGATCGACCGTCCGGGCGTGCCGCCCGGCAACGAGCACGCGCTGCGGGTCAACGTGGCCGTGACACGCCGCCCGTACGGGATCTCGGCGTCGGAGGTGCTGTTGCGGCGCCTGTCCCTGCCCGTGCTCCTGGACGGCCGCCTGCCCACCATTGAGCAGGCTCAGGCCACCAAGGCCATGGTGGGCAAGGGCGCTGGCGAGGCGGAGCTGGCCGCGGTCATCTTCGGCGACTGGCGAACGGACCCCTAAGCGGGCGGCCATGTGAGGGCGAGATCGACGTCCACGTCGAACCCGATGTTGGTCTGCAGCCGCTCGCGGTGGATGCCGGTGGGGACATATGTCCTGGTCGTCGGCTCAAGCTCGAACGTGTGAACCAGCGGCAAGCCGTTCTCCTGCTCGATGCGCCAGAAGTGCTTGATGCCGGCGTTGGAGTATTTGATCGGCTTGGTGGTCCGGTCTCTTTCCCCAGACTCCTCGGACACGACCTCTGCCACGAGATGCACATCCTCCGGCTTGAACGACGTGGTCGCCGGGCCGATCGCCGACTTCCTGACCAGGAGGACATCTGGTTCCGGCCGCTGGCGCGGACCCAGCGTAACCGTCATCTCGCGAACCACCGCGAGCCGCGGTGGCGGCTTGAGCGAGATCTCGAACATCCGGAGCGTGAGCATGTGGAAACCGGTCTGCGGCGGCCTCATGATGAGTGAGCCGTCGATCAGCTCGACGTGCCGGGGCGCGTCGGGGGGAAGGTGATCGAGCATGTCGGCGGTCCAGCCGCCGGGAGGGCCGGGATAGAACCATTCCGGGAGAGCCGTGGTCACCGGTAGGCCTCCTCAGTGAGCATCGCGCTGAAGCGACCATGGTGCCACGGTAAGTGATCACTCGGGCCGGTTCCTGCGTTCCTCCATCGTGCGGCGGTAGAGGTCGTCGATCTCGTCGAGCGGGTCGGGGTCGCGGCGCCGGGCCTCGATCTCCAGGTCGGTGCGGGAGGTCAGGTCGGCGATGCCCGACGCGGTGTGGTGGACCTGGTCATTGAGCAGGCCGGTGCGTATGCGGGCGCACGTGGCCGTCAGCGTGGCCTGGTGCTGCCTGAGCCGGTCGAGCGTGGCGTGGTCGAGGTAGGGAGACACGCGCTGCTGCTGGGCGAACATCGCCAGCTGCTCGTCGTGCGTGTCGACGTGCTTCGTCAGGTCGGCCATGATCCTCGGCAGGTCGCCCAGGCCCCATCCCTGGCGCTGGGCCTGGTCGACGGCCTGGCGGGTGAGGGACATCTCGCGGCGCAGGTCGAGCCGGAGGCGCTCGACCTCGGCGGCCTCGCCCGTGCCCATCGCGTTGACGTGCGTGGCGATCCGCGTCGTGGCCTCCCTGGCCTTGACGGCGGCCTTCTTGCCCAGCTTGACCAGCACGTAGATGCCGACGCCGCCCAGCAACAGGAGGAACGCCAGGATCACCAGGGCGATGAGAAGGATTTCGCTGATCTCCGCCACCTCCTGTCGGGGTTGTTGATGTGAAGGATAGTCCGGCCGGGCGGGTCTGGGGCGCTTGGCCGGAGCCGCTCTTGATCGATCAGTTTGGCCTGTGTTTCAGCGTGATCTGGCGTGGAACCCCGGGCGTTTATTTACGCCCGGGAGGAAACGACAGCGCGGGAGGGCCTCCAGGCCCGAGCAATGCTCTGACAGCCAGTCTGTGTGGGTGGCTCAGCCTGGCCGCTTCTGATTCCCGATGTACTCCTTGATGATCGGCAGGGGTGGCCCGCCGCAGGACGCGGAGACATACGAAGGGGGACCAGAGCCGGCCACCCCATAGGTACCGGCGGATGTGGACCGCAAACTCCTTGCGCAGCGCGGATATCGGGTTGAGGTTCCCCGCGCTGTGACATGGACCTCTTGATAGTGTGTTCGATCGTGAAACTGGTGGTGCAGGTGAAGCTGCTGCCGACGCCGCAGCAGGCGGCGGCGCTGGAAGCCACTCTGGACGCCGTCAACCGAGCGGCGAATCTGGTCGCGGCACTGGCGTTCCAGCGCCGCTGTTTCCGTAACTTCGATCGGCGCAGGCACGCCTACGATCAGATCAAGGCGGAGTTCGGGCTGGCGGCCCAGGCCGCCCAGCATGTGATCAAGAAGGTCGCCGACGCCTATCGCACGCTGCACGCCAACCTGGCCGCCGGGAGTCTGGGAGGGCCTGGATCCCGCCGTCTCAAGGCCGAAGCCAAGCCGGTCTCCTTCCGGCCGCTGGCGGCTCAGCCGTATGACGACCGGTGCCTGTCCTGGCAGCACGAGGCGCGGACGGTGTCGATCTGGACGACCGGCGGCCGGCTGAAAGGGGTGGCCTTCACCGGCTCAGAGGAGCACCTGGCGCTGCTGGCCGCGCACCGCCGTGGCGAGTCGGATCTGGTGTGCCGGGACGGGATGTGGTTCCTGCACGCCACCATCGAGGTCCCCGACGTTCCGGCCGCCGCGCCGGAGGGGTTCTTGGGCGTGGATCTGGGCATCGCCAACATCGCCACCACCAGCGACGGCGTCCGGCGCAGCGGTAGAGGGCTGAACGCGGTGCGGCACCGGCATCGTGCATTGCGCCGCCGGTTGCAGGCCAGAGCGACCAAGTCCGCCAAGCGGCTGCTCAAGCGCCGTCGCCGCAAGGAGGCCCGGTTCGCGGCCGGCACCAATCATGTGATCGCCAAGCAGATCGTGACCGAGGCGGAACGCACCGGGCGAGGGATCGCTCTGGAAGACCTCCAGGGTATCCGCGAGCGGGTACGGCTTCGCAAGCCCCAGCGGGTCACGCTGCATGCGTGGAGCTTCCACCAACTCGGGAGCTTCATCTCCTACAAGGCGGCCCGGGCCGGGGTCGCCGTCATCCACGTCGACCCGTCCTACACCTCACAGCAGTGCTCGCAGTGCGGGCACGTGGACCGGCGCAACCGGCCCGGCCAGGCCACCTTCTCCTGCACGTCGTGCGGCTTCGCTGAGCACGCCGACGTCAACGCGGCCCGCAACATCGCCTCACGCGGTGATACGGGCTGGGCAGTGAGTCACGCTGCCTGACGCGGACCAGACCGTGCACCCCATGTACGGCGAGGAGCTGCAAGCTCGGTCGTTCACTCACGGCCGAGAAGCTGACTTCACCATCGGCATCGGTCGCCGGGCGGCGGGTCACGCCTGCCGGCGACGCGACCAGAGGCATTGTGCGGCAGAAAGGAACAGGGCGGTGCTTGAGGACAAGGTTGTGATCGTCACTGGTGGTGCGCGGGGGATGGGGGCCGCGACAGCGCGGCGGTGTGCCGCGGCGGGGGCGCGGGTGGTTCTCACGGATGTGCTGGTCGACGAGGGTACGGCCACGGCCAAGGAAGTGGACGCCCGGTTCATCGCCCACGATGTGCGCGATCAGGATCAGTGGGCGGCGGTGGTCGCCCAGACGGTCGACGAGTACGGGCGAATCGACGGTCTGGTGAACAACGCCGGCATCGCCACCATGCTGATGATCGAGCAGCAGTCGGCCGAGGAGTTCGAGAACGTGCTGCGGGTCAACCTGCTCGGCGTCTTCCTTGGTCTCAAGGCGGTGGTGGGGCCCATGCGCGAGTCGGGTGGCGGCGCGATCGTGAACCTGTCGTCGGTCGCCGGCCTCAGCGCCCTGCCCGGCACGGGTGGCTACGGCGCCTCGAAATGGGGGGTGCGCGGGCTGACCAAGATCGCGGCGCTGGAGTTCGGGCGGCACCGCATCCGGGTCAACTCCGTGCATCCCGGGATGATCGTCACAACGATGACCGAGCCGCTCGGCGCGGTGTCCGGCGACGGCACCTTCCCCCTGGCCCCGGCCGGGCGCTGGGGGGAGCCGGAGGAGGTCGCGGAGACGATCGCCTTCCTGCTGTCCGACGCGGCCTCGTACGTGACGGGGGCCGAGCTGGCCGTCGACGGAGGGCTGACGGCGGGGGAGGCCGCGCTGCTGCTCCGCCCCGACAGAAGCCGCATGGAGGGGAACCGGCAGGACGAGGGCCCGCGGGACGGGAACGGGCCGGACGAGGAACAGCCGGAAGGGAAGCGGTAGGCCGATGCCGTACGCCGACGTCGGGGAGGATGTCCGGCTCTTCTACACCGATGACGGTGACGGGCCGCCGTTGCTGCTCGTACACGGGTGGGGCGCCGACTCGCACCAGTGGTCGTGGCACATCGACGCGCTGGCCGCCCGGCACCGCGTGATCGCCGTCGACCTGCGCGGCCACGGTTACTCGACGGTTCCGGCGACCGGCAACACGCCCCGCGCGATGGCCGGCGATCTGCACGCCCTGCTCGGCGACCACCTCGGCATCCCGCGGGCGACCGTGGCCGGGCACTCGATGGGCGCCCAGGTGGTGTCCATCCTCGCCGTCGACCATCCCGGGCAAGTGCGCGGGGTCGTCGCCGTCGACCCCGGCTACGGCATGACGGCGGACGTCGCCGCCGGTTTCCCCCAGATGATCGCGGGCCTGCGCGGCGAGCACGCGCACGCGGTCGCCGAGCAGATCGACGAGTGGTGCACGAACGCCGCCACCCCCGCCGTCATCAGGCGCTGGCACAAACGCCGGCTGCACGCCATGCCGCCGCACGTGCTGGCGGAGGCGTTCGAGGCGATGTTCACCGGTCCGGACGCGATCGGGGTGCGGCCTGCCTCCGACGACTATCTGGCGCGCAGGCGGTGCCCGGTGTTGTCGATCTGGTCGGATCCGGGCCGGGCGCGCTGGGAGGCCGGGCTGATGAGCGATCCGGCCTCGAAGGTGGTGTGCTGGGAGGGTTCGAGCCACCGGCTGCACGAGGAACGGGCCGCCGAGTTCGTCCACCTGGTGGAGGGGTGGGTGGCCCGCCTGCGCACGTGACCGGCCGGTGACGGGCCCGCTGGCCGGGCCGGGGCCGGGCCGGGGGCGGCTTCAGGCCGGAGCGCCTCGGCCGGGAGGACGCCTCAGGCAGGAGGAAGGCCTCCGGCCGCCCGTCCGCGGGCGCGGCGGCGGCGTACTTTCCTGATGAGCCACCAGCTCAGGACGGCGAGCAGCAGCAGCGCGACGATCACGAGGACGGGCAGGAAGATCGCGACGAGGCTCATGCCGAGCGCGCCCGCGTCCTCCGCCGTGCTGACGACCGGCGCGCCGGCCCCGGCCGTGCCGACGTTGATCACCGGCCGGGCGGTCGTCTTGACCACGTGGACGGCCAGGGCCATCACGATGCCCAGCAACCATCCGGCCCACGGGTGCTCGGCCATCCAGGTCGACTGGTCGAGTTCGGCGGCGGCGCTCGTGGCGGAGAACACCACGCCACCCGACACCGGGCGGATCACGGTCTGGATGGCGTCGTTGACGCTGTCGACGGCGGGGACCTTGTCGAGGACCGTCTCCGCGATCAGCAGCACCGCGATCACGGCGAGCACGCCCCAGTCGGACAGCCAGGCGTAGCCGTCGGGGAGCTTCACGGCGTCGGTGAAGTTGGCGAGCACGCCCACGACGAGGAGCGGGATGTAGGCGTTGAGCCCGGCGGCCGTGGACAGGCCCAGTCCGGTCAGAGCGGCGAGCATGCCCCTAGTCTGCCCGGGCCGCGTCGTCCATGAGGCCCGCCAGGGCGGGACCGGTGAACTCGGCCACCGCCCGCTCGTACTTCTCCATCCCCCACGACCAGAAGTCGAAGTCGATGCTCGCGTTCGCGCTGTCCTGGATGGAGGCCCAGAGCGTCCAGCCGTACTTGGACATGAGGCCGAGCAGGCGGGCGCGGGCGATCTTGTGGCGGAGCGGGCGGCCGTAGTACGCGGTGACGAGCGCCTCCAGGTGGCCGGGCGGCAGGTCGGACTCGCTCCAGACGTTGCCGAGCTCGAAACAGGGGTCGTTGTTGCCGGCGTACTCGTAGTCGATCAGCCAGAGGCGCCTGCCGTCGTCGAGGATGTTGCCGGGCAGGAGGTCGTTGTTACACGGAACCGTGCCTTCATCCCGTATAGCCAGACATTTCCGGATCTCGGCAACGATGGGCATGAAATCGAGATATCTGGTCGGAAGCCGGAAGCCGCGTTCCTGAACGATCCCCAGGTAGCGCCGCTGCACGTCGAACATGTCGAAGTCGTTCACGAACCGCGGCCCGGCGTGCAGCCGCCGGCACACCTCCGCCACCCTCGGCAGGTTGGCCGGATCGTGCAGATCCGCCTCGGTGAACGTGCGCGCATCGAGGTAGCCCACCACCAGCACCCCCTGGCCGGGCAGGTAGGCGTGCACCGGCGCGCCGACCCCGGCGCGTGCCGCGGCCAGCGAGTTGGCGTGCTCGGCGTCCCTGTCGATGGCCAGCAGCGCGCCGTCGCTGGCCGACACGCGCACGACATACGTGCCGCCGGGCGTGGTCACCTTATAGTTGCGATTGGTCAACCCCCCTGGCAGCTCCTCCACGGCTCGTGGCACGCCGGACAGCAGGGGGATGCGATCGAGGACCTGGGCAACGGCCATGGTCGATGCTAGCTCCACCGGCCTAAACGGTCTAGACCTTTTATGGTACGGCGGTTAGCCTCGCGACCATGAGCGACTCGGCCCGCATCGTGATCATCGGTGGTGGGGTGGGCGGCGCGTCCGTCGCCTACCACCTCACCCAACTAGGCGAACGCGACGTCGTCCTGCTGGATCGGGACGAGCTCACCAGCGGCTCCACCTTCCACTCCGCGGGCCTGGTCGGCCAGTTGCGCGCCGACCCGACGCTGACCCGGATGAACCAGTACTCCGTCGAGCTCTACCGCACCCTCGACGCCGGCTGGACGGAGTGCGGCGGCATCAAGCTGGCCTCCACGCCCGAGCGCATGGCGGAGATCCGCCGCCAGATCGGCTGGGCGCGCACGTTCGGGCTGCCGCTGCGGGAGATCTCGGTGGCGGAGGCCGTCGAGCTGTTCCCCCTCATGGACCCCGAAGGCGTCGTGGGGGCCGCGTACCTGCCCACGGACGGGCAGGTGGACCCCTCCCAGCTCTGCTACGCGCTGGCCGCGCGCGCCCGCGAGGGCGGGGCGAGGCTGCGCACCAAGACGCGCGTCCTCGGCATCACCACCGCGCGCGGCCGGGTCACCGGCGTGCGCACCGACCAGGGCGACATCGACTGCGAGATCGTGGTCAACTGCGGCGGCATGTTCGCCGCCGAGATCGGGCGCATGGCCGGCGTGCGCGTCCCGATCGTGCCGATGTCCCACCAGTACGTGGTGACCGACGCCTTCCACGGCCACCAGGGCCTGCCCACGCTGCGCGACCCCGACCTGCTCGTCTACTACCGGCAGGAGGTGCAGGGCCTGGTCATGGGCGGCTACGAGCGCACGTGCGCGCCCTGGACGGCCGGTCCTGGCACCTTCGACGCGGTGCCGCCCGACTTCAACGGCCGCCTCCTGCCCGAGGACTGGGCGAGGTTCGAGGAGATCTCCGACAACTCCAGGATCCGCGTGCCGGCGATGGCCGACGTCGGCATCCGCAAGCTGATCAACGGGCCCGAGGCGTTCACCCCCGACAACGAGTTCTGCCTGGGGGAGACGGAGGTGGGCGGGTTCTTCGTCGCGGCCGGGTTCTGCGCCCACGGCATCGCCGGCGCCGGCGGCATCGGCAAGGTGATGGCGGAGTGGATCGTCGAGGGCGAGCCCGCCATGGACGTCCGGCACATGGACATCCGCCGCTTCGGCCGCCACTACCGCTCGCCGTCGTACACGATCAAGCGCGCGGTCGAGAACTACGAGACGTACTACGACATCCGCTACCCGGGCCACGAGAGGTCGGCCGGACGGCCGTTGCGGGTCTCGCCCGCGTACGCGTGGCACCAGCGGCACGGGGCCGTCTTCGGCGAGAAGGCGGGCTGGGAGCGGGTCAACCACTACGCGGCCAACGAGGCCGGCGGGGACGGCGGCGAGCGCCCCGCGGGCTGGGCGGGACGCGAGTGGTCGCCCGCGACCGGGGCCGAGCACCGGGCCACGCGCACGGCCGCGGGGCTGTTCGACGAGAGCTCGTTCGCCAAGATCGAGGTCACCGGTCCGGACGCGGCCACCCTGCTCGAGTGGGTGTGCGACAACCGGGTCGCCCGCGAGGTCGGCGCGGTCACCTACACCCAGGCGCTCAACCGGCGCGGCGGCATCGAGTGCGACTTCACCGTCACCCGGCGCGGCGAGGAGGAGTTCCTCATCGTCACCGGCACCGCGTGCGGCACGCACGACCTCGGCTGGCTGCGCAAGCAAGCCGCGCTCACGGGCTCGACCGCCAGGATCGCCGACGTCACCGGCCAGTACGCCTGCCTCGCCCTGTGGGGGCCGCGCGCCCGCGACATCCTGTCCGGCCTCACCCCCGACCCGCTCGACTTCCCGTTCATGTCGTCACGGGAGCTCACCGTGGGCGACGTGCCGGTGCTGGCGCTGCGGGTGACGTTCGTGGGGGAGCACGGCTGGGAGCTCTACTGCTCCAGCGAGTACGGCCTCGCGCTGTGGCAGGCGCTGTGGGAGGCGGGCGAGCCGCACGGGATGGCGGCCTGCGGCTACCGCGCCATCGACAGCCTCCGGCTCGAGAAGGGCTACCGGGTGTGGGGCGCCGACATCGGGCCGGAGACGACGCCGTACGAGGCGGGGCTGGGGTTCTGCGTCAAGCCGGACAAGGACTTCCTCGGCGGGGACGCCCTCGACCCCGATCCCGGGAGACGGCTGCGCTGCGTGACGCTGAGCGACCCGAGGGCGGTCGCGCTCGGCAACGAGCCGGTCCGGGTGGACGGTCAGGTGCTGGCCCGCGTCACCTCCGGCGGGTACGGCTACACCGCCGGCCGGTCGATCGCCTACGCGTACCTGCCGGTCGAGCCGGGGGCCGGGGTGGAGATCGAGGTCGAGGGCACCTGGGTGCCGGGCACCGTGGTCAGGACCCCGCTGGTTCCGTGACGCCGCTGCGCACCGAGATCCGCACCCGGTCGGGGCGGAACAGGTCGCGGGCGAACTCCACGGGCATGCCGCCGGCCGCGTACGCCGTGCGCTCGATCAGCATGAGCGGCGCGCCCGGCGTCATGCCGAGCTCCGCGGCCTCGGCCGGACGGGCGATCACCGGGTCGAGCCGCTCGACCGCCGTGCGCGGCGCCAGGTCGTAGCGGCCGGCCAGCAGCGCGTAGAGGGAGCCGGTCAGGTCCTGGTCGAGCAGGCCGGGCAGGTCGGGGAAGTAGGAGCGTTCGAGCGCCACGGGCGACCGGCCGGCCGAGCGCACCCTGGCCACCTCGTGCACCGGCGAGCCGGGAGCGATCCGCAGCGCCCTGGCCACCGCCGCGGGGGCGGGCACCGTCGCCGCCACCAGGATGCGCGCCTCGGCCCGCAGGTGCGCCCGCCGCATCTGCTCGGTGAACCCCGTCAGCCCGGTCAGGTCGCACTCGATGCGCGGCTCGGCCACGAACGCGCCGCCCGCCCTGCCGGGCGTCCTGACGAGCACGCCGTCGCGCTCCAGCGTGGCCAGCGCCTGCCTGAGCGTCATCCTGCTCACGCCGAGCCGCCCGGCCAGCTCGCGCTCGCCGGGCAGCCGGTCGCCCGGCGCCAGCTCGCCGCTGGAGATGGACCTGAGCAGCCACCGCTCGATCTGCACGTGCGCGGGGACGCCGGTGCCGCGCTCCAGCTGAGGCGGTGTCCCGACCACACGCGCATCGTAGCCCGGCCATCCCTCGGCGGCTCCCCGCGGCCGGGCATCACCCGGACAGGTGCTTGAGCCGCTCCACGGCCTCACCGAACTCGCTGACCAGGTCGTAGACCACCTGCCTGGCCGGTTTGACCTGGTCGAGCTGGCCCACGACCTGCCCGACGTAGTAGTTGACCAGTTCCACCGCCCCCGGCTCGCCCTTCTCCGCCGCCGCCGCGATGCGCGCCATGGCCCCCTCGGCCACCAGCAGCTGCAGCGGCATCCCCAGCGGGCCAGGGCTCTCCTGGCTGGAGTCCCACTCGTCGGTCCAGGCCGACCTGAGCTGCCTGGCCGGCTTGCCCGTACGGGACCTGGACCTGACCGTGTCCAGCGACGAGGCCGCCAGGAACTTGCGCTTGACCGCGGGCGGCGTCTCCGCCTCCTCCGTCGTGAGCCAGACCGAGCCGCACCACACGCCGTCCGCGCCGAGCGCCATGGCCGCGGCCATCTGCCGCCCCGAAGCGATGCCGCCCGCCGCCAGCACGGGCACCGGCGCCACCGCGTCCACGACCTGCGGCACCAGCACCATCGTGGAGATCTCGCCGGTGTGCCCGCCCGCCTCGGTGCCCTGCGCCACGATGAGGTCCGCGCCCGCCGCGACCTGCCTGCGCGCGTGCTCGACCGTGCCGACCAGCGCGGCCACCGGCACGCCCGCCTCCCTGGCCCTGGCCACCATCTCGGGCGGCGGCGGGCCCAGAGCGCTGGCGATCAGCCCGATCCGGTGTTCGAGCGCGACGTCGATCAGCTCCGTCGCCCCCGGCGCCGTCACCCGCCGGCCGAACTCGTCGGCCACCGCCGTCATCGGCTGCGGGGCCGCGCCCACGCCGTATTTGGACAGCAGGTGGGTGACGAAGTCGCGGTGCCGCTCGGGGATGAAGTCCATGAGGTGCGCGCGCCGGTCGAGCGCGGAGGCGTCGACCCTGCCCGGCACGAGCACGTCGACGCCGTACGGCCGGCCGCCCACCCGCTCGTCGATCCAGGTGAGCTCGGTGTCGAGCTGGTCGGGCGAGTACGCGATCGCGCCCAGCACCCCGAAGCCGCCCGCGTTCGTCACCGCGGCCACCACGTCGCGGCAGTGGCTGAACGCGAACAGGGGGAACTCGATGCCCAGGCGTTCGCAGATGGCGGTTCGCATGATGTGACGCTAACCGTCAGAACGATGTTCGGTCCAGATCAGGATCCGCTGTCGGCCAGGACGACGTCGGGGGCGTGCCAGCCTAACTCGGGCGTGTAACCGCGTACCCGCCTGGCCGGCACCCCGGCCACCACGCTGTGGTCGGGGAACTCGCCGCGCACCACCGCCCCGGCGGCCACCACGCACTGGCGGCCGAGCGTCGTGCCGGGCAGGACGATCGCGCCCGCGCCCAGCCACGAGCCCGAGCCGATCGAGACCGGGCTGTTGCGCGGCCACTGCCTGCCGATCGGCACGTCGGGGTCGTCGTAGACGTGGTTCTGGTCGGTGATGTAGACGTACGGGCCGGTGAAGACGTCGTCGCCCACGTCGATCGACTGGTGGGCCACGATGTGCGTGCCCCGGCCGATCGAGCAGCCGCCGCCGATGCGCAGGATCGATCCCGGGCCGAGGTCCACGCCCGGGCCCATGCCGCATGAGAGCGACACCCGTTCGCCGATCAGGGTGTGGTCGCCGACCTCGATCCACTGCTCGCCGAAGATCGCGCCAGGGGGGAACGCGATGCTGACCCCGTCACCGAGCCGGCGGAACCGGTGGCCCGCCGGGCTGGCCGGAGTGATCGCGCCCGCGCGGCGGATCGCCCGGTAGACACGGTGAATCAGCGCGCCCGTTGCCCGCCGTACGAGTGACATAGAGTCCAAAGTTACCCTCAGGTCATGCCGTTCGCCCATGTGAGGGGCGTTGTTTGATATCCTGAGAGCCCGTGGACACTTCGACCACACCTCGAGCCACGGGAGCCCCTTTGCGCAGCGCATCGCAAACCAAGCATCTGTTCGTCACCGGCGGTGTCGCCTCCAGTCTCGGCAAGGGCCTCACGGCATCCAGCCTCGGTCGCCTGCTCAAAGGGCGCGGTCTCAGGGTCACCATGCAGAAGCTCGACCCCTATCTCAACGTCGACCCCGGCACGATGAACCCGTTCCAGCACGGCGAGGTCTTCGTCACCGACGACGGCGCGGAGACCGACCTCGACGTCGGCCACTACGAGCGCTTCCTCGACACCGACCTGCACGGCTCGGCCAACGTCACCACCGGGCAGGTCTACTCCAACGTCATCGCCAAGGAGCGGCGGGGCGAATACCTGGGCGACACCGTCCAGGTCATCCCGCACATCACCAACGAGATCAAAGACCGGATCAGGGGCATGGCCGGTCCCGAGGTGGACGTCGTCATCACCGAGGTCGGCGGCACGGTGGGCGACATCGAGTCGCTGCCGTTCCTGGAGGCCGTGCGGCAGATCAGGCACGAGGTGGGGCGCGACAACGTCTTCTTCCTGCACGTCTCGCTGCTGCCGTACATCGGGCCCTCGGGGGAGCTCAAGACCAAGCCGACGCAGCACAGCGTGGCCGCGCTGCGCAGCATCGGCATCCAGCCGGACGCGATCGTGCTGCGCTCCGACCGGCCCGTGCAGACGTCGATCAAGCGCAAGATCAGCCTGATGTGCGACGTCGACGAGGACGCCGTCGTCTCCTGCGTGGACGCGGCCTCGATCTACGACATCCCCAAGGTGCTCCATTCCGAGGGCCTCGACGCGTACGTGGTGCGCCGGCTCGGCCTGCCCTTCCGTGACGTCGACTGGAAGGAGTGGGAGCAGCTCCTGCGCCGCGTGCACCGCCCGGCGAGGGAAGCCACTGTCGCCCTTGTGGGGAAATATATTGATTTGCCGGACGCGTACCTCTCGGTGACCGAGGCCCTGCGGGCCGGCGGGTTCGCCAACGACGCTCGGGTCAACATCCGGTGGGTCAAGAGCGACGACTGCGAGACCCCCGAGGGCGCCGCGCGCGAGCTC
Organism: Nonomuraea sp. B1E8; assembly: GCF_039871515.1. Taxonomy (NCBI): domain Bacteria; kingdom Bacillati; phylum Actinomycetota; class Actinomycetes; order Streptosporangiales; family Streptosporangiaceae; genus Nonomuraea; species Nonomuraea sp. B1E8. The sequence continues at coordinate 165,278 of NZ_JBDPLS010000009.1, read as the reverse complement.
GACGGCGTCGACGGCGTGCTGATCCCCGGCGGGTTCGGCGTGCGCGGCATCGAGGGCAAGATCGGCGCCATCCGCCACGCCCGCGAGAACAAGATCCCGCTGCTCGGCATCTGCCTCGGCATGCAGGGCATGGTCATCGAGGCCGCCCGCAACATGGCGGGCGTCGAGGACGCCAACTCCACCGAGTTCGACCCCGACACCAAGCACCCGGTCATCTCCACCATGGCCGACCAGGAGGACGTCGTCGCCGGCGAGCGTGACATGGGCGGCACGATGCGGCTGGGCAGCTACACCGCCAAGCTCGCCGAGGGCACCCTCGCCCGGCAGCTCTACGGCGGCGTGGCCAAGGCCGACGAGCGCCACCGCCACCGCTACGAAGTCAACAACGCCTACCGCGAGCAGCTGGAGAAGGTCGGCCTGGTCTTCTCCGGTGTGTCGCCCGACGGCCGCCTGGTCGAGTACACCGAGCTGCCCCCCGACATCCACCCGTTCTTCATCGGCACCCAGGCGCATCCGGAGTTCCGCTCCCGGCCCACCAGGGCCAACCCGATGTTCAAGGGCCTCATCGGCGCGGCCCTGGCCTACGCCGACGGCCGCGTGGGCGCGACGACGGTGGGCCAGTGACCGCCGGCGGCGACGGTTCGCCCGACCGGCGCGTGCCGGGCATGATCCAGGACACGCCCGAGTCGTGGGACGTGCTCGAGACGAAGGAGCGGTTCGAGGGCCACATCATCAAGGTGGTCACCGACACCGTCAGGATGCCGCGCGACGAGGCGGCCGAGCGCGACTACGTGGTCCATCCCGGGGCCGTCGCCGTGCTCGCGCTCGACGACCAGGACCGCGTCCTGCTCATCAGGCAATACCGTCACCCCACCCGCCGCCTGATGTGGGAACTGCCCGCCGGCATCCGCGACGTGCCGGGCGAGCCGCTGGTCGACGCGGCCGCGCGCGAGCTCGCAGAGGAGGCCGGCTACCGCGCCGCCACCTGGCACACGCTCATCGACCTGCGCACCTCGCCCGGCATGAGCGACGAGCGCATCAGGGTGTTCCTGGCCCGCGACCTGACCAAGATCCCCGACGAGGAGAACGGCTTCGTGCACCGGCACGAAGAAATCGACATGCCAGTCGAATGGGTCCCTCTGCCCGACGCGGTAGAAAAGGCGCTCATGGGAATGATCCACAATTCCCCGGCCGTGGCCGGTATCCTCGCCGCGTACGCGGCTTCGGTTGAGGGACTCGCCCTGTTGCGCCCCGCCGACGCCCCGGAGGCGTGACGGAAGGACCGATCGTGGAGGCCGTGCTCTCCAGCTACCTCGCCCATCTGGCGGTGGAGCAGGGCGTGGCTGCCAACACGCTCGCGTCCTACCGCCGTGACCTGCGCCGCTACTCCGAACACCTGCGGGCGCGCGGGCGGCTGGAGCTCCACGAGGTGGGCGAGGCCGACGTCCTGGCCTTCCTCGCCGCGCTGCGCGAGGGCGACGGGGAGCACCCGGCGCTCGTCGCCAGCTCCGCCGCCCGCGCCCTGTCGGCCGTGCGCGGGCTGCACCGTTTCGCCCTGCGCGAAGGCGTCACGGCCCATGACCCCGCCCACGAGGTACGCCCGCCGCGCCCGATGCGCAGGCTCCCGAAGGCCATCGCCGTCGACGAGGTCGAGCGGCTCATCGCCGCCTCGGGCCCGGACGGAGCGCCCCTCACGCTGCGCAACCGCGCCCTGCTGGAGCTCCTGTACGGCACGGGCGCCCGCATCTCGGAGGCCGTCGGGCTGGCCGTTGACGACCTCGAGGACGAGCAGGTGCGCCTGCGCGGCAAGGGCGGCCGCACCCGCGTCGTGCCGCTGGGACGCTATGCCCGCTCCGCCCTCGACGCCTATCTCGTCCGCGCCCGGCCCGGCCTGCTCGCCCACGGGCGCGGCACGCCGGCCGTCTTCCTGAACGCCAGGGGAGGCCGTCTGACCAGGCAGGGAGCGTGGGAGGTGCTCCACGCGGCCGCCGAGCGAGCCGGGCTGAAAAACATATCTCCCCATGTTCTCCGACATTCCTTCGCAACTCATCTCTTGGACGGCGGCGCGGACGTTAGGGTGGTCCAGGAATTGCTCGGCCACGCCTCGGTGACGACCACCCAGGTCTACACCCTGGTCACGGTCGACAAGCTCCGCGAGGTCTACGCCGCGGCGCATCCACGGGCCCGGCAGTGATCTATAGTCTTTGCGGTGTGCGGCACCCTCGGCGTGCCGCCTTGCCGCGTTAAGTGGTGACGCCATAGTGTCCGTCCGGACGGTCCGGTTCGGGATCGTCAGGGAGGTTCGAGCTGGTGACTGTGACGACCAAGGGTTCGACCCCGGGGACCCCCGACAACCCCTGGGGCGACACGAAGACCAACGCGCCTTCCAACGGCGTCAACCTCGGGCCCACGCAGCGGCCCAGACCCGTGTTCCCCGAGCCGGTGGTGCCCGACGTGCACGGCCCGGCGCGCGTGGTCGCGATGGTCAACCAGAAGGGCGGGGTCGGCAAGACCACGACCACCATCAACCTGGGCGCGGCCCTCGTCGAATACGGGCTCAAGGTGCTGCTGGTCGACTTCGACCCGCAGGGCGCGCTCTCCGTCGGCCTGGGCATCAACCCGCTCCAGCTCGACCTGACCGTCTACAACCTGCTGATGGAGCGCGGCGTCACCGCCGAGGACGTCCTGCTCGAGACCGGCGTCGAGGGGCTCGACCTGCTGCCGAGCAACATCGACCTGTCGGCCGCCGAAGTGCAGCTCGTCACCGAGGTCGCCCGCGAGCAGGTGCTCGGCCGCGTGATCAAGCCACTGCTGCCGCACTACGACGTGTGCCTCATCGACTGCCAGCCGTCGCTCGGCCTGCTCACCATCAACGCGCTCACGTGCGCCCACGGCGTCATGGTGCCGCTGGAGTGCGAGTTCTTCGCGCTGCGCGGCGTGGCCCTGCTGATGGACACCATCTCCAAGGTCCAGGAGCGGCTCAACGAAGACCTCGAGATCGAGGGCCTGCTCGCCACCATGTACGACGCCCGCACCCTGCACGGCCGCGAGGTGCTGGCCCGCGTGGTCGACGCGTTCGGCGACAAGGTGTTCCACACCGTCATCAACCGCACGGTGCGCTTCCCCGACGCGACCGTCGCCGGCGAGCCGATCACCACGTTCGACCCCTCGTCCCTCGGCGCCAACGCCTACCGTGAGCTCGCGCGCGAAGTGCTCTCGCGCTGGCCCGCGCCTGCCACAATGGCCAGGTGACCGCAGAGCAGACCGAGCCCCAAGGGTTCCAGGTTCACCTGGACGTCTTCGAGGGTCCCTTCGATCTGCTTCTCGGCCTCATCGCCAAGCACAAGCTCGACATCACCGAGGTCTCGCTCTCCAAGGTCACCGACGAGTTCATCGCCTACATCCGCTCCCGCGGCCCCGAGTGGGACCTCGACCAGACCAGCCACTTCCTGCTGGTCGCGGCCACCCTGCTCGACCTCAAGGCGGCCCGGCTGCTGCCGTCGGGCGAGGTGGAGGACGAGGAAGACCTGGCCCTGCTGGAGGCCAGAGACCTGCTGTTCGCGCGGCTGCTGCAGTACAAAGCGTACAAAGAGGTCGCCAAGATCTTCGCCGGGCGGATGGCCGAGGAGTCCCTGCGCTTTCCCCGTACGGCGCCGCTCGAGCCGCAGTTCGCCGACCTGCTGCCCGAGCTCATCCTGGGCATCGGGCCCGAAGAACTTGCCAAGATCGCCGCCAGGGCCTTCACGCCCAAGCTGCCGCCCACGGTCAACGTGGGGCACATCTACCAGCCGCTGGCGAGCGTCAAGGAGCAGGCGGCCATCCTGGTCATGCACCTGCGGCGCCTCCGGCGGGCCACCTTCAGGGCGCTGGTGGCCGACTGCGAGGGCACCTTCGAGGTCATCGCCCGCTTCCTGGCCGTGCTGGAGCTGTTCCGGGAGTCGGCGGTCACGTTCGAGCAGGTCGAGCCGCTGGGCGACCTGCACGTCACCTGGACGGGCGCCGACGACGGCGACGTCGCGGTGGGGGACGACTACGAGGAATCCGCGGAGAAACCATCCCATGACTGACAACCCACTGCCCAACCCCCGCAAATCTCCCGACTCGGAGCCGCCGCTGCCCGCCTGGATGACCCTCCCCGGCTCCCTCGTCCAGCCCGGCGCCCCGGAGGCGGAGACCTCCCCACCCGACGACCAGCCACCGCCCCACGAGGACCCGCTCCAGGACGACCCGCCATCCCGCGCGGAGGCACCGGTCACGGACCACCCAACGCGCGTCGAGGAAGGCGCGCTGTCTCGTGCGGAGACGTCCGTCGCGGACGACACGCGCGTCGAGGAAGGCGCGCTGTCTCGTGCGGAGACGTCCGTCGCCGACGACACGCTGTCCGCGGAGGCGCGGGCCGCGGACGACGCCCTCGGCCTGGGCGAGCCGGTGGTCCAGAGGGGCAGGCCCGTCCGTGGGGAGACGCCGTCCCAGGACGACACGCCGCCCAGAGCCGGGACACGGCCGGACGAGGACCTGGGACCGGATGAGGACCTTGAACCGCGCGAGGACCTGGGATCGGACGGGGACGTGGCGCCGGTCAGGGAGAGAGCGCCGCAAGAGGAGCCGGTGGCGAGGGCCGGCGGATCGCACTTCGCCGCTGCCGGACCCGCGGTGGAAACCGAGCCGGGGGAGGGGCCGAGGCTCGAGGCGGCGCTGGAGGCTATCCTGCTTGTCGTTGACGAGCCGGTCGCCGAGGTGACCCTGGCTCAGGTGCTCGAACGGCCCACCCACGAGGTCGCCGTGGCACTGCGTGGGCTGGCGGCGGAATACACCGCCACCGGACGGGGTTTCGACTTGAGAGAAGTGGCGGGTGGTTGGCGTTTCTACACGCGTGCCGACTGCGCGCCGCTGGTCGAAAGGTTCGTACGCGACGGCCAGCAGACGCGGCTGACCCAGGCCGCGCTCGAAACACTCGCGGTCGTGGCCTACCGGCAACCGGTGAGCCGTTCCCGCGTCGCCGCCGTACGCGGCGTCAACAGCGACGGTGTCATGCGCACACTCGTCGCCAGGGGGCTGGTCGAAGAGGCCGGCACCGACCCGGAGAGCCAAGCGGTGCTCTACCGGACAAGCTCATACTTCCTTGAACGTCTGGGACTACGGGATCTGAGCGAGCTCCCCGAGCTCGCGCCCTTCCTCCCCGACGACGTGGAAAACCTCGAGGAGACAACAAAGTGATCAACAGGCGCAGCACCCCGTCCGGTGATGGACGCGGTCGTGGACGCACGGGCGGCTCCGGCCGTGGTGGGCGTCCCGCCTTCCGCTCCGACGACGCCCGTGGCGACTCCCGGCGTGACGACGACTTCCGCGGTGGGACCGGCCGAAGAGACTCCAGAGACTCGTCCCGCCGTGACGACTTCCGGGGCGACGACCGTGGCCGCGGTCGCGACTCCGTACGCGACTCCCGGCCCTCCCACGACTCCCGGCCCTCCCGCGACTCCCTCCGCGCCGACCGGGGCGGCACCCGCGCCCGGTACGGCAGGCCCGCCGGGCGCGACGACGCCGGCGGCGGCCGCTACTCGCGCGGAGCCGGCCGCGACGACCGCTTCGCGCGCGACGACCGCTCCGCGCGCGACGACCGCTTCACACGCGGCGACCGCGATGACCGTTACAACCGCGACGACCGTTACCAGCGCGATGGCCGCGAGGATCGTTACGGACGTGGTGAGCGGCCTCGTGGCGACCGGGGAGGCTACCGTTCCGAGCGGCGTGACGAGCGTGGCGGCGGTTACCGTTCCGAGCGTGGTGACAGGTCCGAGCGGCGTGACGAGCGTGGCGGCGGTTACCGTTCCGAGCGGCGTGACGAGCGTGGTGGCGGTTACCGTTCCGAACAGGGCGGCGGCAGGTCCGACCGGGGTGGTTACGGAGGCGAGCGGCGTGAGGAGCGCGGCGGGTTCCGGGCCGACAGGAGCGGGCGCCGTGAGGCCGCTCCCCGGGGCGCCGAGTCCACCAGGTCCCGCTACGGCAGGCGCGACGGTGATGCCCGCACCGGGCGCGACGCCGGGCGTACAGGTCGTACTCCCCGGCGGGACGACGTCCAGACGATCGGGGGCGGGCGCGGCGGCGGAAAGGGCTACGGCAGCCCTCAGCACGATCGGGTGAAGGCGGCCCGCCAGCCCCTGCGCGACCGTGACTTCTACCCTGAGGGCTACTCCGACGAGCGCGACACCACCGAGGTCCCTGACGGCGTGCGGCTGCAGAAGGTGCTCGCCCAGGCGGGTGTCGCTAGCCGCAGGGCGTGCGAGGAGATGATCGGCGAGGGCCGGGTCACGGTGAACGGCCAGGTCGTACGGAGGTTCGGCGCCAAGGTCGATCCCGCGACGCAGGTCATCCACGTCGACGGGAAGCGCATCCCCACCGCCCCCGACCTGGTCTACTACGCCCTCAACAAGCCCATCGGCGTCGTCTCCACGATGGACGACCCGCAGGGCCGCCCGTGCCTGGCCGACTACGTCGAGGAGCTGGCGCCGAGGTTGTTCCACGTGGGCAGGCTCGACACCGAGACCGAGGGCCTGCTGCTGCTCACCAACGACGGCGAGCTGGCCAACAGGCTGACGCACCCGAGCTATGGGGTGCAGAAGAAATACTGGGCCAAGGTGCCCGGGCCGATCCCGCGTGACCTGGGCCGCAGGCTCAAGCAGGGTATCGAGCTGGAGGACGGCATCGTCAAGGCCGACAGCTTCACCGTCGTGCAGGAGCACGGGCAGCAGGCGCTGGTCGAGGTCGTGCTGCACGAGGGCCGCAGGCACGTCGTGCGGCGCATGCTGGAGGTGGCGGGCCACCGGGTGATCGACCTGGCCAGAATCGAGTTCGGTCCGGTGAAGCTGGGCCGTACGAAGCCGGGCACCATCCGGGCGCTCAGCCTGAAGGAGGTCGGCGAGCTCTACGCCGCCGTGAAGCTGTAACCTGGCCGGAAGAAGGAGCCCGTGCGATCCTCGCGCGGGCTCTCCCGGTTAGGGGAAGGGGACTGACCACATGGTGCGCGCGATTCGTGGGGCGATCCAGGTGGACGCCGACGACCGTGGCTCGATCATCGAAGGGACGACCGAGCTGGTCAGCGCGATCATGGAGCGTAACGAGCTGACCCCGGATGACGTGATCAGCGTGCTGTTCACGGCCACGCCCGATCTGACCGCCGAGTTCCCCGCGCTCGCGGCGCGGAAGCTGGGTTTCCACGAGGTGCCGCTGATCTGCTGCACCGAGATCGCCGTGCCGGGTGCGCTGCCCCGCGTGGTGCGGCTCATGGCCCACGTGGAGACCGACCGGCCGAGGGCCGAGATCCAGCATGTTTACCTGCGTGGCGCGGTGGCGCTGCGGCAGGACATCGCGCAGTGAGCGACCGGGCATCACATAACGAGATACTGGCTATCCCAATGGCCCGATAAATCAGGACACCAGATGGAACTTCGCACCGTGCTCGTCGTCGGCACCGGTCTCATCGGCACCTCCGCGGCGTTGGCGCTGCGCAAGCGCGGTGTGCGCGTGCTGCTCGCCGACCGCGATCAGGGAGCCGTACGGCTGGCACGGGAGCTCGGGGCGGGCGAGGAGTGGCGGCCCGGCGGCCCGCACCCCGCCAGGCCCGGCGGCCAGGCCGTCGCGGAAGCGGGGCCGCAGGAGGGCCGGGCCACCGAGCAGGCCGACCTGGCGATCATCGCGGTGCCTCCCGCCCACGTGGCGACCGAGCTGCTCGAGCTGCAGCGGCTCCAGGCGGCCAGGTTCTACACCGACGTCGCCAGCGTCAAGGCGGAGCCCATCCACCGGGCAGCGCAGCTCGGCTGCGACCTGTCCGCCTACGTCGCCTCCCATCCGCTCGCCGGCCGCGAGAAGTCCGGCCCGGGGGCGGCCAGGGACGACCTTTTCCTGGGCCGGCCGTGGGCGCTGTGCCCCACGGAGGAGGCCGACCCCGAGGCGAAGGCAGCCGTGCTGCGCCTGATCGAGTTGTGCGGCGCCAACGCGGTCGAGGTCAGCGCCACCGACCACGACCGTGCTGTCGCCGTCGTCTCCCACGCGCCCCACGTCGCGGCCTCCGCCGTGGCCGCGCGCCTGGCCGACGCCACCGATGTCGCCCTCGGCCTGGCCGGACAGGGCGTGCGCGACGTCACCCGGATCGCGGGCAGCGACCCCGGGCTCTGGCTCGGCATCCTGTCGGGCAACGCCTCCCCGGTCGCCGAGGTGCTGGAAGCCGTCGCGCACGACCTGGCCGACGCGGCGAGCGCGCTGCGGGCCCTGGCCGAGGGCGACGGCACCGCGACCGGCGAGATCACGCAGCTGCTCAAGCGGGGTGTCGTCGGCCACGATCGTATCCCCGGCAAGCACGGCGGCCCCGCCTCCTCCTACGCCGTCGTCCAGGTCGTCATCGGCGACCGCCCCGGCCAGCTGGCCCGGCTGTTCCAGGTGTGCGACGAGGTCGGCGTCAATGTCGAGGACGTGCGCCTTGAGCACGCACCCGGGCTGCCGCTGGGCATCGCCGAGCTGTCGGTGGAGCCCGACGCGGCCGCCACGCTCTCCGAGGCCCTGCGCGAACGCGGCTGGCAGGTTCCCTAGTGTCATCCGCCCGGAATCCGTCGGCGATGTCCGGTGTGGGATTCCAGGACTGCTTCAGCACTTCTCGGCCCGTACGAAGTTCGAGTCCGGCGTTCGGTGACGTGGGCGGCTATCGGGGGCGAGTCCCCAGGTGCTGGGAGATGCGCAGGAGATAGCCGTCCGGGTCCTGCACCGCGAACTGGCGCACGCCCACGGCATCGACGGCGCGCTCGTACCAGCGCTCTTCCAGCGCGAGCCACATATCGTGGCCGGCGGCGAGCAGCGTGGCGTGAATCTGGCCCGCGTACTCCACCTCGACAGTGAGGTTGACCCCACGCCCGTAGGGATGATCGAGTGCGGCGCGTGGGTAGAGCCGGTCCCGGGTCAACGGCTGCTCCAGCATCAGGTCCGCTCCGCCACGTTCCAGGTAGGCGAACCGCTCCTGGGGACGCTCGTAGCGGACCTCGAAGCCCACCAGGCGGTAGAAGGCCAGGCTGGCCTGGATGTCGGAGCAGCTCAGTTCGGGAACGAGTCTAGACACCTCGTCACTCTGGCAGCCCCGATCAGTCTCGGCAAATGTCGTGCCATGGAGCTTTCGAGCAGTGCACGGTGGTCGTGGTGGGCGGCGGCTGACCGGCGTCGAGTCGGCCTCGCCGAGACGCACCCGTGCCTGCACGTCGTCCTGCTGCCGAGGGACGGCCCGGAGCCATCGCGCCGTCGATATCGGCACCGGCCAGTGGAGCCACGGGGTGGCCCTGCCGGACAACTCCACTGATCGGGTGTGGCGGGGCCTCGGGTGTCGACCTTGGACAGCGAGCCCTGAACTGCCGCTACCGGATTCGTCCGTGGTGCTCCGGCCTTCAGGCCGGGGAGGAGGTCAGCGAATGGGCACTGCGGTGCCCGAGACCTTGACACGGGCGTCGCCGGGAACGGTGGTACACGTCAAGAGGCTGGGCCGCCCCATGTCGACGCCCTGGTGAATGGTGAGAACGACGCCATCTTCGAGACGTCCCAGCGTACGCAGGTAGCCGGTGAAGGCGGCGGCCGCGGCACCGGTGGCGGGGTCCTCGACCACGCCACCGGGCGGAAACGGGTTGCGGACGTGGAAGACGGCGGGGGATTCGTGCCAGAAAAGGTGGATGGTAATCCATCCCAAGTCGGACATGATCTTGCTGAGGGCATCGAAGTCGTAGTCGAGATCGGCCAGACGGCTCCGGCTTGACGCGGCCAGGACGAGATGGTCGTTGCCGGCGGAGGCGACGTGCACCGGGTAGTCGGGGTCCAGATCGTCGGCCGACCAGCCCAGTGCGGCCAGCGCGGGCCGTGTCTCCTCTTCGGAGGCTTGGCGGGTGGAGGTCGGCGGACTGGTCAAGGTGGCGATGAGCCCACCGGTCGGATCCGCGGCGATCTCCACCGGGACCGCGCCCGCCTGGGTAGCAAGGTTCACGGTTCCGGGGCCGATCTGTTCGCCGAGCGCGATCGAGGCGGCGATCGTCGCATGGCCGCAGAAGGCGACCTCGCTCAGCGGGCTGAAGTACTGGATCCGGTACTGGCGCTCATCCGTGGTGGGGTGCAAGAAGGCCGCCTCGGAGTAGCCGAGTTCGGCGGCGATGGCGAGCATCTCCGCGTCTGACAACTCCCGGGCGTCCAAGACCACTCCGGCGGGGTTGCCGCCGGTGGGAGTGGTGGTGAAAGCGGCGTACCTCAATATGTCAGTCATGTGGTCATCATGACGTATGCCGGCCGAACCGCTCAGTTCGGCGGCGACGGCGTCCCGGCTGATGGTGGAGGGTGCGCGGGCGAGCCGGCGCGCGATCTCCGTTCAGCCGCCGCCGCGGACGGGCAGGCCCCCAGCCCCGCCCGCCGCGTTCCCGCGAGTCAGCGTTTCGTGACGGCTTCGCTGACGGCGTTCGGGCCGTCGTACTCGCGGTCGGGCATGGCCTCCAGGGCTTCGACGATGTCCTTGCTCGCGTTGTGGTCGCGCGCGGCCTTGATCAGATCGGCCTTGCCTGCCGGGTAGTCGACACCACCCAGGTGTTTCTGCAGGTCGATCGGGTTAGGTGCGGTACTCATGCCCGCCTGCTGCCCCCGTTCCGTGAGACGTAACCGCACGCCCGCGCTCAGCCGCCGGCCCGTTCCAGCCGCCGCCGTGCCCGCTCCACGGCGCGCGGCAACCCCCGCCGCTCCGCCAGCGCCCCTGGAAGGCGCGGTACGGCTGTACGCAGCCCTTCCCACCCGGCGGGTCCCGCACGCAGGGCGTCGAGCGCCCGCCGCGCGACCACCGGCCACGGGCGGCGCAACACCGCGGTGAGTACGGCGTTCCGCAGGGCCAGCGCCTGCCTGCCACGCGGGTCCTTGGCCGGCGACGGGTGGTGGTGGGCCACGACGTCGTCCACGTACGCCAGCCCCCACCCCTTCGCGGCCAGGTCGACCGCCAGGCGCTCCTCCTCCCCGAAGAAGAAGATCACGTCGTCGAAGCCGCCCGCCTCCAGGAACGCCTCCCTGCGCACCACCGCCCCGCACGCCAGGAACCCCAGCACGCTCGGCCCCGGCAGATCCGGCTCGATGCCGAGCGGCGAGTGACGCATCAGCTCCGACACCGGATCCAGCCGCTCCTCGGGACCCACCAGCACGCGCGCGCCGAGCACGGCCAGCCGGGGATGGGCGTCCAGCACGTCGGCGGCCCGCTCCAGCGCGCCGGGCGCCCACCAGGAGTCGTCGTCGGCGAAGGCCACGTACGGCGTCGCGGCCATCCGCACGCCGATGTTGCGGGCGGGCGCGCCCAGGTTCGTGCCCTGCTCCACGAGCCGGACGTCGGGAAAGTGCCGGCTGACGAATCCCGCCGTCCCGTCGGTCGAGCCGTTGTCCACCAAAATCACCGGGCGCGGATGCTTCGGGAGCGAACGGGCCAGCGCCCGCAGCCGATCCTTACTGGCCACGACGACGGTGACCCGTGCGTTGTCCGTCCCTGTCACACCCGGTCACTTACCGGGGCGGCGGTCGTTAGTCCTGATCAGAGCCGGGGCGGGGCGCCGGGCGATGGCGTGTTCGAGACCGTCGAGGATGGCGTGCGGGCGCGTGGGGTGCCAACCCGCCGTTCCACACGCCGGTCTTCGTGCTCACCCACCGGCCGCGGCCATCGATCGAGATGGAGGGCGGCACCACGTTCCACAACCTCGACGCCTACACGCCGTCCGGCGTCACGCACCTCACGTTCACCGCCAGGAATCGGTGACCGCGAACACGACCGAGCCAAGGTCTCCGGCAGGCGGATGAGGGCGAACCCGGCCCTTCCGGTCATCGATGCCGCCCCCGCCTGCCGGTCAGGGTGCCGCTCGGCCCGCTCGAAAGCTGGATCGCCGACCGAGCCGGAGGCTGTAGCCTCTTCAAGTCGGGTGGAACAACGTGAAGAGGGAGAGACCGTGACCGGTCTGGTCGTCGCCATGGACGGCCCTTCGGGGTCGGGCAAGTCGAGCGTCTCGCGCGGAGTGGCCCGCGCGCTGGGCCTGCGTTACCTCGACACCGGGGCGATGTACCGCGCGATGACCTGGTGGATGCTCCGGCAGGGCGTCGATCTGGCCGACCCCGGCGCGATCGCGGCCCGCTGCGGCGAGCCGCTGATCGTCTCCGGCACCGACCCCGACAGCCCGGCGATCCATGTCGGCGAGGTCGACGTCGCGGGGCCGATCAGGGAAGCCGACGTCACCGGCGCCGTCTCCGTCGTCGCCGCCGTCCCCGAGGTGCGCGCCCGCCTGGTCGCGCGGCAGCGGGAGATCATCGGCGACGGCGGCGTCGTGGTCGAGGGCCGCGACATCGGCACGGTCGTCTGCCCCGGCGCCGCCGTCAAGATCTACCTGACGGCCAGCGCCGAGGCGCGTGCCCTGCGACGCAGCGCGGAACTGGCCGGCTCGACCGTCCAGGCGCAGCAGGAGGCCATGGCCAGGCGTGACACCCTCGACTCGACACGTAAGGCCGACCCACTCTCGATGGCGGATGGCGCCGTCGAGCTCGACACCACCGCCATGAGCCTCGACGAGGTCATCGCGGAGGTGCTGAGACTGGTCGCCGAGCAGACGGGCCCGAGCGGGCCCGGCGGCGACCGCATTCGCGAGCGCACCTGACGAGCAGGTGCGGTACTCACTAAGGACGAAACATCGTGTCAACGGGGGATTGGGTCGAGGCCGACCTCGACGATCTTGAGATAACCGAGCACGGCGACGCCGCGCCGCTTCCGGTCGTCGCCATCGTGGGGCGGCCGAACGTCGGCAAGTCCACGCTGGTCAACCGCATCATCGGCCGCCGCGAGGCGGTCGTCGAGGATGTGCCGGGCGTCACCCGCGACCGCGTCACCTACGAAGCCAACTGGCGCGGCCGCCGCTTCACCGTGGTCGACACCGGAGGGTGGGACCCTGACGCGACCGGGATGAACCTGCGCATCGCCGAGCAGGCCCAGATCGCGGCCGAGCTGGCCGACGTGATCGTGTTCGTGGTCGACACCACCGTCGGCGCGACCGACGCCGACGAGACCGTGGGCTCGGTGCTGCGGCAGTCGGGCAAGCCGGTCATCCTGGCCGCCAACAAGGTCGACAACCAGCAGCTGGAGCTGGAGGCCGCCGCGCTGTGGTCGCTCGGGCTGGGCGAGCCCCATCCCGTCTCCGCCCTGCACGGCCGCTCCAGCGGCGACCTGCTCGACGTGGTGCTCGACGCGCTCCCGGAGACGCCCGAGGTGACGTTCGGAGCCGAGCGCGGGCCCGCCCGCGTCGCCCTGCTCGGCAAGCCCAACGTCGGCAAGTCCTCGCTGCTCAACAAGCTGGCGGGGGAGGAGCGGGTCCTGGTCGACCCGATGGCCGGCACCACCCGCGATCCGGTCGACGAGCTGGTCGAGCTGGGCGGGCGCACCTGGCGTTTCGTCGACACGGCCGGCATCCGGCGGCGCGACCGCGAGCTGCAGGGCGCCGACTTCTACGCCGCCATGCGCACGCGCGCGGCGCTGGAGCGCACCGAGGTCGCGATCGTGCTGATCGACGCCAGCCAGCCGCTCACCGAGCAGGATCTCCGCATCATCGGCCTGGTCATCGAGTCGGGGCGGGCGATGGTGGTCGCCTTCAACAAGTGGGACCTGGTCGACGAGGACCGCCGCTACTACCTGGAGAAGGAGATCGACCGCCAGCTCGTACGCACTCCGTGGGCGCTGCGCGTCAACATCTCCGCCAAGACGGGACGGCACGTCGACCGGCTGGTCCCCGCGCTGGAGAAGGCGCTCGACTCGTGGTCCACGCGGGTGCCGACGGCCCGGCTCAACGCGTTCCTGACCGAGCTGGTGCAGCAGACGCCGCCGCCGGTGCGGGGCGGCAAGCAGCCCAAGATCCTCTTCGCCACGCAGGCGTCGGTGGAGCCGCCCAAGTTCGTGCTGTTCACCTCGGGCTGGCTCGAAGACACCTACCGCCGCTTCGTCGAGCGCCGCATCCGCGAGGAGTTCGGCTTCGCCGGGTCGCCGATCGAGGTCACGATGAAGATCCGGGAGAAGCGCTCGAAGAAGGACCGATAGCGCGCCGGGGGCGGCAAAGGTTTTGCCGTCCCCTCCGCGGGCTCGTAGGATCGACCGCAAACGTCGACGGAGACGAGTAGCCGAGGTCCCGCACGGGCCGAGAGAGCCGCCGGCAGCTGTGAAGGCGGTCCCGTGCACCTCCGGCGAAGACACTCCCGAGTGCGGGGAGGAAATGCCCCGCCGCCTGACCAGCGTCATCGGGTCCTCGAGGCCGCCTCGACCAGAGGCGGCGAAAGTGCGGTGGCACCGGGAGCTCCCTTCTCCCCCGCACTCCCAAGGGATCATGCATTTCCTCGTGAGGAGTTGTGATGATCTCTCGTGTCATGTCGGCGGAGCTCGCTGAGCACGCCGGGCAACGAGTGACGATCGCCGGCTGGGTCCATCGCCGCCGGCAACTGAAGTCCGTGTCCTTCCTCGTCGTCAGAGACCGCACCGGCCTCGCCCAGGCGGTGACCGTGCGCGACCTGCCGGGCGAGGAGAGCGTCGTCGAGGTCACCGGCACCGTGACGGCCAGCCCGCGGGCCCCCGGAGGGTTCGAGCTGGTCGCGCCGGAGATCGAGGTGCTGGCGGAGCCGTGCGCGGCGCCGCCGTTCGACCTCTACCGGCCGGAGCCGGGCGCGACGCTCCCGACGATCCTCGACCACGCGCCCGTCGCGCTGCGGCACCCCCGTCTCAGGGCGCCGCTGGAGATCGCGGCCGCCAGCGTGGCCGGGTTCCGCGAGACGCTCGACCGGCTCGGCTTCACCGAGATCCACACCCCGAAGATCGTCGGCTCGGCCACCGAGTCCGGCGCGAACGTCTTCGGCATCGACTACTTCGGCCGGCCCGCCTACCTGGCGCAGTCGCCGCAGTTCTACAAGCAGGCGATGGTCGGGGTGTTCGAGCGGGTCTACGAGGTCGGGCCCGTCTTCCGCGCCGAGCCGCACGACACCGTACGCCACCTGGCCCAGTACACCAGCCTCGACGCCGAGCTCGGCTTCGTCCGCGACCACCGGGACGTGATGGCGGTGCTGCGCGAGACGGTGGCGGGCATGCTGGAGTCGGTACGCCTCCGCGCCGCCTCCGCGGCCGCCCTGCTCGGCGCCACGCTGCCCGAGGTGCCCGCCGAGATCCCGGCCGTCCACTTCACCGAGGCCCAGCGGCTGACGTCCTCCGGGGAGCCCGACCTGTCACCCGCGCAGGAACGCCGGCTGTCGGAGTGGGCGCTGCGGGAACACGGGTCGGAGTTCCTCTTCGTCACCGGCTACCCGATGGCCAAACGGCCCTTCTACACCCACCCCGACCCCGCCAGGCCGGGCTACTCCAACGGGTTCGACCTGCTGTTCCGAGGGCTGGAGCTGGTCACGGGCGGGCAGCGGCTGCACGCGTACGCGGACTACGTCGCCGCGCTGGCCGCCCGGGGCGAGGGGACGGAGGCGTACGAAGGGTATCTGCAGGCCTTCAAGCACGGGATGCCGCCGCACGGCGGGTTCGCGCTGGGGCTCGAACGGTGGACGGCGCGGCTGACAGGCGCCGCCAACATCCGCCAGACCACCGCCTTCCCCCGCGACCTGCACCGCCTCTCCCCGTAACCCGCCCGCCGCCATCGCCCGCCGCCATCGCCCGGGCCCCTCAGCGGGCCCGGGCGATGGACGGCATGAGCAGCGCGACGCCCGCGCCGAGCAGGCAGATGAACGCCGTGACCAGGAACATCTCGGTGTACTCGACGTGCAGCGCCGCCTGCACCTTCGCGGTGTAGTCGGCCAACCGCCGCTGGTAGGTCGCGGCGTCCACGCCGAACGGGAGCGGCGTGTCCAGGTGGGCGGTCAGCGACTGGAACCGGTAGAAACCCCACGCCGACACGGCCGCGATGCCGATCAGCATGCCCATCATCCTGGCCACCACGACCGCCGCCGAGGCGACGCCGTGCCGGGCCGCCGGGCTCACCCGCAGCACCGCCGACGACACCGGCGCGATCACCAGCCCCAGGCCCAGCCCGGCGACGACCAGGTGGAGGTCCATCAGCAGGCCCGCGCTCTCCAGGTCGAGCGGCCAGCGGCTCATCAGCCAGTAGCCGGCCGCCGCCAGCACCATGCCCGCCACCGCCACGGCCCGGTCACCCGTCCTGCGCGCCAGGAGCCCGCCGAGCAGCGCACCCACCGTCAGCGCGGCCAGGAACCTGGCCAGGATCAGTGACGCCCCCAGCGCGTCGGCGCCGAGCAGCGTCTGCGCGGTGAACTGGACGAACACCATGGTCACGAGCAGCGCGGCCCCGGCCAGGAAACTCACCGCGAGGGTGGCGAGCAGCGGGCCCTTGCGGGTGCCGGACAGGTCGAGCAGGCGGACGGGGGAGCGGATCTCCCACCAGACGAAGATCACGGCAGCCAGCGCGCCGGCGGCGATCACGGGCGGGCCCCACGGGGGAAGCACGGCCTTGGCGGGGTCGGGGTTGTACAGGCCGGCCACGAGCAGCCCGAGCGCCAGCGCCAGCAGCCCGCCGCCGACCACATCCACCCGCCCACCACCGCCCGCGGCGGCCGATCGCCCTCGGGAGGTGCTGCCGGTGGGGGCGTCGCCCGCTTCTGCCCGCGCGGGGATCGATCGCCCCGCGGTCGTGCCCGCGGGAGCGTCGCCTGCTTCGGTCGCGTGCGGGGGGAACGATCGTCCCGCGGCCGTGCCCGCGCGGGGCTGTCCCGCTTCGGTGACGTCCGCGGGGACGGTGGCCGTCCGGGCAGAGCGTACGGGGCCGCCGGGGACGGTGAGGTGCACGGCGACGGCCGCGAGGGCGGCGAGGGGAAGGTTGATCCAGAAGATGGCGTGCCAGCCCCCCAGCTCCACCCCCGCCACCACGGTGCTGGGGACCAGCGCCAGCACCCCGCCGTACAGCGGCCCCAGCGCGCTGCCCAGTTCCTGGGCCGCACCCACCGCCCCCAAGGCCACGGGCCGCTCGTGCTCGTCCCACAGGTCGCCGATGAGCGCCATCGTGATCGGCAGCAGCGCCCCGCCCGCCACCCCCTGGACGGCGCGCCCGGCCACCACCATGACCTCCCCGGCCGCCAGCGCCGTCAGCACCGAGCCGAGGGCGAACGCCGCCAGGCACGCGTGGATCAGCGGCCGCCGGCCGTAGCGGTCGGAGAGCTGGCCGAGCAGCGGCATCGCGGCGACGTATCCCAGCAGGAAACCCGTCACGATCGGCGTGGCCCGCTCCAGGTGGTTCAGCGGGATGCCGACGTCCTCGGCGATGTCGATCAGGACCGTCACCACGACGTACGCGTCGAGCGCGGCCAGCAGCACCACCGCGCCGCCCGCGCCGAGCACGACCCGGCGGGCGCGCCTCATCTCGCAGCGGGCGGGGTGATCGTGACCGGCGCGTCGTAGTCGCTGAACGACACCGTCACCGTGCCGCCCTGCAACGGCAGGCTGGCCCTGGTGAGCCGGCTGGAACCCTGGTCGAGCCAGACCTTGCCGGTGACGCCCTGCGTGACGCCGGGAACGATCTGGCCGACGACCTGCCCGGGGAACGTCGTGGCGACGCGGTAGGCGCCGTCCTCCACGCCTTCGACCTTCGGATCCGTGGCCGAGGCGAGCAACTGGGCGATGCCCTTGGTCGGCTCGAGGATCACCGAAGGGTCGTAGAACTGCGCCAGCTGCTGCCGGGTCATCTTCTGGAAGCCACCCGTCGGGCCCTTGAAGTGCACGGTCTCCCCCACCAGGGCGAAGCTGACCTCCTGGAGGGTGCCCAGCACGTCAAGCGTGATCGTGCCGTCGGCGTCTCCGGCGGCGGTGAGCCTGCCGTCGGCCTTCTTGACCGGCACCTTCGGCTCGCCCTCGGTCGCGATCGCAAAGGTGGCCGACTTGACGGCCTTCATGGCCTCGGAGGCCTTCTTCATCAGCTCGGGCCCGGCGGGCAACGCGCCGGCGTCACCGCCGGACGAGCACGCCGCCGCCAGCGCCAGCACGGCCACGATCAGTAGCTTTCTGAGCATGAGCGGATCGTAGCGAGCGGTACGGAGGTCCGCGTACCCTCGCCGATATCGGTTGGGTGTCAGCGCAGCTTCTTCAGCTGCTCCACGATCGGCGCGTAGGCCGCCTCGATCGTTTCGAGCTGATCGTCGGTGAGCCGGTCGACGAAGTGCTCGCGCACGCTGGCCACGTGGAACGGCGCCACCCGCTGGATCGTCTCCCACCCTTCGTCGGTCAGCACCGCGAACGTGCCCCGCCGATCGTCGTGGCAGTCTTCCCTGGTGACCAGGCCCTTGGCCTCCATGCGGGAGATCTGGTGCGACAGCCGGCTGCGTGACTGGATCGTCGCGTCGGCCAGGTCGCTCATCCGCATGCGCCGCCCGGGGCTCTCGGAGAGGTTGACCAGGATCTCGTAGTCGTTGACCGTCAGCGAGAACTCCTGGAGCTCGCGGTCGAGCCGGTGCATGAGCAGCCTGTGCAGCGCCAGGTGCGTGCGCCAGGCACGCTGTTCGGCGGGGGAAAGCCAGCGAGGCGCGCTCATGATCCCCAATCTAGCGCACGTGAAGTCGTGCTCCATGAAGGGGAAGAGCCTGCGCACCGTGCTCGTGGCGGCCGCGGCCAACCTCGCCATCGCTCTGGCGGAACTCGTCGCGGGCCTGGTGGGCGGGGCCGGGTTCGCCATCACGAAGGGCCTGCACGAGATCGGTCACGGCGAGGACCTGTCGAACCTCACCCCGGCGTACATGGTGCCGGGCGGCCTCGTTCGTGTTCGAGGGCATCTCGTTCGCGCGGGGGCTCTCATCGGCCAGGCCGCGACCCAGCAAACCGCTCAGCTGAACGCCATGACGATCGCGACGCCGACGACGTGCATCAGCACGACCGCGACGATCAGCGACACGAACACGAACTTGGCCGGTCCGTGCTCGAAGGTCTTGCCCTCTTCGAGCGGCTTACGCTGCGCCATGCGGTCGGCGATGCGCTCCTCAAGAGGCTTCCGGTAGAACATGCGTCGAGTCTATTCGGGGAGGGGCGCCCTCCTGGCGGGGGCGTCTGTGATGACCGCCACCCTGATGTCCGGCCCGGCGCTCCACTCCAGCAGATGCCGGCCCGACAGGTCGTCCTCGCAGGCCCGCAGCTTGTCCATGGTCAGCTCGCCGCGTTTGATCAGCGCCTCTTTGCGCGTCCAGTGCCTGATCAGCTCGTCGTTGCCGGTGACCAGCGAGCGCTCGCGCGGGTTGAGCACCCGGTCGGCCAGCAACGTGTCCAGCGGCCCCGGCGGCACGTGCTCGGCGTCCACGCCGACCTTGCCCGGCCCGGCGGCCGCGCACACGTAACCGCGGGTGTGGCTGAGGCTGACCCCCAGCTCCGGGGCCTGCTCGATGGAGGGTCTGCCGTGCCCGGGGCCGTGCAGATCGCAGTGTTGCAGCAGCGTCAGCTCGCGCGGCTCGACGCCGAGCACGGCGGCGGCGCAGACGCGTACGAGGAGGTGCGCGGCGACGAAGCAGTCACGGTCAGCCTCGAACCTGAACCGTGCCGCCCGCTCGCGTTCCACCTCGGTCAGCCAGTCATCAGGGGCTCGCACCTCGTCGGGGCGGCCGCCCATCGCCAAGGGGCCGATCGTCACTCCTTCTTCTTCTCGTCGCCGTCGAGGGTGTACTGGTCCTCCGAGGACGCGCCGAGCACGGTCACGTCGTGGATCTTCCAGGCCCCCTTCTCCTTCACAAGAGAGATCTTAAGGTGCGAGTCCTTGACCGAGCGGATCGCTTCCGAGGTGTTCACCTGCTGATCGACG
The DNA here is from genome assembly GCF_039871515.1 of Nonomuraea sp. B1E8. NCBI lineage: Bacteria > Bacillati > Actinomycetota > Actinomycetes > Streptosporangiales > Streptosporangiaceae > Nonomuraea > Nonomuraea sp. B1E8. Next base: position 145,434 of record NZ_JBDPLS010000009.1, on the reverse strand, counting down.
ACCACGATGGCGTGCGCGGTGGCCTCGTCCACGTCGGCGAGGTAGACCTCCCGCACCGTGGCCTGCGAGGTCGCCTTGAGCTTGACGATGACCTGCGCCATCGCGCCGCCGAACGCCGCGTCGTAGGTGCTCAGGAAGTCGCCCGTGGCCTGGGCGGCCAGGGCTGAGCGGGTGGTCTGCAGGTCCTGGTAGTCGTAGCTGAGCAGGGCCTTGCTGAACGCGCCCGCGGCTCCCGACACCTCCAGGCGCAGCGCCCGCTCGGCCTCGAGCGCGGCGCGGGCGTCGCGGGCCTGGGCGGCGGAGATGCCTTGCAGCACGGCCGTGGCGGTGATCGCGGCCACCACCATGGCCGCCAGCGTCCACCACGCGCGAGCCCTGGAGAAGCGCCCGGCCACGGCGACGTCCCGCCGCCCGCCGTCTCCCGCCTGCGCCTGCTCCTGGGCGCCGGGCTCGCCGTCTGCGGCTTCCGCCGTGCCCCGCCGGGCGGGCTCGCCATCCCCCGCGGCCACGGTCTCGGACGGCGCGGTCCCGGATGGTGAGGTCTCGGACGGCGCGGTCCCGGATGGTGAGGTCTCGGACGGCGCGGTCACGGGTGGTGGGGTTTCGGCCGGTTTGGTGCTCGGAGGCGGGGCGTCGGCGAGTGGGGTCTCCGGACGGGCCTCCTCGGTGCGGAGGGCTGCGGAGAGGTCCTGCTCGGTGGTCATCGTGACTCCTCACGGCGGCGGGCGGCCCGACCTGCCGCGATCCAGCCCACCATGCCACCGAAGGCCACTACGGCGAGGAAGATCGCGGCGATCAGGGGGGCGGTGTTCGGCGGGTCAGGGGACGTGGCGCCGGTGGCGGCCACGTCACTGGACGATGGTGCGGGCTGCGGGCTCCTGCCCGGCCTGACGGTGTCCCCGGCGCCCGGCCGTCCGGAGGCGCCCGGTCGTGCGGTGCCGTCCGGTCGTGCGGTGCCGTCCGGTCGTGGGGTGCCGTCGGGCCGTGCGGCGGCGTCCGGCCGTGCGGCGGCGTCCTGGTGATCTCGCTCGGACCGGTCGCGGCCGGAGCGGGTGCCGTCCCCGGCGCTGTCGGGAACGGGCGCGCGGTCCGGGCAGGCACGCAGCTTCGGCACGGTGGGCGGCCCGGCCGCCCGCGCGTACTCCTCGGCGGGCTGCGGCCCGCCAGGGACGCTGAAGATGAACGACGCCCGGCCGTACACGGTGTCGCCGCGCCGGTCGCTGATGTCGTCGGCCAGGCTCAGCGCGGTCGGCATGATGCTCAGCAGGTGGTGCACGTTGCGTTCGGTCTCGGGGGAGAAGACCGGCTTGTGCGGCAGCCCCGCCGCGGTCAGCAGGCACGAGAACCCCGGCCTCGACCGCCGGACGGCCTCGTCGAGCTGCCCGAACACGCCCGGCCCCCGGTCCAGGAAGGTGTTCAGGTCGGCGCGGGAGGCGCGCAGGGCGGCCGTCACCGTGCTGAGGTCGGTGATGCCGGAGGCCAGCTCGCCCCGCTTGCCGGCCAGCGTGTGGGTGAGCCGGGTGAGCTGCACCGCCAGATCGTCGAGCACCTCGGTGTTGTCGGCGAGGGTGCCGGTCAGGGTGTGGGCATCATCGATGATGCGCCTGATGGCCGGCGCCCGGCCGTCGAGGGCGACGGCCAGCTCGTGGGTGATCGTTTTGGCGTCCTCGGGCGGCACCGCGTTGAGCAGCTTGCCGACGCCCTCGAACAACTTCTTGTAGTCGAGCGGCACCGACGTCCTGGCCAGCGTGATCGTGTCACCGGCCGCGAGCGGAGGGCCGCCCGCCCCGGTGGCTGGCGGCGAGAGCTCCACGTACGGCTCCCCGACGGCGGACCTGCGCCGCACCTCGGCCGAGACGCCCTTCGGCAGCCGGACCTCCCGGTCGATGTCGAGACCGACGACGATCTTGCCGGGTGCCAGCCGCACGTCGCCGATCTTGCCGACCCGGACGCCCAGGTAGGCCACGTCGAAGCCGCGGACGAGACCGGGCGACGAGACGAACTCGGCCGACACCCGGTACGGCCGCTCGATGGCGTCGAGCCGGATGATGGTGCTGAACGCCCACACCGTCATGACGACGCCCAGAACGACGAAGAACCCCAGGTTCAGGTAGATCCGCCGGCTCATCGCGGCGGCTCCAGGAGCAGGCGGAAGTCCTCGATCCTGTTCGGCAGCGCCGGCCGGTCGGCGTCGCGCCGCTGGGGCAGCAGCACACCCTTGAGCCACAGATAGATCAGCACCTGCCCGTTCACCGTGATCGGCGGGGCGTCGATGAACTTCTGCAGCTCGGCCACCAGCGCCTTCAGGTCCTCCCCGCCGCGCTGCATCGCCGAGGAGATGGCCGCCAGCTCCCGCAGCAGCGTGCGCAACCGCGCGGCGTGCCGCGGGTAGACGGTGAGGTTGGCCTCCTTGGCCAGTTCGGTCAGCGCGACGATGGTCTTCTTCACGTGCTTGCGCCCGTGCGCGATGCGCGTGGTGGCCGAGGCGAGGGTACCCGGCAGCCGGTCCAGCTCGGTGCTGCCCTTGGCGAGGTCGTCGCCCAGCTCGGCCAGGGCGTCGATGCTGGTGCCCAGGTCGCGGCGGGCGGCGGCGTAGGCGTCGGTGACCTCGGCCGTCTGCTTGATCAGCTTGTTGACGTCGTCGCCCTGTCCGGCGAACGCGGTCGAGGCCGCGTCCAGGATGGCGTTCACGTCCTGCGCGCCGAGCGCCTCGATGAGCGGCCCGGCCTTGGCGGTGACCTGCTCGATGTCCGGCTCGACCGAGGTGTCGGCGATGGTGGCGCCGCTCTTCAGGTACGGCCCCGCGGAGAGGTCCTTGCCCTTGGGCGGGGCGAGCAGCACGTAGTTCTCGCCCAGCACGGACGTCTTGGCCACGGTGGCCGTGCTGCCCTCCGGAAGCCGGTGCTCCGACGTGATCGACATGGTCACCCTGGCCCGGTAGCCCTGCAGCCGGATGCCGGTGACGGTGCCCACCCGTACGTCGGAGATCTGCACGCTGTGCCCCGCCACCAGGCTCTGCACGTCGTCGAAGACGGCGTGCAGGGTCAGGTCGCCGGTGGTCGCGCCGAGCGTCTGCAGCGAGCACGACGACGTCGTGAGCGACAACACGAGCAGCCCGGCCAGCGCGGCGGCCCTCATCGCGGCCTCCTCTGGTAGGGGCAGTTGCTCAGCCCGGCGGGCAGGCACGGCACGTCGCCCAGGTTCAGCGAGTCGAACAGTGGCGTCAGCCAGGCCCTGGTCAGCGCGTTGAGCACGACGCGGATCTTCAGCACGTGCTGTTTCCTGTCCCACGAGTCGATGATCACGTCGGCGAAGTCGGCCGCGCCCTTGACCGCCTGCGCCGCGGACGCGCTGTTGGCCCTGACCGTCAGGACCAGCTCGGCCAGGGTGCTCGCGGCCTGGGGGAGCCGTTGCGCGTACTGCTCGATGATCACGTCGCCGCGGCGCACGAAGCCGGCCATGCTTGAGACGAACCCGCGCAGCCTGCGCCGCTCCTCCGCCAGGATCGAGCTCGCCTCGGCGAAGGAGTCGATCGCGCCCGTCACCTGGCGCTCCCGCTTGTTGAGGCCGGCGGCCAGCCGGTTCAGCCCCTTGGCCAGGGCGACGAGCTGCTGGTCCTGCTCGGCCAGGACGCCGGTGAGCTTGGAGGTGTCGGAGACGGCGTCGCCGATGGTCCTGCCGCGTCCCCTCACCCCGTCGGCCAGGTCGCCGGCCACGTCGCCGAGTTTCTCGTCGTCGAGCGCGTCGGTCAGCTTGGTGAACGCGTCGAGCGCGTCGTCGATCTCCACCGGCAGTTCGGTGCGCTTCAGCGGGATCGTCGTCCCCGGCTGGATCCGCCGGTCGCCGGGCTTCCAGGGGGGATAGAGCACGACGTTGCGTTCGCCGAGCGTGTTCTGCGGCGCGACCACGGCCTTGACGTCCGCGGGGAGCGGTACGTGGCGGTCGACGCGGAGGGAGACCCGTACGCGGTCGCCCTCGATGCGGATGTCGTCGACGTACCCGGCGTCGAGCCCCATCACCTTCACCCGTGCCTCCTCGTAGAGGGAGGGCGCCTTGCTGAAGATCGCCACCAGCCGGTACGGCTCCGCGCCCAGCACGGAACAGCCCGACGCCAGCAGCGCCCAGGCCAGCAGCGCCGTGACCAGCCGGGTCATCGGGCGGCCCTCCTGTCCTTGGCGATGGCGGCGAGCACCTCCGGGTCGATGGGGCCGAGGCCCGTGGCGATGGCTTCGAGCCACGGGCCCTGGCCGCCCATCGTGGACAGGCCGGAGAACGTCGGGCCCGCCCACGCCAGCAGGGAGTTGAGCTGCTTGTTGTCGTCGCCGAGCCTGGTGGTGATGGCCGCGTTGTCGTCGAGGACCCGCACGAGGCTCTTCTCGTGCCGGTCGATCAGGCGTGTCGTGCTGCGTACCAGGTCGCTGCCGTCGCCGAGCAGCGTGCGCAGCTCGGCGCGGCGGTGGCGCAGCTCGGCCAGCATGACCTCGATGGCGTCGACGAGCCGGGCGAGCTGCTCGTCCTTCCTCTCGATGACCTTCATGATCTTGGTGCCGTTGTCGAGCAGCCGCCGCAGTTGCGGCTCGCTCTTGCTGATGGTGTCCGACAGGTCGCCGACGTTCTCCAGCAGCCGGGTGACGCGGCCGCGCTTGAACGTGTCGATCTTGCCGAGCTCGGTGAGCAGCTCGTCCACGGCGTCGGTGTCGAGCCGCTCGACGAGCCGGGTCGCGTCGTTGATGGCGTCGTTGATCAGGGTGGGCACGCCGGTCCGCGTCACGGGGACGCGCCGCTGGGCCTCGGGCAGCTGGTCGAGGTACGGGGGCGAGACAGGGCCCGTGAGCTTGACGTAGCGGCCGCCGAGCAGGTTGGACAGCGCGATGTCGGCGCGGGTGCCGCGGCCGAGGCGGACGTCGCTGTCGACCTTCCAGGTGACGACCACGTGACCGCGCGTGTAGTCGGGGCGCACCTCGGTGACCTTGCCGACGCGCACGCCCGCCACCCGTACGTCGTTGCCGGTGCGCACGCCGCCGGAGTCCACGAAGATCCCGGACATGTGGTAGCCGCTCTCCAGCAGCCCCAGGTTGCCGACCAGGAAGGTCGCGACGAGCAGCGTGGCGAGCGTGGCCACCGACACCAGGCCGACGGCGATCTTGTTGCGGTCGCGGAAGGACTTGAGCGCCATCAGTCGCCCACCAGCAGCTTCCGGAGGTCCTTGGTGCTCTGCACCCGGGTGTTGCGCAGCGGCGGCGGCTTCTTCATCGGGTACGGGCAGGGCGCGGGCCCCAGTGCCACGCACGGGACCGCGGTGATGAAGTAGTGGCCGCGGTCGACGGTGGAGCGGGCGCGGGTGAACAGCGGCGGGAACGTGCTGATCGTCCTGCCGATGTCGTCCACGTTCCTCCTGATGCCGCCGGTCAGGCCGGACAGGTTGTCGACCAGGGCGCCGAGCTCGTCGGCGTTCCTGCCGAGCACCTCGTTGGAGGTGCGCACGGTCGCCGACAGCTCCACCAGCGCGTCGTCGATGAGCTCGCGGTTGTCGGCGAACGCCTCCGTCAGCGTGACGAGGTTGTCGACGAGCTGCTCGAGCTGCTTGTCGCGCCTGGCGACCACGCCGGTGACGGTGGCGTAGTCCCGCAGGAGCTGCTCGATGGTCCTCTTGCGCGCGTTGACCGTGGTGGTGATGGCGTTGACGTTGTCGAGCAACCTCGGGATGTTCCTGTCGTTGCCTTTGAGGGACTTGGCGGCGGCGGTGAGCAGCTGGTTGATCTGGTCGGGGTCGAGGCTCCGGGTGAGCGGGCCGAGATCGCTGACCAGCTCGCCGATGTCCACGAGCGAGGAGGTACGCGCGATGCGCGACCCGGGCGGCAACATGCCGGGCGCGGTGCCGGGCAGCAGGTAGATCACCCGCTGGCCGATGGCGTTGCGCCAGCGGACGGCGGCCTCGGTGTCGGCGGGCACCCTGACCGCGTCCCGCACCTCCATGGTCACCTCGGCCCGGCCGTCGACCACCCGGATGGTGTCCACCTGCCCAACGGGCGCGCCGGCGATCTTGACCTGGTCGCCCTCGACCAGCCCTGACACGTCGTCGAAGGTGGCGACGAGCCGGTAGCCGCCGCCCGTGCTCACCCGCGCGATCTGCACGCTGATCACCACGATCAGCGCCACGGTCAGGCCGACGAAGAGCACGAACTTGACGAACGTCCACCAGCGGCGGGTGCGCTCCATCAGCGCCTCCCGTCGGTGGGGCCGCAGACGCCGACGATCAGCTCGCAGACGTCGGTCGCGACGAACGCCTCCACCTGGAGCTGGCGGGTGCCGCCCGGGCCCGGCGCCTCGATCAGCTCGTTGAGCAGGTCGACCAGCCGGTTCAGGCCGCGTACGCCGTCACCGGCCAGCCCGAGCTGGGCGTAGATGAGCGCGGCGACCCGCTCGCCGGAATGCACGCCGGCCCGCAGGTTGCCCCGGTGCTCGGCCAGCCCGTGCGCGGTCTGGCCGCTGACCGAGGTGACCTCCTGCAGCAGCGCGCGCACCTTGTCGGCCCGCTCCAGCAGATCCGGGGTGATCACGTTGACGTCGGACGCGATCCCGACGATCTCGTCGCCCTTGTCCGACAGTGTGGTGCCGAGCAGGGCGCCGTCGCGCAGGAACCGCCTGGCCCTGTCCCGGTGCCGGTGCGCGACGCCGACGAGGTCGCCGGCGTCGCCGATCAGCTCGCGCAGGTGCTCGCCCTTCCCGTCGAGTCCCTTGGCCAGGGTGTGCACGATGACCGTGACCTCGCGAGGGTCGACGGCGTCCAGGCCGCGGTAGGCGGCGCCGAGCGTGTCCGACAGGTCGAGCGGCCCCTCGGTGTCGGTGATGACCGCGCCGCTGCTCAGGTAGGGGCCGGTGGTCTCGCCGGATCCGGGCTTGAGGTTGACGTACTTGGGGCCGAACACCGACGTCGGCTCGACGGAGGCGACCGTGGACGCGGGCACCTTGACGCCGGGCTCGACGTGCATGGTCACCACGGCGTCACCCTTGGCGTCGAGCGCCACGCTCGTCACGTCGCCGACCGTGATGCCGCGGATCTTGACGGGGGAGTTGGTGTCCAGGCCCTGCCCGGCCCGGGCGAACACGGCGTCGATCCTGGTGCCGCTGATCTCGGTGGCGGTGCGTACGACGTACAGCGTGGCCCCGGCGAGCACCACGAGGACGGCGAGCGCGACGCCGGCCCGGGCGGGAAGGGAGAGTTCGGATCGGCTCACCGGCTCACCCCGTCAGCGGAATGTTGCCCCCGCCGCCCCAGAACAGGTACGACAGCAGCAGGTTGAGCAGCACGATCGTGACGATCGACTGGCGGATGGCGCGCCCCGCCGCCACGCCCACGCCCACCGGCCCTCCGGTGGCGTGGAAGCCGTAGAAGCAGTGGATCACGATGACGGCGAAGGCGAACACGCCCACCTTGGCGACGCTGAACACGATGTCGCTGACCGGTAGGTACAGGTAGAAGTAGTAGTCGTAGACCCCGGGCGCCAGCCCGAACAACACCGTGCACATCAGCCGGGTGGCGAAGAAGCTGGCGAACAACGCGATGAGATAGATCGGCATCAGCGCCAGCAGCGCCGCCACCACGCGGGTGCAGACGAGGTAGGTGAAGGCGTTGATGCCCATCACCTCCAGGGCGTCGATCTCCTCCGAGATGCGCATCGCGCCCAGCTCCGCCGTGAACGACGAGCCCACCTGCGCCGCCAGCGCCGTGGCCGCGATGATCGGGGTGATCTCGCGGACGTTGGCGAACGAGCCCACCAGGCCCATGAACGACTCGGCGCCGATCGCCTGCAGCCCCTGGTAGCCCTGCAGGCCGACGGTCGCGCCCACGACGAACGCCATCGTGAACACCACGAAGATCATGCCGCCGCCGATGACCGTCGCCCCGACGCCGACCACGACGTCGCTGACCTGCCTGACGACGACCTTGGCGTACTTCAGCCGCAACACCACGTCGCGTACGGAGTAGAAGAGCACCTTCCACACGAACAGCGGCCAGTCGGCCAGCGCCGCGAACCGCTCGGCGATGTCCCGGCCACGTAAGGCGAGCCTGGGACCTGCCGTGCGCGTCATGGCCATCAGAGCGACCTCGGCGGGTAGGCCAGGAAATAGACGGCGGAGATCACGTAGTTGAACGTGAACACCAGCATGAACGTCACCACGGTCGACTGGTTGACCGCCCGGCCCACGCCGACCGGGCTGGTCGCGCAGGTCATGCCCTTGTAGCAGGCGACCGCCGCCGCGACGAACCCGAAGATCCACGCCTTGAACAGGGTGACGTACAGGTCGGAGGCGACGACCAGCGACAGCGCGCCGTCGAAGTACGCGCCCGGCGTGACGCCCTGCACGACGACGTTGAAGAAGTAGCCGCCGCTCGCGCCCGCCAGGATGACCAGCGGGCACAGGCACACCGCGATCGTGCTGGCCGCCCACATACGCGGGGTGACCAGCCGGTGGATCGGGTTGACCGACATGACCTCCATCGCGCTCAGCTCGTCGCGGATGTTGCGCGCGCCGATGTCGGACGTCATCGCGCTGCCCCCGGCGCCGGCGATCAGCAGCGCGCTGGCCAGCGGCGCCACCTCGCGGATGAGGCCGACGAAGACGGCGCTGCCGGTGGCCGAGCCCGCGCCCAGCTGCCAGGCCAGCTCGCCCACCTGGAGCGCCACGGTCGCGCCGAGCGGCAGGGAGACGAGCAGCACGGGCACGCTGGTGACGCGGGCCAGGAACCAGCACTGGTCGACGAACTCCCACCACCAGCGGCGCACGTCCCAGCTGCGGCGCAGCCCCTCCAGGACGATGACGAACAGGTCGCCGACCTGGCCGAGCACCGACCCGGCCCTACGTCCGACGAACCCGGACAAGGCCATCAGCTGACCACCTCCGCCGCCTACGGATCAGTCACCCTACTGACGGGTTGTCCAGCAGTCGATGCTCTGCCGGTAATTTGAGGAAAAGGTATGAGACGCAGCTCACACCTTGTCAGCTCCGCACGAAACGTGACCGGCCCGTTACGCCAGGGTGGCCATCCAGGACTCGATCTCGTCCGGGTGACGGGGCAGCCCGCCGGACAGCAGGGTGGCGCCGCCGGCGGTGACGACCAGGTCGTCCTCGATGCGGATGCCGATGCCGCGCAGCTCCTCCGGCAGCGTCAGGTCGTCGGGCTGGAAGTACAGGCCGGGCTCCACGGTGAGCACGTGGCCCTCCTCCAGCACGCCGTCCAGATAGACCTCCGCCCGCGCCCGCGCGCAGTCGTGCACGTCGAGACCGAGCATGTGGCCGCTGCTGCACAGCGTGTAACGCCGGTAGAGGCCGCTGTCCATGAGGGAGTCGGTGGAGCCCTTCAGCAGGCCCCAGTCGCGCAGGCCGTCACAGATGACGCGCATGGCCGCCAGGTGGAAGTCGCGGAAGCGGGCCCCCGGCCTGAGCGTGGCGATGGCCGCCGTCTGCGCTTCGTACACCAGCTCGTACGCCTGCCGCTGGATCGGGCTGAACCGCCCCGACAGCGGGATCGTACGGGTGACGTCGGCGGTGTAGAGAGTGTCGGCCTCGACGCCCGCGTCCATCAGCAGCAGGTCGCCGGGCGACAGCCGGCCGTCGTTGCGGATCCAGTGCAGCACGCAGGCGTGCGACCCGGCGGCCACGATGCTGTCGTAGCCGGTCGCGTTGCCCTCCAGCCGCGCCCGCAACCCGAACACGCCCTCCAGGTAACGCTCGCCGCGCGGGTGCCCGAGCGCCTGCGGCAGCGCGCGGACCACGTCCTCGAATCCGCGTGCCGTCGCGTCCACGGCGTGCCGCAGCTCGCCCAGCTCCCACTCGTCCTTGACCAGCCGCATCTCCGACAGGAAGGACGCCAGCTCGGCGTCGCCGTCGCCACCGGCCACCCGCGCGTCCACTGCGGCGTCCACTGAGGCGTCCACTGAGGCGTCCACGCCGCGCAGCACCCTGGCCGGGCGGCCCTCCAGCTCCAGTTCGCGGATGTGCGCGCAGCGCAGCTGGTAGAGCTCCTCGGCCTCCGCCAGGTCCGGCCTGGGACCGGCCCAGAACTCGCCGTAGCGGCGGTCGCGGTAGAACTCCTGGCCCTCCTCGCGCGGCGCGCGCGGCCTGACGTACAACACCGCCTCGCCGGACGGCTCGATCACCAGCACGTCGTCGGACTCTCCCGCGCCCGTCAGGTAGGAGTACGCGCTGTGCGGCCTGAACCGGTAGTCGCTGTCGTTGCTGCGCACCTTGAGCGTGCCCGACGGGATCACGAGCCGCTCGCCGGGAAAGCGCGCGGCCAGCGCGGCGCGGCGCTTGGCCGCCCACGGCGCGACCGGCCGCGCGCGCACGTCGTCCCGCCGGGCAGGCCCCCAGCCGGTCCGCATGAACGCGGCCAGCTCGTCGGTGACGGGCAGGTCGTGGCTTCCGATGTTGAGCGGCTCGGTCATGCGGCGGTCCCCTTCGTGCCGGACGTGCTATCTGGCAGGCAGCCTACGTGAGCGCTTGACTCCTTCCCCTGCGGGCAGTTTGCCTTGGCGCAGGGGTTGGAACACTGAGGTGCAGAGGTGATGCAGATGCTCATCGGGACGATCCTTCGCGACAAGGGCAGTCAGGTCACGACCGTGACCCCGGCGGCGACCGTGCGGGAGCTGCTCGCCAAGCTCTCCGAGCACAACATCGGGGCCGTCGTGGTCTCCGGCGACGGGGCCGTCATCGAGGGCATCGTCTCGGAGCGCGACGTCGTACGCCGCCTCCACGACCGTGGCGCCATGGTGCTGGACCTCCCCGTGTCCGCGATCATGACCACCGAGGTCCACACCGTCGGCCCCGGCGAGAACGTCGAGTCGCTGCGGCGCACCATGACCACCGAGCGGGTCCGGCACATGCCCGTGGTCGACGGCGGCCGGCTCGTGGGCATCGTCAGCATCGGCGACGTGGTCAAGAGCGCGATCGAGGAGCTGGAGACGGAGAAGGCGTCGCTCGTCGACTATCTGCACCGTTGACAGTGGTGGGACGCTTGGTCCGTGATGTACGGGCCTCCTCCACCTGAGTATCGCCGGGCGACGAGCAGTCCGACGATCATCCTGCTCGTGTCGGGGCTCGCCGCCCTTCTCGGGTTCCTGCTGGGGGTGTTCGTGGGGTTCGGCGCGAGCACGTCGACGGACGCGCCCCCGCCCAGGATCACCGTGACGACCGAGGTGACGGGCGCGCCCGGGCCCACGGCGCCCACCCGGACGGCCACGTCGCAGCCCGCGCCGTCCGAGACGGCGCCCTCGCAGCCCGTTCCCTCGCAAACGGGGCCCGCGCCGACCGGGCCCGCGCAGACAGGGCCCGCGCAGACCGGCGGCGCGAGCACCGCGCCGGCCGGCAATCCCGCGTCCCTGCGGACGCTCGTCGTGGGCAGGGACGTCCAGCCAGGCACCTACAGAACGTCCGGACCGGCGGCCGGGTTCACGATGTGTTACTGGGCCCGCATGAGGAGCGCGGACGGCGATGTGATCGCGACCGGCATGCCGACGGGCGCCGCCACGGTCACCATCGAGGCCACGGACAAGGCGTTCCAGACCGGCGGATGCGCGGAGTGGACTCCTGTATGACGCTGTTCAGGGCTGAACATGGCAGGTTTGCGCGGGTAGGGCGTGCGTAGGAGGATGCGCACAGCCCCACGAAGGAGAAGGTCATGTCGGTGTTGAAGAGCCTGGTCGACGGTGTGCGCGGCGGCGCGATCGAGGTGGTCGACCTCACCGCGCCCCTGTCGTCGCAGACGCCGATCCTCCAGTTGCCCGAGCCGTTCAGCAACACGATCCGGTTCTCTCTCGAGGAGATCAGCCACTACGACGACCGCGGCCCCGCCTGGTACTGGAACGACATCCACACCGGCGAGCACACCGGCACACACTTCGACGCGCCCGTGCACTGGATCACCGGGCGCGACGGCGAGGACGTCTCCCAGGTGCCCCCGCGCAGCCTGATCGCGCCCGCCGTCGTGCTCGACTTCGCCGACGAGGCGGCGAAGGACCCCGACTTCCTGCTGGGCATCGACCACGTCAAGGAGTGGGAGCGCGCCAACGGCCCGCTCCCCGACGGCGGCTGGCTGCTCTACCGCACCGGCTGGGACACGCGCTCCGGCGACCAGCACGACTTCCTCAACGGCTCCCACACGCCCGGCGTCTCCGTGGAGTGCGCCGAGTGGCTGGCCGCCGAGACGCCGATCGCCGGGCTCGGCGTCGAGACCGTCGGCACCGACGCGGGCGCCGCCCACTCCTTCACCCCGCCCTTCCCCTGCCACTCCTTCCTGCTCGGCGCCGGCAAGTACGGGCTCACCCAGCTGCGCAACCTCGACCGCCTGCCCGTGACCGGCGCCGTGGTGCTCGCGCCGCCGCTGCCCATCGTGGGCGGCTCCGGCAGCCCGGTGCGCGTGCTCGCCCTGGTCGAACGTTGATCGTCGCGGAGGCCGTGGGCCGGGCCCTGGCCGCCTGCGGGGTCGAGACCGCCTTCGGGGTGGTCGGCAGCGGCAACTTCCACGTCACCAACGCGCTCGTGGCCCACGGCGTGCGTTACATCGCCGCCCGCCACGAGGGCGGGGCCGCCACCATGGCCGACGCGTACGCCCGCATGAGCGGGCGCGTCCCGGTGGTGTCGGTGCACCAGGGGCCAGGGCTGACGAACGCGATGACCGGCATCACCGAGGCGGCCAAGAGCCGCACGCCGCTCATCGTGCTCGCCGGGGAGGCCACCGACGTGCGCTCCAACTTCCACGTCGACCAGGACGCGCTGGCCACGGCAGTGGGGGTCGTGCCGATGCGGGTCACCTCGGCGGGCACCGCGGTCGCCCAGGCCGCCGAGGCCGTCCGGGTGGCCGTGGAGGAGCGGCGTACGGTCCTGCTGAACCTGCCGCTCCCCGTCCAGGTCGCCCCCTTCGACCCTCCTTCGACCTGGGATGACGCCGTACGCCCGCTCACCGGGCCCACATCCGGGCCCACATCCGGGCCCACATCCGCGCCCACCGCCCTGGCGGCGGACCGGCCCGAGGACGGCGAGGCGCTCGACGACCTGGCGCGGCTGCTGGGCGCGGCCCGGCGGCCGGTGTTCATCGCGGGGCGCGGGGCCCGGCACGCGCGTGACGAACTGGAAGGGCTGGCCGGCCGGGTGGGCGCGCTGCTGGCGACCTCCGCGGTGGCCAAGGGCCTGTTCCGCGGCAGCCCCTGGGACCTCGACGTGAGCGGCGGCTTCGCCACCCCGCTCGCCACCGAGCTGATCAGGGGCGCCGACCTCGTCGTCGGATGGGGATGCGCGCTCAACATGTGGACCACCGGCCACGGCGGCCTCATCTCGCCGGGGACGAAGGTGGTGAAGGTCGATCTCGACCCGGGCGTCTTCACGGCGTACACGTCCCCCGACCTCGGCGTGGTCGGCGACGTGGCCGCCGTGGCGGGAGCCGTGACCGCCCGCGTCGCCGAAGCAGGCGGTTACCGCTCGCCCGAGACCGGGCGGCGCATCCAGGCCGAGGGGCGCTGGCGGGACGTCCCGTACGACGACGAGAGCGCGGGCGGCCGGATCGACCCGAGGACGCTCACCATCGGGCTGGACGACCTGCTGCCGCACGAGCGGATCGTCTCTCCCGATTCCGGAAATTTCATGGGATACCCCTCAATGTTGATGGACGTCCCTGACCAATTCGGGTTCTGCTTCACCCAGGCGTTCCAGTCGATCGGGCTGGGCCTCGCGACCGCGATCGGCGCGGCCGTGGCCCGTCCCGACCGGCTGCCGGTGGCGGCGCTCGGCGACGGCGGCGCCCTCATGGGCCTCGCCGACCTCGAGACCGTCGTCCGGCTGGGCCTGCCCATGGTGATCGTGGTCTACGACGACGAGGCGTACGGCGCCGAGGTCCACCACTTCGGCCCCCACGGGCACCCGCTCGGCACGGTCACCTTCCCGCCCGCCGACTTCGCCGCCATCGCCAGGGGTCACGGGCTCGACGCGGTCACGGTCACCGAGCAGGCCGACCTGGCGGGCGTGGCCGCCTGGCTCGACGGCCCCCGGGAACGTGCGCTGCTGGTCCACGCCAAGGTCACCCGCGACCACGCCTCCTGGTGGCTGGAGAACGCCTTCACGTCCCACTGACCGCCGTACCTCCCATGGGCGGTCACGTGGGACCTGCCACGGCTGGGCGGGCGGGTCAGAGCTTGCGGAAGGTGCGGGACTCCTCGGCCGAGGCGAGCACGTCGGCGAGTGGCGCGTCCGCGCCGGCCGCCACCGCCGCCGCGATCGCGCCCTCCACGAACGGGACGTCCGCCACCACGATGCGCCCGTCCTCCTCCAGCAGGCGGGCCGTCAGCACCGAGCTGCCCAGGTCGGGGATGAGCACCACACCGTCCCCCTGGTCGACGCCGCGCACCGCCTCCTCGACGAGGTCCACGCTCGTGCCGAGACCGCCGTCCTCCGTGCCCCCGGCCGCCGCCACGGGCACCCCGGCGCCCGCGATCCCCTTGGCCAGCGCCACGGCCTCCGCCGCCAGCCCGGCACTGTGCGAGACCAGCACCAGCCCCACCATCACGCCACCCCACCAGGCGAGACGGGGCGGGCACGGGTGTGCGCCGCGTTGTGCCCGGCCGTGGCGCCTCCCGCGTTCATGGTCGTGGCGCCTCCAGTGCGGCCGGTCCCGGCGTCCTCCGTGCGGCCCGTCATGACGCCACGCTCGCCAGGGCCGCCATGAACAGCGCCGACGACGCCGCCCCCGGATCCTCGTGCCCGATGCTGCGCTCGCCCAGGTAGCTGGCACGGCCCTTGCGCGCCTGCATCGGGATCGTGGCCTCGGCCCCCTCCGCGGCCGCCCGTGCCGCCTGCTCGAACGCCTCGCGCACCCCCACCCCATCGCGTACGGCCAGCGCCAGGGCCCGCGAGGCCGGCGCCAGCGCGTCCACCATGGTCTTGTCGCCCGGCGCGGCCTTGCCCAGCCGCTCGACCGCCACGACGCCCTCCTCGAACGCCGCCGAGAAGCCGGCCAGCGTCACCGGCGACTCCAGCACCTTGCCCATCCGCCGGAACACCGACCCGTACAGCGGCCCGGAAGCGCCGCCGACGCGGCGGATCAGCGCCGTGCCCGCCGAGGTCAGCGCCTGCACCGGCGACTCGGGTGGCCATTCGGTGAGCGCCTTGCAGACCTCGGTGAGCCCGCGGTCGAGGTTGGTGCCGTGGTCGGCGTCGCCGATCGCCGCGTCGAGCCGGGTCAGGCGGTCGCGGTCGCGGCGTACGAGCCGGGCCGTCTCCTCGAACCAGGCCACGAACAGGTCGGTGTCCATCGGATGCGCGCGGAGTGCCCCGCCTGCCTCAGCCGGCGGAGGAGTCCGCGCTCCCTCCCTTCCACAGGTGTCCTGGCGAATCGGTTGCCGCACGGTGCGCTCCGGCGCGGGACGGAGACGTCACCATCGCAGGCCCGGCGTGTCGACCGGGGCGTCCCACAGGCGGGTCAGCGTGTCGTCGAGCCGGCAGACGGTGACGGAGAAGCCCTGCATGTCGAGGCTCGTCACATAGTTGCCGACCAGCGACCGTGAGATCCGCGCCCCCGTGCCCTTGACGTACGCCGCCACCTCCGCGAAGACCACGTACAGCTCCATGAGGGGCGTGCCGCCCATGCCGTTCACCATGACGAGCAGGTCGCCCTGCAACGGCAGGTCGCCGTGGATCGCGTCCATGGCGGTGGCCGCGAGTTCGCGCGCCGGCGCCATCGGCACCCTGGCCCTGCCGGGCTCGCCGTGGATGCCGATACCCAGCTCCACGTCCGTCTCCGGCAGGTCGAACGTCGGCTTGCCCGCGTGCGGCGTCGTGCACGAGGTCAGCGCGATGCCGAACGACCTGCTGCGTTCGTCGACCGCGCCGGCCACGGCGGCCACGTCGTCCAGCGGCGCGCCCTCCTCGGCCAGCGCCCCCGCGATCTTCTCGACGAACAGGGTCGCGCCGGTGCCCCGGCGGCCCGCCGTGTAGAGGGAGTCCTGGACGGCCACGTCGTCGTCGACCAGCACGCTGGCCACCTCGACGTCCTCGGTCAGCTCGGCGGCCATCTCGAAGTTGAGCACGTCGCCGGTGTAGTTCTTGACGATGTGCAGCACGCCGGCGCCGCCGTCCACGGCCTTGGTCGCCTCGATGATCTGGTCGGGCACCGGTGAGGTGAAGATCTCGCCGGGGCAGGCCGCGTCGAGCATGCCGTACCCGACGAAACCGGCGTGCAGCGGCTCATGCCCTGAGCCGCCGCCCGACACCAGGCCGACCTTTCCCCGGCGCGGGCCATCGGCCCGGTAGACCACCTGGTCGCGGATCCGCAGCGTGGGATGGGCCGCGGCCATGCCCTTCAGCGCGTCCTCGACGACGGAGTCCGCAGCGTTGATGAGCTTCTTCATGGTGTGTACATCTGCCCGTTTTGACGGCCACGCAAGCGTCGGCGCCGGGCGGTGGCCGCCCGGCGCTCACGCGACCAGGAGGCCGTCACCTTGCGCCTCGGGCCCCGACTACCGTGAGACCCGCCTGAACAGCTACCTTCTGGTCATGGCTGAGATCGTGTACCCGCCGGTGATCGCCGCCGCGCGGACCCTCTTTCGTGTGCTCGACATCCGCTTCCACCTGGAGGGGACCGAACACGTGCCGCAGACGGGGGGAGCGGTGCTGGTGAGCAACCACATCAGCTACCTCGACTTCATCTTCGCCGGGTTCGCCGCGCTGCCGTCGAAGCGGCTGGTGCGCTTCATGGCCAAGCAGGACGTGTTCGAGCACCGGATCTCCGGCCCGCTGATGCGGGGCATGCACCACATCCCCGTCGACCGGGGGGCGGGCGCGGGCTCGTACGCGACGGCGCTGCGCATGCTCAAGGCCGGTGAGATCGTGGGCGTCTTCGCGGAGGCCACGATCAGCCGGTCGTTCACCGTCAAAGAGATCAAGAACGGCGCGATCCGGATGGCCCAGGCGACCAACGTGCCGGTGATCCCGGTGGCGCTGTGGGGCAGCCAGCGGCTGTGGACCAAGGGGCGGCCGAAGAAGCTCCTGCAGCGGCACGTGCCGCTCACCATCCTGGTGGGCGAGCCGATGCACCCCAAACGCGGCGAGAACGTCAACGATCACGTGACGGACCTGCACACGCGGTTGTCGGAGCTGGTCGACCGGGCGCAGCACACCTATCCGGAGGTGCCGCAGGGCGTGTGGTGGCAGCCCGCCCATCTCGGCGGCACCGCGCCGACCCCCGAGGAGGCGGCGGCCATGGACGCGGCCGAGGCGGAGGCCCGGGCCAAGAAGGACTGACCGCCGACGCGCGTGACCCCCGCCCGGTGATCGGAGCGGGGGTGTCAGATGGCTGCTTGGTAGGCGCTGGCGCGCATGCCCGCCAATAAACCCGCCGTCTGCTCCAGGGTGTAGCGGCGCACGGGGTCGTGGTGGAGCAGCCCGTCGATCAGCGGGCGCATCACGCCTGCCCGCCGCGGCGGCGGATAGGGCCCGCTGCGGGCCATGCCGAGCACGGTCGCGGCGTCCTGCCCCGGATAGGGAGGCTGGCCCTCGACGGCGCTGTAGAGGGTGGCGCCGAAGGACCACATGTCGGCCTCCTTGCTGGCCGGCCCGCCGTGCAGCCGCTCGGGCGCCATGAACGCGGGCGTGCCGCGCAGGCGCCGCGACGTCGTCATGCGGATGTCGCCCTCGGCGGTCGCTATGCCGAAGTCGGTCAGCACCACCCGGTCACCGGTCAGCATGACGTTGGCCGGCTTCACGTCGCGGTGCAGCACGCCGGCCTGGTGGGCGGTGCGCAGCGCGGCGAGCAGGTGCTGGCCGATGGCCGCCACCGACTGCGCGGGCAGCGTGCCCACCTGGGAGAGCAACTGGTGCAACGAGAGCCCGTCGAGATATTCCATCACGATCCAGAGCTTGCCGCCCTCCTCGATCAGGTCGTGCACCGTGACGATGTTGGGGTGCGTCAGCCCGGCAGCCATCCTGGCCTCACGCAGCACCCGGCGGCGCACCATCTCGGCCTCGCCGGCCAAGGTCAGCTCCTTAAGCGCCACCGTACGGTGGAGAAGCTGATCGAACGCGCGCCAGACGACGCCCATACCCCCACGACCGGCCTCCTCGTTCAGGAGGTACCGTCCGCCGATCTCCCGCATACCATCCCCTCAAGCTCGGGGATAATCATGTCACTTCAACACAGGCCTTTGGGTGCCTAACGTGATCTGGATATGTCGGAATGTGCGGGTGTGCTGGTCAACGGCCTAGAAATTCGATCCGACACAGCGCGCCACACCAGCCCGACCGCTGCCAGGCATACGCAGGCGGGCGAGGAGAGCGCCTGACACGTGCGCACGTGGAGGGCGCAGGACCCGGGCTCGTCACCCGGGCTCGTCACCCGGGCTCGTCACCCGGGCTCGCCACCCGGGCTCGTCACCCGGGCGCCGGTCAGGCGAGGAGGCGGAGCGCGCGCTCGGTCAGCCCCTCCGGCGCCGTCTTCGGCGAGCCGCTCGTGAAGGGCGGCTGCGGATCGTACTCGATCACCAGCTGCACGCTCTGCGCGGTCGGCTCGTCCGTGGCCTGCGCCAGCAGCGTCAGCGCCATGTCGATGCCCGCGGACACCCCGGCCGCGGTTACGATCTTGCCTTCCGTGACGACACGCTCGCTGACCGGCTGGGCGCCGACCTGCTTGAGGAAGTCGAGCAGGGCCCAGTGCGTGGTCGCCTTCAGCCCCTCCAGCAGCCCCGCCGCACCCAGGAGGAGCGAGCCGCTGCACACCGAGGTCGTCCACATGGTGTGCTCGTGCGCCTGCCGGATCCAGCCGGTCAGCGCGGTGTCACCCATGACGTCCAGGGTGCCGAGGCCGCCAGGCACGACGATCACGTCGGGCCGGGGCATGTCGGCGTAGGAGGCCGTGGCGGCCAGCGTGAGCGTGCCCTGGTCGTCGGTGACGGGGCCGGGCTCCTCCGCGACGAACGTGACCGTCCAGCCCGGCGCGAAGGCCATCACGGTGTACGGCCCGACCGCGTCCAGTGCGGTGAAACGGGGATAGAGCGGGATGGCCACCTGCATGGTCAACTCTCCTTCGACTGGAACCGGCGACGGTGGTCGCCGGGTGAGATCCGCCAGTGGCGGCGGAAGACGCGGTAGAGCGTCTCCGGCGTCCCGAGCCCCGACTCCCTCGCCACCGTGGCCAGCGGGTGACCGGTGACCTCCAGGAGCCGCCTGGCGGCGTCGGCCCGGCTGCGCTCGACGTACCGGCCGGGTGACAGGCCCGTCTGCTCGGTGAAGACGCGGGAGAAGTGGCGCTCGCTCATGCCGGCGAGCGCGGCGAGCGCGGCCACGCTGAGGTCGGCCGTGGGGTTGGCGTCGATGTGGGCCTGCAGCTCCCTGATCGGCTCGCTGCGCGGCGTCATGGCCCGCATCGGCGTGCTGAACTGGCTCTGCCCGCCCGGCCGGTGCAGGTAGACCACGAGCCCGCGGGCGACGTCGCGGGCCAGCTCGTGGCCGTGGTCCCTGGCCACCAGCGCCAGCGCGAGGTCCACGCCGGACAGGACGCCCGCGGACGTCCAGACGCGGCCGTCCTCGATGTAGAGCGGATCGGGGTCCACCTCGACGCACGCGTAGCGGGCCGCGAGCTCGTCCGCGGCCAGCCAGTGCGTGGTGGCCCGCCGCTGGTCCAGCAGCCCGGCCTCGGCCAGCACGAACGCGC
Source organism: Nonomuraea sp. B1E8 (assembly GCF_039871515.1). NCBI lineage: Bacteria > Bacillati > Actinomycetota > Actinomycetes > Streptosporangiales > Streptosporangiaceae > Nonomuraea > Nonomuraea sp. B1E8. Next base: position 125,738 of record NZ_JBDPLS010000009.1, on the reverse strand, counting down.
CGTTGCAGACGGAGGCGACCCGCCGGGCGGATCCTGCCAGCCGGGCCACCTGCGCGACCAGCTCGCCGTCCGCGATCTGCTGCGGCACGGACCACCCGCCCGCCACCAGCAGCGTGTCGACCGGCCCCTCGACCTCGCCGAGCGGCGCGGCCATGACGGTGACGCCGTTCCCCGCCGGCACGGAGCCGCCGCCCACGGCCGCCACCTCGACCCGGTAGCAGCCGCGCGCGATCAGGGCCGCCGTCGCGAACACGTCGGCGGGCCCGGCCATGTCGAGCAGTTGGAAGCCGGGAAAGACGACCACCAGGATGCGTCGCTGCATGCTTTCATGCTGGTCGCGCGGCATGGTGGCGTCAACGACACATTCATTGCAGATCACGCCATCCGTCCGGCTCCCCGCACGACGAACGCCCCCGGCACACGCGGTGGCCGGGGGCGTTCGGGGGACGATCAGCCCATGTGCGGATAGCGGTGGTCGGTCGGCGGGACGAAGGTCTCCTTGATCGTGCGGACGTTCGCCCAGCGGATCAGGTTGAAGATCGAGCCCGCCTTGTCGTTGGTGCCCGAGGCGCGCGCGCCGCCGAACGGCTGCTGGCCGACGATGGAGCCCGTCGGCTTGTCGTTGACGTAGAAGTTGCCCGCCGCGAAGCGCAGCCGGTCGCTGGCCGCCTTGATGGCGTAGCGGTCCTGGGCGATGACCGCCCCGGTCAGCGCGTACGGGGCGATGCCCTCCATCTGGTCGAGCACCGCGTCGAAGTCGCCGTCGTCGTAGACGTGCACGCCGAGGATCGGCCCGAAGTACTCCTTGACGAAGATCTCGTCCGCCGGGTCGGCGCACTCCATGATGGTCGGCTTCACGAAATAGCCGACGGAGTCGTCGTACGAGCCGGTCAGCACGTCGATGGTCGAGGACGCCCTGGCCCGGTCGATGGCCTCCTTGTGCTTGGCGAAGGCCCGCCCGTCGATGACCGCGCCCATGAACGTCGACAGGTCGCTCGCCACGTCGCCCACGCTCAGCGACTCGGTCACGGAGACGAAGTCGTCGCGCATGCGGTTCCAGACCGACCGCGGCACGTACGCCCGCGAGGCGGCCGAGCACTTCTGCCCCTGGTATTCGAAGGCGCCCCTGATCAGCGCCGTCGAGACCACCTCAGGGTCGGCCGACGGGTGGGCGAGCACGAAGTCCTTGCCGCCGGTCTCGCCGACGATGCGCGGATAGCCGTGGTAAGAGGCGATGTTGGCCCCGATCGTGCGCCACAGGTGCTGGAACGTGCCGGTCGAGCCGGTGAAGTGGATGCCCGCCAGCGCGGGGTGGGCCAGCGCCACCTCGGAGACGGCATGGCCGTTGCCGGTGACGAGGTTGATCACGCCGGGCGGCAGCCCCGCGGCCTCCAGCAGCCGCATCGTGTAGTGCGCCGCGAGCTGCTGGGTGGGCGACGGCTTCCAGACGACGACGTTGCCCATCAGGGCCGCCGACGTCGGCAGGTTTCCGGCGATGGCGGTGAAGTTGAACGGCGTGATCGCCAGCACGAACCCTTCGAGCGGGCGGTACTCCATCCTGTTCCACACGCCGGGCGATGAGTTCGGCTGCTGGGCGTAGAGCTGCCGCGCGTACGACACGTTGAACCGCAGGAAGTCGATCAGCTCGCAGGCGGCGTCGATCTCCGCCTGGTGCACCGACTTCGACTGGCCCAGGATGGTCGCGCCGTTGATCGTGGCCCGCCACGGCCCCGCCAGCAGGTCGGCGGCCTTCAGGAAGATCGCCGCCCGCTCGTCGAACGGCAGCGCCTGCCAGGCGGGCGCCGCCCGCAGCGCGCTGTCGACGGCGTCCCGCACGTCCTGAGCCGTAGCGTCGTTGGTGCGGCCCAGGACGTGGGCGTGGTTGTGCGGCTGCACCACGTCGATGGGAGCGCCGCCGCCCATGCGCTGCTCGCCTCCGATGGTCATGGTCAGGTCGGTCTGCGACCCGGCCAGCTCCTTGATGCGGTCCTCCAGCGTGGTCCGCTCGGCGCTGCCGGGCGCGTAGCCGTACACCCGCTCGTTGGCGGGGACGGGGACGTTGCTGATGGCATCCATTACTTACCCCCAAGGGCACGAAGGAAGAAGGCGACGTTGGCCGGACGCTCCGCGAGACGGCGCATGAAATAGCCGTACCAGTCGTCGCCGTAGGGCACGTACACGCGGACCGTGTGGCCGGCCCCCGCCAGGGCCTCCTGCAGGTCGGTCCTGATTCCGTAGAGCATCTGGAACTCGTGGTCGCCGATCGTCCGCCCGAACCGGTCGGCGAGCAGCTCCGTGATCGCGATCATGCGATCGTCGTGCGTCGCCACCATGGGGTAACCCTTCCCCGCCATGAGGATGCGCAGGCATCGTACGTACGCTTTGTCCACGGCGGTCCGGCCCTGGTGGGCGACCGAGGCGGGCTCGCGGTAGGCGCCCTTGACCAGGCGTACCCGGGAGCCTTCGGAGGACAGGTCGCGGCAGTCCTGCTCGCTGCGGAACAGGTAGGCCTGGATCGCCACGCCCGTCGAAGGATGGTCCTCGCGCAGCTTGCGCAGGACGGCCAGGGTGGAGTCGACGGTGGTGTGGTCCTCCATGTCGAGCGTGACGGCCGAGCCGGTGACCGCGGCGGCGGCGCAGATCTCGCGGGCGTGCTCCAGCGCCATGGTCTCGTCGAGCCGCTGCCCGAGTGCCGACAACTTCACCGACACCTCGCCCCTCGCGCCGAGCTCCAGCGGCCTGATCGCGCGGAGCAGGGTGAGGTAGGCGTCCGTGGTGGCGGCCGCGGCCCGCGCGTCGCACGTCTCCTCGCCGAGATGGTCGACGGTCACGGCGAGCCCGGTGTCGCGCAGCCGTTCGACCGTGTCGCGAGCCTCCTCGACACCCTCCCCGGCGACGAACCTCCCGACCACTCTCCTGGTGGGCGGGAAGCCCGACACGGCGCGGCGGACGGCACCGCTCCTGGAGGCGGCGAGCAGCAGGTGACGGAGCATGCGTCCAGTCTAAAAACCCAGCTCAGCGGGGGCCATCGACGCGCGTAACGCCGGATGTGGCAGGCTGTCATACACATGCACAAATCGGCAGACCTGCAAGAGATCGTCGACGAGATCGCCGCCCGGCTGGGGGCGTCGGCGACGCTGGAGGACCGCTCGTTCCGGCTGCTGGCCTACGGCGCGCAGCACGGCGCCATCGACACGGTCCGCCAGGAGTCGATCCTGCGCAGGCGCGCGACGGGCGAGGTGCGCGACTACTTCGAGCGCTACGGCATCGCCGGGGCCGACGGCCCGGTCAGGATCCCCGCGGACGCCGAGCTGCGGGTCCTGGCGAGGGTCTGCTGGCCGCTGCGCCATCGCGGCGTCACCTACGGCTACCTGTGGCTGCTCGACTCGGGCGAGCTGGGCGACGCGACCCTGCACGCCGTCGCGCCGCTCGTCGCCAGGGCGGCCGCCGTGCTCGCCCAGGAGGCCAGGAGCCGGCAGGACGTCGGGCGCGGGCTGCTCGGCCTGTTCTCGCCCGACCCCGAGGAGCGCGCCGAGGCCGCCATCGAGGTTCCCGGCCCGGTCGCGGCCGTCGCCGTACGCGAGTCGCACGAGCGCGTGGCCGCCCTCTGGACGTTGCCGCGCGGCGTGCTCGCCCGCGCCGGCTCACCCGTCGCCCTGCTCGCCCCCGCGCACCTCGCGGGCGAGGTCGCGCAGACCCTCCAGAGCGCGTACGGCACCGCGGCCGGCATCGGCGGGCCACGGAACGACCCGGGCGAGGCCTGGCTGAGCTGGCGCGAGGCCCGCCACGCCCTGCGCATCGCCGAGCACTTCCCCCGCCACGCGCCGGTCGCCCGGTGGGAGGACCTCGGCGTGCACCGCCTGCTGGCCCGGCTCGGCCCGTCCGACCTGCGCGAGCTGGCGGCCGAGACCGCGGCCCTCGACGGGGAGCTGGCCCACACGGTGGAGGCCTATCTCGACCGCGGCGGCCACGCCCAGAAGACCGCCGCCGAGCTCGGCATCCACCGCCAGACGCTCTACTACCGGCTGGGCAAGGCCGAGCGCCTCACCCGCAGGGATCTGTCGGACGGCGACGACCGCCTGGCCGTGCACCTCGGTCTCAAGGCCGCCAGGCTGCGCGGTCAGGACGCCCGGTAGACCTTCACCCAGTCGACGTACATCGACACGGTGCGGGGCGTGGAGGAGTCGCGGCAGCGGGGCTCGCACACCACGTCGTTCTGCAGCGCCAGGCCCATGCGGCGGCCGCTGGGCACGTGCGCGCCGCGGTAGTCCCAGTACTTCTCGCCGTCCAGCCAGACCGTCAGCCGGCCCGGCAGCCAGTCGACCGCCACCGTGTGCCATTTGGTGAAGTCGGCCTTCAGCGTCTTGCGCGCCCGGCTGTGCCCGTCGTGCACGAAGATGCCGCCGCCCTGCCGCTTCGGGTCGACGATCTCGGCGAAGTCGACCTCGGCGTAGCCGCCGCCCTCACCCTGCCGCGTCGGCCACAGCAGCGCCACCGGCGTGTACCCGGCGCCCGCCTCGGCCTTGAACCTGACCTCCCACCGGCCGTACTCCTGCGCGAGCCGGGTGGCCACGCCGCCCGACAGGTCCTTGCCGCCGTACATGCCGCCCTTGAGGCGCAGCACGCCGTTCGAGACGGACGCGGCCTTGCCGGTGCGGGGGTTCCGCTCGGCCTCGGGGGAGTGGTAGATCATCCACTTCTTGGTGTTGATCGACGAGCCGTTGAAGTGCTCCACGAGGACCGGGTCGCCCCAGCCCGTCGTCTGTGCCTGCGCGGTCTGGGGGAGGGCGGCGACGCATGCGAGCGCCGCGGCCGCCAGGATCGGACTGCGTTGGGACATGCGCTCCATCGAAGCAAAGATTTCACTCTGATAACACCCCATCCGTCACATCAGTCAGTTTCGTCACATACACCAGCGGACCGGTCACGGCGCTCCGGACATGGTGCCGGCAGGCGGCTCGCGCCGCCTGCCGGAGTGATGGGGTGCGTCTAGGCGCAGGCCGCCTCGTAGACGCGTACCAGCTCCTGGCTGACCCGCTCCCAGGAGTAGCGCGAGCGCGCCCGGTCGGCCCCCGCGTAGCCGAGCGCGGTCCGCAACGTCGGGTCCCACAGCAGCTCGCGTGCCAGGCGCGCGGTGCGCGCCGGCTGGTCGGGCGGCACCAGCAGGCCGGTGACGCCGTCGACGATGGAGTCCAGGTGGGCGCCGACGGCCGAGGCGATCACCGGCACGCCACAGGCCATCGCCTCCAGGGCGACGATCCCCGTGACGGCCTCCCGCGGCACCGACACCACGGCGTCCGCGCTGCGCATCAGCTTCGGTACGGAGGTGCGCTTCACCTGACCGAGGAGCGTGACCCGGTCGGCCACGCCGAGCTGCTCGGCCAGGTCCCGCAGGCGCTGCGCGTCCTGGTCGTTCTCCAGCTCCTCGGGGTCGGGTCCGCCGGCGATGACCAGTTCCACGTCGCCGAGACCCTGCAGCGCCCGCACGACGGTGTGCGCGCCGCGTTCGGTCGAGAGAGGGCCGACGTGCAGGAGCCGCTTGCGCGAGCCCTTCGTGGCGACCGCGCCGCGACGCTGGAAACGTTCTATGTCGATGCCGTAGGGGACGATGGCGATGTTGTGGCGGGGGACCCCGAGCCGGATCAGCGCCGACTCCTCGTCACCCGAGCCGGCGATGACCGCGTTGGCCCGGCGGCCCAGCGCCCGCTCCAGCTTCTGGTGCGCGGTGTCGACCGTGTGGAACGTCTGCGTCACCGGCACGTCAAGCCCCTTGGCGCCCGCCACGGCGGCCAGGCCGCTGGTCCACGAGTGGGCATGGATGATGTCGGGCCTGTCCTGGCGCCAGCGCTTCTTCAGGTGGGCGCCGACGTCGTTGAGGTAGGGAACCACGTCGTTCGCGGAAAGATCACAGGCCGGGCCCACGTCGATGTGCTCCAGGGTGACTCCCGGGGCCACCCGCGTCCTGGGCCTGCCCTCGGCGTCGTCACGGCGGGAGTAGATCGTGACGTGGTGTTCGCGCCCCAGCTCACGTGCGACCGACATGATGCGGTGGCGCTGGTTTCCGTTGGACGAAGCGACGATCGCGATATTCATGGCACACCCCAGCGTGGAAAGCTTCAAAGGTGTGCCTGCGTCTTAGGCACGTCGTTCTGCATCGACCATACCCAGGTTCGGCGGAAACGCAAACCCCTACAGATCAGACACCTCGGAGCGCGAACACCACGATTTCATCCCACACCTGGCCCTCCGAGAACGCGTGCCGGTCCGCCTCCACCGCCTTGACCACGGTGGACGGCGACTGGCCCGCGCACCGGCCGAGCACGTCGGCCAGCCGCTCGTCGCCGTACGGCTCGCCCCCGGCGTTCCTGGAGGAGACCAGGCCCTCCGAATAGAACACCAGCGTCTCGCCAGGAGGGACCGTCAACGTCTCGACCTGCGTCTCCGCCTCGGCCGCGATGCCCAGCGGCACGCCGCCGCCCGCGACGAAGCGCACGGTGCCGTCGTTGCCCACCCGCACCGCCGGATGGTGCCCCGCCGACGACAGCCGGATCGTACGGCCCTGCACGAACCCCGCCACGGCCATCACGAACAGGCCGGAACCCTGGGCGACCAGGGCCTCGTTGACCTTCCGCATCACCAGGTCGGGGTCGGACTCCCAGACGCTCAGCACCCGCAGGCCGCCCCGCACCATGGCGGTGACCGACGCGGCCTCCTCGCCCTTGCCCGCCGCGCCGCCGAACGCGAACCCCCACCCGCCGGCGACCGGGAACACGTCGTAGAACTCCGCGCCCACCGACGACCCCGGGTGGTAGACGGCCGCCGCCTCGTAGCCGGGGATGTCGGGCAGGTTGCGCGGCGCGACGCTCGCCGACAGCGCGTCGGCCGCCCGCGCGCGGCTCTGGAAACTGCTCTGCGCGCGTACCGCCAGGCCCAGCTGCAGCCCCACCTCCTGCATGACGGCCAGGTCGGCCAGCGCGAACGGCTGCCTGTCGTGCGTGCGTACGAGCGTCAGCACGCCGTCGGCGCCCCCGATCGGGACACTCAGCAGCGAGCTCGCGCCCATCGCCGTCAGCACCGGCCCGTCGGCGCAGAAACCGAGCAGCGTCTCGTCCTCGACCATCTCGTGCACCACGCCGGAGCCCCGGTCGAGAACCTGCAGCACCACCTGGCTGGTCGCCGGGTCGGCCGACTCCACCTGGCGGGCGAGCTCACCGAGAGGCTGGTCCTTCGGCGCCATCACGGCCGAACGACGCGGCGCCCCGTCGCGCACCACGTCCGCGATCACCCAGTCGGCCCACTCGGCCGCCAGCAGGCGCGTCGCCCGCGGGAGCGCGACCGGACGCCGCAGCGCCTCCTCGTCGAGCAGCAACGTGGCCATCTTGACGAGCAGGTCCTGCCGCTTGGCCGCCGCCAGCAGCAGCGCTCCGTCGGACTGCTCGGGCCTGCGCGCGCCCGGCTCGGGCAACTGCACCTCGACCGGCAGCGCGACCGCCGCCACCATCTGCTGCGGCTCGCCCGGCATGGTCAGCCTGGTCATCGCCAGCTGCACGGTGTGCGTGCGCCCCTGGTGCGCCAGCCGGGTCTCGAACGCCGACGGCTGCCCGGTCTGCAGCACCGACGTCAGGTGCGACCGGAACGCCGCCCGCCGCGACACGTCCACCAGCAGCGGGAACGACCGGCCCACCAGGTAGCCGTCGGGGCTGCCCAGCATCCGTGAGGTCTCCGGGTTGATCCGCCGCACCACGCCGCCGCCGTCGAGGACGATGACGGGCACGGGGAAGGCCCTGAACACCTGGCGCAGCAACTTCAGCTCGCGCTGCGCGCCGCCGTCCTTCTTCGCCCCTCCCCGCTTCGGGGACTTGCGCAACTGCTCCCTGGCCTCGGCCAGCAGCTCGGCGGCGGTGTCGAGCTCCGCGAGCGCCGCGTCCAGCGTGGGCGCGAGGTCCGAGGGATAGGCGGCCCTCGCCGCACGCAGCGATGAGACGCGCCCGGCCAGCGCGTCCAGCGCGTGTTCGAAGTCCGGCGTGGTCATGGTCTGACGCTACGCCACGCGGGATAATGCTAGCCATAAGGGGTAGAGGCTTGTTGCTATGGAATCCACCGCGATGCTCACCCCCGGACTCGCCCGTGACCTGGCGGCATTGGGCCGCCTCGGTGAGGACACCTCGACGGAGAGCGTGCTGCGCGGCCTGACGACCGCGCTGACCGCAGGAGTGCCCGGCTGCTCCGGAGCCTCCGCCGAGCACTGGCGCGATCATCGGGTCCTGGTCTCCGGCTCGCACAGCGAGCTCATCATGCTCGTCGAAGGCGAGCACGAGCTGGGGGAGGGGCCGTCCACCGAGGCCAGGCAGAGCGGCGGGCGGGCCACCGTCGCCGACGTGCTCACCGAGACCCGCTGGCCGCGCTACGACGCGCTGGCCACCCGCTGGGGCGTGCGCTCGGTGCTGGCCGTCCCCATCGACGTGGCGCCCGCCGTGCTGGTCGTCGGCCTCTACTCGGTGCGCCCCGGCGCGTTCTCGCCGCAGGGCGCCCACTCGCTCTCCGACATGCTCACCGAGCAACTCGGGGTGGCCATGGCCAACCTCTCGGAATTCGACGAGGTGCGTACGGACGCCGCCCAGCTGCAGGAGGCCCTCGCCGGCCGGTCGGTGATCGACCAGGCCAAGGGCATCATCATGCAGACCAGCGGATGCACGGCCGAGGCCGCCTTCGAGGAACTGCGCAGGATCTCCCAGCACCACCAGGTCAAGGTGGCCGACCTGGCCAGGCTCCTGGTCGAGGAGCACCAGCGCAAGTCGAAGGGCTGAGCCTCACCCGATGGCGGCCAGGGCGTCGTCGACCGTGTCGTAGATCGGCAGGCGCTGGGCCAGCCCCGTGATCCACATCACCTTCGACTTGGAGTATTCGACCCCGATCAGCGCGAACTTCGCGCCCGAGGTCAGACTCGTCTGCCAGTGGTGCACGATCAGACCGAGCGCGCGCGAGTCCATGAACGTCACTCCGGCCAGATCGAGGATCAGATCGGTGCCCGCCAACGACAGGTAGTCGGCGAACTGCTCGCGCGTCGTGGCGTCGAGCACACCGTCGACCCGCACCACGGTGACCGAGTCGACGGTCGATGACGTCAGGCTCAGAGCCGCCGCGGGCCCGTCGCCGTTTTCCGGCATTGTCACGGAGCAACCCTACTGTCACCACGCCAGGGAGGAATACTTCTGGTGGCACGGGGGACACTTCTCGCGAGGTCCAGCAGAGGGCTTCCGTCTCGAGAGTTGAGCGAGGCGTGCCTCTGCCTGGGCTTTTCTGCTTGGGTGGAGGCCGCCTGCGAGCCATACGAGGAGCAGCCATGGCTGTGCAGGAGTACATCCTCGAGGAGATGAGCGCGGAAGAGCTCCTGGCCGAGATGGTCAGGGAGGGCACCTCCAGCAGCCACCGCGAGCGGCTGCGCGAGCGCATCGTCGAAATGCACCGTCCGCTCGCCATGGAGATCGCCAGGCGATACCGCTACCGGGGCGAACCACTGGAGGACCTTCTCCAAGCCGCATATGTTGGCCTGATGAAAGCCGTCAACGGCTTCGACCCCAGCCTCGGGCACGCGTTCAGGGGCTACGCGGTCGTGACCATGACCGGTGAGGTCAAACGGCACTTCCGCGACCGCACCTGGGCCATCCGGGTGCCGCGCCTCTACCAGGAACGCCGCTCCGAGCTCAACAGGCTCGTCGCCGATCTCAGCCAGGACCTCGGCAGGTCGCCCACCGTCGCCGAACTCGCGGCGAAGATGAACATCACCGAAGAGGACGTCCTGCTCACGCTCGACGCCTCTGCCGCCTACAGCACCCTGTCGCTCGACGCCCCGCTCGGCACCGACGACGACGCGGCCTCCCTCGGCGACGTCATCCCCGAGGACGACGACACGCTGAGCACCATGGTCGACAGGGAGGCCGTCAAGCCGCTCATCGACGCCCTGCCCTCCCGGGAGAAGCACATCCTGCTGCTGCGCTTCTTCGGCAACATGACGCAGGCCGAGATCGCCGCCGAATTCGGGATCTCGCAGATGCACGTGTCACGCATCCTGCGCAAAGTACTCGATCAACTACGCGCCGAACTCGTCGGCTGAACAGGGGCGGTCGCCGGGTGAACGAGGACGTGGAGCCCCAGCCGGGCCACACGGGCCCGCCCCCCGGCGCGCCCGTGAAACGACTACGCTTCCGGCTGCCGGACCTGCCCAAGGTCCGGCAGTTCGCCGAGGAGGAGGCCCGCGAGGCCGGCATGGCGGAGGACGCCGTCGCCGACTTCGTCATCGCGATCAACGAGATCGCCACCAACGCCGTCACCCACGGCGGCGATCAGGCCCTCCTGCGCACGTGGGCGGCCGGCGGCGACCTGGTCGTCGAGGTTCACGACAAGGGCCCATGGAAACCCGGCCCTCTGCCGGGGGCCGTGGGCGGCATGGGGCTCTGGGTGGCCCGCCTGCTCTCCTCGGAGCTGATCGTGCACACCGGAGAGGCCGGCAGCCGCGTCGTCATGCGCTTCCCCGGCAAGGCGTGACCCGGGGGAGAGGGCTCCCGGAATGCGTGACCCGGAGGCGGAACTCCAGGCCATGCGTGATCAGGCGAAGGGCCTGCGGCACGGCGTGACCCGGAGAACGGCGACGCGCGACACCGCGCGCCGCCACATCACCCTGACGGCGCGCGGACCGCACGCCGTCAGCGCCTGGCCCGGCCACGCCAGCCGCCGTAGCTGCGTACGCTCGCCGTGCCTATGCCCGCCTGGTGCAGAGCCAGCAGGGTCAGCCCCAGCAGGACGAACGTCATACCGGAGACTCCTCCGGGGATGTTCACGCCCAGCAGGTCGAGCAGTAAGCCCAGCCCGAAGACGATCGCCGCGACTATCGCGAGCATGTCAGATCACCTCATCCCGTGGCTGTGGCCCTGGTCGTGCGTGTGGACGTGCGCTTGTCCGGGCGCCGGGCCGGTGCCCTGGCCGGGGGCTCCCGACAGGGCGAGCAGGCGCTCCAGGACGTTCCGGTAGTCGCGCAACGCCAGCCGCAGATGCTCGGTGTCCTGCGCACCGGTGTCCTTCCAGCCGTCCCGCAGGGCGTCCGTGCGGCTCGTGAGGCTGCTGGTGAACGACTCCACCACCTCGCCGAGCAGACCGTCGGCGCGCCGTACGGCCTCGCCGGGGTCGTCCACGAACGACGCCTGCAGATCGCGCCAGCGCGCCTGCACCTGAGTGGGGTCCTGGTCGAACAGGACGACGTCCTGGGGAGCCGCGCGCGCCGGGACCTCCTCGGGCTCGGCCTGGCCGTCGACCGGGCCGGGCTCGGCCGGCATGTCGCCGCCGGCCCTCGCGTACGGGTCCCGGTGGGCGGCGTCATCACCCGGGCCGGCCGATGGGGCAGCGCCGGGAACGGCGGGGTCGTACGCGTCGGCGGAGCGCTCCAGCCCTTCGGGGCGGCCGTCGGCGCGCCCCATGTCGTCGAGACGGCCGGCGATCGGCCCTCCGGCCTCCTCGCCGGGCCCGCGGTCCGCGACCGCCCGGTCGTCGTCACGGTCGTCGCCACGGACCTCGTCAGCGCGTTGCGACGGCACCTTCAGCTCGTCGTGGCTGTTCCTCATCACCTTCACCGTCCTCGCGTGGTCTCGTGCAGCAGATCCTCGAACAGCGCGCGGTAGTGGACCATGGCCTGCCGGAGCTCCTCCGTGGAGGCCTGCTTCTTGGCCGCCCGCCCGCTGATCTCGTGAGCCGTCCTGTAGTGATCGAGGGTCTCCGCGTGCCCCACCGACAGGTCGGACAGCCGCTGCTCGAAGTCCTCCGTCGGATATCCCCGCTCCGCCATGACCGCGGTGACCAGCTGGTCCGCCTCGGTCACCGCGAAGCCCGGCGCGTCCACGAAGCGCTCCTGCACCTCGGTCCACCGGTTGGCGTACGTCTCCCGCGACTCCTCCGGCAGGGGACGGATGTCGAGCTCGGAATGCCGCTGCTCGCGGTCGAGCAACTCCTGCTCGGCGTCGCGGCGGTTGTCATGGTCTGCGACTATGCGCTCGTACTCGGGGCCGAAACGCTCACGCAGGTGATGACGGCGCCTCTGCTGCTGCGCCACGTAGGCAACTGCGGCGAGCGCCACCACCGCGATGACGACGACGGCCACCCAGATGTAGGTGGTCATGATGTTCGCCTCCGGTCTCTTTGTCGAGACCAGCGACTTCCCGGGAGAGCCGTGCCGAAACTTTTGCCCTCAGTTGGCTTCGAGCGCCTTCCGCGCCGCGGCCAGCACCGTTGCGACATGTGAGCCCGCTGGTGAAGCGGGGACCTCGCTGAATCCCGCATCGGGGTCGTACCGCACGTCCAGCCCCTCGTCCACCAGCCGCTGCGCCCAGCGCAGCGCCGTGTTCAGCCGGTCGGACCCCGGCGGCTTCCCCTGAGCGGCCGCCGACAGGTTGCGCAGATTGGTGGCGGGCCCCGACTGGACGTGCGCGCGGGCCAGCTTCCACGGGACGGCGGCGCGGTGGTCGAGCATCGGCTTGGCCAGCCCGGCGGCCCGCTTGGCCTGCAACACCCCGGACGTGCTGACACCGAAGTGAGCGGCCAGCTCCTGCACGCTCCTCCCCTCGGCGACCAGCCTGGCCAGCTCATCCCGATCAATGGTCGGCTTACGCCCCACCCGGCCCCCTCCGCTCCCGCTCTCCGTGTACGCGTGCACCTTCGATGTGCGCTAAGGTTATGACGTCCCGCCCCGCAGGGGGGGCGGCCGACACAACCGGGACGTAGCGCAGCTTGGTAGCGCACTTGACTGGGGGTCAAGGGGTCGCAGGTTCAAATCCTGTCGTCCCGACGGTAGGGCAAAGCCCGTCATCTGGAGAGTTCTCCAAGATGACGGGCTTTCGTCGTTTCCGGTCCGATCAACGGTCACCGTCGATCCGCCGGAGTCGGGGATCTTCACGACCTACCAGGTGACAGGGAGGCGGTGCACTCCATAGATGCTCATGTCCGAGCGCATCGGCACCTCCTCGGGTGTTACCGCCAGGCGCAGGCCAGGCAGGCGCCGCAGCAGCGCAGGGTAGGCGATGCGCATCTCGGCGCGGGCGAGCTGCTGGCCGAGGCACTGGTGGATGCCGTGGCCGAAGGCGAGGTGCCCGCCGGCGGGCCGGGTGAGGTCGAGCCGATCTCCGTCGGGGAAGCGGGAGGGGTCGCGGTTGGTGGCGGGCAGATGGATGGCGACGTTCTCGCCCGCCTCGATGGCGACGCCCTCGATCTCCGTGTCCTCCAGCGCGGTGCGTACCAGGCCGGGGTGGATGATCGTGAGGTGGCGCAACAGTTCCTCGACGCCGTTGTCCATGGCCGAGGGGTCGTCGCGCATGGCGGCGAGCTGATCGGGGTTGGTGAGCAGCGCGTAGGTGCCCAGGCCCAGCATGTTGGCGGTCGTCTCGTGTCCGGCGGCCAGCAGCAGGACCCCGACCCCGGCGAGCTCCTCGTCGTTCAGCTCTCCGCTCTCGACGAGTCCGCTGAGCAGGTCGTCGGCCGGTTCCTTGCGCTTGTGCTGGATGAGTGCGCCCAGGTACGCCCAGATCCGCCGCATCGCCGCCCGGGCGTCGTCGGCCTTGGTCTCGAGGTTGACCAGGACGTTGGAGTCCTCCTGGAACTGCGCACGATCTTCGTACGGGACCCCGAGCAGCTCACAGATCACCAGCGACGGAATCGGCAGCGCGAACGCCTGCACGAGGTCCACGGTGCCGCCGGCGGCCTCCATCTCGTCCAGGCAGGCGTTGGTGATCTCCTCGATCCTGGGTTCGAGCAGTTTCATCCTGCGTACGGTGAACTGCCCGGCCAGCAGCTTGCGGAAGCGCGTGTGCTCGGGGGCGTCCATGCGCAGGAAGAACCCGGGCGGGACCCGGAACTCCTTGACCAGCTCCATCCGGGCCGGGATCACGGGGTGCGCTCCCTCCGGCCGGTTGCTGAAGTGCGGGCTCGCCAGGACCGCGCGGGCAGCCGCGTGGCCGGTCACGAGCCAGCCTTGGTGGCTGTCGGCGAACGTCAGACGGTGTACGCGAGCAGGCGGGTGGACGATCCGGCCGTCATCGCCGCGCGTCGTTCCTACGCGCGCCTGACCGTGGCGGCGGGCGCGCTCGTCGCCGTCGTCGCGATGGTCACGATCCCGGCGCTGCTGGTCACGCGGTCCGCCGCCGGGATCGGCAGCAAGCCGGCGCCGTCTACGTCAACCGCCGCGACCCGGCCCTGCTCGTGCACGACCGTCTCGGCTCCTCATCGTGGACCCTCGACCTCGGCCATCCGATCGCCTGGCTCCGGCTCGGCGTCCTTGCCGTCGCCCTGAACGTGTTGGCGGTGCTGCTGCAGGCGGGTGTCGTGTGATCTGCCCTGAAGCACCAGCTTCCGCTGTTCCTGCGAGGTGGACCCGTCACCCCCATCTGACGCGCCCTCCCGAGGGCACACGCGAGAAGCGCCCGTCCGAGACGGCTCAGGGGAGGGCACTCGCAGGGGTACGCGCGGCGTGATGCAGGCGCGCGGCGTCCTGGCTGGGAGGCAGGCCGAACTGGCGGCGGTATTCCCGGCTGAACTGTGACGGGTTGTCATAGCCGACCCGGTGGCAGACTCCCGTGACGTCGTTCGGGTGGATGGCGAGCAGCAGCCTGGCCTCCTGCAGCCGGATCTGCTTCTGGAACTGGATGGGGCTCATCGCGGTCACCGCATGGAAGTTGCGGTAGAAGGCGGAGACGCTCATGCCGGACAGCCTCGCCACGTCCTCGACCCGGAAGCGTTGCGCGTAGTGCTCGCGGATCCAGCGCACGGCGCGGGAGATGTGGCTGAGACCGCTGTCGGCGAGGCCGAGCTGGCGGACCGTCGCACCCTGCTCGCCGGTGATCACGCGCCACAGGATCTCGCGCTTGATCAGCGGGGCCAGCACGGCCTGGTCGCGAGGCTCGTCGAGCAGGCGCAGCAGCCGGACCACCGCGTCGAGCAACTCGGCCGGAGCGTCGCTGACGGCGATCCCCGGCGACGCGCCGCCCCCGGTGGGGGGAAGGTCGCCAGTCCCGGCCGCCAGCAGCAACTCGGCGACGGCGGACGGTTCCAGGGTGAGCCCGAAGCCCAGCGCCGGCTGCTCGGGGTTCGCCTGAAGGAACTGCCCGGTGATCGGCAGGTCGACGGACGCGACCAGGTACTGTCCGGCGCCGTACTCGAAGATCCGGTCGCCCAGCGCGAGGCGCTTGGCGCCCTGGGCGATGACCGCCAGCACCGTGCCGGACATCGAGAGCGCCGGCGGGTCCGAACGGTCGATCTTCGAGACGAGGACACCGTCGATGGCGGTGGTCCAGTCGGGCCGGGCATGCCGGACCAGCTGATCGCGGAGTTCTTCGAGCCGCATGTGGCCATTGCAGCACGATTCGGGGCGTGGTTCCCGTACGCGAGAGGATCGTGCATGTACGGGCGAGGATCGTTCTAACGTTCTCCCAGGTCAAGCCGGTTGGATGGAATCACCTCATTCCACCGCCGCCATGGCCATGGCACCGATCGGCTCGCCCGAGACCTGCCCCCGCCGCATGGCGCCGCCTTGCTCAAACACGGACACGTACGCAGGAGGAACACACCATGAAGGTCGCCGTCATCACGGGCGCCAGCTCCGGCATCGGACAGAGTGCCGCCATCGAGATCGCCAAGCGCGGAACCGGAGTCATCTTGACCTACGGCACCAACGCGCGAGCAGGGCTGGATACGGCCGCCGCCATCGAGAAGGAGGGCGGCAGGGCCGTCGCGCTGCCGCTGGACCTCGGCGACGTCGGCACCTTCGCGGCCTTCCGCGATGCGGTGGCCGGCGTGCTGCGCGACACGTGGCAGCGCGACACCTTCGACCACCTGGTGAACAACGCCGGTCACGCCGAGATGTCGTTGATCGAGGACACGACCGAGGAGACGTTCGACAGGCTCATGCGGGTCCTGCTCAAGGGGCCGTACTTCCTCACGCAGCGGCTGCTGCCCCTGATGGCGGACGGCGGGGCCATCGTCAACACGAGCAGCAGTTCGTCAGGTACGGCGGGCCTGGAGCCGGGATACTCGGCCTACGCGTCGATGAAGGGCGGTCTCGACGTGCTGACCCGGTACATGGCCAAGGAGTTCGCCACGAGAGGCATCCGCGTCAACGCCGTCTCACCCGGTCCGACCCGCACCCGGCTCGGCGGCGACGCGTTCACCCGGTTCCCCGAGGTCGTCTCGGCCCTCGCCGCGAAAACCGCGTTCGGCCGGACCGGCGAACCCGACGACATCGGTGCCATGATCGCCGCCCTGGTCTCCGACGAGAGCCGCTGGGTCACCGCTCAGAACATCGAGATCTCGGGCGGCTTCAAGCTCTAGACGCCTCCGGCCGAGCGGTCCCTCGATCGCGCCCGGATCCACCGCGGGCAGGGACCCGAGGAACTGGGGACGTCGCGGCGTGAGGACCCCGGCTGGGCTCCCGTACGCCGCGTGGTGGGAGAAGTCGGTGACAGCGGAGCGATGGTGACCCTTGTCACGTCGGCGCTAGTCTGCCGGGCATGCGCATGTTGCACCTCGGGCTGCGGGTCACCGACCTGGAACGCTCGCTCGCCTTCTACACCGCGCTCGGGTACGCCGAACTCGGCCGGGTCCCCGAGACGGGGTTCGGCAGCCTGACGATGCTCAAGCTGCCCGACGACCCGTTCGTCAGCCTCGAGCTCGTGCACGACCCCGCACGACCGGTCAAGGACATCAGCGCCGTCAACCACCTCGTCGTCCAGGTGGACGACCTCGATGCCACGATCGCCGAGCTCGCGGCCAGGGGCGTCACGGCCGAGCCGCCGGCGGAGCCGGGGCCGGGGATACGGACCTCATGGCTGACCGATCCTGACGGCCACAGGATCGAGCTCGTGCAGTGGCCGCCCGGACATCCGGCGGGCATGACGGCGGCCGACTTCGCCTGACGTCGGGGACTCCGGGTCAGCTGGTGACGGGCCGTTCGCTCTGGCGGCCCATGAAGAAGTAGACGCCGCGGTCGGTCTGCATGGCGGTGTGGAACTTCTGGGCCTTGGACTTGGCCGACGAGTTGGCGGTGACGATCGTGATGACCAGGTGCTTGACGTACGCGCCCGTGTAGATCTTGCCGTACGAGTAGCTCCTGTGGGCGCTGCTCCTGCGCCAGGCCACGTTCTTGTCGGCGGTGTTCTTCAGCCGCTTCGCGGTGTTCCTGGCGTCGGTGCTGGAGGGGAACGCCAGGATGATCTGCACCGCCTTGAGGTTCCCCCCGTACGCGCTGTAGGCGAGCTGGACGGCGCTCTCGCAGTTGTTGTCGGCCATCACGCCCTCGGCGTCCAGCGGGTCGCACGAGTCGTACGTCCAGCCGCCGACCTTGCGCGCCGCGTACTTCTCGCCCTTCAGGGAGAAGTTCCAGTCGTCGAACTCGGTGTGGTCGAGCGGCGTGTCCTGACTGTCGCTGGACGTGCTGGAAGGCTCAGGGGTGTCGGTCGGCGTGGCCGTCGGCGGCGCGGACGTCGGCGGCGCGGAGGTGGGCGGTGCGGACGGTGAGGTGCTCGGCTGGGCGATGGTGGTGGGTGCGGGGCCGGGGGCGTTGAGATAGCTGTACGCGCCGAACGCGCCGCCGCCGAGGAGGAGCACCGACAGGACGACGATCACGCCGATGAGCACGGCGTTGTTGTTCCGGCCGCCCGGCGGCGGGGAACCGTAGGGCGGCGCACCCGCCTGGTTGCCGTAGCCGTACTGTCCAGGCCCCTGGCCGTACTGCTGGCCGGCGCCCTGGCCGTACTGTCCCGGGCTCTGACCGTAAGGCGGCCGGCCCTGGCCGTGACCCGCGCCCTGGCCGTACTGGCCCGCATCTTGGCCGTACTGGCCGCCCGGGTTCTGGCCGTACTGGCCCGCGCCCGGGTCGTACGGCGTGGGCCCCTGGGCGGGCGGTTGCCCGTAGCCGGGTGGTGGGGCGCCTGGACCGGGGTGCGGCCCGGGACCCTGCCGACCGGGCTGGCCGTGTTGCTGGTGGCCAGGGGGGCCGTATCCGGGCGCCGGGGTGCCCTGGCCTGATGGCGGCCCGTACCCCTGCTGCCCCTGTTGCCCCCAGGGCCCATGGGGCGGGGGTTGCTGCGGGTGTGCCATCACACCATTGTGGGGCACATCCGGCCTCACATGCTGCAATCCCCCATATTGGCCTAGATAGTGGGGGCCCATGTCTGGCCGGAGCCGTGACCCACCTCGCCCGCGACCGGGCACTCCAAGAGGTCGCCCCTCGGCGAGTATCATCGCTTTGCGTGACCATGAATGTGCTTTACGTGACCGTGGAGGAGTGCGGATGGAGCCAGCGGCCATGCCTGAGCCGGCCGGCGTGGGAGCGCCGAGACCGAGTCGCGAGCTCAGGGTGCCGGCGGAGGTGGTCGCCACGGCCGAGCAGGGGCTCGCCGGCGGAGGCCGCCCCGGCAAGCGCGTGCTCGTCATCGGAGCGGGGATGGCCGGGCTGGTCGCCGCCTACGAGCTGATGCGCCAGGGGCACGAGCCCGTCGTCCTGGAGGCGCAGCAGCGGGTGGGCGGGCGCGTGCTCACCCTGCGCGGCTTCGCCCCCGGCCTGTACGCCGAGGCGGGCGCGATGCGGATCCCCCGCGTGCACGACCTCACCCTCGCCTACTGCGCGAAGTTCGGCCTGACCCTGCGCCCGTTCGTCATGGGCAACCCCAGCGCCCTCGCCTACCTCCAGGGCGTCAGGACCACGATGGGGAAGCTGAACGCCGACCCCGGGCTCGTCGACTTCGACCTGGCCGAGCACGAACGCGGCCGCACCTACGAGGATCTGTGGCGCACCGCCACGCAGGAGATCCACGACCTGTACGCGCAGGAGGGTGAGGACGCGCTCGACCGCATCTGCGCCGAGTACGACCGCTACTCCATCCGCAGCTTCCTGCGCGAGCGCGGGTTCTCCGAGGGGGCCATCGAGCTCTACGGCGTGATGAGCTTCAGGGAGTCCAACCTCAACGCGGCGGTCATCGAGCAGTTCCGCGAGATCATCGGGCGGGCGTTCGAGGACATGCAGGAGATCGAGGGCGGCGCCGACCGGCTGCCGACCGCCTTCTACCAGGAGCTCAAGGCCCACATCAGGTTCGGCCACGAGGTCACCGCCATCGAGCAGGACGACCGCGCGGTCACCCTGCACGTCAGGACGGGTTCCGGCCGGACGACGCTCACCGGTGACCACGCCATCTGCACGATCCCGTTCTCGGTGTTGCGCGACATCGAGACCAGGCCCGCGTTCTCCCGCCGCAAGCAGCGCGCGATCCGCGAGCTCAACTACAACGCCTCCACCAAGATCCTCTTCCAGGTGCGCCGGGCGTTCTGGGAGCAGACCGACGGGATCGTCGGCGGCACCACGGTCACCGACCTGCCGATCCGGCGCATCTGCTATCCCTCGCACCCGGTTCCCGGCGAGGACCGCTCGGTCCTGCTGGCCGGCTACACCTGGGGCCAGGACGCGCTGCGGTGGGGCGCGATGCCGCCGCAGAAGCGGATCGACCAGGCCCTGGAAGACGTCGCGAAGATCCACCCGGAGATCCACGACCACTTCGAGTTCGGGGTCACGCACGCCTGGTACAACGACCCCTACGCGGCCGGCGCCTTCGCCCTGTTCGAGCCGCACCAGCAGAGCAGCCTGCATGACGCGATCATCGCGCCGGAGGGCCGCGTGCACTTCGCCGGAGAGCACTGCTCGTTGTGGCACGCGTGGATCGAGGGTGCCCTGGAGTCGGGGCTGAGCGCCGCCCGCGCCGTCCACGAGGCGAGCTGAGCGCGGCCCGCGAAGGCGCGCTGAGCGCGACGCGTCAGCGGCGCGCCCGACCGGCGTAGCCACTGAGGCTGGCCGCCGCCGCGCTCAGGTCCGTGGCGGCGGCGGCGCAGGCGGCGAAGTGGGCGTTGACCGCCTCGTGCAGCCAAGGAGGCGCGATGCCGTCGGCCTCCAACCTCGCCCCGAGCGTCCGCAGGCGTTCGGCGCAGTCGGCGAGCGCGCGGGCGTCGGACTGCAGGACCTCGGCGTGGGCGGCGATCACCGCGGGATCGGCCGGCATGGCTCCTCCGGATGGTCAGGGGGCGGGCAACGGTACGGCGGCGTCCTGGAGCAGCCGGCGGGTGCCGGCCGACAGGCACAGCAGCGGACGGGCACCGTCGAGGCCCAGCTCACGAAGCCGGTGGGCCAGCGGGTGCGCCGACCCCGGCTGAACGGTCAGCCGCAGCCGGGGGAGGGGGTGCAGGCGGCCGCGCCCGCGGGCGCGCGCGCAGGAGCGCAGCGTCTCTCCCGCCGCTCCCCGCGCGTACCCGACCAGGTCGAGGGCGTTCACGGGCAGCCCGGGCCCGAGCAGGCCGTGCAGGGTGAGCAGCCGGTCCCCGGGGCCGCCGACGGCGACGCGGACGCTCCTGGCGGTGAGCCCGAACTCCAGCGGCACCAGGTACGGCCAGGCGCCCCACAACCTCGGCGCCACGGCGTGGACGGCGGCGGTGTCGACCACGGAGCCCGCCATGAAGCCGCCCGAGCACCGCCGGTCGGCCCTGCGCAGCAGGTCCGCACCTCCGAGCAGGCCGAGGCGGGATGGCCGGGGGTGCCACGGGTCCGCCACGACGAGCCCGACGTGGAACTCGCGGTAGCCGCCCACGCTGGTGCGCCGGTTCCAGGAGGCGTGCACGGTGACGAGCGCGCGGCCCGCGACCCCGACGGCCCGGCCGAGGCCCGTCCCGTGCAGCAGGCGTGCGACCGCGGCGGTGTCGGCGGCGAAGTACGCCGTCAGAGCGCTGCCGTCCTCGCACCTGATCGGCAGCTCGACCGGCCCGTCAGGGCCGTCCACCGTGTGGGTGGGCACGGTGAGGAAGGGGAAGCCGTCAGGGCGCGGCGCGTGGTCGAACAGCCGGTACGCCTGCGAGCGCACGACCGGCCCCCGGTACGGCGCGAGCCGCGCGTCCATCAGGTCACGGGCCTCGGGCAGGTCCTCGGCGAGGTTGGCGATGTAGCGGTCGATGCCGTGGCAGAGCGGGAACAGGTGCGTGGCGTCGGAATAGTCCACCACGTACCAGTCGGGGTGCGGGTCGAAGCAGGCTCCCGCGCCCTGCCCGTCGAGGGTGGGGACGATGTCGTGCTGGTTGGTGACGCTGGCGACCCAGGTGCGGGGGTCGGCGGGCCGTTTGAAGTCGACGGGCGCGCCGACGGCGACGGCGTGGGTGACGGTGTGGCGGGCGCAGAACCCGGCGTCCTGGGCCAGGTTCATGATGGCCGCGCCGCCCGCGCTGTGACCGATGAGGGCCACCTCGGCGCCCTGCGGCAGGCCGTAGTCGCGTACGGCCGCGGCCAGCGCGCGGCTGTACGGGTTGCTGTCGAGCACGGTGCTGCTGAAGGCGCCGAGCAGGTCCTGGGGCGAGTCGTGGTCGGGGCGCCCGGCCCGCATGCCGGGCGCCTGGACGACGTGGCGCACGACCCCGTCGGGGCCCTCGACGCTCTGGATGAGCACCCGGCCCGTCGTGCCGAGCACGCTGATGTTGCGCAGGAAGCCGAGCAGAGACGTCTCGGAGCCGATCCGGGCGGTCTCGGCCGCGGTCAGGCCGGTCCTGCGCGCGGCGCCCGCCCCCGTGTCGAGCGCGGCGACGGCCCGGTTGCTGATGCCGGTGATCGGGTCGGCGGTGGCGTGGCCGGTGCCGGTCGCGATCAGCCAGGCGGTGCGGTCGTTCAGCGGGTTCTCGTCCAGGAGCGCCCGCAGGGCGAGGACCTCGCCGAAGACCGGGGCGATCTGGCTGAGCGCGCGTACCACGCCGCGGTCCTTGAGCAGGGCGCGCAGCGCGCGTACGGCCTCCAGATCGCGGTCGGCGGCGGCCGCCTCGACGAGCCGGACGATGAGCGGATCGCGCGCCAGCTCGGGGTGCTCGGTGGCGACGGCGGCGATGCGCAGCCGCAGCGAGGTGGCG
This sequence comes from Nonomuraea sp. B1E8, assembly GCF_039871515.1. NCBI lineage: Bacteria > Bacillati > Actinomycetota > Actinomycetes > Streptosporangiales > Streptosporangiaceae > Nonomuraea > Nonomuraea sp. B1E8. Next base: position 103,781 of record NZ_JBDPLS010000009.1, on the reverse strand, counting down.
AGCACGCGGACGGCCAGGCTCTCCTGGCCCGCCAGCGCTCCCAGCCGCGCCGCCAGGGTGCCCAGCCGGCCGCCGGCGGGCGCGTACCCGAGCCCTTCGCCGTCGGTGAGGGCGTGCAGGAGCGTGCGGTGGGCCAGGAGACCCGCCGCGGGGGCGTGGGGCAGGGCCGTGAGCAGGGTCCCGTCGGTCAGCGCGGCCGTGGCGTGCACTCCGGCCTGCCTGATGGTGACGGCGATGTCGACGAGCTCGCGGGCCGCCCCCCGCAGCGGCCCGCCGGCGGCTCCCGCCCCGCCGCCCACCGGCGCGTCCGCCGTCCCGCCGCACGGTCCGCCCACCGGCGCGTCCGCCGATCTGCTGGACGGTCCGTTCTCCGGTCCGTTCTTTGGGGCGGTCACCGGGGCGGCCGCCGGGTCATGCTGACGAAGTGGGGGCGCGGGTCCTCCGGGACGTTGCGGTGCAGCACGTCCGACAACGTTCTCGTGGTCGCGATGATCCGCATGCCCTCCGGGGAGAAGGTCGCGGCGTTGAACACCCTCGGGGCCAGCAGGGGATTGGTCAGCGCCTGGGAGAACGCGTCGATGGCGATGATCTTCGTGAGCAGCGGCGGCAGGATGGCGTCGGGCGAGCCGGGCTCCTCGGCGAACAGGCCGACGTACAGGTCGAGGTCGTCGACGCCGCGGTAGAGGTCGCGCAGCGCGCCGCTGACCCGCGCGTCGCCGGAGACCTGCTCGAAGCGGCGCACCCGCGGAAAGCGGCAGTGTTGCCGGTAGCTGTTGTACGGCGCCAGGCCGAGCACCCGCGAGTCGGCGATGCTGGCCACGTCGACCTGCCTCAGGAGGGGGTCGGTGTTGAACAGGCCGATGCGCCCGGCGCGCTGGAGGGAGGCGTCCTCGAAGAGCCGGCCGAGGCCGGGCTCGGGGATCAGCGCGCCGCCGGCCATGGTCTGCGCCATCGGCAGGTCACGGCCGCCCACCGACAGGCGGGACGGGATCAGGCTGTGCCAGCGGTAGACGAGGTTGAACTCCACCGAGGCCCAGTTCTCGCGGTGCCAGGGCGCGCGGGCCAGCATCGCCGTCAGCCGCGGATCGAGGGTGAACCGGAAGTGGTAGGGGGTGATGTGGTTGATGTACTCCTCGACCACCAGCTTGATCAGCAGCACGATGAGGATGTTGCGCGCCGTCTGGAAGACACGCTCGTCGTCCCAGCGCGGATGGCGTCCGGCGAGCAGCCGCGCCACCCTGTTGTGCTCGCGCAGGAACAGCACCGTGAGCATGGTGAACCCGATCTGGATGTTGCCCCGGTCGCTTCCCGTCGCGAACAGGGTGTCGCGCTGCGCGTCGGTGAGCTCGTCGAAGCGGATCACGCTCAGCGGGGCGAACTCCGGCTTGATCTTGCCGTTCTCGCACAGGTGCGGCGGGAACTCCCCGCCGTTGATGGTCTGGCTCTTGAGCAGGCCCCCGTCGAACGTGCGCAGCGCCGCCGTGGCCGTCTCGTCCAGGCCGTAGAGCTGGTTGAGGTCGATGTGGTGGTTGGAGGTGTTCTTACGGGGATCGCGCGGGACGTTGGTGTCGCCGCGCAGGAAGCCGTCGGTGAACCACTGGGCGAAGTAGGCGAACAACACGGAGGAGCGCGGACAGGGGATCATGGTGTCGCCACGGGCGAACAGGTCGGCGGCGCGCTCGGGGGCCGGCCGGTTCGCCTCGGGCAGGGGGAGCGGGGGCAGGTGCCTGCCGCTGTAGGTGCGGTCGGTCAGTGAGGGCCACGACGTGTAGCCGGCCATCGTGCTGAGCGGCTCGGGCCGGGGCGGCATCTCCCGGATCGCGCTGTCGATCAGCGCGGCGTTGACCCGCCGCCGCAGCGCCGGGACGGCCTGTACGACGTCCCAGACAGGCCTGCCGCCGGTCAGCGCCAGGAACCTGAGCCGGTTGACGACCCCGTCGGTTGCGGCGCTGCGCGCCGTGCTCGTCGCCATCGTCACCCTTCCCGGCCCGCGGGGCCGAACGCGAGAACGAACCGGTCGGGGAAGATGCCGCCCGATCGGACGAGGGCCCCTTCCGGCGGCGGGACAGGGCGCAGGCCGGGGCGCAGCAGCAGGCGGCGTACGACCTCGCAGACGACCGCGGCGGCGGGGTGCACGCCCAGGCAGGAATGGTGACCGTGGCCGAAGAACAGTTGGTGGTGGCGCGGCCGGCCGAGGCGGAACTCGGCGGGCTCCGGCACCACGTCCGCGTCGAACATGGCCGAGGCAGGCGCGGCGAGCACGAGCGTGCCCGCGGGGATCAGCGTGCCGCGCGGGGTGCCGGCGGCCAGGACGTGGTCGCGCTCGCACATGCGGGGAAGCAGCTTGAAGAACGGGTTGAAGCGCAGCGCCTCCCACACGTACGGGTCGAAACGGGCAGGAGCGGCGGCGGCCTCGGCGGCCTTCGCCAGCACCCGCGGGCGCAGGAGCAGTTGCTCGACCGCCTCGGCCATGGCTCCCGGCCCGCTCTCGACGAAGCCGAGCGGCAGGCCGGCCATGTTGACGACGATGCGCTCGTCGTCCAGGTCGAGGCCGGGAGGCAGGTTCGTACGGGCGAGCCGGGTGAAGACGTCGTCCGGCAGGTCACGCCCGTCGCGCAGCGCAGCCCGGAGTCCGGCGAGCCGGTCGCGCAGGTAGGCCGTCATCTCGGCGCCCGCGCGCACCGACTCCTCCTGGATCGCCGGGTCGCCCGCGTAGTTGGCGAAGCCGTCGGTGACGATGGCCCGCGTCCACCGCGACAGGGTGCCGGGGTCGGGCCCGGGAAGCCCGAAGTATTCGGCGCACACGCCCAGGGCGACGTGGCGGAACAGCGCGTGGACCGCTTCGACGCGGCCGCTCGGCAGCGCGGCGTCGAGGGCCTCGTCGGCCAGGCGCCCCGCGAGCGCCCGCACGCGGGCGGTGTCGCCCGGGTCGAGCATGACCCGCATCAGGCCTTTTTCCCGCCAGTTCATCGGGGTGGCGTCCCGGCCCAGCATGTACGGGCCGCCCAGCGCGGCGTCCAGGCGCGGCCCGAAGGCGCGGACCGAGAAGACCGACTCCCGGGAGAGCACCTCGATCACGTCGGCGAAGCGCGTCACGACCGTGAAGGCGGGCGTGACGAAGACGGGCCGCCGCTCGCGCAGCTCGGCGAACAGGGTGCGCCACTCGGTGCGCATCCACTGCTGGACGAGCCCCAGCGCCGCCATCGGGTCGCGGGCCAGCGCCTCGTCGTATCTCTCCAGATGGCCGCTCGTGGTCGCCTGATCGGCAGCACCCATGCCGTTTGCCCACCTTCCGCTGAGACCGGAGCCAACAGAGATCATCACGTTGTGTAGCCACAATCTAGACAGAATGTTGCCGCTACCGTGCGGAGTGTTTTGACTCCTCTTGGTGATGAGCTCGTCACTTCCAGGCCATAGCCGGAGCCCAGGGGCCCGGTCATCAATGGGGAGGCCCTGTCGTCTGCACCGATCACGGAGGCACTGTGAACGCGTCACCCACCCCGCGGGCGGGCTCGGGCACTTCGGAGACGGTGACGCTCACCACCGGCCGCCGAGCGGTCTACCTGGTCGTCCTCGTGGTGCTTCCCGTGCTGCTCCTGGCCGTCGCCGTGCCCGCCGCGTGGGGGTGGGGCATCGGCCCGCGCGACCTGGTCATCGCCGTCGTGATGTACCTCGTGAGCATCTTCGGGATCGCCATCGGCTATCACCGGCTCTTCACCCATCGCGCCTTCAGGTGCCGCAGGCCGCTGCGGGTCGCGCTCATGCTCGCCGGCGGCATGGCCGTTGAGGGTCCCGTCTCCCTGTGGGCGGCCGAGCACCGGCGCCACCACAAGTACGCCGACCGCGAGGGCGACCCGCACTCGCCGTGGCGCTACGGCGACGACGGCCTGGCCCTGCTGCGCGGCATGGCGCACGCTCACGTCGGCTGGTTCTTCACCGCGCGCCGGCGCTCCAGCAGACGCCACTGGGTGCCGGACCTGCTGGCCGATCCGGACGTCCGGCGGTTCGACGCCGCCTACCCGGCCGTCGTGGTGCTGTCGTTCGTGCTGCCCGCCGCGGCAGGCGGGTTGTGGTCGATGTCGTGGGAGGGCGCCTGGTCCGCCTTCTTCTGGGGCGGCCTGATCCGCTACGCGGTCGTGCACCACGTCACGTGGTCGGTGAACTCCGTCGCGCACACGTTCGGCGAGCGGCCGTTCCCGGGACGGGACCGCTCGTCGAACGTGTGGTGGGTGGCGATGCTGACGCTGGGCGAGGGCTGGCACAACTGGCACCACGTGGAGCCGGCGTGCGCCCGGCACGGGGTGCTCAAGGGCCAGCTCGACCCGAGCGCGCGGCTGATCCGCTGGTTCGAGCGCGCGGGCTGGGCGCACTCCGTACGCTGGCCGGATCCCGGCCGCCTGGCCGCCCGCCGCGCTGCCTCCCGGGCCGCCCGCCGGTGAGCACGGGGTCGGCCCAGGGGCGGAACCGCCGGCGGTACACGTGCGGACCGAGGCGCACGGGCCACGAGGCGATGGTCACGGCGCCGGGCGAGCCGGCGGAGCTGCTGCTGGCGGTCGCCGCCGCGGGACGGGCGGGACGTGGTCAGAAGAGGGTCGGTGGCTCGCTGGGCATCGGCTCCGGCAGGGGCTCCAGCTCGGGTACGCGGGCGCGTACGTCGTCGTGGAAACGGCGGGCGAGCGCCGGGGCGTCCGCGTTGTCCGGCGTGTGGATGAACACGGTCGGCGAGCGTCCCTCGCGCAGCCAGTCCGCCACGGTGCCGGCCCACGGGCCCCAGCCGTCGATCGTGCGCGCCTCGTCGTCCCTGCCGAGGTAGCGCACGATCGGGTGGGCGGTGAGGGCGCGCGTGCGGCGCGGCACACGCGGTTTCTTCGTCCACGCGTCGCGCTCGGCGTCGCTGGTGGGCGGGCTCTGGAAGAGCACGGTGGTGTCGAAGGGCACCCATTCGGCGTCGAAGCCGGCCAGCAGGCGTTCGAGCAGGCGTTGCGACCGCTCGTCCTCGAAGAACGCGCGGTGCCGCACCTCGACGGCGTATCGGTGCGAGCGGGGCAGCCGGTGCAGGAAGGCCGCGAGGGCGCCGAGGTCGGCAGGCGAGAACGAGCCGGGCAACTGCAGCCAGAGCGCGTGGATCCGCGAGCCCAGCGGCTCCATCGCCTCCAGGAACGTGTGCAGGTCCTCCTCGGCGCCGGTGAGGCGGCGCTCGTGGGTGATCGCCTTGGGCAGCTTGACGACGAAGCGGAAGCCGGGGCCGGTCTGCCCGGCCCACGACTCCACCGTGCTTCTCGACGGGGTGGCGTAGAAGGTCGTGTTGCCCTCCACCGCGTCGCACCAGGTCGCGTAGGCGCGCAGGCGCTCACCCGGGGGAAGCCCAGCGGGCAGGAGCCGTCCCTGCCAGCGCGCGTGGGTCCACATCGCGCATCCCACATGAAGCCGCATGAACGCGACGTTATCGAAGACCGCCGCACACCGCGGCCATGTTGTCATACGACTTTCAGGTTCGTATGATGACGAGCGACTTCAGCAAGCCGACCCTTGGGACCGCCATGGCCGCCGACCAGATCCGCCACGTCTCGCTCTCCTCCGTCACGCTCCCGCTGGCCGTTCCCGTCAGCGACGCCAAGGTCCTCACCGGCCGGCAGAAGCCGATGACCGAGGTCGTCTTCCTGTTCGCCGAGATCACGACGGAGGAGGGCCACAGCGGCACCGGCTTCAGCTACTCCAAGCGGGCGGGCGGCCCCGCGCAGTACGCCCACGCCAAGGAGGTCGCGGAGAACCTGCTGGGCCAGGACCCGTCCGACATCGGCAGGGTCTACGACCTGCTGTTGTGGGCGGGGGCGTCCGTCGGGCGTTCGGGCGTGGCCACGCAGGCCCTGGCCGCGATCGACGTCGCGCTCTGGGACCTGAAGGCCAGGCGGGCGGGGTTGCCGCTGGCGAAGCTGCTGGGCTCGTATCGCGACTCCGTCAGGACGTACAACACCTCCGGCGGGTTCCTGCACGCCCCGATCGAGGAGGTCAAGGCGCGGGCCACGCAGTCGATCGAGAGCGGCATCGGCGGGATCAAGATCAAGGTCGGTCAGCCGGACATGAAGGAGGACCTGCGCAGGCTGGCGGCCGTGCGCGAGCACCTGGGGGAGGACGTGCCGCTCATGGTGGACGCCAACCAGCAGTGGGATCGCCACTCGGCCCTGCGGTTCGGGCGGGCGGTGGAGGAGCTGGGGCTGGTCTGGATCGAGGAGCCGCTCGACGCGTACGACGCCGAAGGGCACGCCCGGCTCGCCGACGCCCTCGACACCCCCATCGCCACCGGCGAGATGCTCTCCAGCGTCGCCGAGCACGTCCGGCTCATCGAGGCCCGCGCCGCCGACATCATCCAGCCCGACGCGCCGCGCGTCGGCGGCATCACCCCCTTCCTGCGCCTGGCCACCCTCGCCGACCACGCGGGCCTGCACCTCGCGCCGCACTTCGCCATGGAGATCCACCTCCACCTGGCCGCCGCCTACCCGCGCGACCCGTGGGTCGAGCACTTCGAATGGCTCAATCCCCTGTTCGACGAGCGTCTGGAGACCCGTGACGGCCGCATGATCGTCCCCGACCGTCCCGGTCTCGGCTTCACGCTGAGCGGGCAGTGCCGCGCCTGGGTGGCCGACAGCGTCGAGTTCGGGCGGGCGTGACCGTGATGCCGCCGGGCGACCGCGTCGAGTCCGTACGGTTCCGCCGCTACGCCGTGCCCCTGCCGTGCCCCGTGAGCGACGCCAAGGTCGCCACGGGACGCCAGCGCCCGCTGTCCCAGGTCGACGTGCTGACCTGCGAGGTCGCCACGGCCGGCGGCCTGGGCGGGCTGGGCTTCTCCTACACCACCCGCGCCGGCACCGCCGCCCAGTACGCCCACGCCAAGGAGATGGGGGAGCGCCTGCTGGGCCAGGATCCGTCCGACATCGGCAGGGTCTACGACCTGCTGTTGTGGGCGGGGGCGTCCGTCGGGCGTTCGGGCGTGGCCACGCAGGCCCTGGCCGCGATCGACGTCGCGCTCTGGGACCTGAAGGCCAGGCGGGCGGGGTTGCCGCTGGCGAAGCTGCTGGGCTCGTATCGCGACTCCGTCAGGACGTACAACACCTCCGGCGGGTTCCTGCACGCCCCGATCGAGGAGGTCAAGGCGCGGGCCACGCAGTCGATCGAGAGCGGCATCGGCGGGATCAAGATCAAGGTCGGTCAGCCGGACATGCGGGAGGACCTGCGCAGGCTGGCGGCGGTGCGCGAGCACCTGGGGAGGACGTTCCGCTCATGGTGGACGCCAACCAGCAGTGGGATCGCCACTCGGCCCTGCGGTTCGGGCGGGCGGTGGAGGAGCTGGGGCTGGTCTGGATCGAGGAGCCGCTCGACGCGTACGACGCCGAAGGGCACGCCCGGCTCGCCGAGGCCCTCGACACCCCCATCGCCACCGGCGAGATGCTCTCCAGCGTCCCCGACCTGGTGCGCCTCATCGACCTGCGCGCCTGCGACGTCCTCCAGCCCGATGTGCCCCGCGCGGGCGGCATCACCCCCTACCTCAAGGTCGCCGCGCTGGCCGACCACGCCGACCTCCAGGTCGCGCCGCACTTCGTGATGGAGATCCACGTGCACCTGGCCGCCGCGCACCCGCGCGACTCCTGGGTCGAGCACATCGAGTGGCTGTCGCCGCTGTTCAACGAGCGGCTCACGATCGAGGGCGGCCGCATGCGGGTCCCCGACCGGCCCGGCCTCGGGCTCAGCGTCGCGGACGAGGCCGCGGCCTGGCGTCTCGACGCCGTCGAGTTCCGCGCGGCGGGCGGGTAGATTGTCATCCGTGCCGCCGGACAGAAAGCTCGATCGCGACACCGGGCGTGGCCTCGCCCACGAGCTCGTCGAACGGCTGAAGGCCCGCATTCTGGCCGGCGAGATCGCCCCCGGCCAGAAGTTGCCGACCGAGTCCTCGCTGGTCGAGGAGTTCGGCGTGAGCCGCACGGTGGTCCGCGAGGCCATCTCGCGGCTGCAGGCGGCGGGGCTCGTCGAGACCTTCCAGGGCCGCGGCTCGTTCGTGCTCGACCTGCCCGCCCCCGCGCCGTTCTCCGTGGAGGCCTCGCGGGTCCGCACGCACCGCGACGTCCTCGACATGATCGACTTCCGCATCGGGGTCGAGTCCGAGTCGGCGGGGCTGGCCGCGGAGCGCCGCACCGACCTGCAGCTCAAGGCCATCGAACGCGCCCTCGTCGATCTCGGGAGCTCCGACCGGCACCCCGGCCACGCCGTCGAGGCCGACTTCCGGTTCCACCTCAAGGTCGCGCTGGCCTCCGGCAACCGGTTCTACTCCGACCTGCTCGCCTCGCTCGGCCCCATGATGATCATGTTGCCGCGCACGCGCCTGGCGCACGGCTACACGGTCTCCGACGCCACCCACCTCACCCGGGTGACGCTCGAACACGAGAACGTCTACCGCGCCGTCGCCGACCAGGACGCGGCGGCGGCGCGGGCCGCGATGCGGCTGCACCTGTCCAACTCGCGCGCCCGGCTCCAGGCGCCCTAGCTACCAGCGGGCCGTGTTGGGCGTGAAGTCAGGCACGACCGTCCGCATGTACGTGGTGTCCTCGCGGCCGCGCTGCCCGCACGTGACGTACTGCTCGTGCAGGGCCGCGAGCGCGTCCTCGTCCAGCTCCACGCCGAGGCCCGGCCCGGTCGGCACGGCCACGCTCCCGTCGCGGAACTCCAGCACCCCAGGCCGGATGACCTCCTCGGACTTCCACGGGTAGTGCGTGTCGCAGGCGTAGGTGAGGTTGGGGGTCGCGGCGGCCAGGTGCGTCATCGCCGCCAGGCTCACGCCGAGATGTGAGTTGGAGTGCATCGACAGGCCCATGCCGAACGTCTCGCAGATGCCGCCCAGCAGCGCCGAGCGCCGCAGGCCGCCCCACAGGTGATGGTCCGACAACACGACCTGCACGGCGCCGGCGGCGACGGCGGGCCGGAGATGCTCGAAGGCGATGACACACATGTTGGTCGCGAGCGGCAGGTCGCTGCGCCGGGCGACGGCCGCCATGCCGTCGATGCCCGGCGTGGGGTCCTCAAGATATTCGAGCACGCCGGAGAGCCGGCCCGCGACCTCGACCGAGGTCCCGACGGTCCAGGCGCCGTTGGGGTCGATGCGCAGGGCATGCCCGGGGAAGGCCGCGGCCAGCGCCTCCACGGTCTCGATCTCGTGGCGGGGCTCGTACACACCGCCTTTGAGCTTGATCGCGCCGAAACCGTAGTCGTCGACCATGCGCCGCGCCTGGGCGACCATCTGCTCGGGCGTGCGGCCCTCGCCCCACAGGTCGTCGTCCCGGCCCGGGTGGCCGGCCCACTTGTAGAACAGGTACGCCGAGTACGGCACGCGCTCGCGTACGGCGCCGCCGAGCAGGTCGCTGACCGGGCGGCCGAGCGCCCTGCCCTGCACGTCCAGCAGGGCCACCTCGAACGGCGCCGCCACGGTGTCGACCGCGCTCGACAGGTCGAGCATGCCGCCGAAGCTGGCTCCCGCGCCGCCGGTGGACGCGCCCAGCGCCGTCACGACCACGCGGCGCAGCCCGTTGAGGTCGAACGCGTCGAGGCCGGGAAGGGCGGCGGCGACGGCTTCGAGGCGCTGGAGGTGAGCCTGGTCGGCGTACGTCTCCCCGAGCCCGACCAGCCCGGCGTCCGTGTGCACCTGGACGATGGCGCGCAGCACGAACGGCTGGTGCACGCCGACGACGTTGAGCAGCGGCGGGTCGCGGAAGGCGACGGGGGTGACGGAGACCCGGCTGACCCGGCCGCCCGTGGCGGCGTCTCCGCCCGGCGTGGGCCGGTGTCCGGCGCTGGTGGTCATTGCGTGTTCTCCTCCACGGGGTCGTCCGCGCGCCCGGCCGGTTCCCCGGCGGGCTTGCGGCGGCGCACGGCCTTGCTGATCAGGGGGCGGATCAGGGGCAGGACGGCGACCAGCACGACCAGCGCGAGCACCGTGCCCGAGATCGGGCGGGTGAAGAAGCCGGTCGGGTCGCCGCCGAAGATGAGCAACGACTGCCGCGAGGAGTTCTCGATCATCGAACCGAGCACGAACGCCAGCACGAGCGGCCCCGGCTCGAAGCCGAGCTTCTTCATCAGGTAGCCGAGCAGGCCGAAGACGATCACCAGGAAGATGTCGTAGACCTGGTTGTTCACCGTGTACGCGCCGAGCAGCGTGATGAGCACCGTGATCGGCGCCAGGATCGCGGGCCGGACCCGCAGGATCCGCACGAAGACGCCGACCATGGGGATGCTCATGATGAGCAGCAGGATGTTGCCGATGTACATCGAGTTGATGACGCCCCAGAAGACGTCGGGGTGCTGGGCGACGAGCTGCGGGCCCGGCTGGATGCCCTGGATGAGCAGCGCGCCGAAGATGAGGGCCATCGTGGCGTTGGCCGGGATGCCGAGGGTCAGCAGCGGGATGAACGACGAGGTGGCGGCGGCGTTGTTGGCGGTCTCCGGCGCGGCCACGCCCTCGACGGCGCCCCTGCCGAAGCGCTCGGGCCGCTTCGCGCGCCGCTTCTCGAACGCGTACGCGGCCAGGGAGGACAGCGTCGCGCCGCCGCCGGGCAGCACGCCGAGGAAGAAGCCGATGAGCGAGCCCCGCCCGATCGCGCCCTTGGACTGGCCGAGGTCCTTGCGGGACGGCCAGACGTTGCCGACCTTGGCGGGGGAGTGGACCTGGTTGTGGCGTTCCTCGATGTTGTAGAGGATCTCGCTGAGCCCGAACAGGCCCATGGCGAGCGGCACGAAGTCGATGCCCTCGGCCAGGTTGAGGCTGTCGAAGGTGAAGCGCTCGGCGCCCGTGAAGGTGTCGCGGCCCACGGTCGCGAGCAGCAGCCCGACGCAGGCGGCGATGATGGCCTTGAGCTTGTGGCCGTTGCCCACCGACGAGATCAGCAGGACGCCGAGCACGCCCAGCGCCGCGTACTCCGGGGGCCCGAAGTCGAGCGCGAAGCCGGCGACGACCGGGGCCAGCAGCGTCAGGCCGAGGATCGAGACGGTGCCCCCGATGAAGGAGCCGATGGCCGCGATGCCGAGCGCGGTGCCGGCTTTGCCCTGTTTGGCCAGCGCGAAGCCGTCGAAGACGGTCACCACCGAGGACGCCTCGCCGGGCAGGCGCAGCAGCACGGAGGTGATGGTCCCGCCGTACTGGGCGCCGTAGAAGATGCCCGCCAGCATGATGATCGCCGGAACGGGCCCGATGCCGTACGTGAGGGGCAGCAGGATGGCGATCGTCGCGCCGGGGCCGAGCCCGGGGAGCACGCCGATGAGCATGCCGATGATGACGCCGGCGAAGCAGTAGAGCAGGTTGGCCGGCTCCAGGACGACGCCGAAGCCGTTGAGAATCGGGGTGAGGTCCATGTGACTTTCTCAGATGAGGCGCGGGAGCGGGACCTGCAGCAGCAGGACGAAGAGCACGTAGAACGCGGCCACGGTGCAGACGCTGATCACGATGGACGACACCCACGACTCCTTGCCCAGCCACCGCAGCCAGACGAACATCAGCAGCAGCGACGGGATCTCGAAGCCGATCAGGGGGAGGAGCGCGGCGAGCAGCACGAGCGTCACCAGCGCGACCAGGGTGAGCAGGCTCGCCTTCGAGAACCGCTCGGCGTCCTCCAGGCGGCGGCCCGCGGCGGCGAGCGCCGCGGACAGCACGACGATGACGACGCTGATGGCGAACGGCCACAGGCCGGGGCCCGGCTGGGTGAGGCTGCCGAGCCCGAGCGCGTACGATCCGACCGCGCCGAAGATCCCGGCGCCGAGTCCTGCCAGGGCCGCCGCCGTCTGCGAGACAGGTCCCGCGTGCGGCGGCCGTGACTCGTCCAGCTCGGCCTGGAGCCGCTCGGTCTCGACGGCGACGTCGTCGAGCGGATCGGGCGACCTGGCGGGGTCGGGCATGGACATGCACACTCCTTGGTGGCGGGCGGACGAGCGGGTGGGGGCGGCCTGCCGGGACCTCGGTCAGCCGGCCAGGCTGACCCCGAACTCGTCCAGCTGCTTCTTGTAGGTGGCGGTGTCGCTCTGCAGGGAGCTGAGGACCTCTTCGGGGGTGACCTCCATCGGAGTGAGCGAGTTCTGCTCGTTGAACTTCTTGTACTCCGGCGTGGCGAACGTCTTCTTGGCCGCGTCGAGCAGCTTCGTCTTGACGTCCTGCGGCGTGCCCTTGGGCGCGGTGAGGAAGCGGTACTGCGTCACCTGCACGTCGAAGCCCTGCTCCGTGGCCGTCGGCACGTCGGGCATGTAGGGGATGCGTTCCTTGGAGAAGACCGCGAGCGGCACGAGCTTGCCCGCCTTGACGTTCTCGATCGCCTCGCCGATCTGCATGGTGGAGACGTCGACCTGGTTGCCGAGCAGGGCGGTCAGCGCGGGGGCGCCGCCGTCGAAGGGCACCGCCGTGGCCTCGACGCCGGCCGACTTGAAGGTCAGCGCGGAGGCCAGCTGGGCGCCCGTTCCCACGCCGGTCGTGCCGTAGCGGATCGTCTTGCCCGCCTTCTTCATGTCCTTGATCGACGTGTAACCGGACTTGGGGTTGGTCGCCATGACGTAGTCGTCGCGCGAGACGCCGGTGATGACGTCGAACGAGTCGATCTTCGTGGCCTCGGCGGGCGACACCGTGAGCGGCGTGATGGTGAAGAGCGAGGCGTTCTGTACGGCGATCTTGTAGCCGTCGGGGGCGGCCGACTGCAGCTCCTTGGCGTTGAGCGCGCCGTTGGCGCCCGGCTTGTTGAGCACCGGCGCGGAGACGCCGAGCTCCTTGGCCATGCCCTGGGCCAGCGCCCGGGTGATGAGGTCGGTCGAGCCGCCCGGCGAGGCGCCGACGCTGAACTCGATGTTGCCCGACGGATATTCGCCGCCGTCACCGCCGGTGGAGGTCGTCTTGACCCCACCGCACGCGGTCAGCGCGATGGCGGCGACGGTGCCGAGGACTCCCGCGAGAACGCGGCGGGGGGCTGTCCGGGATGCCGGCATGGACTTCTCCTTCGTGCGGGCGATGCCCCGCGTGGGGTGCGCGTGGGGTGGGCGTGGGGTGCGGTGAAGCGGGGATTCGGACGGACGTCGAATGGGGTTCTGTTCCGTTCTCTGTAGTCTCCGGAGACTAGGGACCAGCTTCGATGCCTGTCCAGGCTCAATTCGGTATTAAGTGATACTCTTTCCGCATCATGCTAACACTTGATCAGATTCGGGCATTCGTGGCAGTCGCCGAGGAGCTCCACTTCGGCCGGGCCGCTGATCGGCTGCGCATGACCCAACCCCCGCTCAGCCGCCACATCCAGAAGCTGGAGCGGGTCGTCGGCGTGACCCTGCTGGAACGCGACAACCGGCGCGTGGTCCTTACCGACGCCGGCCGCTCCTTCCTGGACGACGCGCGGCGCATGCTCACGCTCGCCGACACCGCGGGCGACCGCGCCCGCAGGATCGCCAGCGGCGCCGCCGGCACCGTGCGGCTCGGCTTCACGGCCGTCTCGGCGATCAGCATGCTGGGCGCGCTGCTGCGGCGGCTGGCCGAGCAGCTGCCCGAGATCGACGTCATCCTGCACGAACGGGTCACCGCCGGGCAGGTCGACGGCCTGCTCCGCGGCGAGCTGGACCTGGGGCTCGCGCGCCCGCCGTTCGACATCGCCACGCTCGACTCGCGGGTCGTCTTCCGCGAGCCGCTGTGCGCCGTGCTGCCCCTCGGGCATCCGCTCGCCGCTCTCGGCCGGCCGCTCGTCCCCGACGACTTCGACGGCCTGCCGGTGATCAGCTACAACCCGGTGCAGTCGCGTTACTTCCACGAGCTCACCGTGCACTTCCTCACCAACGCCCACCCCAGGATCGAACAGCAGGTGCACCAGATCCTCACCGCGGTGCTCCTCGTGGCGGCCGGCCGCGGCGTCGCGCTGGCGCCCGCCAGCGCGCGCTCGCTCGGCGTGGACGGCGTCACCTTCTGCGAGCTGGCGCGCGGCGGCGGAGATCCGCTGGAGAGCGACGAGAACGCCACGGGCGAGCCGGTCGAGCTGCACGTGATCTGGGACCGCGACTCGACCAACCCCGCGCTCTGGCGCGTGCTCGACCTGCTGCCCGACCTGGGCGCCTCGCTCCCGGACCGGTCTTCGATGCCCTGATGGCATCGCCGGATACGAAAATGCACTTGGACAGGAATCGCTCCTGCTCTCTAGCCTGGCGGCAACAGACCTGACCTGCGGCGCACGGGGGATCCCACTGCCGCATGCAAAGCAAAGGACCGCCATGCCCAGCTTCACCCCGCAAGAGCTCGCGACCCAGCTCAAAAGCGGCCTGCTGTCCTTCCCCGTCACCCACTTCACCGAGGACCTCCAGTTCGACGAGGCACGCTACCGCGAGCACCTCGCCTGGCTGAGCAGCTTCCCCGTGGCAGGTCTGTTCACCGCCGGGGGCACCGGCGAAGGTTTCTCGCTGACCTCCGCCGAGATCGACCAGGTGGTCCGCGCGGCGGTCGACGAGGTCGGCGGCAGGCTGCCGGTCGTGGCCCCCGCCACCGGCGGCACCGCCAACGCCGTCGCGCAGGCCCAGGCCGCCGAGGCCGCGGGCGCCGACGGGCTGCTGCTCATGCCCCCCTACCTCACGGAGGCCGGTCAGGCCGGTCTGATCGAGCACGTCAGCGCGGTCTGCCGCAGCACAGGGCTCGGCGTGGTCGTCTACAGCCGCGCCAACGCCGTCCTGACCGACCGTTCCGTCGAGATCCTGGCCGACAGGAACGAGACCCTCGTCGGCTTCAAGGACGGCGTCGGCAACATCGAGAACCTCGCCCGCATCTACGCCGGCGTCGGTGACCGCCTGGCCTACATCGGCGGCCTCCCGACCGCGGAGACCTTCGCGCTGCCGCTGCTCCAGCTCGGCATGAGCACGTACTCCTCGGCCATCTTCAACTTCGTCCCGCAGTACGCGCTCGACTTCTACGCCGACGTCCGCGCCCAGGACCGGGAGGCGGTCTACCGCCGCATCAGGGAGTTCGTGGTCCCCTACCTGGACATCCGCGACCGCCAGAAGGGGTACGCCGTGTCCATCATCAAGGCCGGGCTGACCGCCGCGGGACGCCATGGCGGGCCCGTGCGGCCGCCGCTGCAGAACCTCACGGAGGACGAGCTCGCCGAGCTGACCGCCCTCGTCAACAAGATCAGCTGAGAGGGTCCCCGCCGGTGTCTCCCACCATCCGAAGCGTCGAGGTCGTCCCGGTGGCCGGGTACGACAGCATGCTGCTCAACCTCAGCGGCGCCCACGGACCGTTCTTCACCCGCAACGTCGTCATCACGACCGATTCCGACGGGCGTACGGGCCTCGGCGAGGTGCCGGGCGGCGAGGCGATCCGCCGCACCGTCGAGGAGGCGGCGGCGCTGCTGGCCGGCCAGCCCGTGGCGCGCCACCGCAGCCTGCTGCGTTCGGTGGCCGCCCGGTTCGCCGACCGGGACGCCGGAGGGCGGGGCGCGCAGACCTTCGACCTGCGCACCACGGTGCACGCGGTCACCGGGCTGGAGTCCAGCCTGCTCGACCTGCACGGCCAGCACCTCGGCGTCCCGGTGGCGGAGCTGCTCGGCGACGGGCAGCAGCGCGACCGGGTGCCGATGCTGGGCTACCTCTTCTACGTCGGCGACCCGGGCAGGACCGACCTGCCCTACCGCGTCGATGACGGCGGCGACGACGCCTGGTCGCGGCTGCGCCGCCGCGAGGCCCTGACCCCGGACGCGGTGGTCGCGCTGGCCGAGGCGGCCCAGGAGCGCTACGGGTTCGCCGACTTCAAGCTCAAGGGCGGGGTGCTGCCCGGCGCGGAGGAGATCGAGACGGTCAGGGCGCTGGCCGGCAGGTTCCCCGGAGCGCGGATCACCGTCGACCCCAACGGCGGCTGGTTGCTGGCCGACGCCGTCCGGCTGTGCGCTGGGCTCGGCGGCGTGCTCGCCTACGCCGAGGACCCGTGCGGGGCCGAAGGCCGCTTCTCCGGCCGGGAGACGATGGCGGAGTTCCGGCGTGCCACCGGCCTGCGCACCGCCACGAACATGATCGCCACCGACTGGCGGGAGATGGCGCACGCCGTACGCGCGAACGCCGTCGACATCCCGCTCGCCGACCCGCACTTCTGGACCATGTCCGGCTCCGTCAGGGTCGCCCAGCTCTGCCACGACTTCGGCCTGACCTGGGGCTCGCACTCCAACAACCACTTCGACATCTCGCTGGCGATGTTCACGCACGTCGGAGCCGCCGCCCCGGGCGAGATCACCGCCCTGGACACCCACTGGATCTGGCAGGACGGCCAGGCCCTCACCACCAGGCCGCTGCGGATCGTGGACGGCGCCGTCGACGTGCCCACCGCCCCCGGGCTCGGCGTCGAGCTCGACCGCGCGGCCCTCGCCGAGGCCCACGAGCTCTATCTCCGCCACGGGCTCGGCGCCCGCGACGACGCCGTGGCCATGCGGTATCTCGTGAAGGACTGGGTGTTCGACCCGAAACGCCCCTGCCTCGACCGCTGACCTAGTGTGGCCCCATGGGCATGGTCACGACGGTCGGGCTGGTGCTGCACCCCCAGCGCGACTCAAGGAAGGCGATCGACACCATCCTGAGCTGGGCGGCCGGCAACGACGCCACCGTGCTCGGTCTGCCCGAGGAGGTGGGCCGCATCGACTGCAGCGCCGTGCCGGTCGACGCCGACACGCTCGTCGACCGGTCCGACCTGCTGGTCGGGCTCGGCGGCGACGGCACGATGCTGCGCACGATGCGGCTGCTCGCCGGGCGGCGCACGCCCATCCTGGGGGTCAACGTGGGGCGGCTCGGATTCCTGGCGGAGATCGACGTGAGCGAACTGGCCGAGACGCTGTCGGCGATCGACGACCACCGCTACACGATCGAGCCGCGCATGGCGATCAGGAGCAAGGTCGGGGGCGCGGACGTGACCGCGTTCAACGACATCGCCCTCGTACGGATCCCCGGAGAGGGGCTGGCGAGCATCGCGGTGCGCCCGGCCGGCAGCGACTTCGTGCGTTTCGCCGCCGACGCCGTGATCGTGGCGACCTCCACCGGCTCCACCGCCTACAGCTTCTCCGCCGGCGGGCCCATCGTGTCGCCCCGCGTGGAGGCCGTGCTCGTCGTGCCCTCCGCCGCCCACTCGGCCTTCAACCGGGCCCTGGTGCTGCCGGCCGACGAGGAGGTGACGCTCCAGGTGCTGCCCACCAGCGGGCGGCTCGCGGTCGAGGTCGACGGGGCCGTGGTCGGGCACCTGTGCCCGGGTGACCACGTCACGGTCGCCGCCTGGCCGGGGGCGGCCCAGGTGGTGCGGCTGGGCACCACCTTCTACGACCGGGCCCGGCGCAAGCTGCGCGTGAACGGCAGCACCGAGGCGTACTGACCGGGCTCGGGGAGCGGGCACGCCCCGTCCCCGCGCTCGGGCGGCCCGGGCGCGGGGACGGGGACGGCCCGGCCGCTCTCAGGCGCCCGCGCGGCGGCGGTGGCGGGCCGGGCGATCGGGTGCCCGGCGGGGCGCCGCCTCCTGGGCGGGGGACGCGTCGCGGTCCTGGGACGGGTGCGGGGTGAAGAAGTCCTCCCGCGGATCCGTGGCCACGGGGCTCATCCCACGGCGCGACGCGGGCTCCTCGGGCCCCGCCGGGTGGTCCTCGGGACCGGCGCGCCGGCGCGAGGCGGTGTCCCCAGGGGCCGAGCGGCGGCGTGACGCGGGCTGCTCGGGGTTCGCCCGGTGGCGGGTGGCCGCCAGGGCGGCCAGGGCCGTGGTGATGGGGACGGCGGCGATGAGGCCGAGCGTGCCGGCCACGCTGCGGACGATCTCCTGGGCGATGACCGGCGTCGTCAGCACCTGCCCCAGAGGCTGCTCCCCGATGCTGAACAGCAGCAGCAGCGGCAGCGACGCCCCCGCGTACGCCAGGATGATGGTGTTGATCACCGAGGCGATGTGGGCCCGCCCGATGCGGCCGGCCGCCTGGTAGAGGCGGGCGAAGCCGTACGACGGGTTGGCCTGGGCCAGCTCGGCCACCGTCACCGCCTGCGTGACCGTGACGTCGTCGAGCACCCCCAGCGCGCCGATGATGATCCCGGCCAGCAGCAGCCCCTGCGTGTCGATCGACAGGCTCATGCCCAGCGTCAGCGCGCTGTCGTCGGTGATCCCGTTGAGCCGGGCGAGCCCGAGCGCCGCGTACGACAGCGCGCCCGTCAGAGCCAGGCTGGCCAGCGTGCCGAGCACGGCCATGGACGTGGGCAGTGAGAAGCCGTGCGTGAGGTAGAGCACCGTCAGCATGATCGCCGCCGCCCCGACGATGGCCACCAGCATCGGGGATCTGCCCTCCAGGATGCCGGGGATGACGAACGTCAGCAGCAGCACGAACGTGACCGCCAGCCCGATGAGCGCCGTCACCCCGCGCCAGCGGCCGAACGCGATCACCGCGACCGCGAAGGCCACGCCGAACAACCACAGCGGCGTCGCCCGGTCATGGTCGGAGATCTGGTAGGCCCCCTCGGCGTCGCGCAGCAGGATCACGCCGTCGCCCGGCGCGAAGCGCTGCGCCCCCGGGCCGCCCGGCAGGCGGAGCGTGACGTCACGGCCGGCGTCGCGCCCCTCACCGAGCTTGACCGTGGCGGTGCCGCAGGTGGCGGGGTCGGGCCGCGGCGCGCCCTCGGGGGCGGCGGGGCAACGTTTGAGCGTGACGCCGGTGACGGTGCCGGCCAGCCGCTCGACGGCCGACGGTTGCGCGCCGCTCAGCTCCGCCCGGCCGTCCGGCCAGAGCCACAGCAGGGCCGCCAGCGTGACGACGGCCACCGGCACCAGGACGGCCAGGCTCGCCATCATCGTGCGCCGCGAGCGGGGTGCGGACGCGCCGTGCCCGTGCCCGTGCCCGGCGCCCATCAGATAACGCCCATCGGGTGAAAGGTCCTCCTCGCCTGACGAACAAGGACGGTACTGCACGCGGCGGGCCTGGGTAGCTGCAACGGCATGACATGCCTGGTGGGCACCTCGGGGTGGCAGTACAAGGACTGGCGGGGCGTGCTGTATCCCCAGGGGGTGCCGCAGCGGCTCTGGCTGGAGACGTACGCGGCGGAGTTCCCCACGGTCGAGAGCAACAACGCCTTCTACCGCCTGCCCGGCCCCGAGATGTTCGCCGCCTGGCGCGACAGGACACCTCCGCGCTTCGTGATGGCCGTCAAGGCCAGCAGGTTCCTCACCCACATCAAGCGGCTGGCCGAGCCGGAGGAGCCCGTGCGGCGGCTGATGGGCGCCGCGTCGGAGCTGAAGGACAAGCTCGGGCCGATCCTGCTGCAGCTCCCGCCCACCCTCCAGGTCGATCCCGGCCGCCTCGACCGGTGCCTGGCCTGCTTCCCCGCGCACGTCAGGGTGGCCGTGGAGCCGCGCCACGACTCGTGGTGGACCCGCGAGGTGCGCGACATCCTGAGCGCCCGGGGCGCCGCGCTGTGCTGGGCGGATCGCCGCGGCCGGCCGCAGAGCCCGTTCTGGCGCACCGCGGGATGGGGGTACGTACGCCTGCACCAGGGGCGGGCCGGCATCTCGTACGGAGACGTCGCGCTGAGGACGTGGGCCGGGCGGGTGCGCGAGGCGGGCTGGCAGGACGCCTACGTCTACTTCAACAACGACCTGGGGGGAGCGGCGGTGCGGGACGCGCGACGCTTCACCGGACTCTGCTAGTGCGTACGCGTCTCTACCGGAACGGCGTCCTCGAGAACGGGAGGCGGCCCGGCCGCGCGCAGCCCGTCGTACGGCGGCCGGCAGGCCCGGCCGCGCACGTCGTTCGTGAGCCGCACCGCCACCCGCACCTGAGCGGCGCCGGACGCGGGGTACAGAGGCAGGCAGCGGCCGCCCGCGAGCAGGGTCCTGCGGCCGATCGAGGTGGTGAGCAGTGACAGCCCGTCGTACGTCGCGGGCGACGCCAGGCGCAGCACCCACAGGCCCTCGGGGGTGCGGGAGCGCGTGCCGTCGAGGGCGTAGTAGTCGAGCACGCTGTCGCTCGCCGAGACGACCGCCCGCATGGTGAACCGGCGCCCCTCGACGGTGAACACCTCCGCCGAGGGAGCCTTGTAGACCGAGTGCACGTACGCGATCGCGAAGGAACCCGCGACGACGGGCAGGCCGTTCACGGTGAGGCGCCCGGCGCCTCCGCCGCAGCCGAGCGCCGCCACCAGGGCGAGCGCCAGGAGCAGCCGGGTCAGCCCTGTTCCTTGTAGTAGCGGGCGGCGCCCGGGTGCAGCTCGACCGGCGCCACCTGCTGGCCCAGCTTGACGTCGAGCTTCTCCGCCTCGGGGTGCACGGCCGTCAGCTCGGCCTTCTTGGCGAACAGGGTCTTGGTGATGTCGTAGGCGAGTTGCTCGTCCATCGAGTCGGGCACCAGCAGCAGGTTCGCGATGCCGACGGTCTTGATGGCGCCGGACAGCTTGTAGACGGACAGGTCCACGTCGAGCGGGACGTACTGCTCCCCGTAGGTGGCACGCATCTTCTCCAGGACGTCGCTGGTGTCGAGCAGCTTCATGTCGGGCTTGCTCGTCGCCAGGTCGGTGATGCCGGCCGTGGGCAGGCCGCCGACCCAGAAGAACGCGTCGATGGTGCCGTCCTTGGCCGCCTGCACCGACTCGTTGATGGACAACTGCTGTTTGGTGATGTCGCTGTCGGGGTTGATGCCGGCCGCCTCCAGGATGCGCCTGGCCACGACCTGGGTGCCGGAGTTGGCGGGTCCGAGCGAGACGCGCTTGCCCTTCAGGTCGGCGACCTTGGTCGCCTCGACGCCGGGGGCGGCCACGACGTGGGCGTAGTTGTCGTAGATGCGGGCGATGGCCTTGATGGGCTGTTTCGCGGTGAAGGTGTCCTTGGCGTTGACCGCGTCGGCCGCGGTGTCGGCCTGGGAGAAGCCGATGTCGGCCTTGCCGCCGGCGAGGAGCTTGATGTTCTCGACCGACGCGGAGGTGACGGACGCGGTGGCCTGGGTGTCGGCGATGTTGGACGACAGCTGCTTGGCCAGGCCGCCGCCGTAGACGTAGTAGACGCCCGTCGTGCCGCCCGTGGCGATCGACAGCCGGTTGCCCGAGCCGCCGCCCGCACCCCCGCCGCAGCCCGCCACGGTCAGGACGGTCGCTGCGACTATCGCAAGAATCCGCTTCACGCTGGGTCCCTTCTCCTTCTTCTGACCAGATGCACGGCGGCGGCCACGGCCAGCACGGCCAGACCGGCGACGATGGGGACGGGCTCGAGGAACAGCAGCAGCACCGCGGCCACGGACGCCAGCACCCGCTCGAACCAGCCGGACAGGCCGCCCATCGCCACGGCCAGAGCGGCCACGGCGACGGCCGACACGGCGGCCATCAGCAGCACGGTGCCGATCGGCCCCTGCCCGAGCAGCGCCTGCCCGTTGGGCGTGAGCACGAAGGCGAACGGCACCAGGAAGGCCGGCAGCGTGTAACGCCAGGCCATCATCATCGTGCGGTACGTGTTGCCGCCGGTGATCGCGGCCGCCGCGACCGCCGACAGCGCGGTGGGCGGGCTCACCTCCGACAACACCGCGTAGTAGAAGACGAACATGTACGCCTCGGCCTGCGACACCCCGAGCGCGGTGAGCGCCGGGCCGATGATGACCGCCGCGATGATGAAGCTCGCGGTCACCGGCACGGCCAGGCCCAGCAGCATGACCGCGACGGCGGACATGAGCGTCGTCAGGATCAGGTGGCCCGCCGCGAAGTCCACGATGATCGCGCTGAGGTTGAGTCCCAGGCCGGTCTGGGTGATGACGCCGACGATGATGCCCGCCGCCGCGCACACGGCCGTCACGGGCAGCACCTCCAGCGCGCCCTTGGCCAGCGCCTGCCCGACGCGTTTCGGGCCCATCCGGTGGTGCGGGTCGAGGAACGACAGCGCGAACGCGACCGCCGTGGCGATCACCACCGCCTGGAACGCCGACCGGTCGAGCGCCATCAGCACGATGATGAGGATCAGCGAGCTGAAGTGGTAGCCGAAACGCAGCAGCAGCCGGCCCGCCCTGGGCGCGTCGACCGGCACGGCGTGGGTGCCGAAGCGGCGCGAGTCGATCTCGATGGCCAGGAAGATGCCCAGGTAGTAGAGAAGGGTCGGGATCGTCGCGTACAGCAGCACCTCGAGGTAGCCGACCCGGAGGTATTCGGCGATGATGAACGCCGCCGCGCCGAGCGTGGGCGGCGACAGGATGGCGCCGATGCCGCTCGCGGCCAGGATGCCGCCGGCCGGCTCCTTCGGGTAGCCGGCCCGCCTGAGCACCGGCCAGGCGACGCTGCCGAGGCTGACCGTGGTCGCCACGCCCGAGCCCGACACGGTGCCGAGCAGGAAGCCCGCGGTGGCGACGGTGCGCCCGGGGGCGGAGCGTGACTTGCGGAAGGCGGCGAAGCTCAGGTCGATGAAGAACCGGCTCGCGCCCGAATAGTCCAGCACGGCGCCGTAGATGGTGAACAGGATGATGTAACTCGCCGCCACCTGCATCGGGACGCCGAAGAAGCCTTCGGTGCCGGTGTAGAGCTGCGAGACGATCTGGCTGAGATCGAACCCCCGGTGACCGATGGTCCAATCGATCGGCAGATATGCCCCGTAATAGGCGTAAAGCAGGAAAATGACGCAGATGATGCTCAACGCCATGCCGACGGTCCGGCGTACCGCCTCCAGCAGCAGCACTGTCAGCGCCAGCCCGGCCACGATGTCGAGGTCCGTCAGCGCCGCGCCCGAGCCCCGGTTGCGGAAGTCGTCGAGGGCGGCCAGCGGATAGACCAGCACGGCCAGCGAGGCCGCGGCCAGCAGCCAGTCCATGACGCTCGGCCGCTCGGACCGCAGCGCACCGGCCTTGGCCTCGGACGGGCGCACGTCAGAGGCCTCGGACGGGCGCTCGCCAGGGGCCTCGGACGGGCGCTCGCCAGGGGCCTCGGACGGGCGCTCGCCGGAGGCCGTGGACGGGCGCCGCGACCGGAGCAGCTCCGTCACCCGCCGCAGGTGGTCCGGCAGGCCCGAGCGGTAGCAGACGAACACCAGCGGCAGCGCCACGGCCAGGAACGTCATCCGGTTTTGCAACGCCTCGACCGGCCGGAACACCACCACCAGCGCATAGACCGACAGCAGCCCGCCGAGGATCCACACGCCGAGCCGCAGGGCCCCCCCGAGCCGCCGCGCCGGGCGTTCCTGTTCGTGCGCGGAAACCAGGTCGGCCTCACGGTCGCTCAGCTCGGTCAAGTCGTCCTCCCGACGGGGCGCGTTGCAGGGACTTTACGAGCCGCTTACTTGATCTGGGAAGGGGCCGTTACCTTTTTGGTTTCCGCTATCCGTACAAGGGACGCGAATCGGCCGCCAACCGCTCGACGGGCACGTCACCGGCCTGGCTGCCGTCCCGCCGCCGCACCGCGACCCCGCCGTCCGCCGCCTCGCGCGGCCCCACGACCAACTGGTACGGCACCAGCCGGTGCGCCCGGATCCTGGCCCCGAGACTGCCCCGGCCCGCGGGCGCCAGCTCCGCCCGCAGCCCGGCGGCCAGGCAGCGCCGCAGCACCGACTCGGCGGCGGGCAGCTCCGCGTCGGACAGCGGCAGCACCACGGCCTGAACGGGCGCCAGCCAGGAGGGGAACGCCCCGCCGTGTATCTCGACGAGGTGCGCGACCAGGCGCTCGATCCCGCCCACGACGCTGCGGTGCACCATGACGGGCCGCTCGCCGCCGGCGTAGCTCAGGTCGAAGCGCTGCGGCTGGAAATAGTCGACCTGGACGGTGGACAGGGTGGTCTCGCGGCCGGCCGGGTCGGTGATCTGGATGTCGATCTTCGGTCCGTAGAAGGCGCCCTCGCCCCGTTCCTCGTCGTGGTCGCGCCCGCGCTCCTTCAGCACCCCGCGCAGCACCGCCTCCGCCCGCGCCCACATGGCGGGGTCGTCCACGAACTTGTCGCCCTCGCCCCGCAGCGACAGCCGGTAGCGGGCGGCCCGGATGCCGAGCTGGGCGTGCGCGGCCTCGATCAGGTCGAGCGAGGCCGACACCTCGGCGGCGGCCTGCTCGGGAGCGCAGAAGACGTGGCCGTCGTTGAGCTGGATGGCGCGCACCCTGGTCAGCCCGCCGAGCACGCCGGACAGCTCCGAGCGGTACATCCCGCCCAGCTCCGCCAGACGGAAGGGCAGGTCCCGGCGGCTGCGCCCGCGCGAGCGGTAGATGAGCGCGTGGTGCGGGCACAGGCTGGGCCGCAGCACGAACTCCTCGCCGCCCACGTTCATGGGCGGGAACATGTCGTCGGCGTAGTGCGCCCAGTGCCCCGAGCGTTCGTACAGCTCGCGCTTGCCGAGCACGGGGGAGTTGACGTGCTGGTAGCCGTTGCGACGTTCGAGCTCGTGGACGTAGTCCTCGATGGCCTTGCGCACGGCCGCGCCCGCCGGCAGCCAGCAGGGCAGGCCGGAGCCGATCAGCGGATCGGTGTCGAAGATGCCCAGCTCGCGGCCGAGTTTGCGGTGGTCGTTCATGATCGTCCTTTGCGTGGAAAGGGCGAACGACCGCGTTCCCGGGCGTTCGCCCGGGAAGCATGGAATCAGCGCGCCGGGACGAGGTCCGGCGTCGTCGTGACGAGAGCGCGCTGCATGCGACGACCATAACATCCGGCGCGCCTCGGGGATGTGGGTGAAGAAAACCTTCACGAGACTCCCAAGGAATGGCAAATGATATAAAGAGCCCGTGGCCGAGATCACCCTGGACGTTCGCCAGCTGCAGGTGTTCGCCGAGGTCGGCTACCAGGTCGCGGGCGGTGGCGGCGCGTGCGCCGCGATGGCGGCGCTGCGCCGCGTGGTCCCGCTCGACGCCTACGAGTTCGTCGCGTTCGACCCCGCCACCGGGCGGCACCAGAGCGTCGTGTCCGACGGGCACCCGCGCATCGACCGCGACGCGGCGGAGGAGTACGCCGGGCTGGAGGCCTACCGCAGGGCGCTGGCCACCAGAGCGCCGGTCGGCATGCCCGAGCCGGGCACCGAGCGCTATTTCCGGCGCCATCTGGCCCCCTACGGGTGGCGGGCCGGGCTGACCGCGCCGCTGTTCCTCGGCGGCGGCCGCTACACCGGGCTGCTGCACCTGGTCACCCGTGGCGACTTCCCGCGCCGTACGAAAGCGCTCGTGGCCGCCGTGAGCCCCATGCTGGCCCACGTCACCGACCTGACCCGGTGCGTGATCGACCCGGTGGGGCTGCCGGCCGACTTCCGCGCGGTCGCCTTCGACCGGCTCGGCGCCCGGCGCGAGGTGCCGGGGCGCGAGATCTCGCCCGCGCTGCGGGACGACCCGGCGATGGCCGCCTTCGCCCGCGCGTTCATCGACTCGCGCGAGCTGAGCAGGCACGGGCTCTGGCTCGACGGCGCCGGCGGATGGCACGAGCTGCGGCTGCTCAGGGCGGGCGTCGGGTTCCAGGGCGCGCTGCAGGGCGCCGTCGCCGCCGAGCGCCCGTGCCCGCTGCCCTACGACCTCACGGGCCGGGAGGTGGACGTGCTCACCAGGGTGGCCGCGGGCGACTCCAACCCGCAGATCGCCGCCGCGCTCGTGCTCAGCGTCCGCACGGTCACCACCCACCTGGAGCACATCTTCGCCAAGCTGGGCTGCGACAGCCGCACCCGCCTGACCACCAAGGCCCTCGCCGAGGGCCTGTGCCGCCTCGACGTGCGGGGTGCGTCCGGGCAGTAAAGGAGTGGCAACCGCCCTGAGGGCCGTGGAAGGGTGATCGCCGTGCAGGATGACGTCCACCGCTACAACGAGAAACGCTGGGAAGCCCTGGTGCGGGCGGATGCCGTGTTCACCCGCCCCATGCTCGGCCTGGACGCGGAGAAGGCCCGCGACTACCTGGGCCTGGAGAGGCTGGGCCTTCCCGGCGACCTGGCGGGCAGGAAGGTGCTCTGCCTGGCGGGGGGAGGCGGGCAGCAGTCCGCGGCCTTCGCCCTGCTCGGAGCGGACGTGACGGTGCTCGACATCTCGCCGGGTCAGCTCGCGCGTGACCGCTCGGCCGCCGAGCACCACGGCGTCGGCGTCCGCACCGTCCAAGGGGACATGCGGGATCTGTCGGCCTTCGGCGGCTCCTCGTTCGACCTGGTCTGGCATCCGTACTCGCTGACGTTCGTCCCCGACTCCCGGATCGTCTTCCGCGAGGTCGCGAGAGTCGTCGCGACGGGCGGCCACTACTACCTGATGTGCGCCAACCCGTTCTTCTCCGGGCTCACGCACGAGTCGTGGAACGGGGAGGGCTACACGCTCCGGCAGCCCTACGCCGACGGGGCCATGACGTCCTATCCCGACCAGGACTGGGTCTACGACCGCACACCCTCGGGCCGCGTCGTCCGCGAACCCAGGGAGTACACGCAGACGCTGGGCCGGATCGTCAACAGCCTGACCAGGGAGGGCTTCGTGCTGAGGCTGCTCTCCGAGGTCCGCGGTGACGCCCGCGACGCCGAACCGGGGAGCTGGCAGCACTTCATGACGGTGGCGCCGCCCTGGCTGGAATTCGTCTGGCACTACCGCCCCGGCGTCCCGGGAAGCCGGGGGACCGTTCCAAAAGCCTAGACGGCCAGCCCCGCGGCCACGCGAGCCTGGAGCAGCTCGAACCAGACGGTCGTCGACCCGGCCTCGCGGGTGAAACCCCAGCGGTGGCTGAGCGCCTCGATCAACGGCAGGCCCCGGCCGCTGGTCGCCTGCGCACTCGTACGGCACACGCAGGGAGGCCCATCCGACCCGGCGTCCGCCACGAACACCCGCACCAGCGTGTCCGAGCGCGTCACGGTCACCGTGAACGACCCCCCGGCGCCGGACCGGCTGTGCAGCACCGCGTTCGTGGCCAGCTCGCTGGTCAGCAGCACGACGTCGTCGTGGAGGGGATGATCGCGGCCGAGCGCGTCCGTCACGAGGCTCCTGGCCCTGGAGACCTGGGAGGGGCTTCCCGGCAGCCGGGCCACGAGATCGTGGCCGGCGGGCGGATCGCTCTCCTCGGTCCCATCGACGCGGTGCGAGTCCGGCGGTGCCACGGCGACCTCCCCCAAATCCGGTGACTTTATGAGACGCGCCAGAGGGGTGCTGGAGATTATCGCGAAAAGGTAGGAATGGGCTTTCCCAAGGTCGCCTGCGCTGCCTCCGGCGGCGACCGAGTACGCTGCGATCGACGAGTCGTCCGGACCACGGGGGAGCGCAGCGTGCGAGGAGGTGGCGTGAACAGCCTGGATGCCGTCTGGGTGCGGCCGTACGACCGGCCGGGTGCGGCGGTCGTGACCGGCGTCTTCGACATCCTGCACGTGGGCCATGTGCGCTATCTGGGAGCGGTGGCCGAGCGCGGGCTGCCGCTGGTCGTCGGCGTCGAGGACGATCCGCGGGTGCGGGCGTGGAAGGGTCCCAGCAGGCCGCTCAACCCGGCGGCGGAACGCGCCGAGGTGCTGGCCGCGCTCCGCTTCGTGACCGGGGTGTTCATCGTGACGGGGCCGCCCGAGGCGCACGGGCCTGAGGACTACATCGACCTGCTCGCCCCGATGCGGCCGGGCGCGCTCGCGCACACGGCGGGCGACCCGCACGCGGGCGCGCGGGCCGCCGCCGCGGCGATCCTGGGCGCGGAGTGCTGGGAGATGGACGCCATCCCCGGCCGCTCGACCACCCGCATCGTGAACGCGGCGGGAAAGGGCTGACCCCGCCCCTGGCGCCCAGCCGGGCATGGCGCGCGGGCCGGCCGGCGGGCATGTCGCCGGGGCCGCGCGCCATGATCGCGTAATCTTGGCTGTCATGACGGGTGACCTCGTGGCGAGACAGGTGACCAACCTGCTGGCACCGCAGGTGCTGGTCATCGTCATGCCGCCACTCGTGGGCCTGCTCGCGCAGGGCTGGAGCGGGGCGGCGTGGGGCCTGGTCGCCTCGGCGTTCTGCGGGGGAGTGCCGGCTGCGGTGATCGCGGTCGGCGTGCGCTCGGGGCGGCTCGACTCGCACCACATCGTCGACCGCGCCCGTCGCACGCGCCCGCTGCTGGCCGCGGTGGCGGCGGTGCTGGTGGCGCTGGCGCTGCTGGTCCTCATGGGTGCGCCGAGGCTGCTCGTCGCCACCGTGACCGCGATGCTGGCCGCGCTGGCGGTGACCGTGCCGATCACGCTGCGCTGGAAGATCTCCTTCCACGCCGCCGTCTGCGCGGGCACGGTGGTGGTGTTCGCGCACGTGCTGCCCTCCTGGCCGGCTGCGGTCGCCGGCGCGGCCGTGGTGGCGCTGGTGTGCTGGGCCAGGGTGCGCCTGACGCACCACACCTGGCCGCAGGTGGTGGCGGGCACGGCGGTGGGTGCCCTGGTGACGTGGGCCACGCTGGCCGCGTTCGGCCTGAGCTGATCACTGGGCTGATCACTGAGCTGATCACTGGGCTGATCGCGGAATAGCGGGGTGCCCGCGGCGGTTGCCGCGAGCATGGATGCCACGAAACGCGGCCGGGTACGCGTCGAGCGCACGGCCAAACGGGTGCGGACCTACCTCGGCGGCCGGGTGGTGGCCGACACCGCCTCCGCCCTGCTGGTGTGGGAGGTCCCCTACTATCCGGCCTACTACTTCCCGCTGGCGGACGTCGACGCGTCGGCGCTCAAGCCGGCCGGCACGGCCGAGCACTCGCCGAGCAGGGGCGACGGCCTGGTGCACACGGTCACCGCGGGCGCCAAGGAGGCCCCCGGCGCGGCGCTGGTCTACCAGGACTCTCCACTGGAGGAGATCCGCGGCCACGTGCGCTTCGAGTGGGACGCCATGGACGCCTGGTTCGAGGAGGACGAGGAGGTCTTCTTCCACCCGCGCGACCCGTACACCCGGGTGGACATCCTGCCGAGCTCGCGGCACGTGCGCGTCGAGGTGGACGGGGTGACCGTGGCCGACTCCCGCAGCCCGCACATCCTCTTCGAGACGGGGCTGCCGGCCCGCTACTACCTTCCGAAACCGGACGTCCGGCTCGACCTGCTGGAACCCACCGCCACGATCACGCACTGCCCGTACAAAGGCACGGCCGAATACTGGTCGGTCAACGGCAAGGAGGACCTCGCCTGGTCCTACCGGACACCGCTGCCCGAGAGCGAGCGGGTCGCCGGGCTGATCGCCTTCTACGACGAGAAGCTCGACATCTACCTCGACGGGGAGCTGCAGGAGCGTCCCAAGACCAAGTTCGGCTGACGTGACCGTGCGGCGAGCACGGCGCCGCCTGAGCTCGGGAGGCGGCGCCGGCGGCTCAGGCGATCAGGCGGGCGAGCACCCGGGTGCCGAACTCCAGCCCCTCCACCGGCACCCGCTCGTCCTTGCCGTGGAACATCCCGAAATAGTCGAGGTCGGGCCGGAGCATGAGCGGCGCGAAGCCGTACCCCTTGATGCCGATCCGCGCGAACGACTTCGCGTCCGTGCCGCCGGCCATCACGTACGGCACCGGCCGCGCGAGCGGGTCCTCGGCCACGAGCGAGCCCGCCAGCTCGTCGAAGAACGCCGACGGGTACGGCGCGGCGGGCGCGTCCTCCAGGTTGACGAACTCGCGGGTGATCTTCGGGCCGAGCAGCGCGTCGATCGTCTCCAGGAACTCCTCGCGCAGGCCCGGCAGGTAACGCCCGTCCACGTGCGCCCCGGCGGTCGAGGGCACCACGTTGACCTTGTAGCCGGCGTCCAGCATCGTCGGGTTCGCGGAGTTGCGGATCTGGCCCTTGAACAGGCTGCCCAGCGGCCCCAGCCGGGCTGCCTCCTCGTCCAGGCGGTCGAGGTCGATGCGCTGCCCGGTGATCTCCGACAGGTGCTCGATGAGCGCCGCGACCGGCGGCGTCAGGCGTACCGGCCACCGGTGGGAGGCCACCCGCGACAGGGCGTGCGCGAGCGTCGCGACGGGGTTGTCCACGGCTGGCTTGGAGCCGTGGCCGGCCACGCCGCGCGCGGTGAGCCGCATCCAGGCGGTGCCGCGCTCGCCGACCGCGATCGGGTAGACCCGGTGCTCGCCGGAGGCCACGCTGAAGCCGCCCGACTCGCTGATCGCCTCCGTGACGCCGTCGAACAGCTCGCGGTGCTCGGTGACGGCGTGCCGCGAGCCGAAGTCGCCCGTCGCCTCCTCGTCGGCGAGGAAGGCCAGCACCAGATCGCGCTTCGGGCGCACTCCCCGCGCGGCCAGGTCGAGCACGGTCGCGAGGGTCATCGCGCACGAGCCCTTCATGTCGACCGCGCCCCGGCCGTACACGCAGTCGTCCACGATCTCCCCGGAGAACGGGTGCATCCGCCACTCGGCCGGGTCGGCGGGCACGACGTCGAGGTGGCCGTGGATGAGCAGCGCGTCGGGGGAGTCGCCGTCGATCCTGGCCACGACGGTGGTCCGCTTCGGCGCCGACTCGAACACCACGGGTTCGAGCCCGGCGTCGGCCAGCAGCGTGGCGACGTACTCGGCGGCGGGCCGTTCGCCCGAGCCCGGGTTGGTGGTGTCGAACCTGATCAGATCCGAGCAGATCTCGGCAACGTTCTTCATGCTCTCCCCTTAAGCGTCAACGGCGGCACCTCGGGCGTCTCCAGGTCGAAGATCAGCCCGTAGAAGGCCAGCTCGGCCTCCAGCACCGCGACAATGGTCTCTTCCCTGCGCCAGCCGTGCTGCTCGCCGGGGAACGTCAGCAGGGCCCACGCCTTGCCGTGCCGGTCCAGCTCGGCGGTGAACCGCTCCGCCTGCCCGACGTCCACGATCGCGTCCTCCAGGCCGTGCAACATCAGGCACGGGCCCGACGCGCGGGCGGCGTTCAGCAGCGGCGAACGCTCGGTGTAGCGCTGCCGCGTCTCGGGCAGCGGCCCCACCAGGCCGTCCAGGTAGCGGGACTCGAAGTCGTGCGTCTCCGCGGCCCAGCTCTCCGGATCGGTGATCGCGTAGTGCGCGACCCCGCCCGCGAACACGTCGCTGTGGACGAGCGCCGCCACCGTGGTCCAGCCCCCGGCGCTGCCGCCGCGCACGGCGATCCGCGACGCGTCGGCCCGGCCCAGCTCCACCAGGCCGCGGGCCACCTTGGCGCAGTCCTGCACGTCGACCACGCCCCACTGGTGGCGCAGCCGCTCCCGGTAGGCCCTGCCGTAGCCGGTCGAGCCGCCGTAGTTCACCACGGCCACGCCGATGCCCCTGCTGGTGAAGTAGGCGATCTCCAGGTCGAGCACGATCGGCAGGTGCCCGGTCGGGCCCCCGTGCACGAAGATCACGTACGGGCTCGGGCCGGTGGCCCCCGACGGCGGGTAGAGGTGCGCGTGCACGCCCTCGATCGTCTTCGCCTCCGGCGTGGGCAGCAGGTCCCCGTCGGGCAGCGGCTTGGGCGCCGACACGATCTCGTACGCGCCGTCGAGGCCGACCAGCGCCACCTCCAGCGGCGTGTACGGCGTCGCGCGCACCGCCGCGACCTGGCCGCCCGCCACCGACACGGTCGAGGACCAGTGGGTGGCCGCGCCGCCGATCTCGCGCAGGTCGCCCGTCTCCGGGTCCAGCACGCCCAGGCGGCGGCGGTCGGCGGTGCCGTACACGACGACCAGGTCACCGTCCTCCGCGAGCGCCAGGTAGGTCATGCCCGGCTTCCACGCCGCGCCGCCGAATTCCAGCTCCATCGGCGTGAGGTTGCGGCCAGGCCCGCCGCCTGCGGGCACGAGGTGCACGTTCCACCAGCCGGTGGGGTCGGTGACCGCGTACAGGGCGGTGTCGTCGCGCCACTCGGCCTGGGCGACCGACTCGCGCGGGCCGCCCGCCACCACCCGGTGAGGGCCGGCCGTGCCGTCCGCGCGCAGGTCGGCCACGCAGAGCTCGGTGCCGTCCCAGGGCATGTTGGGGTGGTCCCAGCCGATCCATGCGACCTGGCGGCCGTTGGGTGAAATCCGAGGATTCATCAGGAAATGGTGGGCTTTGACGATGACGCTGGTCCGGCCGCCGTCCAGCGGCACCGCCACCAGGTCCCGCACGTTGTCCGTCTCCCTGACCGCCCACACCTCCTCACGTCCCGGGGGCAGGTACAGGTCCGCGTAGCGGTACGTACCCACGGGAGTGATCGCCACCGGGTCCCCACCCGGGTCGAGGCGGTAGAGGCGCTGGTCGGCCCAGTTGGTGAAGACGAGCCCGCCGCCGGGCAGCGGGCGCCAGGAGCGGCCTCCGTACTCGACCACCCGGTTGCGCGCGTTCCAGCCGGGCGGCAGGACGTCCACGCGGGAGCCGTCCGGCAGGCGGCGCACCACGCAGCGCCGGCCGCCCTCGTGCGGGCGGGGCTCGTCCCACCAGACCTCGGTGCCTGAGGGCGTGGCCACCGCCTCCACCCACTGAGGGCCGCCGTCGGTACGGGCCACATCGATCGGACGAATACTCATTTATTCACCAATTACCATTCATGCAGGGAGGAAGGGGATGCTCGGGTGGGTGGAGGATGTACACGATGCCGCCGCTACCGCCGCCGCTGCCTGGGCTCCTGAGCCACACGCGCTCGAACGCGGCCCGCGGATAGACCCGGCGGACCTCGGCCTCGGCCGGCGCGGCAGGGTCGTTCACGACGACGTCGCCCCCGGCGGTGAAACCCGTCACGACCATGATGTGCCCGTTCGTGGAGTAGCCGGAGCCGGGCAGCTCGTGCGCCTTGAACGACTGGGACGTGATCACGGGGATCCCGGCCCGTACGAACCGCTCCAGCTCCGCCGCCGACCGCAGCCGCGTCACGAAGCCGGCCAGCCCGTACCGGCCCGCGTACGCGACGTTGAACGGCCAGTTGCCGGTGCCCTGGTAGCTCTCGTCGTACACGCCCATGGCCGCGTGGTCCACCGTCGGCGCGGGGTCGTCCGCCCCGACCCAGGCCAGCTCGCCGGGGCCGGGGCCGCGGCCCCAGAAGCCGAGCACCATGGCCACCGAGGCGGGGCTGCACCAGTTGGCGCCGCCGCCGTCCCAGCGCGGGTGGTGCCCGGCGTGCGCGTACTGCGAGTGCCGGGGCACCGCCAGTTCGACGGCCCCTGCCCCGCCGCCGGTCCCCGGCTCGCCCGGCCCGGTGTCCGCGCCCGGCCCGGCGGCGTCCACCGCGCCGGTGTCAGTGCCCGGCCCGGCGGCGTCCACCGCGCCGGTGTCAGTGCCCGGCCCGGCGGCGGTGGCCGGGGGGAGCGGGTGCTGGGGCAGGGCCGAGGCCATCACGCCCAGGCCGGTGACGCGGGCGCCCTCGCCGTGCCGGGTGACGCGCAGCTGGCAGGACACGACGGGACGCCTGGCGACGAACGTGTCCACCGCCACGTCGCCGTCCCCGTCGCCCTGGCCGGGCACCGAGGTGCGCGGATCGCCGTGCTCGGACCAGCGGCCCATGACGTACCACTTGGTGCGGGCGCCGGACTCCGTCGTGGCGCGCAGCGCGATCTCGATCCACGTGCCCGGCGGGGTGCGAGCGGTCCACGAGGGCACGAGCTGCGTGGCGGCGAAACCGATCGGGTGCTCCTCACCGATCCAGATGCGCGGCCCCGCGTCGGCTCCCCTGCCGGGCCCTACGTCGGGCCCCGTGCCGGGCCCTGTGCCGGGCCCTGCGTCGGGCATCGTGCCGGGCCCTGCGGCGGGCATCGTGTCGGGCATCGTGAAGCGGGTGAAGGCCACGGGGGGCGGGTCGACGGTGAGCACCACCCATATTGTGGTTTCGCACTCCATGTCGCACATCGGATGGTTTACGTACCCGCCCGGCCCTCCACGACGGGCGGAACCGTGCCGGGGCCGGGGACGCCGCGCACCTGCCTGTCCTGAGCGGGTGCGCGGGCCCGGCGGTCAGAGGTAGAGGCCCGTGGAGTCGTTGCCGGAGGAGTGGGGGAGCTCGCGGCCGGCGCGGAGCGCGTACAGCTCCGCGAGCGTCGCCCCCGACGGGCCCACGCCCTGCGGCGTGCCGAGCCACGCGATCGCTTCGTCCCTGCTCAGCGGCCCCACCTCGAGCTGCGCCAGGCAGCGGCCCGGGCGTACGACGGCAGGGTGGAGGCGGGCGAGGTCTTCGTTCGTGGTGATCGCCACCAGCACGTCGCGGCCCTGGCCGAGCAGGCCGTCCGTCAGGTTGAGCAGGCGCGACAGACCCTGACCCGCCTGGGCCTTGGCGCCGGCGCTGATCAGCTCGTCGCAGTCTTCCAGGACGAGCAGCCGCCAGCGCTGGGCGTCATCGTCGGTGTCGTAGCCGACCGCCACCTCCATCAGGTAGCCCGGCTCGTTGAACAGCCGCTCGGGGTCGAGCACGCAGTCGACCTGGCACCAGTCGTGCCACTGCCTGGCCAGCGTGCGCAGCAGCGTGGTCTTGCCGGTGCCCGGCTGGCCGTGCAGGAGGATGAGCCGGCCGTTCACGTCGGAGGGCGTGACGGACATCAGCTTGCCGAGGGACGCGCGCACCTTGCCGGAGTAGTTGGCGCTGATCTCGTGCCACGGCTGCGCCGTGATCGGCCGCTCCGAGCGGGTGCCGCCGTGCGTGCCGCGCCACCAGAAGCCCATCTCGACGTGGTCGACGTCCGGCATGGCCTCTTCGGCGCCGTCGATCGTCTCGTGGAGCACCGACTTGGCCAGTTCCTCGCTCACCGCCGTCACGCTGACCGTGGCGGTGCGGTCGCGGTGGCGCACGACGCGCAGGGTCCAGCCGTCGCCGCCGATGAGCCGCGACTCCGGGCCGTCCTCGACCCGCGCCGTGCGCAGCACGCGGCCTTCGGCGGGGCTGAGCGTGGCCTCAGGGCGTACGCGCTCCAGGTTGGCCAGCCGGGACCAGGGCTGCGCGCCCGTCGCGAACGGCGACAGCGCCAGGGCGTCGATGAGGTCGATGGCGGAGTCGGCGTCGTCGACGCAGATGTTCATCGGCAGCCCTGCCGCGTCGGGGCTGGGGAACGGCACCTCCCTGATCACTGACATATCGGTAATGATCTCCGCAGGGTCGTCGGATGTCGAAGGGTTTCGGGGAGGAGAAGTGGTCATTCCTTGTTGAGGGTACCCGTCTGGGAGATGAGATCGAGGCCGGGGACGTCGCGCCAGGTATAGGTGAGCGAGCCGCCCTCCAACGCCAGCACGATGGTGCCGGGGACGCAACCGCCCTCGTTCTGGCCCAGGGCGAAGGTCAGCCGGGTCTCCTCCACCTTGGTCAGGGTGATGGTGCCGCTGCAGTCGTCGTCGCCGTCGCGTTCCCGCCACTTGGCCGTGGACTCGCCCTCCTCCAGCTCCACCGTGTTCTCGTTGTCGTCGGGGTCCATCGGGTTGGTGCTGGTCGTACGGCCCGTCCAGACGCCCTCGAAGCGGGCCGGGATCCGCAGGCCCGCACGGGGCGACGGCTCGGACCCGGTGGGTGTCGCGCCGGCGGACGCGGTGCTGGATCCGGCGGGCGACGGGCTGTCCGACGGGCTGTCCGACGGGCCGCCCGGCGACGACGTTGGAGGGGTGGCCGTGGGCGAGCCGTCGCCCCCCGCGAGCGGAGGGCGTACGAGCAGGACCGTGGTGGTGGCCGCGGCGGCGGCGACCACGACCGCCGTCGCGCCGATCAGCAGGCCACGTGTGCGGCGGCGCCGCGCCTCACGCGTGACCCCCCCGCTGCCGGGCGGCCCCGTGGGGCCGGTGCGGCCGGCATGCGGTGACGGGCCGGTGGAAGGCGCAGCGGGGTTCGCGGGGCCGGTGTGCGGTGACGGGCCGGTGGAAGGCGATCCCGGGCCCGCGAGCGGTCCGGCCGGGCGGCCGGGGTTGACCAGGGACACCATGAGCTGCTGCGCCGACGGACGGTGCGCGGGGTCCTTCGACAGGCAGGACGCGATCAGCCCGCGCAGGCGCGGCGGCAGCGGCGACAGGTCCGGCTCGGTGTGCAGCACCCGGTGCAGCACGGCGGGGACGGTGCCGGCCCCGAACGGGCTCGTGCCCGTGGCCGCGTACAGCATGGAGGCGGCCCACGCGAAGACGTCGGAGGCCGGAGCCGCGGGAGTGCCGTTGATCTGCTCGGGCGCCAGGTAGGCGGGCGTGCCGATCAGGCCGGAGGTCATGGTCGCCGCCCCCTCCGCCCTGGCGATGCCGAAGTCGACCACCCTGGGCCCGTCGGGGCCGAGCAGAACGTTGGACGGCTTGAAGTCGCGGTGCACGATCCCGGCCGCGTGGATGGCGGCCAGCGCCGTGGCCGTGCCCACCACCAGGCGCTCCAGATCGCCGCCGCGCAGCGGGCCGCGCTCGCGCACCCGGTCGGACAGCGAGGGGCCTTCCACGTATTCGCTCACCACGTACGGCCGTGGCCCGCCGGTGGAGACATCGAGCACCCGGGCCGTGCAGAAGGAGGCGATGCCCGCCAGCGCGTCGAGCTCCCGCGCGAGCCTGGCCCTGGTCTCGCTGTCGCCGGTGCCGAGCAGCTTGACCGCGACCTGTTCGCCGGAGGGGGAGCGGGCGAGGTAGACCACTCCCTGCCCGCCCTCGCCGAGCCTGCCGTCCAGGCGGTAATCGCCCAGTGACGCCGGGTCGTCTGGTGTCAGGGGGGTCACCATGGGCGATACGTTACCGTCGTCACGCACGCGACAAAGATCCCATCGCCATGCGGATATCAAGATCCAACGGTATTTTAGATCGTTGCGTTATTTCACTCCTTACGCGGAGGTATCAGGGGAAGTGCCGAAGATCACGTTCCGCGAAAGGGCGCGGTACTGGTTCGACAACACCATGTCCAGGGGGACGGCTTCGCTGATCGGCTGGCTGGCCATGGTGTCGGTCGCGCTCCTCGTCGTGGTCACGGTGCTGACGCTCTGGCTCGCGCCCAACGAGCCGAAGGGTGTGACCGGGCCCGGACACGTGCTGTGGATCGCGCTCATGCACGCGCTCAGCCCCGGCAAGATCTCCAGCGACGAGGGTTCGACGGCGTACATGACGGTGATGTTCGCCGGCTCGCTCGGCGGCATCTTCATCGTCAGCATGCTCGTCGGCCTGCTCTCCAACGGGTTGAAGCAGAAGGTCGACCGCCTGCGCAAGGGCCGCTCGCGGATCGTCGAGTCCGGCCACACGGTGGTGCTCGGCTGGTCCGACCAGATCTTCACGATCGTGGCCGAGCTGTCCAAGGCGCAGGCGAGCCAGCGCAGCTCAGTGATCGCCATCCTGGCGGAACG
The DNA here is from genome assembly GCF_039871515.1 of Nonomuraea sp. B1E8. Classification (NCBI taxonomy): domain Bacteria; kingdom Bacillati; phylum Actinomycetota; class Actinomycetes; order Streptosporangiales; family Streptosporangiaceae; genus Nonomuraea; species Nonomuraea sp. B1E8. The sequence goes on along the minus strand of NZ_JBDPLS010000009.1, from coordinate 66,701 downwards.
TGACAAACTGGAGATGGAAGACCAGATCCGCGAGCAGGCCGGCGACCTGGGCAGGACTCGCGTCGTCTGCCGCACCGGGCGGCCCACCGAGCCGCACGACCTCGACCTGATGAACCTGGCGGCGGCCCGCTCGGTCGTCGTGCTCTCTCCCGAGCGCGAGGATCCCGACGCCCACGTCATCAAGATCCTGCTCGCGCTGGCCAAGCGCGAGGGCGTGCACCCGCCGGCCGTCGCGGCGCTGACCTCCAGCCGCAACATCGCCGCCGCCCGCCTGGCCGGCGGCCAGGAGGTGCTCCTGGTCGACTCCGACGACACCGCGTCCCGGCTCATCGTGCAGTCCTCGCGCCAGTCCGGGATGTCCGTGGTGTGCATGGACCTGCTCAACTTCGACGGCGGCGAGATCTACCTGCGCACCCCGAAGAAGCTCGTCGGTGTCACGTACGGCGAGGCGCTGCACGCGTACCAGACCGCCTCCGTGATCGGGCTGCGCCGGCCGTCCGGCGTCGTGCTGAACCCGCCGGGCGACACCGTCATCGACGCCGACGACCAGGTCATCGTCATCGCCCACGACGACTCCCACGTCCGCCTGGCGGCCGGCATGCCGTACATCGAGGAGGGCGCCATCGTCGGGACGGAGCGCACGCCCGCCGAGCCGGAGCGCATGCTGCTGCTCAACTGGAACGGCAGGGCCGAGCAGATCGTCCGCTACCTCGACGGCTACGTCGCCCCCGGCGCCGTCCTGGAGATCGCCGCCGACCACCCCAAGGCCGGCACCGGCCTGGCCGGTCTGGCCAACCTCACCGTCAACGTCAAGGACTGCGACACCACCGACCGCTTCGCCCTCGAATCGCTCGGCGTCGGCCTCTTCCAGCACGTCATCGTGCTCAGCGACGACCGTTTCGAGCCGCACCACTCCGACACGCGCACGCTCATGACGCTGCTCCAGCTCCGCGACATGCAGCGCGCGCTCGGCGAGCACTACTCGATCGTCAGCGAGATGCACGACGAGAACAACCGCTCCCTGGCCGAGGTCACCGAAGCCGACGACATCGTCATCAGCGACACCGTCATCGGCCTGCTCCTCGCCCAGCTCGCCGAGAACCGGCACCTGGCCGACGTGTTCGGCTACCTGTTCGACTCGCGCGGATCGGAGATCTACCCGCGCCCCGCCGCCTCCTACGTGGGGACGGGCGTGAAGGTGTCGTTCTCCACGGTCGTGGAGTCCGCCAGGCGCAGGGGCGAGACGGCCATCGGCTACCGCAAGAACACGGCGAGGAACGATCCGCCGCACTACGGCATCGTCCTCAACCCGGACAAGTCCGAGCCCATCGTCCTGGAGGAGGCGGACTCGGTGATCGTGCTCGCCGAACGCTGACCCCGCGCCGCGGTGGGTTACCGTGTGCCCCGTGAGGACCATTGACTGGGTCGACGGCGCGGTCGAGCTCGTGGACCAGACGCTGCTGCCCGACAAGTGCGTGATGGTGCGCATCCACACCGTGGACGACCTCGTCGACGCCATCCGGCGGCTGGCCGTGCGCGGCGCCCCCGCGCTCGGCGTGGCCGGGGCGCTGGGCGTCGTGCTGGCCGGCGGCGACCCGGGCCGGATCGCCGGGCTCCGCGCCGCCAGGCCGACCGCGGTCAACCTCGCCTGGGGTGTCGACCAGGTCGCCGCCCACCTGCCGGAGGGCCACGACGCGGTGCTCGCCGCCGCGCTGCGCGTCCGCGACGCCGACATCGCCGCCTGCAGGTCCATGGGGGAGCGCGGCGCCGACCTCCTCGACGGCGACCGGCTGCGGATCATGACCGTCTGCAACACCGGCGGGCTCGCCGCCGTCGAACGCGGCACGGCGCTCGGCGTCGTCCAGACGCTGCACGAGCGCGGGCGGCTGACCGAGGTGCTGGCGCTGGAGACCCGCCCGCTGCTGCAGGGCGCCCGGCTCACCACGTGGGAGCTGGCCAGGATGGGCGCGCCGCACCGGCTCATCGCCGACTCCGCGGGCCCCTACCTGCTGGCCAAGGGCGAGGTGGACGCCGTGCTCGTCGGCGCCGACCGCATCGCCGCCAACGGCGACACCGCCAACAAGATCGGCTCGTACGCGCTCGCGCTCGGCGCCGAACGCGCCGGGGTGCCGTTCGTGGTGGTCGCGCCCGAGTCGACGATCGACCAGAACACCCCGTCCGGCGAGCAGATCGCGATCGAGGACCGAGGCGAGGACGAGATCGTGGCCATCAGAGGGGTGCGCGTGGCTCCGGAGGGCACGCGCGCGGTCAACCCGGCGTTCGACGTGACGCCGCACGACCTCATCACCGCGATCGTGACGGACCAGCGGGTGATCCGCCCCTGACCAAATCCCCCATCTCCAGGACCGGTCCGCGCCACCCGCGTTACGCTCGGTCGTCACCGACAGCGACCCCCGGAGCTCACCTGTGGCCATCGACCTGGTATCAAGGCGCGACTGGAACGCTCGCCCGCCACGCGGCGACTACACGCAGCTCGACTCCGCCAAAGGTGTGAAGGTCCACTACACGGGCGGCAGGGTCGACCCCGGCATCGTCTCCGACCACGACGCCTGCACGGCCTTGGTACGTTCCATCCAGGGCCACCACATGGACGGCAACGGCTGGATCGACATCGGCTACTGCGTCGACGAGAAGACCGAGATCCTCACCCGGCAGGGGTGGAGGTCCCACCGTGAGCTGCGCCCCGGCGACATCGCGCTCACGCTCGACCAAGGAACGGGCATGTCGGAGTGGCAGCCCGTGCTGGAGGTGTGCGTGTTCCCCGCGCGGGAGCGGGAGATGATCCGGATGGAGGGCGCCGGCCACTCCTCGCTGACCACGCCCCATCACCGCTGGCCGGTGGAGCGCCGTCGCCGCGGCCCCGGCCCCGTACGGTGGAGGGAGCCCGGCACGACGTGGCTTCCCGCCGGGAGGGCGGGCCGGGCGGTCACCCTTCGTGAGCGCACGTGGGCGACCACCGAGACCATCGGCCGTGACGACCGCATCACGATCGCGGCTCCCTGCGCCGGCCTGCCGGCCGAGCCGAAATGGTCGGACGCCTTCGTGGAGCTGGCCGCGTGGTTCTGGACGGCGGGGGCCGCCGGGGGCGCCCGGGCTGGGGGCGGCGTCGCGATCCACCGGTCGCCGGAGGACGAGGCGCATCTCGTACGCATCCGCGCCGCGCTCCACGGGGTCTTCGGCCCTCCCGCCGATCGGCTCCGCCGGCAGGGGAGCGGCGGTCCCCGATGGCGGGAGACGGTCACGGGCGATCGCGTCGCGTTCCGTCTCCCGGCCGGGGCGGGGCGGCGGTTGCTCGAGGTGGCGCCCGGCAGGGTGCCCGCGCTCGACTTCGTGCTCTCCCTGTCGAGGGCGCAGCTCGCCCTGTTCGTGGAGACCTCCCTGGCGGCGGGTGAGGCCGGGCCCGCGGGGCTCGTGCTGGAGGACCGGGCTGCGGCCGAGTCCTTCATGGTCGCCCTGCTGCTGTCCGGCTCGGGAGCGTCGCTGCGCCGCGTGCCGCCGGCCGGTGACACGGAGACGGACGGGTGGATGGTCTCCGTCGACGGACGGCGGCACGTCGTGCCGCGACCGGCCGAAGAGCGCGGCGACGGCGGCTTCACCATCAGCAGGGAGACGTACCACGGCCCGATCTGGTGTCCCAGGACCGAGAACCAGAGCTGGCTGGCGCGCAGGGACGGGACCGTCTACTTCACCGGCAACACCATGATCGCCTGCCCGCACCGCAGGGTGTTCGAGGGGCGCGGGGCGCATCATCTGCCCGCCGCCAACGGCCCCGGGCTCAACTCCGGCCACTACGCCGTGCTCGGGCTGGTGGGCAACGCGGGGCTCGTGCAGCCGCCCGACGGCGTCCTGCACGCGATCGTCGACGCGGTCGAGCACCTGCGCGCACGCGGGCGCGCGGGCAAGGAGGTCAAGGGGCACCGCGACGGCTACGCCACCGACTGCCCCGGCGACCCGCTGTACGCCTGGGTCAGGCGTGGCGCCCCGCGTCCCGGCACGCCCGCGCCCTCGACGCCGCCGTTCCCCGGGCGGCTGCTGAGATACCCTCCGGTGACGCGCGGCGAGGACGTGCGGACGTGGCAGGCGCAGATGCGCAAGCGCGGCTGGGACCTCGACGTGGACGGCGCGTACGGTCCCGAGTCGCGCGACGTGTGCCGCAGGTTCCAGCGCGTGCAGGAGATCGACGACGACGGGATCGTGGGCCCGATCACCTGGCGGCTGGCGTGGGAGGCCCCGACCAGCTGATCTCGCGTAGGGGTGGACCCTGGGTTCCTGGGTTCGCGGCCTTCCGCCTACTATCCGAACATGGAACTGGCAGCGGGGTTCGCGCCCGTGTCGCGCGACGACTGGCGGGCGCTGGCGGTGGCGGTCCTGCGCAAATCCGGGGTCGAGGCGGACTCTCCCGAGGAGGCGCTGTCGACCCTGACCTACGACGGGGTGACGGTCGCGCCGCTCTACGACGCCGGCGACCTGCCTGAGGATCCGGGGCTGCCAGGCGCGGCCCCTTACGTCCGCGGGGCCAGGGCCGTGCCCGGGTGGGACGTGCGGCAGCGGCACACCGTGGCCGACCCCGAGGCCGTGCTGGCCGACCTGGAGAGCGGTGTCACCTCGTTGTGGCTGGTCGTCGGGCCGGGCGCCATCCCGGTGGGCGAGCTCGGCACGGTGCTGAAGAACGTCTACCTCGACCTGGCGCCCGTCGTCCTGGAGGCCGGCGAGCTCGCCGCGGAGGCCGCCGAGGCGCTGCTCGGCCTGGCCGCCGCCCGCGGCACCACGCTGAGCGGCAACCTGGGGGCCTCCGGCGCGCTCGGGGCCGAGCTGGCGCGCCGCTGCGTCGCCGGGTTCCCCGGGTTGCGGGCCGTCGTCGTCGACGCGACCCCCTACCACGACGCCGGCGCGAGCGACGCCGAGGAACTCGGCTGCTCGATGGCGCGGGGCGTCGCGGAGTTGCGGGCGCTCACCGGCGGCGGGCTCTCCGTCGAGCAGGCGCTGGGGCAGATCGAGTTCCGGTACGCCGCCACCGCCGACCAGTTCGCCACCATCGCCAAGCTGCGCGCGGCGCGCCGCCTCTGGGCCAGGGTCGCCGAGGTCTGCGGCGCCCCCGAGCACGGGGGCCAGGCGCAGCACGCCGTGACGAGCGCGGCCATGATGACCGCCCGCGACCCCTGGGTCAACATGCTGCGCACCACGCTCGCCTGCTTCGCCGCCGGCGTGGGCGGAGCCGAGGCGGTCACGGTGCGCCCGTTCGACGCCCGCATCCGTCCGCCGGACGCCTTCTCCCGCCGCATCGCCCGCAACACGCAGGCGCTGCTGCTGGAGGAGGCGGGTGCGGGGCGGGTGATCGACCCCGCCGGCGGCTCCTGGTACGTCGAACGCCGCACCGCCGACCTGGCCGAGCGGGCGTGGGGCTGGTTCCAGGAGATCGAGGCCTCCGGGGGGATCGAGGCTGGGGCCGGGCTGGTGTCCGGCCGGATCGCCGCCACCCGTGCCCGCCGCGCCGACGACATCGCCCACCGGCGCCACCCGATCACGGGCGTGAGCGAATACCCCGACCTCCACGAGAAACCCCTCCGCCCTGCCCCGGCCTCCGGCACACCCTCGCGGGCGACACCTGACGACGTCCGGAGGGACGCGCCGCCGGAAGGGTCAGGCCCTCCAGGCGCGTCGCGGGCAGGCCGCTCTCCGGAGCCGGCGGAGGCCGGCGGGAGCGCGGGGCTGCCGCGGGTGCGCTACGCCGAGCCGTTCGAGGAGTTGCGCGATCTGGCCGACGCTCAGGCCGAGCGCCCCAAGGTGTTCCTCGCCACCATCGGCCCCGTGGCCGCCCACACCGCCAGGGCCGCGTTCGCGGCGAACCTGTTCCAGGCGGGCGGGCTGGAGACCGAGACTGCGGGCCCGGGCACTGATCCCGAGCAGATCGCCACCGCCTTCGCCGTCAGCGGCACGGCGGTCGCCTGCCTGTGCTCGAGCGACAAGCTGTACGCCCAGCACGCCGCGGCCGTCGCCACCGCCCTGCGCGAGGCGGGGGCGAAGAAGGTGTGGCTGGCGGGGAAGGGGGACTACGACGGCGTGGACGCCACCCTCCACGCGGGTTGCGACGCGCTGGCCGTGCTCCGCACGACCTTCGACGACCTGGAGGTGACCCGATGATCCCGGACTTCTCCGGCATCCCCCTCAACGGCGGTCCCAAGCCGGGGACGAACGCCCCCGAGCCGGCGGGCGAGGTGTGGGAGACGCCCGAGGGCATCGAGGTCAAGCCGCTCTACACCGCCGGCGACCTCGACGGTCTCGACTTCCTGCGCACCTATCCCGGCGCGGCCCCCTACCTGCGCGGGCCGTACCCCACGATGTACGTCAACCAGCCGTGGACGATCCGCCAGTACGCGGGCTTCTCCACGGCCGAGGACTCCAACGCCTTCTACCGGCGTAACCTCGCCGCCGGGCAGAAGGGCCTGTCGGTCGCGTTCGACCTGGCCACGCACCGCGGCTACGACTCCGACCACCCCCGCGTCGCCGGGGACGTGGGCATGGCGGGCGTGGCGATCGACTCCATCTACGACATGCGGCAGCTGTTCGACGGGATCCCGCTCGACCGCATGTCCGTGTCCATGACCATGAACGGCGCCGTGCTGCCCGTTCTCGCGCTGTACATCGTGGCGGCCGAGGAGCAGGGTGTCGCGCCGGAGCAGCTCGCGGGGACGATCCAGAACGACATCCTCAAAGAATTCATGGTCCGCAACACCTACATATATCCCCCGACGCCGTCGATGCGGATTATTTCGGATATTTTCGCGTATACCAGCGAGAAGATGCCGAGATTCAATTCGATCAGCATTTCCGGCTACCATATCCAGGAGGCTGGCGCCACGTGTGACCTGGAGCTGGCCTACACGCTGGCCGACGGCGTCGAATACCTGCGGGCCGGGGTCGCCGCGGGCATGGACATCGACCGGTTCGCGCCGCGGTTGTCCTTCTTCTGGTGCATCGGCATGAACTTCTTCATGGAGGTCGCCAAGCTGAGGGCCGCCCGGTTGTTGTGGGCCAAGCTCGTTTCCGGATTCAACGCGAAAAATCCGAAATCGCTGAGCCTCCGTACGCACAGCCAGACCTCCGGCTGGTCCCTGACCGCGCAGGACGTGTTCAACAACGTCGCCCGCACCTGCGTCGAGGCCATGGCCGCCACCCAGGGCCACACCCAGTCGCTGCACACCAACGCCCTGGACGAGGCACTCGCCCTGCCCACCGACTTCTCCGCCCGCATCGCCCGCAACACCCAGCTCCTCCTCCAGCAGGAGTCGGGCACCACGCAGGTGATCGACCCCTGGGGCGGCTCCTACTACGTCGAACGCCTCACCCACGACCTCGCGGAACGCGCATGGGAGCACATCCAGGAGGTCGAGGCCGCCGGCGGCATGGCCAGGGCCATCGAGGCGGGCCTGCCCAAGCTGCGCATAGAGGAGGCCGCCGCCCGCACCCAGGCCCGCATCGACTCGGGCCGCCAGCCCGTCATCGGCGTGAACACGTACCGCGCGACCGGTGACGAGGACATCGAGGTGCTCAAGGTCGACAACAGTGCCGTACGCGCCCAGCAGCTCGACAAGCTCGCCAGGCTCCGTGCCGAGCGCCACGAGCCCGACGTCCAGCACGCGCTCAACGCGCTCACCAAGGCCGCCGACAACCCGGCGCCCGGCTTGGAGCACAACCTGCTCAAGCTGGCCGTCGACGCCGCCCGCGCCAAGGCCACGGTGGGCGAGATCTCCGACGCGCTGGAGCGGGTCTTCGGCAGGCACGCCGAGCAGGTCCGTACCATCTCAGGGGTGTACCGCGACGAGTCAGGCCCCTCCGCCGCCGTCGAACGCGTCCGCCAGGCCTGCGCCGACTTCGAGCGCGCCGAAGGGCGCCGCCCGCGCATCCTGGTCGCCAAGATGGGCCAGGACGGTCACGACCGCGGCCAGAAGGTCATCGCCACGGCCTTCGCCGACCTGGGCTTCGACGTCGACGTCGGCCCGCTGTTCCAGACCCCGGAAGAGGTCGCCAGGCAGGCGGTCGAGGCCGACGTGCACATCGTGGGCGTGTCGTCGCTGGCCGCCGGCCACCTCACGCTCGTGCCCGCGCTGCGCAAGGCGCTGGCCGACCACGACGCCGGCGAGACCATGATCGTGGTCGGCGGCGTCATCCCGCCGGACGACCACGACGCGCTGCGGGCCGCCGGCGCCGCCGCGATCTTCCCGCCGGGCACCGTGATCGCCGACGCCGCCCTCGACCTCATCGACCAGCTGAGGAGGCGTCCATAGGGCTACTGCGGGCACATGGTGACGGAGACGGTCCGCTGGGTGGTGAGGGGAGAAGTGATCCGCAACGTGACCTTGTGGACGCCCCCCGCACTCGTGAGGTTGCGCGGCGCGGCCAGATAGCGCCGGCCGTTCCGCGAGATCCCCGCCGTCGCGCGGCCGATGGCGGACCCGTCGACGTACCAGGTGTAGGCGAAGTTCACCGCCTCGCCGGTCCGCTCGACCAGCGCCTGCAGCGTCGCCTCGCCGCCGGCCCAGCAGTCGCCGGTCCTGGTGCCTCCGGCCCGTACGTAGACCAGCCTCAGCCGGCCTTTCGTGGCGCGGCCGGTGCCGGTCGAGTCGTCGCGCTGGGAGGTGGTGGTACGGCCGCGCCTTGGCCGCTCGGCCTTGGTGGCGGACGGAGAGGCCGTCGGCGCGTCGCTGACGACGGCGAGTCTCGTGGTCTTGGGGGTGGGCGTGGTGGGGGTGAGCCAGACGATGGCGCCGCCGAGGGCGAGCGCGCACACACCGGAGACGCAGGCGATCACCGCCTTCTTCGCCCGGCGTCGTTTCCGCGGCGGGGGAGCCGCGGATGCCCTCTCGCCGGCCACCAGGGCGTCGACGAGCGCCGAGGACTGCGGCGTCGGCACCGCGTGCGTCGACTCGGGCGCGTGAGGAGGCACGGAGGCATGCGGCTGAGACTCGAACGGCGCCGGCTCGAGCCCCTGCTTCGCGGCGAACGGCGCGGGCGGCTCCGACCACGTCGGCACCTCGGGCACCTGCCCGCCGTACCGGTCCTGCCCCTCGTCCTGCGTCCCGTGTCCGGTCTGTGGCTCGTAGGTCCCGTGCCCGGACGGTGCTTCGTAGGTCCCGTGCCCGGACTGTGCTCCGAACCCGGCCGGGGAGCCGTGCGGCGCGCCCTGCCCGAACGCCTGCTGCGTGCCGTGCCCGGGCGTGGACTCGACCGGCGACGACAGATCGAACAGCGCCTGGAGCGGCGAGCCATCCTGCGCCGGACCTCCTTGCGCGGGACTTCCGTGCGCAGGGCCTTCCTGTCCCGGGTCTCCCTGCGGGTCCTGGACCTCGCGGCCCGGCCCGTGCGGGCCACCGCCCGGCCGGTGATCAGGCGACGGGTACGCGGCCTGCCCGGGGCCCTGGTGGAAGGCGGGATCACCGGGAGCCGCGCCCTGCTGCGGCGGCCTGGTCCTGCGCCTCGGCAGGGGCTCGCCGACGATCCTGCCGAGGGGCGGCGGCTCACCGGCGGTGCCGCCGAGCGGCGGGGACGCTTCCTGATCGAGAGTCTGGTCGGCGGTCTGCTGCCAGGCCGCGGAGTCGCCCGGCTCCGGCCGGAGCCGATCAGGCGTATCGTACGCAGGCCGGCCGGGCATGTCGCGCCCGGACTGGCCGGGTGTCTCGAACCCAGGCTGGCCGGGTGTCTCGAACCCAGGCTGGCCGGGCGTATCGGGCCAGGCTCCCTGACCGGGCGTGTCCGGGAGGGCTCCGGGAGCGTGGTGCGCGGGCTGTTCGCCGTCGGGCCCCGCCGCGGGCTCGGTGGAAGCCGGCTCCGGTGTCTGCTCCCAGAGCCAGTCGGGGGTGTCGTTCCTGGCCGGTTGGCCGGCGGTCTGATGCTCCGGCGTCTGGTACGGCGCGTCGTACGCGGGCGCCTGCTGCGACTCCTCCGTCTCCGGAGAGCGCGTGCCCTGCCCGGAGCCGGAGGACGTGGAGCCGGCGCCGCGAGGGGAGGCGGCGCCCTGGTGGGAGGCGGGGCCCCGCGCGGGGGGTGCGGCTTCGGCGGAAGGGGTGCTCTGTGCGGGGGGCGTGCCCTTGCGCTGGGGCGCGGTCAGGTGGAGCAGGACGTCGCGCATCGAGGGACGGGCCGCCGGATCCTTGGCCAGGCACGCCGGCACGACCTCGCGCAGCGGCCGCGGCAGCTCGCCGAGCTGCGGCTCGTCGTTCACGATGCGGTTGATCACCACGGGCAGCGAGTCGTCCCCGAACGGCGGCACCCCCGTGGCCGCGAACACGATCACCGACCCCCACGCGAACACGTCCGCGGGCGCGCCCACCGGCTGGCCCGCGAGCTGCTCGGGGGCCATGTACGCGGGCGTGCCCACGATGGTGCTCGTCGCCTTCATGCCCGACCCGAGTGCCGCCGCGATGCCGAAGTCCACCACCTGCGGCCCTTCGGGCCCGAGCAGCACGTTGGCCGGCTTGAAGTCCCCGTGGAGCACGCCCGCCTGGTGGATCGCGTCCAGCGCGGTCGCGGTCGCCACGGCGAGTCGCTGCAGCTCCACGCCGGCGTGCCGGCCGGCCTGCTGGAGCGAGGGCCCGTCCACGTACTCGGCCACGATGTACGCCCTGCCGCTGGTCGACGCGTCGAGCACGCGCGCGACGCAGAAGGGCTCGACCATGCGCGCGGTGGCGATGTCCTTGACCAGCCGGCCGCCCATGACGATCCCCTCGCGCAGCGCCTTGACGGCGACGGGGGTTCCGTTGCGTGCCTGGCCGAGGTAGACGACGCCGTGGCCGCCCGCGCCGAGCCGCCCGACCAGCCGGTACGGCCCCACCGCTGCCGGGTCGCCCTCGTGAAGGGGTTCGACGTTGGGCATGAGGGGAGTGACTCCTGTGACGGCTGAGATCAGAACTCCAGCACCCTACTGGCAAATGTCAAGCCTTGTAAGACATTAGGCTGATCAACTGGGAAGAAAGGGGTAAGTGGGGTGCACTCGCTGGAGGACTACGCCCGCGGCGTACGCGCCGGCTCGCGTACGTGGATCGGCCGGGCGATCACGCTCGTCGAGTCGACCAGAGCCGACCACATGGCCCTGGCCCAGCACCTGCTCGTCGAGCTGACCCCGCAGTCCGGTCACGCGCGCAGGGTGGGCGTCTCCGGCGTGCCCGGCGTGGGCAAGTCGACGTTCATCGACGCCTTCGGCACCATGCTCACCGAGCAGGGTCACAAGGTGGCGGTGCTGGCCGTGGACCCCTCCTCCACCAGGACGGGCGGCAGCATTCTCGGCGACAAGACCCGCATGGCCCGCCTGTCCGTCGACCCCTCCGCCTTCATCCGCCCCTCGCCCACGTCCGGCACCCTCGGCGGCGTCGCCAAGGCCACCAGGGAGGCCATGGTGGTCGTGGAGGCGGCCGGGTTCGACGTCGTGCTGGTCGAGACGGTCGGGGTCGGCCAGTCGGAGACCGCCGTGGCCGACATGGTCGACACGTTCCTGCTGCTCACGCTGGCACGGACCGGCGACCAGCTCCAGGGGATCAAGAAGGGCGTGCTGGAGCTGGCAGACGTGATCGCGGTCAACAAGGCCGACGGCGACCACGAGCTGCCGGCCAGGAAGGCCGCGCGCGAGCTGGTGGGAGCGCTGCGCATGCTCCGCTCCGACTCGACGCCGCCGCCCGTGCTGACCTGCAGCGGCCTGACCGGTGACGGGCTGGACAAGCTCTGGCGGCAGGTCCTGGCTCACGAGCAGGCGATCGACCTGCCCGCCAAGCGCCGCCGGCAGCTGGTGCGGTGGACCTGGACCCTGGTGCAGGACCGGTTGCTGGCGGAGCTGCGCCACGATCCGGGCGTCGCGGCGATCACCGAGGAGGTGGAGCGTGACGTCCTCGCGGGCGACCTCACCCCCGCGCTCGCGGCCGACCGCCTGCTGTCGGTGTTCAAACGTCCGTGATCTCCGGCGGTGGTTAGGGTGACCAGGATGGATGTCAAGGCCCTGCTGAGTGCCCACCCCGGCTGGCTCGCCCACCTCGAGTCCCTGGGCGGCATCGACCTCGCTCTCCCCGATGACCTGCCGTCCGAGCTGCTGCGCCTCGCCGTGCCGCACGAAGACATCAACGCCGTGCTCGCCGCCCGCCCCGAGCCGGGCAGCCCGCAGTGGTGGCTGGCCGAGCGGTGCGCGCACTCGCTGGTGTCCACGATGGGTGACCTGGACGACCCGCCGCGGTTCCACCCCCTGCCCGAGCTGGGGCCGTACTTCTACGTGTACGTCTTCCTCGCCGCCCTCCCGCACACCCGCCGCTACCACCGCGAGCTGGGCATCCCGGAGGAGGTGTCCTGGGCGACGTTCGCCGACCTGGGGCGCAACATGGCCGTGCACCGCAAGCGCCACGGCACCGGCGGCCTGCACGCGCCCCACTGGTTCATGCTGCACGCCCGCGGCATCCTGTACGCCCTGGGCAGGCTCCAGTTCAACCGGGGCACGACGGGGCAGCGGACCGCCGCGGCCATCGAGGAGGCGGGCATCGCGGTGGGGCCGCGGCGGCTGGCGCTCGGGGTGCACGTCCCCGACCTCTACGGCCCGCTCACGCCCGAGGCGTGCGACGCGTCGTTCGATCGGGCCAGGCGGTTCTTCCCCCGGCACTTCCCGCAGGAGGACTACCAGGTCATGACGTGCGGGTCGTGGTTGCTGGACGAGCAGCTCGCCCGCCACCTGCCGGCCGATTCCAACATCATCGCCTTCCAGCGGCGCTTCCACCCGCTCCACAGGTTCGACGGCGCTGAGACGGTGCCGTTCGTGTTCGGCGCGGACCCCGGCGACCCGGCCCGCCTGCCGCGCCGCACACGCCTGGAGAGGGCCGTCGCCGATCACCTCGCCTCCGGCGGCACCTGGTACGGCCGCATCGGCTGGCTGCGTTTCTGACGCCGGTCAGGCGGCGCGAACGGCGTCATGGACGCTGCCCGGGCCGGCGCATCGACGTGGCGGATCGCGACGGCCTCAACCAGCGATGAGCCTGCCACCGCTGCCCTGCGTGCACCTTTCGCAACACCTCGTTACTATTGCCTCCCAAGTCATACATCCATGTAATTGGAGCAGGTGTGGTAGGGGACGAAGTATCACGTATCCATCATTTACCGGCGATCAGGGCGCTGGGCGACGCTCTCACTGACGACAGCGACGGCACCTCTCCGGTGTCACATCTGCAAGAGGCCGGTCGCATGCCCCCGAACATGCGCATGGGGCCGTTCGCCATGGGCGTGCTCGGCTTCCCGTTCGCGCTCGAACACGACAAGATCGTCGGCTACGCCGAGAGCACGGTCACCAACGCCATCGCCGGACTGCACCAGCGCAGGGAAGGGCTGCACTCGGTCGCCGGCAACATCGAGATCGCGGAAACCAGGAACGAAGAGCATGTCCGAAGGATTTAAGATCCCCGTCCCCGGCGGGACCCCCAGCCCGTGGCAGCCCGGCGACGAGGGCGGCGACCTCAAGAACCTGCAGTACCTCACCCTCGCCATGTTGGTGTTCAGTGCTTGCGTCTTCCCGCACCTGGAGAGGACGGTGCTCACGTACGGGCTGACGGTGCCGACCGACCCCCAGGTGGTACACAGGGCGGCCGACGGCTGGAGCTCCTTCGGCGGCGGCTTGTACGCCGCGGGCCGAACGGCGCAGCAGCAGCACGACAGCGTCTCGCACGCGAGCTGGCAGGCGCCGGAGCGCGAACTCTACGGGGAGCGGATGGACGGCTACGTTCTGGCGTCGGACACCGCGTCCGACTCCGCCCGAACCCTGTCGACCATACTCAGGTGGGTGGCCAACCTGCAGACGTTCGGGATCTACCTCAGCCTCCTCGCGGCGAGCGTGGGGGCGACGACTACGGCCAAGAGCTTGCTCATGGGGCCGGGAGGGCGCCTGTACGGCCGCCTCGTCATGGATACGGTGGCGGCGGGCATCGAGGGAAGGGTCAGGCAGATGCAGCGTTTCCTCGCCCGTTCCGCGATGGGTGTCGGCTTGGCGGCCGCCGGCGCCGTCGCTGCCGAGTTCACCCTCACCGACGGCCTCAAGCCGTCATACGGGGCGGGGCGACAGGAAGGCGGCAGCACCGCCGACGTCTGATCCCTCCCCGGCGGGGCGGGGATGGGCCCCGTCCCGCGAAGGCTCCTTCAGTGGCCGAGTTTCCTCCGCAGGCGATCCAGCTCGCCCATGGCGTCGCTCATCATGCTGTCGAACGCCTGCTGCGCTTCGGCGACCTTCGCCAGTGCCGTGTCCGGGTCGGCCATGGCGGGGTCCAGGCCACCGAACGACTCGCCCATGATCGTGGAGAACTGGCGCTGGAGGTCGGCGTCGGCGTCACGGATGGCGGCGAGAATCGCTTCGGACATCTCCTTGACGCTCATCCGCTTCGCCCTCGGATCGATGTCGAGCCGGGTCACGCCGCCCTGCGCGGTGCATTCGACCACGATGTGACCGTTGGCCGCCGTGGCCCGGCCGACCACCGCCGCGGCCTCCTTCTGCGCAGTGGCGAATCTGGTCGCGCGCTGCTGGGAATCGCGCAGGAACGCCTCGACGTCGATGTTCGCGAAGCTGCCAAGCGGGCTTTCCACCGGTTTCCTCCGTTGTGTGCGGTTTCAACAGACGGTAATAGCACAAGTCGCTTCTGTTACGCCATCCAGGCATGATCTTCGCAGGTGTGCTACATGTTGGGCTTCTTCACCCCCCGCTCCCACGACCGCAAGGGCGGCCGCGCCTTCATGCGCGACCGGCTCATACGGCTGGGCATCCCGCTGCTCGTCTTCCTCCTGCTGCGGCCGCTGGTCGACTTCTCCGGGTACGCCGAGTGGGCCGCGCCCGCGGGCATGCCGTACACGGGGCGGTGGGAGATCACGCCGATGAGGCGTAGAAGGAGTCGAGGACGTCGCCGTGGAGCTCCTCCACCACCTTGCGCCTGATCTTGAGGCTGGGGGTCAGCTCGCCCGTCTCGACGGTGAAGTCCCCCGCGAGGATCGCGAACTTCTTGACCGTCGCGTAGCTCGCCTCGCCGGCGTTGACCTGATCGATCGCCTTCTCGACCTCCGCGCGCATGCGCGGGTGCTCGCACAGCTCGCGCGGGTCCGAGGGCAGCGACTCGGCCTGCGCCCACGGCCTGACGACGTCCATGTCGAGGGTGACCAGCGCCGTCACGTAGTTGCGCCGGTCGCCGTGCACGAACACGTGGGACGCGTACGGGCAGGCCGCCTTGATCCGGCCCTCCAGGTAGGTCGGCGCCACGTACTTCCCGCCCGAGGTCTTGATCAGCTCCTTCTTGCGGTCGGTGATGACCAGCCGCCCGGCCTCGTCGAGCTCGCCGATGTCGCCCGTGTGCAGCCAGCCGTCCCGCAGGGCCGCCGCCGTCTCCTCCGGCAGGCCGTGGTAGCCGCGCATGATGCCGCGCCCGCCGATCAGGATCTCGCCGTCGTCGGCGATGCGCACCTCGGTGCCGGGGAACGGCTGCCCGACCGTCCCGAACCGCACCGACTCGGGCCGGTTGAGGAAGCTGCCGGCCGACGACTCGGTCAGGCCGTACCCCTCGAGGATCGTCAGGCCGGCCGCGTCGAAGAACTCGGCGATGTCCTGCGACAGAGGGGCGGCGCCCGAGATGAAGAAGCGGATCCGGCCGCCGAACCGTTCGCGGAGCTTGGCGAAGACCAGGCGGTCGGCCAGGGCGTACTCGATCCTCGTGGTGATCGGGACGGAGACACCGCGCTGGCGGGCCCGCGCGACCCTGATGCCCGTCCGCTTCGCCCAGGTGAAGATGGCCAGCTTCGCGCCGCCCTCGCGCCGCACGTTGGCCACGACCGTGTTGTGGATCTTCTCGAAGATGCGCGGCGCGGCCGCCATGACCGTCGGCCGCAGCGCGCCCAGGTTGTCGGCGATCTTGTCGAGACGGCCGTCGATCGCGGTGGGCACGCCGGCGTCGATCATCACGACCTCCAGCAGCTTGCCGAACGAGTGCGACAGCGGCAGCCACAGGAAGTGCAGGTCGGCCTCGGAGATCAGCTCGATCTCGCGCACGGCGCCGGCCGCGTAGAGCCAGTTGTCGTGGGTCAGCTCCACGCCCTTGGGCCGGCCGGTGGTGCCCGAGGTGTAGATGAGCGTGGCCAGGTCGTCCTGGGCGATGGCGTCGACCATGGCGTCGTAGTCGCCGCCCGCGGGGTCCTCGCCGAGCGAACCGAGGGTGATCACCCAGCCGTCGTCGCCCGGCGAGCCGTCGATCACCACGACGTGGGTGACGTCGGGCAGTTCCTTCCGCACGGACCTGATCTTGGCGACCTGCTCGTCGTTCTCGGCGATGACGATCGTGCTGCCCGAGTCGGTGATGACGAAGGCCGACTCGGCGGCCGTGTTGGACGGGTAGATCGTCGTCGTGGCCGCCCCCGTGGACAACACCGCCAGGTCGGCCAGGATCCATTCGAGCCGGGTGGAGCAGAGGATCGACACGCGCGTGCCCGGCCCGGCGCCGAGCCGGGCCAGCCCCAGGGCCAGGCCGCGGACCCGCTCGCCCACCTCCCGCCATGACAGCGAGCTCCAGCCTTCATCGGAGGGCACCCGGTACGCCTCGGCGTCCGGAGTCGCCGCGATCCTGTCGCGCAGCAAGGACGGAATGCTGGACATGCCTGACCTCCTGGAGGGTGTGTGGGGCCGACTCTAGGACCACGGCGGCGTCTCAGTCGATGGTCCCGATCGACCGTCCTCCGGGAGCGGCGGTCGCGACCATGCGTGAGGTCCGCACCTCCCAGACGCCGCAGGCGCACCTCAGGTAGGAGACCTGGCCCTCGGACGTGCGGTGAGAGGAGACGAGGGTCAGGGCGAGAGGGTCGTGCTGATCCGCGGAGTGCATGATTCCAACCTGATGTAATGGCCTTATGCATTTCAACGCTTACGGCGGCAACGGGGCGGCTCTCGCGGCGGCGCTGGTCAACGCCACCGACTTCAGCCCGGCGGCGGTCGAGGCGATCCTCACCGAGCACCGCCTGCTGCGCGCCGCCGTCACCCCGGCACAGGCGGGGGAGCTGCGGGAGTGGGCACGACGGCTCCGCCCGGTGTTCGGGGAGCTCGACCAGGACACCCAGATCAGGCTGGTCAACGAGCTGCTCGACGTGACCGCGTCCAAGCCGTACGTGAGCGCCCACGACGGCCGCGAGCCCCACCTGCACTTCTTCTCGGTGGACGCCGACATCGTGGCCAGGGCGAGGGACACCACGGCCGGCGGCCTGGCCATGGCCATGTCGTTCGCCGGCGGCCGGCGGCTGGGGCGGTGCGACAGGGACGGCTGCGGTGTCGTCTACATCGACACCTCGCGCAACGGGCGCCGCCGGTTCTGCTCGCCGGCCTGCGCCAACAGGGTGAACGTCGCGGCGCATCGGGCACGCGGCCTTGCCAGGTGATCTGCACGTCGCATACACTTCCGGTCGTCTTATCGCCGATCTGTGGGGGCAGCCGACGTGAGGATCTGAGGTCGCGGGCACCGCGCCGTTCCGCCCTGTCCTGGGCCTGCGCGCACACCTGACCTCGGCGACATCCTCGCCTCGATCACGGACTCCGTACGAGTTCCCCTGGGTTGCGCGTCTATGCGGTGATTTCCCGCCACGTCACGACATTTCGACGTTTGTGATGGGAGCCGCCTCATGTCTTACTCTCTTGTCCTCGATCATGTCTCCTTCGCCTGGCCGGACGGCGGCAAGGTGCTCGACGGGCTCGACGCCGCGTTTCCCGCGGGGCGCACGGGGCTCATCGGGCTCAACGGATCGGGCAAGTCCACCCTGATCAAGATCATCGCCGGCGAGCTGGTCCCGCGGTCCGGGTCAGTCTCCGTCTCGGGCGAGGTGGGACACCTGCCGCAGAGCGTGCCGCTCGCCGCCGGCCGTACCGTGTCCGACCTGCTGGAGATCAGCGCGACGCGGGCGGCGCTGCACGCCATCGAGAGCGGAGACGTCGCCGAGGAGCACTTCACCGCGGTCGGCGACGACTGGGACGTCGAGGAACGCGCGCGGGCCGAGCTCGACCGCCTCGGCCTCGGCCACATCGGCCTGGACCGCACGGTCGGCACCCTGTCCGGCGGCGAGGCCGTCATGGTCGCGCTCGCCGCCCAGCTGCTGAAACGGCCCGACGTGCTGCTGCTCGACGAGCCCACCAACAACCTCGACCTCGACGCCAGGCAGCGGCTCTACGCCGCCGTGTCCGCCTGGCAGGGCGTGCTGTTGCTCGTCAGCCACGACCGGGCGCTGCTCGACCTCGTCGATCAGATCGCCGAGCTGCGCGACGGCGCCGTGCGCATGTACGGCGGCAACCTGAGCGCCTACGAGGAGCAGGTCGCGGCCGAGCAGGAGGCCGCCGAACGTACGGTGCGCACCGCGGAAGGCGAGGTGAGACGGCAGCAGCGCGAGCTCATCGAAGCCCGCACCAGGATCGACAGGGGCCTGCGCACGGGCAGGAAGGCGTTCGAGAACAAGAAGGTGCCGAAGATCGTCGCGAACGGGCTCAAACGCAAGGCCCAGGTGAGCGCGGGCAAGCAGCGCTCCCTGCACCTGGAGAAGCTGGAGGAGGCCCGCGAGCGGCTGACCGAGGCCGAGCAGTCGGTGCGCGACGACGCGGAGATCCGCATCGAGCTGCCGGGCACCGAGGTGCCGGCCGGCCGGACGGTCCTGACCCTCCCGCTGGACCCGCTCCCAGGGGGCGCACCCGCCACGCGAGAGGACGGCCCTGGAAACGGCGCTGAGGATGGCGCCGAGGAGGTCCGCACGGCCGTGCTGGAGACCCTGGTCGTGCGCGGGCCGGAGCGCATCGCGCTGCTCGGGCCGAACGGCTCGGGCAAGACCACGCTGCTCAGGCGGATCCTGGCGCACGGCGCCCACGTGCCCGTCCGCTACCTGCCGCAGCGGCTGGACCTGCTGGACGACTCGCTGAGCGTGGTGGACAACGTGCGCGCCGCCGCCCCCTCCGCCTCGGTGAACGAGGTGCGCGCCCGCCTGGCGCGCTTCCTGTTCAGGGGCGACCGGGCCAACCAGGCGGCCGGGACGCTGTCGGGCGGCGAGCGCTTCCGCGCGACGCTGGCCGCGCTGCTGTCGGCCGAGCCGCCGCCGCAGCTGCTCCTGCTCGACGAGCCGACCAACAACCTCGACATGGCCAGCGTCGGTCAGCTCGCGCAGGCGCTGTCGGCCTACCGGGGCGCGCTCATCGTGGCGAGCCACGACATGCCGTTCCTGGAGACGCTCGGGATCACCCGCTGGCTGCACCAGGACAGGGAGGCCGGACTGGCCGAAACATGATTGACGGCCGGGGATCAACCGGGCGATAGTGTGGCAGGTGGCAGCACCGCGGTTGATCCCCTGCGTTCTCGCCCTGACAACCCTCACACTCGGCGCGTGCTCGGCCGGTCCGCCCTCGCCCACGGGGGGTGAGTCGAAGGTCACCGGCGTGGCCGGCGGCCAGGGCGGCGCCCCCTCGGTCAGCGGCGCCACGCCTGCCCCCAGCGCGACCGCCCTCACCCCCGAGGCGTACAAGGACGAGCTCGGCAGCGAGCGCAAGCCGATCCGCGACGCGCTCGACGCGCTGGAGGGCGCGCGCGGTCTCAAAGCGCTGGACCAGCGGCTCGGCCGCGCCGAATCAGCGCTGAGCGGGGGCGCCGACGAGCTGGCCGGCCTCACCCCGCCCGAGTCCGTGCGCGCCCAGCACGACGCCTACGTCGCCGGCCTGCGCGCCGTCGCGTCCGCGCTGGCCTCCACCGGCGACAAGGTCGGCGACAGGGACCTGTGCACCTCCTCGGCCGTGCTCACCGACCTCGACGACGCGCTGGACCAGCTCGACGAGGCCGGAAAGGCCCTGGAGAGCGCCGGAGACTACAAGGCCGACGTCGTCGGCGTGACGGCCGGGAAGAAGCAGAACAGGAGGCTGCGCAACGGCTCGTACGTGCGCAAGGGCACGCTCAACGGCCGCGGCTCACTGGAGATCGACAACGGCGGCGGCCGCGACGCGGTGATCACCGCCGTGCGGGGCGGCAGCAAGGCGTTCAGCGTCTACGTGCGCAAGAACGCGACGTACAAGGTGCGGGGCGTGCGCGACGGCACGTACCGGATCTATTTCACGCACGGCGTCGACTGGGACGGCAAGCGCAAGGCGTTCACCCGCGAGTGCAGCTTCGAGAGGTTCCAGAAGACGGTGAAGTTCAGGACGACCTACACCGCCACGCAGATCCGCTGGCACGACTGGCGGGTCACCCTGCACGCCATCTCCGGCGGCAACGCCCGCACCTCCCCGGTGGACCCGGACGACTTCCCCGGCTGAGCTCTCCCCGTGGCGCCGGGCCCGGAGATTCTTCGTCCCCATCTTTTGGGCCTGCTCTTACGCGAGGCGAAGGTCCGGACGGCTGTGGCGGGATATGACTCCTGGGGTCCACGGGAGCGAACAAGCCATTGAGCGGGGGAGCACATGGGAGGCAGAGGTTTCGGCAGATGGAAGGCGAGGGTGACGGCGCTCAGCGCGGCGGCCGCCGTCGTCGCGCCGGGCGGGGCGATCGCGGCGGCGTACGCCTCGGAGCACGAGGATCTCCATCCGTCGACACGGGAGAACGTGCGGGAGGCCATGGAGGGTGAGGCGTTCGCGTACGCCTCGTACCGGGCCTATGCCGTACAGGCGGGGCGGGAACACCTCCGGCAGGTGCGCAGGGTGTACGAGCAGACCGCCGACGTCGAGCTGAACGAGCACTTCGCCGAGCAGGGGGAGCTGACCGGGCTGGTCGGCGACAACGCCGCCAACCTGCGCGATGCCATCTCCGGTGAGTCGTACGAGGCGACCACGATGTACCGGCAGTTCGCCGCGCAGGCCAGGCAGGACGGTGACACGGAGGCGGCTGAGCGCTTCGCGGAGATCGCCGAGGACGAGGCCGACCATCGCGCCACGTTCGTCCAGGCACTGCGGGCCATCACCCACCCGTCGTCCGGCGCGACGATCCCGACGGACGTGACCGCCGAGCCGGTGAGCATCCCGGCCGGAGGGCCCAGGGTGTCGTCGCGGCGGACGCTGCGCAACCTTGAGACGGCGATGCGCGGTGAGGCGCTGGCCTACGCGAAGTACACCTTCTATGCCCGGCAGGCCAAGGAGTCCGGGCAGCCCCGGCTGGCGATGTTGTTCTGGCGCACCGCGCAGGTCGAGCTGACCGAGCACTTCGCCGAGGAGGCGACGCTCGCCGGCCTCGTCCGCGACACGGCGACGAACCTGCGTACCTCGATCAAGGGCGAGATCCGCGAAGGCCGCCAGATGTACCCGCACTTCGCCCGCGAGGCCGCTTCGGCCGGCGACCATGAAGCCGCGGCGCTGCTGGCGGAGACCGGCCGTGACGAACTGGCGCACGCGCGCAGGTTCGCCGAGGTGGGGCACCGCCGGTCAGGTGCGTGAGCCACAGGCGCCTCCGCGGGCGCCGGGTCGCACTCGGCCGCACGCCTCGTGACGCCGGCATTTCGAGCCGCGCACCTCAGGACCTGCCGGAGGCGACGGAGAAGGCCGCGCACCTTTGCCTGGTGCGCGGCCGTCGTGCTCTCGAGGTGTGACCGGATCAGCTCGAGAAGAGCATGCCCACCCAGCTGCCCTTGCGGTGACCCTTGTGTCCGTAGTGGCCGCCGTGGCCGCCGTGCGGTGCGCCCCACGCGGGGCCGGGGCCGGGGGCGGGCGGGGGAGCCGAGTGATACTGCGATTCCATCCGGGACAGCGTCTCGAGCTCGCCGTAGTCGAGGAAGATCCCGCGGCAGTTGTCGCACTGCTCGATGTGGACACCGTTGCGCTCATAGGTCCGCATGTTTCCGTGGCACTTAGGGCAATGCATCTGAGTCGCTCTCCTTGGCTCTGAGGTCTCCAGGGTGAAACCTACCGCGCGCAACCCCGTCACGCCCGGACGATTCTGTTGCACGCCTCGATCAACGAATGCTCCACCTCGTCCAGTTCCCGGCTCTCGCGTTCGGCGTTGACCACCGCGACGGCGGCCAGCTGGATGGTGAGCGCCCTGGCCGGTACGTCGAGCCGCTGCCACGGGTCGTCGCCCTGGCCCAGCGCAGGTCCGCCGGAGGCCTGGTAGGCCCCCAGGAACCGGGCCCAGACGTCCGGGTCGAGCAGGCCTGCGGCGTACCACGCGGCCGGCCTGGCCAGATCCCACGCCGGGTCGCCGACGCCGAGATCGTCGACGTCGATGAGCAGCCACCCGTCGCGGTCGACCAGCTGGCCCAGATGCCAGTCGCCGTGCGTGAGCAGCCCCGGCTGCGGGTCGGTCGCGGGCAGGCGCATGAACGCCCGCCTGACGAGCCGCGCGACCGGGCCGTCCCCGGACATGCGCCCCACCGCGCGGGCGGCCCTCGCGGGCCCACCGGCCGCGGGCAGGACCGGCAGCAGCGTCAGGGGGACGGCGTGCAGCCTGGCCAGCAGCCTGGCCCCCTCCTCCCACGGGGCGCAGCCCGGATCGTCGTCGTGCGCGACGGGCCGCCCAGCGGGCCACACCGTCACCGCCCGCCCGGCCACCGTCAGCACCTCGGGCTCCAGCGGGGCCAGCATCACGCCGCTCACCGCGGCCGAGGCGGCGGCCCGTAACCTCGGCCGCAACGCCCCGGCGTCGTCACGCGCCGAGTGAGCCTTCACCACGACCTCGCCCCTGCGTAACACCACGACATCGGTGCGGGTCGGGTGCAGCTCGGGCGTGCCCGTGCCGCCGTACGCCCCGGCGACGCCCGCCAGCTCCGCCTCCAGACTCACCAGTACAGACTAGGGGGCATGAGAGTGGGTTTCGCAGTCCCCCAGTCAGGGTCGTGGGCCACCCCGGCCAACATGCGCCGCGTCGCCACGCGGGCGGAGGAGCTCGGCTACCACGAGCTGTGGACGTACCAGCGGCTGCTCTATCCGGTGGGGCACCCGATGGGGCCGACCTACCGCGCCGTGCACGACCCGCTGATCACGCTGGCACACCTGTCGGGCGTGACGGGCGGGATCGGCCTGGGCGTCGCCGTGGTCAACGCCTACGTGCCGCCGGTGCTGCTGGCCAAGCAGCTGGCCACGCTGCAGACGGTCGCGGGCGGACGGCTCACCGCCGGGATCGGGCTGGGCTGGCTGCCCGAGGAGTTCACGGCGGCGGGCGCCGGCATGGAGCGGCGCGGCCGCAGGGGCGAGGAGTTCGTCGAGGTGCTGCGCAAGGCGTGGCGCGACGACGTGGTCGAGCACGACGGGGAGTTCTACCGGGTGCCGCCCGCCCACATCGACCCCAAGCCGGTGCCCGCGCCGCCACGCCTGCTGCTCGGCGGCACCGCCGAGGTCGCGCTGCGCCGCGCCGCCCGGCTGGCCGACGGGTGGGTCAGCTCCAGCAGGGAGGACCTGTCCGGCATCGCGGGCAGAGTGGAGCTGATCAAGGCGGAGCTGGCGGCGTCGGGGCGCGAGGCGACCGCATTCCGGTTCGTGTGCCGGGGCGTCACCCAGGTCCGGCCCGGTGACGAGGACCGTCCGCTGACGGGCACGTACGACAAGATCAGAGCCGATGTGGCCGGCCTGGCGGCCCGCGGCGTGACGGACGTCTTCCACGACCTCAACTTCGACCGCGAGATCGTCACAGCCGAGCCCGACGAGGCGATGCGCCGGGCCGAGGAGGCCCTGGAGGCGCTGGCGCCCTAGGCTCCGCCGCCGTAGGGCACCGTGATGATCTCCAGGTTGTGGCCGTTGGGGTCTTCCCAGTAGAGGCCGCGGCCGCCGTCGTTGGTGTTGATCTCGCCCGGCCGCCGGTGGTGAGGGTCGGCCCAGTAGGTCAGCCCGCGCTCCTCGATGCGCCCCTTGATCAGGTCGAACTCCTCCTCGCCGACCAGGAACGCGTAGTGCTGCGGACGCACGGGCCCGTCCGCCTGGACGACGTCGAGCGAGACGTCGTTGCCGAGCGAGACGACGCGGAACGGGCCGTAGACCGGTGGCGGCTCCAGCCCCAGGACGTCGGCCAGGAACGCGGCGGTCGCGTCTCTGTCCTTCGCCGCGACGATGGTGTGGTTCAGGTGGACAGCCATAATCGCAGGCTACGCCAGCGCCACGGGGAGCGTGCCGACGCCGTTGACGAAGTTCGACGGCAACCAGCTCACCGGGCCCGTCACCGTGATCGCCGACACGCTCGCCCGCAGCTCGGTCAGCAGCGCGCGGATCTCGGCCCGGGCGAGCTGGGCGCCCAGGCAGAAGTGCGGGCCGTGACCGAACGTGAGGTGCCGGTTCGGCGTCCTGCCGACGTCGAACCGGTCCGGGTCGTCGAAGACGGCCTCGTCACGGTTGGCGGACACCGTCCACAGCGCCACCACGTCATCGGCCGCGACCTGCCGCCCGGCCAGCTCCGCGTCCCGCGTGGCGATCCTCCCGACGTGGGCGGCCGGGGTGGTCCAGCGCAGGATCTCCTCGACGGCCGGGTCGACGAGCGCGGGGTCCTCGCGCAGGCGCGCCCACTCCTTGTCGTACGTGGCCAGCGCCAGCAGCCCGCCGGCCATCGCCAGACGGGCCGTCTCGTCGCCGCCGATGATGAGGTTGTAGCAGTTGAGCAGCACCTCCTCCTCGGTCAGGTCGCTGCCGACGAGCAGGCTGATCACGTCGTCGCCCGGCGCCCGCCTGCGCCGGGCGGCCAGGCGCGTGTAGTAGAGCAGGATCTCGCTCTGGGCGATCATCGCCGCCGGCGGCGCGCTCCCGGCCTGCTGTCCGGCCTGCTGTCCGGACGGGGTCTCGCCCAGCATGGCCTCGCCGGTCAGTTCCAGCACGCGCTGCCGGTCCTCCTCGGGGACGCCGAGCAACTCGCAGATGGCACGCAGGGGCACCTGGGCGGCCACCTCCGCCACGAAGTCGCCGCCGCCGCGCCGTACGAGCGCACCGAGCAGGTCGCGGGTGGCCTCCTCGATCGAGCGCGTGACCGGGCCGAGCGCGCGCGGGCCGAAGCCGGGCGCCAGCAGGCGGCGCAGGCGGGCGTGCCCGGTCCCGTCCGTGACGACCAGCATCTTGCCCGCGCCGGGATCGTGCCCGCGAAGGAGGGTCCGCAACATGTTGCCCTGGAGCGAGCTGAACGTGTCCGGGTCGCGTACGACGCGCAGCACGTCGGCGTGGCGGGTCACGCTCCAGAACCGCCCGTGCCTGCGCACCGGGTCGTGGGCGCGCAGCCAGCGCCACACGGGGGTGAGGTCGTGGGCGGCGTGCAGCGCGGGATCGAGCAGGTCGAGCGCGTCGATCCCGGCCGGGTCCGGGCTGGGCCTCATGATTCGAGCTCGTCCAGCAGGTCGCCGAGCGGGTCGTCGTCCGGGTCGCTCAGGACGCGGGAGATGAGCTCCTCCAGCGGCAGCTCCTCCAGGAACAGCTCGATGGGCGCCTCCAGGCCGAAGCGGTCGCGCAGCTCGCCGGCCAGGAAGACGGCGGTCAGGGAGTCGCCGCCGACGGCGAAGTACGTCCTGGTCAGCTCCTCCCTGCTGGGCAGGTCCAGGGTGGTCAGGAACAGCTCGGTCACCGCGGCCTTCATCTCCTGCGGCTGTTCGGGTTCGGGAGGTGGCGGGGCGCCGACGGTGAGCGCGCCGTGGTGCTCGCCCGCGAACGGGTACGTGGGCAGGTGGACCCGCCGCCCGCCCGTCTGCGGCCAGGCGACGTCCCCGCCCCGCACCCACGCGTCACCCGGCGCGGAACCACCGCCGCCCGTCGCCTCCCCGCGCGCGGCGAGCGCCTCCAGCGCGGCGGCGGCTTCGTCGAGGGTCGTGGCGACCACGTAGGCGCGGGCGTCCAGGGCGGCACGGCCCGTGGCCAGGGTGTGGGCGACGTCGGCCGGCGAGGGTGCGCCGGGCGCGCGCAGCGCCTCCGCCAGCCGGCCCGCCGCCGTGGCCAGCTGGGCAGGGGTGCGGGCCGACAGCGGCAGCACCAGGGGCGGCCCGCCTTGCCCACGCGCAGGGGCCGGGGCGGGGGGTTCTGACAGGACGACGTGGACGTTCGTGCCGCCGATGCCGAGGGACGAGACTCCGGCGAGGCGCGGGCCGGTCGCGGGAGGGGCCCACTCCGTGGTGGTGGTGAGCAGGTGGAAGGGGGTGGAGTCGAGGTCGAGGTCGGGGTGGGGGCGGGTGACGTTCACCGTGGGGACCATCGTGCGGTGCCGGAGCATCAGCGCGGCCTTGATCAGCCCGGTGACGCCCGCGGCCGCGTTCAGGTGGCCGACGTTGGACTTCACCGAGCCGATCGCGCACCCGGACGCGCCGGCGAACGCCGCGGCGGCGGCCGCCACCTCGATCCGGTCGCCGAGGTCCGTCCCGGTGCCGTGCGCCTCGAGGAACTGCGCGTCCGCGGGTTCGAGACCGGCCGCCGCCCACGCCTCGACGATGGCGGTCGTCTGCCCGTCCACGCCGGGCGCGGTGAACCCCACCCGCCCGGCGCCGTCGTTGCTGAGCGCCGTGCCGCGGACGACCGCGTGGATCGCGTCGCCGTCGGCCAGGGCGTCCTCCAGGCGTTTCAGCACCACCAGCCCGACGCCGTTGCCGCCGACGGTGCCCGCCGCCTTCTCGTCGAAGGGCCGGCACCGCCCGTCGGGAGAGAAGATGCCGCCGGGCTCGTACAGGTATCCCCGCCTGTACGGCGAGTCGATCGACACGCCGCCGGCCAGCGCCAGGTCGCACTCGCTGAGCAGCAGCGCCTGGACCGCCATGTGCACGGTGGCCAGCGACGTCGAGCAGGCCGTCTGCACGGTCATGCTGGGCCCGGTCAGGTTCAGCCGGTACGACAGCCACCCGGCCATGAACTCCCTGTCGGTGAACATCCGCACCTGCAGGGGCCCGAGCCGGGCCCGCAGTCCCGGATCGAGCTGCGCGGCGAGCGCGTGGTCGCTGGGCTCGCCGCCCACGTACACGCCGGTCCTGTCGGGGGCCGCGCGCGGGTCGTACCCGGCGTCCTCCAGCGCCGACCAGGCCGTCTCCAGCAGCTGCCGCAGCTGCGGATCCAGGGCCCGCGCCTCCGCCGCGCCGAATCCGAACAGCTCGTGCTCGAACCGGTCCGCGTCCGCCAGGAAGCCCTTGGACGGCACGTAGCCGGGATGGCGCAGCTCGTCGGCGGGCACGCCGTCGGCCAGCAGCTCCTCCTCGTCGAAGTCGGCGATCGAGCAGACGCCGTCGCGCAGGTTGGCCCAGAAGCCGGCCACGTCGCGGGCTCCGGGGAAGCGGCCGCTCATCCCCACGATGGCCACAGCAGGTGCGTCGGTCATTCGTTACCCTCTCTGTGCGTTCCTGCGCGCGGCAAGCCGTTCGCGCCTGCTCCGGCCGCGCAGTCTCGCCGCGCCGACGTCCGCCCCGGCCGGAGAACCAGCCGGAGAATCGGCCGGAGAACCGGCGGGGGAACCGGCGGGGCGGTCCAGCCGGTCGGCAAGGGCGGCGACCGTCGGATGCCGGAAGAGGTCGACCAGCTTGAGCCCGCCGTCCCTGCCGCGCTCGCGCAGCGCCGCCAGGACGGCCAGCAGCCTGATCGAGTTGCCGCCCAGGTCGAAGAAGTTGTCGTGCGTGCCGACCCGCTCCAGGCCGAGCGCCTCCGCCCACACCTCCGCCAGCAGCCGCTCGGTGTCCGTGGCCGGGGCGACATAGGGGCGGCCCAGGTCGGGGCGGGCCGGCGGCGGCTCGGGCAGCAGCGACCGGTCCACCTTGCCGGACCTGTTGACGGGCAACTCCGGCAGGAGGACGACCGAGTCGGGCACCATGTAGCCCGGCAGCCGCTCGCCGAGCCACGCCCGCAGCCGCGCGGCGGGTGGCGGCTCGCCGTCCGCCACCACGTACACCGCCAGCCGGTCACCGCGCGCGGACGCCGCCGCCACCGACACCCCGGGGTGCGCCGCGAGGACGGTCTCGATCTCGCCCAGCTCCACGCGGAAGCCGCGTAGCTTGACCTGCGTGTCGACCCGGCCGAGGTAGGACAGCACCCCGTCGGCGTCGTACCGGCCGAGGTCGCCCGTGCGGTACATGCGCTCGCCCGGCGGCCCGTACGGGTCGGCGACGAAGCGCTCCGCGGTCAGCCCGGGCCGGTTGGCGTAACCCCTGGCCATCCCCGATCCCGCCAGGTAGATCTCCCCGGTCACTCCCACGGGCACGGGACGCAGCCGCTCGTCCAGCACGTACGCCCGCCCGTTGGCCACCGGGCGCCCGATCACCACGGGCCGCCCCGGCGACAGGTCGGCCGTGGTCGCGTAGACGGTGGTCTCGCTCGGCCCGTACGCGTCCACGATCCGGCGCCGCGGCGTGGCCCAGCGCTGCACCAGCTCGGCCGGGCACGCCTCGCCGCCGACGGCCAGCGTGCGCAGGTCCGGCAGCGCCGTCTCGCGGGCGCCCGGCGGGCAGGGCAGCGACATGGCGGCCGACGGCGGCAGGAAGGCGTAGGTGATGCGGGAGTCGCGCAGGCGGGCGTACAGGTCCTCGCCGAGCCGCTCGCACTCGGCCGCGATGTGCAGTTCCGCCCCCGCGACGAGGGAGAAGAACACGTCGGACACGGCCACGTCGAACCCGAACGACACGTACTGCAGCACCCGGTCGTCGCCGGTCACGGGGAACTGGTGGCGTACGGCGGCGGCCAGGTTCAGCAGGGCCCGGTGCTCGACGGCGACGCCCTTGGGGGTGCCGGTGGAGCCGGAGGTGTAGAGGATGTAGGCCGTGTTCGCGGGTTCGGGCCGCGCCGCGCGCACCGGCCCGACCGGGGGGAGGGGGTCGTCGCCGTCCGGGGCGGCCACGGGCACGCCGAGGTCCACGGGCTCGGTCGCGATCAGCAGCCGCACCCCCGCGTCGCCGATCATGAACCTCAGCCGGGCCGCCGGATGCCCGGGGTCGAGGGGCACGTACGCGCCTCCCGCGCGCAGCACGGCGAGCGCCGCCACCACCATGTCCGCGCCTCTGGGCAGGCAGAGCCCCACGGGGATCTCCGGCCCGACGCCCGCCGCGCGCAGCCGGCCGGCCAGCCGGTCGGCGCGCTCCAGCACCTCCCGGTACGTGAGCGCGGTGGCGCCGCAGACGAGCGCCGTGGCGCCGGGGCGTTCCGTGGCCCGTTCGGCCACCAGGTCGGGGACCAGGCGGGTGCCGGTGGGGGCGGCCGTGCGGTTCCACCCCTCGACGATCAGGCGGCGGTCCGCCGCGGGGAGGAGGCCGGCGGTGCTCACGGGCTGGCCGGGTTCGCCGAGCAGGGCGTCGAGCAGCGTCGCGAAGGCGCGTGCCCAGTGGCGTACGGTCTCCCGGTCGAACAGGTCGGCCCGGTAGACGAGGTGGGCGGCCAGCTCGCCGGCCCGCCGCTCGATGTTCATGAGCAGGTCGAACTTGGCGTCGTCCAGCAGCAGCTCGACGCGCTCAGCGGTGGCGCCGGGCAGGTCGAGGGCCAGCCGGGTGTCGTCGTCGTAGGCCAGCATCACCTGGACGAGCGGGTCGTGGCTCAGCTCCCTGCCGGGGGCGAGGGCCTGCACCACGGCCTCGAACGGGGCCTCGTGGTGCGGCCGGGCCGCGAGGAGGCGCTCGCGCACCTGGCCGAGCAGGTCGAGGAACACGGGGTCGTCCGACAGGTCGGCACGGACGGCGAGCGTGTTGACCAGCAGGCCGATCATGCCCTGGACGTCCGGGTGGTCGCGGCCGGCCACCGGGACGGCGATGACCAGGTCCCGCTGGCCGCTGATCCTCGCCAGGAACGTGGCGAACGCCGCGAACATCACCATGTACGGCGTCGCGTTCCGCTCGGCGGCGACCTCGGCCAGCCGCTCGCGCGTGCCGGGGGGCAGCGGGACGCGTACGACGCCGCCGGCCGCCGACTGCACGGCGGGGCGGGGCCTGTCGGCGGGCAGGGCGAGCGTCGTGGGGGCGTCCTTGAGCGTCTCCGCCCAGAACGCGACGGACTCGTCCAGGGCGTGCAGCCGCTCCCGCTGCCAGACGGCGTAGTCCGGGTACTGCGGCGCGGGCTCGGCCGGCGCGGCGTGCGCCGGGGACCCGCCGGGGGAGGTGAGCCGCCGGTAGGCGCCGGAGAGCTCCTCCAGCAGCAGCCGCAGCGACCAGCCGTCGCACACCAGGTGGTGGACGGTCAGCAGCACGAGGTGGTGCTCGTCGCCGAGGACGTACACCACGCACCGCAGCAGCGGCCCCGCCTCGACGTCGAACGGCGCCGCCGCCTCGGCCCGCAGGCGCGCGTGCGCCTGCGCCGCGGGCACGTCCCGCTCGACGCGCAGCGCGGCCTTCCCCTCCTCCGCGACGACCTGCAGGTAGCCGCCGTCGTGCGGCTGGAACACCGTGCGCAGCGACTCGTGCGCGGCGACCACCGCGTCCAGGGCCGCGCGGAACGCCTCGACGTCGAGGCGCCCGCGCACGGTGAAGGCAACGGGCACGTTGTACTGGGCGGTGCCGGGGTTGAGCTGGTCGAGCACCAGCATTCTGGCCTGCGCCGGCGACACGGGGAACTCGTACGTCTCCATCACGACTCCCGGAGGATCGGCTCGATGACTGCGGCGATCTCGGCGGCGGGGCCGGGCCTGAGCAGGTCGCTGTGCCCGCATTCCAGGTCGTGGACCCGCACGTGGCGGGCGGAGCCGCTCCAGCGTTCAGCCTTGACCGCCGAGTCGGCGCCGCCGGGCTGGGCGGTGGCCGAGAACAGCAGCACCGTCCCGTCATAGGGGGGCGGCCGGTAGGTGACGGCCAGCCGCAGATGCCCGGCCACCGTGGCGGCCACCGCCGGCAGGTGCTCGCCGGGCAGCCCCGACAGCGGGCCCTCGCTGCCGCGCACGGCGGCGAACACCCGCTCCCGCTCCAGCCGCCCCGGCTGCGCGTAGGGGTGCAGCGTGCGGGTGCGCAGCAGGATGGTCAGCGCCTCCTGCTCGACCTCGTCAGGGTCGGGCTCCACGCCCGGCGGCCAGGGGACCGCGTCCAGCGAGGCGACCAGCCCCACCTGCCGGCCGTCCTCCCGCAGCCGGGCGGCCATCTCGTACGCGAGCAGCCCGCCGAACGAGTGCCCGAGCAGCAGGTACGGCCCCTCCGGCCGGACCGCCAGCAGCCGCGCCAGGTAGTCGTCGGCCAGCTCCCGCATGGTGCCGGGCAGCC
This sequence comes from Nonomuraea sp. B1E8, assembly GCF_039871515.1. Lineage (NCBI taxonomy): Bacteria > Bacillati > Actinomycetota > Actinomycetes > Streptosporangiales > Streptosporangiaceae > Nonomuraea > Nonomuraea sp. B1E8. The sequence continues at coordinate 35,603 of NZ_JBDPLS010000009.1, read as the reverse complement.
GCCAGGCGCCGTCACCGAGCACCGGCGACTGCAGCGCGTGCACCGGCCGGTCCCTCGGGAGGTGGGGGAGCAGCGCGGTGTACGACCAGCCGATGCCCCGGCCGGGGTGCACGCAGAACAGCGGCGCCCGCTCGCCCTCGGCCCGCAGCGTCAGCAGCGGCGACAGGTCCAGCTCGGCCGGGGCCCGATCGGAGCGCGCGTCGAGGCGGATGGCGAGCTCGGCGGGCGTGGGGGCCTCGAACAGGGCGGCGATGGAGGTGCGGACGCCGGTCGCGGACTCGATCGCGGCGGTGAGCCGCATGGCCAGCAGCGAGTCCCCGCCGGAGGCGAAGAAGTCGGTGTCCGCGCCCGCCTCCGGCAGCCCGAGCACCTCGGCGAACAGGCCGCACAACTGCTTCTCGCGCGCGGAGCGCGGCTCGGCGGGGTCGTGCGGGCTCGCGGCGGGCCGGGTACCGGCGTCCTGACGGGCGGCGGGCGGCCCGGGAAGCGGCCCGTCAAGCGGCCCGGGAAGCGGCCCGTCAAGCGGCCCGGGAAGCGGCCCGGGAAGCGGCCCGGGAAGCGGCCCGGGAAGCGGCCCGGGAAGCGGCCCGGGAAGCGGAACGGCGGGCAGGGCGGCGCGGTCGACCTTGCCGTGGGGGGTGAGCGGCAGGCGGTCGAGCGGCACGTACTGGGCGGGGAGCAGGTACCTGGGCAGCCGGGCGGCGGCGTGCGCGCGCACCCGCTCCAGCGATCCGCCGGGCACCACGTACGCGACCAGCCGCCGGCCGCCTCCGGGCGCGTCGGCGGCGGCGACGACCGCGCGGGTCACGTCCGGCGAGCTCTCCAGGACGGACTCCACCTCGCCGGGCTCGATCCGGTGGCCGCGGATCTTCAGCTGGCCGTCGGCCCGTCCGGCGAACTCCAGCTCCCCGCCGAACGTCCACCGCGCGAGGTCCCCCGTCCGGTACATCCGCCCGCCGCTCGCGAACGGGTCCGCCACGAAGCGCTCCGCCGTCAGCCCGGGCCGGCCGAGGTAGCCGCGGGCCAGGCCCGTCCCCGCGATGTACAGCTCGCCGACGACGCCGGTCGGGGCCGGGCGCAGGCGCGCGTCCAGGACGTACACGCGCGTGTTGTCCAGTGGCCGGCCGATCGGCACCGGTCCGCTCCCTGGGCCGCTCCCCGCGGGATGGGCGGTGGCGAACGTCGTCGTCTCCGTCGGGCCGTACCCGTTGACGACCCGCGCGCCGTGCCGCGCCGCCCGGCGGACCGCGTCCGGCGGCAGCACGTCGCCCCCCGCCCACACCTCGCCCGCCGCGGCCAGCGCCGCGGGCGCGAGGTCGGCCACGGTGCGGAACAGCTCGGCCGTCAGCCACACCGCGTCCAGCCGGCCGTGCAGGATCGTGTCGGGATGGAGCGGGCCCGGCGGGGCGATGACGACGGTGCCGCCGTTCAGCAGCGGCGCCCACACCTCGTACGTGGCCGCGTCGAACGTGTGCGGGCTGTGCAGCAGCACCCGCCGGTGCGCGGCGAAGCGCCGGTCGGCGGCCAGCTCGGCGATGTTCCCGTGGGTGACGACGACGCCCTTGGGGGCGCCGGTGGAGCCGGAGGTGTACATGACGTAGGCGGCCGAGGCGGGGTGCACGGGTTTCGGCGGGACACCGTCCCCGTCTCCGTCGCCCTCCACGGTCAGCGGGCTGGTCAGCACGGTGCGGGCGCCGCTGTCGGCGATGAGCCGGTCGAGGCGGTCGCGCGGCTGCCCCGGATCCAGCGGGACGTAGCAGCCGCCCGCCTTCAGCACCGCCAGCTGGGCGACCACCAGGTCAGGCGAGCGGTCCATGAGCACCGCGACCGGCGCCTCCCGGGCCACGTCGAGCCCGGCCGCGACCTGGCCGGAACGGGCGTCCAGCTCGGCGTAGGTGAGGGTGAGCCCGCCGTGCTCGACGGCCACGGCGTCCGGCGTGCGGGCCGCCTGCGCCGCGAACCGCTCGGGCACCGATCCGCCCGCCGGCGCCCGCGTGGCGCCGTTCCAGGTGACGAGAAGCCGGCGCGTCTCCGCCCCGGGAAGCACGTCGCCGCCCTCCGAGCCCTCGGCCACCCTCTCGAACGCCCGGGTCAGGCGGGCCGCGACGGCCTCGGTCTCGGCGCGGCCGACCAGGTCGGCGCGGTGGCCGAGCCGCAGCCACAGCCGCTCGCCGGCCACGACCGTGACGGTGAGCGGGTAGTGGGTGGCGTCGCGCACCTCGGTCAGGCGGACGCCGGAGGAGGCCAGGCCGTCGCGAGGGTAGTTCTCGAAGGCCAGCAGCGTGTCGAACAGCTCGCCGGCGCCGCGCCGCACGTCGGCGAGCCGTACGTGGTGGAAGGCCGAGAGCCGGGCCTGCTCGTCCTGCAGGCGCTCCAGCAGGCGGGGCTCGCCCGTCCTGACCCGGACCGGCAGCGTGTTGACGAACAGCCCCACCATCGACTCCACGCCCGCCAGCTCCGGCGGGCGGCCCGACACCACCGTGCCGAAGACCACGTCCGAGCGCCCGGTCAGCCGCGCCAGCACCAGCCCCCACGCCGCCTGCGCCAGCGTGTTGACGGTCACGCCCGACCGGCGCGCCCGCCGGCGCAGCGCCTCGCTCAGCTCCGCCGTCAGCTCGGTCTCCACCGTCCCCTGCCGCATGCTCGCCGCGCCGTCGGCCGGGCTCGCGCCGGGCCGCAGCAGGGTCGGCCCCGGCAGGTCCGCGAGCGCGTCCCGCCAGGCCCGCGCCGCCCGCTCGCCGTCCTGGGCCCGCAGCCAGGCCAGATAGTCCCGGTACGGCGGCGCGGGCGGCAGCGTGCCCGCCCCCGTGTAGAGGGCGGCCAGCTCGCTCGCCAGGATCGGCATCGACCAGCCGTCCACCAGGAGGTGGTGCAGGGTCAGCACCAGCTCCCGCCGGCGCACCAGGGTGGCGCGGACCAGCGGCGGCCGGGTCACGTCGAACGGGCGCAGCAGGTCGGCCTCCAGGATGCGTTCCAGCTCGGCGTCCGACGGCGGGTCCACCTCGGTCCACGGCAGGTGCACCCGGTGCGGGACGAGCTGCACCGGCCGGTCCAGTCCCTTGTGGCGGAAGCAGGCGCGCAGATTGGGGTGGCGGCCGAGCAGGGTCTCCACGGCCGCCCGCAGCCGGGGCGGGTCCGCCGGCTCGTCGACGGCGAACCTGGCCTGGACGACGTACGCGTCGTCGCCGCCGTACAGGGCGTGGAAGAGCAGGCCCTCCTGCGCGGGGGAGAGCGGCAGCACGTCGGCCAGCGCGCGGCTCACCAGTCGCCGTCCAGGTCCGCTTCGAGCGCCTCGACCTGGCTCTGCGTCAGCTCGACGAGCGGGAAGTCCGAGCTCGTCGCGCCGCCCTCGCTCGCCCGCCCGGCCAGCTCGGCGAGCGCGCCTGACCAGAGCCCGGCCAGCTCCCCGGCGCGCTCCGCGCTGATCGCGCCGGCCGCGTAGGACCAGCTCGCCACCAGCCGGGCGCCGTCCTGGCCCGGCTGGGCGACGGCGTCCAGCTCCACCGCGTACGCCATCGGCGCCTCCGGCATGCCGGCCAGCTCGCCGTCGAACCTGCCCAGGTAGTTGAAGCGCAGGTCGGCGGCGGGCAGGGCGGCGAGCCTCGGCGCGGTGTCCCGGTTGAGGTGGCGCAGCAGCCCGTAGCCGAGCCCGCCCGACGGGATGGCGCGCAGCCGTTCCTTGATCCGCTTGAGCGCGGCGGCGGGCTCTCCCGCGGCGTCCAGCCGCACCGGGTGCTGGGTGGTGAACCAGCCGACGGTGGTGGAGACGTCGGCGTCGTCGGTGAAGGCGTCCCTGCCGTGCCCCTCGACGTCGACGAGCACCTCCGTGCCGCCGCGCCAGCGCGCCACGGCGAGGGCGAGGGCGGTCAGCAGGACCTCGTCCGGCCCGCAGTGGAAGGCGGCGGGCAGGTGGGTGAGGACCTGCTCGGTGAGGTCGGCGGGGAGCCGGGTGGTGAGGGTCGTGCGCGGGCCGCCGCGTCCCTTCCACCCCAGCGGCAGGAGGGTCGCGCCGCCCGCCGCCATCTCCTCCCAGAAGGGCAGCTCCGCCACCCTCCCGGGACGTTCCGCCTCGGCGGCCAGCAGGCGGGCCCAGCGGGCGAACGACGTGCCCCGCGCCGGCCCGCCGGAGCCGGGCGAGCGCAGCAGCGCCTCCAGCTCGGGGCCGAGCAGGCGCCAGGAGACGCCGTCCACGGCGAAGTGGTGCGCGGTGACGACCAGCCGGTCGGGTGCGTGCCAGACGGCGGCCAGCATCCGCCCGCTCCCGGGATCGAGCGCCGCACCCGCGTCCGGCCGGGACGCGGCGTGCGGGTCCGCGCCGGGCGCGTCGCGGGCCGGACCGGACGGGCCCTGGCCCGGCCCGGCGGCCACGCGGCTGAACGGGACCTCCGGCGCCTCCTCCGGGGGCAGGACCTCCAGCTCCCACTCCGCGCCCGCGCCCGCGCCCGCGTCCACGTCCTGGGCCGTGTGGCGCAGCAGGCGCGTGCGCAGCGCCGCGTGCCTGGCCGTCAGCGTGCGCAGCGCCGCCCTGATCCGCTCCTCGTCCACCCCCGCGGGCACGGGCACGGCCAGCGACTGCGTGAACGTGCCGAGCGGGCCTCCGTGCTCGCGCCACCAGTGCATGATCGGCGTGATCGGGAACCGGCCGGCGGGGGAGTCGGTGACGGCGCGTACGCCGGCCCGGGCGACGGCCGCCAGCGCGGCCGGGGTCCTGGCGACGAACACCTCGCGCGGCGTGAGCCCGAGTCCCTTCGCCCTGGCCCGGCTGACGAGCTGGATCGCCGTGATGCTGTCGCCGCCCATCCGGAAGAAGTCGTCCTCCGCCCCCGCCCCGGGCACGCCGAGCAGTTCGGCGAAGAGGGCGCAGAGCGCCGCCTCACGGTCCGTGGCCGGTTCGCGCGACGGACGCCCGGAGAGCCCCGCCGCGGGCGGAGCGGGCAGCGCGGCCCGGTCCAGCTTGCCCTGCGGGGTGAGCGGCAGCGCGTCCAGCACCACCAGGTCGCTCGGCACCATCGGCGCGGGCAGCGCCGCCACGGCGCGGGCCAGGACGTCCGCGGTGTCGCACGAGCGGCCCTCGCGGGGCACGAGATAGCCGACGAGGCGGCCGTCACGCGGCGCGACCGCCGCCCCGGAGACGGACTCGTGCCCGGCGAGCACCGCCTCGATCTCGGCCGGCTCGATCCGGTGGCCGCGTACCTTCACCTGGTCGTCCGCCCGGCCCAGGAACTGCACCTGGCCGTCGGCGCGCCGGTGCGCCAGGTCCCCGGTGCGGTACATGCGCTCACCTGGCGGGCCGTACGGGTCCGCGACGAACCGTTCGGCGGTCAGCCCGGGCCGGCCGAGATAGCCCCTGGCCACGCCGGGGCCCGCGACGTACAGCTCGCCGGGCACCCCCACGGGCGCCGGCCGCAGCCGGGCGTCCAGGACGTACAGGCGGTGGCCGGTGAGAGGACGGCCGATCGGGGGGAGGCCGCCGCCGGGGGTGAGCGGGTCGCTGACGCTGGCGGCGACCGTGGTCTCCGTCGGCCCGTACGCGTTCCAGAACCGCACGCCCGCCCACGCCGACACCAGCTCCGCCGGGCACACGTCGGCGCCCGAGGCCAGCCCCCGCAGGTCGGGGTAGTCGCCGGGCGGCACGGTCGCCAGCACCGCCGGCGGGACCAGCGCGAACGTGACCCGCCGCTCCCGCAACACGCGGCCCAGGTCCGCGCCGATCAGCGGACCCGCGGGCGGGACGACCAGCGTGCCGCCCGAGCCGAACGCCATGCACAGCTCGGCCACCGAGATGTCGAAGGCCGGCGAGCCCAGCTGCAGCACGCGGCTGGAGGTGTCGAGCCCGAACGCGCTCACCAGGGTGCGGGTCAGGCTCGCGACGCCCGCATGGCCGACCACGACCCCCTTGGGGCGGCCGGTGGAGCCGGAGGTGTACATCACCCAGGCCGCGTCGTGCGCCCGGACCGCCGGCAGCGGCCCCGCGTCGTGCGCCGGGGTCGAGGGCGGCGGTCCGCCTGGCGCCGGCGACAGGCGCTCGATCGCCAGTTCCGGCAGCGCGCCCGGTTCGGCGACCAGCAGCCTCGCGCCCGCGTCCTCGATCTGGTACGCGAGCCGTTCGAGCGGATGGTCGAGGTCGAGCGGCAGGTACGCGGCCCCCGCCCGCTGCACCGCCAGGATCGCCACCACCAGGTCCACCGAACGGCCGAGCGCCAGCGCCACCACCCGCTCGGGCCCCGCCCCCCGCTCGCGCAGCGCGCCCGCCAGGCCGTCGGCCCGCTCCAGCAGCTCCCGGTAGGTGAGCCGCTCGCCGTCCGACTCGACGGCGACCGCGCCGGGCCTGCGCGCCGCCTGCCCGGCCACCAGTTCGGGCAGGCTCGTGAACGGCGGCTCCGCGCCACGGCCGCCCGCTGTGCCGTCCGTCGTGCCGTCCGTCGTGCCGCCCGCTGTGTCGTCCGCTGTGTCGTCCGCGCTGTCTTCGGCGGGGGACGCGGGGGTCAGCGGGAGCTCGCCGGGAGGTACCAGGTCGGCCGCCGACACCGGCGCGTCCGGGTCCGCCACCAGCGAGCCGAGCAGCGTCGTGAACGCCTCCGCCCAGGCCCGGACGACCTCGGGCGCGTACAGGTCGGTGCGCACCTCCAGGCTCGCCTCGAACCCGTCGTCGGCGTCGCGCACGATGCCGATCAGGTCGTGCTCCCCGCCGGTGTGCACCCGTTCGGGGTCGGCGATCTCCCGCAGCCGGGCCACGCTCTCCTGGCGGGGCAGGTGCATGAACACCCACTGGAACAGCGGCGACCGCCCGGCCACCCGCACGGGGTCGACCGCCCGCACGATCCTGCCCACGGGGACGTCGGCGTGCGCCGTCACCTCGGGGAAGCCGGCGGTGAAACCAGACAGCGACTGCGCGAACGTGGTGTCCTCGCCGAAGCGCCAGCGGATCGGGACGGAGTTCATGACGTAGCCGATGACGCGGTCCAGACCCTTGGCGGACCTGTTGGCCATGGGGGTGCCCGTGATCAGGTCGCGCTCGCCGGTCATCCGGTGCGCGAACACGGCGAACGCCGTCATCAGCACCCCGTACACGGTGGCGCCGCGCTCCTTCGCGAGCGCGCGCACGGCGGCCTCGGTGTCCCGTCCGATGCGGAAGGCGATCTGCTCGACGCCGAACTCGCCGCCGGGGGTCGCCGAGCCGACGGTGAGCGGCCGGGGCGGGTCCGCCAGGTAGCGCTGCCACCAGGCGAGCTGGGCGTCGAACACCCCCGCCGCCTCCAGCTCACGCTGCCAGCCGGCGAAGTCGGCGTACTGGATCACGGGGCGGCGCGGGCGCGGCCCGGACCGGTCCGAGGTGCGGTCGCGCACGGCGCGGTAGGCCTCGGTCAGCTCGCCGTGCAGCACGTCGAACGACCACCAGTCGGTCGCGATGTGGTGCAGCGCCAGCACCAGCGTGGAGCGCGTGCCGTCCACGGTGATGAACTGGCCCCTGATCAGCCGCCCGCCGTCGAGGTCGAACGTACGGCGGCTGAACGCGTGCAGCGCCTCCCGCAGGCCGACGCCCGTGCCGCGCAGGTCGAGCCGCTCCAGCTCGAACGGCCCCGCCGGCGGGAACTCCACCCGCAGGTCGCCCACCTCGCCCCTGATCCGCATGCGCAGGCTGTCGTGGTGGTCCTGCACGATGGTCAGCGCCGCCTCCAGATCGGCGGGGTCCACGGGCGTGTCGAAGTGGTACGAGCAGCACAGGTTGAGCGCCGCCGTGTCCGGATAGAGCGACTCGAACACCCACAGATCCTCCTGCGCCGGGCTGAGCCGCACCGGCACGGAGGGGTCGCGCGGGGGCACGACGTCGGGGATCGCCTCCAGCCTGCCCGCCGCGACGAGCCGCCGCAGCAACTCCACCCGGCGCTTCCCGTCGAGCGCGGCGAACCGCTCCGCGCTGCTGCCCCGTGACGCGGGTCTCGCGTGTCCCCCTGCTGATGTCACCGTCGATGTCACACGTCCTCCCGCAGCTCCGCGAGCCGTTCCAGCCCGGCCAGCACCTCGTTCACGCCGAGCCCGAAGTCGACGAAGCAGGCCACCTCGTCGCAGCCCAGGTCGGCCAGGTCGGTCAGGCTCTTGCGGCACGTCTCGGCGGAGCCGAGCAGGCTGCCCCAGGCCAGATAGCGCTGGAAGGCGAACTCGGCGAGCGTGCCGAGCTGCTCGTCGCTCAGCGCCGCCGCCCGGCCCGCGCCTCCCTTGTTCGCCGCGGTCTGCGCCACGTACGACCTGAGGTAGTCCTTGAGCGGGCCGCCCGCCCGTTGCCTGGCGTGCTCGTCCGTCTCGCCCACGTAGGTGTGGGCCATGAGCGTGACGGTGCCCCTGGGCGGGGAGCCGGGCTGCTCAGGGGCCTGGTCGTAGGCGTCCCGGTAGGCGCGGATCTTCCCGGCCAGCTCCTCGCGGGTCTGGCCGATGGTGGCGCCGAGGATGTTCGTCCGCGTCCGCCCGGCCGCCTCCCACGTCGCGGGGCTGCCCGAGGTCGTGGTCCACAGCGGCAGGTGATCGGAGTACGGGCGCGGCTGCGACGTCACCGTCACGGGCTCGCCCGCGCCGTCGGCGAACTCCACGGCCTCGCCCGCCCACAACCGCCGCAGCAGGGCAAGGTCGCGGAAGGCGCGCTCCCTGCGGTCCTCGTACGCGCCGGGGGCGAGCACGAAGTCCTTCGAGTGCCAGCCGGTCGCCACCGAGACGCCGGCCCGGCCGCGCGACAGGTTGTCGACGACGGCCCAGTCCTCGGCGACGCGCAACGGGTGGTGCAGCGGGAGCACGAGGCTGCCCGCCCGCACGTGGATGCGCTCCGTGGCCACGGCCAGGGCGGCGCTGAGCAGAGCGGGGTTGGGGAAGACCTGCCCGACCTGCTGGAAGTGCCGCTCGGGGGTCCAGACGGCGATGAAGCCGAGCCGGTCGGCGGCCTTCGTGATCGCCAGGATGTCATCGTATTTCGTGGCGTGGCCGACGGTGCTCGCGTCGTCCGCGCCGAAGAACATCACGCTGAGGTCCATCAGAGCCTCCTGAGAGGACTGTCGCCTTCAGACGATGGGGGAATCGGGAGCGGGCGGGCCGCCGAGGCCCGAGCGTTCAAGGGCAGAACCTCAGACACCGTCGCCTCCTGCGGATAGGATTGTGCTTGTGCTTTCGGGCATCGGTCAGGGCTTGGCCGTCGTCTCCCGCGTAAGCGGGGCGAGAAGCCGCTTTCTTCAGGGAGCGGAGGAGTCACGGTGCGCTTCTCCTCAGGGGCGGGTGCGCGGGATTCTGGGCAGGCGGGGGATGGCCGGGGTGTCGGCGGCCAGGTGGGTCGCCAGTTCGGCGATGGTGGGGGCGTTGAAGAGGTGGCTCGCGGTGGCGGGCAGGCCCTGTGCCGTCAGCCGCGCGGCAACCCGTACGGCCTGCAGCGAGTTGCCGCCGAGCGCGAAGAATCCGTCGTCGAGCCCGATCCGCGGGACGCCGAGCACGTCTGCCCAGACCGCCGCGATCCGCCGCTCCACATCGGTACGCGGCACCCGCGCCCGCCCTCCTCCCGGCCCCTGATCGGTTCCGGAAACCCCGCCGGTTCCTGGCGACGGGTCGGTTCCGGAGCCCGGTCCGGCTCCTGGGACCCGTTCGGCCTGTGAGGCCGGGCCGGGAGAGGTGGGGGTGGGGGATATGTCGGGTACGGGGGGCAAGTCGATGGCAGAGACCGGTACGCCGGGGTCGGCGGCCATGGACTCCAGCGCCCGCACCAGCGCGTCCGCCAGCCACTCCATCACCGGCTCGGCGAAGGCGTCCAGGCGGTACTCGACGGTCACGGCGATGCCGGCGGGCGCTCGGCCGTCCCGGTAGTCGTCGGTCATGTCCACCAGCAGCTCGAACCGGGCCGCCCCGGTCCTGACCACCTCGACCCGCGTCTCGGCGCCGGGCAGCGACAGTTCGGCCCGCACGTTGTTCTGCAGCGCCAGCACCACGTCGACGAGGGGATGCCGCCCGGGGCGCCGTACCGGGCCGAGCTCCTGCACGACCCGCTCGAACGGCACCTCCTGGTGCGAGAACGCCTCCAGGTCCGTCTCCCGCACCCGCGACACCAGCTCGCCGGCGGACGGATCACCCGACAGGTCGGTACGCAGGACGAGCAGGTTGACGAAGAACCCGACCAGCTCGCCCACCTCGTCGCAGGACCGCCCCGCGACCGGCGCGCCGATGGGCAGGTCGGTGCCCGCGCCCGCCCGTTCGAGCACCACGGCCAGGCCCGCCTGCAGGACCATGAACAGCGTCGCCCCGCGTTCCCTGCCCAGCTCGACCAGCCGCCGGTGCAGGGCGGGGCCGATCCACGCCCGCACCGTGCCCGCCGCGCCCGCCGTCTCCGCACCCCGCGTCCGCGGCCTGCGGGGAAGGGCGAGGGGGCCGGGCAGATCCGCCAGCGCCTCGCGCCAGTAGCCGAGCTCGGCGGCCGGCAGCGCGTCCACCCGCGCACGGTGCCGCACCGCGTGGTCGGCGTACCGGATCGGCAGGGGAGGGAACGCGGCGGTCCGGCCGGCCAGCCGCTCCCGGTAGGCCCGTGACAGGTCGCGCATGAACGGCGGCAGCGACCACCCGTCGGTGGCGATGTGGTGCATGACCAGCAGCAGCGCGTGCTCGTCCGGCCCCGTCGTGAACAACACCGAATGGATCGGCAGCTCGGCGCCCAGGTCGAAGCGGTGCCTCGCCGCCTCGGCCACCCGCGCGTCCAGCTCGTCCGGCGTTACTTCGACGGCGCTGAATCCGGGCCTGGCCCGGTCCGCGGGCAGCACCCTATGGGCGGGCTCCCCGTCGTGCACGGCGAAGATCGTACGGAGCGGCTCGTGCCTCGCCACCACGTCCTCCAGGGCTCCGCGCAGGGCCGTCACGTCCACGGTGCCGCTGAGCCGTACCAGCATGGGCATGTTGTAGGCCACGCCCGCGTCGATCTGGTCGAGGAACCACAGGCGGCGCTGCGCGAACGACAGCGGCAGCGCGCCGTCGGCCTGCGGGGGGTTCCCCGGGTTGCTCGCCGGGCCGCTCGCGAAGCCGCCCGCCACGGCGTTCCCCGGATCGTCGGAGAGGGGGTTGCCGGAGCCGTTCGCCGGGTCGTGGCGGAGGTCCCGGACGTGAGCGGCGACCGCGGCCACCGTCGGCCCTTCGAACAGGGTTCTGACGCCCACCTCCACGCCCAGCTCGGCGTGGATCCTGCTGAGGAGCCTGGCCACCGTCAGCGAGTCGCCGCCCAGCCTGAAGAAGTCGTCGCTCACCCCCACGTCCGGCACCCCAAGGACCTCGGCGAACAGCTCGCACAACCGCCGCTCCACCTCCTCGCGCGGCCCCTCGCCCTCAGGCGGGCCGGCCGGCGCGTACGAGGGCGCGGGCAGCGCGGCCCGGTCCAGCTTGCCGGTGGCGGTCAGCGGCAACGCCTCCAGCACCACGAACGCCGACGGCACCATGAAGGCGGGCAACGCCGCCGCCGCGTGGGCCCGCAGCGCCTCGCCGTCCACCGCGTGCCCGGGGCGCGGCACCACGTACGCGACCAGCCGCCGCTCGCCGGGCGTGTCCTCCCTGGCCACCACGCTCACCCGGGCGGCGGCCGGGTGAGCGGCCAGCACGGAGGCCACCTCGTCCGGCTCGACGCGGAACCCGCGGATCTTGACCTGCTCGTCGGCCCGGCCCACGTACTCCAGCGTTCCCGCGCGGCGCCGTACCAGGTCGCCCGTGCGGTACATGCGCTCGCCCGGCGCGCCGAACGGGTCGGCCACGAACCGCTCGGCGCTCGCCCCCGGCCGTCCCAGATAGCCCAGGGCCAGCCCCTCACCGGCCGCGTACAGCTCGCCGACCTCCCCGTCCGCCACCGGCCGCAGCCGCGCGTCCAGGACGTGCACCCGCTTGCCCCGCAGCGGCGTGCCGATGGGCACGGGCCCGTCGCCTGGGGTGATCGGGTGCGTGGTCATGAAAATCATGCCTTCGACCGGCCCGTAGCCGTTGCTCACCCGCAGTCCGGGATGGCGTTCGAGGGCGCGCCCGACGTGCGCGGGCGACGGCGCCTCGCCGCCGACGATCAGGTGCCGCACGCCGGCGAGCGCGCCGGGGTACTCGTCCACGATCACGTTGAACAGGCTGCTCGACAGGTACATGCAGGTCACCTGGTGTTCGGCGGCCAGCCGGGCCATCACCATCGGGTCGGGCCGCTGCCCCGGGTGCAGCACGCAGGTGCCGCCGGACAGCAGCGGCCCCCACAACTCCAGGGCGAACGCGTCCCACGACACCGGCGAGCACTGCAGCCACACGGCGTCGAACGGCGCGTAGTCCTGGCCCGTCACCGTGGCCACGATCGCCCGGTGCGGGGCGGCGACGCCCTTGGGCCTGCCGGTGGAGCCCGAGGTGTACATGACGCAGGCGACGCCGTCGTGGCGGGCGTCGTACGGCAGGGGTTCGAGCCCGGAGGAGGTGAGGACGGCGGCGGCGCCCGCGTCGGCCACCACGGCGCGCAGCCGTTCCTCGGGGAAGTCCGGATCGAGCACCAGGTATCCGGCGCCGGCCTTCAGCACGGCCAGCAGCGCGACGACGAACTCGGCGCCGCGTTCCATGCGCACCCCGACCAGGCGGCCCGGCCGCACACCAGGATCCGCCCCGAGCCGCGCGGCGAGCGCCGAGGCGCGCGCGTCCAGCTCGGCGTAGGTCAGCCGCCCGCCCGCGCCGATGAGCGCCGTCCTGCCGGGGGTCCGCGCCGCCTGCCGCGCGAAGACCTCGTGCACGCCGCCTGGAGATCCGTTCGGGACGCCCTTCGTCATGACCGGGTGAGGCTCGCCGGGCGCATGTCCGTCCAGTGCGTCTCGATGTAGGACAGGCACGCGGAGCGCGGGCTCTCCTCAAGCGCCACCCGCCAGCCCGCGGGCACGTCGATGCCGGCCGGCCAGAGCGAGTGCTGGTTCTCGTCGTTCACCAGCACCAGGTAGGAGCCGTTCTCGTCCTCGAAGGGGTTGGTGGTCATGGTCAGCCTCCCGCGGGTTGCTGCTCGAGGTCGGGGGTCAGGACGTCGATGTGGCGTACGGCGCGGCGGGCCAGCCCCCACAGGGCGGCGCCGGCCCCGAGCAGGCCGGCGATGAACAACATCGCCGCCATGCCGCTGCCGGGCCCGGTCCCGACGAGGGGCCGCAGCAGCCCGGCCAGGCCGGTGCCGGCCGCGGCCTGCGGTTCGAAGACCTGGTCGGCGAGTGGCCCGGAGAAGGCCATCGCGACCGGCGAGGAGATCTGCGAGACGAACATGACGGCGCCGAACACCCGCCCCTGCCGGTCCTTCGGCACCTTGGTCTGGATGATCGACTGCATCGAGCCGTTGACGATCGGCATGATCATCGCGCCGACGAGCATGGCCGCGGTCCAGGCGACCACGCCGTGCACCACGGCCGTCGCGATCTGCGCGCTCACGCACATGCCGACGACGCCGAGCATCATGCCGAGCACCCGGTTCTTCGGCCCGCCCCACGCGGCCAGCAGCAGGCCGCCCGCGATGCCGCCGGCGCCGATGCCGGCGTTCACACTGGCCAGCGCGGAGACGTCGCTGCCGGTCCTGGCCAGGATCATCGGCTGCACCACGGCGAACCCGAAGACCATCACCAGGTTGACCGTGAAGAACACCAGGATGAGCCCGCGCAGGCTGGGCTGGGCGAACAGGTAGCGCAGCCCTTCCAGCGAGTCGGCGCCGAGGCGTTTGCGCGTCCCGGCCTCGCCGGGCTGGTCGCCGTCCATGCGCACCAGGCGTACGGTGAGCAGCGCGACCGCGAAGCTCAGCAGGTCGATCCAGAGCACCACGCCGAGGCCGCCCGTCACCACGAGCAGCCCGGCCAGCGCGGGCCCGCCCACGTCGGCGACGCTCTTGGCGGTGGCGAGCAGGCCGTTGGCCCGCTGCAACTGCTCCTTGCCCACCAGCAGCGGCACGGCCGACGACAGGGCGGGAAACTGGAAGGCCGCGGCGGCGCCCAGCAGCGCGACGGTGACGTAGACCTGCCACAGGTGCAGGTCGCCGAGGAAATAGACGGCCGTCATGGCGGAGACGGCCACGAGCCCGCCGAGGTCGGCCAGCTGCAGGGCGGTGCGCTTGCGGAAGCGGTCGACGATGGCGCCCGCGGTGGGGCTCAGCAACATCTGGGGCAGCAGCGCGCAGAGCGACAGCGCCACCACCTGGGTGACCTGGTGGTCGACCGTCCATGCCTGGATGACCAGGGAGAAGCGGAGAACGGAATTCCCGATGAGGGTGACGACCTGGCCACTCCAAACCAGGCTGAATCTACCCATTCCAGAGAATCGCTGGATAAATCGGTTCTGTTGCGACGGTTGTTGGGACGATGGAGGTTCACCCATGTGTGCCCGAGGCCCTTCTGATGAAAGGAACCCTGAGGTGGCCTACCGTTCACAGCCACCTCACGTGTACCTTCACACACCGTTTTGGGTGGGGCAATACGCTTTTTGTGGTTTTGTAATTACGTCCTGTCAAAGGGCGAGGTCAGCCGCGCGGAGCGCTTCGGCGGCGACCGCGTGGCGCAATTCGCCAATGCCGTCGCGGCCGCGCACCGGGTGCACGGCGTTCGTCAGCAGCACCACGGTCAGCCGGCGAGCGGGATCGACGACGAGCGAGGTGCCGGTGAAACCCGAATGCCCGTACGCGCCGTCCAGCGGTCCCACGATGGACGGATCGCCCAGCCGCACCCCCAGCCCATGGCGGAAGGGGGCGCCCTCGGCACCCTGGTCGCGCGTCATCTCCGCCACGCTCTCCCGGCTCAGCATCGGGCCGCCGCCGAGCCGCAGCGCCTCGCCGAAGGCGAGCAGGTCCCCGGCCGTCGCGAACAGCCCCGCGTGCCCCGCCACGCCGCCCAGCGCGTAGGCGGTCTCGTCGTGCACCTCGCCCCGTACGCAGCCGGGCCCGGAACGCTCCGGTTTCCACTCGGTCGCCGCGACCCTCGCGGAAGAGGCGGGGCGGTAGCCGGTGCCGGCCAGGCCGAGCACCTCGGTGATGCGGGCGCGGACCAGCGCGTCCAGCGGCGCGCCGCCGGCCAGCTCCGCGATCCGGCCCGCCATGACCATGCCGACGTCGCTGTAGAGGTAGGGCCCGCCGACCGGATGGACGATCGGCGTCTCCAGCATCGCGGCCATCCGCGCGGCGGCGTACGCGCCGGGCAGCTCCCGGTCGATGCGGCGGGTCGGCGGCAGGCCCGCCGTGTGGGTGAGCAGGTGGCGCAGGGTGATCCGCCCGTCGCGCACGGGGATGTGGCGCGCCACGGGCTCGTCCAGGTCCAGCCGGCCATCCTCGGCCAGCGAGAGCAGCACGACCGTGGTGAACAGCTTGCTGATCGAGGCAAGGTCGAAGATCGAGTCGCGGAGTGCCGGCGGGCGCTCCCCGGCCGGCGTCCCGTCCGCGTCCGCGTACCGTACGAGCTCGCCGGCCGCCGAGGCGGCGGCCACGGAGCCGTTCACGGCGATCAGCGCGACCGCCGCCGAGCACACGCGCGACACCCCGTCGGCCAGGATCGTGTCCAGCCGGTCGTTCATCCCCGTCCCCTCATCCCCGTGGTGGTGTGGCGGCCTCAGCCGCTCAGCGCGTCGCTGAGACGCTCGCCGTGCGACTCCAGCAGCGCGCGGGCCGCCTCGGCGTCGAGCCCGTGCTGGATCATCAGCACGGCGATCTTCGCCTGGCCGCCGGCCGCGTCCAGCGCCGCCACGGCCGTCTCCCGGTCGGCTCCGGTGATGTCCCTGACCATGCGCAGCGCCCGCCCGGCCAGCTTGTTGTTCATCGCCGACATCTCGATCATCTCGTTGCCGTACGTGCGGCCGAGCCTGACCATGGAGATCGTGGAGATCATGTTCAGCACGAGCTTCTGGGCCGTCCCGGCCTTGAGGCGGGTCGAGCCGGTCACCACCTCGGGCCCCACGACCACCTCGATCGCGTGCTCGGCGGCGGCCGACAGCGGCGCGTCCGCGTTGCACGACAGGGCGGCGGTGAGCGCGCCGCGACCGGCCGCCTCCGCCAGCGCGCCCAGCACGAAAGGGGCCCGGCCGCTGGCGGAGACGCCCAGCACCGAGTCCAGCGGCCCGGCCTCCAGGGCCTTGATGGCGGCGGCCCCGGCCTCCGCGTCGTCCTCCGCACCCTCGACGGACCGGGTCAGCGCCTCGGGCCCGCCGGCGATGATCCCCTGCACCAGCGAAGGGTCGGTGCCGAACGTGGGCGGGCACTCGCTGGCGTCGAGCACCGCCAGCCGTCCCGACGTTCCCGCGCCGACGTACAGCAGCCGGCCGCCCTCGGCCATCCGCGCCGCGATGGCGTCGATGGCGGCCGAGATGGCCGGGATGGCCGCCGCCACGGCGGCGGGCACGGCCGTGTCGGCCTGGTTCATCAGTCGGGCGATCTCCTCGGTGGGCAGCCGGTCGATCTGGCTGTAGCGGGGATCGCTCTGCTCGGTGGACAGCTCGGGTAGCGGATCAATCATGACGCTAATTTCCACCCTTTACTTCTCTCTTGTAAATATCTTTCAGACAATGGGTTCATGACCCACGTACGCACCGGAGCAGAACGGCTGGCCACGACCCCCTCGCTCGCAGGGGGAACCCGCCTCGGCCTGATCACGAACCCCACCGGAATCCTCCCCGACCTGACCCCCACCCCCGACGCGCTCATGGCCGCGGGCGCCGGCCTCACCGCCGTGTTCGGACCCGAGCACGGCATGCGCGGCACCGCGCAGGCGGCCGGCAGCGAGGGCGACACGGTGGACGAGAGGACCGGGCTGCCGGTGTACGACACCCACAAGCTCTCGGGCGAGGCGCTGGACCGCGTCGTCGCCGCCTCCGGGGTGGACACCCTGGTCTTCGACATCGCCGACGTCGGTGCCCGCTTCTACACCTACGTCTGGACCATGTACGACCTCATGGAGTCCGCCGCCCGGCTCGGCCTGCGGTTCGTGGTGCTGGACCGGCCCAACCCGCTCGGCGGCACCGTGGAGGAGGGCCCGCTGCTCGACCCGGCGTTCGCCAGCTTCGTGGGGCGGTTCCCGCTGCCCGTGCGGCACGGCAGGACCGTGGGGGAGCTGGCCGTGCTGTTCGGGTTCGACCTGGACCTGCACGTGATCGAGATGGAGGGCTGGCGGCGCGACATGACGTACGCCGATACCGGGCTGCCCTGGGTGATGCCGTCGGTCAACATGCCGACCGTGGACACCGCGCTCGTCTACCCGGGCACCGGCCTGTTCGAGGGCACCGACTTCTCCGAGGGGCGCGGCACCACCAGGCCGTTCGAGCTGGTCGGGGCGCCGTACGTGGACGGGCGGTTCGCCCCCGCGCTGGCCGGGCTCGGCCTGCCGGGCGTGCGCTTCCGCGAGACGTGGTTCACGCCCACGTTCCACAAGCACGCCGGCACGCCCGTCCGCGGGGTCCAGCTCCACGTGCATGACCGCCACGCGTTCCGGCCGGTGCTGACGGGACTGTCGATGTTGCACGTGGCCCGCACCCTCTACCCCGGCGACCTGCGCTGGTGGGGCCCCGACCTGTTCATGGACCACCTGTGGGGCTCCGACGCGCTGACCCGCACCATGGAGGCCGGCGAGGACCCCCGCGAGCTGTGCCCGCCCCCGGCCCACCCCGAGGGCCCACTGCTCTACGGCGGCCCCGCGGAGGGCTGAACGCGCGCCTGCGGGGGCCGTGTGCGACGGCCCCCCTTGGATGTCGAGATGTCCACGGCCGCGGGCCATCACGCCAGATCGCGCCGGTAGAGCCAGAAGACGCGTTCCGCTCGCGCGCCGACGGCGCGCGAGTAGAACCGCAACGGCCCGACCCACCCGATCTGGGATTCGGCCTGCCCGGCGGCCCGCTGGTCGGCCAGGCACCTGTGCAGCAGCACCCGCCCGAGGCCCAGGCCGCGCGCGTCCGGCGCGGTGCCCGTGGGCCCGAACCACCCGGGCCGCGCCCCCCATGCGGCGAAGCCCAAGATCCGGCCGTCACGCTCGCCGTAGTGCACGTCGGCGGCGTGCGCCGCCTCCCAGGCCCACGACTCGTTGAAGTGCTCGCGCACGAACGCCGTGACCCGCTCGCGGTCGCCGCCGGCCGCGCGCACGCTCACGCCCTGCCGCGCCAGCCGTTCGAGGTCGTCCTCCACGGACAGGTCCATGCTCAGGTCGGCCGTCATGTTCCAGGCGACGGAGTAGTTCTCGTACCCGAGGCGCTCGGCGAGGCAGGCGGCGGCGGTGTAGCGCACGTCGATGCCCGGCCAGGCGTAGCACGGCGTGTTGCCGGAGAAGCGCACCTGCCGGGCGCCCTGCCCGGCCAGCCACTCCTCGGCGGCCCGCACCAGCGCACGCCCCCGCCCCTGGCCCCGCGCCGACGGGTGCACGGCCAGCAGATCGATGTGCCCGGCCGGGTCCGTGGCCGACATCGAGGTCATCACGACCCCGCCGTCCGTGGTCAGCGCCGTCCACTTCCGCTCGGCGGGGGGCCGCGAAAGGTAGCCGATCAGGGCCTCGGCCTCCGCGGTGTCCAGCGTCAGCGCCGCGGTGGCGACCTCGGCCGCCTCGGCGAGCCCGGCGGACGAACCTGAGGACCACGGGGCTACACGCACGACGGGCGCCATCACACCTCGCTCATAGGCCGGGCGATCACGCTGCGGCGCTCGGGGAAGAAGCACGCGTGCTCCTGCGGAACGCCCCCGGTCAGCCGCAGCAGCGGCCGCTCATCCTCGCACCGCTCGCCGCGGAACGGGCAGCGGCGGGCGAACAGGCAGCCCTCGTCGGCCTGGCTCTCGTCCAGCGACTCCAGCGGCTCCACCGGCTGCTCGCCCGGCCGCTCCAGGCCGTGCAGCACCGGGATGGCCGACAGCAGCGACTGCGTGTACGGGTGCACCGGGTCGGCGATGATCGTGTCCACCGGGCCGCGCTCGACGACCTGGCCGCGGTAGATGACGTACAGCTCGCCGTCGCCGCCGATGTAGCGGGCGGTGGCCACGTCGTGCGTGATGAACAGCACGCTCACGCCCAGCCGCTCGCGCAGGTCCTTCAGCAGCGCCAGGATGCCGAGCCGCAGTGACACGTCGATCATCGAGACGGCCTCGTCCGCGACGAGCATCTCGGGGTCGACGGTCAGCGCCCTGGCGATGACGACCCGCTGCCGCATGCCGCCGGACAGCTGGTGCGGGTAGCGCGACAACACCGAGCCCGGATCGAGCCCCACCAGCGACAGCACCTCGGCCGCCCGCTCCTCCATCCACGCCCTGGACCGCCCGGTCTGCCTGGCCCGCAGGCTGAGCGGCGCGTGCAGCGTCTGGTGGACCGTCCTGGTCGGGTTGAGCGCGGAGTAGGGGTCCTGGTGGATCATCTGGATCTTGCGGAAGTGCGGCTGGCGCTGCTTCGGCTTGAGCGGCGACATCGGCACCTCGCCGATCACGACGTCGCCCGCGTCGTACGTCTCCAGCCCCGCGATGATGCGCCCCAGCGTCGTCTTGCCGCATCCGGACTCGCCGATGAACGAGGCCGCGCCGCCCTTCGGGATCGCGAAGTCGACGCCGCGCAGCGCCTGCACCTCGCGGGCGCCGAGCACCTTGCCGCGCTGCTTGAACGTCTTGACGATGCCGGTCCCGGTGATCATGCGTGCTCCTTCACGGTCACGGCGTGGCAGGCCACCGTCCTCGGCCCGCCGGCCCCGTCGTCGGTACGGGCCTCGGGGTCCATGGTGTCGCACACGTCCATGCGCAGCGGGCAGCGCTCCCTGAACACGCAGCCCTCGTCCGGCACCGTGGCCAGCGTCGGCGGCCGTCCCGGCAGCGCCTGGGCCTCGTCGATGTCGCCGACGAGCCGGGGGATGGCCCTGATCAGGCCCCTGGTGTAGGGGTGCCGCGGCGCGCCCAGCACCTCCCTGGTCGGGCCCTGCTCGACGAGCCGGCCGCCGTACATGACGGCCAGCCGGTCGGCGACCTCGGCCACCACGCCGATGTCGTGCGTGATGACGAGCGTCGTCAGGCCGCGCTCCGCGTGCACCTCACGGACGATCTTCAGGATGTTCGCCTGGGTGATCATGTCGAGCGCGGTCGTCGGCTCGTCCAGCACCACCAGGTGCGCGTTGAGCACCAGCGCGAGCATGATGCCGACCCGCTGGCGCATGCCGCCGGACAGCTCGTGCTGGTGCGAGTCGAGCACCCTGGCGCCGTCCATGCCCATCCGGCCGAGCAGCTCCTTGGCCTCGCGCACGAGGGCGCGCAGGTCGTCCACGCCGTGCGAGCGGCCCAGGTCGAGCAGTTGCTTGCCGACGGTCTTGAGCGGGTTGAGTGAGTTCTGGGCGGCCTGGAAGACGTAGCCGATGTGCTTGCCACGCGCCTTGCGCAGCTGCTCGTTCCGCAGGCCCACCACGTCGCCGAGCCCGTCGATCTCGACGCTGCCCGCCGAGATCCGGCCAGGCGGCTGCACCGCGTTCAGCAGCGACAGCGCCAGCGTGGACTTGCCCGAGCCGGACTCTCCGACGATGCCGGTGATGGTGCCGGGCTCCAGCGTCAGGTCCACGTCCCTGACCGCGGGCAGCTCGCCCGCGGGTGTCTTGTAGACGACCGTGAGGCCGTCGATGCGCACTCCCGGCGCAGTCCTCGTCACGGTCACTCCTCACGCAGCCGGGGGTTGAAGATCTCGTCCATGGCGTCGACCACGAGCACGATGGCCAGCGTCAGCAGCAGGATCGCCAGCAGCGGCCCCAGCAGGAAGCCGAGCGCGCTCGGCACGGTCAACGCCCCCGAGCGGAACACGGCCGTGTTGAGCATCTGGCCCCAGTTGTTCGACTCGTACGGCAACACGCCCAGGAAGAAGAGCCCGACCTGCGAGTAGACGCCGCCGGTGATCGCGATGAGCATGTTCATCGCGATGTACGGGGCCATGCTCGGCAGCAGTTCCTTGCCCACGATGTGCGTGGTGGACAGCCCGAGCCCGCGCGCCGCCTCGATGAAGCCGCGCTCGCGCAGCGACAGGGTCTGCGCCCGCACGGCCCGCGCCACGCCGCCCCAGCTGAGCAGCCCCAGCACCAGGCCCATCTGCACGGCGCTGTTGAACTTCCACACCGTCGACAACACCAGCAGCAGCGGCAGGCCGGGGATGGTCAGCTTCATGTCGGTGAGCCGCATGAGCACGGTGTCCCAGCGGCCCCGCTTGAAGCCGGAGAACAGCCCGATGGCGGTGCCCAGCACGACCGTGATGACGGCGGTGACGAGGGCCGCCAGCAGGACGTACCGGGAGCCGGTGACCACCAGGGCGATCACGTCCCTGCCCTGGTCGTCGGTGCCGAGCCAGTGCTCCCAGCTCGGCGGCCTGGTGAGCATGGCGGGGTCGCGGGGCAGCGGGTCGGGGTAGAACAGCGGCCCGAACAGGCCCATGAAGACGAACCCGGCCATCAGCACGACGCCCACCAGGCGGCTGGGCTTGCGCTTCATGACGCGCCACACGCCCGACCAGAAGTTGCGCCGCATGGCGGCGCTCGTCGACGTGCTCTCCAGCAGCACACTCATGCGCCGGCCTCCTCACCGCTGCGGACCCGCGGGTCGATCACGCTGTAGAACAGGTCCGCGAGAATGTTGGCCACGATGATGGCCGCCGTGATCAGCAGGAACGCCCCGCTCATCAGCGCGTAGTCGCGCATGGTGATGCTGTCGAGGAGCAGCAGCCCGAGCCCCGGATAGTTGAAGATGCGCTCGATGAACACCGCGCCGCCGAGCAGCAGCCCCAGCGACAGCGCGAGGATCGTGAACAGCGGCAGGATCGCGTTGCGCGCGATGTACCTGAAGATGATCGAGCGCTTCATCCCGCGCAGCTCGGCGGCCAGGATGAAGTCGTCGCCCAGCACGGTCACCACGCTCGACTTCATCGCCAGGATCCACCCGCCGTACGCGGCCAGCGCGTACGTCACCACCGGTAGCACCGCGTGCTCGGCCAGCGAGCCGATGTAGCCGGCGTTGAACCCGGGCTCGTAGAGGATGTCCACCGGGCCGTCGGCGGGCAGGATCGGGATGAGCGTCGCGAAGATCGCGCTGAGCAGCAGGCCCAGCACGTACTGCGGCACCCCGTGCAGCAGCGACCCCGAGACGGCCAGGACGTCGCCGAGCTTGCCCGTGCGCTTGATGGCCGCGTAGACGCCCAGGATGATGCCGACGAGGAAGCTCAGCAGCGTGCCCGCCAGCACCGGGAGCACGGTCCACTTGGCCGCCTCGCCGAGCACCTCGGTGACCGGGGCGCCGGCGTGGGTCACCGACTGGCCCAGGTCGAAGGTGAGCAGGCCCGCCATGTAGTCGGTGTACTGCTCCCAGAGCGAGCCCGTGGGCTGGAACCCGTACAACACGCGGGTCGCCTGCTCGGCCGCCTCGGGCGCCATGCCCTGCTCGATCAGCTTCTGCACGTTCGCGGCGACCGGGTCACCGGGAATGCTCCTGACGATGAAGAAACTGATCGTGGCGACGACCAGGATCATGACGATCCCGCGGGCCAGATGGCCCGCGAGTCGGCGTGCGATGACCGTCATAGGCTCTTTCTCTTACTGCTTCTTCTTGACCAGGCCGAGCTGGATCCAGACCCCGGCCGGCAGGCGCAGCAGGTCGCTGTCCTGCTCGGGCCAGCCGGTGAAGCGGCTGGTGTTGGTGAACTGCGTGTTCACGTAGTCCCAGAGCTGGATGGCGGGCAGGTCCTGGTTGGCGGCCTTGGCGAGCTGCGACATGATCGGCTTGGCCTCCTCGGCGGAGGCCGCGTTGAGCTTGCCGGTCAGCTCACCCGGGTTGATCGTGCCGACGCCCTCGACGTCGATCTCCTCGGCGCTGCCCATCCAGTTGCCGGCCTTGCCGGCGGGGCTGTGCTCGACCTTGCCCGCGACGTTGGTCCAGCCGTTGGAGGCGCCGTAGAGGCGCTGGTAGATGTCGTACGGCGCCGGGCCGAGCGCCATCAGCCAGAAGCCGACGTCGTACTTGCCGGCCGCGATCTCCTCCAGGTAGATCGGGTAGTCGGCGACGGTGACGACCTCGGCGTCCACGCCGTTCTCGATGAGCTGGCTCTTGATGTTCTCCTGCGCGGAGATCCAGTCGGAGAAGCCGGAGGGCGCGTGCATGGTCACCTTCCAGGGCGACCCGTCGGCCAGCGTCCACTTGCCGTTCTTCTTCTGCAGGCCGGCTTCCTTGAACTCCGTCTCGGCCTTGGCCACGTCGTGCGCGTACGGCTCCAGCTTCGACAGCTCGTCGCCGATCCACTCCTGGGCGGGCTTCTGGTGCATGCCGGTCGTCGTCACGGCCGCCGTGCCGCCCTCGGGCGAGGCCACCTTGGTGACCTGCTGGCGGTCGATCAGGTAGGCCAGGCCGCGCCGCACGTGCACGTTGTCGTACGGCTTCTTCGACTGGTTGAACGCCATGCCGACGGCCACCGGCGAGAAGCCCTTGATCAGGTGGGAGCCGGGGGCCTGCTTGATGCGGTTCATCACGTCGGTCGGGGCGGCGACGAAGCCGGACTGGTCGAGCTTGCCGGCGGTCAGGTAGTTCCAGATCTGCTCGTTGCCGCTGTAGTTGAGGAACTTCACCTGGTCGGGCGCGACGTTGGCGGCGTTGTAGAAGTTCTTGTTCTTCAGCAGCAGCGCCTCGCCGGGGTTGACCCGCTCCAGCGTGAACGGGCCGGCGGAGACGTCCTGCGGCGGCTTGAAGGCGAGCACCTTCTGGCCGACGGCGAGGATCTCCTCGCGCGCCTTCTCGGCGGCGTCGCCGGTGCCCCTGGAGGTCTTCAGCTTCTCCCAGAAGTCGGCGGGCAGCACGCTGTTCCATACGTGCGCGGGCACGACCAGGCTGTCCATGACGCCGCGGGCGAACTTCGAGCTCGGGTTCGACATGTCCTGGGTGACCTTGACGGTCTTGTCGTCGACGACCTCCACGTCCGCCGCCGCGCCGGCCGCGCCGGGCGTGATCGCGAACGCGGTGCTGCCCTGCGTGTAGGCGATGGCGATGGAGAGCTTGACGTCCTCGGCCGTCACCGGCTTGCCGTCGGACCACTTGCCGTTCGGCTGCAGGTGCAGGGTGATCGAGGAGTTGTCCTCCGCGATCTCCCACTTCTCCGCGATGCCGGGGTAGAACTGGTTGGGGTCGGTCACGTGGTTCTTGACCCACCCCAGCTTCATCGCGTTGTACCCCAGGTAGGAGTTACCCTTCGGGTGCCAGGGGTTGGCGGGGGCGCTCGCGTCGAGGCCCGGCCTGTTGACGTCGATCGTGGTGAACAGGCCGCCACCACCGCCCGAGCCGCCTGACTTGTCGGTGGTGCCACCACTGCATGCCGCAGTCGCGGTGGCAAGGCCCAGCAACGCCACTACCGCTGCCAGTCGCTTCATTTGCCGCTCCGGAGGATGTCGAGCCTGTTGAGGGATCTGCAGGAGTTGACCGGACACTACGATCGCGTCAGACCGGCGTCAATAATCTCCAGGGGTTGTGAGGTTAATGTAACTTTCCTTCATCAGTGTGCGAAGTGGAGCTAAGCGCCGTCAAGTAAAACGTCAGTTCATTACCAAGACGGCAGCCCCGCTGACCTGGTCGTTCGCCAGATCCGCCAGCGCCCTGGCGGCCTCCTCCAAGGGGTAGGGAGTCGTCGTCACCCGCGGCCGGTGGGCCAGCGCGAGCTCCAGATAGGCCCGGCCGTCGGCCCTGGTGTTGGCCGTCACGCTGCGCACGGTCCGCTCCTGGAAAAGGTGGCGCTCGTAGTTCAGCGGCGGCACGTCGGTCAGGTGGATCCCGGCGATGGCCAGCGTCCCGCCCCGGTCGAGCGCCTCCAGCGCCGGCGGCACCAGCGTGCCCACCGGCGCGAACAGGATGGCCGAGTCCAGCGGCTCCGGCGGCGGGCCATCCGTCGCCGAGGCCGCTCCCAGCTCCAGCGCCAGCTCGCGGGAGGCGGGGGACCTGCTGACGGCGTGCACCGTGGCCCCCTGCGCGATGGCGGCCTGCGCGGCCAGGTGGGCCGAGGCCCCGAACCCGTAGATGCCCAGCCGCCCGCCCTGCGGCAGGTCGGCGCGGGCCAGCGCCCGGTAGCCGATGATCCCCGCGCACAGCAGCGGCGCCAGCCACTCGGCGGGAGGCTCGTCCGGCAGGGGATAGACGTAGGCGGACGGCGCGACGAGATAGTCGGCGAACCCGCCGTCGGCGTCCCACCCGGTGTAGGTGGAGCCGGGGCAGAGGTTCTCCATCCCCCTGACGCAGTAACGGCACCTCCCGCAGGTGGAGCGGAGCCAGGCCACCCCGACCCGCCGGTCCGTGCCGACGACCCGGCCGACCGCCTGGTGGCCCGGCGTGGTGCGGGGCCGCCGCGGCGCGAGGTCGCCCTCCGCCAGATGCAGGTCCGTACGGCACACGCCGCACGCCTCCACCCGCACCAGCACCTCGCCGGGCCCCGGCTCGGGCACCTCCCGCTCGACGAGCTCCAGCGGCCCCGACGCCATCGGCCCCGGCCGGTTCACCACCCAGGCGCGCACGTCAGCCGACCCCGGCGAGCCGCTCGTGGGCGAGGGTGGCGTAGAGCGCGGCCCCGTCCGGCAGGACCGAGTCGTCGAAGACCGCCTCGGGCGAGTGGTTGTAGGGGGCCGTGGCCGGGTCGCGATCGGGCGGGCACGCCCCCAGGAAGACGAACGCCCCTGGCACGGAGTCCAGCACGTACGAGAAGTCCTCCGAGCCCATCACCGGCTGCGGCGAGACGAAGTAACGGCCGGGCCCGAACAGCTCGCCGGCCGTCCTGCCGAGGAAGTCCGCCTCGCTCTCGTCGTTCACCGTCACCGGGTAGCCCATCCCGAACGACGCCTCGGCCCGCAGCCCGTGGGCCGCCGCGATGCCCTCCACGACCTCCACCAGCCGCCGCTTGACCAGCGTCCTGTTCTCCTTGCTGAAGGTCCGGACCGTCGCGTCGAACCTGGCGTCGTCGGGGATGATGTTGTCCGCCGACCCGCCGTGGAAGCTGCCCACCGTCACGACCACGGGGTCGAACACGTCGAACGTCCTGGTCACCATCGACTGCAACGCCGCGACCATCTCGCAGCCCGCCTGGATCGGGTCGAGGGACCGGTGCGGGCTCGAGCCGTGGCCGCCCCGCCCCCTGACCGTCACGGAGAACGTGTCCGCCGCCGCCATGATCGGGCCCGGCCGCGAGGCGAACGACTTCAGCGGCAACATCGAGGAGACCACGTGCATGCCGTAGGCCGCCACGGGGCGGGAGCCGGCCGCGTCGAGCACGCCCTCGGCGATCATGTGCTTCGCGCCGTCGTGGCCCTCCTCGCCCGGCTGGAACATGAAGACGACGTCCCCGGCCAGCTCGTCGCGCCGCGCGCTGAGCAGCCGCGCCGCTCCCACCAGCATCGCGGTGTGCAGATCGTGCCCGCACGCGTGCATCTGCCCCGCCAGCCGGGAGACGTACGGCAGGTCGTTCTTCTCCGTCACCGGCAGCGCGTCCATGTCGCCGCGCAGCAGCACGGCGGGGCCCGGCCGCCCGCCTCTCAGCACCGCGGTCACGGAGCTCAGCGCCGTGCCCGTCTTGGTCTCCAGCGGCAGCCCGTCCAGGGCGGCCAGCACCTTCTCCTGGGTGCGGGGCAACTGGAGACCGATCTCCGGAGTGGTGTGCAGCGAGTGCCTGAGCTGGACGATTTCATCCCGCATGTCCTGCGCGGATTCAGTGAACGACATGAGGCCATTGTTCATGTCCGTGCCGTCGCGTCCAGTCATGCCACGCTGGTGGCGGTTCGCCACACCCCGCGGGCAGGAGGCCGGTACGGCTCCATCGGTAGGATGGGGCGGTGACCGAGCGTAAACGGATCGACTTCTGGTTGTCCGACATGGACGGCGTGCTCGTCCACGAGGGGCGTCCGATCCCCGGTGCGGACGAATTCATCAAACGGCTCAGCGAGTCCGGAACACCCTTCCGGGTGCTGACCAACAACTCGATCTACACGGCGCGCGACCTGTCGGTGCGGCTGAGCGCCGCGGGCCTCGACGTGCCCCCCGCGTCCATCTGGACCTCCGCCGTGGCCACCGCGGAGTTCCTCGACGACCAGCGGGCGGGCGGCACGGCGTACGTGATCGGCGAGGCGGGCCTGACGACGGCGCTGCACGAGGTGGGCTACGTGCTCACCGACCTCGACCCCGACTACGTCGTGCTCGGCGAGACCCGCACCTACAGCTTCACCCAGATCACCCGCGCCATCCGGCTCGTCGAGGGCGGCGCGCGCTTCATCGCCACCAACCCCGACGCGATCGGCCCCTCCACCGAGGGTTCCCTGCCGGCCTGCGGCGCCGTGGCGGCCATGATCACCAAGGCCACGGGCGTCGCCCCCTACTTCGTCGGCAAGCCCAATCCCCGCATGATGCGCAGCGCGCTCAACGCCATCGGCGGCCACAGCGAGACCACCGCGATGATCGGCGACCGCATGGACACCGACATCGTGTGCGGCATGGAGGCGGGGCTCTACACGATCCTCGTCCTCACCGGCGTCACCGCGCGCGACCAGGTCGAGCGGTTCCCCTACCGCCCGTCCCTGGTGGTCGACTCGGTGGCCGACCTCATCGATCTCATCTGAACCTGACGTTCCCTGACAGGTACACCTGGCAGGCTCACCCGTCATGACCCGCGTTTACCTGGAGACCGGCCCGAAGAAGGTGTTCGCCTGCTCGCTCGACTGGCCCGGCTGGTGCCGGATCGCCAAGGGCGAGGAGGCGGCGCTCGACCGGCTGCTGGAATACGCGCCCCGCTACCGCGTGGTGGCCGCGCGGGCCGGGCTGGAGTTCGCGCCGGGCGACCTGGTGGTGGCAGGGCGCGTGCCGGGCAGCGACATGACCGACTTCGGGGTCCCGTACGCGGTGCCCGACCTCGACCTCGAGCCGCTGCCCGCTCCTGATGCGGAGCGCGGCGTCGCCCTGCTGCGGGCGGCCTGGGGCCTGTTCGACGAGACAGCCGCCGCCTCGCCCGAGGAGCTGCGCAAGGGCCCGCGGGGCGGCGGGCGCGACCTCACGAAGATCGTCGATCATGTGGAGAACGCCGAGCGCGCCTTCGCCAGGAAGGTCGGCGTGCGGCACCGGCCCTACCGATCCCGCGGCGACCGCGACGCGATGCGCGAGGAACTGGCGGAGGTCCTGTCACGCCCGTGGGAGCCGCCCCAGACGACGGGCTGGCCGCCCCGCTATGCGCTGCGCCGCATCGCCTGGCACGTCATCGACCACCTCTGGGAGATCGAGGACCGGCGCTGAGCCGTTTACGGAGAACACCGGACACGGCTACACGCTGTGACCATATGATGACAGAAATCGGCCGCCGGTACCGGCGGCCGCGTTCCCATCCGGTCATGGCAGAGGTAGGCGTGTGTGGACATGCGGGCGGAGATTCTCGACCTGAAACTCCGTGTCGAAGAGCTTGAGACGGGCGTCCGGCGCGGGGCCGTGGCGATCGGGCGCCGCGGCGAGCCCGACCGCCAGGAGGCGTTCCTGCGCGAGATCGGCGACCGGACCAAGAGCCTGCGGGCGGACGTCGCGGCGGTGAAGTCCGCGCTCGCGGACTGCCGGGTCGAGGTGGTCGAGCAGTTCGCGGCCGTCGAGACCGAGATCGCGGCCATCCGGCGGGAGGTGAGCGCCTGGCCGCCCGGTCCGGAGGCGGGTGAGGGCCTGGTCGCCGACGAGTTCGCGGCGGTCCGGTCGGGGCTGGAGCACGAGTTCAACTCCCTGCGGTCCGAGATGACCGATCTGGGCATCAAGCTCGACCGCCTGCTGAAGCGGCGTGAGAACGACTGAAGGTCACGCGTCCTGGCCGATGAGCCGGGGGAGCCGGGTGATGGCGGACGACAGATAGTCCGCCACCGCCTCGGGCACCAGGTGGCGTGTGGTGATCTCCTCGCGCTCCAGCGGCACCCGCACCACCTCGTACACTCCGCGCGACGGGTCCTCGAACTCCGGCCCGTGCCGCAGCCCGGGGTCCATCGTGGCCAGCCGGCAGCCGAAGACGTGCTGTGTCTTGACCGCGTCCTTCCACGCGTACGACACGGTGGTCAGCGGGGTCACGCCGAAGACGGTGGCGCCGAGCTCCTCGAGCAGTTCGCGGCGCAACGTGTCGACCAGCGAGGCGTCCTCCGGCTCGACGTGGCCGCCCGGCACCGACCAGTAGACGTCGCGGCCCGGCACCGTACGCCTGAAGAGCACCAGCCGCTCGTCGTCGTCGAGAAGGACGCCCCGGACACTCGGTCGCATACGGCCACCCTATTTGACCGGTATGTCCTTCGGGTAGCCTAACCTACGGTACCGTAACCTGAAGGAGAAGATCTTTTATGGCGATGACGCAGACGGAGCTGCTGCACGAGCTCGAGCCCGTGGTGGCGGGGGAGCTCGACCGCCACGAGAAAATGGCCAAAGAGTGGTTCCCGCACGAGTACATCCCGTGGAGCGAAGGCCGCGACTTCGACGGCATATACGGGGGCGAGGCGTGGCAGGAAGGCGACTCCAAGATCCCCGAGGCGGCCCGCGTCTCACTCATCGTCAACCTCCTCACCGAGGACAACCTGCCGAGCTACCACCACGAGATCGCCACCACGTTCGGCCGCGACGGCGCCTGGGGCACCTGGGTGCACCGGTGGACCGCGGAGGAGGACCGCCACGGCACCGCGCTGCGCGACTACCTCACCGTGACCCGCGCCGTCGACCCCGTCGCCCTCGAGCGGGCCCGCATGCGCCACATGGAGCACGGCTTCGCCACCGCGTACGGCACCATGCTCCAGCAGCTCGCGTACGTCTCCTTCCAGGAGCTGGCCACCCGCATCTCGCACCGCAACACCGGCAGGGCCTCCGGCGACGAGGGCTGCGAGCGGCTGCTCGCCAGGATCGCCGCCGACGAGAACCTGCACATGCTCTTCTACCGCAACCTGCTCAAGGCCGCCTTCGAGCTCGACCCCAACCAGACCATGCGCTCGGTCACCGACGTCGTCACGACGTTCCAGATGCCGGGCACCGGGATGGACGGCTTCGCCCGCAAGGCCATGATCATCGCCCACGAGGGCATCTACGACCTGCGCCTCCACCTCGACGACGTGCTCATGCCGGTGCTGAAGCAGTGGGCCGTGTTCGACAAGACCGGGCTGGACGCCGAGGGCGAGCAGGCTCGCGAGGAACTGTCGGCGTTCCTGGCCAGGACCGACGCCACCGCCGCCAGGTTCGTCGAACGCCGGGAGGAGCGCCGCGCCCGCGCCGCCGCCCGCGCCTGACCTCCCGCACCTGACCCCGGCGCGGAGCGCCGCCCGCCGGTGGCATGATGGCGCCCCATGGATCTCCCCGCCCAGTTGCTCATCTGGTTCTTCACGTTCCTGACGGTCATCGCGCTGGCCGTGGCGGCGCAACGGCTGCTGAACGTCAGGTTCGGCATGGTCCGCACGTTCCTGGCGGCCCTGGTCGCCTTCGGGCTGGCGCAGCCGGTGCTGGAGCCGATCATCGGGCTCATCGGCCCGGCCGACCGGGAGACGCTTCCCGGCCCGGGCGCGCTGGGGTTGCTGCTGCTGGTCATCATGTGCGTGGTGCTCATCCCGATGGTGATCCTGGTGCTGGCCGAGGCGCTGGTGCCGCCCGGCTCGGTGCCGGGCCCGCTGGAGTTGTCCCGCTCCGTGCGCGGCCGCGTCTCCCGGGCCAGGCGCTACTCGCAGATCACCAGGATCGCCATCAGGCACGGCCTCGGCCCCTACCTGCGGGGCCGGGGCGAGCGCCTGGAGGACCACTCGGGCAAGATGCGGCTGGCCAGGTCGCTGCGCGAGGCGCTGGAGGACGGCGGGGTCACGTTCGTCAAGCTCGGCCAGGTCCTGTCGACCCGGCGCGACCTGCTGCCCGCGGAGTTCGTCGAGGAGCTGGGGCGGCTGCAGGACCAGGTGGCGCCCGCGCCGTGGGAGCGGATCGAGCCGGTGCTCGCCGCGGAGCTGGGCGGGCCGGTCGACGAGGTGTTCGCCGAGTTCGACCGGACGCCGCTGGCCGCCGCCTCCATCGGGCAGGTCCACGTCGCCCGGCTGCACGACGGTCAGAGCGTGGTGGTCAAGGTGCAGCGGCCGGACATCGGCGCGGTCGTCGCCAAGGACCTCGACATCGTCCGGCGGCTGGCCGTCACGCTGGAGTCCAGGACCCGATGGGGCCGCTCGCTCGGCCTGCGCGACCTGGGCGAGGGGTTCGCCACCGCCATCCGCGAGGAGCTGGACTTCCGGGTCGAGGCCGCCAACATGGCCGCCGTCACCGCCTCAGGCGGCGGCAGCGTCACCTACCCGGCCCCGATCAGCGCCCTGTGCACCGAACGCGTGCTCGTCATGCAGCGCCTGTCCGGCAGGCCGGTCACCGCGGCCACCCGCGAGCAGGGCCCCGGACTCGCCCGCGACCTGCTCGACTGCCTGCTCAGGCAGATCCTCGTCGAAGGCGTCTTCCACGCCGACCCGCATCCCGGCAACCTCATGCTGCTCGACGACGGCACGCTGGGCCTGCTCGACTTCGGCTCGGTCGGCCGGCTCGACGCCGGCGTGCGCTCCGCCCTGCAACGGTTCCTGCTGGCCATGAACCGGCAGGATCCCCTGGGCGTGACCGACGCGCTGCTGGAGGTCGTGCCGAGGCCCGAGGACATCGACGAGGCCGCGCTCGAACGCGCCCTCGGCCAGTTCATGGCCAGGCACCTGGCCGGCGGCATGGACAGCGCGCAGCTGTTCACCGACCTGTTCAGGATCGTCTCCGCGTACGGGCTGTCGATCCCGCCGGAGGTGGCCGCCGTCTTCCGTGCCCTGGCCACCCTGGAGGGCACGCTCATCCGCCTCTCGCCGGGCTTCAACCTCGTCGGCGAGGCCCGCGCGTTCGCCGGCCGCTACCTCGCCGAGCAGGTGAGCCCCGAGACGATCAAGGAGTCCGTCGCCCAGGAGCTGGCCGCGCTGGTGCCAATGTTGCGCCGCCTCCCGCGCCGTGTGGAGCGCATCGCCAGCGCGGCGGAGCACGGCAGGTTCAGCATGAACGTGCGCCTGCTCGCCGACGACCGCGACCGCGCCTACCTCACCGGCCTGCTGCACCAGGTGCTGCTCACGGTGCTCGGCGCGACGGCCGGGATCATGGCGGTCATCCTCCTCGGCATCGACGGCGGGCCCGCCGCGCTGGGCACGACGTCGCTGTTCCAGCTCATCGGCTACAACCTGCTGGTGATCTCGGCCATCCTCGTCCTGCGCGTGCTCGCGCTGATCTTCCGCCGTCCCCGCGCCTCGGACGAGCGCCTGTGAGCCCTCGCCGGTAAAGCGTCTCTTATCAGCTAAGTGATCCTGTGTCAGACGTGGTGTCTGGCAGCGGGATTGCCCATCGTGGGCGGGTGGCGTGAGCGTGGAGATGGAAGCCCGCGCCCAATGCCGCCCCGCGTGGCCGGTGCCGGCTGGATGGGGAGCCCTCCGGACGGAGTCTGGGGGAGGGAGTGCTGATCGTCGTCACGCTCTGGTGCCGGTGGGCTGCGCGGGGCAGCCGGGTCCGGCCCGTGGGTGCGTGTCCCTCCGGACGCTTGCCCGCCCGACCCGATGAGCCGGTGGGGGAGGGTGCCCTGCGTCGCCTGGGCGCGGGGCGTGTGGTTCGTCGCCGGGTGGGGCCGGTCTTGGACCGGTCCTTTCGGCTGGCCTGTGGTGCAGCCGGGGTGATGACCGCCTTGGCTTCGAGCTTGTCTGCGACGCTGCGGATGACCATCTGCCCGCCGGCGCGGTCGGTCACGGTTGTGGCCTGGTGGGTCAGGCCGCGTGCGGCGATCCGCCGCCATGCACCCATGTCGCGGTCGCCCTGCCAGCCACAGCCGTCGCGGTCGGGGCAGATCGCCCACTTCCAGCCCGCAGCAGTGGGCCGGTCGGGTGCCTTGCGGTGCCGCAACACGGTCAGGCACTGCGGGCAGCGCCGGGAGGTGTCCCGGGCCGGAACGGTGACCACGGCGATGCCCACCTCGGCGGCCAGGTGCCGCATACGGTCGGCGATCTGCCCACGTACCTGCTGGGACAAGCGCGTGTTGATGCTGCGGCCCATGCCCCTGGCTTCCATGGAGCGCAGGTCTTCCAGGTAGATGACCGTGGCACCGGCCGCGATGGCCTGGTCCACGGCCCAGCGGGCGGCCGACCAAGCCAGGGCCTGGTTGAGGTGCGACCTGCGCTCCGACACCGCCCTCATCTCGCCGGTCAGGACCGCGTGCCTGGCGGCCAGGGGATGGCCGGCGTCTTGGCTGATCAGTCGCTGGTAGTGGTCGATTTTAGCGTGGAGGTGTTCGGACAGGCGGCGCAGCCGATGCTGCTTGGCCAGCACGCCCGCGGCCCGGAACTGGGCGCCGGAGCCGAGGGCGGTGAGGCGTCCCTCCTCGTTCAGACGGGCGGCGCCGGCGCTGAGGAGCGTGTTCAGGCCCCAGTCCACGCCGAGTGCGACCGTGTGACCAGTGCGCCGGGTCTTGGGCACCGCGTGGGTGTAGGCGAGATCAGCGCGGACTTCTCCCCGGCTGATGCGCAGGGTGGGCAGGTGCAGCACCGCGCGGGCCGGGATCGTGGGCGGCAGCGCGATCGGGCAGGACACCCACGTCCAGTCCCGGTAGGAGCGCGGGTCGGGACGGGTGGGGAGTTGCAGGCGCAGCAGCGCCCGCGTGGGATCGTCGCCGCGTTCGATGCCGGCCTGCTGCCCGTCGCACGCCGGCAGCAGCAGCATCCGCGCTGTGCGCGGCGCTGCCTCTGCCTCGAACACGTCGGCGGGCAGCCGCCCATGCTTGCGCTCGAAGGCGGCAATCTGCCGGGTACGGGACGTGATGACGCCTCCCGGCAGATGCCGCCCGCCCGCTACCACCTCACGGACGGCATCCCACTCCTTGGCAGTGCGCCTGGCCGGATCGGCGGGCCACGTCGCCAGCACCCCGCAGGTGAGGTCGGCCCGCCACGTCACCGAGCGCAGGATACGCCCGGCCTGCTCCTGCGCCATGCGCACGATACGGTCATTCACTGTGACGCCCTCGGGAGCGGCCGCGCTCCAGCCCAGGCGGCGCAACGCCATCCAGGCATGGGACGGCAGCTTCCTGCCGCCCGCGTCCCGACCACAGGCCAGCACATGCACATCAGTGGCGTTCCAGTGCGCTTCCACCAGCGAGACGACCATGCCGGACACCAGATCAACAGCCCAGCCAACACGCTCCTTCAACGCCGAGGAGCTGAGCAGTTCACCGCTGTTCTCATCCACTCCCGTACGCAACACGCCACGGGCGCATGCGGTACGGCAGGTCTCGCCCTCGGCGAGCGGCAGCTTCCGGCTCACCGGGCCTGACCACCATCGGGGCACTGCCCGGACTCCGCCAGCAACCGGTTGAGCCCCGGCCGATCCTCCCGCAGACCAGAGGACCGGTCCTTGAAACACGGACGATCTCTCCGCTGGAGGTGGCCCGCAGCTCCTCTTCCTGCGCGATAAGAGAGGACTCCTGCCCAGAAGAACCGGAGACGCGTACGTACAGGGCCTCCAAGCGAACACCATCCGCACCGCTCGTGACCTTCATCGCCTCGACATCGACCGAGGAGAAGCGACGCTCACGACCGACCCATGTCACCGGAATCTTCCCCGAGTCAGCCCAAAGGCGAAGCGTCACGGGATGAACACCAAGACGCTTCGCAGCCCTTGAGAGTCGAAGAAGTTCCACAGCGATCACGCTACTACGATCACTAAAGATCTTTAATCAAACTAGTGAACCTGTGGGGCTCTTGACCGAGGGATGGTCTTGGACATCCAAGGCATCGGGCAGTTTCCCGGTAACACCGGAACCCCTTGGGAGCAGAGGGTGAAAATCATCGGGATTGCGGCCAGCCTCAACAAGGGGTCCTTTATCAACCGGCTGCTCGTCGCCGCGGGCGCCGAGCTACCCCCCGGCATCGCCTTCGAGGAGTGGCGCGGGCTGGCCGAGATCCCGCCGTACACCCGAGGTCCGGTTCCCGCGCCGGCGGGCGCGCTGGCCCGCCTGGTGGCCTCCGGTGACGCCGTGCTGCTGACCGCGCCCGAGCACAGCCTGCTGCCGCCCGAGCTGGCGTACGCGCTGGACTGGATGGCGGCCCGCGACGGCCTGTCCGGCAAGCACGTCGCGGTCATGAGCGCCAGCGCCCGCGCCTGCGGCGCCATGTGGGCCCAGGCGGAGCTCTACAAGCGGCTCCAGAGCGCCGGGGCGGTCGTCATGGGCGCCGAGCTGGTGATCTCCCCCGCCTGCCCCCATTTCGACGAGTACGGACGCCTCAGGCCCGCCGCCCTGCGGGACCAGGTGCGCGCGGTGATCCGTCAACTCTGCCCCGCCGGGATCCTGGAACCTGTGCTCTCGTTGTCGCCCTGAGGGTCGCCCTGAGGGTCGCCCTGAGGGTCGCCCTGAGGGTCGCCCTGAGGGTCGCCCTGAGGGTCGCCCTGAGGGTCGCCCTGAGGGTCGCCCTGAGGGTCGCCCTGAGGGTCGCCCTGAGGGCCGCCCTAGTACTCCAGTGACACTTCGCGATCTTGGGCCTGGAGGTGGCATGAAGACGGCCACCACGTGATCATTCGGAGTTTGTGAAGACATCTGACGATCGCGTGATGGCCGTGGCCGACACTGTAGACC
>NZ_JBDPLS010000008.1:0-459392 GCF_039871515.1 Nonomuraea sp. B1E8 | reverse complement strand
CTCCAAAAAAGGTCTGAACCCAACTAACAAAAGGAATCCGTCAAAAACCGACTAACGTCGATCGACGGGGTTGTGCATCATGCACTGGCTTTTAACACACTGTTGAGTTCTCAAGAAACGCACGCGTGCTTCCTTGTCTGAATTCTCTCGAATCGAAACTCGGAGGCGTCTTCTGCTTACCTGTTTTACTTTATCAGGCGGCCCATTTTTCCGTCAAACCCGGAGGTTTGACGGAAATCGGTCGACCGTCTGAGGATGGTGCACCCCGCTTCCGGGGCCCCCGTAACTTACCGTGCCATCCGAGGCGTGTCGAAACAACCGATTTTTCGGCGATCGCGACGCACCCGCAGACGGCTCAGGCTTGAGCACGCCGAAGCGACTCCGCCGATTGGCTCGTCTCCATCAAGGGGCTTGCCCTGGGGCCCGTCCACCTGACCGGCGTCCGGCTCACACCCGGGGCGAACTGAAAGAGTAGGTCGTGATCCGTGACACGTCAAATCGTCCCGCCCGTCCCGGCGTGGCGGCCGGTCGCGATTCGGGCGTCGCGCGGGCGATGGCCTCCACGCAGCGGGCCGGCAGGGCCCGCGACGCCGTGCGCTCCTCGGCGCTGAACTCGCCCGCGATCGCGCGTTCGATCAGCACCGCCCGCTCGTCCGCGGCCTCCAGCGCCGCGCGTCCGGCGGACGTGCGCCGGGTCTCCGGGACGTTGCGGTGTCAGGGGTGCGGCGAACGTTCGACCAGCCGCGTTCCTCCCGGTTCTTGAGCACCCCGGTCATCGCCTGGGGGCGACGAGACACGCTCGCGCCAGCGCCGCGCCCGAGAGGCCGAGGCTGTCGGACAAGGCGAACAGCGCGGCATACTGCGGAACGGTCAGCCGGCCGGACGGACGGCTGCCTGCTTCGCGGCGACCAGAGCCTGGTCACTGGACCCGCTCAGCCGGCCGCTGTTCGCCCAGCTGGCGACGCTCGCCCCCGACGGAGCCGTCAACGTCAACCCGGTATGGACGGTCTGGGACGGTGAGGTCCTGCGGTTCACCACCACGACGGACCGCCGGAATCGCAGAAACGCCGTGGAGAACCCGCAGGTGGCGGTCTCCGTCACCGACCCCGACGCGCCGTACCGCTATCTGGAGATCCGTGGTCGAGTGGGTGGAGCCCGACCCGTCGGGCGACTTCTTCGACACGCTGACCGGCCGCAACGGCCTGGAGTACGAGCGGCCGGTCGCCGACGCCGAGCGGCTGGTCGTGATCGTTATGAAGCCGACACACACCACCCGGCAGTGAGGCGCTCAGCGGCGGATCGTGATCGTCTCGGCGAGCGCCCGCACCTGCCGTGGCGACTCGAACAGCTCCGCCGCCATGCCCGCCTCGCGCGCCGCGACGACGTTCACCGGGTTGTCGTCGAAGAACAGGATGTCCTGCGGCGTCGCCCCCATCCGCTCCGCACAGATTTCGTACGCCCGCCGCTCCGGCTTGGCCGCCCCGATCCGGCACGAGAAGGTCAGCGAGGCGAACCGCCCCAACCAGTCACCATGACGCGATTCCCAGAAGGGCACCAGCTCCTCGATGATGTTCGACAGCAGGCCCAGCCGGTGCCCCTGGTCCGCGAGTTCGTGCACGACCTTCACCATCGACTCGTCCACGTCGCTCCAGCTGGCCAGGTCGGCGCCGATGAGCGCGGGCACGTCCGCGAAGCGCGTGCCCAGCCGGCCGGCCACCGCGTCCCAGTACGCGACACCGCTCTGTCCCTCGTCATAGGGCGGCCGGCAGGCCCAGTACGCCTCCCAGAACCGCTCCTCCGGCACACCCGCCAGGTCGACGAGCCGCCGCCGGCTCTCCGGACTCTGGGTCCGGGCAATCACGCCATAAAGGTCGAACACCATCACATTGGCCATACGCCCGACCCTACGGCGCGTATCCTGCCCCGGTGACCACTGCCGCCACGCTTGCTCCCCCTGTTCGCCCCGCCGCGCGTGTCCGCACGTCAGCGCCCTGGTGGATGGCGTCCCTCGCCGGGATCGCGGCGTTGTCCGGCACGGGCTCCGCCACCCTGAACGGCGACGAGCTGGCCACCGTCAGCGCCGCCTCCCGGTCGTTGTCCGGGCTGTGGGAGCTGGCCCAGCACATCGACGGCCATTTCCTGCCCTACTACCTGTTCATGCACCTCTGGGTGAAGGCGGGCACGGCGGAGCTGTGGCTGCGGTTCCCGTCGGCGGTGGCGATCGCCGTGGTGGCCTGGTTCCTGGCGGACCTGGGCCGGCGCCTGCACAGCGTCCGGGCCGGCGTGGCCGGTGCGGCCGTTTTCGCGATCCTGCCGACGGTCTCCTACTACGGGGCCTTCGCCAGGTCCTACGCCTTCGCCGCCGCCGCGGTCGTGCTCTCGTTCTGGGCGCTGCACCGGGCGCTCGAACGGCCGGCCGCCCGGCGGTGGGTGCTCTACGGGACGGCGGTCGCGCTCGTGTGCTCCACGCACCTGTTCGCGGTGCTGGTGCTGCCCGCTCAGCTGTTCCTGGCCCGCCGCGACACGCTGGCGCGGATGGCCGCGGCGCTGGCCGCCGGGTGCGTTCCCGCCGCGGTGCTGGGGCTCATCGGGTACGGCGAGCGGCACGCCATCAGCTGGATCCCGCAGCGAGGACCGGAGGTCTGGCTGAAGTTCCCCAAGATGGCGGCGGGGACGACCGGGCTCGGCGTGATGTTGTTCGTGCTGGCCGTGGCCGGGGCGGTGCTGCTGTGGGCGGCGGCGCGCAGGCGGGCCCCGGGCGTGGCCGCCGGCCCGTGGGTGTTCGCGCTGGCGGGGTGGCTCGTGCTGCCACCGGTGCTGCTGCTCGCGGTGTCCCACCTGGTGACGCCGGTCTACGTCGACCGCTATCTGTTCGTGACCGCTCCCGCGCTGGCGCTGCTGGCCGGGATGGCCGTGGCCGCTCTCCCCCGGTTCCACGTGGTGGCCGCCGTGGTGGTCGTGCTGCTCGGGTGCCTGCTGTCGGTCCAGGAGCATGTGGACGTACGCGAAGAGAACGGGCGCTTCGAGAACATCCCGTGGGCGCTGCGCGTGATCAAGGCCGAGCCCGACGACGCCATCGTGTACGGGCAGAGCCAACTGCGCGCGGGCTTCGACTACTACGCCGACTCCTTGATGCCGGTCGACGTGCTCAGGACGGGCGACGCCCCCGACCCCGGCGGGTTCGGCTATCCGGAGCGCTCCGATGTCTCCGCGGCCCTGGAGCAGCACGATCGGGTGTGGGTCGTCTGGCGCGGGACGAAGAAGTCAGGGCTGGAGGGCGACGGCGTCGACCGGGTCGGGGAGGTGCGGGAGGCGGGCTTCGAGCTCAGCCTCGCCAAGCACTCAGGCGATCTGCCTGGGCTGACGGTGACGCTGTTCACCCGGCCGTGAACGCCGCCCAAGAAGAAGGCGGGCCTCCCCGAACGGGAAGGGCCCGCCTCGCGCGGCCGGTCAGCCGACCTCGACGCCGCCGATCGACTTCTTGCCGCGGCGCAGGACCAGGTAGCGCCCCGCCAGCAGGTCATCGGAGGCCGGCACGTAGGACTCGTCGGTGATCTTCACGTTGTTGAGGTACGCCCCGCCCTCCTTGACCGCCCGCCTGGCCGCCGACTTCGACTCCACCAGGCCGCTGTCGGACAGCAGGTCGACGAACGCCGCTCCGAGCGAGTCGACCTTGGCCTTCGGCACCTCGGCGAGCGCGGCCCCGAGCGTGGCGGCGGGAAGCTCCTCCAGCGCGCCCTGGCCGAACAGCGCCTTGGAGGCGGCCACGACCGCGTCGAGTTCGTGCTTGCCGTGGAGGAGCTCCGTGAGGTCCTCGGCCAGGGCGCGCTGGGCCTGGCGGGCGAAAGGCCGCTCGGCGACGGCCTTCTCCAGTTCCTCGATCTCCTCGCGGCTCTTGAAGGTGAACACCTTGAGGTAGTGGACGACGTCACGGTCGTCGGAGTTGAGGAAGTACTGGTAGAAGGCGTAGGGCGAGGTCATCTCGGGGTCGAGCCAGAGGGCGCCGCCCGCCGTCTTGCCGAACTTCGTACCGTCGGCCTTGGTGATCAGCGGCAGGGTGAGCGCGTGAACGTGCGCGCCCTCGATGCGGCGGACCAGATCGGCGCCGGCCGTGATGTTGCCCCACTGGTCGCTGCCGCCGATCTGCAGCGTGCAGCCGTAGCGACGGAACAGTTCCAGGTAATCGTTGGACTGCAGGATCTGGTAGCTGAACTCGGTGTAGCTCAGGCCCTCACCCGACAGCCGCGCGGACACGGCCTCCCTGGCCAGCATGCGGTTGACCGGGAAGTGCTTGCCGATGTCGCGCAGGAAGTCGATCGCGGTCAGCTCGCCGGTCCAGTCGAGGTTGCTCACCATGAGCGCCGCGTTCGGCTGCGCGTCGAAGTCGAGGAACCGGCCGACCTGGCCGCGCAGACGTTCCACCCATTCGGCGACGATGTCGCTGGAGTTGAGCGCGCGCTCGGTGTTGCGCCCGCTGGGGTCGCCGATCAGGCCGGTCGCGCCGCCGACCAGGCCGATCGGGCGGTGCCCCGCGAGCTGGAAGCGGCGCAACGTCAGCAGCGGCACGAAATGGCCGACGTGCAGCGAAGGAGCGGTGGGGTCAAAACCGGAATAGACCGTGATCGGTCCCTTGGCCATGGACGCGCGCAGGGCGTCGAGGTCGGTGGACTGCGCGATCAGGCCTCGCCACGCGAGGTCGTCGAGAATGTCGGTCACGGTGCCGGCTTTCCAGTAGACGGGTTGAGGTTGATTCGATACAAGCGTGCCTGATCGCTCGGGCAGGCCGCCACTTGGATACGCTTCGTGTCCATGTGGAGGGTCCGTCGCGAGCTGGCCGTTTTGAAGATCTTAGGGGCTCTGGCATGCGCCGGACTCGCCCTTTACTGGTGGGCGGGAGCCGACGTGGGCGGCGTGATCCTGGCCGTACCGGCGGCCGTGCTGATCGGCGCGATGGGCCTGCGCGACCTGCTCGTTCCCGTACGGCTGGCGGCCGACGAAAGCGGGATCACCGTGGTGCACGGGTTCGCGGGCAGGCGGCACGTGCCGTGGGAGGCGATCTGCGACATCAAGGTCGACGTCCGCAGGCGGTGGGGTCTGCGCAGCGAGATGCTGGAAATCGACACCGGGGACTTCCTGCACATCTTCAGCCCTCACGAGCTGGGCGCCTCCCCCACGGAGGTGGCCGCGGCGTTGCGGCGCCGGGACACGTGAGCGCGGTACGGCGAGACGGCCGGGTCGCCGTCGATCCAGAACCGCCACGGCGTCTCCCTGGCCGTCGAGACGCCCGTACGAGGGCCCGACCTGATGGCGGACGGGTCCGCGGGGCGGCCCTCCAGCATGACCACCGCGCCGTGCGGGACACCGGTGAGCCGGTGGTCCCGCGTTAAGAGCGTCTCCGTTTCGCCGGGCGCGCCCGGCCAGATCGCGTCGATCCCGTTGTGCTCGCGGAGCAGGCCGAGGGCGACCGCCAGCCGGGCCGGCCCGCGGGCGAGATCACGATCGGCGACCCGCCGGCCGCCTCCCCCGGGCGCGGAGGCCGAACCGCCCGTGCGGCGGGCGCGGGCGACGTCCGCGCCCGACACCACCTCGCCCGCCCGCAGCAGCACGGCCGAGCCCGAGCCCTCCGGCAGGCACACGAGGTTCGCGCAGAAGTGCATGCCGTAGGTGAAGTAGACGTAGACGTGGCCGGGCGGGCCGAACATGACGGCGTTACGCGGTGTTCTGCCGCGAAAGGTGTGGGCCGCCGGATCCTCGCCCGGGCCGCCGTACGCCTCGACCTCGGTCAGGCGCACGGCGACGGGACCGTGCACGAGGACGCGCCCGAGCAGGTCGGGCGCCACCTCGGGCGACGGCCGGTCGAAGAAGCTCCGCGGCAGCGGGGCGGAGCTCAGCTGCCCGCCGCCCATGCCGCCTGCGCGTCGACGGACTCGCGCAGCGCGACGAGCTGGTCGCGCACGCGGTCGGGTGCGGTGCCGCCGTGGGCCTTGCGCGCGGCCAGCGCGCCGGGCACGCTGAGCACGTCGCGGACGTCCGGCGTCAGGTGCGGCGACACCTTGACCAGCTCGTCGTCGGTCAGCTCGCCCAGGTCCTTGTCGTTGACCTGGCACCACACCACGAGATGGCCGACCGCCTCATGTGCCTCGCGGAAGGCCACACCACGGCGCACGAGCAGCTCGGCCAGGTCGGTGGCCAGCGCGAAACCGTCGGGGGCCGAAGCCTCCATGCGGGCGGTGTTGACGCGCATCGTCGCCACCAGGCCGGCCATCGCGGGCAGGACCAGCAGCAGCGTGTCGACCGCGTCGAACACCGGCTCCTTGTCCTCCTGCAGGTCACGGTTGTAGGTCAGCGGCAGGCCCTTGAGCGTGGTCAGCAGCGCCGTCAGGTCTCCGATGAGCCGCCCCGACTTGCCGCGGGCCAGCTCGGCCACGTCGGGGTTCTTCTTCTGCGGCATGATCGACGAGCCGGTGGAGTAGGCGTCGTCCATCTCGATCCAGCGGAACTCCTGCGAGGCCCACAGGACGATCTCCTCGCCGAGCCGCGACAGGTGAATGCCGATCATGGCCGCGTCGAACAGGAACTCCGCGGCGAAGTCGCGGTCGGCGACGGCGTCCATCGAGTTGGGCGCGGCGGCGGAGAAGCCCAGCTCCTCGGCCACGGCCTGCGGGTCGAGCGGCAACGACGAGCCCGCCAGCGCGCCGGCCCCGAGCGGGGAGATCGCGGCGCGTTTGTCCCAGTCGGTGATGCGGTCGATGTCGCGGGCGAAGGCGTGCACGTGGGCCAGGAGCTGATGGCCGAACGAGACCGGCTGCGCGTGCTGCAGGTGCGTCATGCCGGGCGCCGCCGTGCCGGCGTGCTGCTCGGCCTGCGCCATCAGCGCCGTCTC
Source organism: Nonomuraea sp. B1E8 (assembly GCF_039871515.1). Classification (NCBI taxonomy): domain Bacteria; kingdom Bacillati; phylum Actinomycetota; class Actinomycetes; order Streptosporangiales; family Streptosporangiaceae; genus Nonomuraea; species Nonomuraea sp. B1E8. The sequence continues at coordinate 452,509 of NZ_JBDPLS010000008.1, read as the reverse complement.
CAGCTCGACCAGGCGGGAGACGATCGTACGGGCGTGATCGCGAAGGTAGAGGCGCAGGTCGGTGGCGATCTGGTCGTTGCGCGAGCGCCCGGCGCGCAGCTTGCCGCCGAGCGCGCCGAGCCGCTCCAGCAGGCCGCGCTCCAGCGCGGTGTGCACGTCCTCGTCGGCGACCGTCGGCCGGAACTCGCCCGCCTTGCAGGCGCGCTCCAGGTCGTCGAGCGCGCCGATCATGCGCTCGAGCTCCTCCTCGCTGAGCAGCCCCGCCCTGTGCAGCACCCGGGCGTGCGCCCTGGACGCCGCCAGGTCGTACGGGACGAGCCGCCAGTCGAAGTGCACGCTCACCGACAGCCGGGTCAGCGCGTCGGACGGACCTCCTTCGAAGCGTCCGCCCCACAGCCGCATCGGCTTGCCATCACTCACCGTCATCTCCTCCGTGCCGTGTTCATTGATCGCGCCCGCTTCGTGGTCGTCGGCATCGTGTCTCGCGCTCCCCCGAGCTCCTGCGCTCCGGCCGCGACCTTAGTGCAACTCAACGCCTTTTCGCGTCGCGCGCGGCCGCGATCTTAGCCGGGAGGGAGAAGAGCTGGACGAAGCCCTTGGCCAGCGACTGGTCGAACGTGTCGCCGGTGTCGTAGGTGGCGAGCGAGAAATCGTACAGGGAGTCGTCGGAGCGGCGGCCGGTCACGGTGGCGTTGCCGCCGTGCAGGGTCATCCTGATCTCCCCGTTGACGTGCTTCTGGACGTCGGCGATGAGGGCGTCGAGCGCGTTCTTGAGCGGCGAGAACCACAGGCCGTCGTAGACGAGCTCGCTCCACCTCTGGTCGACGCCCCGCTTGAAGCGGGCCAGGTCCCGCTCGACGGTGACGCTCTCCAGCTCATTGTGGGCGGCGATGAGCGCGATCGCGCCGGGCGCTTCGTACACCTCGCGCGACTTGATGCCGACCAGCCGGTCCTCGACCATGTCGATCCGGCCGACGCCCTGCGCGCCGGCACGCTTGTTGAGCTCGTCGACCACCTGGAAGGGCGTGAGCGCCCGGCCGTCGACCTTGACCGGGACACCCTGCTCGAACGTGACGACGACCTCGTCGGCCGGGCGCGGCTGCTTGGGGTCGGCGGTGTAGGAGTAGACCTCCTCGGTCGGGCCGTTCCAGATGTCCTCGAGAAAGCCGGTCTCGACGGCGCGGCCCCAGAGGTTCTGGTCGATGGAGAACGGGTTCTTCTTCGACGTCTCGATGGGCAGGCCCTTGGCCTCGGCGTACTCGATGGCCTTGTCGCGGGTCCAGGCGAAGTCTCTCGCGGGCGCGATGATCTCGAGGTCGGGGGCCAGCGCGGCCAGGCCGGCCTCGAAGCGGACCTGGTCGTTGCCCTTGCCGGTGCAGCCGTGGGAGACGATGGTGCCGCCGAAGCGCTTGGCCGCCGACACCAGGTGCTTGACGATGAGCGGCCGCGACAGCGACGACACCAGCGGGTAGCGGTCCATGTAGAGGGCGTTGGCCTGGAGCGCGGGCACGCAGAAGTCGGCGGCGAACTCCTCCCTCGCGTCGACCACGACCGACTCGACCGCGCCGCAGTCCATCGCCCGCTTCTGGATGAGCTCCATGTCCTCGCCGCCCTGGCCGAGGTCCACGGCGACGCAGACGACCTCGGCGTTCATCTTCTCGGCGAGGTAGGGGATGGCGACCGAGGTGTCGAGACCGCCGGAATATGCGAGAACCACTCTGTCGGGCATTGTGCTTCGTCTCCAGTGCTGAATGTCAGGATGTCCCGTACGGCGGAGCCCACTCACGTGGAGTGGGCTAACTACGTCGGTCGGCCACCTTCAGCAGCGCGTCGGCGACCGCCTGACCGCCCATCGGATCGCGGCTGATGACGAGGATCGTGTCGTCACCCGCCACGGTCCCGAGAATGGACTCCCAGTCGGCGTGGTCGATGGCGGAGGCCAGGAACTGGGCCGCGCCCGGAGGAGTGCGCACGATGACCAGGTTGGCCGAGGCCTCGGCGCCGACCAGCAGCTCCTCCGCGATGCGGTGCAGCCGCGCCGCCGGGGTCTCGCCGGTGCCGAGCCTGGCCAGCGGGATGCGGCCACCGCCCTCTCCGGGGAGCGCGTAGACCAGCGAGCCGTCCTCGGCGCGCAGCTTGAGCGCGCCGAGCTCGTCGAGGTCGCGCGAGAGCGTGGCCTGGGTGACCTCGACGCCGCTCTCGGCGAGCAGCTTGGCCAGCTCGGGCTGGGAGCGCACGGCCTGCCGCTGCAGCAGGTCGGTGATCTTCGCCTGCCGCGCCGCCTTGGTCATCGGGATGATCACGCGCCCTCCGGCACCCTGGTCGGGTCGGCGTGCGTGGCCAGCCAGTGCAGCAGCGCCTTCTGGGCGTGCAGGCGGTTCTCCGCCTGGTCCCACACGACGCTGCGCGGGCCTTCGAGGACCTCCTCGGTGATCTCGTTGCCGCGGTAGGCGGGCAGGCAGTGCAGCACGATCGCGTCGGACGCGGCGTGGCGGAGCAGCTCGGCGTTCACCTGGTACGGCATGAGCGCGGCGACCCGCTCCTCCTTACCGTCCTGCCCCATGGACACCCACGTGTCGGTGGCGACCACGTGGGCGCCGTTGACGGCGGCCACCGGGTCGGTCAGCGCGGCGACGGAGCCGCCGGTCTCGGCGGCGATGGCGGCGGCCTGGCCGAGGATGACCTGGTCGGGCTGGTAGCCGGCCGGGGCGGCGACCCGTACGTGCAGGCCGGCCGTGGCGCCGCCGAGCAGGTACGAGTGGGCCATGTTGTTGGCGCCGTCGCCCAGGTAGGTCAGCGTGAGCCCGGCCGTGCGGCCCAGCCGCTCGTGGACGGTCTGCAGGTCGGCGAGGATCTGGCAGGGGTGGAACTCGTCGGTGAGCGCGTTGACGACCGGCACCTGGGAGTGGGCGGCCATCTCGTCGATGAGCTCCTGCCCGGAGGTGCGCCAGACGATGGCGGCGACCTGCCGGTCCAGCACCCTGGCCAGGTCGGCGGTGGGCTCGCCGCGGCCCATCAGCACCGAGACGTTGTCGACGACCAGCGGCAGGCCGCCGAGCTCGCCGATGCCGGTGTGGAAGGAGATGCGGGTCCTGGCCGACGGCTTGTCGAACAGCACCGCGACGGTGCGCGGCCCCTCGAACGGCCGGTAGCCGAACCGGTCCTTCTTCATCGCGGCGGCGAGTTCCAGCACCTCCGCCTGCTCGCCGGGCGACAGGTCGTCGTCTCTGAGGAAGTGACGGATGGTCATGCAGCCGCCTCCGTGAGGATCCGCGGGAACGACGCCACCAGGGCGTCCACCTCGTCCGCCGTCACGACGAGCGGCGGCGCCAGGCGCACCGCGTCCGGCTGGAGCGCGTTGACCAGGAAGCCGGCCGCCGCGGCGGCCTCCTGCACCTGGGCGGAGCGCGGCTCGCGCAGCACCGTGGCCAGCCACAGGCCGCGACCGCGCACGCCCTCCAGCAGCGGATGGTCGATGGCCTCCAGCCCTTCGCGCAGCCGTGCGGCCACCGACCTGACGTGGCCGAGGTCGAGGTTGTCGAGGACGGCCAGCGCCGCGGCGCAGGAGACCGGGTTGCCGCCGAACGTCGAGCCGTGGTCGCCCTTCCCGAACAACCTGCCCACGTCGCCGAAGCCTACGCAGGCTCCGATCGGCAGGCCGCCGCCCAGGCCCTTGGCCAGGGTCAGGATGTCGGGGGTGACGCCGTCGGCCTGGTGGGCGAACCAGTGGCCGGTGCGGCCGATGGCGGACTGGATCTCGTCGGCGACCAGCAGCGCGCCGGTCGAGTCGCAGATCTCGCGGGCCGCCTGGAGGTAGCCGTCGGGCGGCGGCACCACGCCCGCCTCGCCCTGGGTGGGCTCCAGGAAGAGCGCGATGCAGTCGCCGGTCATGGTCTCCTTGAGCGCGTCGGCGTCGCCGTACGGGACGAAACGCACCTCCACCGGGAACGGGCCGAACTGGTCGCGGATCGCCTTCTTGCCGGTCAGGGAGAGCGCGCCGATCGTGCGGCCGTGGAAGCCGTTCTCGGCGGCGACGAAGTAGGAGCGGCCCTCCCGCCTGCCGTGTTTGAGCGCGAGCTTGTAGGCGGCCTCGTTCGCCTCGGTGCCGGAGTTGGCGAAGAAGACCCTGGCCGGGGCGTCGAGCATGCCGAGGAGCTTCTCGGCGAGCAGGACCTCGGGCTCGTGCAGGAACAGGTTGCTGGTGTGGGCGAGCGTGGCGACCTGCCGGGAGACGGCCTCGACCAGGGCGGGGTGGGCGTGGCCGAGCGAGCTGACCGCGATGCCGCCGATGAAGTCGAGATATTCCCTGCCGTCGACGTCCCATACGCGGGTGCCCTCGCCTCGGGCCAGGGCCACAGGGGGGACCCCGTAGTTGCCCATGAAGGCTTCTTCGAACCGTTGGAACAGGTTCATCAGGGCATCACCATTGTTCCGATCCCTTCGTTGGTGAAGATCTCCAGCAGCATCGAGTGGGGGACGCGGCCGTCGAGCACATGGGCCCGGGGCACGCCCCCCTGCACGGCCGTCAGGCAGGCCTCCATCTTGGGTACCATGCCGCTGGACAGCGTGGGCATCATGGTCGCGAGCTCGTCGGCGCTCAGCTCGTCGATCACGTCGGTGTCGTCGGGCCAGTTGGCGTACAGGCCCTCCACGTCGGTGAGCACGATCAGCTTGCGGGCCTGCAGGGCCACGGCGAGCGCGGCGGCCGCGGTGTCGGCGTTGACGTTGTAGATCTCTCCGTCGTCTCCCCGCGCCACGCTGGAGACGATCGGGATGCGGCCGTCGTCGAGCAGGGCGCCGACCGCGCCGGGCTCGACCTTGATGATCTCGCCGACCTGGCCGATGTCGACCGGCTCGCCGTCGACGACCGCGTGTTTGCGCACCGCCGTGAACAGGTGGGCGTCCTCGCCGGACATGCCGACGGCGAACGGTCCGTGCCGGTTGACCAGGCCCACGATGTCGCGGTTGACCTGGCCGACCAGCACCATCCTGACGACCTGCATGGCCTCGGGCGTGGTGACCCGCAGCCCGGCGGTGAACGTGGACTCGATGCCCAGCCGGTCGAGCGCGCTGCTGATCTGCGGGCCGCCGCCGTGCACGACGACCGGGCGCAGGCCGGCGTGGCGCAGGAAGACGACGTCCTCGGCGAAGCCGGACTTGAGCGCATCGTCGGTCATCGCGTTGCCGCCGTACTTGATGACGACGGTCGCGCCGTGAAAGCGGGTCAGCCACGGCAGGGCTTCGATCAGCGCCCCGGCCTTGGTGTGCGCGGTGGTCAGCCTCATGAGGAGTACGCCGAGTTCTCGTGGACGTAGGCGACCGTCAGGTCGGTGGTGTGGACGGTCGCGGTGTGCGGGCCGGCCGACAGGTCGATGGTGATCGTCACGTCCCTGGCACTCATGTCCACCTTGTCGCGGTCGTCGCCCACCGCGCCTCCCCGGCAGATCCAGATGCCGTTGATGGCGACGTTGAGGCGGTCGGGCTCGAACTCGGCGTCGGTGGTGCCGACGGCGGCCAGCACGCGGCCCCAGTTGGGGTCCTCGCCGTGGATGGCGCACTTGAGCAGGCTGGACCGGGCGACCGCGCGGCCCACCTTCACGGCGTCGTCCTCGTCCGCCGCGCCGACCACCTCGATGGCGATGGCCTTGGAGGCTCCCTCGGCGTCGACGAGCAGCTGCCTGGCCAGGTCTGCGCAGACCTCGGTGACCTTCTGCTCGAACTCGTCGAGGTCGGGCCTGACCCCGGAGGCGCCGCTGGACAGCAGGAGCACGGTGTCGTTGGTCGACATGCAGCCGTCGGTGTCGAGCCGGTCGAACGTGACGGCCGTGGCCCTGCGCAGCACGGCGTCGAGCTCGGCGCCGGTCAGGTCGGCGTCGGTGGTGATCACGCAGAGCATGGTGGCCAGGGCGGGGGCGAGCATGCCGGCTCCTTTGGCCATCCCGCCGACCATGTAGGCGCCGTCCTCGTCGGCGCCGCCGCGCTTGAACGAGATCTTGGAAACGGTGTCGGTGGTGCGGATGGCGTCGGCCGCGGCCAGGCCGCCGTCGCGGGCGAGTTGGGCGGCGGCGGTCTCGACGCCCGCCAGCAACTCGTCCATCGGCAGCCGTTCGCCGATGAGGCCGGTCGAGCAGACCGCGACCTCGCCCGCGGAGTCCCGCAGGAGCGCGGCTGCCTTCTCGGCGGTGGCGTGCGTGTCCTGGAAGCCCTCGGGGCCGGTGCAGGCGTTGGCTCCGCCGGAGTTGAGGACGACCGCGCGCAGCCGCCCGCCCGCCAGGACCTGCTGCGACCAGAGCACGGGGGCGGCCTTGACGCGGTTGGCGGTGAAGACGCCCGCGGCGGCGCGGCTGGGGCCGTCGTTGACGACGAGAGCGAGATCGCGGGCGCCGCCGGGCTTGATCCCTGCGGCGACTCCCGCGGCCCTGAAACCCAGGGGTGCCGTGACGCTCATGACACCGCCTTCCACGCGGACGGGAGCGATGAGCTCCCGTGCTCGTCGGTTGATGCGCTGCGCTTGCTCAAGGTGCAACTCCTGTCAGGGGAAGGCCGAGCTCTTCCGGCAGGCCGAGGGCGATGTTGACGCTCTGGACGGCGCCCCCGGCCGTGCCCTTGGTGAGGTTGTCGATGGCGATGACGGCGACCACACGGCCCGCGCGCTCGTCGAGCGTCACCTGCAGGGCCGCGGTGTTGGCGCCGTAGGTCATGGCGGTGGCCGGCCAGACGCCCTCCGGCAGCAACCTGACGAACGGCTCGCTCTTGAGCGCGACCTCGTACGCGGTGCGCAGCGACTCCGTGGTGACGCCGGGCGCGGCCGGGGCGGAGCAGGTGGCGAGGATGCCACGGCTCATGGGGGCCAGCGTCGGGGTGAACGAGACGCGCACGGGAGCGCCGGCGACCGCCGACAGCCCCTGCTCCATCTCGGGCGTGTGCCGGTGGACGCCGCCCACGGCGTAGGCGCCGGCCGAGCCCATGACCTCACTGCCGAGCAGGTGGGGCTTGGGCGATCTGCCCGCCCCGCTGGTGCCGGAGGCGGCGACGACGACCACGTCGGGCCCGGCCAGCCCGGCGGCGAACGCGGGCGTCAGGGCGAGCAGGACGGACGTCGGGTAGCACCCGGGGACGGCGATCCTGGTCGCCCGCCTGAGCACCTCGCGCTGTCCTGGCAGCTCGGGCAGGCCGTAGGGCCAGGTGCCGGCGTGCTCGCCGCCGTAGAACTCCTGCCAGGCCGCGGGGTCGGCGAGCCGGTGGTCGGCGCCGCAGTCGACGACCAGCGTCTCCTCGCCGAGCGCGGCGGCGACGGCGGCGGAGTGGCCGTGCGGCAGCGCGAGGAAGACCACGTCGTGCCCGGCGAGCGTGCCGGCGGTGGTGTCGTCGAGGACGCGGTCGGCCAGCTGGGGCAGGTGTGGCTGGTGGGCGCCGAGACGGCTGCCCGCGCTCGAGGCCGCGGTGAGCGCCCCGATCTCGAACTCCGGATGGCCCAGCAGGAGGCGGAGCAGCTCACCGCCCGCGTAACCGCTGGCTCCCGCGATCGCCGCTCTCATCCTGCCGCCTCCTGCATATTCATGCATCCTAGCTCATGACCTTGCTGCTGAAAATGATGCACTGGCGAGGATGAATATGCAAGCCGCGATGAGCCCGGGCGACCACATCGTGAGACCCGGCGGCCTCTGGGTGCCGCGTCCAGCGCTACCGCCCCGCAAGGGTCATGACGTGGCCGGACGCGTGGACGCCGGGGAAGATGGCCGGAGCGCGCCGCCCGGCTTTCCCGCGGGCGGGCCGGGCGACGGGGGCATGGGACGGCCCGGGCAGGGCGGACCCGGCACGCGGCTGCCGGCATGAGGGACGCCGGGCGGCTCGTTGCATGCCTTCACCTATGACCCGGCGACCGCGATGTTAATCCTGGGTATCGCAGATTCCCAGCAGGGGACGTACCGGGCGGGCCTGTTCCTGCGGCCCGCCCGGGTCCGTGTCAGCGGAGGAAGGCGGCCGCCACGCCCGCGTCCACCGGGACGTGCAACCCGGTGGTGTGGGTCAGGTCGCCGCCGGTGAGCGCGAAGACCGCGGCGGCCACGTGCTCGGGCAGGACCTCCCGCTTGAGCAGGGTGCGCTGGGCGTAGAACTCGCCCAGCTTCTCCTCCTCCACCCCGTAGACGGCCGCGCGGTTGGCGCCCCAGCCGGAGGCGAAGATGCCGGAGCCGCGCACCACGCCGTCGGGGTTGACGCCGTTGACGCGGATGCCGTGCCCGCCCAGCTCGGCGGCCAGCAGCCGCACCTGGTGCGCCTGGTCGGCCTTGGCGGCGCCGTAGGCGACGTTGTTCGGGCCGGCGAAGACGGCGTTCTTGGAGGAGATGTAGACGATGTCGCCGCCCATGGCCTGGTCGATCATGACCCTGGCGGTCTCGCGGGAGACCAGGAACGAGCCGCGCGCCATGACGTCGTGCTGCAGGTCCCAGTCGGCCAGGGTGGTCTCCAGCAGCGCGCGCGACAACGACAGGCCGGCGTTGTTGACCACCAGGTCCACGCCGCCGAAGGCGAGCACGCCCGCGCGGACGGCCGCGACGACCTGCTCCTCCGAGGTGACGTCGACCGCGACCGCCACGGCGACGTCCGCCTCGCGGTACGCGCCCGCGCCCAGTTCGGCGGCCACCTTCTCGGCGGCGGCCACGTCGCGGTCGGCGACGATCACGCACGCGCCCTCGGCGGCGAGCCTGCGCGCGGTGGCCGCGCCGATGCCGGAGCCGCCGCCGGTGACCAGCGCGACGCGCGTGGCCAGCGGCTTGGGCCTGGGCATACGGCGGAGCTTGGCCTCCTCCAGCTCCCAGTACTCGATGCGGAACTTCTCCGACTCGGGGATGGGGGCGTAGGTGGAGACGGACTCCGCGCCGCGCATGACGTTGATGGCGTTGACGTAGAACTCGCCGGCCACGCGGGCGGTCTGCTTGTCCTTGCCGAACGAGAACATGCCGACGCCCGGGACGAGCACGATCGCCGGGTCCGCGCCGCGCATGGGAGGGGAGGCGGGGGTGGCGTGCCGCTCGTAGTAGGCGGTGTAGTCGGCGCGGTAGGCGGCGTGCAGCTCCCGCAGCCGCTCGGCCGCCTGCTCAAGCGGCGCGTCCGGGGGCAGGTCGAGCACGAGCGGCGCGACCTTCGTACGCAGGAAATGGTCGGGGCAGGACGTGCCCAGCGCGGCCAGCCGCGGATGCTCGGCCCGGGAGACGAAGTCGAGCACCTCGGGCGTGTCGGTGTAGTGGCCGACGACGCGCATGTCGGTGGAGGCCAGGCCGCGGATCAGCGGGAACAGCGCGGCGGCGCGGGCGTGCCGCTCCTCCTCCGGCAGCGTCTGGTGGATCACCGCGCCGAACGGGTCGGCGCGGCCGTGCTCGGCGAGGTACGCCTCGGCGGTCCTGATGATCTCCAGCGAGCGGGCCTCGCACTCCTCGGACGTCGAGCCCCACGCGGTGATGCCGTGGCCGCCGAGGACGCACCCGATGGCCCGCGGGTTCGCCTCCTTGATGGCGGCGATGTCCAGGCCCAGCTGGAAGCCCGGACGCCGCCACGGCACCCACACGACCCGGTCGCCGAACACGCGCCCGGTCAGCTCCTCGCCGTCGGCGGCGGTGGCCAGCGCGATGCCCGCGTCGGGGTGGAGGTGGTCGACGTGCGCGGCCTCCACGAGCCCGTGCATGGCGGTGTCGATCGACGGCGCGGCCCCGCCCTTGCCGTGCCGGCAGTAGCCGAAGGCCGCCACCATCTCGTCCTCGCGCTCCACGCCCGGGTAGACGCCCTTGAGGGCGCGCAGCCGGTCGAGGCGGAGCACGGCCAGTCCGGACTCCTTGAGCGTGCCCAGGTCGCCGCCGGAGCCCTTGACCCAGAGCAGCTCGACGTCCTCGCCGGTGACCGGGTCGGGCGCGGCGCCCTTGGCCGAGGTGTTGCCGCCCGCGAAGTTGGTGTTGCGCGGGTCGGCGCCCAGGCGGTGGGAGCGTCCGAGCAGTTCGTTCACGACGTCCATGGTGGTTCAGGCCCCCCAGCCGGCCTGCTCGCCGCCGACGCGTTCGGCGGCGATTTTCTCAAAATATCCGGACTTGGCGTACGCGCTCATCGGGTCGGGCGCGAGTCCCATCTCCTCGCGCAGCTCGGCCAGCAGCGGGCGCACGTCGGTGTTGTAGGCGTCCATGAAGACGGCGTTGGCGCCCAGCACGTCACCCTCGGCCTGGGCGGCCGACAGCGCCTCGCGGTCGACCAGCAGCGCCTTGGCGGTGGCCTCCTGGACGTTCATGACCGAGCGGATCTGGCCCGGGATCTTGGGCTCGATGTTGTGGCACTGGTCCAGCATGAACGCCACCCTGTGGAGGGCCGCGCCCCCCGCATCCCCCCCGACAGGCTCGGTGCTCTGCTCGTCCCTTTCGTCGTCCAGAGCTCCGCCCCGGACGACCTCGTACATGATCCGGAAGAGCTGGAACGGGTCCGCCGCGCCCACCATGAGGTCGTCGTCGGCGTAGAAGCGGGAGTTGAAGTCGAAGCCGCCGAGCTTCCCCTCGCGCAGCAGGAACGCCACGATGAACTCGATGTTGGTGCCCGGCGCGTGGTGCCCGGTGTCGACGACCACCTGCGCCTTGGGGCCGAGCTTGGCGCAGTGCGCGTACGCGGTGCCCCAGTCGGGCACGTCGGTGGCGTAGAAGGCGGGCTCGAACAGTTTGTACTCCAGCAGGAAACGCTGGCTCTCTCCGAGCCGCTCGTAGACCTCGGCCAGCGCCTCGGCCAGGCGGTCCTGGCGGGCCCTGATGTCGTCCTGGCCCGGGTAGTTGATGCCGTCGGAGAACCACAGCTTGAGGGTGTCGGAGCCGGTGGCGTCCATGATGTCGACGCACTCGAGCAGGTGGTCGGTCGCCTTGCGGCGCACCCTGGCGGAGGGGTGGGTGACGCTGCCGAGCATGTAGTCGTCGTCCTGGAAGACGTTGGAGTTGATCGCTCCGATGCCGACGCCCGCCTCGCGGGCGTGCCGGGCCAGGTCGGCGTAGTCGTCCACCTTGTCCCACGGGATGTGCAGCGCGACCGTGGGGGCGATGCCGGTGTGCGCGTGCACCTGGGCGGCGTCGGCGAGCTTCTCGTACGGGTCGCGCGGCACCCCCTTCTGGGCGAACACCTTGAACCGGGTGCCGCTGTTGCCGTACGCCCAGGACGGCGTCTCGATGTGCTGCGCCCGCAGCACGGCCTTGATGTCAGTCATGACTCCCCGATCAATCCAGGTGGAAGACTTCGGTCAGCGGTCTCATGCCCTCGTCGGGCCGGCCGTCGAGGTTCTCGAAGAACGGCGCCATCTCCGCCTGCCAGCGGGCGTTGACCTCGGTCTCGGCCATGGCCTTCTGGGCGGCCTGGAAGTCCTCGGTCTCCAGATAGCCCACGAGCAGGCCGTCGTCCCTGAGGAAGAGCGAGTAGTTGTGCCAGCCGGTGCGCGACAGCGCCTCTCGCATCTCCGGCCAGACCTCGCGGTGGCGTTCGCGATATTCCGCCAGCCGCTCCGGACGGACTTTCAGCAGGAAGCAGACGCGTTGCACCGACACTCCCCTCAAAACGTTTTAATGCTTCGCCAGGAAACTATGATTCCAGCTGCCCGCTGTCAATGCGCATCCGGGTCCTCCGCGGCCCCGGCGCAGGGTGGGGACGCCGGGGCCGCCAGGTCAGCCGCTGAGCACGCGGACGTCGCCCGCGGCCACGGTGACGGATTCGCCCGAGGCCGTGGTCACGACGGCGTCCTCGGCCGTGTGATTGATCGCGAACAGGTGGGAGCGGCCGTCGGGGTGGGAGCGCCGCACGACCTCGACCCCCGGCGGGCTCGTCGCGGGCGGCCTCGCCCCGGCCTCGGCGCAGACCGTGGCGACCACCTCGGCCAGCGCGTCGTCGTCGAGCCTGGTGGTCAGGTAGTGGGCCGCGCCGTCGCCCCACTCGTTCCGGGTCCAGGCGGGCTCTCCGGTGGCGTAGGTGTCGAGGACCTTCGCGCTGGTGGCGTGCGCGACCTCGCTCCACACACTCCCCGACCCGCCGGAGGCCAGCCGGATCGGGCCGTCCAGCGGGAAGAACTCCTCCACGGTGACGCCCAGCAGGTCGCGCCACGCCCCGGGATAGCCGCCGAGGCGCACCCGGTCGTGCTCGTCGACGATCCCGCTGTACGGGCCGACGAGCGTCACGCCGCCCGCACGTACGAACCCCTCCAGGTTGGCCGCCCCCGCGTCGCTCACCAGGTAGAGCGCCGGCACCAGGACCAGGCGGTAGCCGGTCAGGTCGCCTTCGGGGTGCGCCAGGTCGCAGGTGATGCCGGCCCGCCACAGCGCGGCGTGCCAGCGCTTGGCCTCCTCCACCGGGTCGAGCTCGAAGGAGGGCTGGGCGGGGTGGTCCTGCGCCCACACGCTGGAGTGGTCGATGAGGACGGCGACGTCGGCCTTGACCCTGCTGCCCGCCACCTCGGCGAGCCCGGCCAGCTCGGCCCCGAGCGCGCTCACCTCGCGCCAGACCTTCGTGTCGACCCCGGCGTGCGGGAGCATCGCCGAGTGCCACTTCTCGGCGCCGGCGCGCGAGGCCCGCCACTGGAAGAACATGATCGCGTCGGCGCCCCTGGCCAGATGGGCCAGCGAGTTGCGGCGCAGCTCGCCGGGCGCCTTGGCGCGGTTGCGCGGCTGCCAGTTGACCGCGCTGGTCGAGTGCTCCATCAGCAGCCAGGGGCGGCCGCCGTTGAGCGAGCGCGCGTAGTCGGCGGCGAAGGCCAGGTCGATGTGCGGCTCCGCGCGGGCGCCGATCAGGTAGTGGTCGGTGGAGACCACGTCGAGCTCGGCGGCGAAGGCCCAGCAGTCCATGTCCCAGTGGGCGCCCGCCATGAGGTTGGTGGTCGCGGGCACGCCGGGGGTGAGCTCGCGCAGCAGGTCGCGCTCGGCGACGTAGAGCTCGACGAGCGCGTCGGAGCTGAACCTGCGGAAGTCGAGCTGCTGGCCGGGGTTGGCGAAGCTGGGGGTGTCACGCGGCGGCAGGATCTGCGCCCACTCGCCGTAGTGCTGGGACCAGAACGCGGTGCCCCAGGCGTCGTTGAGCGCCTCCAGGGAGGTGTAGCGGGAGCGCAGCCAGGCCCGGAACGCGGCGGCCGAGGTGTCGCAGTAGCAGCGGGCGTTGTGGCAGCCGTACTCGTTGTGCACGTGCCACAGGGCCAGGGCAGGGTGGTCGCGGTAGCGGATGGCCACCTGCTCCGTGACGCGCAGCGCCTTCTCGCGGTAGATCGGCGAACTCGGGCAGAAGCCCTGCCTGCTGCCGTGGTGCAGCCGCCGGCCGGCGGAGTCGAGCGGCAGCGCCTCGGGGTAGGCGTCGCCGAACCAGGGCGGCGGGGAGGCGGTCGGCGTGGCCAGGTTGGCCGCGATCCCGTTGGCGGCCAGCAGGTCCATGACGCGGTCGAACCAGCCGAAGTCGAACACGCCCTCGGCGGGCTCCAGCAACGACCACGAGAAGACGCCCACGCTGACCCGGTTGACGCCGGCCTCGCGCATCAGCGCGACGTCCTGCTCCCACGTCTCCTCGGGCCACTGCTCGGGATTCCAGTCGCCGCCGTAGGCGATGACATCCGGCATGAAGCCTGCCTTTCGAGATACTGTTAGCGCTCACAGCTGGTGACGCCAGGTTCACGGAGGGATTAAAACGTTCTGCGCCGCACGGCACAAGCCCCGATCCCCCGCACCGCCCGCCTCGGGGCCCCTCCGGCCTGCGCGCCCCGTGCCCGCGGGGCCGCACGGACGGTGCGCGGCGACGCCGCCGGCGGCTCCCGGCCACCGGGCTCCACCGTAGTAGAACGTTTTACTTCCCGCGCGGGAGGTTAGGGTCGGGCGTACGGCGGTGTCAACGCGGATCGGCGTCACGACCGGTGCCGCGACTGGCGCGCCCATCGTTAGTACGTTTTAATGAGGGCTCATGGCCATGGTCAGCATCAAGGACGTCGCCGCTCACGCCGGCGTCTCGCCCGGCACGGTCTCCAATGTACTGAACCGGCCAGGGAAAGTCGCGCCCGCCACCAGGGAGCGGGTGGAGGCGGCCATCAACGAGCTGGGGTTCGTCCGCCACGGCTCGGCGTCGACGCTGCGCGCCGGGCACAGCAGGACGATCGGCCTGAGCGTGATCGACATCGGCAATCCCTTCTTCACCGAGGTCGCCGCCGGCGTCGAGGACGTCGCCAGCGAGCTGGGCTACGCCGTGATCCTCGGCAACTCGGCCGGCTCGCAGGACAAGGAGGACCGCAACCTGCGGGTGCTGGCCGAGCATCGCGTACGCGGCGTGCTGATCACCCCGTCGGGTGAGGATCCGGCGCGGCTCGAACGGCTGCGCGAGCACGGCATCAGCGTGGTGCTCGTCGACCATCCCGCGCACCGGCCCGACCAGTGCGCGGTGGCCGTGGACGACGTCGGCGGCGGCCGGGCCGCGGTCGCCCACCTGCTGGCCAAGGGGGCGCGCAGCGTCGCCTACGTGACCGGCCCGCTGACCATCCGGCAGTGCGTGGAGCGGCGGGAGGGCGCGAGTGCCGCGATGCGGGCCGCCGGCATCGACCCCGCGGACCTGCGGGTGATCGAGGCGATGACGATGACCGCCCGCGCGGGCGAGAAGGCCGCCGCCGACCTGATCGCGAGCGGCCTGCCCGAGGCCGTCTTCTGCGCCAACGACCTGCTCGCCCTCGGCGTGCTGCGCGCGCTGCTGCGGGCGGGGGTGCGGGTGCCCGAGGACGTCGCGCTCATGGGCTACGACGACATCGACTTCGCCGCCGCCTCCACCGTGTCGCTCAGCTCGATGCGCCAGCCCACCTACCAGCTCGGCCGCATCGCCACCGAACTGCTGCTCGACGAGTGCGACAACCCCGAGACGCACGCGCACCAGCACATCATGTTCCAGCCCGAGCTCGTCGCCAGGGAGTCCACGCAGTGAGTCACCGTTTCGCCGCCGTCGATCTGGGCGCCTCCAGCGGCCGGGTGATGCTGGCCGACCTGTCCGGCGGGCTGCGGCTGACCGAGGCGCACCGGTTTCCCAACGGCCCGGTGCGCGTGGCGGACCGGCTCCACTGGGACATCCTCGGCCTCTACCGGGAGATCCTGGCGGGGCTGCGCGCCGCCGGGCCCGTCTCCTCCGTCGGCGTGGACGCGTGGGCGGTCGACTACGGGCTGCTCGACGAGTCGGGCGGGCTGATCGGCAACCCCGTGCACTATCGCGACGACCGCACGCGGGGCGTGCCCGAGCGGGTGGCCGCCCTGGTCGGGGCCGACACGCTGTACGACGTGTCGGGCCTGCAGGTGCTGCCGTTCAACACCGTCTACCAGCTGCTGGCCGACCGGCTCGACGGCGCCGCGACGATGGTGCTGATCCCCGACCTGATCGGCTACTGGCTCACCGGCGAGCTGGGCGCGGAGGTCACCAACGCCTCGACGACGGGGCTGCTCGACGTGCGCACCAGGTCGTGGGCGCGCCCCCTGATCGAGCGGCTCGGGCTGCCGGCCGGCCTCTTCCCGCCGCTGCGCCTGCCCGGCGAGCCGATCGGCGGGCTGCGCCGCGACGTGGCCGCCGAGATCGGCTGGTCCGCACCCGTCATGGCGGTGGGCTCGCACGACACGGCCTCGGCGGTGGCCGCGGTGCCCGCGACGGGCCCGGCCTTCGCCTACATCTCGTGCGGCACGTGGTCCCTGGCCGGCGTCGAGCTGCCCGGCCCCGTGCTGACCCCGGAGAGCCGGGCCGCGAACTTCACCAACGAGGCCGGCATCGACGACACCGTCCGCTATCTGCGCAACGTCATGGGCCTGTGGCTGCTCCAGGAGTGCATGCGCGCCTGGCCAGGCTCCGACCTGGGCGACCTGCTGACGGCCGCGTCGGCCGAGCGGCCGTTCGCCGCCGTGGTCAACCCTGACGAGCCGGTGTTCCTGCCGCCGGGCGACATGCCGGCCAGGATCGCGGCCGAGTGCCGCCGCACGGGCCAGCGGCCGCCCGACTCGCCCGCCGCCTACACGCGCTGCGTGCTGGAGAGCCTGGCGCTCGGGCACCGGCGGGCCGTGCGCCAGGCGATGGAGCTGTCCGGGCGCGACGTCGAGGTCGTCCACCTGGTGGGCGGCGGGTCGTACAACGAGCTGCTGTGCCGGCTCACCGCCGACGCCTGCGGGCTGCCGGTGGTGGCGGGCCCGGCGGAGGCGACCACGCTCGGCAACGTGCTGGTGCAGGCGCGCGCGGCCGGGCTGGTCTCCGATCTGGAGGAGATGCGCTCGCTGGTCGCCGCCTCCCAGCCGCTGCGCCGCTACGAGCCGTCCGGCGACGACCGGCTCTGGGACGAGGCCGCCGCCCGCGTGTTCTGATCCCCTCTGACCTGCGCTTTCCGGTTTTCTCCCGCGTCTGGTGGGGCACAAGTGGGACCGGGGAGCATCGGAGGGCTTCATGGATCTCACGTGGCCGCTGCTGCGGCAGCTGACCGGCGAGGACCGCACGGGCCCGCGGGCAGGCGGTGAAGCCGGCCGCGACGGAGGCGTTGCGGGCCCGCACGGCGTGCCCGAAGGGCGCGGCCACCCTGCAGCTCACCACCGACAGGCGAACGATCCCAGGTACACGGTGCAGCCGCAGCGGAGGCGGCCGGCGAAGGCGAAAGCGGAAGGTGATCTGCGATGAAGCGGAAGGTCGTCGAGTATCTGCCCTTCGTGGGCATCGTGCTGATGGTCTGCACGGCGTCCTGGCTGGCGGGCAGGTCGTATCCGGCCCGCCCGGCCGCGCTCGGGAGGGTCAGGGGCAGGCACGCGTCGCCGTGAAGCCGTGCGGGGGCCTGCTCCGCCGCTCCACCTCTTAGGCGGGGTCAGGCCGCCTGGCGCCGGCCGGCGACGTACGATCAGCAGATGACCGAAAAGACCGAAACCACGCCTGGATGGCTCGCTCCCGACGAACTGGAGTCGGTGCGCGGCCAGCTGCCCGTCCTCTACGTCGACGCCGTGCCGGTGCGCGTCGACGACACCGGCGTGGTCACCCGCGTCGGCCTGCTGCTGCGCATCGCCGCGGACGGGACCGTCAGCAGGGCGCTGGTTTCGGGGCGGGTGCTGCTCCACGAGCGCATCCGTGACGCGCTCATGCGCCACCTGGAGAAGGACCTCGGCCCCGTGGCGCTGCCGCGCATCCCCGCGTCGCCGCAGCCGTTCACGGTCGCGGAGTATTTCCCCACGCCCGGCGTCACCCCCTACCACGATCCGCGCCAGCACGCGGTGTCGCTGGCCTACATCGTGCCCGTCGCCGGCGACTGCCGGCCCCGGCAGGACGCCCTCGACCTGGTGTGGTTCACCCCGGAGGAGGCGGCCTCGCCGATGGTGCAGCAGGAGATGGCGGGCGGGCAGGGCGTGCTGCTGAAGCAGGCGCTGGCCCACGTCGGCTGCCTGCCCTGAGCGGAGGTCAGGGCCGCTCGGCGCCCCGGCGCACCCAGTCGTAGAGCGGGTCGCCGGGGCACGAGGTGGCATGGCCGTCCCGGTGTCCCTTGACCTCCTGCCCCGCGTCGCCGTGCTCGCGCAGGTATTCGATGGCGTCGACGAGGGCGTGGAGCAGGTCGTCGTTGGGCTTGGTGAGCCCCGAGCTGCCGACCAGCGCGAGCACCGCGTAGTGGCCGGCGTTGAGGCCGGCGCCGTTGGCCGCGGGCAGCGCGTGAGGGCCGCGGCCCATGAACGTGTGGCGGTGGGGGCAGCACACCATGGTGTAGCCGAGATCGATGTAGGTCTCGCCGCGGCCGCCCGACATGTGCATGCTCTGGATGTCTCTCACCAGCTCGCCGCACTTGTCGTGGTTGGCGGGCTCGGCGAGGTCGGCCGGCACCTTGCCGCCGGTGTAGTGGATTTTCACGCCCTTGGTCGATTCCAGGCGGGTGTAATCACTGGTCGGCTTCTTCGCGTGCCACTCGGCACGGGTGATCAAATTCATGGGATCCTCTCCTGAACGGCATACTCTAGCCATCACCCCGCCAACTTTGCGTAGCGAGCAAATCACACACCGTTACCACAGTGGCCTGCCGCGAGGATGAGGGTTGCCTGCCGTTTCGCAGGTAACGCGGGGGAAACACCCCGATCGTCAGACTCGGATCATGTGCCGCCGGCTGCTGCGATTCATCGTGATTCTTACCGGCGTGGCGCTGCTCATCGCCGCGCTCGTCCTGGCTCTGGACCGCCCCCAGCAGGAGCACTCGCCCTCCACCCTGGCATCCCCCAGGCCGGAGACCTTGGTCATCGAGATCACGCCGCCCGCCACGCCGGGCGTTCCCGGCAAGGTGCGGTGCCGCGAGGAGCGGGCCCTCCTATCGGAATCCCCGCTCCGCCCGGTCGTGCCGGAAGGCGTCCAGCCGGTCGAAGTCGAGATCGTACGCCGACACGGCGGCGGGTGGGGGGCCGGAGAAGAAACCCGCGTGCGTCCGCGGGCAGGGATCGGCGAACCCGGTGACCCCGGCGCACGGATGCCCGAGGTAGGTGGCCTCGTGGTGCCAGTCGCTGACGGCCACGTACGTCATGAACTCGTACGCCCGCGCCACGCTCATGTGCCGCCACAACTCGCGCGCAGGGGCGGGACCGTCCCAGCGGGTGAGGGAGAAGGCGGGCACCAGGACCGCGTCGAGCCCGTCGTTCCCGGCCAGGCTCCCCGAATACCACAGGTCGGCGCAGAGCAGGACGCGCAGGCGCCGGCCGTGCAGCTCGAAGCCGGCGCCGGGCCGGCCGGGCAGCACTCCGGAGCGACGTTCGATCCCGTAGGGGTGGACCTTGTCGTACTCGGCCAGCAGCGTGCCGTCCGCGCCGAACACGGCGCCCCTGTTGATCGGGCCACCGTCGACGGCGTCGTAGTGCGAGCCGCCGACGACGGCCGTCCCGGACCGCAGGGCCAGCGTGCGGACCCGGTCGAGGTAGGCGGCGCGGGGCAGGCTCGATCCGGCCAGCTCGGGCAGCAGCATCACGTCACCGGCGTGGGAGGCGACGAGCTCCTCGATCGCGTCGAAGTTGGCGTGGCCGTCGGGGGACCAGCGGGGAGGTTGAACCAGGAGGATCTTCACGTTTCCACTGTGGCTCAGGCGAGGTTGCCCGGGATGGCCGCGAGCAGCTCGCGGGTGTAGCCGTCCGACGGATGGTCGAAGATCTCCTCGGCGGTGCCGCTCTCCACGATCCGCCCCTCGCGCATGACGTGCACGGCGTGCGAGATCATCCGAACCACGGCCAGGTCGTGGCTGATGAACAGGTAGCTCAGCCCCAGCTCCCGCTGCAGGTCTGCGAGCAGCTCCAGGATCTGCGCCTGGACCAGCACGTCGAGCGCCGAGACCGCCTCGTCGAGCACGACCAGCTCCGGCGAGAGGGCCAGCGCCCTGGCGATGGCCACCCGCTGGCGCTGGCCGCCGGACAGCTCGTGGGGCAGCCGCTCGGCCGTCGACGCCGGCAGCGACACCTTCTCCAGCAGCTCGGCCGCCGCCTTCCTGCGGTCGGCCGCCGTACCGACGCGGTGCACGCGCAGCGGCTCGGCGATCGACTTTCCGACCGTGTAGCGGGGGTCGAGCGAGGCGTACGGGTTCTGGAAGACCGGCTGGACGCGCCGGCGGAACGCGAACAGGTCACGCCGGCCCAGCGCCGTCATGTCCGTGCCGTCGAAGCGGATGCGGCCCGAGGTGAGGTCTTCGAGGCCGAGCAGCAGGTTGGCGGTGGTCGACTTGCCCGAGCCCGACTCGCCCACGATGGAGACGGTGCTGCCGCGCGGAATGGTGAAGGAGACCGCGTCCACCGCGGTGATCTCCTCGCCGGTGCCCCTGAGCGGGTAGACCTTGCGCAGGTCCTCGACGACGGCCAGGTCGCCGGACGGGTCGCCGGACGGGGGCGGCGGTTCGAGCAGGCGCACCGACGACAGGCTCGGCACGGCCTTCAGCAGCCGCCTGGTGTACTCGTGCCCGGGCTCGGCCAGGATGGCGGCGGCGGGCCCCGTCTCGACGATCTCGCCCTGGTACATGACGGCCACCACGTCGGCCCGCTCGGCGGCCAGCGCCAGGTCGTGCGTGATGAGGAAGACCGCCGTGCCCATGTCGGCGGTCAGCTGCCCGAGCTGGTCGAGGATGCGCCGCTGCACGGTGACGTCCAGCGCGGAGGTGGGCTCGTCGGCGATGAGCAGCCTGGGCCGGCAGGCCAGCCCCATGGCGATCAGGGCCCGCTGCCGCATGCCGCCGGAGAACTCGTGCGGGTACTGCCCGATCCGCCGCTCGGGGTCGGGGATGCCGGCCATGTCCAGCAGCTCGACCACGCGGGCGCGGGCGGCCTTTCCCGCGGCGACGCCGTGCACCTCCAGGGCCTCGGCGATCTGGTCGCCGATGCGCATGAGCGGGTTGAGGTTCGACATCGGGTCCTGCGGGACCAGGCCGATGCCCGCCCCGCGGATCGCCGTCATCTCGCGCTCGCTCGCCGTGGCCAGGTCGCGGCCGTCGAAGAGCACCTGGCCGCCGGTGATGCGGCCGTTGCCGGGCAGCAGCCGGTTGACCGCGGCCGCCGTGGTGGACTTGCCCGACCCCGACTCGCCGACGACCGCCACGGTCTGGCCGGGCAGGATCTCCATCGAGACGTTCTTGACGACGGTGACGTCCTGCCGCCGGGTGCGGAAGGCGACCGAGAGGTCGCGGATCTCCAGGAGCGGGCTCATACGGTCCTCGATCGTTCGGTGGTGGCCTGCAGCAGGTCGGCCCAGAGCTCCTCGGTCGGCACCGGGACACCCTCGACGAGCAGACGGTTGCTCGCCAGCACGAGGGCGATGTCGCGGCCGGGCACGAAGCCGACGGCGCAGCCCACGTAGCCGGGGTGGCCGAGCACGGTGACCGTCTCGCCGGCGAGCGCCAGGTCGTACCTGCGGAAGCCGAGCGCCTGCGCGGGGTCGGGGCCGGGGGCGAAGAACTCCCGTGCAACCTCGGGCCGCCACAGCCGGTCGTGCTCCTCGTAGCGGGACATCGCGGTGCAGTACTTGAGCAGGTCGGGCACGGTCGAGAAGAGCCCCGCGTGCCCGGAGACCCCGCCCAAGGCGTGGTGGGCGTTGCCGTCGGCGACCTGGCCGAGCACGGGCGCGCGGCGCCAGCCGGCGAAGTCGCCGCTGCGGTACGGCACGGGGTACGGCTCCCCCGTGTCCAGCATGCGCATCTCAACCCGGTCGTCCAGGGCGCTCATGGCCACCTCGGAGCCGGCCGGTCGGGCGTAGGTGGTCGAGGTGAGCCCGAGCGGCCGGGTGACCAGCTCGGCCACGGCCCGCTCCAGGCGCAGCCCGGTGACGGCCGAGACGATCCGGCCCAGCAGGATGAAGCCGAGGTCGGAGTAGTGCCGTGCGCGGCCGGGACGGTAGCGCGGCGGCGGCAGCCGCGGCTGGATGTAGAGCGGCCACCACTCCCACAGGCCGCCCCGGTGCAGCAGCAGGTCCCGCACGGTGATCGCCTCGTACGACCGCGGCAGGTACGCGCTGAGCGGCGCGTCGAGATCCACGAGCCGGTCGGACACCAGGCGGATGAGCGCCGTGGTGGTGGCCAGGACCTTGGTGACCGAGGCCAGGTCGTGGTAGGTGCCGAGGGTCATCGCGGCGACGCCCTCGCGCTCGCCGTCGACCCAGCGCACGGTGCGGTGGCCGGTGCACTCGGTGAGGTCGAACCAGGGCGTGCGCGCGGCCATGACCACGCCGGGTGGCGCCTTCACCGCGCCAGCACCAGAGCCCGGGGCGAGCCGGCGAGCGGCGCCGGCAACACGAGCGGGCCCGCGCCCGGGGTCAGGGTGCCGAGGACGCGGGCGGCCCGCGCGCCCGTGCCGCCGGGCACGGTGCCCGGCAGGCCGTGCGCGCTCAGCCAGCCGATGAGGGCGAACGCGATGGCCTCCTTGTCGTCGGCGGGCGCGCCCAGGTCGTCGGACGGCCGCACGTCCACGGCGGGCAGCGCCGAGCGCAGCCCGTCCATGAGCACCGGGTTGCGGCAGCCGCCGCCGGAGACGACCAGCGTGCTCACCTCCGCGGCCCGCACGTCATGGGCGACCGTGCGCACGGTCAGCTCGGTGAGCGTGGCCACCAGGTCCGCGTCGCTCACCTCGCCGCCCGCCGCACCTCCCGCCGCGCCGCCTGTCCTGGCAAGCGCCTCCTCGACGTAGCCGGGGTGGAACAGCTCCTTGCCGGTGCTCTTGGGCGGGGCCAGCCGGTAGTAGGGCTCGTCGAGCAGCACGTCCAGCAGCCGCGGCCGCACCCGCCCCGACGCCGCGATCCGCCCGTCCACGTCGAACCCGCGGGGGTTCAGCCCTCTGCCCGTCACCACGGCGTCGATGAGCGCGTTGGCCGGGCCGATGTCGTAGGCGTACAGCTCGGCGCCGCGCACCACGGTCATGTTGGCGATGCCGCCCAGGTTGAGCGCGCCCGCGCCGCCGTCGTACGCGCCGAGCAGCAGCCCGTCCAGCACCGACACCAGCGGGGCGCCGTGCCCGCCCGCCGTGATGTCCCTGATGCGCACGTCGGACAGCACGGGCGTGCCCGTGCGCTCGGCGATCCAGGCCGGCTGGCCGATCTGCAGCGTGCCGCGCGCGTGCGCCCCCTCGACCCAGTGGTAGACGGTCTGCCCGTGGGAGACGATCAGGTCGGCGGGGCCGCCCTCGGCGATCGCCGCGGCGGCGGCCTCGGCGAAGCACTGCCCGATGAGCGTGTCGAGCTCGCACACCTCGGCCAGCGTCGCGGGCGCGGGCGGCAGCGCCGCGACCAGCCGGGCCCGCAGGTCCTCCGGGTACGGTGTGCTCGCCGTGTGGCCGACCCGGCCGTGGAGCACACCGCCCGTCAGCTCGAAGTCCACCATGGCCACGTCGATCCCGTCGTGCGACGTGCCGGAGATCATCCCGAGAACCCTCATGCCCGCTCCCCCAGTGCCGCGCGCAGCCTGCCGCCGGCTCCGGCCAGCCGCGCCGCCGCGTCCCGCGGGTCCAGGCCGAAGCGGGCGGCGACGACCGCCTGTTTGACGTTGAAGCCGTTGGCGTCCAGCACGGCCAGCGCCTCCTCGCGCTCCACGCCCGTGATCGTGCGCACGATGCGCACGGCACGCTCGCGCAACTTGCCGTTGGTCGCCTTCACGTCGACCATCAGGTTCCCGTACGTCTTGCCGAGCTGCACCATGACGATCGTCGAGAACATGTTGAGCACGAGTTTCTGCGCCGTGCCCGCCTTGAGCCTGGTCGAGCCGCTGACCACCTCGGGCCCGACGAGCACCTCGACGGCGTGCGCGGCGGCCGCGCTCAGCGGCGTGCCCGCGTTGCAGGACAGCCCCACGGTCAGCGCGCCCAGCTCCCCGGCCCGCCGTACCGCGGCCACCACGTACGGGGTGCGCCCGCTGGACGCGATGCCCACCACGGTGTCGAGCGGCCCCACACCGGCCGCGTCGACGGCCGCCGCCCCGGCCTCCTCGTCGTCCTCGGCGCCCTCGCAGGGCGACACGATCGCGCTCTCACCGCCGGCGATGATGGCGAAGACCTGCCCGGGGGGCGTGCCGAACGTGGGCGGGCATTCGGAGGCGTCCAGCACGCCGAGCCGCCCGGGGGTGCCCGCGCCGACGTAGACGAGCCGGCCGCCGGACCGCACGCGTTCGGCGGTGGCCTCGATCGCCTCCGTGATCCGCGGCAGCGCCCGGGCGACCGCGGCGGGGACCGTGGCGTCGGCCGCGTTCATGGTCGCGGCCAGCTCGCCCACGCTCATCGTGTCGATCCCGGCGAACCGGGGATCGGCCGTTTCCGTCGTCAGGTGTGAGAGGTTCACCGCTTGCCTCGGTTTCGCGGGTCGAGAGTGTCACGCAGGCCGTCACCGAGCAGGTTCAGGCCCACCACGAGCAGGACGACGACGGCGCCCGGCGCGATCAGCGTCCAGGGGGCGATGAACACCAGGCTGCGCGCCTCGAAGATCATCGACCCGAGCGAGGGCGCCGGCGGCGGCGTGCCCAGGCCGAGGAAGCTCAGCGACGCCTCGGTGAGCACCGCCCACGACAGCGAGAGCGCGACCTGGACGACGATGATCGAGGTGATGTTGGGCAGCACGTGGCGCAGCATGATCTGCCAGCGGCTCAGCCCGGTCGAGACGGCCGCCTTGACGTACTCGATCTCCCTGAGCGACAACACGGGCCCGCGGGTGACGCGGATGAAGATGGGCACGTACACGATCGCGATGGCCACGGCGATGGTGAACCGGTTGCGGTCCAGCACCGAGGCCAACGACAGCGCCAGCAGCAGCGGCGGGAACGCGAACAACACGTTCGTGACGCCGCCGATCGCGCCGTCGGCGACGCCGCGGTAGAAGCCGGACACGAGCCCGCCCAGCGTGCCCACCACGGTCGCGAACGCCACCGCCACGACCGCGACGAACGCGGAGTTGCCCACGCCGGCCGCCACGCGGGAGAACACGTCCCTGCCGAACTGGTCGGTGCCGAACAGGTGCTCGCCCGACGGCGCGCGGAACCGCGACGGCGGATGCTGGGCGATCGGGTCGTACGGCAGCAGTCCCGCGTACGACAGCGCCGCCACGGCGGCCAGCAGCACGAGGATGACGACGCCCGCGACCCCGGCGGGGCTGCGCCGCAGCAGCGCGGTCATGACGCCCTCACCCGCGGGTCGATGATCCGGTAGAGCGCGTCGGTCAGGAGGTTGACGACCACGAACGCCAGCGCGATCACCAGCACGGTGCTCTGCACGACCGCGTACTCCTTCTGCTGGATGCCCAGCAGCACCTGCCGGCCGATGCCCGGCACGGAGAAGATCTGCTCGACCACCACCGCGCCGCCGAGCAGGTAGCCGAACTGCAGGCCCGTCATGGTGACGATGGGCACGAGCGCGTTGCCGAGCACGTGCCTGACCTGCAGCCGCCGCTCCGGCACGCCCTTGGCCCGGGCGGTGCGCACGAAGTCGTGCGAGCGCACCTCGAGCACCGCCGTGCGGGTGGTGCGCAGGATCGGCGCCGCGATGCCGAAGCCGAGGACGAGCGCGGGAAGAAACATCTGCTGCAGGTTGAGCAGCGGGTCCTCGGCGAGCGTGGCGAAGCCCTGCCCGTTGGGGTTGAACCCGAACGACGCCGCGAAGACCGACAGCAGCGTGGTGGCCAGCAGGAAGGCCGGGATCGACAGCCCGGCCAGGCTCACGACCTGGCCGAAGGCGTCCCTGGGCGCGTTGGCCTTCGACGCCGAGAGCATGCCGAGCGGCACCCCGATCAGCAGGGCCAGCACGATGGAGAAGACCGCCAGCTCGAACGTCACCGGCAACGCGTGCAGGGTCAGGTCGAGCACGCTCTGCTGGGAGCGCGCCGAGTAGCCGAAGTTCCCGGTGAACATGTTGCCGAGCCAGGCGAAGAACTGCGTGACCAGCGGCTGGTCGAGGCCGTAGTACTGCTCCAGCGCCTGCTTCTGCGCCGGGGTGAGCGCCGCGGCCTCGGTGCCGAGCCCCGCCGTGATCTGGTTGCCGGGGATCGCCCGGAGCATGACGAACACGAACACGGCCACCCCGAACAGGGTGCCCACCGTGCTCGCCACGCGCCGGAGGGCGCGGTTGCCTGCGATCCGGCGCATCAGCTGACGGACGTGGTGCGCAGGTACTGCAGCGAGCCGCTGGCCATCGGGACGAAGCCCTGCACGTTCGAGGTGGTCGCGGTGTAGGTGTAGCCGGCGAACAACCAGATCCAGGCGGCGTTGTCCTCCAGGTGGGCGGCGACCTGGTCGTAGATCGGCTTGCGGGCGGCCTGGTCGGTGGTCGCCTTGCCCTGCGCGAACAGCTTGTCCAGTTCGGGCGAGCTGTAGCCGGCGACCTTGTTGAGGTTGCCGTCGCTGGTGAAGTAGCGGCCGTAGGAGCCGTCGGGGTCGGGCCGGCCGCCGTTGAGCGCGACGGCGGCGTCGAAGTCGGCCGCCACCCAGCGGTCCACGAACGCGCCCGACTCCAGCACCTCCAGCTCCAGGTTGATCTTGGCCTCGGCGAGCTGCGCCTTGAGGTTCTGGGCCTCGTTGACGGAGGTGGCGTACTCGCCCTGGGAGACGATGGTCTTGACGGTCACGCCGCCGGACTTGCCGGCCTTGGCGAGGTAGCCGGCCGCCTTGGCCAGGTCGCGGGTGGGGCAGGGGCGCTTGGCCGGGTCCGACTTGTAGGCCGGCGCGGTGATCGGGCCGGTCACCTCGCCCTCGCCGAGCGCGGCCGTGTCGAGCACCTGCTTGCGGTCGATGGCGCACTGGATCGCCAGCCGCACGTTGACGTCCTTGAGCTCGCCGTGGCTCGCGTTGAGCTGGAGGACGTGGTAGTTGAGCTGCGGCGTCTTGGCGACGGTGATGGTGCCGCCGCCCTCGGCGGTCTGGGCGACGAGCGGGTCGTCGAAGACCGCGAGCTGCACGTTGCCCGACTGCATCGCCGACACGATGGACGACTCGTCGGGGATCACCCGGAACTCGACCGTCGGGACCTTCGGCTTCTCGGGGCCCCAGTACTTGTCGTTCCTGGCCAGCGTGATCGACTGGCTGGCCACGCGCTTGCTCAGCGTGAACGGCCCCGTGCCGTTGGGGGTGGTGGTGAGCTCCTGCTCGGTGTCGTCGGAGGAGAGGATGGCCATGTTGACGGTGGCGAGGTTGGCGGGCAGCGCCGCGTCGGGGCCGGTCAGCTCCAGCACCACCGTGCTCGCGTCGGGCGCCTCGACGGACTTCACCGACGACAGCGACGCCCTGGCCACGGCCGCCGTCTTCTCGTCCATGATCTTCTCGAGGGACGCCTTGACGTCCTTGGAGTCGAGCGCGCTGCCGTCGGCGAAGGTCACGCCCTGGCGGAGCTTGAGGGTGAGCTTCTCGCCGTCCTCCGAGGTCTCCCACGACTCGGCCAGCCCTGGCACCACGTTGAGGTCCTTGTCGAACTCCGTGAGCGTGCCGTAGAGGTTCTGCAGCACGTTGACGGCCTGGAACTGGGTGGCCTTCCAGGGGAACAGCGTGTCGGGGTCTGAGGTCACGCCGACCACGAGGCCCTTGGCGGGGGTGTCGCCACCGGCGGCGGGGCCGGAGGACGACGAGCAGCTGGTGAGGGCGATGGACAGCGCAGCGGCGATGCCGACCGCGGAGAGCGCGCCACGGGG
This sequence comes from Nonomuraea sp. B1E8, assembly GCF_039871515.1. Lineage (NCBI taxonomy): Bacteria > Bacillati > Actinomycetota > Actinomycetes > Streptosporangiales > Streptosporangiaceae > Nonomuraea > Nonomuraea sp. B1E8. The sequence goes on along the minus strand of NZ_JBDPLS010000008.1, from coordinate 425,395 downwards.
CATGTGGTCTCCTCGGAGGAGTAGGTCATAAAATTACGCAGACCCTACCATCAAGGTACTTATTTTCCTTCTGCGGGGGATGACGATGGGCGAGGAAGCCGAAACCGTACTGATCCGCATCCGTGCGGCCATGCCCGCGCTGCGGCCGTCGGAGCGGCGCATCGCGGAGGAGTTCACCGGCGACCCGGCCGCCACCGCCAACCTGTCCATCGCCGAGCTGGCCGCCCGCTGCGAGACCTCCACGACCTCGGTGGTGCGCTTCTACCAGCGCATGGGGTACGCGCACTACAAGGACTTCAGGATCGACCTGACCAGGGCGGTGGCCAGGGAGGAGCTGGCCACCTCGAGCCTGCCGGAGGTGTCCGGCGACATCGACCGCCACGACAGCCTTGAGGGCATCGTCTCCAAGGTGGCGATGAACGAGACGCTGTCCATCGCCGACACGGCCCGCGCGCTGGACATCGAGGCGCTCGGCGAGGCGGTGGCGCTGCTGCTGGGGGCCCGCAGGATCGACACCTTCGGCGTCGGCGCGAGCGCCCTGGTGGGCCTCGACCTGCAGACGAAGCTGTCGCGCATCGGCCGTACCGCGATCAACTGGCACGACGCGCACGCGGCCTGGACGTCGGCGGCCACGCTCGACGGCACGTGCGTGGCGGTGGCCGTCTCGCACACCGGAGCCACCACCGACACGGTCGAGTTCCTGGCGATCGCCCGCGCGTCGGGCGCCTCGACGGTGGCCATCACGAACTTCCGCGAGTCGCCGCTGGCCGCCGCGGCCGACGTGACGCTCACGACGGCCGCGCGGGAGACCAGGTTCCGCTCGGGGGCCCTGGGCAGCCGCATCGCCCAGCTCATGGTCGTCGACTGCCTGTTCACCGGCGTCGCGCAGGCCTCCTACGACGCGTCGATGGAGGCGCTGCGCAACACGTACGCGGTGGTGCACGACCGCGCCGTCCACAAGCGCGGCTAGGACCCGCTCACGTACGGCCCGTAGCAGCCGGTCAGGCGGGCGAGGGCCCTGGCCTCGGCGGTCCCCGCCGTCTCGCCGTCGGACCGGCCGCGGCGCATCGTCCTGAACGGGGAGCCACCGCGGCCCGAGCGGCCTCCGCGTCCGGCACAGGTTCACAGGCCCGATTCACCTGGGGTTCACTGCGCCGCCCTAGCTTGTAGCACCATGAACTGGAGGTACCGCGCCAACGCCACACTCGAAGGCCTGACGGGATACACGTTGACGCGCCGCCTGCGCAAGGAGGCGCCGAAACCGGCCCCCAAGCCGCCGCCGGAGCTGCGACGGCTGCCGGGCGACGCGGTGCGGCCGCCCGTCGACGGCGAGCACGACCGGTTGCTGCGCGAGCCGGTCTTCCTGCTGTCGTCCGTACGGTCGGGCTCGACACTGCTGCGCGTCATGCTCGACAGCCACTCGCGGATCCACTCGCCGATCGAGACGCACTTCCGGCGGGTGACCGTCGGCCTCGGCACCGATCCCGTACGGCAGGCCATGGACCTGCTCGGCCACACCCACAGCGACATCGAGCACATCGTCTGGGACCGGCTGCTGCACCGGGAGCTGAGCCGCAGCGGCAAGCCGATCCTGGCGGAGAAGACGCCGAGCAACGTGTTCGCCTGGCGGCGGATCTCGACCTGCTGGCCGGACGCGCGTTTCGTCTTCCTGCTGCGCCACCCCATGTCGATCGTGCAGTCCTGGCACGAGGCCGACCCGCCCAAACGGCCCATGGAGGAGGCCGTGCCGCGCACGCTGAGTTACATGACCTACCTCCAGGAGGCGCGCACGCACCTGAAGGGCCTGACGCTGCGCTACGAGGACCTGGTCGCCGACCCCGAGGCCGAGCTGCGCCGGCTCTGCGCGTTCCTGGACGTCGGGTACGAGCCCGCCATGCTCGCCTACGGCGATCAGGACCACGGCGCCTTCGTCAAGGGCATCGGCGACTGGCGGGACAAGATCCGCGCCGGCACCGTCGTCGCGGCCCGCCCGCTGCCCGAGGCCGACGAGATCCCGGAGGAGCTCCACCAGATCTGCCGCCAGTGGGGCTATCTCCGGTGAGTGACTTTTCTCACCGCCGTGGATGCCATGCTGTGACAGAGTTCGCCGGTGATTTGCCCGCCGTTCCCCACGACCTCCGATATGTTGCCCTTCGTGATCAACGGGCTTTCGCGCCGCACCTTGTTCGCCGGAACTCTCGCCGGCCTCGCGGCGCCCTCAGCGGCCTCCCTGGCCCCCTCGGCGGCAGACGCGGCAGCCGTCCGCGGCCGCCTTCCCTCACGGCCGAACATCCTGCTCGTCCTGGCCGACGACCTCGGATGGGGTGAGATCGGCAGCCAGGGACAGCGCAAGATCCACACGCCGAACCTGGACCGGATGGCCGCCGAGGGCGTGCGGTTCGCGACGGCGTACTCGGGGGCGCCGCTGTGCGCGCCGGCACGCTGCGCGTTGCTCACCGGGCTGCACGCCGGCCACGGCACCGTGCGCGACAACCCCGAAGGCGGGCCGCAACGCTCGTTGACCGACGCCGACCTCACCTTCGCCGAGCTGCTGCGGCTGTCCGGCTACCGGACGGCCTGCATCGGCAAGTGGGGCTTCGGCCCGGAGCAGCCCCACCAGGCCTCCCATCCGAACGTACGCGGTTTCGACGAGTTCTTCGGCTACATCACCCACCGGCACGCCCACCACTACTTCCCCTCCTACCTGTGGCACAACGACAGGAGGGTGTCCATCCCCGGCCGGTCGTACGCGCCGCACCTGTTCCGCGAGAAGGCGGCCGAGTTCATCGCCAAGGGCGACGACGACCCGTTCCTGCTCTACTACGCCAGCAACCTGCCGCACGCGCCCAGTGCCATCCCCGGCGACGCGGGCGTCTACGAGAAGGAGCCGTGGAGCGATCCGAACCGCCGCCACGCCGCACAGGTGACACGGCTCGACACCGACGTCGCCGCCCTGCTGCGGGCGCTGCGGGACGCGGGCGTCGCCGAGCGCACGCTCGTGCTGTTCACCAGCGACAACGGCCCCCACCGTGAGAAGGGCGTGACGCCCTGGCTGTTCAACTCCAACGGCCCGTACCGCGCCGACAAGCGCGACGTGTACGAAGGCGGCATCCGCGTGCCGCTGATCGCCTGGTCGCCCGGGTTACGCCACCGCGTCGAGCGGCAGCCGGTCGCGTTCTGGGACGTGCTGCCGACGCTGGCGGACCTGGCGGAGGTGCCGGTGCCCGCCCACCTCGACGGGCGGTCGTTCCGCGGCCTGCTCACCGGCGGCGACGCGCCCGAGCACGACCACCTGGTGTGGAACCGGCCGCGCAAGGCCCAGGCCATCCGGCGCGGCCGGTGGAAGGTCGTCCGGTTCGCCCCGAACATCGCCGGAGCCGGGCCCGAGGGCCGGGTCGAGCTCTACGACCTGTCCGCCGACCCCGGCGAGAAGCTCGACCTGGCGGCGGACCGCCCCGAGCTGACCGCCGAGTTGCTGGCCACCCTCGACGCGTCCATCGGGCCCGACCCGCGCATCCCGTACGGGCTGCGCACGCAGCTCACGGACGACCAGGTCGTCGTGACCCTGCACAACGGGTCGTCCCGCCCGTGGCGCGGGGTCGAGCTGGGACTCGACGGGCCACGCAAGCGACGGGCGCACCGGGTGGCGCGGCTGGAGCCGGGCACGGCGATCACGGTCGGCTTCCCGCTCCCCGCCAAGCGCCGCGGCCGCATCGTCGCGCGTGCCGCCTTCACCGCGGGCGGCCGCAGGCAGGTCTTCCGCGCACGGCACATCAAGCGCACGGACGCGTCGTCGCCCACGCTCCGGCCCGTCACGTGAGCGCGTCGCCTGCCACCCGGCGAACGAGCCGCGGGCGGGCAGGCGACGTGAGCCCCGGCGACGCGTGAAGGGGAGGGCCGTGCACGGCCCTCACCCCGCGTTCCGGCGCGGGACGCTCAGCGGGTGGCGTAGGCGCGGATCACCTCCTGCGCCAGGGTGTTGCCGTTGACGTCGGAGGCGTTCAGCCGCAGCGAGACGAACCCGGACGGCGACCGGCCGACGGTCGTCTCGTACCTCCGTTCGCCCCTGTCCCGCAGGCGGAGTGGCTTCCACGTGGCGCCGTCGTCGTACGACACCTCCAGCGAGACGTCCCTGATCGCGCTCTGCTCCGCGCCCTCCTGGTGGTAGAGGGACAGGCCCAGCTTCCGCGACCCGGCCCGGTTCTTCAGGTCGACCGGCGCGTCGAACGTGGCCAGCAGCAGCGGGATCACCGCCGTTTCCGCGGCCCGCTCGGAGCTGAAAGTCCACACCCCCTTGGTACGGGTGGACAACTTCGCCCAGCCGGCCTCGTTGGCCAGGTCGTACTCGATCCGGTAGCCGGCCTTCTCCGGGGAGAGCGTGCCCGACCCCGACGGCAGGTAGTTCGTCTGCCACAGGAGCGTGTCGCCCTGGTAGAGCCTGAAGTCGGTCGTCATGCCGTGCTCGAACTTGCTGGTGTAGGTGTCGCCGTAGTTGCGGGCGGCGTCCACGAAGCCCTGCATGGACACGCGCAGCTTGTCGCCCTCCCTGCGCACGGGGTTGCGCGGGTTGACGCCCGGCAGCAGCGGCTGCTTGAACACCGAGCGGCCGACCCGCTCGCCCGCCTCGTACGGGCGCAGGTCCGGCGAGGACAGCGCGATGCGCGGCGTGTCCGGGTGCGGCCACATGGTGTTGTAGTGCCGCTCGGGAACGCCGGCCGACGTGGCCCAGCGCAGGTCGGGCCCGGGGGTGACGTAGTCGGTCCGGGTGCGCGGCGCCTTGGCCATGGGATGGTTCGTGGAGACCGACGTGGTGTCCCAGGGCTGGAAGACGAACCTGGCCTCGTTCACCGTCACGTCGTCGGCGAGCTGGGTGTGGAAGTCCGTCTCGATCCTCGCCAGCGACCTCGACCTGACCACGTAGCGCGGCTTGTCGCGCACCTGGCCCTTCTCCTGGAGGAACAGGTCGTACACGTACGGGCTGGCGACGATGCCCTTGGCCACGATCGGCACCTGCAGCCGGCGCAGCCGTTCGACGAGCCTCAGCCCTTCCTCGTGCGTCAGCCGCACGGTCGGGACGGCGAGCTTGACGCCGTTGCCGCCGGTGGTGACGTCGTGGCCCGGCTGGTCGCTGTAGACGGCGACCATGCTCGCCCCGGCCGCCGCTGCCGCGTTGGACTGCGTCGAGACCGGCACTCCGGGGGTGCGGCGGATGACGGCGAGCTTGCCGCGCAGGTCGCGGGCCTTGATCTCGCCGGGGCCGCCTCGTCCCGCGTCGGCCGCCATGAGCAGCCGGGTGCCGTCCAGGCGCGGGTACTCGGTGGCGAAGTCGCTGAACTGGACCGGGTCCACGTACTGGGGCTCCAGGTCGAGCCCGGGGGTGGTGAGGGTGATCTCGGGGGCGGTCAGCCGCCACCGGGTGGAGACGGCGAACGTGCCCTTGGCGACCTTCTCGGTGGGCTGGACGAACAGCCGCTCCTCGATCTGGCCGCCGGGCGCGATGTGGGTGCCGCCGCGCAGCGCGGTGCCCTGTTCCCCCGCCCGGTACCACCGCAGCGCGGCGGCCGAGCCGGTGTTCCGCTTGGTCCTGTGGTCGGGCGTCTCGACCTCGACCTCGACGGCCTTGCGGGCGTCCAGCACCACCTCGGTGTCCTCGGTGATCGTCATCTCGGGGTCGCCGAGCAGGCTCTCGTTGAGCGGCGTGCCCTTGGCGGTGCTGTCCTGGCCGGCCGGCATGGTGAAGATGTGGCCGAGCACCGAGTACGTGCCGGGCTTGACGAGCAGGCACGTGCCCTTGCCGTACTTCTGCTCGGTGCACGGCTGCGCGGGCTCGCCGGGAAGCACGCGGCCGACCAGGGTGCCCTCGTCCAGGTCGAGCACGGTGAAGCCGCCACGGCCCGGGCGGCCGTCGCGGGCGATGCCGCGTACACGCAGCTCGACGCGCTTCTCCTGGACGTCGGCGGTCAGCAGCGTGCGCACGGGTGCGCCGCCCGCGACGGCGGCCGTCAGCTCCTGCCGCACGAGGCCCGTCTCGTCCGCCTTGAGGGTGACCGTGGCCTCGGCCGTCCCCGACGCGGGCACGGTGAGCCCGGCCGGTTCGACGGCGAACGCGCCGCCGCTCGACAGGTCCAGCTCCGCGGGCTGCTGCCCGAGGTTGTGGTAGGTGACGGTGAGGCTCTTCTCCTCGCCGGGGGCGAGCCTGCCGAAGTTGACCGAGCCCGCCGAGGCCGCGACCGGGTTCTTCAGCGCGGCGGCCACGTCGATCCTGCCCGCGCCCTGCGCGTCGACGGGGATGTCCTGGCCCGGCCTGGCGGTGGCCATGAGCAGCGACTTCAGCTCGCCGCCCGTGACGCCTGGGCGGGCCTGCCGCAGCAGCGCCGCCGCGCCCGCGACGTGCGGGGTGGCCATGGAGGTGCCGGACATCGCGGCGTGCCCGCCGCCGGGCCTGGCGGCGGAGATGTCGACGCCCGGCGCGGTCACGTCGGGCTTGACGGCCTGGTCGGCGACGATCGGGCCCTTGCTGGAGAAGTCGGCCAGCCGGTCCTCGCGGTCGACCGCCCCGACGGTCAGCGCCTCCGCGGCGTCGCCGGGGGCGCCCACGCACGAGTCGCACCCGTCGTTGCCCGCGGCCACCACGAACAACGTCCCGTGCTGCTCGCTCAGCCGGGAGACCGCGGCGGTCAGCGGGCCGCCCGGCTCCGGGCTGCCCAGGCTCATGTTGACGATCTCGGCGCGCTGCTCGCCGGCCGCCCACTCCATGCCGTCGATGATCCACGACAGCCGGCCGAAGCCGTCGCCGCCCAGGACCCGGCCGTTGAGCAGCCTGGCGCCGGGCGCCACGCCCTTGCCGCCGCCGTCCGTACCGGCGCCCGCGATCGTGCTCGCGACGTGGGTTCCGTGGCCGTGCGGGTCGCCCGTGACGTCCTCGCCGGTGAAGTCGCGCTGACCGGCGACCTTGCCCGCGAGGTCGGGGTGCGCGGCGTCCACGCCGGTGTCGAGCACGGCGACGGTGGTGCCGGCGCCGTCGTACCCCGCGGCCCAGGCCTCGGGCGCGCCGATCTGCGGCACGCTGTGCTCCAGGACCGGCTTCACCTTGCTGTCGAGCCAGATCTTCGACACGCCCGCCAGCGGCCCGGCGGCTCGGGCGTCCGGGCCGTCCAGCTTGGCCAGCTCGGCCCCGAACGCCACCGCGTCCCGCTCGGCCACCGACACGCCCGTCCCGCCGATGCTCTCCAGCGTGCGGACCTGCTTCACGGACGGCACCGCGGCCTTGGGGGCGTTCCCCGCGTAGGTGAAGATCAGCGGGATGGCGTCGTCGTACCCCTGCTCGGCCAGCGCCGTCACGTTGAACAGCGCGCTGTCGAGCCGCTCGGGCACCAGGGCGGCGACGTCGTCGGGGATGACGCTCAGCTCTCCGCCGGACTCCAGCACCTGGAACGTCGGCACCGAGCCGTCCGCCCGGGGCGCGGGGGTGACCGCCACGGTCCTGTGCTCGCCGTCCACGGCGCGCACGCGTACGCGATCACCGGTGACCAGCGTGATCTCGTCGCGCGCCGCGTCGCTCGTGAACTCCACGGGCGGCGCGGCGCTCGCGTGCGCGCCAGGGGCCGGCAGCAGCGCGGCGGTCACGGCGGCCGTGGCGGCCATGACCGTCCCGCGCCGCCACCGCCCTTGTCTCGCGCGCCCTAACCCATGCAGCATGAACGACCTCCAGAAATCGGTAAGCACGAATACCCGACTTCCTAGCGGCCCTGAGCTGGCGCTGTCTATGAAGTTGGCGTGGCCAGATCCCGACTTGTCGTGGATCCGCCACTCGTCACGGCCGTCCCCGGGCCCCGGTCCAGGAGACGGTGGCCCTCCCTGGCCAAGCTCCGCTTCAGGGGCGCGAAGCTGCTGCTCGGGCTGTTCCTGGCGACGCTGGTGCTGCCCGGCGAGGTGACGATCATCTCGCAGTACGTCACCGTCCGCTCGCTCGGTCTGGCCGACACCCTGCTCGGGTGGCGTTGCCGGGCGCGATCGGGATGCTTAACGTGCTGTTGATGCGTACAGCGTTTCAGGCGATCCCCCGGGAGAATGGACGAAGCGGCGATCATCGACGGGGCGACGGCGTGGCAGCGGCTGCGCCACATCGGCCTGCCGAACGTGCGCGGCATGCTCAGCGTGGTCACGATCTTCGCGTTCAGCGGGGCCTGGGACGACTTCCTGTGGCCGCTCATCGTCCTGACCGACCCCGCCAACTACACTCTCACGGTCGGCCTGCAGTATTTGAACGGCACGTTCAGCGCCAACCCGCGGCTGATCGCGGCAGGCACGATGATCTCCTTCCTGCCGATCGTGATCGTCTTCGCGGCACTCCAGCGCTTCTTCTTCAAGGGCGTGGAGGAAGGCGCCATCAAAGGCTGACAGTCCCCCTTTTTGTGTGAGGAGTCCCTGATGCACGACGACCGCGACCTGGTCGAAGCCCGCCTGAAGCGTGTGCTCAACGAGCGGATCCGCCCCGCTCTTTATCCCGAGTCGGTGCCGCTGGAGGTGGCCGTCTGGCATGCGCCGGACGAGCCCGTACCGGTCGCCGAAGGGCTGGCCGCGGCGCCTGAGCCGATCGCGGTGGGCGACGCGTGGGGCGCGCCGTGGGGCACGAGCTGGTTCACCGTCACCGGCACGGTGCCGGAGCGGTGGGCGGGCCGGACCGTCGAAGCCCTGCTCGACCTGGGCTTCGACGAGGACATGCCCGGTTTCCAGTGCGAGGGCCTGGTCTACCTCCCCGACGGCACCCCGGTGAAGGGGCTCAACCCGCGCAACCAGTGGGTCCGCGTCGGCGCCCCCGTCAAGGGCGGCGAGCAGGTGCGCCTGCACGTCGAGGCCGCCTCCAACCCCGTCATCCTCGGCCGGCACCCGTTCCAGCCGACCAGGCTCGGCGACAAGGAGACGGCCGGGAGCGACCCCCTCTACCGGCTGACCCGCATGGACCTGGCCGTCTTCGACCAGACCGTGTGGCAGCTCGTGATGGACCTGGAGGTGCTCGGCGAGCTGATGCACGAGCTGCCCGTCGACGGCGCCCGCCGCTACGAGGTGCTGCGGGCCGTCAACCGGGCGCTGGACGCCGTGGACCTCCAGGACGTCAACGGCACGGCCGCCGCCGCCAGGGCCGAGCTGACCGGCGTGCTGTCGGCCCCCGCCGTGCCGTCGGCGCACCGCGTCAGCGCCGTCGGCCACGCCCACATCGACTCGGCCTGGTTGTGGCCGCTGCGCGAGACCGTGCGCAAGGTGGCCCGCACCGCGTCCAACATGACGGCGCTGCTGGAGGACGAGCCGGACTTCGTGTTCGCCATGTCGCAGGCGCAGCAGTGGGCGTGGATCAAGGAGCACCGGCCCGAGGTCTGGGCGAAGGTGACCAAGGCGGTGGCCTCCGGCCGGTTCGTCCCGGCGGGCGGCATGTGGGTGGAGTCCGACACGAACATGCCCGGCTCGGAGGCGATGGCCCGGCAGTTCGTGCACGGCAAACGTTTCTTCATCGACGAGTTCGGCGTCGACAACGAGGAGGTGTGGCTGCCCGACACGTTCGGCTTCGCGGCCGGGCTGCCGCAGATCATCAAGGCGGCCGGGTCGAAGCGGCTGCTCACGCAGAAGATCTCGTGGAGCCAGACGAACACGTTCCCGCACCACACGTTCCTGTGGGAGGGCCTCGACGGCACCAGGATCTTCACGCACTTCCCGCCCGTCGACACCTACAACTGCTCGATGACGGGCGGCGAGCTGGCCCACGCGGCCCGCAACTTCAAGGACAAGGGCGTCGCCCGCCACTCGCTCGCGCCGACCGGCTGGGGCGACGGAGGCGGCGGCACGACGCGCGAGATGGTCGCCAAGGCCGCCCGGGTACGCGACCTGGAGGGCTCGCCCGCCGTCACGTGGGAGACGCCGACCGACTTCTTCGCCAAAGCCGAGGCGGAATATCCCCACCCGCCGGTCTGGGCCGGCGAGCTCTACCTGGAGCTGCACCGGGCGACCCTGACCAGCCAGGCCAAGACGAAGCAGGGCAACCGCCGCAGCGAGCACCTGCTGCGGGAGGCCGAGCTCTGGGCGGCGACCGCGGCCGTGCGCGCCGGGACGCCCTACCCGTACGCGCAGCTCGACCGGATCTGGAAGACGGTGCTGCTGCACCAGTTCCACGACATCCTGCCCGGCTCGTCGATCGCGTGGGTGCACCGGGAGGCGCGCAGGACGTACGAGCTGGTGGCGGAGGAGCTGAACGCCGTCATCGACACCGCGCAGCGCGCGCTGGCCGGCGACGCCTCCGGCGGCACGCTCGTCTTCAACGGCGCCCCGCACGCCCGCCACGGCGTTCCCGCGGGCGGCGCGGCACGGCCGGAGGCCGGCGTGCGGACCTCCGCGGGTGACCGCGACGGCGGGGGTTACGTTCTGGACAACGGCGTGCTGAGGGTGGAGGTCGACGCCCGGGGCCTGATCGTGTCGGTCCACGACGTGGCCGCCGACCGGGAGACGGTCGCCCCGGGCCAGGTGGCCGGGCTGCTGCAGGTGCACCCCGACTTCCCCAACAAGTGGGACGCCTGGGACGTCGACGAGTTCTACCGCAACACGGGCACCGACCTGACCGAGGCCGACGAGGTGAGCCTGGTGGACGGCTCGGTCCGGGTCCGCCGCTCCTTCGGCTCGTCGAGCGTGACGCAGGTGTTCACGCTGTCCGGCCGGCGGCTCGACATCGACACCGAGGTCGACTGGCACGAGACGGAGAAGTTCCTGAAGCTGGCCTTCCCGCTGGACGTGCACGCCGACCGGTACGCCTCCGAGAGCCAGTACGGCCACGTCTTCCGTGCCACGCACACCAACACGAGCTGGGAGGCGGCCAAGTTCGAGGCCTGCAACCACCGCTTCGTGCACGTGGAGGAGCCGGGCTGGGGCGTCGCGCTGGTCAACGACTCGACCTACGGCCACGACGTCACCCGCACCGCCGGCGACGCGGGCACGACCACGACCGTACGCGTCTCGCTGCTGCGCGCCCCCCGCTTCCCCGACCCGGAGACCGACCAGGGGGTGCACCGCTTCCGCCACGCGCTGGTGCCGGGCGCCACGATCGGCGACGCGGTCCGCGAGGGCTATGTCGTCAACCTGCCCGAGCGCCGCGTGCCCGGCGACGCCGAGGTGGCGCCGCTGGTGACGGTGGACGACGACGCGGTGGTGGTGACCGCCGTCAAGCTGGCCGACGACGAGAGCGGCGACGTGATCGTGCGCTTCCACGAGTCGAGGGGCGGCCGGGCGCGGGCCACGCTGACGCCGGGCTTCCCGGTGGCGGAGGTGGTCGAGACGGACCTGCTGGAGCGTCCCACGGCCGAGCCGCGGCGCCACGACGGCCCGGTGCCGCTGACGCTGCGCCCGTTCGAGCTGGTGACCTTGCGATTCAAGCGCGCGTGATCAGGCCGCGTGATCAGGTCAGGGCCGCCCGGTGTGGGCCGGGCGGCCCGCTCAGCCGCTGAGCAGCGCCCCCAGGCGGGGCGCGTACGTGGCGTGGAAGACCAGCGAGGCGGCGCCGATCGCGGCGGCGTCCGCCGCGATCGGCGAGGTCTCCACCTGGACCGCGTGCAGCCGCCTGGCCAGCGACCTGCTCGACACGGCCGCCGCGACCACCTCGCGGTAGATCCCGCCCACCTCCCTGAGCGCGGGCCCGCCGAGCACGAGCAGGTCGATGTCGAGCATGTTCACGACGCTCACGGCGGCGTCGGCCAGCCTCCCGGCCACGCGTTCGATCACGGCGCGGGCCTCGGGCTCGCCGCGCGCGGCCGCCGCGCAGATGGCGGCGTGGTCGGATCCGTCGCCCAGCGCCGCCTCGATGGCGCTCGGGCAGCAGACGGCCTCGACGCATCCCCTGTTGCCGCAGTAACACTCGGGGCCGTCCGGTTCGACCGTCATGTGGCCGAACTCGGCGGCGTTCAGCGACCGCCCGCGATAGACCTGGTTGTCGAGGAAGATCCCGCCCCCGATGCCCGTCCCCAGGTAGAGGTAGGCGAAGCTCGGCGTGGCCCGCGCGGTCCCGGCCCACCGCTCCCCGATCGCCGCGGCGGTCGCGTCGTTGTCGACGGTGACGGGAAAACGGGTGTGCTCCTCCAGCAGGCTCTTGATCGGAATCCGGTCCCAGCCGGGCAGGCGTGGCGGCGACACCATCACGCCGTCGCCGTCCAGCGGCCCTGGGCAGGCCAGGCCCACGCCCAGCACCTTGCCGTCGGCGACCCCCGCCTCCCTGAGGATGCGCCGCGCGGCCCTGGCCATCTGCCGCACCACGGCGTCCGGCTTGTGCCCCGGCCGCACCGGCAGGCGCAGCCGCGCGACGGGCCGCCCGGCCAGGTCGGCGAGCACGCAGGAGATCTCCCCGGGATCGAAGTGCACGCCGATGGCGTAGCCGGCGCCCGGGTCGACCCGCAGGATCGTGCGCGGCTTGCCCCCGTTGGACGGCGCGGAGCCGTCCTCGATGACCAGCCCCTCCTCCAGCAACCGACGGACGATCACCGACACGGTCTGCGCGGTCAACCTGGTGCGGGCCGCGATCTGGACGCGGCTGATCCCGTCGGAGGCCTGGATCGCCTCCAGCACCACGGCGCGGTTGTAGCTCCCCACCTTGGGCAGGTTCGTGCCCAGCTGCATGTCGCCCAATATCACACAGACTGTTGACTTTGTAAATCAAATGGATTTAGCTTCTCGGCAACCCCAAGGAAACTTCCCTGGCAACCCAAGAACCACCGGGAGCCCGTGATGAGACGTACGCTGGCCGGTTCCCTCCTGCTGCTGACAGCTGTGGCCGGCTGTGGCGCCGACACCGAGCAGAACGCCTCCGGCAGCAAGGAACTCGAGGTCCTCTACAAGGTCGAGCCGACGTGGCCGCATCTGGAGAAGATGCTCACGGACGCCAAGAAGCAGTACGAAGCCGCTCACTCCGGCGTCACCATCAAACTCACGCCCGTCCAGGGCAACAACGAGGCCTACTACACCAAGCTGGCCCTGCTCAACCGCTCTCCTGACTCGGCTCCCGACGTCTACCTGCACGACACGTTCCAGGTGAACGCCGACGTCGCGGCGGGCAAGCTGGCCCCCCTGGACGACTACCTGGCCAAGTGGCCCGACTGGAGCGAGCAGTTCCCCGACTCGGTCAAGCAGGCCGCCAAGGGTGGCGACGGCAAGATCTACGGCGTCCCGATCAGCACCGACACGCGCGGCCTCTGGTACCACAAGGACGTCTTCGCCAAGGCCGGCCTGCCCGTCCCGTGGGAGCCGAAGACCTGGAACGACGTCCTGACGGCCGCCCGCACGATCAAGCAGAAGCTGCCCGGCGTCCTGCCCTTCAGCATGTACTCGACGAAGATCCACGGCGAGGCGTCGACCATGCAGGGCTTCGAGATGCTCCTGTACGGCACGCCCGGCGGCACCCTCTACGACGAGGCGCAGAAGAAGTGGGTGGCCGGCGGCAAGCAGTTCACCGACGCGCTGACGTTCGTCAACACCATCTACCGCGAGGAGCTCGGGCCCAAGCAGGCCGACGCGCACAACGCCAAGCTGGCCGACAAGGTGAACTACGAGTGGTTCCCCGACGCCAAGCTGGGCATCGCGCTCGACGGCGCGTGGACCGCCGCGGCGTGGAAGCCGACCAGCACCAAGCCGTGGGCGGAGTGGAAGGACAAGATGGGCTGGGCGGCCATGCCGACGCAGAACGGCGAGGAGCCGGGCGCGGTCAGCATGTCGGGCGGCTGGGTGATGGCGATGAGCTCCTACGCCAAGAACAAGCAGGAGGCGTGGGACTTCATCGCGGTGGCCACCAACAAGGAGAACTCGCTGACGTACGCGCTGGGCTCGGGTGACCTGGCCCCCCGCAAGGACGTCGCGGCCGACCCGAAGTACACCGCCGACAACCCGAGCGTGAAGTTCTTCACCGACCTGGCCTCGGTGACCCACTACCGGCCGGCTTTCGAGGCGTACCCGAAGGTGTCGGCCCAGATCCAGGAGGCCCTGGAGTCCGTCACCACGGGTGCGCAGACTCCTGAGGAGGCCACCGCCACCTACGCGAAGGCGCTGCCCACCGCCGTGGGCGGCCCCGACAAGGTGCTGGCCAGATGACGGTCGCCACAGCGCCGGCCCCGCCCGTGACGAGCACGCCCTCCAGCGGCTCGTCGCGGCGCGGGGTGCTGCGCTGGCTGCTCCCCCTGGGGCCGGCCATCGTCCTGCTGGCGCTCTTCCTCGCCGGCCCCATCCTGTGGAGCGTCTACGTCGCCTTCACCAACGAGACGCTCACCGGCTCGGCCTCGGTCAACTCCGAGTTCGTCGGCGTGGCCAACTTCACCAGGCTCTTCAACGACCCGAACTTCATCAACTCGTTCGTCCTCACGTTCGTCTTCGTGATCGGGTCGGCCGTCATCGGCCAGAACACCCTGGGGTTGATCATCGCCCTGCTCCAGCGCGGGCGCGGCCGGGTGACGCGCAGCGTCGTCAACGGCGTCGTCATCGCCGCCTGGGTGGTGCCCGAGGTGGTGGCGGCGGCCTGCTGGTTCTCGTTCCTGGCCGAGGAGGGCACGCTCAACTCGGTGCTCGGCATCTCCCAGGAGTGGCTCTACACGGCCCCGATGCTGGCGGTGATCCTGGCCAACGTCTGGCGCGGCACCGCGTTCTCCATGCTGGTGTACTCGGCCGCCCTCTCCGAGGTGCCGAAGGACCTGGTCGAGGCCGCCGCCGTGGACGGAGCGGGCCCGGGCCGCCGCCTGCTGCACATCACCCTGCCCCTGATCCGCAGATCCATCATGGCCAACCTCATGCTGATCACCCTGCAGACCCTGGCGAGCTTCGGCCTCATCTACGCCCTCACCGGCGGCGGGCCGGGCACGGCCAGCCAGACCACGCCGCTCTACATGTACGAGCAGGCGTTCCGCTACTTCGAGATCGGCTACGGCTCCGCGATCGCCCTCGTCATGCTGGTGATCGGCGCCCTGTTCTCGCTGATCTACCTGCGCCTGATCAAAGTGGAGGACGCGTGACCAGGCTCGCGGCCCGCGGAGCGGCAGGGTTGTCGCTCCTCATCATCTGCCTGGCCTTCCTCGGCCCGTTCCTGTGGGTGGTGATCTCCTCGGTCCAGCCGGAGGCGACCCTCGCCGCGCAGCCGACCCTGACCTTCTCGCTGGACAACTTCACGGCGGTGCTGACGTGGGAGACCCTGATCCTCCCGCTGATCAACTCCATCGTGATCTCGGGGTCCACGGCGATCCTCACCGTGCTCGTCGCCGGCCTGGCCGCCTACCCGCTCTCCCGCTACCAGCTCCGCTACCGCCGGCACTTCATGCTGACGCTGCTGTTCACCACCGGCCTGCCGATGACGGCGGTCCTGGTGCCGGTCTACGCGATGTTCTTCCGCTTCAACCTGTACGGCTCCGTGCCGGCGATGGTGTTGTTCCTGACGGCCAGCTCGCTGCCGTTCTCGATCTGGATGATGAAGAACTTCATGGACGGGGTGCCGGTGAGCCTGGAGGAGGCGGCATGGGTGGACGGCGCCGGCTGGGTGCGGTCGCTGACGGCCGTGGTGGGCCCGCTCATGGCGCCGGGCATCGCGGTGGTGGCGATCTTCGTGTTCGTCGGGCAGTGGGGCAACTTCTTCGCCCCGTTCGTGCTGATGGACACGCCGGAGAAGCAGCCGGCCGCGGTGACCATCTACACCTTCTTCTCCCAGTACGGGCAGGTCGCCTACGGCCAGCTGGCCGCGTTCTCCATCCTCTACACGGCCCCGGCGGTGATCCTCTACGTGGCGGTAAACAAGTATCTGGCCGGCTCGTTCAGCTTCGCCGGCTCGGTGAAGGGCTGAGGCCTGCCGGGCGTACGGTCCGGCCTGCGGGGGTCCGTGGACTCTTGCCGAAAGACTGACTGAACGTTAGACATGAGTGTCACCATTCGGCAGAGAACGGAGCTTCCATGCCCTCGCAGGCCAGTTCGCGTCCGAGCCCCCGTCTCCCGCGAGCCCTCGGGGCCGCGGCGGCCACGGCGGCCACGGCGGCCGGGATGCTCGCCCTCGCCGCGACGCTCTCTCCCGCGGCCGCGCTGGCCGCGCCGCCCTCCCCTTCGTCGGTACTGGTCTGCCTGCCGGACACGCCCGTCTGCCAGGAGGTCCGCGGGGCGCCCGGCGACTTCCGCTTCTGGTTCAAGATCAACAACGCCCCGGCTCCCGTGGCCCTGTCCTTCACCGTCAACGGCTCCCCCGCCTCCGGCTCCGTCTCCACGCGGGTCGTCGGCGAGGCGGTCGAAGGAGAGTTCCGGCCCGTGACGCCGCTCGTCAGCGGAGACGAGGCGTGCCTCGGCTACGCCGGCGGCAGCGGCGAACACTGCGCCACCGCCCCGTGACGAGCGCGCCACCGGAAGGACATTCTGGCCGAACGGGGATGGTTGAAAGGCGTACGGTTGTCGCATGGCTGCGACCCCGGAAAGGGTGCACTGGCGCGGCGTGCACCACCTCGCCCTGGTGACCGCGGACATGGACGCCACCGTGCGGTTCTGGCACGGCGTGCTCGATGCCCGGCTGGTCGCCACCCTCGCCGTCGCCGACGAGCGGCTGTTCGCCGACCCCGACCCCGTGCCGGCCGTCCGCGAGCTGCGCGAGGGCGGCCGCCTCCACCACACGGCCGCGACGAAGCTCGTCGACGGCATCATCGAGGACCTCCGGCGCGAAGGCGTCACCCTGGAGCCTTGACCGCGCCGGATCCCCCGGGGGCGCCCCGGGGGATCCGGCGGACGTCAGGCGCAGGTGTAGCCGGACGGCGTCTGCGTGTTCCCGTTCGGACGGGTGACCTGGAAGCCGAAGCTGGTGCTGGCGTTCGGCGCCAGGGTGCCGTTGTAGCCGGCGTTCCTGGCGGTGACGGTCTGCCCGCTGACGGTCACGGCGGCGTTCCACGAGCCGGCCAGCGTGTGCCCGGACGGCAGGGTGAAGGTGACGGTCCAGCCGGTTATGCCGGACGTGCCGGTGTTGGTGACGGTCACCGGCTGTACGACGTACCCGTTGCCCCACTGGGTCTGCACGGTGCCGACGGCGGTGCAACCGCCCTCTCCGCTGCCGCCCTCGGCCGTGGTGAACGTGGTCGTGGGCGAGTTGCCGGACAGGTTGCCGGCCCCGTCACGCGCCCGTACGTACACCACGTACTCGGTCTCGGGGCTCAGCCCGGTCAGGGTGATGGAGTTGGTGGTGGTCGTGCCGAGCTGCGTGTCGCCGGCCCCCTGCTCGCGGTAGACGTTGTAGCCGGCCAGCCCGCTGCCCCCGCTGTCGGTCGAGGCCGTCCACGTCAGCGTGGCGGAGTTGGCGGTGACGTTGCTCGACGACGGTGTGCCCGGTGTCGTCGGCGCCGTGGTGTCGTCATTGCTCGACCCGTCGTCGAGCGCGTCGTGCACGGCGTTGTAGGCGGACTTCTTCTGGTAGTTCTCGTCGTAGATGAGCGCCGCGCCCTCCCCCGGGAACGTGTCCGGCACCCACGAGTGCCTGTCGGTGAAGCCCCAGATCGTCACGCCCGCACAGGCGCTGACGGCCAGGCAGGCGTTGACGGCGTTGCGGTAGTAGGTCGCCTGCGTGGCGTCCTTGGAGGAGTTCCTGGGCAGCTGCATGCGGATGTCCAGCTCGGTGATGCGCACCTGGACACCGAGGGCGGCGAAGCGCTCCAGGTTCTGCTGCAGGTCGTTCGGGAAGCCGTACTGGATGGAGAGGTGACCCTGGAAGCCGACGCAGTCGACCGGCACGCCCTGCTGGCGCAGCGACCGGACCAGGTTGTACATCGCGGTGCTCTTGGCGTTGATGCTCTCGACGTTGTAGTCGTTGATGCACAGCCGGGCGTCGGGGTCGGCCTCGCGCGCGGCTCTGAAGGCGTCGGCGACGAAGCTCTGGCCGAGCGTGTTGTACCAGAACGACGAGCGCCAGCCGCCGTTCTCGTCGAAGATCTCGTTCACCACGTCCCACGAGACCACGGCCGGGTTGTCGGCGTAGCGTCCGACGACCTCGGCGATGTGGTTCTCCATCGCCTCACGCATGGCGCCGGCGCCGAGGCTCTGCACCCAGCCGGGCGTCTGGTTGTGCCACACGAGCGTGTGGCCGTGGACCTGCTGGTTGTTCTGGGTGGCGAAGTTGACGATGGCGTCGGCTCCGGAGAAGTTGAACTGGCCCTGGTTGGGCTCGGTGGCGTCCCACTTCATCACGTTCTCGGCGGTGATCTGGTTGAACTCGGTGGCCGCGATGGTGCGGTACGCGCTCTCGTTGGACAGCGGGCTGGTGGCGAGCGCCGCACCGATGAACTTGCCCCGGCTCTGCGCGTGCGTCCGCAGGGGCGCGGACGCTTCGGCCGAGGTGACAGGGAGGAGGAAGGCCAGGAGCATCCCCACCAGGGTGAGGGCTCTGACGAGCGAGGACGGACGCACGGACATCTACCTCCGGAGGCAGGCACTCGGTTCCGAAAGTTTTCGATCCGGACAGGATCGCACCGGAGACGGTATGGACAGGCACCCACGCGGTCAACGCCGAGCCCGAGCCTGCCACATAAGGGCAGATGGAAGGCTGAAACTATCGGATAAAGCATGAAACTTTCATCCTCCGGAGGCGCCGCGCCCCGATTCCCGGTCGCCGCGGTATCACGCAGCCTTCCCCGATCAGGCCGCTACAGAAACCCCAATCTGCCCATTTTTCCTGGTCTAGCGTGACGTACCTACCGGTCGGTACTGTGATTTCCGGAATAATCGTCCACTGCGGGAGTTCTGCGCATGTCTCTTTCGCACGCCCAGGCCCAGGACCAGCTCACCGGCCCCGGCCAGTTGTTCGAGATCGAGGAGATCGGCGACACCGGGATCCGCACCTGGAAACACGCTCCAGGCCACTTCCGCGCACTCCTGCAGACGAGCAGGCTCCACGGCGAGAAGGACTTCCTCGTCTACGAGGACGAGCACATCACGTTCGAGGAGCACTTCCGCAGGGCCGCCACCCTCGCCCACCGCCTCGTCGACGACTACGGCGTGCGCAAGGGCGACCGGGTGGCGGTGGCCATGCGCAACTACCCGGAGTGGGTGGTCTCGTTCTCCGCGGCGCTGGCGGCCGGGGCCGTCGCCGTACCGCTGAACGCCTGGTGGACGGAGGCCGAGCTGGCCTACGGCGTACACGACTCCGGCGCCAAGGTGCTGATCGCGGACGGTGAGCGCGCCGCCAGGCTGGCCTCGACCGGCGTGCCGATGATCGTCACCAGGGGCGAGACGCCGGAAGGGGCACGCGCGTTCGCGGAGGTGCTCGGCGAGGTCGACGCCGGCGTCGAGTTGCCCGACGTCGAGCTGTCCCCCGAGGACCCGGCCACGATCTTCTACACCTCCGGCACCACGGGCAGCCCCAAGGGCGCCCTGGGCAGCCACCGCAACCTGGGCCAGTCCCCCATGACCGTCGGCTACGGGCACATGCGTGCGCTCGCCATGGCCGGCAAGGACCCCGCCGCCTCGGCGGGCGCCCGCCGGGTCACCCTGCTGACCGTTCCGCTCTTCCACGTCACCGGCTCGTTCTCGGCCCTGACCACCTCCATGTTCAGCGGCGGCGGCCTCGTGCTCATGTACAAGTGGGACCCCGGCAAGGCGCTGGCCCTGATCGAGCGGGAGAAGATCACCGGGATGGTCGGGGTGCCGACGAACGCCTGGCAGCTGATGTCCCACCCCGACTTCGGCACGTACGACCTGTCGTCCCTGACCAGCCTCGGCTACGGCGGCGCCCCCGCCCCGCCCAGGCTGCTGGAGCGCATCGGCGAGAACCTGCCCGACCGCGCGCCCTCCAACGGCTACGGCATGACCGAGACGAGCGCCCTGGCCATCGGCAACGGCGGCGCCGACTACCAGGCCAGGCCCGACAGCATCGGCCGGCCGCTGCCCGTCGTCGACGTGCGAGTGGTCGACCCGGCGGGCGGCGAGCTGCCGCCCGGCGAGGTGGGCGAACTCTGCGTCCGCGGCCCCAACGTCATCATGGGCTACTGGAACAAGCCGGAGGCGACGGCGCAGACGTTCATCGACGGCTGGCTGCACACCGGCGACCTGGCCAGGATCGACGAGGAGGGTTTCGTCTACATCGTCGACCGGGCCAAGGACATGGTGATCAGGGGCGGCGAGAACGTCTACTGCGCCGAGGTGGAGGCGGCGATGTTCGAACATCCGGCGGTGGACGACGTGGCCGTGATCGGCGTGCCGCACGACGAGCTGGGCGAGGAGGTCGGCGCGGTCGTCCGCCTCGCACCGGGCGCCTCGGCCACGGCCGGGGAGCTGCGGGCGTTCCTGACCGGCCGGATCGCCACGTTCAAGATCCCGGTGCACGTGTGGTTCCGCGACGGCGAGCTGCCCCGCAACCCCGGCGGCAAGATCCTCAAGACCCGCCTGCGCAGGGAGATCCTGGGAACCTGACCGGCCGCCCGGCCGCCCTCCTCCGGGGTGTCCGGGCGCTCCCCGCCGACGTGACGGTCCTCACAGAGCCGGAGTTTCCGCAGGTCGATCCCCCTTCACTGAGCCCGCTCGCGTGCCCGCTTACCTCACGCGTAATCGCGGCCCCTATCCCGTGGCTGACATCGTTCAGGTGTCGCACCGACCACTGGAGGAGCCGAGATGACCGCTCTGACCGTCACCACCGACCGGACGAAGTTCCTGCGTCTCGTCCTTGCCGCTGACGCCGTCGTCACCGGCGGCAACGGGCTGGTCTATCTAGCCGGGGCCGTACCCGTGGGCGCCCTGCTCGGCCCCGACGCGGCCCTGCTGCGCGGCATCGGCGCCTTCCTCGTCGTGTACGGCGCCGCGGTCGGCCTGCTGGCCGGCCGAGCGCTGCGAGGCACGATCAGCCCGGCCGCCACCAGGGCGGTGATCGCCCTGAACATCGGCTGGACCCTCGGCAGCATCGCCGCCGTCGTCACCGGGGCGCTGCACCTCACGACCGCCGGCGCCGTCTGGGTCATCGCCCAGGCGCTGCTCGTGGCCGTGTTCGCCGAGCTCCAGATCGTCGGCCTGCGCAGGACCCGCACCACCTGACCAAGGAGAAGGCATGACCCTCGTGGAACGCTACATCGCCGCCTGGAACGAGACCGACCCGCAGGCCCGCGCCAAGGCCGTGGCCGAGTTGTGGACCGAGGACGCCACGTACACCGACCCGCTCGCCGACGTGGCGGGGCACGCCGGGATCGCCGCCGTGATCGAAGGCGCGCAGGGCATGTTCCCCGGCATGGTGTTCACGCCCGGCGAGCTGTACGACGCCCACCGCCACCTCGCCAGGTTCACCTGGCACCTGGGCCCGGCGGACGGCGAGCCGGTGGCGGCCGGCTACGACGTGGTGGAGCTGGCGGAGGACGGCCGGATCCGCAAGGTGCTCGGCTTCCTCGACCAGGCACCCGCCGCCTGACCCGGCGCCTCCGAGGCCCTCGGCTCCGCCGGGGGCCTCCCGCGTGCCCCCGGATAAGGTGGGCGTGAGCGCCTCGGAAAACGGTTTGCCTGGCCAGAACGTTCGCCGGACAATTCACTCTCGTGCTCGCTGGAGTGAAACGTCTTCTTCGTCACCTCACCCTCGACGTGAGTCCGCTGCGCGACTCCCGCGACTACCGCCTGCTCTTCGTCTCCGGCGTCATCACGATGTTCGGGACGTTCATCACCATGGTGGCGATCCCGTTCCAGATGAAGGAACTGACCGGCTCCTACCTCGCCGTCGGCCTGGTGAGCCTGGCGGAGTTCGTGCCGATGGTGGTGTGCGGCCTGTGGGGCGGGGCGATGGCCGACGCGCACGACCGCCGCACGATCATCCTGTGGAGCGAGGTCGGCCTGCTGGTCACCTCCGGCGCGCTCATGGCCAACGCGCTGCTGCCCACGCCCCAGGTGTGGGTCCTGTACGCGGTCGGCGCCGTCTCCACCGGCCTCGCCTGCCTGCAACGGCCCAGCATGGAAGCCGTGTTCCAGCAGGTGGTCAGGCACGAGCAGCAGGGCGCGGCCGCGGTGCTGACCAGCCTGCGCTGGAACTTCGGCGCCATCGTCGCCCCGGCGCTCGGCGGCCTGCTCGTGACCACCTACGGCTCGGCGGTCGCGTACGGGCTCGACACGCTGACCTTCGTGCTGTCGCTGCCGCTGCTGTGGCGGATCCGGTCGTCGCCGCCGGCCGAGGACGCCGCGCCCGCGTCGCTGACGTCGCTGGCCGACGGATTGCGCTACGCGGTGGGGCGCAGCGACCTGATGGGCACGTACCTGGTGGACATCGCCGCGATGGTGTTCGCGATGGCGACGGCGCTGTTCCCGTTCCTCGCCGACGAGCTGGGCGCACCCCAGGCGCTGGGGCTGCTCTACTCCGCGGGCGCGGTGGGCGCGCTGATCGCCTCGCTCACCGGCGGGTGGGCGGCCAACGTGCGACGCCACGGCCTCGGCGTGATCATCGCCGCCGCGCTGTGGGGCGCCGCGGTGGCCCTGGCCGGCCTGGCCACGAACGTCTGGCTCATCGTCGTCTGCATCGCCCTGGCGGGCGCCGCCGACATGATCAGCGGCATCTTCCGGATGACCATGTGGAACCAGACCATCCCCCAGGAGCTGCGCGGCCGCCTGGCGGGCATCGAGCTGCTCTCCTACGCCAGCGGCCCGATGCTGGGCAACGCCAGGGCCGGCCTGATGGCCAACCTCGGCGGCACCCGCTTCTCCCTCGGGGCGGGCGGCGTGTTGTGCGTCGCCGCCGTCCTGGGGCTCGCCGCCGCACTGCCGAAGTTCCGCGGGTACGACGCCCGTACGGACGAGCACGCCCTGGCGGAGAAGGCCCGCAGGGAGGCGGCCCCCGCGGAACCCACCCCCTGACCAGCCGCGCGGCGGCCGGACCCTACCGTCGAGCAACACCCGGCCTTCGGTTGCCCACAGCCGTACGCGGTGTGTGCGCCCATTCACGTGGCGTGAGCACATTAGATTGGTAGCGTTAAGCCATGACTGCCGAAGCGGTGAGCCTAGAGATGACGACTACCTCGCTGCCCGACTGGGTCTTTCCTCCGCCAGGAGGCTTCACAGCCAAGGACCTCGATAACATTCCGGATTTGCCTGCGCACACAGAGTTGATTGACGGAAGCTTGGTTTTCGTGAGTCCCCAAGCCTCCTTTCACGCACGGATCATCGATCTTCTCGCCATGGGCCTGCGCCAAGCCATGCCGGACACCCTGCGCGTGCGGCGGGAGATGAGCGTCGTTCTCGGCGCCGATCAGCGTCCGGAGCCAGACCTCACAGTGATCAAGGCCGAGGCGGCGCGCGACGACGATGAGACGTACTACCTGGCAAGAGACGTCGTGCTCATCATCGAGGTCGTCTCTCCGGAATCCAGATCACGCGACCGCCATCGCAAACCGCAACTGTACGCCGGAGCCGGCATCCAGCATTTCTGGCGCGTCGAGAAGGATTCGGGCAGCGCAACGATCTACGTCTACGAACTCGACCCGGCCACGCAGGCCTACGGACTCACCGGCATTCATCACGACTCCCTGAAGCTGTCCGTTCCGTTCGAGCTGACCATCGACCTCACTGAGATCGACAGACTCTGAGCGGGCTCAGCCCGCCTCCCGCCACCCCTCATACCGCGCGACCAGCTCGTCCACCTTGGCCAGCGCGCTGTCGTCCATGCCTTCGACGACGACCAGCCACTGGGCGTCCTCGGCGTCGTCCTCCCCGGCCAGCGTCTCCCGCACCACCCGCGGCACCCCCACCGAGGGAAACCACTCCCCCAGCGTCTCGGCGACCTCTTCGGCGTCATCCCGCTCGCCGAACACCAGCAGCACACTCATAGCCTGATGGTCGCATCCCCCACTCTCGCCCGCGAGCGTGTATGGCCGTTCACAAGGCGTGAGCACAATACATTGGTAGCGTTAGGCCATGACTGTCACAGCCGAACCGGTGATCAAGCAGATGACGTCTTCTTCAGTGCCCGACTGGGTCTTTCCGCCACCGCAAGGCTTCGCAGCAGAAGATCTCGATCACCTTCCGGATTTGCCTGCGCACACAGAGTTGATTGATGGAAGCTTGGTCTTCGTGAGCCCTCAGCGACACTTCCATCACTCAGTTCTGTTCCGGTTGCACAACGCCATGGAAGAGCTTGTGCCTCCAGGACACGAAGTGCTCCAGGAGATGAGCGTCAAGCTGAGTGCGCGGCAACGTCCAGAACCCGACCTGATCGTTGTGGGCCCCAAGGCGGTCATCGGTCGCGAGGTCACCTGTTTCAAGGCCGAAGACGTTGTGTGCTCGCCGCCGAGGTGGTCTCACCGGACTCCGAGCTACGTGACAGGGAGCGGAAGCCCGTCCTCTACGCGCAGGCGGGGATTCCTCACTACTGGCGCATCGAAGAAATTCATGGCAAACCAGCTGTATTCGTCCACGAGCTCGATCTCGGCACCATGACCTACGCACTCGCCGGCGTCCATCACGACCGGCTGAAGGTCTCCGTTCCCTTCGACATCGACATCGACCTCACCACGCTGTACACGAGCAGAACCCGGTAAGGGCCGGCACGGCACGCCGCCGCACCGGCCCTCTGGTAACGATCATCCGCGGAGCTGGGCACCCACGCGGTCGGCCGCCATCGCCACCGCCGCGTCCCGCGCCGCCGTGGTCTCCTCGACCGTCAGGGTCCGATCGGCCGCACGGAACCGCATCGAGTAGGCGAGCGACTTGTTGCCCTCGCCCACCTGCTCGCCTTCGTAGACGTCGAACAGCCGGATCGACTCCAGCAGCTCACCGGCGCCGTCGCGCAGGGCCGCCTCGACGTCGGCCACCGGCGTGAAGTCGGGCACGATCAGCGCGACGTCCTGGGTGGCCACCGGATAGGCGGAGACGGGAGGCGTCTCGACGGGGCCCGGCATGGCCGCCTCAAGCCGCGACAGCTCCAGCTCCATCGCCGACGTGCGGGCAGGCAGGCCGTAGGCCTCGATGACGCGCGGGTGCAGCTCGCCCGCGTGGCCCACCAGCGTGTCGCCGAGATAGAGGGCCGCGCACCTGCCGGGGTGCCACGGCTCGTGCTGGTCGGCGCTGATGGACAGCTCCGCCCGCGCCTCGGCCGCCACCAGCCGGGCGGCCTGCACCGCGTCGGCCCAGGAGGCCTGCCGGCCGGCACCCCACCAGCCTGACCGCTCGAACTCGCCGGTCAGCACGACCGCGACGCGCAAGGGCTGGTCGGGCAGCGCCGCCTCGATCGAGGCGAGCTCCTCGGCCGTCGGCCGGCGCTCCACCCCGAGCACCGGCGCCGCCTCGGGAGCTCCCTCGCGCGGCCGGTAGACCGGCCCGCTCTCGAACAGAGCCACGTCGGCGAACCCGCGCCCGACGTTGCGCACCAGAGTCTTGAGCAGCCCTGGCAGCAGCGTCGTGCGCATCAGCGGCTCATCCTCCGACAGCGGGTTGGCCAGCCGCATGGCGTTGCGGCGCGCGTCGTCGGCGGGCAACTGCAGGTGGTCGAGGTCGGCGGCGCTGACGAACGGGTAGCTGAGCACCTCGACGTAGCCGCCCTCGGCCAGCGCCCTGCCCACCCGACGGCGCAGCCGCTGACCCTCGGTGAGCCCGGCGCCCGCCGGGGCGGCGGGCAGCACCGACGGCAGGCTCTCGTAGCCCTCCAGCCGGATGACCTCTTCGGCCAGGTCGTTGGGGTCGGTGAGGTCGGGCCGCCACGACGGCGGCGTCACCGTGATCATGTCGTCGCCGGTCACGGCCAGCTTGGCCGCCAGCTCGCCACCGGTCACGACCCCGGTCGGGTCGACACCGCCCTGGCGCACGGCTGCGTCGTCACCGTCGACGACGACGCAGCCGACCTGCTGCAGCCGCGCGACCACGGTCTCCTTGGAGTAGGTGGTGCCGGCCACGGCCCCGGGGTGGCCCGACGGGATCGCGATGCGCGCCGGCGACACCTCGACCTCGGCGTGCGTGACGCCGGGCTGGACGGTGGCCCCGCCCAGCTCGGCCAGCAGCTGCACGGCCCGCCACGAGGCGACGAGCGGCAGCTCCCGGTCGACGCCGCGCTCGAACCGCTTGGACGCCTCCGACACGAGCCCGTGCCTGCGGGACTCGCGGGAGATGCCGGTCGCGGAGAAGTGAGCGGCCTCGATGACGATGTCGGCCGAGACGTCGGAGATCTCGGTCTCCAGGCCGCCCATCGTGCCCGCCATCGAGATCGGCCCCGACTCGTCGGTGATCAGGATGTCGTCGGGGTCGAGCTCGCGCACCACGTGGTCGAGCGTCTCCAGCCGTTCACCGGGCCGGGCCCGGCGCACCACGATCTCGCCGCTGAGCTTGCGCCGGTCGAACGCGTGCAGCGGCTGACCGAGCTCCAGCATCAGGTAGTTGGTGATGTCGACGGCCAGCGACACGGGACGCATGCCGGCGCGCGACAGGCGTACGCGCATCGGGAGCGGGGTCTGCGCGGCCGGATCGAAGCCGCGCACCTCGCGCAGCACGAACCGGTCGCACGCCGTCGGGTCGGCGATGGAGGCCGGCCACGACGGCCCGGTCGCGGCGGGCGGCTCGACGTCCGCGGGGTCGCGGAAGGCCACGCCGAACGCGGTCGCCACCTCGCGCGCCACGCCCCTGATCGACAGCGCGTAGCCGATGTCAGGGGTGATCTCCAGCTCGATCACCTCGTCGCGCAGGCCGAGCAACTCGACCACGTCGCCGCCGATCGGGGTGTCGGCGGGCAGCACCATGATGCCGTTGTGGTCGTCTCCGAGCCCGAGCTCGCGCTCGGAGCAGATCATGCCCTCGGACATGCGCCCGTACGTCTTGCGCGCCCCGACCTCGAACCCGCCCGGCAGCACCCCTCCGGGCAGCACGACGGGCACCCGGTCACCGGCGGCGAAGTTGGTGGCGCCGCAGACGATCTCGCGCGGCGTCGCCTCGCCGGTCTCGACCTTGCAGTGCCTGATCGGCTTCTTGAAACCGGTCAGCTCCTCGATGGCGAGCACCTCGCCGACCACGACGTTCTTGACGTCGTGGCCGTGCGAGGTGATCGACTCGAGCTTCAGCCCGGCGGCCGTGAGCTTGTCGGCCACCTCGTGGGCGGTGACCGCCGGGAGATCGACATACTCCCGCAGCCAGGAAAGCGGGACCTTCATCAGATCTCCATTCCGAACGGGAGCGTGAAGCGCACGTCTCCCTCGACCATGTCACGCATGTCCTCGGCGTTGTGGCGGAACATCAGCGTGCGCTCGATGCCCATGCCGAACGCGAACCCGGAGTATCGCGACGGATCGACCCCGCACGCGATGAGCACGCGCGGGTTGACCATGCCGCAGCCGCCCCACTCGATCCAGCCCTCCGACTTGCAGGTGCGGCAGGGCGGGTTGCCAGGGGTCGCCGAGGCGCCGCAGCAGACGAAGCACTTGAGGTCCATCTCGGCGGACGGCTCGGTGAACGGGAAGTAGTTGGGGCGGAACCGGGTCGAGATGCCCTTGCCGAACATCACCTCCGCGAACCGGTCGAGCGTGCCCTTGAGGTGGGCCATCGTCAGGCCCTCGTCGACGGCCAGCCCCTCCGTCTGGTGGAAGACGGGGGTGTGGGTGGCGTCGAGCTCGTCGGTGCGGAACGTCTTGCCCGGTGAGATCACGTAGACCGGCAGCTCGCGCTGGAGCAGCGCGCGGATCTGCACCGGCGAGGTCTGCGTGCGCAGCACCATGCCGGACTCCGTGGAGCCCACGAAGAACGTGTCGTGGTCGGAGCGCGCCGGATGGTCCTTGGCGATGTTGAGGGCGTCGAAGTTGAACCACTCGCCTTCGAGCTCGGGCCCTTCGGCCACTTCGTAGCCCATGGCGACGAACGCGTCGGCGATGCGCTCCTGCAGCGTGGTCAGCGGGTGGCGGGCGCCGCGTGGCCGGCGGTCCCACGGCAGGGTGACGTCGACGCTCTCCTCGACGAGCACGCGCGCGTCGCGCTCGGCCTCGAGCTCGGCCTGGCGTGCGGCCAGCGCCTCGTTGATCGCCTTACGGGCGGCGCCGACGCGTTTGCCGGCCTCCGCGCGGGCGGCCGGCGGCAGGGCGCCGATCTCCCGGTTGGCCAGGGCGATGGGCGAGCGGTCACCCGCGTGCGCCAGCCTGGCCTGCTTGAGTGCGTCGAGGTCGTCGGCCGCCTTGATCGCCGCGACGGCGTCGGCCTCCATGCGGGACACCTCGTCGGCATGCAACGGTGTCACCTCGACGGGGTCGTAGTCAGACAAGAGTGAGCTCCGTATCCAGGGCTTGAGCGGAAATGAGTCTAGTGGGACCCGCCCACCGGGCCCGAATCGCTCGCTATGGGGTCGCGAAGTCAGGCGTGCCGGTGGGCACGGTAAATCGGAACTCCGCCCCGCCCTCGGGAGCCCGCTGCACGGCGATCGTGCCACCGTGCGCTTCGACCAGGCCTTTCACGATGAACAGGCCGAGCCCGGTGCCGCCGCGCCTGCGGCTGTTTCCGCCGCGCCAGAACTGCCTGAAGACGCGCGGAGCCAGCTCGGGCTCGATGCCCTCGCCCTCGTCGCGCACCGACACGGCAGCTCCCCATCCAACGGACTCGATCTCTATTGTCACAGTGCCGCGCCCATGGCGCAGCGCGTTTTCCACCAGGTTACCCAGGATCTGGTCGATCTTGTCCTGGTCGAGCCACATCTCCGGCAGGTGGTCGCCGACCACCAGGCGGAACCGGTGTTCGGCCTCGCCGGCCGCCACCCGCCCGGCGATGAGCCTGCGCGCCCTGGCGGGAAGGTCGACGACCTGGCGGCGCACCTCCAGCCGCCCCGACTCGATGCGGGAGACGTCGAGCAGCTCGGTGATGAGCCGCGTGACACGGTCGGCGTCGTTGTTGACGGTCTCGAGCATCACGCGCTTCTGCTCGTCGGTGAAGCGCGTCCACTTGGCCAGCAGGGTCGCGGTGAAACCCTTGACGCTCGTCAGCGGCGAGCGCAGCTCGTGGGCCACCGTGGAGACCAGGTCGGCGCGGCTGCGCTCCAGCCGGGCCCGCGCGCCGCCGTCTCTGAGGGTGATCGTGACACGCTCGACCTCGCCGCCGCGCTCCGGCTCGCGGATGAACCGGGCCGCGACGTAGAGCTCCTGTCCGCCCGGCAGGTGCAGCGGCCGCTCCGGCACCCTGCTCCGCGTGCGCAGCCCGCCCTCGGGGTCGAGGGCCTTCCACCAGTCACGCCCGTCATGGTCGCGGAAGGGGAACACGTCGGTCATGGGCCGGCCGACCGCGCGCTCCATGGCGATGCCGGTGAGCCGGGCGGCCGCTCGGTTGACGGCCACCACGCAGCCATATCGGTCGGCCACGATGAGGCCGTCAGGGAGATCGTCGATGGCTATCGTGCACGCGGCGGCCACAACGCGCCCGTCGGTGTCTGCGCCGTGCACGACCTCGCCTCCTCCGCCTACATCGCCGACAATAGCGGGTTTCCCGCCGCCTAGGACACTCGCTGAGCCCTGGCGGAAGAGTAAAGGCACACCGCCGCCGCTGTGGCCAGGTTGAGACTTTCAGCCTGTCCGTAGATGGGCACTCTGACCACGTCGTCCGCCTCGGCGAGGATCTCCTCCGGCAGACCCCAGGCCTCGTTGCCGAAGATCCACGCGGTGGGGCCGGACAGATCGACGTCGTCGAGCGTGCGCTTGCCCGTGCCGTCGGCCGCCAGCACGCGCAGCCCCCGCTCCTTGAGGTGACGCACGGCGCCGCCCACCGGAGCACCGATGACGACGGGAAGATGGAAAAGACTGCCCGCGCTGGCGCGCACGCACTTGCCGTTGTACGGGTCGACGGAGGCGTCGGTGAAGATCACCGTGTCGGCCCCGGCGGCGTCGGCGGCGCGCATGACCGTGCCGGCGTTGCCCGGATCGCGCACGTGCGCGAGCATCGCCACCAGGCGCGGCGTGCCCTCCAGGGCCTGCTCCAGGGGGACGTGCACGAGCCCGCAGACCGCCACCAGCCCCTGCGGGGTCACGGTCTGGGAGAGCTCCGACATGACCTCACCGCTGGCCCGGTGCACGGGGACACCCTTGAGATTGGCCTCGATGATCAGCTCGGGGTGGCGCAGCTCGGCCTCGGCCGTGCTGAACAGCTCGAGGGTCACGCCGTCGAGCTTGAGCGCCTCGCGCACCGCCTGCGGCCCTTCGGCCAGGAATCTACGGTCCTGCTCCCTGAAGGCCCGCTTGGTGAGCCGCCGGGCCGCCTTGACCCTCGGCGACCGCACGTTGGTCAGCTCGGACCCCGCCATGCTCTCCCCCACGCCCTTGCCCACGTCCGATGGGCCGCGTCCCGCGGCCCGCGCGCCGGACGCTCTTCGTGTGCGTCCACAGCAAAGGGCCCACCGTCATCGGTGGGCCCTCGTTCAAAGCAACTGCCTCAGCCCGCGGCCGGAGCGTTCACGTCGGCCGGGAGCGCCTTCTTGGCGGCCTCCACGAGCGTGGCGAAGGTCTGGCTGTCGTTGACCGCGAGGTCGGCGAGGATCTTGCGGTCGACCTCGATGTTGGCCAGGCGCAGACCCTGGATGAGGCGGTTGTAGGTCAGGCCGTTCTGGCGGGCGGCGGCATTGATCCGCTGGATCCACAGACGGCGGAACGCACCCTTACGGTCCTTGCGGTCCCGGTAGGCGTACGTCATCGAGTGGAGCATCTGCTCCTTGGCCTTGCGGTAGAGACGCGACCGCTGGCCACGGTAACCGCTCGCCCTCTCGAGGACGACCTTGCGCTTCTTCTTGGCGTTGAGCGCCCGCTTCACGCGTGCCATGATTCTTCTCCCCGGGGGTTCGCGCTACTTGGCGAGCAGCTTCTTGATCTTCTTGTGGTCGGCGTCGGAAAGGACGACCTCGTTCTTGAGACGGCGCGTCAACGTGGACGACTTCCACTCGTTGTAGTGCGCGCGATTGGCACGGCGACGCTTGATCTTGCCGGTGCCGGTGAGCCGGAACCGCTTCTTCGCACCGCTGTGCGTCTTCATCTTCGGCATGTCGCCGTCTCTCCTCGTTTCGGTCGTGCCACTGGCCGGGCCGGTGCTGGCCGACCCGGTAGCGGCGTCTTCGTCTGCCGGTGGCTTGGCTGGGGCCGCGCTTGTAAGGCTAACCCCAACTGCGGGTCACGCTTCCTGTGCGGAAGGCTCCTCGCCGCCACGCTGCGCCTTGGCTGCGGCCTTTTCGGCCTTGGCCTCGGCTTTCTTCTTGTGCGGACCGATCACCATGATCATGTTACGGCCGTCCTGCTTGGCGTGGGACTCCACGAAGCCGAGCTCCTGGACGTCGTCCGCCAGCCGCTGCAGCAGCCGGAAGCCGAGCTCCGGCCGGGACTGCTCGCGACCACGGAACATGATCGTGACT
The DNA here is from genome assembly GCF_039871515.1 of Nonomuraea sp. B1E8. Taxonomy (NCBI): domain Bacteria; kingdom Bacillati; phylum Actinomycetota; class Actinomycetes; order Streptosporangiales; family Streptosporangiaceae; genus Nonomuraea; species Nonomuraea sp. B1E8. The sequence goes on along the minus strand of NZ_JBDPLS010000008.1, from coordinate 394,077 downwards.
TTGACCTTGTCTCCCGCCTTGAGGAACCGCACCACGTGACCCTTCTTGGTCTCGTAGTCGTGCGGGTCGATCTTCGGCCGGAGCTTGATCTCCTTGATGATCGTGTGCGCCTGATTCTTGCGCGCCTCGCGCGCCTTCATCGCGGACTCGTACTTGAACTTGCCGTAGTCCATGAGCTTGCACACGGGCGGTCGAGCCGTTGCCGCGACCTCGACGAGGTCGAGGTCGGCTTCCTGGGCGAGCTTGAGCGCATCGTGAATGGAGACGATGCCGACCTGCTCGCCGTTCGGGCCCACGAGGCGAACCTCGGGAACTCGGATACGCTCGTTGATGCGGGGCTCAGTGCTGATGGGGCCTCCTAGGTTTGCGATCCCTACGTGCTCGTCGTGCCGGGAGCCCTTCGCGCTGCGAACGCGAAAAGCCCCGCACGTCGCGCATGCGGGGCCACTGAGCTCTATGGCTTCGTGGCCTCGAGCTCCCCGGAGTAGTCCGGCGTGATCCTGGACCCGGCCGCCTTCCGGCGACTCAGGTGGGAGGGAGACCTCCGCTTGCGCGTCCAGCAAGGCATGCCGGACCGATCAGAGAGCTACATTACCACAACCACCGAGCCTCCCCGAATCATCCCGACCGGCCATCACGTGCCGGTAAAGATGTGTCCAGGGAACGGCCAGGCGACTCGAAGTCGACCACCGCCTGCTCCAGATCGTGCGGGCCCGGCGCTGTGGGCTCGAGATCGTGCGGTCACAGGGCCGTCCAAGGATTCGAGATCGTGCGGACGCGGCTCCGTCCCCGGGTCAAGGGCCGGGCCGTCGTGACGCGGCGCGGGCCGGTGGCTACGACCGCCGCAGCAGCTCAGCCTCCCCGGCTGCGCGCATGGCCTCGACCGGCACATCCGATCGGCCGGTCATCAGCTCCACCTGCCGCACCGCCTGGTGCAGCAGCATCGCGAAGCCGCCGACCACGGTGCCGCCCGCCTCCTTGACGGCCGCCGCCGCGCGGGTCGGCCAGGGCGAGTAGACCACGTCGAAGAGCGCGGGCACCCGCGCCAGCCGGCCGGCGAAGGCGTCGGCGGCGCCGCCGGGCAGCGCGGACACCACCAGATCCACCCGCGTCGCCGCCTCGATCTTGTCGAACGTCTCCACCGCCAGTGACACGCCCAGCCGCTCCGCGACCTGCGCCGTCTCCCCCGCCCGCGCGGGATCGCGCACCAGCAGGGTCGCCTGGAACAGCCCGAGATCGCGCAGCGCCGCCAGCGTGGAGGCCGCCGTGGCTCCTCCGCCGAGCACGGCCGCCGAGCACGGCGCGGCCACCCCGGCCTCGGCCAGCGCCTGCTTGATGCCATGGACGTCGGTGTTGTCGCCGTGCCGCAGACCGTCGCGGAACACCACGGTGTTGGCGCCGCCGACCTCGACGGCCACCTCGGACACCGTGTCGAGCAGCGGCAGCACGGCCCGCTTGAGCGGCATGGTCAGCGACAACCCCGCCCAGGCGTCATCGCCGCCGAACTCCCGGCCCCGCACCGGCACCAGTTCGGCCAGCAGCCCCGGCAACCGCGCCTCGTCGCACTCGAACGCCTCGTAGCTCCACCCGTCGAGCCCCATCGCCTGGTAGGCGGCCCGGTGCAGGTAGGGCGAGAGCGAATGGCCGATGGGGGATCCCAGCACCGCGGCCCGCATCCACACTCCTTCTCCCACGAATACGACGACCCTATCGCCCGCGCGTAGCGGCGCCGTACGACGCGGGCCAGAGCCGAAGCTCACGTTGACGACCTTGGTCTACGACCGTCCGCCCCGGCTCGGGGTCCGGTCTTCGTACGGGCGTCCGCCCTCGGCGCGGTGCGGGCGGACGGTGCCGGACGCAGAGGTCAGCCGCCGCAGCCGCCGTTGCCGCGGCACTCCGCGAGCAAGGCCAGGCGCTCGGTCTCCGTGGTGGCGAACTTGGTCACGCTGCTCTTGGGGTCGGTGGCCACGAAGAACAGCCACGGGCCCTTGGCCGGGTTGAGCGCTGCCTCGATGGCGTGGTCACCCGGGTTGGAGATCGGGCCGGGCGGCAGTCCCTCGTACTTGTAGGTGTTGTAGCGGGACTTGGTCTCCAGCTCGGCGTGGGTGGCGTAGGTGCGGTACTTGTTGAGTGCGTACATCACCGTGCTGTCCATCGAGAGCTTCAGCGGCGGCTTGCGTTCGAGCCGGTTGTAGATCACGCGGGCGATCTTCGGCATGTCCTCGTGCCGGCCCGCCTCGGCCTGGATAATGCTGGCGATGGTGATGATCTCGTGTGGGGTGTGCCCGAGGTCCTTGGCCCCGCTCTCGAGGTCGACCGACTTGGCCGTCTTCTTGTAGCGGTCGACCATGGCCGCGAGGATCTGCCGGGGCGTGGTCTTCGGCTGCACCTCGAACGTGGCAGGGAAGGCATAGCCCTCCAGCTTGCCCTTGGCGTAGGGCGGCAGGTCGAGGGCGTCGGCGTCCTTGGCCGCGGCCTTGAACTCCTTGAGCGGCAGTCCGGTCTCCTCGGCGAGCTTGGCCAGGGTTTCGGACAGCCGCAGACCTTCCTTGATCGTCACGCTGGCGCGCAGCCGTTTGTTCGGGTCGAGCAGCGCCACGGCGTTCTCGGCCGACATGCGCTTGCGCAGTTTGTACGAGCCCGGTTGCAGTGAAGCGCTCGCGCCGGCGTTGGCGATCGCGTTGGTGAAGGCCCTGATGCTGGCCACGACGCCTTGGCGCTCCAGCTCCGCCGCCACGTCGGAGGCGCTCTGACCGCTCTTGATCTCGATGACGACCTCGCCGGCGCCCTGACCTGTGTAGTCGTCGGGTACGAGCGCGTCGTTGAGCCACATGTAGCCGTAGTAGCCGCCACCGCCGATGATGCCGGCCAGCACCACGAAGGCGAGCAGTGGTGCGATGAACCGGCCGCGGTTACGGCGCCTGCGCCGCCTGCGGCTGTTGCCGCGCCTGCCGCCACGGCTGCGGCGCCGCGCGGGACCTTCGTCGTCCTCGGCGCCGAGCAAGGAGTTGAGATCGAGATCGCTCATGGGTTCGCTGGCCAATCTCCCGGCACGCCCGGCCAGGCGTCAAGCGGAACTGCCCAACCGGCTGGGGTCACCGAGCGGAACTGGGGGATCCGCCGGACGTGCTGCCACGGCCAGCGGAGATCACACTGGGTAGCCATGCTAAGGGATGAGAAGAGGACGCATGCCCCGTTTTGGGGCTTTTGCGCGGTGATAGCGGGGGGTCCACCGAACATCAGCTCGTCCCGAGGTTCTTGTTCAACTCTTCCCGGTATCTCACGAACTCGCTCTCTTTATCGGTGAATTTGGTGATTCTATGCGCTGGATCAGTGGTGACGAACCAGTGCCAATCACCCTCCGCCGGGTGCAGCGCCGCCATCAGCGCCTTCTCTCCGGGGTTGGCGATGGGACCGGGCGGCAAGCCCTTGTGGCGATAGGTGTTGTAGGGAGAGTCGACTTTGGTGTCGCTCTCCGTGATCCTCAGCGTCCGGCGGTTCTGGGCGTACAGAACGGTACTGTCGATCTCCAGCGGCGTGTCCTTCGCGAGGCGGTTGTAGATCACTCTGGCGATCTTGGGGTAGTCGGCGTCAGTGCCACCCTCGGCCTGGACCAGGCTCGCCACCGTGACGGCCTCCAGCGGCGTCAGATGCACTTTCGCGGCCTCGGCCGCCAGGCCCACCTGCCGGGCGGCGGCACGGAACCGCTCCACCATCGCCGCCAGCACGTCGACCGCCGTGTCGCCCGGCTCGACCTCGTACGTCGCGGGGAACAGGAAACCCTCGAGCCCCGGCGCGTAGTCAGGCAGCCCGACAAGGGCACTGTCGACGCCCCGCAACTCCTTGAGCGGCAGCCCGGTCTGCTGGGCCACCCGGGCCAGCACCTCGGCCGCGCGCAGGCCCTCGGGCACGGTGACCCGCTTCACGATCCTGGACGAGGGCGCGAGCAGCAGGTCGAGCGCCGCCCCCGCCGCCATGCCCTTGCGCATGCGGTAGTGGCCGGGACGGAGCCGCCCGGTCACCGCGCGGTCCTCCGACACCTTCACGAACGACCGCGCGCTGGCCACCACCCCGGCGTCGGCCAGCGTCGAGCCGATGGCCTCCGCGCTCGATCCGGGCGCGATGCGCACGGTCACCGAACCGCTGCCCGGCCCTTCGAAGTCGGCAGGACTGATGTACGGCTTGAGCACCGCGACGGCTCCGGCGCCCACGGCGACCAGCGAGACGAGCAGCCCGGTAGAGAGCAGCCCTGCATGGCGCAGGGCGCGGCGCCGCTGGGACGGCGACCCGGCCTCCGCCCGGGAGCCCGCCCCCGGGCCCAGCACGGAACCCGGTTCTGAGCCCGCCCCAGACGCCGGCCCGGAGCCCGTCTCGGAGCCAGGCGCGGAAGCCGCCTGGACATCCGTCCGGGGATCCGCCTCGGAAGCCCTCTCGGAGCCAGGCCCAGAGTTCGCAGCGGAAGCCGCCTCGGAATCCGGCTCGGGGTTCACCGCGGAAGCCGGGCCAGGGTCCGGCTCGAACTCCTCCTCGGGGCTCGCTCCGGAAGCCGCCCGCGTCCCGGGTTGCCGGTACGGCCGGGCGTCGCTCCCCCGTCCGATCACCGGGCCGGCGTCGTCGTCCGCGTCGCGGAACGGGATCACGTCGTCGTCTTCAGGCGTGCCGTTCACCAGGCCACCTCGCCACGCGCGCCCGTGACGGGAGCACACCTTCGCTCCGCCGCAGCGGACCCCGCGCACGGGGCGGCCACGCGTCCGCGCCGGTCACGGCAGGGGCCCGTCGATCGGCCGCTCATGAGGCAGGTCCGCCGGCCGCCGGTGGCGGTTCGACGGGCCTGCCTGGTGGTCTTTCCGTGGCGCGTTCGGAGTCGAGGGCGTCCTGGAGCAGCACGACCGCGGCCGCCTGGTCGACGACGCCGCGCTGCTTCTTCGCCCGCACGCCGCTGGCTCTGAGCCCTTGCTGGGCGGTCACCGTGGTCAGCCGCTCGTCGAACAGCCGCACCGGTGTCGGCGCCACCCGGGCAGCCAGGGCGGAGGCGAACTCGCGCGCCAGCGCGGCCGCCTGCCCCTCACGCCCCGACAGCGAGGTGGGCAACCCGACCACGACCTCGATCGCCTCATGCTCGGCGACGATCGCGGCGATGCGGTCGAGGGTGCCCTTGCCGCGCCTGACGGTCTCGACCGGTGTGGCGAGCATGCCCGAAGGGTCGCTGCGGGCCACGCCCACGCGTACGGAGCCGACGTCCACGCCGATCCGCGCACCGAATCTCATGTCGGCCGGGCTATCGGCTGACCTGGTCAGCGACGGCCTGCTCGACCAGGCGCAGCGCGTCGCCGATCGCCTCCGGTCGCGTGCCGCCGCCTTGCGCGACATCGTCCTTGCCGCCACCGCCACCCCCAAGAGCCTTGGCGGCGACGCCGACCAGTTGCCCGGCTTTGAGCCCTCGCTCGCGCCCCGCCTCGTTGACCGCGGCAACCACCACGGGCCTGTCGGAGGGGGCGCCGGCGATCACGATGACCGCCGGTCTGTCGGCCGGGAACCTGCCACGCACATCAAGCGCGAGCTTACGCAGATCATCCGCACCGGTGCCATCAGGCGCGCGGTGTGTCACCACGGAGACTCCTTGCAGGTCACGAGCCTGAGCGGCCAGGTCGCCCGCCACCTGGAGCACCTGGGCGGAGCGGAGCTTGTCGAGCTCCTTCTCGGCCGTGCGCAACCGGGTGACGATGCCGTCGATGCGCTCGGGAAGCTCTTCGCGGCGCGCTTTGAGCTGCTCGGTGAGCTGCGCGACCAGCACGCTCTCGCGCGCCAGGAAGCGGAAGGCGTCGATGCCGACGAGGGCCTCGACGCGGCGCACCCCGGCGCCGACGGACTGCTCGCCCAGCACCTTGACCAGGCCGAGCTGGCCGGAGCTGTGCACGTGGGTGCCACCGCACAGCTCGCGGGAGTAGTCGCCGATCTCGACCACGCGGACCTCGTCGCCGTATTTCTCGCCGAACATCGCCAGCGCGCCCATCGCCCTGGCCTCGGCCTGGGAGGTGTAGAAGGCGTTGACCTGGAGGTCGTTGATGAGCACGGCGTTGACCTCGTCCTCGACGTCGCGCAGCACGCTCTGCGGCACCGCGCCCGAGGCGGTGAAGTCGAAGCGGAAGCGGCCGGGAGAGTTTTCCGAGCCGGCCTGCGCCGCCGTCTCGCCGAGCGCGTTCTTGAAGCCGCGGTGGACGAGGTGGGTGGCGCTGTGGCTGCGCGAGATCGCGCGGCGGCGCTCGACGTCGATCTCCGCCTGCGCCTCGTCGCCGACCCTGATCTCACCCTTGCGGACCTTGCCGCGGTGCACGACGAGCCCCGCGAGCGGCGACTGCACGTCGACGACCTCGACCTCCGCGCCGCTGGTGCGGATCACGCCCTGGTCGGCGAGCTGGCCGCCGCCCTCGGCGTAGAACGGGGTGCGCGCGAGCACGATCTCGACGCTCGAACCCGCGCCCGCCACCGGCACGGACGCCCCGTCGGCGAGGATGCCGACCACGCTGGTGTCGGCCTCGGTCTGGTCGTAGCCGAGGAAGTCGACCTTGCCCGACGCCTCGAGCAGCTGCCCGAAGACGGAGATGTCGGCGTTGCCGGTCTTCTTCGCCGCCGCGTCGGCCTTGGCCGCCTGCCGCTGCTCCTTCATGAGGCGGCGGAAGCCCTCCTCGTCGACCTTGAGCCCGTGCTCGGCCGCCATCTCCAGGGTCAGGTCGATGGGGAAGCCGTAGGTGTCGTGGAGCTTGAACGCCTGCTCGCCGGGGAGCGTGGTGGCCGACCTGCGCTTGGTCTCCTCGACCGCCACGTCGAAGATGGCCGTGCCGGTGCGCAGCGTGCCGAGGAAGGACGCCTCCTCGGCGTCGATGATGCCGTGGATCTGCGGCGCGTCCGCCTTGAGCTCGGGGTATTGCTCGCCCATGACGTTGATCGCGACGTCGGTCAGCTCGTGCATGTAGCGGTCGTCGCCGGAGCCGAGCAGGCGCAGGTTGCGCACCGTGCGGCGCAGGATGCGGCGCAGGACGTAGCCGCGGCCCTCGTTGCCGGGCAGGACACCGTCGGCGACCAGCATGGTGCCGGTGCGCACGTGGTCGGCGATCACCCGCAGGCTGACGTCGGAACGGTGGTCGCGCCCGTAGCGGGTCTTGGTGAGCTCGGCCGCGCGGTCGAGGATCTTGTAGGTGGTGTCGATCTCGTAGAGGTTGTCGACGCCCTGCAGGATCGTCGCCATGCGCTCGAGGCCCATGCCGGTGTCGATGTTCTTCGAGGGCAGCTCACCGGCCACGTCGAAGTCGACCTTGGAACGGACCTGGCTGAGCTGATACTGCATGAACACGAGGTTCCACACCTCGAGGTAGCGGTCCTCGTCGGCGACGGGGCCGCCCTCCTTGCCGTATTCGGGGCCGCGGTCGTAGTAGATCTCCGAGCACGGGCCGCCGGGCCCGGCCACGCCCATGTGCCAGTAGTTGTCCTCCAGGCCGCGGCGCTGGATGCGCTCCTCGGGCAGGCCGACGCTGTTGCGCCAGATGTCGTACGCCTCGTCGTCGTCGAGGTAGACGGTCGCCCAGAGCCGGTCTTCGGGGAAGCCGAAGCCGCCGTCGGACTCGGACCTGGTGAGCAGCTCCCACGCGAACGGGATCACTTCGGCCTTGAAGTAGTCGCCGAAGGAGAAGTTGCCCAGCATCTGGAAGAAGGTGGCGTGCCGCGTGGTCTTGCCGACCTCTTCGATGTCGGGGGTGCGCACACACTTCTGCGCGGTGGCCAGCCGGGACGCCGGAGGCTTGCGCTGCCCCAGGAAGTACGGCTTGAACGGCACCATACCGGCAGGAACCAGGAGTAGCGTGGGGTCCTCAGCGATCAGGCTGGCCGAGGGCACTATCTTGTGCCCACGCTCCTCGAAGAAGCGCAGGAAGCGGCGGGCGATCTCTGCCGACTCCATGGTGGCCATCCTTTGCGTTGGTTGTGGAATCACTTGTGGTCTTCAGCGTCGTCGAGCCCGAAGCGAGCCCGCAACTCTGTTTCGCGGCCGGCCGCCTCGCCGAGCGCGTCGGAAGTAAAGTCTCTCACCTGCCGGAGCATGCCCGCCGCGCCGTCGGCGGTGCGGCGGGCGACGTGGTCGGGGTGGAGCGCCTGCAGCCTGCGCATCACCCAGAAGGCGAGGAACGCGCCGAGCGAGAGGTAGAACAGCCGCCTGATCATCTCGGCCGCCTCGGCGCCGTCCCCCGGGCCCCCTGCCTCGGCCTGGCCGGCGTGCGGGCCTCGATGGCGCGCCGCACACCGTAGCCGAGCGACGAGACCTTGATCAGCGGCCCGGTGAAGATGGTCTGCGTCACCGCGCTGAGTTTGGCCGCGTGACCGCTGACCTGCTTGACGTCTCTGGCGATGGCCTCGACGGCGACCAGCTGCCTGTTGGTCTCGTTGACCGTGACGCTCATGTCGTCGAGCAGCGGCGTCAGCCGGTTGTTGAGATCGGAGACCGCCTTGGTGGTCTCGGCGAGCAGCCTGGCGACCTTGACGAGCACCATGGCCAGCACGCAGACCAGGACCATCCAGCCCGTGGCCGCGATCAGCCCGGCGACCTCTCCAGCGGTAAGCATCCGCGCATCTCCCTCGTACGCTGGGCCGGAACGGCAAGACCCTATCGCGTTCGAGCGACCACATTAGTGGGGAAAGCGACCTTGATCAGGCCGCCACGTCGGCCCCCGGCACTTCCGTGACCGCCCGCGTGAGACCGCGTGCCGCAACGATCCCGGCCACGAGCCGCCGCTCCGGCATCAGCGGGAACGCCGACGCGCTCGCGGCGTGTCCCGCCGTCACTGCTGTAACCGTACATCCGCCGGGCACGCTCGCGGACCTCAGGCGCCGCGCAGGAAGGCGCGGATCCTGGCCCAGCGCTCGGCCACGGGCCCCTCGGCGCCGTGCCTGGTCGGCTCGTAGTAGCGCCTGTCGCGCACCTGCTCGGGCGCGTAGTCCTGGCGCACCAGCCCGTGCTCGAAGTCGTGGGGGTATTTGTAGCCGTCGCCGTGGCCCAGCTTGGCGGCGCCGGCGTAGTGGGCGTCGCGCAGGTGGCCGGGCACCTGGCCGATCAGGCCCTTGCGCACGTCTCCTATGGCCGCCCCGATGGCCTTGACGACCGCGTTGGACTTGGGCGCCGTCGCGCAGTGGATGACCGCCTGGGCGAGGTTGATCTGCCCCTCGGGCAGCCCGATGAGCTGCACCGCCTGCGCGGCGGCCACGGCGGTCTGCAGGCAGGTGGGGTCGGCCATGCCGACGTCCTCGGAGGCGAAGATGACGATGCGCCGGGCGATGAACCGGGGGTCCTCGCCGGCCTCGATCATGCGGGCGAGGTAGTGGAGCGCGGCGTCGGCGTCGGATCCGCGCATCGACTTGATGAAGGCGCTGATCACGTCGTAGTGCTGGTCGCCCTGCCGGTCGTAGCGCACGGCGGCCTTGTCGACGGCCTTCTCCACCACCTCGACGGTGATGTCGTCGCCCAGCAGCGCCGCCGCCTCCAGGTAGGTCAGCGACCGGCGCGCGTCGCCGCCCGCGAGGCGTACGAGATGTTCCAGGGCCTCCGGCGCCAGCGTCGCGCGCCCGCCCAGGCCGCGCGGGTCGCACACCGCCCGCTCCAGCACCGCGCGGACGTCGTCGTCGGTCAGGGACTCCAGGGTGAGGAGCAGCGAGCGCGACAGCAGCGGCGAGATGACCGAGAAGAACGGGTTTTCCGTGGTGGCGCCGATGAACGTGACCCAGCGGTTCTCCACGGCGGGCAGCAGCGCGTCCTGCTGGGCCTTGTTGAAGCGGTGCACCTCGTCGACGAACAGCACCGTCTGCCGGCCGGTCATGCCCAGCTCGCGCCGGGCGTTGTCGATGGCCGCCCGCACGTCCTTGACGCCCGCCGACACGGCGGAGATCTCGACGAAGCGGCGCTTGGTGACGTTGGAGACCACGTAGGCGAGCGTCGTCTTGCCGGTGCCTGGCGGCCCCCACAAGAACAACGACATGGGCGCCTCGCTCTCGACCAGGCGCCGCAGGGGGGTGCCGGAGCCGAGCAGGTGCCGCTGGCCGATCACCTCGTCGAGGGTGCGCGGGCGCATGCGCACCGCGAGCGGCTGCGGCGTGGCCTCCTCAGCCGCCGAATCGAACAGGCTGTCCACAACGCGAGGTTACAGGGTTCGCCGGGCCGCGGAGCCCGCGCGGCGGCGGTCCGCACCCCCTGCCGCGCAGGCCATGGGAAACGGGCGAGGCGACGGCGGTCTGCAGCGATCACACCCGTCGCATCCAGCGGCTTTCGCCACTTACGTCCGGCACATATCGGAGGCCGGTAACATGCGCGGAGTTGTTTGGTCATGCGTGGGCAAAAGCGAGAGGACATAGCGGTGAGCGGCGACGACCGCCAGAACGAAGAAGACCGCCAGAGAGAGCTGGCGCGGGAGCACAAGGAACGGCAGATCAAGCGCGCCGCCGACCAGACCTCCAAAGGAAGGCGGAACACCTTCCTCGGCGCCGGCGTGGCAGTGGTCGTGGTGGCGGGCGGGATCTTCGCCGCGACCACGATGGTCGACAAGGACCCCGGCGAGGCCACGGCGCAGAGCACTCCCTCCGCCAGCGCGTCCGTCACCCCGCCGACGACGCCGAGCCCGACCAAGACCGGCCCGGTGACCTGCACGTACAAGCGGGACAAGTCGCTCCCGCACAAGTTCGTCGGGCTGCCGGGCAAGAAGCCCGACATGAAGCTGAAGAAGATGACGGTCACCACCAACCGCGGCAGCTTCACCGTCGACCTCATGACCGAGGCGGCGCCGTGCGCGGTCAACTCGATGCGCTTCCTCGCGAAGAAGAAGTTCTACGACGACATGAAGTGCCACCGTCTGGTCACCCCCGACGTCGCCGGCGTGCACATGCTGCAGTGCGGCGACCCGCAGGCCAAGGCCGACGGGAAGAACCCGACCGACGGCCAGGGCACCGCGGGCTACGTCTACGCCGACGAGAACGCCGAGATCCCGCTGGGCAAGGGCGTGGTGTTCATGACGCAGCCCAGTGAGGCGGCGGGCCGCAACAACAGCCAGTTCGCCGTCTCGCTGTCGGACGAGAACCTTCAGGTCGGCGCGGGCTACTCGGTCATCGGCACGGTCGGCGATGGCATGGACATGCTGCTCGGGCTGGCCACGAGCGGGCAGGACCTGCTCCTCAACAACGCCGACATCACCGGCGACGGCGGCACCACCGCCCCCAAGAAGCCGGTGATCATCAAGAAGATCGCCTTCTCCTGACCGCTCGGAAACGGGTGACGGCAGGCGCCGCGCGGCGCCTGCCGTCACCCGTTCTGCGGCCTGTTACGGCTTGGGCGGCGCGTCGACGCCCGCCTCCTTGCGCTGGCCGGCCGTGATCGGCGTGGGCGCGCCCGTGAGCGGGTCGAAGCCGGAGGCCGTCTTCGGGAACGCGATCACGTCGCGGATCGACTCGCCGCCGGACAGCAGCATGCAGATGCGGTCCCAGCCGTAGGCGATGCCGCCGTGCGGCGGCGGGCCGTACTTGAACGCCTCCAGCAGGAAGCCGAACTTGCTCTCCGCCTCCTCCTTGGAGATGCCGAGCACGTCGAACACGCGCTGCTGCATCTCGGCCCGGTGGATACGGATCGAGCCGCCGCCGATCTCCATGCCGTTGCAGACCATGTCGTACGCGTAGGCCAGCGCCTCACCCGGGTGGTCCTGGAAGTTGTCGGCCCACTCCGGCTTCGGCCCGGTGAACGGGTGGTGCACGGCCGTCCAGCCGCCCTCGCCGCCGGACTCATCGGACACAGGCTCGAACATGGGCGCGTCGACGACCCACAGGAACGACCACTGCGACTCGTCGATGAGGCCGCAGCGACGCCCGATCTCCAGCCGGGCCGCCCCCAGCAGGTCGCGCGCGGCGTTCCTGGCGCCCGCGGCGAAGAACACCGCGTCGCCGGGCTTGGCCCCCACCTTGCCGGCCAGCCCGGAGATCTCCGCCTCCGACAGGTTCTTCGCGACCGGGCCGCCGAGCGTGCCGTCTTCCTGGACGAGCACGTAGGCCAGGCCCTTGGCGCCACGCGAGCGGGCCCACTCCTGCCAGCCGTCGAGCTCCTTACGGGTCTGCGAGGCTCCGCCGGGCATGACGACGGCGCCGACGTAGTCGGCCTGGAAGACGCGGAAAGAGGTGCCGGAGAAGTAGGCGGTCATCTCGACGAGCTCCTGGCCGAAGCGCAGGTCCGGCTTGTCGGAGCCGTAGCGGTCCATCGCCTCCGCGTACGTCATGCGCGGCAGCGGCGTCGGCAGGTCGTAGCCGGCGATCTCCTTCCAGAGCCGGCCGATCAGCGTCTCGCCGACCTGGATCACGTCCTCCTGGTCGACGAAGGACATCTCGACGTCGATCTGGGTGAACTCCGGCTGCCGGTCGGCCCGCAGGTCCTCGTCGCGGTAGCACTTGGCCAGCTGGTAGTAGCGCTCCAGCCCGGCCACCTGCAGCAGCTGCTTGAACAGCTGGGGCGACTGCGGCAGCGCGTACCAGTTGCCCGGCTGCAGGCGCACCGGGACCAGGAAGTCACGCGCGCCCTCAGGCGTGGAACGGGTCAGCGTCGGCGTCTCGACGTAGACGAAGCCGAGCTCGTGCATCACCTCGTTGGCGAGGTAGGTGGCTTTGGACCGGGTGCGCATCGCCGTGGCGACCTGCTGGCGGCGGATGTCGAGATAGCGGTATTTGAGCCGCGCCTCCTCCGACACCCCCACGCTGCCCTCGATGGGGAACGGCAGCGGCGCCGACTCGCTGAGCACCTCGACCCGGTCGGCCACCACCTCGATCGCGCCGGTGGGCAGGTCGGGGTTCTCGTTGCCCTCGGGGCGCACCCTGACCTGGCCGACGACCTGCACGCAGTATTCGGCGCGCAGGTCGTGGGCGTGGTCCTCCTCGCGGAAGACCACCTGCGCCGAGCCGGAGGCGTCACGCAGGTCGATGAAGACGACGCCGCCGTGGTCACGGCGGCGGGCCACCCATCCTGCGAGCGTCACCTGCTGCCCGGCGTGCTCCTCACGGAGCGACCCGGCGGTATGCGTGCGGATCACTGCACTTTCCCTTCGTACGGATAGGAGGGGCGAGGGGACGGCGGCGATGCGGTATCAGCCGGCCGGCGGATCACCGCGCCTTCCCTTCACACGGATGGAAGAGGCGAACGGACGGCGGCGACCCGGCACGTGCCGGCCGGCGGATCACGCGCCTTCCCTTCGCACGGGCAGGAGAGACGACGAAGCGACGGCGACCCGGCCGGTCACTGCACCTTCCCCTTCAGAACGTCGACGACCTGGGCCAGCGGCACCTCGGTCTGCTCGGCGCTGGTCAGGTTTTTCACCTGAACGACCTCGGCCGCGAGGTCACGCTCGCCCAGGATCAGCGCGAACGCGGCACCCGAGCGGTCGGCGCCCTTCATCGCGCCCTTGAGCCCCTTGCCGCCGAAGGCCATGTCGGCGCTGACGCCCGCCGCGCGCAGCTCGCTGACGATCAGGAACATCCGGCGGCGGGCCTCTTCGCCCAGCGGGACACCGTACACCTGGACGCGCGACTGCGCGTGGTCGTCCAGCAGCCCTTCGGCCTCCATGGCCAGGAACGTGCGGTCGACCCCGAGCGCCCACCCGACGCCGGGCAGCGGCGGGCCGTCGAGCATCTCGCTCAGCCCGTCGTAACGCCCGCCGCCCCCGACGGCCGACTGGGAGCCGAGCCCGCCGTGGACGAACTCGAACGTGGTGCGCGTGTAGTAGTCGAGCCCCCGCACCAGCCGCGGGTCGTCGTCGAACGCGACTCCGGACGCGGCCAGCAGGGAACGGACCTCCTCGTGGTAGGCCTTGCAGGCCGCGCACAGGTGGTCGACCACCAAGGGCGCGCCGGTGAGCTGGGCCTGGACCTCGGGGCGCTTGTCGTCGAGCACCCGCAGCGGGTTGATCTCGATGCGGGCCCTGGTGTCGGCGTCGAGGTCGAGGCCGCGCAGGAACTCCTGCAGCGCCGCCCGGTAGGCGGGCCTGCAGGCCTTGTCGCCGAGCGAGTTGAGCAGCAGCGTGACGTTCTTGAGGCCGAGCGAGGCGAACCCGCGGGCGCCGAGCAGGATGAGCTCGGCGTCGAGCGCCGGGTCCTCCGACCCGAGGGCCTCGGCGCCCACCTGCCAGAAGTGGCGGTAGCGGCCCTTCTGGGCCCGCTCGTAGCGGAACTGGCTGCCGGAGTACCACAACTTCACGGGGAGCTGGCCGGCGTGCAGGTGGTGCTGCAGCACCGCGCGCACGACGGAGGCCGTGCCCTCGGGGCGCAGCGTCAGGGAACGGCCCGCCTTGTCGGGGAAGGTGTACATCTCCTTGGAGACGATGTCGGTCGACTCGCCTACGCCCCTGGCGAACAGCTGGGTGTCCTCGAACACAGGCGTCTCGATGTAGCCGTAGCCCGCTCCGCGCAGCGGCGCGGCGAGGGCCTCGCGTACGGCCAGAACCCGCTCGGAGCGGGGAGGCAGCCAGTCGAAGGTGCCTTTCGGTGCTTGGAAGCTCATTAGATCCCTCGTGTGGGACCGGCGTGCGGCGCCGCCTCTTTCAGGTATGGGTTGACGGCGCGCTCGCGGCCCATCGTTGTCTGTGGTCCGTGGCCCGGCAGGACGACCGTATCGTCCGGCAGCGGCAGACACTTGGTGGCAAGGCTGCGCAGAATCGTGGCGTAGTCGCCGCCGGGAAGGTCAGATCGGCCGATGGAGCCGGCGAACAGCAGGTCGCCCGAGAACATGACCTCGTCGCCGGGCGACCGGAAGCTCACCGACCCCCTGGTATGGCCCGGGGTGTGGTCGACCACGAGCTCGAGGCCGGCGAGCCGGAGCACGGCGCCGTCGGACAGCTCGCGCACGTCGTCGGGCTCGCTCAGCGTCAGGCCCCCGAACAGCTGGGCGCTCGTGTCGGACCAGCCGGCGGCGGGGTCGCTGAGCAGGTGGCGGTCGTCGGGGTGGATCCACGCGGGGACGTCACGCGCGCCGCAGACCGGGGCCACCGACCAGACGTGGTCGAGGTGGCCGTGGGTGAGCAGGACCGCGACCGGCTTGAGCCGGTGCTCGCGCAGCAGCTCGTCGACGCCCTCGGTCGCGTCCTGGCCGGGATCGACGATCACGCACTCCTCGCCGGCGGCGGGCGCGACGACGTAACAATTGGTCTGGAAGGCCCCTGCGGGGAAGCCGGCGATGAGCATCTGCCTCAGGTGATCTCGTCGAAAAGCCAATGGGAATGTAACCGAAGGGTACCGGTGCGGGTCGCCGGGCTGCGAATCATTACCCATTGGCCGATACGATTCGCCCACCTCAGTTGATTCACTATGGGAGGCAAAGCGGTGGCCACGGGGAAGGACCGGCAGAAGCAGCTGGCGCGTGAGCACTACGAGCGGCAGATGCAGCGCCGTCTCGAGCGCGAGCAGAAGGCCAGGCGCACGGCGATCATCGGCTCCACCGTGGGCGTGGTGATCGTGGTCGGCGGCATCGTGGCCGCGATCGCGTTCATGGGCGGCGGTGACACGCCGACGGACGCGGCCGCGTCCCCCACGGCGGCGCCCCAGGACACCGCCTCGGCGGCGGAGTCCACGGGGCCCAAGCCCTACGACGCGGCGGCGGGCACGTGCGACTACGCCGCCGACAAGACCGGCGGTCAGGTCAAGGACGTCGGCATGCCGCCGAAGAAGGTGAAGACCAAGCCGGCGACGAAGACGATGACGTTCGAGACCAACCGCGGCGCCATCGTGATCGAGCTCGACAACGCCAAGGCGCCGTGCACGACCAACTCGCTCGAGCACCTGGCCAAGAAGAACTACTACGACGGCAGCAAGTGCCACCGGCTGGGCAGCGACCAGTTCCCGATGCTGCAGTGCGGCGACCCGTTCGCCAAGGCCGACGGCAAGAGCCAGGACGGCTCGGGCGGCCCCGGCTACGTCATGGCCGAGGAGAACCTGGAGGGCGCCACGTACAAGCGGGGTGTGATGGCGATGGCCAAGACCCAGGCGCCCGGCACCACGGGCAGCCAGTTCTTCCTGGTTTTCGGAGACATCAACCTCCCCCCGCAATACACGCCGGTGGGTACGATCACCAAGGGGCTGGACATCCTGGACAAGGTGAACAAAGCAGGCGTCGTCGCAGACGCGGGAGACGGGACCGGAGCGCCGAAGCAAAGCGTCGAAATCAAAGACGTGACATTCGCCGGCAAGAGCTGACGTAATACAAACTAGGGACGAAGTAGTCCCGAAGGGTCTGATGGATAGTGCGGGAGGACACGGTGAGCACCGACCCGTGGGGCCGGGTAGACGACGACGGCACCGTCTACGTGCGTACGGCTGAGGGAGAGCGAGCCGTCGGGTCCTGGCAGGCCGGTGAACCCGAAGAGGCACTGGCCTACTTCCATCGCAAGTACGACGAGCTGGCCGGTCAGGTCCAGCTGCTCGAACAGCGCGTCAGGAGCACCGACCTGGCTCCGGCACAGGCCGAGGCGAGCATCGTCAAGCTGCGCGAGGCCGTCGCCGACGCCCACGCGATCGGCGACCTCGCCGCGCTGACGGCCAGGCTCGACGGCCTGACGGAGCTGGTCGCCCAGCGCCGCGAGGAGGTCAAGGCCGCTCGCGAGCAGGCGCGGGCCGAGGCCAGGGCGGTCAAGGAACGCATCGTCGCCGAGGCCGAGCGCATCGCCGACGAGACCACCCACTGGAAGTCCGGCGGTGAGCGGCTGCGCCAGCTCATCGAGGAGTGGAAGGCCGCCGACCGCATCGACCGGGTCACCGAGGCCGCGCTGTGGAAGCGGCTGTCGGCCGCCCGCACGGCGTTCGCCAAGCGCCGCAAGCAGTACTTCGCGGGGCTCGACGAGCAGCGCGAGGAGGTGCGCGCGGCCAAGGAGCGCATCGTCGCCGAGGCCGAGGCGCTGTCCGACTCGACCGACTGGGGCGGCACCGCGGCGATCTACCGCGACCTGATGCAACAGTGGAAGAGCGCCGGCCGGGCCTCGCGCGAGGCCGAGGACGAGCTCTGGGCCCGCTTCAAGGGCGCCCAGGACCAGTTCTTCCAGGCCCGTTCCGCCGTGTTCGCCGAGCGTGACGCCTCGCTCGCGGCCAACGCCGGGGTCAAGGAGCAGCTGCTCACCGAGGCGGAGAAGATCCTCCCCGTCACCGACGCACGCACGGCCAGGGCGGCGCTGCGGCACATCCTGGAGCGCTGGGAGGCCGCCGGCCCCGTGCCGCGCGACCAGCGCGACCGGCTCGAAGGCGGGCTGCGCAAGGTCGACGACGCGGTGCGCAAGGCCGAGGACGCCGAGTGGAAGCGTTCCAACCCCGAGGCGAGGGCCCGCGCCCAGAGCACGGTCGACCAGCTGCGCACCTCCATCGACCAGCTGGAGAAGCGGCTGTCCAAGGCGCAGGCCGCCGGGCGCGCCAAGGACGTCAAGGAGGCCGAGGAGGCGCTGACCGCCCGCCGGTCGTGGCTGGAGGAGGCCGAGCGCACGCTGGCCGAGTTCAGCTGAGCTGAGCCCCCGCCGAGCAGGACGCCGAATCGGGCGGCGCGCGTCGGCACCTGGGATCTAGGCTGACGGCATGGATCCCGTCACCGACGCGCGCGCCCTGGTCGAGGAGATGTTCCCGGGGGCGCTGTACGCCTTCGTGGGCGGCAGCGTGCTC
The DNA here is from genome assembly GCF_039871515.1 of Nonomuraea sp. B1E8. NCBI lineage: Bacteria > Bacillati > Actinomycetota > Actinomycetes > Streptosporangiales > Streptosporangiaceae > Nonomuraea > Nonomuraea sp. B1E8. The sequence goes on along the minus strand of NZ_JBDPLS010000008.1, from coordinate 376,383 downwards.
ACCGAGCGCCGCACCAGCACCTCCGATCTCGACGTCGTGGTGGTGCTCGACGGCCTGGCCGCCCCCTACCGCGAGTCGCTGCGCTGGCGCGGGTGGCCGGTGGAGTTGTTCGTGCACAGCGAGACCAGCCTGCACGCCTACTTCGACAAGGACTTCGGCAGGCGCAGGCCGAGCCTGGCGCGCATGTGCGCGGAGGGCGCGGTGCTGGCCGACAGGACGGGCGGGCGGGCCAGCGACCTGCAGAGCGTGCTCGGCGAGCGCCTGGCCGCAGGGCCCGGCGGGCTGACGCCCGACCAGGCCGAGCGGGCCCGCTACGTGCTGTCCGATCTGCTCGACGACCTGGCGGGGGTCACCGACGCCGGCGAGCAGGCGTTCATCCGCTGGGAGGTGGTCCAGGAGGCCGCCAGGACCGCGCTGGGCGTGGGGCGCAGGTGGCAGGGAAGCGGCAAGTGGCTGCTGCGCGAGCTGCGCGCGCACGACCCCGAGCTGGCCGGCGAGCTGCTCTCCGCGCACGACGACCCCGTGCGCCTGGCCGCCGTGGCCTCAGGTGTGCTGGAGCGGGCCGGAGGGCGGCTCTGGGAGGGCTACCGGGCCGAGGGCGACCCGTTCCACCAGCCGCTGCGTCACGTGCCCGCCGGCGGGCTCTCGGGCGATACGGCGCAGAGCTCCGGCATGCGCCGGCTGGCCGCCATCAGCGGCGCCACGGCCGGCTCCACGCGGTTGTGGATGGGCCAGACGCACGTCGCGCCCGCCACCCGCTCGTCCGACCACCACCACGGGGCGTCCGAGACGGCCATCTACGTGGTCAGCGGCACGCCGGCGTTCGTCTTCCTGGAGGACGCCGAGGAGGTGCGCATCGAGGCGGGCCCGGGCGACTACATCTACGTTCCGCCGTACGTGCCCCACCGGGAGGAGAATCCGGACCCGTCGCAGGAGGCGGTGGTGGTGATCGCCCGCAGCACCCAGGAGGCGATCGTGGTCGACCTGCCCGGCCTGGCGGGCTGACCGCCCCGTCCGACCGCCCCGTCCGACCGCGCCGGCTCAGCCGCCCGCGCCGCTCACCCGGTAGACGTCGAAGACGCCCTGGATGCCGCGTACGGCCTTCAGCACGTGCCCCAGGTGCTTGGGATCGCCCATCTCGAACGTGAACTTGCTGACCGCCACCCGGTCGCGCGAGGTCGTCACCGAGGCGCTGAGGATGTTGACGTGCTGGTCGGAGAGCGTACGTGTGACGTCGGACAGCAGTCGCGGCCGGTCGAGCGCCTCGACCTGGATGGCCACCAGGAAGACGCTGTCGTCGCTCGGCGACCAGCTGACCTCCACCAGCCGGTCGGGCTGCGCCTTGAGCTGCTGCACGTTGGTGCAGTCGCCGCGGTGCACCGACACCCCGTGGCCGCGGGTGACGAAGCCGACGATCTCGTCGCCGGGCACCGGGGTGCAGCACTTCGACAGGCGTACCCACACGTCGGCGTCGCCCGCGACGACCACGCCCGCGCCGCCACCGCCCCGGGGACGGCCGCGCAGCCGCGTCGGCAGCGAGGTCTCGGCGATGTCCTCCTCGGCGCTGTCGACGCCGCCGATCGAGGCCACGAGCTTCTGCACGACGTTCTGGGCCGCGACGTGCCCCTCGCCCACGGCCGCGTAGAGGGCGGACACGTCGGGATAGCGCAGGTCGCGGGCCAGCGCCAGCAGCGCCTCGCCGGACATCAGCCGCTGCAGCGGCAGGCCCTGCTTGCGCATGGCCCGCCCGATGGCCTCCTTGCCGGCCTCGATCGCTGTCTCGCGGCGCTCCTTGGAGAACCACTGCCTGATCTTGTTGCGGGCCCGGCCGGACTTGACGAACTTCAGCCAGTCGCGCGAGGGGCCGGCGTCGGGCGACTTGGAGGTGAAGATCTCCACCGTGTCGCCGTTGCCGAGCCGCGACTCCAGCGGCACCAGCCGCCCGTTGACCCGCGCGCCGATGCAGCGATGGCCCACCTCGGTGTGCACGGCGTAGGCGAAGTCGACCGGCGTGGCCCCCTCGGGCAGCGCGATGACCTGCCCTTTCGGGGTGAAGACGTAGACCTCCGACACCGACAGGTCGAACCGCAGCGACTCGAGGAACTCGCCCGGGTCGGAGGTCTCCTTCTGCCAGTCGAGAAGCTGGCGCAACCAGGCCATGTCGCTGCCCGGCTTGACCTTGCCGGGAGGGCCGGGGCTGCCGACCTCCTCCTTGTATTTCCAGTGGGCGGCCACGCCGTATTCGGCCCTGTGGTGCATCGCGTGGGTGCGGATCTGCAGCTCCACCGGCTTGCCTTCGGGACCGATCACCGTCGTGTGCAGCGATTGGTACATGTTGAACTTGGGCATCGCGATGTAGTCTTTGAACCGCCCCGGCACCGGGTTCCACCGGGCGTGGATCGTGCCGAGGGCGGCATAGCAGTCGCGCACGCTGTCGACCAGCACGCGGATGCCCACCAGGTCATAGATGTCGTCGAACGCCACGTCGCGGGCGATCATCTTCTGGTAGACCGAGTAATAGTGCTTCGGCCGGCCCTTGACCACGGCGCGGATCTTCGCCTCGCGCAGGTCGCCGGAGACCTTCTCGATGACCTCCTGCAGAAAAAGGTCTCTGCGCGGCGCCCGCTCCGACACCATGCGCGCGATCTCGTCGTAGCGCTTGGGGTAGAGCATGGCGAAGGCCAGGTCTTCGAGCTCCCACTTGATGGTGTTCATGCCCAGGCGGTGGGCCAGCGGGGCGAAGATCTCCAGCGTCTCGCGCGACTTCTGGTGGCGCTTGTGCTCGGGCAGGTAGCGCATGGTGCGCATGTTGTGCAGCCGGTCGGCCAGCTTGATGATCAGCACGCGGATGTCGCGCGACATGGCGACGACCATCTTGCGCACGGTCTCGGCCTGCGCCGCGTCGCCGAACTTGACCTTGTCGAGCTTGGTGACGCCGTCGACCAGGGAGGCGATCGTCTCGCCGAAGTCGCCGCGCAGCTCGTCGAGGCTGTAGGCGGTGTCCTCCACCGTGTCGTGCAGCAGCGCCGCGCACAGGGTCTCGTCGTCGGTGCCGAGCTCGGCCAGGATCGTCGCCACCGCCAGCGGGTGGGTGATGTAGGGGTCGCCCGACTTCCGCTTCTGGTCACGGTGGTGGTAGGCCGCGACGTCGTAAGCACGCTCGATCAGACGCAGGTCGGCCTTGGGGTGGGTGGCGCGGACCGTACGGAACAACGGCTCCAGCACCGGGTTCATGGCCCCACCCCCAAACCGCCTTCGGCGCACCGCCGGCACGCCGGGCGCTTCGGCGTTGCCGGACTCGGTTACGTCGGGCGCGACCACATCACGGGGCACACAGACTCCTCACGCAATGACTCCTCACGTTCGAGTCCAGATCCCCCAAGTGTATCCAGGCAGCCAACTTGAGCAGTCGCGGGGCGGTTCACACGATCACGAGCGAATGCACCGGCACTCCCGTCAGCCGCTCGCGTCCGCGCAGAAACGCCAGCTCCATCAGCACCGCCACACCGGCGACCTCGGCTCCCGTCCGCTTGACCAGCTCCACGGCCGCCGCGGCGGTGCCACCCGTGGCCAGCACGTCGTCGACGATGAGAACCCGCTCGCCGGACGCGAGGGCGTCACGGTGGACCTCGATGCTCGCGGAGCCGTATTCCAGATCGTAGGACTCCTCGAGGGTTTCGGCGGGCAGTTTCCCCTTCTTGCGCACCGGCACGAACCCGGCGCCCGCGCGGTACGCCACCGGAGCGGCGAGGATGAACCCGCGCGCCTCGATCCCCACGATCTTGTCGACCTGGTGCAACCCGGCCAGCTCGTCCACCACGGCGGCCATCGCCACGGGATCGGCCAGGAGCGGGGTGATGTCCTTGAACAGGACGCCCTGCTTCGGGTAGTCGGGAACGTCCCTGATCCGCTCCAGGATCAACGTGTCCAGCTCGCTCATGGTGTTTCCTCGCATTCCTCACCGGCCGACTGCCGCGCTCCATGATGGTGCATAGCGGACCCTGACCGGACCACCTCCACCCACCGGCCTCCCCGTACGCGCCCCTGCGTGCCTCAGAGCGTTCCTGGCGGCATGACGACGGCCGCGGCGCTTCACGGGGCTTCACCCTCGCGCCACGGCCGTACGCTCTCGCCAGGGGCGTTTCCAAGGCCGCGCCGGGTCGTCACGAGGGGCGGGGACACGACCACGCCCCCGCCCGATGCCGGGCGGGGGCGTCGCGGAAGGCGAGTGGGCTATCCCTTGGCCGCCGCGGCCTTCTTGGAGCTCTTCGCTCCCTTGGCGCCGCCCGTGGAGGCCAGCCGCTTGGCGATGGCCTGGTATTTCGGCTCGCGTTCCTTCAGCGTCACCAGCAGCGGCGTGGCCACGCACAACGAGGAGTAGGTGCCGACGACCATGCCGACGAACAGCGACAGCGACAGGTCCTTCAGCGTGCCGGCGCCGAGCACCGTGGTGCCGATGAACAGGATCGCCGCCACCGGCAGGATCGCGACCAGCGAGGTGTTCAGCGATCGGATCAGCGTGTGGTTGAGCGCGTTGTTGGCGGCCATCGAGTAGGTCTGCTTGGACGTGTGGCCAAGCTTGGCCGTGACCTCCTTGATCATGTCGAACACCACGACCGCGTCGTAGAGCGAGTAACCGAGGATGGTCAGGAAGCCCAGCAGCGTCGCCGGCGTGACCTCGAAGCCCGACCAGGCGTAGATGCCGGCCGTGATGACGAGGTCGTGGATGAGCGCGACGATCGCGGCCAGCGCCATCTTCGGCTCGAACGCCATCGACAGGTAGAGGATGATCGCCAGCATGAACACGCCCAGGCCGATCCAGGCCTTCTGGGAGACCTCACCGCCCCAGGACGGGCCGATGGCCTGGATGCTCACCTGGTCGAGCGGGACCCCGAAGTCCTTGGCGATCTCGCTCTGCACCTGGACCCGGGTGTCCTCCGGCAGGCTCTCGGTGGTGGCCCGCCAGCCATTCGTGCCCGCCTGCTGGACGATCACCTGGTGCACGCCCTGGTCGAGCACGGACTCACGCACCTGCTCGACCGTGCCCTGCGAGGACTTGAACGAGAAGATCGTGCCGCCCTTGAACTCCACGCCCAGGTTGAGCCCGTTGAACAGCAAGCCGGCCAGCGAGACGGCGAGCAGCAGGCCGGACAGGCTGTACCACAGCCGCCATTTGCCGACGAAGTCGACGTCGATCTCGCCGCGGTAGAGGCGACGCCCCAGTCCCATCTCAGGCCTCCTGCGGAGTGGTCGTGCGGCCGGTCGAGCCGACCTCGCTCATGCGCTCGGCGTCAAGGCCGGACAGCGGGTGTCCCTTGGCGAAGAACTTCACCCTCGCCAGCAGAGCGATGAACGGCTTGGTGAACAGGAACACCACCACGACGTCGATCAGCGTGGTCAGGCCCATCGCGAACGCGAATCCGGCGACACCGCCCACCGCCAGGAAATACAGCACGATGGCGGCGATGAACATGACGGCGTCGGCGATCAGGATCGTGCGCCTGGCACGGACCCAGGCCACCTCTACGGCCGAGCGGAGCGTGCGCCGCCCTTCCTTCATCTCGTCACGGATGCGTTCGAAGTACACGATGAAGGAGTCGGCGGTGATGCCGATCGAGACCACCAGGCCGATGATGTGCGGCAGGGAGAGGCGGAAGCCGGCGTTGTGCCCGAGCACCACCACGGACGTGTACGTGATGATCGTGGCCACCACGAGGCTCAGCACCGCCACGATGCCCAGGCCGCGGTAGTAGAGCAGGCAGTAGACGACCACCAGGGCCAGGCCGATCAGGCCGGCGATCAGGCCGCCCTCGAGCTGGTCCTGGCCCAGGGTCGAGGAGACGGTGTCGACGGAGCTGCGGTTGAACTTCAGCGGCAGCGCGCCGTATTTGAGCTGGTCGGCCAGCGTGGTGGCGCTGGCCTGATCGAAGCCGCCGGTGATCTCCGCCCGGCCGCCCGGGATCGGGCTGATGATGTTGGGGGCGGTGATGACGACGCCGTCGAGCACGACGGCGACCTTGTTGCGCGGTTCCTGGGAGTTGTAGGCGGCGGTGGTGAGCTTGCTCCACTCACCGGCGCCCTTGCTCTTGAAGTCGAGTTGGACGACCCACTCGGTGGTGCCCTGGCGGACGCCCGCGGAGGCGGTGTCGATGTCGGTGCCGACGACCTTGGCGACGTCGAGGACGTACTTGAAGCTGCCGTCGCTCTCGCAGCCGGCGTACTGCTTGTTGGGGTCGTCCTGGACGCCCTGCCCGCGGTTGGCGGGGTCGGCGCAGTTGAGCTTCTTGAACTGGGCCAGCACCGCGGGGTCGATGCCCTCGGTGTTGATGCCCGTGGCGTTGGGGTCATCCGCCGGGGGTTGGCTGGGGTCGCCGCTCGGCGCGGGCGTGGATTTCCCGTCGTTGGTGCCCCGCTTGTCCTGGCCCTTGGGGCTCTGCGTGGCGGAGGGCTCGGCCGGCGTGCTGGGCGTCGGCGCGGTCAGCGCCGACGACAGCGCCTTGCCCGTGGGGGACGTGCTCGGCTGCGGCGCTCCGGCCGACTGAGACGCCGGCGGCCTGACCGGCTCCGAGGCCTTATTGGCCGGGTCGGAGGCCTCGGGCTCGTCCGGCTTCTTCGCGGGGTCCGAGGGCTCGGCGGACTTGCCGCCCGAGGGCGAGGCGCTCGGCGTCGGCGCGTTGGTCGCCAGGTCTGCCGGGGCCTGCGTGGCTTCCATGGCGAGCACCTGGCGGAAGCGCAGCTCCGCGGTGGTCGCGACCAGCTTGATGGCCTCGTTCTGCCCGACACCCGGAATGGAGATGATGATGTTGTCGCCGGACTTGGCGACCTCCGCGTCCGAGATGCCGGTGCCGTTGACCCGGTCGCGGATGATGTTGACCGCCCGGTCAAGGATCTCCTCTGGAGGAGCCGCGTTGTTCTGGGTCACGGGCGACAGAGTCACCGTCGTGCCGCCGGCGAGGTCGAGCCCCAGCTTGGGCGTGTACGCCTGCTGCAGGAACATCGTCCCGCCCAGGGCGAGGAAGAGCGCCAGAAGCACCAGGAGCGTACGCCCCGGTCGGCTGTGGCGGCTGGTCGGTCGGGCCACTGGTCGTCAGTTCTTTCAGATAGAGGTTTGTCGCAGAGCTTAGTCAGGACTGCTTGGTGCTGGAGTCCTGGTCTCCGTTGCGATCCACGGCGGCCTCGGACTCGTTCTTGCCCTCCTCGTCGGACGCGGTGCCGTCAGCGGTCCCGTCACCTGCGGGAGCGTCTCCGGGCGTGACGACGCGGCCGATGGCGGCCTTCACCCAGCGGGTCTCGACTCCGGGGGCGACCTCGAGGACGACGTCCTCATTGTCCACCGCGACGACGGTGCCGAACAGGCCCGTCGTGGTCATGACGCGCGCACCCGGGGTGAGAGAGTTCTGCATCCGGATCGCCTCTTGCTGGCGCTTGCGCTGAGGGCGGATCAGCAGGAAGTAAAACACCACCACCAAGAGAATCAGCGGCAGGATGCTTCCGAGTTGTCCCATGTCCATAAGGGGCGACCTTCCATTGTCGTACAAGGAGTTGACACCGGCCTCGCGCCGGAAATTCCGTGCGTCGCGTCGGACCGCGCCACTCGGGCCGTCAGCCTACACAGCCAGCCAAGCCACGGAGTGTAGGCGCTTGTCGCGAAACGCGGCAACGAAGCAGCGTTTCGGCGCGCGGGGAAGTTCCCATATTGAAACGGTTGCAACCGTTCTGTGATCAGTCGAAAAGCTGGGCTCCGAATGCGTCCGGTGGTGGAGTCATGCCGAGATGGGTCCAGGCGGCCGCGGTCGCCACCCGGCCGCGCGGCGTCCTGGCCAGCAGACCTTGGCGTACGAGGAACGGCTCGGCCACCACTTCGACCGTCTCCGGCTCCTCGCCCACGGCGACCGCGAGGGTCGACAACCCCACGGGACCGCCGCCGAACTTCTTCAGCAGCGCGCCCAGCACCGCTCTGTCGAGCCGGTCGAGCCCTTCTGCGTCAACTTCATAAAGGTTGAGCGCCGCCGCCGCGACAGCGCGGTCGATCACCCCGTCGGCGCGCACGTCGGCGAAGTCGCGCACCCGCCGCAGCAGCCGGTTGGCGATGCGGGGCGTGCCCCTCGACCGCCTGGCGATCTCGTGGGCGCCGTCGTCGGGCAGGCCGACGCCGAGCAGCCTCGCCGACCGGTGGAGCACCTGCTCCAGCTCGCCGGCCTCGTAGAAGTCCATGTGGGCGGTGAACCCGAACCTGTCGCGCAGCGGCGCGGGCAGCAGCCCGGCCCTGGTCGTGGCGCCGACCAGGGTGAAGGGCGCGATGTCGAGCGGGATGGCGGTGGCCCCCGGGCCCTTGCCGACGACGATGTCGACCCGGAAGTCCTCCATCGCGAGGTAGAGCATCTCCTCGGCGGGCCTGGCCATCCGGTGGATCTCGTCGATGAACAGCACTTCGCCCTCGGCCAGCGTCGACAGGATCGCCGCGAGGTCGCCCGCGCGTTCGAGGGCCGGGCCCGAGGTGATCCGGAGCGGCGCGTTCAGCTCAGCCGCGATGATCATCGCCAGGGTCGTCTTGCCGAGCCCAGGAGACCCGCTCATCAGCACGTGGTCGGGTGGCCGCTGCCGCCGCAGAGCGCTTTCGAGCACGAGGGAGAGCTGCTCGCGCACCCGGCCCTGGCCGATGAACTCGCCGAGCCGCTTGGGCCTGAGCGCCGCCTCGATCTGCAGTTCCTCGCCCTCGGCGTCGGGTGAGACGAGCTCCCGATCAGAGCTCACCGTGGCACCTCCTCCCGCCGACGACGACCCTACGCACCACACCCAGCCCGCAGGACCCGGCATGGCACCGCCCGTCGCGACCCGGCCGGGCCAACCTATCGAACGTCAGGACCGCGCCGGACGCTCCGCGCACGGCTCCGCCGTCATGGCTCATCGCACGCTCAGCGATCGCAGCGCGGCCTTCAGCAGCGTGGCCACCCGCGGCTGGCGCCCGGCGGCGAGGTCGGCGTCGGCCTCAGGCTCCACGGCGGCGATCGCCTCGTCGGCGTCCTTGCTGGAGTAGCCGAGCCCCACCAGCCCCGAGTGCACCTGCTCGCGCCAGGCCGCGGCCTTCCGCTCGCCGTTGAGCGCGGCGTCGACCGCCGTCTCCGGCGTGCCGAGCCGGTCCTTCAGCTCCAGCACGATGCGCTGCGCCCCCTTCTGCCCGATGCCCGGCACCTGGGTGAGCGCCTTCAGGTCGGCGCCGGCCACGGCCACCCGCAGCGCGTTGGGCGTGTGCACGGCCAGCATCGCCAGCGCCAGCTTGGGCCCGACGCCGCTGGCCGTCTGCAGCAACTCGAACACCGCCCGCTCGTCGTCGGTGGCGAAGCCGAAGAGGGTGAGGGACTCCTCGCGCACGACGAGCGACGTGGCCAGGCGCGCCTCCTCGCCGATGCGCAGCGTGGCGAGCGTCCCGGGGGTGCAGTGGGTGAGAATCCCGACGCCGCCGACCTCGATCACGGCTCCGTCGGGCGCGATCGCCGTCACCTTCCCCGCCACCGACGCGATCACAACCCGCCTCCTGTCTTCGATCCGATCACAACCCCGCCCTCCGCCTCAGGACCCGGCCTGCCGAAGGCCGGCCCCGCACGTGGCGCCAACGCCCCCATGAACCGCCCCGGAAGCGGCCGGCGTCACCGCGCCAGGACCGCCTGGCCTTCCGGGGGGAAACGGCCGGCCGTCCGGCGAGCGGGATGCTCCACTGCGCCGTCACGGCCCCGAGCCCTTCCTGGCCTTGGCGAGGGCCGCGGCGAGGCGGTGCTCGGCGCCGCCTCGCCAGACATGGCAGATGGCCAGGGCGAGCGCGTCGGCGGCGTCGGCGGGTCTGGGCATCTCGGCGAGCCGCAGCAGCCGCGTGACCATGGCGCCGATCTGCTTCTTGTCGGCCGTGCCGCTGCCGGTGATGGCGGCCTTCACCTCGGACGGCGTGTGCAGCGCCACGGGCAGCCCGCGCCGGGCCGCGCACAACACCGCGATCCCCGCGGCCTGCGCCGTGCCCATGACGGTGCGTACGTTGTGCTGGCTGAAGACCCGCTCGACCGCGACCGCGTCGGGACGCATGTCGTCGAGCCACTTCTCGATGCCGGCCTCGATGCCCACGAGCCGGGCCCCGAGCTCCTCGTCGGCGCCGGTGCGCACCACCCCGACGGCCACGAGCGTCAGCGGCGCGCCCGGACGCCCTTCCACGGCGCCCAGACCGCACCGGGTCAGCCCCGGATCGACGCCCATCACCCGCACCGGCATGCCCTCCCGTGTACGCCGAACATCTGTTCGGCACGAGACTCTACTCCGCCCACGGTGGCCGCGCACCGGGAAACGCCCGTCAGAAGTCCTCGAGCATGTACGGCCTGGCGGCGAAGGCGGCGTCGAGTGTCTCGTCGTATCGGTCATCTCCGGACATGAGCCCGCTGAGGCGGAGGGTGGCCGCCGGGATCCCGGCGTACAGGGCGGAGAGGCCGTTCACGCTGAGCCGCACCCCGGGCTGCTCGGCCGGGGTGACCGCGACAGAGCCTCCGGCGAACTCCAGCCGCCACGTGCCGCCCCCTCCGAGAGGGTCGTCCACGGTGACGACGGCGTCGCCGGCAAGGCGCGCCGGGTAGCCCCTGCGCTCGGCCGCCGCGGCGACGTCGAGCACCCTGAACATCCACCGCCGCTGCGTGACCTGCTCGATCGTCCGCTCGCGCAGCAGCCACAACACCGGGTCGTCGGGAGCCACGTGCGCGACGACCTCGTGCGCGATCGAGGACGCGCTGCCCACCAGGGACCACAGTGCCCTGAGCGTCTCCCCTGATCCGGCGACGAGGCTGTCGACCAGCATGTCCTCGCCGTGCCACCGGTAGATCACGAAACCGTCGTCGGCGACATAGAGGAAGTCGTCCTCGCTCTCGAGCCACAGGCTCCAGGTCTGCTCGTCCCAGGAGATGGGCCCGCTGGCGCGGGCCGCGCCGTGGACGCGGTGCAGGATGGAGACGACCTCTCCGGCGTCGCCCGGGCCCATCCTGCGCAACTTGACCTGGCCGGACGGCCGGATCTGGCGCAGCAGCTCGGCGGGGAGCCGAACGCTGTGCTGGGCTCCGGCGTGCTCATAGCCGAGCGAGCGGTAGATGCCGGTGGTGGCCGGATAGAGCACGGAGACCGCGTCGCCGAGCGCCCTGCCGCGTTCGACGACGGCCCGGATGATCGTGCTGCCGCAGCCGCGGCCGCGGTCCTCCGGCGCCACGGTGACCCCGGCGATCCCGGCCATCGGCTGCGGCCTGCCGTGCCACCACTGCGTGAACTGACGCAGCCGCGCCGCGGCGGCCAGCCTGGTGCCGTCGAAGCCTCCCAGATAGCGGCCCTCACCGAGGGCTGGGAGCACCGCCCGGCGCCATCTGTCCCTGTCGGAGGCGGACAGCGGGCCGAAGGCGCGTCTGCGAAGGTCAAGGACGTCGTCGAGGTCATCAGGGGCGAGGTCGCGTATTTCCACAGTCAGCCAACTTATGCGGCGGGCGTGCGCGCTCGCGAACCGTTTGCCGTGAGGGCGAGCCTGTCGGGACAGAGCAGCTGTGCGGCCACGGCGGCCGCCGGCGTCACGGCGACGACGGTCGGGACGATGCCGAGCACGCCCAGGACCGCCCCCGTGACGGTCACGACGGCCGCTCCAGCGCCTGGTTCGGCCCTCCTGAGGGCACAGTCGTACGGGAGGCTCGCGAGCGTCTCCGTGGAGCGTTCAGGGCCGCCTCGGGCGAGCACCGTGCCGAACGAGAACGTCTGGACCCCGGCGGCCGCGGCGACGAGCCGGAGCGTTCCGGGGGCCGTTGCCGTCTCGCGCAGCCCTTGGGCCAGGCCCGCCACACCCGAGGCGTCCTGACGCACCCCGGCCTTCGCCGGGCGGGAACGCTAGTCCAGCGCCGCCAGCACGTCGTCGGAGACGTCGAAGTTGGCGTAGACGTTCTGGACGTCGTCGCTGTCCTCCAGCGCGTCGATGAGGCGGAAGACCTTCTTGGCCCCCTCCTCGTCGAGCGGCACGCTCATCGACGGCAGGAAGCTCGACTCCGCCGAGTCGTAGTCGATGCCGGCGTCCTGCAGGGCCTTGCGCACCGGCACCAGGTCACCGGCCTCGGACACGACCTCGAACGAGTCGCCCAGGTCGTTGACCTCCTCGGCACCCGCGTCGAGCACGGCCATCAGCACGGTGTCCTCGTCGAGGCCGTTCTTCGGCACGATGACGACGCCCTTGCGGTTGAACATGTAGGAGACGGACCCGGGGTCGGCCAGCGAGCCGCCGTTGCGGGTCAGCGCCACGCGCACCTCGGAGGCGGCGCGGTTGCGGTTGTCGGTGAGGCACTCGATGAGCACCGCGACGCCGCCGGGCGCGTAGCCTTCGTAGGTGATGGTCTGCCAGTCGGCGCCGCCGGCCTCGAGGCCGCCGCCGCGCTTGCGGGCCCGCTCGATGTTGTCGTTGGGCACGGAGTTCTTCTTCGCCTTGAAGATGGCGTCGAAGAGGGTGGGGTTGGCATCCGGGTCAGGACCACCTGTCCGGGCCGCCACCTCGATGTTCTTGATGAGCTTCGCGAACAGCTTGCCGCGCTTGGCGTCGAGCGCGGCCTTCTTGTGCTTCGTCGTCGCCCATTTGGAGTGGCCGGACATTGGCTAGAGCTCCCTCAGCATGTCTACGAAGTAACGGTGCACGCGAGCGTCTCCGGTCAGCTCGGGATGGAACGACGTCGCGAGCAGCGGCCCCTGTCGGACCGCGACGATCCTATCCCCAGGCTCGCACTTGCCCAGCACGTCGACGCCCGCGCCGACGGATTCGACCCACGGCGCGCGGATGAAGACCGCGTGCACCCGCTGCCCGGCGAAGTCGATGTCCTCCTCGAACGAATCGACCTGGCGGCCGAACGCGTTGCGCTTGACGACCATGTCGATGCCGCCGACGGTCTGCTGGCCGGGAACGCCGTCCTCGATCCGGTCGGCCAGCATGATCATGCCGGCGCAGGAACCGTAGGCGGGCATGCCCTCCTTGATCCGCATGTGCAGGGGCTCGAACATGTCGAAGGCCTCGGCGAGCTTCCACATCGTCGTCGACTCGCCGCCGGGAATGACCAGGCCGTCGACCGCCTCCAGCTCGGCGGGCCTGCGCACGGCCGTGGCCCGCGCCCCCGCCTCCTGGAGCATGCGCACATGCTCGCGCACGTCGCCCTGCAGGGCGAGCACACCGATCGTGGGCACAGCAGATCCTTCCGTCCGGGTGCGGGTTCAGACAATTCAACACCACGACGGGCCGGGATCTTCCTACCAGGGTCCGCGCCTCGTGGCCAGAGGGCCGCGGAGCGCGCCGGCCGGGACACGGCGGTGTGTCCCGGCCGGCGCGGAGGGTTCACGGACGCTCGGTCTCCAGGCGGACCGTCTCCTCCACGGTCATGGGCTGGCTGCGCAGGGCCGGGTCGATCGGGCGCAAGTACGTCTGCTGCACCCCGGGCACCCGGTCCTCGATCACGAACGTGGCCCGCGTGTACACCTCGCCACCGGGTGTCTGCACCTGCGGCACCACCTTGAAGTCGGCCGTCATCTGATCGCGCTCGACCTTCGTCAGCACGTAGCCGCGCTGGTTGTTGTAGAACTTCAGATGCGGGTTGATCTTGAGGAACGGGTGCGTGGCCGGGTCGGAGTCGGTCCCGTTCCCGCCGGTCGAGACCGAGGTGGCCACCAGTTCCGAGCCGACGGACGGACCCGTCGGGTCGTCGTAGTCGAGCTTGAGGTCGCTGGCCCAGTGGGCGTGCACGTCGCCGGTCAGCACGACCGGGTTGCGCACCTTCGCGTCGAGCCAGCCCTGGGTGATGCGCTTGCGGGAGGCGACGTAGCCGTCCCACGCGTCCTGGCTGGTGATCTTGGCCGGGCCGTCGTTGTTGTCGCGCTGGGCGAAGAACACCTGCTGGCCGAGGATGTCCCACTGCGCCCGCGAGTGCCGGAAGCCGTCCAGCAGCCACGCCTCCTGCTCGGCGCCCGTGATGGAGCGGGCCGGGTCGACCGAGGCGGGGCAGTCGCGGTAGCCGTCGCCGCAGCCCTGGTCGTCGCGGTACTGGCGGGTGTCGAGCATGTGGAAGGTGGCCATCCTGCCCCACCGGATGCGGCGGTAGAGCTGCATGTCGATGCCGCGCGGGATGGAGGTGCGGCGCAGCGGCATGTTCTCGTAGTAGGCGCGGAAGGCGGCCTCGCGCCTGCTCAGGAAGTCCGGCTGGGGGATCTCGGGCTTCTCGGGCACCTCGTCGGCCCAGTTGTTGTCCACCTCGTGGTCGTCCCACACCACCAGCCACGGCGCGGCGGCGTGCGCGGCCTGCAGGTCGGGGTCGGTCTTGTACTGGGCGTGGCGCTGGCGGTAGTTGGCGAGGGTCTCGGTCTCGGGGCCCTCGTGGTCGCGGACGTTGCCGCCGGGGATGTTGTAGGTGTCCTTGGTGTACTCGTACTGGTAGTCGCCCAGGTGCAGGATCACGTCGGGGCGCTCCTCGGCCAGCCGGCGGTACGCCGTGAAATAGCCGTGCTCGTACTGTGAGCAGGAGACGAACGCCATGGCCAGGGCGCCGCCGTACGACAGGGGGTGCGGGGCGGTGCGGGCGCGGCCGAGCGGCGAGACGTACGGGCCGACGCGGAAGCGGTACCAGTAGTCGCGGTCGGAGCCCAGGTTCGCGAGCTCCACGTGGACGCTGTGCCCCCATTCCGGGGCGGCCACCGTCACGCCGCTGCGCACGACGTGGCGGGCGCTCTCGTCGGAGTACACCTGCCACGACACGGGGAACGGCCGCTGCGGCATGCCTCCGAGCCCGTCCTCGGCCATCGGCTGCTGGGCGAGCCTGGTCCAGATGACGAAGCCCTCGTGGTCGGGGTCGCCCGACGCGACGCCGAGGGTGAAGGGGTCGGTGCGCAGCCCGCGCGAGGCGAGGCTCTGGGCGGTCTCCTTACTGGGGTCCGCGGCGGGGTCTGGGTCGGCGTGCGCGCCGGTCGCGGGGATCGCGGCGGCGGCGCCCGCCGCTAAACCGGTGACGAGGAAGTGCCGGCGGTTCAGCTTGGACACGTGAGGCTCCTGGACGATCAAGGGTGAGGGACGTCCGTAGCCTGACTCAGGATCATGACCAGCGGGTGAACAGCAGAACAGAAAAAGGCGACATCCTTCGCGGATGCCGCCTTTTTTGGCGATTTTCGCCGTACGGGGGATTACCAGCCGCGCTCGGCCAGCCGGTGCGGCTGCGGGATGTCGTCGACGTTGATGCCGACCATGGCCTCCCCCAGGCCGCGCGAGACCTTGGCGATGACGTCGGGGTCGTCGTAGAAGGTGGTGGCCTTGACGATGGCCGCCGCGCGCTTGGCCGGATCGCCCGACTTGAAGATGCCGGAGCCCACGAAGACGCCCTCGGCGCCCAGCTGCATCATCATCGCGGCGTCGGCCGGGGTGGCGATGCCGCCCGCGGTGAACAGCACGACCGGCAGCTTGCCGAGCTTCGCGACCTCCGCGACCAGCTCGTACGGCGCCTGCAGCTCCTTGGCGGCGACGTACAGCTCGTCCTCGGGCAGCGACGTGAGCCGCTTGATCTCGGCGCGGATCGTGCGCATGTGGGTGACGGCGTTGGAGACGTCACCGGTGCCGGCCTCGCCCTTGGAGCGGATCATCGCCGCGCCCTCGGTGATGCGGCGCAGGGCCTCGCCCAGGTTGGTCGCCCCGCACACGAACGGCACGGTGAACTGCCACTTGTCGATGTGGTTGGCGTAGTCGGCCGGGGTGAGCACCTCCGACTCGTCGACGTAGTCGACGCCGAGCGCCTGCAGCACCCTCGCCTCGACGAAGTGGCCGATGCGGGCCTTGGCCATGACGGGGATCGACACGGCCTCGATGATGCCGTCGATCATGTCGGGGTCGCTCATCCTCGACACGCCGCCCTGGGCGCGGATGTCGGCGGGGACGCGCTCGAGGGCCATGACGGCGACCGCCCCGGCGTCCTCAGCGATCTTGGCCTGCTCGGGCGTGACGACGTCCATGATGACACCGCCCTTGAGCATCTCGGCCATGCCGCGCTTGACGCGGACTGTTCCGGTGACGGGGCTGCTTTCTGGCGTGCTGCTGGACACGGTCTTCCTCACGGGCTCTCACGGCGAATCGGTATGTTCTCAAGCCCATCGTAGGTCCTGACGGACCCCTCCCCCGACTTGCCAATATGTCAGGGTTTATCGCCTTACTTATACAGAAGGACTAGGGGATGACGGGCTTGCGGCTGGCGAGGGCGACCCACACCTGGCCGGGTGCGAAGTTCATCGGCTCGCCGCTATCCGTGGTGAACGTCGTGCCGTCCTTCTCCGATTCCCGCTCCCAGTTCGCCTTGTACGCCTTGCCGTCGCGCAGCACGATCGCCTTGCCCTTGCCCGTGGTGTGCACGAGCGGCGTGTAGCTGTCGTTCTTGTCGTGGAACTGCGAGCGCTCGGTCTTGGTGTACTGGATGACGACCGTCGGCGCGCCGAGCTGCCCGCCCTCCGCGGCCACGTCCTTCTTGCCGTCCTGCCAGATCATCCACTTCTTCCGCGCCTCGGACCAGGCGAAGGTGAAGCGGGCGGCGGGCCACTTGACCGTGTACGACTTGCGCTCCACGCCGCCCTCGGCCGGAGCGTCACCGAAGGTGAAGCCGATGTCCTTGGCCTTGCTCGCCTTCGGCGCCGCGGCCAGCAGCCGCTTGGTGTTGGCGAACAGGTTGTAGGGGGCGAAGCGGCCCGGCTGGCGGAAGTACGCGCCGGGGTTGCGCGTGTCGCCGACGTCGAACAGGGATGCCTCGGCGATGAACGGCAACATCTTGCTCTGCGCCCCCGAGTAGGAGAAGGCGGGCTTGCCGAACTGCGGCGCGATGTGCAGGTCGGAGATGCGGGCGCTGCGCACCGGCCCCACCTTGGACGGCAGCTTGGACGAGAAGATCGCCATGATTCGGGTCAGACCGGCCTCGACCTGCTCGACGTAGACGATGTCGGCGCTCTTCAGGCCCTGCTGCGGCTTGCCCGCCGCGGTGTTCTCGATCTTCACGGCCAGCACGGGCTTGAGGCTGTCGTACGGCCTGCCGGTGAAGGGGTGGGTCTTGACCTCGGCGGGCTCCTCGCTCGGCGCGACGGAGGCGGCCGCCTGCGGCACCTTGCCCGGCGCCGGCTCCTCGGAGGAACAGGCCGAGACGGGCAGGAGCACGGCCGCTCCGGCCAGCCAGATCGTGATCGTCCGGGATAGCCGCACCAGTAACACTCCTCGCTTCAGCCCTGAAAACGGGATGAAGCTTACTGGCTTCGCCAAATTAGGTCATTCAGTTGCCATAGCCGCTGGCGGATTGTCATCGATCTCGAAGAACCGGGGGTATTCGGTGTAACCGGCCAGGCGGAGGGTCCTGGCGAGCCAGCGGCGCTGCGCCGTACGCGTGACCGCGACCGCGTTGTTGTAGAAGCGGCGGGAGTAGACCACCTTGGCCACGGCGGCGTCGAGCTCTTCGAGCAGGTCACGCCCCCCGGGCGCCTCCGACAGCTTCTCTCTGAACCGCTCCTGGTCCACGGCCGCCCGCAGCGCCCGCGACAGGTCGCTCTCGGCGTGCTCGCGCTCGTCGGCGCCCGCGGTCCTCGCCTCGTGGGCGGCGGCGGCCAGCACCAGGGACGTGGCGGGGTCGAGCAGGCGTGACCCGGCCAGCTCCAGCACCACGGCCCTGCGCCGCATCAGCGCGGCGTCGAGCGACTCCTGAGCCAGCTCCAGCCGGATGTGCAGGCGGTCGAGCCGCCCCGCACGCCAGGAGATGTAGACGGCCACGAGCACCACGACGATGCCCACGATCAACACGATCATGGTGGATGTCACAGGTCTTCCTCCACACGCCCCGCGCCGCTCGTGGTGACCGTCTCGTAGACGCGCACGACGTCGCGCGCGACCGTGGACCAGTCGTATTTCCTGACCGCGACCAGCGCCTCGGCGGCCAGCTTGGCCCGGCGTTCCGGAGCGTCGAGCAGCGCGCCCGCCTCGCGCGCCAGCGCGCCGGGGTCGCCGTTGGAGAACAGCGCGCCCGCCTGCCCGTCGCCGAGCACCCTGCGGAAGGCGGGGATGTCGCTGGCCAGCACCGTGGCCCCGGACGCCATGGCCTCGGCCAGCACGATGCCGAAGCTCTCGCCGCGCGTGTTGGGCGCGCAGAACACGTCGACCGAGTGGTAGGCGCGGATCTTGTCGGCCTCGCTCACCATGCCGAGCACGGTCACCCGGTCGTGGAAGCGCTTGGGCACCCGCTCGTAGACGTCCTTCTCGTCGCCTGGGCCCGCGATGAGCAGCTTCACGTCCGCCCGCTCGGCCGCCAGCTCCGAGAACGCGTCGAGCAGGATGGGCAGGCCCTTGCGCTCTTCGTCCATCCGGCCGAGGAAGCCGAGCGTGGCGCCGTCGGGCCCCCAGCCGTCGAGCGGCTCGGCCTCGGTGTAGCGGGCGACGGTCACGCCGTTGGGGATCAGCACGGTGTCGCCGCCGAACTGCTCCACCAGGCTCTTACGGGCCGCGTCGGAGACCGCGATGCGCCCGCTGAGCTTCTCGAGCGCGCTCTGCAGCACCGGCTCGGCCACCGCGATCGCCCGCGATCGCACCCACGAGGCGTGGAACGTCGCCACGATCGGGCCCTTGGCGGCCCAGCAGGCCAGGATGCCCAGGCTCGGGATCAGCGGCTCGTGGATGTGCAGCACGTCGAACCCGCCCGTGCGCACCCATCGCCGCACCCGCGCGGCCGACAGGAAGCCGAACGACATCCTCGCCACCGACCCGTTGTACGGCACGGGGACGGCCCGGCCCGCGCCCGTCACATAGGGGGGCAGCTCGTCGTCGTCGGCCGCCGGCGCGATCACCGACACCTCGTGGTCCTGCGCCATGAGCGCCTGGGCCAGGTCGTCGATGTGCTGCTTGACCCCGCCCGGCATGTCCCACGAGTAGGGGCAGACGATGCCGACCTTCATGATCGCAGGTCCTCCAGCCAGAGCCGCTGCAGCATGTGCCAGTCCTCCGGGTGCTCGGTGATCCCTTTCTCGAACACCTCGGCCATGCGCTGCGCCACCGCGGCGACCTTCTCCTGCCGGGTGCCCTCCTCCGGGACCGGGATCTCCTCGTGGATGTGGATGCCCCAGTCGTCGCCCACGAAGTAGACGGTCGCGGGCAGCAGCGCGGCCCCGGTCTGCACGGCCAGCAGCGGCGGCCCGGCGGGCACCTTGGTGGTCGCGCCGAAGAAGCGCACCTCGACGCCGCTCTTGGTCAGGTCGCGCTCGGCGGGCAGGCACACGACCCCGCCCTTGCGCACCCGCGTGGCCAGGGTGCCGAAGTTGTGCCCGTCGCCTCCGGTGAGCGGCAGCACCTCCATGCCCAGCCCTTCGCGGAAGGCGACGTAGCGGCGGAACAGCGACTCCGGCCTCAGCCGCTCGGCCACGGTGGTGAACGGATGCCCCACGCCCACCAGCCACGCGCCCGCCTGGTCCCAGTTGCCCATGTGGGGCAGGGCCAGCACCACGCCCCTCCCGGCGGCCACGGTGTCGTGCACGTGCTCGGCGCCGATGACGTGGGTGCGGCGCACGATCTCCTCGGTGCGCATCGACGGCAGCCGGAAGACCTCGTGGAAGTAGCGGAAGTAGGAGCGCATGCCGGCCCTGGTGAGCTCGCTCAGCTCACGGCTGCCCGCCTCGAGGCCGGTCACCCTGGCCAGGTTGGACTCCAGCCGGCGGACGGACTTGCCGCCCCCGCGCCAGACGCGGTCGGCCATGAAACGGAAGACCGCCGCCGTCGGGCCCTCGGGCAGCAGCGGAACGAGCTTCCAGCCGGCCGCGAAGCCCGCGGCCACGATGCGATCGCTGACGGACGCCTTGTCGCTCATGTCTCCCTCGTCTGATGGTAGACCGCCACCACACGCTGCCCCACGGTGATCAGGCTGGCCACCGCGAGCAGCCACATGCCCGCCGGCAGGACGTACGGCACGCCGAGGCCCGAGAAGAAGGCCGCGACCAGCGCCACGACCAGCCGCTCGGGACGCTCGGCCAGCCCCACGTCGGCCGTGAGCCCGAGCCCTTCCGCCCTCGCCTTGGCGTAGGAGACCACGGCGCCCGCGACCAGGCACACCAATGTCACCGCGGCCATCAGCGTGTCGCCTCCGGCGACGAAATACAAGATCAGGCCGGCGAAGATGGCGGCGTCGGCGACGCGGTCGAGCGTCGAGTCGAGGAACGCCCCCCAGGTGCTGCCGCCCTTGCCGCCGAGCCTGGCCACCACGCCGTCGAGGAGGTCGAACAGCACGAAGACGGTGATGACGAGGGCGCCCACGGTCAGCAGCCCCAGGGGGAAGAAGAGCAGGGCGGACACGACGGTGCCGAGGGTGCCGATCGCCGTGACGGCGTCGGGGCCGATCCCGCGGCCGACGAGAGCCCTGCCCAGCGGGGTGAGTATCCGGGTCATGGCCGGGCGCAGGAGTTTGAGCATCGCCGTCCGATCGTAGGCCATCACGGACCTGACAACTTTCTTTGCCCTGCCCCTCTTGTGATATCCGCCACAGGGGTATTTGGTGAACACACCGCGTCCATGCGGTTTCTGTCACCTTCCGCGCGGGCGCGGCGTTGGGAAACTTCCGACGACGCGGGAGGCGATGTGGCGGAAAGACACTCAGGCGGCGCCGTGGGAGCCGCGGGCAGGGCACCCGCGGCCGACCGGGCGGACGCGATACGCAATGTCGTGCTGGTCGGCCACTCGGGAGCGGGCAAGACGACCCTCGTCGAGCAGCTGCTGGCCGCCACGGGCACCATCCAGCGCCCGGGCCGCGTGGAGGACGGCAACACGGTCAGCGACTTCGACGAGGTCGAGGTCCGGCAGCAGCGCTCCGTCAACCTCGCGTCGGCACCGCTCATGTTCAACGGAATCAAGATCAACCTGCTCGACACGCCAGGTTACGCCGACTTC
This sequence comes from Nonomuraea sp. B1E8, assembly GCF_039871515.1. NCBI lineage: Bacteria > Bacillati > Actinomycetota > Actinomycetes > Streptosporangiales > Streptosporangiaceae > Nonomuraea > Nonomuraea sp. B1E8. The sequence goes on along the minus strand of NZ_JBDPLS010000008.1, from coordinate 355,421 downwards.
GTGGGGGATCTGCGCGCGGGGCTGCGCGCGGCCGACGCCGCGCTGTTCGTGGTGTCGGCCTCCGAGGGGATCGACGGCCTCACCCGGATCCTCTGGGAGGAGTGCTCCCAGGTCGGCATGCCGCGCGCGGTCGTGATCACCAAGATCGACCACCAGCGGGCCGATTTCGACGAGGTGCTCACCGCCTGCCAGGACGTGTTCGGCGACGGCGTCGCGCCTCTCTACCTCCCGGTGATCACCAACGGCCACGTCAACGGCCTCATCGGGCTGCTGTCGCAGAAGTTCTTCAACTACGCCACCGGCACGCGCACGGAGAAGGACCCTGGAGCCGAGTACGCGTCCCAGATCGAGGACCACCGCGGCGTCCTGATCGAGGGGATCATCCAGGAGAGCGAGGACGAGTCGCTCATGGAGCGCTACCTCGAAGGTGAGCCCATCGACACCAAGGTCCTCATCGACGACCTGGAGAAGGCGGTCGCGCGCGGCAGTTTCTACCCGGTGCTCTGCAGCGGGCTCGGCGTCGGCGCGACAGAGGTGCTCGAGCTCATCACGCAGGGCTTCCCGTCCCCCCTCGAACATCCCATGCCGGAGATCACCGACCTGTCCGGCAAACCGGTCAAGGACATCACCTGCGACCCGGACGGCCCGCTCGTGGCCGAGGTCGTCAAGACCACCAGCGACCCGTACGTGGGCCGCATCAGCCTCGTACGCGTCTTCTCCGGCACGCTGCGCCCCGACATGACCGTGCACGTGTCCGGGCACGGCCTGGCCGAGCGCGGCCACGAGGACCACGACGTCGACGAGCGCATCGGCACCCTGACCTGCCCGCTGGGCAAGCAGCAGCGCGGCGCGGCCAAGGGCCTCGCCGGCGACATCGTGGCCGTGGCCAAGCTGTCGCGCGCCGAGACCGGCGACACGCTCTCGGACGTCGAGCGGCCGCTGCTGATGACGGCCTGGCAGATGCCCGACCCGCTGCTCCCCGTGGCGATCAGGGCCAAGTCGAAGGCCGACGAGGACAAACTGTCACAGGCCCTCGGCAGGCTGGTGGCCGAGGACCCGACGCTGCGCCTGGAGAACAACGCCGAGACCAGGCAGCTCGTCCTGTGGTGCATGGGCGAGGCGCACACCGACGTGCTGCTCGACCGCCTGTCCAAACGGCACGGCGTCGAGGTCGAGCGGGTGGACCTGCGGGTGCCGCTGCGCGAGACGTTCGGCGGCAGGTGCCAGGCGATGGGCCGCAACGTCAAGCAGACCGGCGGCCACGGCCAGTACGCCATCTGCCACCTGGAGGTCGAGCCGCTGCCGTCAGGAGGCGGCTTCGAGTTCGTCGACAAGATCGTGGGCGGCGTGGTGCCGCGCCAGTTCATCCCGTCGGTGGAGAAGGGCGTGCGGGCCCAGATGGAGCGGGGCGTCGTCGCCGGCTACCCGATGGTGGACGTCCGGGTCACCCTGTACGACGGCAAGGCCCACTCCGTCGACTCCTCCGACATGGCCTTCCAGATCGCGGGCCAGCTCGCGCTGAAGGAGGCCGCGTCCAAGGTGCCGACCCTGCTGCTGGAGCCGGTGGACGAGATCTCGGTGCTGGTGGCCGACGACTATGTGGGCTCGGTGATGTCCGACCTGTCGTCGCGGCGCGGGCGGGTGCTCGGCACCGAGCCCGTGGGCACGGGCCGCACTCTGGTGAAGGCGGAGGTGCCGGAGCTGGAGATAACGCGGTACGCCATCGACCTGAGATCCATGTCACACGGCACCGGCAGCTTCCAGCGCACGTTCCTGCGCTACGAGCCGCTGCCGTCCAACCTCGCGAGCAAGGTGGCGGCGACCGATTGAGGAACCGGCGGGCCGGCCGGGAGGGATTCGTCCCTTCCGGACCGGCCCTACCCTTTAATCACAGAAGCATCACGAGTACATTTCTTTTTTTGGTCCCGAGCATGTCAGGGCAACTGCCACACTGGGTGGCACTATGCGAACTGGACGCCCACTCCTAGCCGCTGCCACGCTCGCCGTCGCCACCACGGCCGCCGCCTACGTGTTCGGCCCCGGAGCCGGAGAGAGCCCCGCGGCGAGCCAGAAGAAGACGGCCATGGCCGCCCCCGCCGCGGCATGCAAGGCCGACGCCCGCTTTCCCAGGCGCGAGCTGCGCGGGGTGTGGATCGCCACGACCCAGAACATCGACTGGCCGTCCAAGACCGGGCTGAGCCCCGCCAAACAGCGGGCCGAATACGTGAAAATTCTGGACAGCGCCGCCCAGCGCCACCTCAACGCCGTCTTCGTCCAGGTCAGGCCCGCCTCCGACGCGCTCTACAAGTCGTCGCTCGAACCGTGGTCGCAATATCTCACGGGCACGGCGGGCAAGGACCCCGGCTGGGACCCGCTGCCGTTCCTCATCGACGAGGCGCACAAACGCGGCATGGAGTTCCACGCCTGGTTCAACCCCTACCGCGCCTCCTACGGCGACAACACCGCCAAGCTGCCCGCCGGCCACCCCGCGCGCAAGCACCCGGGCTGGACCGTGAAATACGGCGGCCGCCTCTACTACAACCCCGGCCTGCCCGCCGTGCGCCACCACGTGACCAAGGTCATCACCGACGTGGTCAGCCGCTACGACCTGGACGGCGTGCACTTCGACGACTACTTCTACCCCTACCCCGTGGCGGGCGCGACGTTCGACGACAGCGCGGCCTTCAAGAAGCACGGCAAGGGCAAGAAGCTCGCCGACTGGCGGCGCGACAACGTCAACACCCTGGTCGCCGAGGTCGACAAGGCCGTCCACGACACGAAGAACCACGTGAAGTTCGGCATCAGCCCGTTCGGCATCTGGCGCAACACCTCCAACGACCCGAGCGGCTCCAAGACGTCGGGCATGTCGGCGTACGACTCGATCTACGCCGACGCGCGCGCCTGGATCAAGTCCGGCACGGTCGACTACGTGCTTCCGCAGCTCTACTGGCCCCGCGGGCACCGGCTGGCCGACTACAACACGCTCGCGCGCTGGTGGGCCCGCGAGGTCAAGGGCACCGACGTGCAGCTCTACATCGGTCACGGCCTCTACCGCGTCGGCGCGAACGACGACAAGACCTGGAAGAAGCCGGGCGAGCTGGCCGCGCAGGTCGGCGTCAACCGCAAGCTCAAGCAGGTCGACGGCTCGGTCTACTTCAGCGCCGAGCAGTTGCTCAGCGACCCGCTCGGCGCGGTCGACCGCCTGGCCGAGTCCCGCTACGCCCGCCCGGCGCTGCCGCCCCTGATGAAGGAGCGCGGCGGCGAGGCTCCCGCGCCGCCCGCCGGCGCCCAGGCCTCCGGCGGCACGCTGACGTGGACGCCTTCCGAGGGCGCCCGCGCGTACGCCGTCTACCGGGTGCCGAAGTCGGGCAAACACTGCCACACCACCGACGCCCGCGACCTCGTCGCCGTCGTCTCGCAACCGTCGTACGCGGCGAAGGAGGGCACCTACCTGGTCACCTCGCTCGACCGGCTCTACCACGAGAGCGAGGCCGTCAAGGTGAAGGCCGGCTGACGCCCGTTCCCGTACGCATCGCATGAGGACCCGCCGCACGGCATCGCGGCGGGTCCTCATGCATGACGTGGGAGTTCGCGCCCGGACGGGGAAGGAGAAGGGGAGCGTCACACCCGGTGGAGGGAGGGCCGGGCACGTGATGAGACGGAGGGCCGCGACGCCCGCGCCGGACGGGCCGGGATCGCACCGAGCACACCCGCCGCGTGAGAGGGTAGTCGGGTCCGGTGGCGCCGGAACGTGAGCTGATCTGGCCGTGCCACGGAACATCGACCGCGGGAGGTTCTCGGGTGAGGCGCGCGCTAGTGGTGCTGGCCGTGCTGGCCGTTCAGGTGCTGGCGGGGCTGGGGCTGTTCACCGGGGCTGCACGGGCCGACGACGACGCCGGCCGGGTGGCCCTCATCGGCGTGTCAGGCCTGCACTGGAACGACCTCACGCAGGCCGACACCCCCAACCTGTGGGAGCTGGCCGGGGCGAGCGCGATCGGCTCCATGTCGATCCGCACGGTCGGCACCGTGACCTGCCCCTACGATGCGTGGCTGACCGTGTCGGCGGGCACCAGATCGGCCGTCGGCTACCGCTGCGGCGCGCCCCCCACGCCCGAGCCGCAGGGCGCGGGCGCCGTCATCCCCCACTACCGTTACCTCATCGACGTGGCCGGCCAGCGCAACGCGGGCGTCCTTGGCGAGTCGCTGAAAGCCGCCGGCCAGTGCTCGATCGCCATCGGCCCGGGCGCCGCCCTGGGGCTGGCCGACCGGCAGGGCGCGGTGCGCCACTACCACTCCTCACCGCTCCAGGTGAAGACCGCCGACCTGGAGAAGTGCCGGATGATCGCCATGGACGTGGACGACCTCGTCCTCCCCTACCTCACGAGCGGCCGGCTGCCCAGGGTGCCCGACCAGCTCAGCGCCACCGAGCGCCGCGACGCGCTGCGCCTGGCCGACGCCAAGGCGGGCGCGCTGCTGTCGGTCCTGCCCGCGGACACCACGGTGGTGCTCGCGGGGCTGTCCGACCACGGCTCCGTGCCGCACCTGCGGGTGACCGCGCTGCGCGAGCCCGGAGCGGCGGGCCACCTGCTCGGCGCGACCTCAACGCGCCGCGAGGACCTCTCGATCACGCCTGACCTGACCGCCACCGTGCTGACCAAGCTGGGCGTGCCGGTGCCGGCCACGGTCGTGGGCGGTCCGCTGCAGGTCGGCGGCCAGGGTGCGACGGTCGACCGGCTGCGTGACGCCGACGCCGACGCGCAGGCCGTGCGCTCGGTGAAGGGCGTCTACTTCACCGTCATGGCGGTGCTGCAGGTGCTGTTCTACCTGATCGCGTTCCTGCTGCTGCGCCGCCGCAAGGGCCTCGTGCCCGTACGCGTCGCGGGCGCCGCCCTGGCCGCCGTGCCCGCCGCCAGCTTCCTGGTCAACCTGCTGCCGTGGTCGAGTGTGCCGCAGATGGTCGCCGGGGTGCTCGCATGGACGGCGGCCATCACCGCTCTGGCGTTCGCGGGGCCGTGGCGGCGGGCGCCGCTCGGCCCGCTCGCCGTCGTGGCCGGCGCCACGGCCCTGACGCTCGTCGGCGACCTGCTGACCGGCACGACCCTGCAGGTCAACAGCGTCATGGGCTACAGCGCCGACGTCGGCGCCCGCTACTACGGGCTCGGCAACATCCCGTTCGCGCTGCTCGCGACCGGCACGCTGCTGACCGCCACGGTCATCGCGCACCGCTGGCCGGGCCGGGCGGGCGTGGCCGCGATCGTGCTGCTCGGCACGTTCGCGATGGTGCTCGGCGGGTCGGGCATGGGCAGCGACTTCGGCGGCGTGATCGCGTTCGTGCCCGGCATCGCGGTGACCGCCCTCGTCCTGGCGGGCAAACGCGTCTCGCTGGTGAAGCTGGGCACGTTCTGCGTGGCGGGCGGGGTGATCGTGATGACGTTCGCCTGGCTCAACTACCTGCGGCCGCCTGATCAGCAGACGCATCTGGGCAGGTTCGTCGGCCAGGTGCTGACCGGAGAGGCGTTCGACGTCATCTTCCGCAAGCTGCAGGCCATGCTGGGCACCCTGCTCAGCCCCAACCTCATGCCGATCGTGCTCGCGGCCGTCGCCTTCCTCGTCTACGCGATCCTGCGGCCCGAGCAGGCCTCGGCCGGCGTGGTGCCGGCCGCGTTCGAGCACTCCCCCGCCCTGCGCGCCGGGCTGATCGGCACGCTCGTCAGCGGCGTGCTCGGCATGCTCGTCAACGACTCCGGTGCGGCCGTGTTGTCCATGGCGCTGGCGCTGGCCGTGCCGCTGCTGCTGGCCACCGGCATCGGCGTGCTACGCGCGTCCGCGTCCGCCGGAGGCGCTCTGGAAGAGCTGGCGGGCGCGCGAAGGTGAGCCGTGGGCAGCGACCGGGTCAGTCCCAGGCGTCGGCGAGCAACCGCCGCGTGTCGCGCAACAGCTGCGGGAGGACCTTGGTCTGGCCGACGACCGGCATGAAGTTCGTGTCGCCGCCCCACCGGGGCACCACGTGCTGGTGCAGGTGCGCGGCGATGCCGGCGCCGGCGACCTGGCCGAGGTTCATGCCGACGTTGAAGCCCTGAGCGCCGCTGGCCTTGCGCAGCGCCCCCAGCGACTTCTGGGTGAACTGCCCCAGCTCCACCAGCTCGGCGGGCTGCAACTCCGCGTAGTCGGCCACGTGGCGGTAGGGCACCACCATCAGGTGCCCCGAGTTGTACGGATAGAGGTTGAGCACCGCGTAGACGGTGTCGCCCCTGGCGACGATCAGGCCCTCCTCGTCGCTCATCTTGGGGATCGCGTCGAACGGGCACCCGTCGCCGGGGCCGGTGCCCGTCGGTTTGTTCTCCCCCTTGATGTAGGCCATGCGATGCGGGGTCCACAGACGTTCGAAGTTGTCCGGATCCCCTGCCCCTGCCTGATCGTGCATACCTAGCAGCATAGGACCAGGAACATTCAGGGTGCTCCCCCGGTACGGACCCGAGCACCGCCCGCGGGCGGGGGCCCGAAGCACGCGCGACCCGCCGGCAGGTTTGCCAGGATGTCACTCATGACCTCTCAGCTCGAACCCATGCCCGGAGACTGGCAGCGGGCCCTGGCGATCGTGGCCCATCCCGACGACCTGGAGTACGGCTGCGCGTCGGCCGTGGCCACCTGGACCGACGCGGGCCGCGAAGTCTCCTACGTGCTCGCCACGAAGGGAGAGGCGGGCATCGACACGCTCGAACCCGTCAAGTCGGCCGCCGTGCGCGAGCGTGAGCAGCGGGCCAGCGCGGCCGTCGTCGGCGTGACGAACGTGGAGTTCCTCGGCCACGCCGACGGGGTGATCGAGTACGGTACCGCGCTCAGGAAGGATCTGGCCGCCGTCATCCGCAGGCACCGTCCTGAGCTCGTGGTCACGCTGAACCCGGACGACACCTGGAACGGCACGTACTGGAACAGTCCCGATCATCGTGCGGTGGGCCGGGCCGTGCTCGACGCAGCCGGTGACGCCGGAAATCGGTGGATTTTTCCTGATACGGAGGCGGAGCCGTGGGACGGCGTCCGCTGGGTCGCCGTGGCCGGATCCAATTCTCCCACCCACGCCGTGGACGTCACGTCCGGCCTGGAACGCGGCGTGCGCTCGCTCGTCGAGCACCGCGCCTACATCGAGGCCCTCACCACCGAAGACCCCCAAACCTACGCCCGCAACCTCATCGAGGGCTTCGCCACGGAGACGGCCGGACGCTTCGGCGGCCGCCCCGCCGTCTCCTTCCGCCTCTTCCCCCGCTGACCCCGCTCGCCCCCGCGCCTCCGTGCCCCTGATCCTCACGGTGGACACGCCGTCTCCGTGCGCCTGACCCCTGCCGGCGAGGTGGCCACGCCGGCTTCCCGGCTGCGCCGACTCGGTGACCGCGCCGGTCGGTGACATGGCCGGCAGGGCGCGTCCGGCAGAGCACGTCCGGCAGCGCGGGCCGGGAAGGGCGGTGAGGCGGCGCCCGGGTGCGGGGGTCGCCTCACCGCGTGTGCGGGGTCAGACCTGGACCCGGCGCTCCACGGCGTCGACGATCTCGGCGATCGCCTCGTCGATGGGGACGCCGTTCTTCTGCTCGCCGCTGCGGTAGCGGAACGACACCGCGCCGCCCGAGATGTCGTCGTCGCCGGCCAGCAGCATGAAGGGCACCTTGGCCTTCTGCGCGTTGCGGATCTTCTTCTGCATGCGGTCGTCGGACGCGTCGACCTCGACCCTGATGCCCCGCTCCTTCAGCCGCTTGGCGACGTCCTGGAGGTAGGGCACGTGGGCGTCGGCGATCGGGATGCCGGCCACCTGGACCGGGGCCAGCCAGGGCGGGAACGCGCCGGCGTAGTGCTCGGTGAGGACGCCGAGGAACCGCTCGATCGAGCCGAACAGCGCCCGGTGGATCATGACGGGCGTCTGGCGGCTGCCGTCGGCGGCCTGGTATTCGAGCTCGAAGCGCTTGGGCTGGTTGAGGTCGAGCTGGATGGTGGACAGCTGCCAGGTGCGGCCGATCGCGTCCTTGGCCTGCACCGAGATCTTCGGGCCGTAGAAGGCCGCGCCGCCCGGGTCGTCGACCAGTTCGAGGCCCGACTCCTCGGCCGTCTGGCGCAGCGCCTCGGTCGCTTCGTCCCAGTCGGCGGGGTCGCCGATGAACTTGTCGGAGTCGTCGCGGGTGGACAGCTCCAGGTAGAACTCCGACAGGCCGAAGTCGCGCAGCACGCTGAGCACGAAGGTGAGCAGGCTCTTGATCTCGCCGGCCATCTGCTCGCGGGTGCAGTAGATGTGGGAGTCGTCCTGCGTCATGCCGCGCACCCGGGTCAGGCCGTGGACCACGCCCGACTTCTCGTAGCGGTAGACCGAGCCGAACTCGCACAGCCGCAGCGGCAGCTCGCGGTAGGAGCGCCCGCGCGCCCGGAAGATCAGGTTGTGCATCGGGCAGTTCATCGGCTTGACGCGATAATCGATGCCCTCCAGCTCGAAGGGCGGGAACATGTCCTCGGCATACCACGGCAGGTGACCGGAGGTCTCGAACAGCGTCGACTTGGTGATGTGCGGGGTGTTGACGAACTCGTAGCCCGCCTCGCCCTGCCGCCGGCGCATGTAGTCTTCCATCTCCTTGCGGATGATCCCGCCCTTGGGATGGAAGACCGGCAGGCCGCTGCCCAGCTCGGGCGGGAAGCTGAACAGGTCGAGCTCGGCGCCGAGCTTGCGGTGGTCGCGCTTCTCGGCCTCCTCCAGCAGCTTGAGGTAGTCGTCCTGCTTGTCGCGCGACTCCCACGCGGTGCCGTAGATGCGCTGGAGCTGCGGGTTCTTCTCGCTGCCCCGCCAGTAGGCGCCGCCGGAGCGCATGAGCTTGAACGCGGGGATCGAGCGGGTGGACGGCACGTGAGGGCCGCGGCACAGGTCTTTCCACGCCCGCTCGCCGGTCTTGGGGTCGAGGTTGTCGTAGATGGTGAGCTGTCCCGCGCCCACCTCGACCGACTCTTCGTCCTCGGCCCCGCCCTTGAGCCCGATCAGCTCCAGTTTGTACGGCTCGCCCGCGAGTTCCTCGCGCGCCTCGTCGTCGGAGACGGCCCGGCGGGAGAACAGCTGCCCCTGCTTGACGATCTCGCGCATGCGCTTCTCGATGCGCTTGAGATCGTCGGGGTGGAACGCCTGCTCGACGTCGAAGTCGTAGTAGAAGCCGTTGTCGACGGGGGGGCCGATGCCCAGCTTGGCCTCGGGGAAGAGCTCCTGCACGGCCTGGGCCATGACGTGGGCGGTGGAGTGGCGGACGATCGCCCGGCCCTCCTCGCTGGAGATCTCGATCGGCTCGACCGCGTCGCCCTGCTCCAGGGGGTGGGCCAGGTCGCGCGCCTCCCCGTTGACCCTGGCCGCGATGACCGTGCGGCCGTCGGCCTCGAGGGCCTGCCCGGCCGTCGTGCCGGCCGCGACCACACGCTCGGCTCCGGCGAGGGTGATGCGTAGCTCGGCTGACACGGTGACTCCTCAGGGATCGCGCTCGATGCCCGGCACCGAGGCTGGTTCGATGGTGTTCACCGATGCTATCGCGGGTGATAGGCGTCCCCGGCCACCGTGCCCGCGCCCCGGACGATCTTCGGGGCGGAGCGGCGGCGGGTCAGTGGCGGCGCGGGCGATACCCCAGCCTCGTCAGCTCCTTGCGGGTGCCGTGGAAGATGTTGCGGTCGATCGGGCTGTTGGAGTACTGGTGGATGGTCCAGTCGGCCCAGGGACGCGGCACGTCGGGCCGGCCGCGCGGCTTCGCCGGGCTCGCGATCCACAGCGGATATTCGGCCAGGCCCGCGCAGTGTCCTCCGTTGGCGAAGGCGTGGAAGGTGTAGATGAACGGCCGCACGCCGCCGTGCCGCTCGACGTGGTGGCACCAGCGGCGCGCGAAGCGGGCGACCCGCTCGGGGCGCGCGCCGTCGCTGGTCTCCAGGTCGAGCGCGACCAGGTCCCCGCGGCGCAGCCCGCCCGCCCGCCCGATGGTGCGCAGGAAGTGCCGCGCCTGCTCGATGGGGTCGCCCTTGGGCCGGGCGAAGTGGTATGCGCCGCAGACGATCCAGCTCTCCCGCATGCCGTTCCAGTTGCGCGCGAACCACTTGTCGACGTAGTCACCGCCCTCGGTGGCCTTGGCGAAGGCGAAGGACACGCCGGTCTCCGCGTGGTCGGCCCAGTCGACGGTGCCCTGCCAGTTCGACACATCTATGCCCAGGAGCAAGCGCTTCACCTTGTCGGAGTTTATTGAGATGTCTCCTGATCAACCCTTCGCCGCGCCGATCAGGAGGTTCAGGGTACGTTCCCTGCCGGAGTACGCGGAGCCCACGAAATCGGTCACACCGGCCTGCTTGAGCTCGTCGAGCCTGGCCAGCACCGTGTCCTCGTCGCCGACGATCGCCACCTCGCCCGGGGTGGCCGCGCCCTCCCTGTCGAGCATCGCACGGTAGGACGGGAGCCGCCCGTACGTCTCGAAGATCTCGTTGGCACGCGCGACCGCGGCGGCGGGGTCGTCGGTCACGCAGACGGGCAGCGCGCAGACGATCCTGGGCGGCTCGCGGCCCGCTTCGGCGGCGGCCGCCTTGATGGTGGGCGCGATGTGCTCGGCGATCGTCTTGGGGCCGGTCATCCAGAGCACGGTGCCGTCGGCCACGGTGCCGGCGAGCCTGAGCATCCGGGGGCCGAGCGCGGCGACCAGCACGGGGAATCCGGCGCCGGGGGTGCCGAGCCGGATGTCGGCCTTGAGCGTCTCGCCCTCGTACCTGACCTGCTCTCCCCTGCTCGCCGGGATGAGAATGTCGAGGTATTCCTTCATGTGGCGGCCTGGCCGGTCGAAGCTGTAGCCGTACATGTCCTCGATGACGACCTTGTGCGACAGGCCGATGCCGAGGGCGAGGCGCCCGCCGAGCGCGGCGTTGACGGTCATGGCCTGCTGGGCGAGCGCGGCCGGGTGGCGCGGGTAGGTCGGCACGACGGCGGTGCCGAGCTCGATGCCGGGCACCTGGCAGCCGGCTGCGGCCAGGGCGGTGAGGGCGTCGAGGCCGAAGATGTTGGACAACCAGGCCGAGGTGAAGCCGTCCCGGGCCGCCCCGGCGATCTGGTCGCGCAGGTCGCCGATGGGGTCGTCCACGTTCCGCTCGGACAGGAAGAAGCCGTATCGCATAAGAACAGAACTCCGTTCTGGTGACTGACGCGAATCTATCTCCCCTCCCCGGCGGGGGGAATCCGCCGTGCCGGACCGGATTTGTAAAGTGGCCAACATGACGCACGAACGCGCGGGAAAGCCCGCCCGACCAGCCGACCTCGTCGACGTCGCCCGGCTGGTGACGTCCTACTACGTGCTCCGCCCCGACCCTGACGAGGTGGAGCAGCGGGTGGCGTTCGGCACCTCGGGGCACCGGGGTTCGGCGTTCGACGCGGCGTTCAACGAGGACCACATCCTCGCCACGAGCCAGGCCATCTGCGAATACCGGCGCATGCAGGGCACGGACGGGCCGTTGTTCCTCGGCATCGACACGCACGCGCTGTCGGAGCCCGCCCGGGTGTCGGCGCTGGAGGTGCTGGCGGCCAACGACGTCACGGTCCTGATCGACACGCGCGACGGCTACACGCCGACCCCCGCCGTGTCACACGCCGTCCTCCGGCACAACCGGGGGCGCACGTCGGGGCTCGCCGACGGCGTGGTGATCACGCCGTCGCACAACCCGCCGGGCGACGGCGGCTTCAAGTACAACCCGCCGCACGGCGGCCCCGCCGACACCGACGCCACCACGTGGATCCAGGACCGCGCCAACCGGCTGCTGGCCGCGGGGATGGAGGGCGTGGCGCGGATCCCCTACCCCAGGGCGCTGGACATGGCGGAGCGTTACGACTTCCTCGGGACGTACGTCGGCGACCTGCCGTCCGTGCTCGACCTCGACGCGATCAGGGCGGCCGGGGTGCGGATCGGGGCCGACCCGCTGGGCGGGGCGAGCGTGGCCTACTGGGAGGAGATCGCCGAGCGGCACCGCCTCGACCTGACGGTGGTCAACCCCCTGGTCGATCCGACCTGGCGGTTCATGACGCTCGACTGGGACGGCAAGATCCGGATGGACTGCTCGTCGCCGTACGCGATGGCGTCGCTGATCGCCAATCGTGAGAAGTACGACATCTCCACCGGCAACGACGCCGACGCGGACCGGCACGGCATCGTCACCTCCGACGGCCTCATGAACCCCAACCACTACCTCGCCGTCGCCATCTCCTACCTCTACACGCACCGCGACGGCTGGCCGGCCGACGCCGGGGTCGGCAAGACCATGGTCAGCAGCGGCGTCATCGACCGCGTCGCGCAGTCGCTGGGGCGGCGGCTCTACGAGGTCCCGGTGGGCTTCAAGTGGTTCGTGTCCGGGCTGCTCGACGGGTCGCTGGGGTTCGGTGGCGAGGAGAGCGCGGGGGCGTCGTTCCTGCGGCGCGACGGATCCGTCTGGTCCACCGACAAGGACGGCCTCATCCTGGCGCTGCTGGCCTCCGAGATCCTCGCCGTCACCGGCCGATCGCCGAGCGCCCACTACAGGGAGCTGGTCGAGCGGTTCGGCGAGCCCGCGTACGCCCGCGTGGACGCTCCCGCGACGCGCGAGGAGAAGGCCGTGCTCGGGAAGCTCTCCGCCGAGCAGGTGACGGCCTCGTCGCTGGCGGGCGAGCCGATCACGGCGGTGCAGACGTCGGCGCCCGGCAACGGCGCGGCGCTCGGCGGGGTGAAGGTGGCGACCGAGAGCGCCTGGTTCGCGGCCCGCCCCTCCGGGACCGAGGACGTCTACAAGATCTACGCCGAGTCCTTCCGCGGGGCCGACCATCTGGCCAAGGTCCAGGAGGAGGCCCGCTCCCTGGTCTCGTCGGCCCTCGGCTGACCGTGCCGGGCGGGTGCGCGGCCCGGGTCCCGGACGAGCGCACCCGCCGCGTCACTGGCAGACGGAGCCCGTCCAATCAGATCTCTCCGGAAAGGGCTTACCCCCGGGGAACGGGTCAGCGGGCGAGCTCGGGGGCGGTGGCGGTGCTCATGCCGGTGCGGCCGATGTCCGCGCGGCGGCCCGCGGCGACCCCGTCGCGGTAGCCGGTGCCGCTCGTCCTGGGCACGCTCATCCGGATGTCCGGGTAGCGGGCCGCCACCACCCGCTCCACCTCGGCCCTGCGGTCGGCCAGCACCACCGCCGTCCCGGTGCCGGCGGACTCGGCCTCGGCGCGGGACTCGGCCTCGCACAGCAGCCGGTACACCTCGTCGGTGAACCCGAGCAACCACGACCGCCGGTAGGCTCGCACGGCCGTGACCCCCTCGGGGAGCCGTACGCGGGCGAGCCCCGAGGCCATCTGCAGCAGCAGCGAGGTGGCCAGCAGGTCGGCGCGTTCGAGGTCGGCGGCGAAGCCGAACACGTGCACCCGCTGCCCGCCCTCACCCCGCCCGATGAGCAGGGGCCGGCACCGCACCGCCTGGGCGACCAGGCTGACGAGGCGGGCCTTCTCCCTGGCCCACGGGTGGGGCAGGGAGACGATGCGGTCGCCGGGCGTCTGGCGGGTGCCCGCGGGAGGGAGCGCGTCGATGCCGTGCCTGGCCATGAGCGCCGACGCGGCCGCCATGAACGTCGCCCGTTCGTGCTCGTTGTCGGTGCGTTCGGCCTTGGCCAGGAGTTTCCTGACACGTTCGAGCGTGCGCTCCCGCAACGGTGCTCCTCCAACGACGCCTCAGGACTTCGTCAGCACCCTCCCGTCGGCCCCCAGCGCGGGGAAGGCGCCCGTGTCGACGATGCCGTGCTGGTGGTACAGAGCCTCGATGAGGGCGTGTGCCTGCGGCTCCAGCTTCCAGAGAGCACGATACTCGCGCGCCGTGGCCAGCGAGATGCCGATCTCCTGGGCGATGTCGACGGTGCGCGGCACGATGCCCTTGGCGATCTGCCGGTCCCAGTAGTCGCGCGCGGCCCGCATCAGGGCGGCCCGCTCGGCCGTACTGACCACCTGCGGGGTGGCGTCGAGCACCTCGACGTCCTCGTCCTCGTCCTCGACGAGCTCGGCCAGCGCGGGCGGCAGGGCGGGGCGGGCGGGCACCGGCTGGTGGTCGGCCTGCGGCTCCCAGGGGACGCGGGGGTCGGCGTCGATGAGGGCGGAGGTGTTGTAGAGGGCGGCGATCTGGGCCAGCAGGGCCTCCTGGCGGCTCTGGTCCACGGCCAGCCCGGTGTGCTCGACGGCCTGGTCCATGGCCTTGTCGAGCTTGCTCAGCGCGCCGCGTATCTTCCGCTCGGACGCCCCTCCCTCGCGCAACGCCTTGGCCCGCTTGGCGGCCAGCGCGACGCGGGTCAGCCTGCGGTGGGCGTCGACCTCGCTGGCCGTACGGTCGCTGACCTCGGCCAGGCCCATCCTGACCATCAGCCGCTCGGGCGTCAGCCGCCAGTTGATGCGGCCGGTGCCGCGGATGCGGTGGCGTTCGATGGCCATGCCGCGCTCCCACAGCCAGGCGGCCACCAGCGGGGCGGCCAGCCTGAACAGCGCCTCGGGCGCGCTGCGCGCGTCCATGCTGGACAGGACGGCGGTCAGGCAGGTCAGCGCCCAGACGGCGATGCCGTCGATCCCGGCGGAGAAGTTCTCGCGCATGTTGCGGCGGGCGCGCACGGCGGAGGTGATGATCGCGACCTCGATGAACGCGAACAGCAACAGCCGCAGCGGCCCGTCGAGCCCCAGCACGTCGCCGGAGAAGCGCCACATGCCCTGCGCCGACACGCCTGTGGCGATGGACGCGGCCACGATGGTCAACACGTCCTCGACGGGACGCGGGGCCACGTATCGGGCGAACAACCAGGCGGCCGCACGCCAGACGACCCTGATGACCAGGAACGCCAGCGCGAGCCCGGCCAGGCTGAGCAGCGCGATGACAGCGGTGGCGAGCGGCTTCTCTGTGACGAAGGCTGTTATGTCCTCGAATGTCGGCATCAGTCACTATCCGTGGGGGCTCTAACTCCGGCTCTATGCGACGAGATCATCGCAGAATGTCGCCATCTTGTACGCCAAACGGCATCTGCGGCCCCATTTTGCCCAGCTTTCACCCCAGTTCCGACGCTTGATCGACTCCGGAAAACCGGTTCGAGGCGACCGGGGACACCCCCGGCGGCCCTCTCGCTGCCACCGTCCGGACGGCCCGTCCAGCCATGATCGGGTAACCCGGCGGTCACATAAGGTGAGCTCCGGGAGCAGCGGGCCCGTCCGCGGGCGGAGCCGTAGGGTGGGGACGAACTCCACCGGGTCGAGAACAAATTCCTCCTTTGGTAGGGCATCAGTCGCCTTTCCGGATGGGACCATCTATGGAGGGGTTTATCCCGACATGGTGTGATGCATCCCAGCAGGACGGATATCGATGGCAGACAACGAGTTCCCTCTCGTCCAGTTCATGCGTGACGGGTTCGATCCCGTAGGTGAGCTCGGCCGCATCCGGGCCGAGCACCCCGTCTTCCCGATGGAGATCCCCGGCGGTCAGACCGTTTACCTGGTCACCCGCTGGGAGGACGTGCGCGGTGTCCTCGGCGACCACGAACGCTTCAGCAACGACTTCGCCAATGTCATCGGGCTCGGGTCCAACCAGGAGGACCCGGGCGGCCTCGGGTTCCGCGACCCACCCGAGCACACCCGGCTGCGCAAGTTCCTGACGCCCGAGTTCACCGTGCGGCGGCTGCGCAGGCTGGAGCCGCGGATCGAGGCCATGGTCGAGGAGGCCCTCGACCGCATCGAGGCCAAGGGCGCCGAGAGCATGCCGGTCGACCTGGTCGAGGAGTTCGCGCTGCCGATCCCGTCCCTCGTCGTGTGCGAGCTGCTCGGCGTCCCGTACGACGAGCGCGCCGACTTCGTGAAGCTCAGCAAGGACCGCTTCGACTTCACCGCCGGTCCCGAGGCGTCCCTGCAGGCGATCAACGACGCGATGGCGTACCTCACGGACCTCGTGGCCAGGGAGCGCCGGCAGCCGGGCGAAGGGCTGCTCGGGCAGTTGCTGCGCGACCACGGCGACGAGCTCGACGACCGCACTCTCGCCAGCATGGCCGACGGCCTGCTGACCGGCGGCCACGACACCAGCACCAGCATGCTCGCGCTCGGCACCCTGTGGCTGCTGCGCAATCCCGAGCAGGCCGCCAAGGTGCGCGAGGTCGACGGCTACATCAACGACGTCGTCGAGGAGCTGCTGCGCTACATGACGGTCGTGCAGGTCGCCTTCCCGCGGTTCGCCCGCGACGACATGGAGCTGCACGGCGTGCCGATCAAGAAGGGCGAGATGGTGCTCTGCTCGCTGACCGGCGCCAACCGCGACCCCGGCCTGGGCGACGACATCGACGTCGTCCGGCCCGGCCGCGACGTCGCGGGCTCGCACATGGCGTTCGGCCACGGCATCCACCGCTGCATCGGCGCGCCGCTGGCGCAGATGGAGATGCGCATCGCCTTCCCCGCGCTGCTGCGCCGCTTCCCCGGCCTGCGCGTGGCGGGCGAGGTGCCGTTCAGGGAACTCGCCATCGTGTACGGCGTGAAAGAGCTACCCGTCGCCTGGTAGAGCGGTTACGTTCGCACTGTGAACGAGCGCAGCGCGAACGAGCCCGTCATCGACCTGGGCGTGATCAGCGCCGTCGTGTTCGACACCGACGGCGTGGTGACCGACACCGCCCGGGGGCACGCGGCCGCCTGGAAGCACGTCTTCGACGCCTTCCTGCGCGGCCGCTCGGCGCCCTTCGACATCCGCGACGACTACCTCCGCCACGTCGACGGGCGCCCCCGGCTCGACGGCATCCGCACCTTCCTGGCCGCGCGCGGCATCGCGGTGCCTGAGGGCGCGCCCGACGACGAGCCCGGCGCGCCGACCGTGCACGGGCTCGGCCTGGCCAAGGACCAGATCTTCATGGCCCAGGTGGACAAATACGGCGTGGCCGCCTTCCCGTCCACGGTCGCGCTGCTGCACGAGCTGCGGCGGCGGGGAGCGCGTACGGCGGCCGTGTCGGCCAG
Source organism: Nonomuraea sp. B1E8 (assembly GCF_039871515.1). NCBI lineage: Bacteria > Bacillati > Actinomycetota > Actinomycetes > Streptosporangiales > Streptosporangiaceae > Nonomuraea > Nonomuraea sp. B1E8. The sequence goes on along the minus strand of NZ_JBDPLS010000008.1, from coordinate 338,428 downwards.
CCTGCACGGCCGCAGGCTGGTGACCGCGGCGGGCGTCACGCACCTGTTCGACCTGCTGGTCGACGGCAACGACGCGGCCCTGATGAACCTGCCGGGCAAGCCCGACCCCGCCCTGTTCCTTGAGGCCGTACGCCGCCTCGACCTCCCCGCCGCCAAGGCCGCGGTGGTCGAGTCCGCGCTGCCCGGCGTCGAGGCGGGCAGGAAAGGCGGCTTCGGGCTGGTGATCGCGGTCGCCAGGGACGGCGGCGGCGCGGCCGAGCTCCACGTGCACGGCGCCGAGATCGTGCTGCCCGACCTGGGCGAACTGGCCGTGCGCGGCCGGGTCCTGCCCGTCCGGCGCTGAGGCGGCGGGCCGACCTGGCGGCCCCGGGTCGTGCCCGTCCGGCGCTGACCCGGCGGCCCATCGCCTCAGCGTCCAAGCCCGCCCGGTCGGGGCCTGGCCCCGGCGTCCTTCTATTCTTGAGGGTCGTGACCGTCCTCATCGACCCGCCCAACTGGCCGGGGCCGCGCGGCCTCATGTGGTCGCACCTGGTCAGCGACAGCTCGCTGCGGGAGCTGCACGACTTCGCGCTGCGGCTCGGGGTGCCGGAGCGGGCGTTCGACCGTGACCACTACGACGTGCCGGAGACCGTGCACGCCCGCGCGGTGTCCCTGGGCGCCCAGGCGGTCGGCTCCCGCGAGCTGCTACAGCGGCTCGTCGCCGCCGGCCTGCGCCGCCGCAAGCGCCGATAGCTCGGCGGCCAGGTTGGCGCGGGCGGCCTCCTCCCACCACTCGCGCGCCCGCGCCGTGCGGTAGAGGGAGGGCCCGGCCAGCAGCCGGCGCAGCACCTCGGAGCGCCCCTTGGCGAACAGGTCGTCGGGCACGTGGGCGTACTCCTCGCGCACGGCCGCGGCGTAGCCGGCGTAATCCGGGCCGCCGAGGACGGCGAGGTCGGCGTCGCACAGGACGGCGCCGTCGCGGTCGCCGTCGGCCGGCGTGTCGTGGGCGGCCGTCAGGCGTACCAGCCTGGCCACCTCGGCGACGCGGCCGGCGGGCACGCCGCACCTGGGCAGCCTCGACTGCGCGAGCTGGGCGCTGCGCTCCTCGTCCCAGCCCGGCCTGCCGTCGTAGACGGCGTCGTGGAACCAGGCGGCCAGCAGCACCGCCGCGGGATCGTCCGCGTCGCCGGCCAGCCGGCCGGCGGCCGCGAGCACGGCGGCCAGGTGACCGAGGGTGTGGTAGCGGCGGTGCGGCTCCGACCAGCGGGCGACCAGCTCCGCCCCGGTGGCGAGGCTCGCGGGCGAGCCGCCCGCGAGCGCGGTCCAGTGGTCGATCACCATCCCACCGTACGCGGTTCGTCCAGGATCGTTTGGTAACGTCCTGGTCATCGACGCCACACCGAAGCAGCCTCGGCGCCTGCCCCGCCGGCGGGAGCTGCGCGCCGTCATGCCCGGCCGGCCCCGCTGGTCCGCGGCGCAGCGCATCGCGGGCGCCGCCGACGTGGCCGGCCTGCGGCTGCTGGCCAGGCGGCGGGCTCCGCGGATGGTGTTCGACTACGTCGACGGCGCGGCCGAGGGCGAGCGGTCGATGGCCAGGGCGCTGGAGGCGTTCGAGCGGGTGGAGTTCGGTCCCCGCGTGCTGCGCGACGTCGCCGAGGCCACGACCGCGGTCGAGATCCTGGGGCGGCGGATCGCGATGCCGGTCGTGCTCGGCCCCACCGGCTTCACCCGCATGATGCATCGCGAGGGCGAGCCGGCGGTGGCGCGGGCCGCCGAACGCGCGGGCGTCCCGTACACGCTGTCCACCATGGGCACCACCAGCGCCGGCGACGTGGCCGCCGCGGCCCCCGGCGGGTGGAACTGGTTCCAGCTGTACGTCGTCCGCGACCGCGCCCGCAACCTGGACGTCCTGTCCCTGGCGCGGGAGGCGGGCATGGACGTGCTGGTGGTGACCGTGGACGTGCCCGTGGCGGGGGCCCGGCTGCGCGACGTGCGGCACGGCCTGACCGTCCCGCCGTCCCTGCGCTGGCGGAGCGTGCTCCAGGCGGTGCGGCACCCGGCGTGGTGGTTCGACTTCCTGACCAGCGAGCCGCTCAGGTTCGCCACCGTGGACGGCGCGCCCGACGACCTGGCGGGGATCACGAACCTGATGTTCGACCCCTCGGTGACGATCAAAGACCTCGGCTGGATCCGGTCGGCGTGGCGGGGCAGGCTGCTGGTCAAGGGTGTGCAGCGGGTCGACGACGCCAAGGAGCTGGCCGCGGTGGGGGTCGACGGGATCGTCGTGTCCAACCACGGCGGGCGGCAGCTCGACCGCGCCCCCACGCCGCTGGAGCTGCTGCCCGAGGTGGTGGCCGCCGTCGGCGACCGCACCGAGGTCTTTCTCGACGGGGGCGTCCGCACGGGCGCCGACGTGGCCGCCGCGGTCGGGCTGGGCGCGAAGGCCTGCTTCATCGGCCGCGCCTACCTCTACGGGCTGATGGCGGGCGGCGAACCGGGCGTGCGCCGGGTGCTCGACCTGCTGCACGCCGAGCTCGTACGCACCCTGCAACTGCTGGGCGTCGGCGACGTCACCGAGCTGGGCCCCGACGCGGTCCGCCTGCGCTAGACGGACGGCCGGAAGTCCGTCATCCACCACCGGACGGGTGCGTATTTCCCCGCCATCACCGGCGCTCTGCACCTTCGCACGGGGCACCGCCCCGCGGAGAGGAGGGCGACATGGCGACCGGAGAATTCCACGTGATGAAGGTGCCGGCCGAGCAGCTGGCCGGGACCCTGCATGGTCAGGTGGTCGATCCGGGTGCTCAACCCACGAAGGTCGTGCGGCGGGGCGAGGGCTGGACCGTGGACGTGAGCTGGGAGGTCACCGGTGAGCTGGTCGACTGGCTGACGGGCTGCTGGAAGCTGGAGATCATCACCGACCGGCCGGGAGGTGGTGAGTCACGGCACCCCTCTCCGCCCATGGAGTTGACCTTCACCCCTGGCTCGGGCCGGTACACCGCTTCCGTCCCGATGCGCGGCCGGCTCAGCGCCGGCACCTATGACCTCGTGGTCAACCTCACCACGGCGACCGCCGCCGGCGGCGCGGGGGCGCTCGGCGGGTACGTCGTGCTCAGCAAGATCGTGGTGCTGGACTGAGAGCGCCGCCCCGGGAGTGCCGCCCGGGGCGGCGGATCGACGATTCGTCTGCAAGCCCGTCGCAAGCGGCGGCTCCTACGCTCCTGGCTGGCGGCCACGGGGCAGAGCCGGCCGCCGACCGTATCCGACGCCGCTGGAGCGCGCTCTTCGAGGCGACGGGACCAGCAACACGGGAGACCCCATGTCCGACACTCCGATGACCGCGGACGACGTGCTGCGCATCGCGTCCTACAAGGACCGGAGCCCGGCGCTCGAAGCGATGGTCATCGCCCACAGCTACCACCGCGTCGCCGGTGACCTGGCCGCGCACCTCGGCAGGGACACCACCAACTGGTACTGCTACGCCACCTGGACGTCCAAGGCGGTCGGGGAGAGCCTCGACCTCAGCCCCGGCTCGCCGTTCATCGAGGACGCCGGCCGCCGGCTCGGAGTGCCGCAGCGGTTCATGCGGGTGTTCAGGGCCGCGCTGCTCACCCTGCTCGGCCCCAGCTACCGGCTCGGGCTGGCGCTGGCCAACCGGGCCATCTTCCTGGAGACGGCCAGCCTCGCGGTCAACCTGTGGAACGAGACGCCCGACCGCTACCTCAGGGTGAGCCCCGAGTCCGGCCTGACGCCGACGCCGCCGCGGTTCCTGACCGACCTGCTGGCCGACGCCGACGAACGCTACCTGAAGGACGCCGCGCAGCTGCTGGTCGAGGCCCGGGAGACCACCGATCCGGCGGCACGGGCCGAGCTGGTGCTGGGCGCCAACATCGCGCTGTCCGCCTACGAGCAGGCACGCGCGCAGAAGGCCCTCGAACTCGTGCTCTACCGGCCCGTCAGGTGGCTGACGCGGGTGTCGTGGCGGTCGTTGCGCTCGCTGGTGACCCGGCGGCCCTTCCCCAGGTTCCGGCTCTACAGCGCGCGGCACGAGGACCAGCCGTGGCTGACGCGCCTGCTGGAGTCGGCGTGGTCCTCCCTCTACACGCGCCACATGTTCGCGGTGCGCACGCCGCTCAGCGACGTCAAGGTCGGCAGGCCGCTCACCGCGCCCGCCGGCGTCGACCTGGCCGAGGTGTGGGCGCCGATCCGGAACGAGAAGGTACGCAAGCTGGCCGAGGAGTTCATCACCGAGGACCAGGAGGCGTCCATGGCGGGCGTCACCGACTGGGTGTCCTACCGCGACCGGATGCGCTTCATCGTCAGCTATTTCCGCGTCTACCAGAACGTCTCCGCGCTCTACGACGCCCCGTTCACCAAGGAGATCTCCGAGGGCCTGGCGGAGGAGATGAAGCGCGGCCTGGTCCCCCAGGCGGTCAGCGACATGTTCGCCGGCGATCCGGGGCTCGGCCGTCCGCGCAGGGTCTACCGCTATCCGTCGGCGACCGATCCCGACGCGTACGAGATGGAGCACTTCGACTTCGAGCCGTTCCTGGAGGCGATCCCGCTCGGCCCGGACACGAAGTGAGTCAGTCAAGGAAGTCGCGGGTGATCTCCCGAGCCTGGAGCAGCCCGCGCAGCTTCGCGAAACAGCGGGCTCGGGTGGGCCCGATGCTCCCGACCGGCCTGCCCAGCCTGCGTGCCACGTCCACGTAGTGGGGCTCGGAGGTTTCCGTGAGCGCTCTGAACAGGACCCGCTGCGCCGCCGGCAGCTCCTCGACCAGCTCGGCCAGCGTGCCCGCCAGCCAGATCCTGGCCAGTTCCCTGTCGACGTCGTCCGTGCTGCCCAGCGAATCGAGGTCGGGCGTGCAGATCTCCTTCGTCCGCCTCGTGAGCTTGAGACACTCGCGGAAGGCGATGGTCGCCAGCCAGCCCGCCATCCGCTGGCCGTCGGTCACGCTCTTCAGGTTCTGCCAGGCCAGCAGCCAGGTGGTCTGGAGCACGTCCTGGGCGTCCTCGTGGCTGAGCCTGAACCTGCGGATGCGCGCCCTGAGCATGGGGCTGAACTCCTCGACCAGCCGCTCCCACGCCGCCGCGTCGCCTTCCTGCGCGGCCGACACCAGCGCGGCCGTGGCCGTGCCGGGACGCTCGATGGTCTCCACGTGCATGTCGGTCTTCTCCCTGCCGGTCCGGGTACTAGGGGGGCCGATCCCGTCCGGCAGGTCCACCGTGCGTCGAGTGATCTGTCCGGTCTGTTCCGGACGACACAGTACGGCTGTGTTCCTCGTCACATTCCAGGCAACGGCGGCGGCTCCCTGTCCAAGCGCGGAATGCGGCCTAAAGTTCTTGCATGAAAGGGCATCTCCCCCACGACGCCGAGGCGATCGCCGCCGTGCTGGCGGAGATCCCCTTGTTCCGCGTGCTCGGAGAGAGCGGCATCCGGAGCACGGCTCAGGCGGGGCTGGCGCGGAGATACCGCTCGGGGCAGATCATCTTCCACCAGGGCGACCCGGGAGAGTCCCTCTACGTCCTGCTGGACGGCCTGGTGAAGGTGGTGTTCACCACCGAGCACGGCGACGAGATCGTGCTCAACATGCTGGGCAGGGGCGACACCTTCGGCGAGATGGCGCTGCTGGACGGCTCGCCGCGCTCGGCGTCGATCGTGACGGCGCGGGCGGCGTGGGTGTTCGCGCTGCCCAGGGCGCGGCTGCTGGAACTCATGCGGGAGCACCCCGGGCTGGCCGACGAGTTCCTGCGCATGCTCGGCCACATGGTGCGCAGGCTCACCGACCAGGCGGCCGACCTGGCCTTCCTCGACCTCGGCGGGCGGCTGGCGAAACTGCTGCTGCAACTGGCCGACAAGCACGGCCACGCCGACGGCGTGGTGGAGATGCCGGGGCTGACCCAGTCCGACCTGGCAGCGCTGATCGGCGCGTCGCGACCGGCGGTCAACCGGGCGCTGCAGTCGCTCGTGTCGCGCCATCTCATCGCCGTCAAAGGCCGGACCATCACGCTGCTGGATGTCGCCGCCCTGCGCAAACGGGGCGGCCTCTGACCGAATCTGGAGTACGGGGCATATGACGGAACAGGACGAGCGCTGGCCGGAGGAACGGTTCCGGCAACTGAGGCAGCAGGCGGATCCCGACATCGACAAGGTGGTCGCCGACTATCTCGAGGCCCAGCCCGAGGGGAGCGGCCCGCTGGAACTGCTCAAGGCCGTGGTCGCCGAGCTGGGGCAGGCCAAGCGGGAGGCGAGGGCGCCCTCGGGCGAGCCGCCCGCATCCGAGATCTTCGACGCCATCGACTTCGCCAAGGATTTGCCCGGCTGGGGCGACGACGCCGACTTGCTGGCCAGGGGGCAGGCCGTGTTCGCCGACTACGGGCTCTACCAGTCGTCCGCGCTGTTCTGCAAGTGCCTGCCGATGGCGTACGTGGAGGTGTCCAGCGCCAAGGTGCTGGCCGGCGTCTCCAACCTGGCCACGCACAGCCTCACCCGGAGGGTGGCCGAGACGGGGCAGATGCTGATCGACGTGATGGGGCTGAGGGCGACCGGCAGCCTGCGTCCTGGCGGCCCCGGGCACACCACGGCGATCGGGCTGCGCATCCTGCACTCGTTCGTGCGCGCCGTGGTCGACGAGCGCTACGCCGACCACTGGGACACCGCGAGGTACGGGCCCCCGGTCAACCAGGAACTGCTGCTGGCCACCATCTTCGACTTCTCGGTGGTGACGTGGGAGGCTCTGGAGCGCATGGGCGTCGTGCTGACCGAGGAAGAGCGCGCCGCCCACCTCTACACGTGGAGCGTCTTCGGCCATCTGATGGGCGTCGAGGCCTGCCGTGACAGGCCTCTCACGCTCGCCGACGTCGAGCCGGTCAGCGAGCGTCTCGGCCGCCTCTACGAATCCAGCGAGGAGGGCCGCCGGCTGATGGCCACGCTGCTGGCGGAGATGGAGGAGTTCATGCCCCTGGGGTGGCGCAAGCTGCCGCGCAGCCTGGTGCACTGGGTTTTCCGCGATGCCGCCCACCGTGCCGACCAGGTGCCCGAGCTGCTCCAGGTGCCGAAGCCCGCATGGTGGTTCACCGCCCTGTACGCGGCGGCGCGGTCGGCGCACCGGCACTCCTGGCTGGCCGGCCCCGTCGACGCCGTGGCCCGCCGGTTGACGCGCAAAGCCGGCAGGCACATCGTCATCGCGCTGATCGACCGCCACTCCGACGGGTCCGCGGCGTTCCGGATCCCCGAAGAGCTGGCCCGCGCCTGGCGGATCGGGCAGTCGCGCCCCGCGGTGGCGACCCGGGCGGTCCGCCGTGACGTCCGCGGCAGGTTGCGCGCGCCCGTGCGGGCCATGGAAGGGCGGACGCCGCAAGGGCCGCGCGCGTGACTCCCCCGCACGCGCCCGGCGCGCTCACCACGGCGACCATCCTGTTCACCGACGTGGTGAGCTCCACCGCCCTGCGCGTCAGGCTGGGCGAGGAGCGGGCCAACGTCGTCTTCCGCCGGCTCTACCAGCTGCTGCAGTCCGTCGTGACCGCCAACGGCTCGACGTTCACCAAAAGCCTGGGCGACGGGCTGATGGCGGTGTTCGACTCGGCCACGGCCGGGCTCGACGCCATCATCGCGGTCGAGCAGGCGGTCGCCGACGAGAACGAGCGCGCCCCGGAGAAGATCTCCATCCGGGCAGCGCTCGCCGCCGGCGACGTGTGCTGGGGGCGCGACGACGTCAGCGGGCTGCCCACGGTGGAGGCGGCACGCCTGGTCGCGCTGGCCGAGGGCGGCCAGGTGCTCTGCACCGACCTGGTACGCCGGCTGGCGCAGGGGCGGGGCAGGCACGAGTTCAAGGACCTGGGCCGGCTGCCCGGCAAGGGGCTGCGGGAGCCGCTGCACACGTACGAGCTGCACTGGCAGAGCGCCGAGCACCACCAGAGCGGCGGGCCGGCCCCGTGGCTGGACGAGAACCACGTGCTGCCTTTCGTCGGCCGGGAGGAGGAGCTGCGGGCGCTGGACGGCGAGCTGGCGGCGGCCGAGTTCGGCAGCGGGCTGGTGATCCTGCAGGGCGAGCCGGGGGTGGGCAAGACCCGGCTGGCCTCCGAGGTCGCCAGGCGGGCGCTCAAGCGGCAGTTCACGGTGCTCGCGGGGCGGTGCATGGATCCGGCGCGGCAGGCGTACGAACCGATCGCGGGCGCGGTCGAACGGCTGGCCCGCACCTCACCCGCGCTGCTGCTGCGGGCCGGGATCGACCAGCGGTGCGGCCAGCTCGTCCGGCTCGCGCCGTCGCTGGCGGCGCCGCCGCTGTCGCTGGAGGTGCCGCCCGCCACCGAGCCCGTCTCGGAGCGCTACCACCTGATGGCCGCGGCCCGCACCCTGATCGAACGCCTGGCCACCGTGCGGCCGGTGCTGCTGGTGATCGACGACCTGCAGTGGGCGACGCTGGAGTCGCTGCAGATGCTCAACGCCCTCATGTGGGACGCCGACGCCCTGCCCATGCTCGTCCTCGCCATGTCGCGGCCGTTGCCGGTCGAGTCGGCGATGCCGGAGCTGCACAAGGTGACCGCGGAAAGCCGCGTCATCCCGGTCCCCGCCCTCGGTCTCGACGAGGTCGGTCACGCGCTGGCGCAGCTGCGCACCCGCGGCGACGCCGAGCGGTTGCACCGGATCACGGGCGGCAACGCGTTCCTGGTCAGCGAGGTGGTGAGAGAGCTGGCCGCGGGCAAGGACCTCGACGCGCTGGCCGTGCCCGACTCGGTGTCCAGGATGGCCGTGGCCCGCATGGCGCAGCTCCCTCCCGACGCGCGCGACCTGGTCAACCTGCTGGCCGTCGGCGAGCGCATGGAGCCGGCCGAGCTGCGGGCCGGGCTCGACCTCGACGAGGCGCGGTTCGTGGCCGCCGTCGAGGAGGCGATGGGCGCGGGCCTGGTGAGCATGTCCGACGGCGGCTCCTGCCACTTCACGCACGAGCTGACCAGGAACGCCCTCTACGCCAACCTGTCCGCGCCGCGCGCCGGGCTGCTGCACGGCCGGGTGGCCGACGCGCTGTCGCGGACCGACCCGGACGCCATGGAGGCCCGGCCGTACGTCGTGGCCGCCCATCTGCTGGCCGCCGCCGAGCACGGCCGCGACCCCGCCCGGGTGCGCGCCGCGGCGGAGGCGGCGGTGCGCGCCGCGCAACACGCGCTGGCCGGGCTGGCCCACCGCGAGGCCGTCACCTGGTACCAGCGGGTGCTCGACCTGCTCGGCGACTTCCCCGGCACCACGCGGGAGCGGCGCGCGGAGCTGCTCGTGGAGTGCGGCAGGGCGATGTGGCTGGCGGGCCACCCTGAGGCCAGGCAGACCCTGGTGCGGGCGGCCGACCTGGCCAGGGAGTGCGAGCGACACGACCTGATCGTCATGGCCGCGCTCGGCGGCGACCGCGGCTTCTCCACCATCTCGGCGGCGCCCGACACGCAGCGCATCGCCCTGCTGACCGAGGCGCGCCGGCTGGTCGACTCCACCGACGTCAGCACCAGGGCGCTGCTGGCGGCCCAGCTCGCCTCGGAGCTGATCTGGGCGCCCAACGGCGAGCGGCGCTTCGCGCTGAGCGACGAGGCGGTGGCGCTGGCCCGCAAGTCCGGCGACCCGCGCACGCTGGCCGGCGTGCTGGGGCTGCGCAGCCTGACGATCATCCCCGCCGATCCGCTGCACCAGCGGCACCGCGACGGCGACGAGATGCTGGAGGCCGCCCGCATGACGGGCGACGACCTCGCGCTGTTCCACGCGTACGTGCAGCGCACGCCCCCGGTGCTCGACAGCGGCGACGCGGCCAGGGCGGCGACGCTGCTCGACCAGGCCGACGAGCTCGCGCACCGGCTGGCGCAACCCCAGCTCAACTGGGTGATCGGCTATTCCAGGGCCGGGCTGACCCTCATGCAGGGCGACCTGGCGCAGGCGGAGGCCGAGGCGGAGGCCGCCATGCGACTCGGCTCGGAGATCGGGCGCCGCCTGGAGGCCGTGGCCATCTACGCCGAGCAGATCGGCGAGATCCGGCGGTTGCAGGGGCGGCTGTGGGAGCTGGGCGACCGGCTGCGGCGGGCCGCCCGGGCACCGCGCGTCGACCCGGTGCACGCGGTGCTGCGCTTCCTGTGCGAGCTGGGCGACGAGGAGGCCGCTCCCCTGCTCGACCGCATCCTGGCCGACCATGGCGCCGAGCCGCCACGGAACATGGCCTACCGGCCCGCCCTCGACAACCTGGCCGTGGCCGCGTCCAGGCTGGGGCGGGCCGAGCTGGCCGGGCAGCTGTACGACGCGCTGGCCGCCGACGGCGAGACCTTCGGGCACGGCACGGTGGCGCACCACTGCGGCCACCACTACCTGGCGCACCTGCGCGTCGCCATGGGGGATCCGCGGCGGGCCTGCGAGCATTTCGAGGCGGCGGCCGAGGTGCACGAGCGGCGCGGGGTGCCGCTCATGCTGGCCGAGTCCCTGCTCGACTGGGCCGGCCTGCTGGCCGACGGCGAGGTGCGCGGGCCCGACCCGGCGGATCTGCGCGAGTGGTGCGGCTCGCTGCTGGCGGGCCGGGGAGCGCACCTGCTGGAACGCCGCCTCACGTGACCGCGGTCGCCGGGCAGGAGCCGCTGCGGTCGCGTGACCGGACGCTCCCGGCTGCGTCGTGCGACGGCCTGGTCAGGCGGGCGGGCCGGGTTCGAGGGTCTGGCCCGCTTCGATGGCGTCGCGGACGCTCCTGCTCAGGGTCTCCTGCAGCGTGTCTCCCTGGGCTTCGAGCTCGCGCAGCCCTTCGGCGTCGTCGGTGTGGGCCAGCAGAGCCCGGTACTTGTGGTTGTTGCCCAGGGCGTCCATGGCCCGCAGGGCGGCGTCGGCCTCCTCGACCCGCCCGGCGTACCGCTCCAGGCTCTCGACTCTGGCCGTCACCGACGCGACGGAGCGGCGCAGGGCCTCCTGCTGGGGTTCGAGCACGGCCAGCAGTTCGGGGGTGACGCGTCCCTGGCGGGCCTCGTCCTGCTCCTCCTGCAGGTGCGTCTGCACCCGCAGGAGCATGGCGATCTCCCACAGCTGCCTCGGCAACAGGGTCTCGTTGGCCAGGTCGTCCAGCAGCCGCCGCCTCATGACCTGGGAGGTGTAGACGGACATGACGGCTGCTCTGGCGCGTTCCAGCAGGGCGCGTGACGGCGGGGACAGCTCGTCCACCGCCACGAACCTGTCACGGTACGGCGACCGCGCCGGGTTCCGTCCCAGCCTGGGGATGAAGCAGTCGATCACGGCCAGGCGCTCGACGTCGGTGAGGGAGGGGTCGGTGACGAGGTCGACGGTACGCCGGACCCGGTCACGTTCGCGGGCGAGCCGCAGCCGCTCGTTGGCGTTGACGGCCCGGTGGTTCATGACGTCGTGCGCGACGACCAGTCCGCACAGGCCGATGGGCGCCATCAGCAGGGCGAGGAGCAGGACGCCTGATCCGAGGTGGACGTAGGCGACGAAGCCGAGCACGACGAGCGTCACGCATCCCGCGCCGGATGCCAGCGCGTACAAGCACCCCTTGGCCACGCCGTCCCCCTCGAATAGGAGTTTCCGAAGTGCCTAGAAATTCACAATAACCGCCTGATTCACGGAGATCATGAGATTTGGGGTGGCTTGTCAGCGGAGGTATGAGGCGCCGTTCAGATCGAGCACCGTGCCGCTGGCCCACTCGGCGGACGGCGACGCGAGGTACAGCACGGCCGTCGCGATCTCCTCCGGCCGCGCCACCCGCCCGAACGGGCTCTGCGATCTGATCGCGTCGCCGCGCGGCGCCTTGAGGTGCTCGTTCGTCATGTCCGTCTCGACGAACCCGGGCGCCACCGAGGCCACCGCGATGCCCCGCGGGGCGAGCGCGACGGCCAGTGACTGGCCGAAGGCGTTCAGCCCTGCCTTGCTCGCGCCGTAGGCCGGGCTGTCGGGCTCGCCGCGGAAGGCGCCGCGCGAGGAGACGTTGACGATCCGGCCTCCGGCGGGCATGTGCTGGATCGCGCACCAGGTGGCGTTGGCCGCGCCCGTCAGGTTGACGTCGAGCGTCCGCCGCCAGGCGTCCTGCCACTGCTCGTAGGACATCTCGGTGATGGGGTGGTGGAGGAAGAGCCCGGCGTTGTTGACCAGGACGTCGATGCCGCCGAGGGCGCGCGCCGCCTCGTCGGTCATGCGCCGCACGCCGTCGGGGTCGGCCAGGTCGGCCTGGACGATCACATGACCCCGGCCCGGCACCTCGTCGAGCAGGCTCTGCGCCTCCTTCGCGGAGTCGCGGTGGTGGATCGCGACCCGATCTCCCTGGGCGGCGAAGGCCGCCGCGATCGCGCGTCCGATGCCTCGCGACGCGCCGGTGACAAGAACTCCACGTCCGCTCATCCGCCGCACCTTAGCAGCACGCCACCGGGGCGCCCCGCCTGCGGTCCCGCCGCGGCGCCCCTTCTTGACGACCCCGGCCTCCTTCATGAACGCGCCGGGGGACGCGGGCACTCAGGTGCGGACCGGTCAGCGGAAGTCGGAGATGCGCAGCACCGCCAGCATGTCCGTGGCCCGGGAGCCCGTCGAGAAGGAGGCCTCCGCGCCGACCCAGCCGCGGAACGCTCCCCTGTCGTCGATGATCTGCATGAGCGGTTTGACGTGCGAGTTGCCGGTGTAGCAGAACTCACGGCGCTCCATCGCCAGGCAGGTGCACCAGTGCCACAAGGTGTCACGGCGGTCGGACTTGGAGATCATCGTCAGGTAGTACTGGATGGAGCTGATGTTGGGGCGCGTTCCGCCTCCGTACTTGGGGCAGCCGCCGGACTTCTGGCACGCGCCGCGCGAGGACGGCTGCAGGTAGGTCAGGCACGAGGTGGTGCCGGTGCAGGCGCGGAAGGCGGAGTGGCCGAACGGCTGGTCGGCGGACCTCACGAGCTTGCCGCTCGCCCAGCTCGTCAGGTCCTGCCTGAGCGAGCTGGGGAACGCCTTGACCGAGCTCATCGCGCGACGGGTGCCGAGCGCGGCGTTGCTGCCGTAGGCGTACCCGTGCGTGGCCAGCGTGCTCCGCTTGAGGTCCAGGCGGGCCAGCCTGCCGTCCGGCGAGCGCCGCACGTACCACTGCTCCGTCCACGTCTGGGCGATCTTCCACCGGATCGTGAGCACGTCGCCCGCCACGGTGTACGTCCCCGTGCGCTTCTCGTCCGGGCCGCCGGTGAAGCCCCCGGCGGTGAGCACCTCGCAGGCGCGGGGCCGCGACGCGGCACCGCCCGCCTTGGTGGTGCAGCTCGGGTCGGGGACGGTGCCGGTGCGCTGCCTGGCCTTGGGGTGACGTTGCCACCACAGGTACAGGGCGGCGCTCACCGTGCCGTCGGCGGCGAAGCGGTAGCTGCCCAGGCGGACCCAGTTCTGCCGGGAGGCGGCCTTCAGATGACCTTGTGAGACGACATAGGTGGCCTTGCCGCCCGGCAGCCGCGAGGCGGAAATCGCGGCGCTGGCGGGCGGGGCGGGTAGGAGGGTGATGGCGAGCACGAAGGAGAGGACTGCGGCTGCGGTGCGCATGAAGTGACTCCGGAAGGCTTACGGGCTTGGCCGATCGTCAACACGTCACCGTATTCGGCCCGGACCGGATGTGTCCCGCGAAACCACGGCCATGAGGCACCTGGCGTACCCGGTGCCTGTTGGCGCATGGCGGATCCGTCAGCAGGGAACGACACTCGCCGTCCCCCTCTGGCCGCGCATCCGCGGCCCTGGAACGCGCCGCCGCGTCCGACGTCGCCACCCTCCTCCCGCACGGCCTGGGCACCCACATGGGAACCGGAGAGCTCACCTCAGCCGGCCGCCGGCACCTGCTCGCGACGGGAGAGGCCGGACCCGGGCCTGGGCGGGCCCGCATCCCCCGTCAGAGGCCCGGCGTGGGGAATAGCGAGCTCATAGTTTTTTTATAGCGCTCTGGGATTCGATGGCGTCTGCCCCGATCCGGTACCTCACCGTCTGGAGATCAGATGCATCGCCTCCGCGCCCTTGGACTCCTCGCCGTATCCGCCGCCCTGGCCGGTGGCGTGACCGCCGCGCCGGCCGGCGCCGCCGCACAGAGCAGCAGCGCCGCGTCCTGCTCCACCACCAGCAACAAGACCGGCAAGTACGGCGTGGTCACCCTCAAGTGCACGACTACCTGGAAGTTCCAGGTCAGCACCTGGTGCTACAAGGAGAACGACACCGACTCCGACCGCACACGCATGTACGGAGGTCTGGCACAGGCCCCGCGCCAGCTGTCCTCCGCCGTCTGCCGCGGCTCCTACCCCTACCGCCTCAGCACCGGCTTCAGTTACGACGTCTTGGGCTAGCCGCGGCCTGCGGCACGTTCAGGAACGTCCGCAACCCCGCCATCCGGCCACCGGAGGCGCACCCGCAGTACACGGTCGCCACGTACGTGGGGCACTGCGGGTGAGTCCTTCGCGCCGCGGTCCCCGACCGCCCAGCCACCGGCTGCGGAGGCTCGGGCGCCGTGTCGTACATGCGCCATGACCGATGGCGCCACCCAGGTTGCTTGATCGTGCGAATCCTCCCCTGCTTGACTCCTCATGCCCTATGAGAGGAAACGACGATGTTAGCCAGAACGCTCGTCGCGGTGGTCGCGCTGGCGATCCCCCTGGTCGCCGTCCCCCCGGCCGTCGCGGGCACCCCACCGCCCGACTCGGCCGCCGCCAAGAGCGTGACGCTGATCACCGGAGACCGCGTGACCGTGGACGGTGATCGTGTCGACTTCGAGGCGGGTCCCGGCCGGAAGGACGTCCGGTACGTCACGGAGGGCACCAAGGACGACTGGACGCTCATCCCGCTGGACGTCGCCGGCGACGTGGCCAGGGGTGTCCTGGATCGCAGCCTGTTCCAGGTTCCCCGGCTGATCGCGGCCGGACTGGATGACGCCTCGGTCAAGGGGCTGCCGCTGATCGTGCAGTATCGGGACGGGGCCGCGCCCATGACCTCCTTGGCCGGCGCCCGTACGCTGGCCTCGATCAACGCCGTGGCGGCCACCGCTCCGCGCGAGCGGGCCGTGTGGGCGCAGCTCGACCAGGACAGCTCGGTGGCGAAGGTGTGGCTGGACGCGCCCGTCAAGGCCTCGCTCGACCGCAGCGTTCCGCAGATCGGCGCGCCCGAGGCCTGGCAGACCGGGTTCACCGGCGAGGGTGTCAAGGTGGCCGTTCTGGACACCGGCGTCGACGACGAACACCCCGACCTCGCGGGCCGGGTGGAGGCCGCCCAGAACTTCACCGACAGCGAGGACGCCGTGGACCGGCACGGCCACGGCACCCATGTGGCCGCCACGATCGCCGGTCAGGGTGCCGCGGGGACGCCCGCGCGCAAGGGCGTCGCGCCCGGGGCCCGGCTGATCAGCGGCAAGGTGCTGAACGACCGCGGCAGCGGCAACGCCTCCGGCATCATCGCCGGCATGGAATGGGCCGCCCAGCAGGGCGCCAAGATCGTCAACCTGAGCCTCGGCCACCCGGACGAGCCCGGACTCGACCCGCTGGAGCAGGCCGTCGAGCACATCTCCGCCGACAGCGGCGTGCTCTTCGTGATCGCCGCGGGCAACGACGGGCCGGGCGCGAGCACGCTCGGCAGCCCGGGCAGCGCCGACTCGGCGCTCACGGTGGGCGCGGTGGACTCCGAGGACGAGCTCGCGAGCTTCTCCAGCCGAGGCCCCCGCGTGGCGGACTTCGCGATCAAGCCCGACCTGACCGCCCCCGGCGTGGACATCACCGCCGCCCGGGCCGGCACGACCGGCCACATCGCGTACTCCGGCACGTCGATGGCCGCCCCGCACGTCGCGGGCGCCGCCGCCATCCTGGCCCAGCAGCACCCCGATTGGACGTGGCAGCAGCTCAAGGCGGCCCTGGTCGGCTCGGTCAAGCCAGGTGGGCCGCTCACCGACAACGGCGCCGGGCGGGTGGACGTCGCCAAGGCCGTCAAGCAGAGCGTCGCCGCCGACGCGGGCACGCTGTCCTTCGGGCACCTGCGCTGGCCGTACGAGGACGAACCCATCGAGCGGACCCTCACCTACCGCAACTCCGGCACCGCGCCGGTCACGCTCGACCTCGCCCTGGACGCGCCCGAGGGCGTGTACAAGCTGGGCGCCACTCAGGTGACCGTCCCCTCGAACGGCACCGCGGCGGTCACCGTCACCGCGCAGGTGAAGTCGTCCCGCCCCGGCGCCTTCCCCGGGCGCGTCACCGCGACGGGCGGCGGCGTCACGATCTCCACCCTGGTCAACCTCTCCACCGAAGTGGAGAGCTACGACCTCCATGTGAAGATGATCGACCAGCTCGGTACGGTCCCCGACCGCCCGGACGACTACATGCCGATGACGCTCATGCCGGAAAGCGGCGGCGCCCCTATCCGCATCGGCGTCAACCACGGCGACAGCGAGGGACCCGTCCGCGTGCCCGCGGGCCGCTATCTGGCCTATGCCGTGCTGCGGACCGCGTTCCCCGACCACCATGACGAGCTGAGCGTGGTGCCGGTGCCCGGCCTGGAGGTCAAGGAGGACCGAGAGCTCGTCTTCGACGCCCGCGACGCTCGGCTGCTGAACGTGGCGACCGACCACGCCGATGCCAGGACCGCCGGAGAGACCTTCACCTTCATCCAGGACCGCCAGGACGGCCGGCAGTGGAGTGCGCGGTTCTCCCTCGACCGCTTCTCGCTGCCGCGGAACGTCTCCCCCGATCCACTGCGGTTCCGCGTGTCGCCCACCGAGGGAAAGGCGCACGGGTTCCGCTTCGAGACGTTCACCCAGCTGGCGGCCCTGCGCGCGGACGGCACGTTCACCGACACGCCCTACCAGTACAACCTGCTGCTGCGCAGGGAGGGATCCGTGCCTGGCTCGTTGCGGGTACGTGATCGCGAGTTGGGCACCGTACGAGCGCACCTGGCCACCCTCCGGGCCGACGCCACGGGCGCGTTCGGCGCGGGACCCGTCACCGACGGCCCCGGCGGGTCCTACCCCTCGTGGAGCCAGGCGGTCGTGTCGTTGCCGGCCACGCCGACCTGGTACTTCACGCCAGGCGTGCCGTGGGCGCGCTCCATCGAGACCATGCCGGCCGGGCGTCTCCACCAGACCGACGAGCACGCCGAGCCCGACTCCTACCGGGCCGGCCGTACCGAGAAGGAGTGGTGGAACACGGGCGTCGTGGGCCCGGCCCTGCCGAGCAACGCCACCGTGACCAGGAACGACAAGGCGTTCACGCTCACGCGCATACCGCTGTGGCACCCGCCCCGTCCCGGCCGCTCCACCGGGAGCAGCGACTACGGCGGCGGCACCACGACGCTCCTGCGAGACGGCCAGGTCGTGGGAACGGCCGACAAGCTGCCCGGTACGGTGACCTTCCCCGTCGAGTCCGGTCCCGGGCGTTTCCAGCTCGTCCTGGACGGCACGGTTCACCCCGAGGCCAGCGAGCTGTCCACCAAGGTCAGGACGGAGTGGTCGTTCACCTCGTCGGGTGCCGGTCCCGTGCCGCTGTTCGTGCTGCGTGCCTACCCGGAGCTCGACCTGGACAACGCGACCAGGCCCGGGGCCCTCGTGCTGCCCCTGCGGCTGGAGCGCATGGCCGGGGCGACCCGGCCACTGTCCCGTATCGGTGTCGAGGTGTCGCGCGACGGCGCCACGTGGACCCGGGCCGTAGTCGTGCCCACCGGCAGGGACACCTGGAAGGCGATCGTTCCGGTCCTTCCGCGACGGGGAGAGTTCGCGTCGCTCCGCCTCACGGCGCGCGACACGGCGGGCACCTCGGTCAGCCAGACCGTGGAGCGCGCCTTCCGCGTGCGCTGAGCCTGTGCGGGGGTGCCGCTGGTGGCGGTACCCCCGCCCTGATCCGGGCTCGGCTGGAGACGGCTGTCCTGGCCGAGCGGGCGGAGGTGCCTGAGCAGCGTCAGGGAGATCACGGCCAGGCTGAGCGCCAGCACCGCGCAGATGGCAGGTCGACTAAGGAACTGGTCGATCTCATCGAACGGTCAGGCGTCCGCACCCACAGTGTCCACCGCGCCTCGATCGGTTGCGGCTCAGCCACGGCCGCGAGTCCCGGCCGATGCCGGCAGCGGCATCCCCGGGCACGTGGCGGTGCGCTTCCCGGTCTCGAAGTAGTCGACCAGTTTCTCCAGGCAGCCGGGCACCCGGAAGGCGGAGCCGTGCACGTCGTCGTCGATGGTCACCACCGTCCCGCCGATGGCCTCGCGCATGGCGGGCGTGGACTCGTACGGCGACATGCTTTCGTGGAGGTGGCCGGAGAGCATCGGTGAGCCGCCGAAGGGCCGCAGGTCCGTCTTCTGCACAGGCAAAGGCCAGCCCGCGCACGGCGCGACGTAGGGGGTCGCCGCCACCGTCCGTCCGGTCACCGGGTAACGCTGCACGCGCTTCTGATAGGCCTTCCACCACGACTCGAAGGTTCGATCGCCCAACTCCTCGTTACATTGGAACGCCAGGTTCGCCGTGAGTTCCCTGCCGTCCTGCTGAGGGCCGAACATCTCCTTGACCGCCGGCGGCGCGGTCGGGCCCTCGGCGTCGGCCAGTTCTCTGAGCACCTGGGCGGCCCTTGGCCACTCAGGGCTGGGCCGGACCGCGGCCTCGGCGATCAGTGTCCCGTCCACGGTGAGATCGATGTCGGTGAATGTCAGCGGATCGGCGTCGTACGCCTTCTGCATGTCCTCAAGCGCCGCCACCACGTCCTTCGTGGTCGTGCCGAACCCGTAGGTGCCGTCGCGCTCCGCGATCCACGCGGCCATCCGCTGGAAGTCACGGTGGGCGGCCTTGGCTCCGGCCTCCACGCCGGTGTCCCTCCTGTGGTCGGGTGAGGCGACGCTGTCCAGCCACATCCGGTCCACCTTGCCGGGGAAGAGGCTGCCCAGCACCGCGCCGAGCCAGGTGCCCCAGGAGCCGGCGAGGAAGCTGATCTTCGGCTCTCCCAGCGCGGCGCGGATCCTGTCGATGTCACGGGCCACGTTCGCGGCCGTGACCTGCCCGAGGAATTCGGGGTTGGACTGGGCGCACTCGCGGTTCGTCTTGACCGTCTCGGCGTAGGCCTTCCTGGCCTGCTTCTCGGTGACCGGCCCCGGCGGACGTTCGGTCCTGTGACCTTCGGAGCACGTGACCTTCGTACTGGAGCCGACGCCCCGCGGGTCGACCCCGATCAGATCGTAGCGTTCGTCCAGTTCTGCTCCATTCGTGACGATCCGGTGAGGCATCAGATAGCCAGACCCGCCGGGACCGCCGGGGTTGAACGCCAGGCTGCCCAGACGGTGCTTCTGGTCAACCGCCTTCAACCTGGTCAGGGCAATACTGATCTGCTCACCCGCCGGCTCGTCATAGTCCAGCGGAACGCCGATCGTCCCGCACTCGGTACGGCCGAGCAGTTGCCTGTACTCCTCGAACTTCTCCTCCGACACGCCCAGCCGGCGTAGGTCCTCGTCGGAGTATTCCGGGCACTCCTGCCACTCGATGGCGGGCGTCCCGGCCCTGCCCTCCACCTCGTCCATGGCCGCCGAGACGGGCGTAGCGACGACGAGAGGGCTCATCAGCAGCGCTACTGAAAGGAGACCGGCCGAATGGGCTGCAGCAGCACGATGCACTGGTGATTCCCTTCCCAGAGAGCCCGGGGCGGGGGGACGAGAACCGCCTGGCCGAACCAGGGTCCCCCGGCACACCGGTTACGACGTTCGTGCCATTCGGCCACAGCGGCCGTTTCCTGGTTGTTTCCAGAAAGGCAGCGCGGGATCGGGCGCGGCGATCGCGACGCGGCCGGGGCGAGCGCTTCTGACGTGTACGTCGTCATCAACCCCGACAAGCTCGCCTCCATCCCCTCTGACAGCGCGCGATGTTGAAGTTCCGCAGGAGCGTGAAGACGTCCGGCCCGCCGGCGACCGGCGGGCCGGGTGGGTTCAGAAACCGATGGCTTCGCGGAGCAGCAGGACGGTGGCGCGTCCGGGGCGGGGTTCGGCGTTGAGGATGAGAAGGCGGTTGATGGCGCTGGGCACCCCGTACACCTCCTGGCTGCGGACGTTCTCCAGCGGGAAGACGTGCTCTTCCAGGCGGCGCAGCGCGGTGCTCAGGTCGGTGACCACCTTCTGCGCCCCGACGATCCAGATGGCGTGGCCGGCGCCGCCGGCGTACCCGGGTAGCTGGCTGCCGCTGCCCGAGGCGATCACGATGGAGCCGGTCTCTGTGACGGCGGCGACGCTGCCCACCTCGACGTCGGGGCTGGCCTGCAGCCGCCGTATCTCGTCGGCCTCGGTGGCGCGGTCCATGGCCAGCAGCCGCGGCTTGACGGCCTGGTACTGTCCGCCGGTGTTGATGTCGTCGTCGATGCCGGACAGGCGCAGGGTCTCGCTGGCCGCCGTGAACACGCTGGCGCCCGCGGGGATCAGGGCTTTGAGGTGGGTACGCGCGGCGGCGACGTCGTCGAGGATCTCGACGGCGAAATTGTGCGCCCTCAGCGCGGCGGCCGCTCGCTCCAGGCGCTCTTCCGACGCCGGCTCTGTGAACTGTGCCGCCGTCACCTGGGCCGAGCCCGGCAGCGGGGTGGTGTCAAAATACCTGACCTCGAAGACGCGTTCGGTGAACTTCCAGCCCTCAGGGGTGCGCCGGTAGCGGTCGTGGAAGAGGGCGTAGTCGAGCATCGAGCCGCCGTCGCGCAGGCGTCCGAGTTCGCAGACGTAGGCGCGGCCGGACGCGGTGTCGCCGTCGAGCAGGATCGCACCCGGGTGCGTGGTCTGCACGAAGTAGTCCCACGCCTGCGACAGTTGCCCGGTGCCGGCGCGGATCGCCTCCCGGCCGGTGTGCTCAATGCCGGCGTCGGGGATGCGGTACACGGCGTCGTGGGTGAACAGGGACGCCAAGCGGTCGTGGTCGCCCATCATCGCCGCGTCGGTGAACTCGCCGCGCAGCGCCTCGATCTCGACGCGGTCCGCGGCCGCCTGAAAGTCGTTCATCGTTGCCTCCTGGTTCTCCGCCTTCTGGATGGCGGATTCGCCGCTATGACGACGCAGTGCCGCGGATTGTGACGTGACGTACCACTTCACAATCGGGGGCGCTGCGTCGTCTTAGCGGTGAGGAAGACACGACCCATGGAGCCCTTCACACCATGACCACCCCATTCGATCCCGGGCTGAGCGCGATCACGGGAGAGCGGCGCCGGCTGATCAACGTCGCCTACCGCCTCCTCGGCTCACTGGCCGACGCCGAGGACGCCGTGCAGGAGACCTACGCCCGCTGGTACGCCCTGTCTCCGCGGCAGCGGGAGGACATCGAGTCCCCGAGCGCGTGGCTGACCAAGGTCGCCGGCCGGATCTGCCTGGACCTGCTCGGCTCGGCACGGGCGCGGCGGGAACGGTACACGGGCCAGTGGATCCCCGAGCCGCTGCCCGAACCCGCGGAGTGGAACAGCGCGCGGCCGGCCGACCCGGCCGACCGGGTCACCCTGGACGAGTCGGTCGGCATGGCCTTCCTGGTCGTGCTCGAAGCCATGACGCCGGCCGAGCGCGTCGCGTTCATCCTGCACGACGTCTTCCGCTACCCCTTCGCCGAGGTGGCCGAGATCGTCGGGCGTACCCCGGAGTCATGCCGCAAGCTGGCCTCCTCGGCCCGCCGCCGCGTCCACGCCGCCCAGCTCTCCGCGACCCCGAACGCCCGCAAGGCCGGCATCGTCAGGGAGTTCAAGCAGGCGTGGGAGGCCAGGGACATCGGCGCCCTCATCGCTCTGCTCGACCCGCACGCCACGTCGATCGCCGACGGCGGCGGCCTGGCCAGAGCGCTGCTTCAGCCCATCGAAGGCGGCGAGCGGATCGCGCACGCCTGGATCGGCATTCTCGGCGGGGCGCCCGGCCTGACGTTGGTGGAGCACACGGTCAACGGCCAGCCCGGCCTGGTGGCCCGGCAGGACGGCGTTACCGCGACGGTGTTCGCCTTCGACATCGCGGGCGACCGGATCAAGCGCATCTGGGCGGTACGCAACCCCGACAAGCTCCGGCCCTGGACGTTCACCGCCCGGTAGCCGGCCGGCCGTGCAGCATCGCCGTCCAGGCGCTGGTGAGGATGTCGATGAGGACCTGCTCGTCGTCGAAGGGCGGCACCCCGCTCGGGGCGAGGTGGTAGAGCCGTTCCCTCAGCCAGGTCAGCGAGGCGGCCACGGTGCGCACGTCACGGGGCCATGCGTGCTCCGAGCAGAACCGGCCGTTTGCGGCCTGCGAGATCGAGCCGCCCACCCGGCCCGATCCGAAACGCGCGCGGCATCAGATCGGCACGTGGAGCTCGCGCGCGTGAACCAGCCCCGCGCGAACCCGGCCGTCGTGGCCAATCTCTCAAGGCCAACATGGTCTTGACATCCTCCCCCTCCTGAAGGAGGGGGTCTCCTCGGAGGTATCCGATGAAGGCCTCCGGCAAACGCGACCGTCCATGATTCCCCGGCGGGCCGCGCAGGCGGGCGCTACCCGCGCGAGCTGGGTGAGCGGTTACTGGTGCCGTTGGAGCGTCATGGTTTCTTGCGGGCAGCGGGATTGCACACTGGTAGAACAGCCGAGCCCGCGGATCTCGAAAGTATGTGGCGCTGGAGTCTGGAGTCACGACCCCGAGGTAGTGCGCTGGATGAATCGTCGCGGGCGGCATCAACCTCCACGACCCGTGAGCTCACCAGGTCACCCGGAGCGAGTTCACGCCGTACACGATGCTGAAGACCCGGAAGTCCACCTGCTCGTACGGGTCGGCCAAAGCGAGGCCGGGGAACCGCTGGAGCAGGAGGGGGAAGGCGATGCGCATCTCCATGCGAGCCAGCGGCGCCCCGAGACAGTGGTGCACGCCGTGGCCGAACGCGACGTGGCCGGCGGCTTGCCGGGTGACGTCGAGGGTCTCGGGATCGTCGACGAAGGCGGGGTCGCGGTTGGCGGCGGGGAACGAGCAGATCACGAGCGATCCCGCGGGGATGACCTGCCCGGCGATCTCCACCTCGGTCGTGGTGGTGCGGGGCGGAGGCGACTGCGAGATGGACAGCCAGCGCAGCAGTTCTTCGACGGCGGGCTCGACCTGGGCCGGATCGTCGCGGATCATCGCGAGCTGGTCCGGGTGCCGGAGCAGGGCCAGGGTGCCCAGGCCGAGCATGTTCGAGGTCGTCTCGTGCCCGGCCAGCAGCAGCAGGCTCGCGATGCCGATGAGCTCGTCGGTGCTGAGGTCGTCGCCGTGCTCGCGCACCAGCATGCCGAGCAGGTCCTCGCCCGGGTCGGCCTGCGCGCGGGCGACCCGGCCGGCCATGTAGGCGCGGTCCTCCCGCTGCGCCGCGACGCGCTGCTCCATCGGCAGGGAGGCGTCCAGCATGCGTACGGAACGATCGTGGAACTCGGCGCGGTCTGCATGCGGCACACCCAGCAGTTCGCAGATCACCAGGGAGGGAACCGGCAGCGCGAAGTGCTCCACCAGGTCGGCCGGCCTGCCCGCCCGCTCCAGGTCGTCCAGGGCCGCCTCGACGATCTCGGTGATGCGCGGCTCCAGCCGGCGCATCCGGCGTACCGTGAACTCCGGGGTGAGCATCCGGCGCAGCCGGGTGTGCTCCGGCGGGTCGAACGCGATCAGCTGCCCGGCCTGCATCGTGGCCAGCTCCTCGGCGTTCATCTGCCCGGATCCGGGGAACGGCGTCAAGGCGCTGCTGAACCGGGCGGGGTCCGCCAGCACCTGGCGGACGTCCTCGTGGTGGCAGACCAGGTATGCGGGCAGGCCGAACGGCGTCTCCACCCGGACCACGCCCTCGCCGTCGCGGGCCCGGGCCAGTTCCTCTGCCGGGTCGAGCCCGTTCCGTCGTAGCTGCAGCGGTAGTTCGTTCGCTTGCGTCATCGTCCGTCTATCCGTCCTGTGATTGGCATTCAGCGTCTTGGCACGGTGTGAACTGCGGCCCCGAGGTGGTGCACGCGCCGGCGGACCGCCGCTGCTGTCCTGCTGCGCGGTCCCGCCTCATGCCTGAGATGCGCGGTCAGGCCGGACCTCTTGAACAGCTCCAGGACGACGGTGACCAGCCGCCCGGACTCACCCCCTCGGCTCCCGGACTGAGAACCGGCGTCGACGCGGCAGTGCGCCCACGCGGAAGACCGGAGAAGGTGTCGCTCACATCCACGCGACGAACGGGCGGCCTCCCGGGGGACATCTCGGCCCCGTGAATCCAGAACTGGTCGAGCCGACGGGTCAGGAACCGCCACTCGGGCGTCGAGGCTCAATGGTTCCTGGTTCCCTGCGCACCACCCCCACCGGCGGGATGAGCGTCAGGACCGTGCTGAACAAGCTGGCCGAGCCCGTCGAGCCCGTCGAGCCCGTCGAGCACGTCGGCGAGTTCGGCGAACAGAACTGGGGCGACATGGACGAAGACGAGACCGCAGACTGGCGCAAGGTCCTCACGGGCCTGGAAGCCGCCGCCACGACCTTCCGCCACACCGTTAACGCATCAGCTAAGTGGTCCGTGCGTGCCACTCCCATCTGAGGGCAGGACAGCCCGGCGCCGCACATTTTCGTGGGCAGCGTCGAATCCGTCCCTCGCCCGTTCGTCTTCAGAAATGTGAGCCTGATGAAGGAGTATCCATGTCCTCAGCAACCCTGCCGCCAGCACGTGACCTCCCACAGCGACGAGCCGACGCCCTTGACCGTCTGAGCAGCGGATTCCACATGTGGCTGGCCACCGGGAGCGACGGTCGCGGGGCACATCTGATCCCAGTCGCCTACGTCTGGAACGGCTCGACCTTGACTACCGCGACCTTCCGCCGCAGTCGCACGGTCTCGAACCTGCGGGCGAGGCCAACGGCGCGGTTGGCGATCGGAGACACCGCCGACGTCGTCCTGATCGATGCCTGCGCGGTTCTGCTCGACGTACCCGACATCGACGTCGCCTCAGCCGAGGCGTACGCAGAGGTATCGACAGACCCACGCAATGCCCCGGACATGTTCCTGTACATCCGCCTGCGCCCCAAGCGGATACTCGCATGGAATTCTCTGGCAGAGTTCAGCGGCCGTACCCTCATGCTCAACGGCTCCTGGCTTGACACCCCCGTTGACTGAGGCTGAGAAGTCCTGACGCAATGAGCTGAGACACCGCCGGCAGATGAGAGCGCAGGCCAGGCTGAGGAAGGCTTCGTGGATGTCGGCGCGGACCTCCCAGCGGATGCGCAGGCGGCTGAAGGCGTGCAGCAGGGCGAAGGTCTGCTCGACGACACAACGGTGTTGCCCGGGCCGGAGCCGTGTTCGGTGCCGCGATGAGCGATCAGCGGTCGGATCTGCAACTCACGGACCAGCGGCCGTACTTGTCGTGGTCGTAGCCGCGATCGGCCAGCACGACGTCGGGACGATGGCGGGGGCGGCCGTGCTGGCCGCGTACCTTCGGGATGGCCTTGTAGCAGCGACAGGCCGGGCGCGGGATCACGACTGATCATTCTGCCGCACGCGTTCCGTCCTCTGGGTGACCGGAGCTCGCGCCGCCACGCGAAGCCCTCACATGGTCATGACCCGGGCGGATGCACCTTTAGGCAGGCGCAGTGGTCCGGCGATCAAGCAGGCCATCGCGACAGAAACTGCGGGTCTTCTGGTCCGGGAGCACGGTCGCCCTGGACGAGGTGCTGGACGCCGCCGCGCCAATTCGCCACTGCAGTGTGATCCCCATCACGTTCGCCGGCCGTCCCGATGCTCCGGACTCATTCGTCGATGATCTGTAACCGCCACTGCGGCAAGAAGATCACCATGGACGATCGCCCCGGCTACGCCGGCTAGCAGCCACCAGACATGGACGTGCAGGGAAGCGCTGCTGGTGCGGACGCACCCTGCAGCACCCTCCGGCAGGAGCCCGATGCCGCCATCCATCACGTTCGCAGGAAAGAGGAAACCGATGAGAGATCTGCAGACCATCGCCGACCGCGTCGAGATCGAGGCGCTGCGGGGCGAACACGTCGACGCGGCGATGATCGGCGACTACGACCGTTTCGCGTCGCTGTTCACCAGGGACGCGGTGTGGCGGATCCCCCCCGCCAACGTCGAACTCACTGGGCGGGAGGAGATCCGCGCCGGTATCGAACGGCTGCAGGGTGCGTGGGAGTTCTGGGTGCAGAACGTGCACCCGGGCACGATCCAACTCGATGGTGACACCGCGACCGGCCGGGAATCCGTCTTCGAGATCGGTCGCCAGCGCGACGGCAGGTCGGTCGTCATGTACGGCCTGTTCCACGACCGCTACCAGCGCACGCCGGATGGCTGGAAGTTCACCGAGCGCGTCCTCGAGCCCAGGTACCTCGACACCACTGCGCTGGCGGGTTCACCTCATGTGACCTGGGACCCCGCCGGCCCAGAGGCCGGAAACACCTCTTCTGCGGAAGAAACCCGATAACCGCGGTTCACCGATACCTCCCGATGCCCTTCCGCGTCTGGACGGGCCGCATCAGGGTCATCCCGCCGGCTGATCCGGCAACGCAACATCTCGGAAGGTGAGGCGACCTGTGGGGCGGCGCGCCAGCCTCACAGGTTCGCTCCGTTGCCCTGTCGAACTGCGACGATCGCGGCCAGGGCATCGGCCAGCGGCGATCCCGCCGGCGCCGGCAGCACACCCGGATCGGTGATCGGCGCGACCAGGGCGCGGTGAACCCAGGCAGCGATGGAGGGTGGAGTCCTCTTCAAGCCTGCGTCCGGTGAACGTTCTTCGACCCCTGAGGCCTTGGCTCACGAAAGGTCGAAGACGAGACCGGACGTGGCGATGCCGATCTCACCGTCGTATCCGGCCCCAGCGGCGGCTCGCGCGGCTGGGGCGTCCGTGCCTGGCTGCAGGTGCGTCAGTAACAGGTGCCGGGCATCGGCTTCCAGGGCTTGCTGACCTGCCTGACGGGCGCTTGTCAGGTAACGTCGGGAATCCTCCGGGACCTGGTTCACATAGGTAGCCTCGGCCAGTAGCAGGTCAGCGCCACGCGCCAGTTCCACCCTGTCGGGGCTCGGACCGCTGTCGCCGGTATACGCGAGCACCTGTCCGCCCGCTGTCAGGCGTATGCCGGCATTGGGTACCGAATGCGGCAGCAGACGAGTCTGTGCGCGAAACGGGCCGATGTCGAATCCGCAGCCGACGGTGAACTCGTGCAGGACATAGGCATCGGTCAGCACCCCTGGGCGGTCCAGCGCGAGCACCGCATCCAGGGCGCCGGGCAGCGAGTACACCGGCAACGGCGCCGGCGGGTCATCACGCATTGTGCGCGCCCGCAACAGTGGGTTCAGGTCGGCGCAGTGGTCGGGATGTCCGTGGCTGATGAACACCGCATCGATCTGATCGGCGCCGACCCGTTCCAGCAGCCGCGGCACCGTCGCATATCCAAGGTCGACGAGCAGCCTGAACCCGTCGTGCTCCACGAGGTAACCACTGCAGGCCTGGCCCGCCGCCGGCCACGCACCGCATCCGCCAAGGATCGTCAGCAGCATCCGTGAACCCTAACGGATGTCGCTCGTTCTCAATGGTCGATACGAGGCCGTCCCGCGGCTGCTTGCCCTGATCGCCAAGAGCGCCGATCCCGGTGACGAACCCGGACTCGTCTCGTGAGTCGTCGTTCAGCACCGTGTGCGTATCAGGTGACGGATGATCGGCGATGGCTGGGCCCGCCGGTCAGTCGATGCCTTCGATGATGCGGAAGTCGCGCTCGAAGCCGTCGGGGAGGGCCACCAGCGCCTTCTGGTATGCCTCGCTCTCGTATGCCGCGACGGCCTGTTCAAAGCTGTCGAACTCGATCAGAACGACGCGTTGCGTGATTCCGGCCTCGTGGGCGACGACTCGACCGCCACGGGACGGGATCCGGGACAGGACGCGCCCGCCCCCAGCCTGGACAGCCTGACCGGCCAGCTCGTCGTAGGCAGTCAGCCTCTCATGGTCGGAAGTGGCGGGGTAGACACTGACCCAGTAGCCCTTAGCCATGGAAACCTCCTGTGTTGGGCCGGAGACGTCCGACTTCGAATCGACACTCAGATCGATCGATCCCGGCGACGGGTACTGCGGTCAGTTGAATCGTCATATGCGCAGGTTAGGGCTTGATGTGCGGTCGAGGGAAAGACCGGTACGGGATAGACTCAGAACGGATCGTTATCAATCGGCAGGGAGGGCACGTGGCGCCGGATACGGTGAGCCTGCGGTACTTCCTGGTGCTGGCGCAGGAGTTGAACTTCACCCGCGCGGCCGCACGGATCGGTATCGCACAGCCCGCACTCAGCGCCCGGATGCGCCGATTGGAGGCGGAACTCGGTACGGCCCTGCTGGTCCGCAACACGCGTAGCGTCGTATTGACCACGGCCGGTGCGGCTTTGGCGGAGTCCGCGCCACCCGCGCTGGCGGCGCTGGACCGGGCATGGGACACCGCCCGGAGCGCGGCGGCCGGTGAACTGGGCACGCTGCGCATCGGATACAGCCTCAGCGCCGGGGCCGAGACGGCACCGGCCCTGGTGGACAGGCTGATTCGCGGCAACAGCGGACTCGAGGTCGGCGCGGTCCCGATGGCGACACCGGAGATCTCCCCCGCGGTCGCCGACGGCCGCATCGATGCCGGGATCACCCGCGGTGAACAGCCGGGCCGTGGTGTGCGCCGGTTCCTGCTGCGGCGTATGCGCGTCGGGGTCCAACTGGCGCAGCACCATCCGCTGGCCGAACACCCGGAGGTCGAGATCGCCGACGCGGCCGCCTATCCGCTGCAACTCCCGGACCGTGCGGCCAACCCCGTGATCCACGATCAGCTGTCCGCACTGTTCCGAGACACCCGACCACACCCCCGATTCCACACGCCCGCAGTCTCTTTCGACATGTCTCAGCGCGACCTGCGCGACGGGGTCACCCTCGCCCCGGCCGGAGAAGCCGCGGTCACGGCACAACCGGCCGGTCTCACCTGGCGACCGCTGCGGGGCGCGCCCAGCCTGACGATCCACCTGGTCCTCCCACGCGAGCAGTCGCCGCTTCACCGCCGCATCCGTGCCGTCGCCAAAACCCTGGCGCACGAGCTGCACTGGCTGTCGGACTGACGCGCAGGAGGTCAAGCGAGACGGACGCCTGCGGTGGCGAGGCCGAAGACCTTGCGCCCGGCGGACTTCGCGGTGATGACGACGACGGCGGTCTTGCCGAATGTCCGACACGACCCCGCTACGCCGGCGGATCGGCATCCGATGATGGCCCCGGGTCCGGTCCGAGTCGTACACCGCGGCGACGTCCTCGCCCAGCCCGAGATCTCGGCGGATACCGTGCCTTCGCCGACGCCGAACCGGACAAGCACGGGTAACCGGCGGGAACGCCACCGCTTGAGCGATTCGGCCCGCCACGCCGCGGCCGCCTCAACATCGCTCTCCGGGATGAACGCCGCGATCGTCAGGCACTGCCGTCCAGGCGTGAGGACGCGTCGCAGAGCCACCTCTTTCCCCATAGCTGTTGGAGAAATTATAATCCCAAGGTGTCTTTGGAAAATCGGGATGACCTTGTTCCCCTGCGCGCCCTGGCCAACCCGCTGCGCATCCGCATCGTGTCGCTGCTCACCGGCGCGTCGATGTCGGCCACCGAGGTCGCCGACGAACTCGGCATCGCGCACGCCTCGGCCAGCTACCACCTGCGCCAGCTGGCCAGAGCGGGCTTCCTCCAGCAGACGGACGAGCGACCGCGGGCAGGCAAAGGCCGCCCGCAACTGCGCTACCGGTACGATCCGTCCAGCGGCGAGCGCCTCGACCGGTCCGAAGGACGGCAACTCCTCCACCAGGCGATGAGCACTGACCTGGCCAGGCGCCTGGCCGAGACTGATCGCCAGCGCACGTCCATGGACGCCGAGGTGTGGCTGGCCAGGCCCGTCTGGGAGGAGATCGTCGGCCTGATCGGCCAGGCCGTGGCGCTCCTGCACGACAAGGCCGGACCGCCGCACGAGGGCGTCAAGGTCAGCATGACCGCGCTCCTGCTCGAACTGCGTGACGAACGATGATCGGCCGCCTGCTCGTCTGCGCGGCCGGCGCGTTCCTGTCGATCGGACTGCTCATCCCGGCGGTTCCGCGGTACCTCACCGGCCCGCTGGGCCAGCAGGCGGGCATGGTGGGCGTCTCGCTGGCCGTCACCGCGGCGGCCGGGGTGCTCGCCCGCCCGCTGGCCGGACGGATGGCCGACAGGGCCGGACGCCGCACGGCCCTGTGCGCGGGCGCGCTGCTGCTGTCCGGTACGTCCCTCGCGCTGCTCGCCGTCGGACACTTACCGCACTTCCTCGTCCTGCGCGGCGTCGCCGGCGTCGGTGAGGCGCTGGCCTACGTCGGCCTCGCCACTCTGGCCAGCGACCACCGGCGGCCCGGCGCGGCGATCAACCACTTCTCCGTCGTCGTCAACGCCGGCCTGCTCACGGGGCCCGTCATCGCCGAGACGCTGTACGCCGCGTCCGGGTTCGCCGCCGTCTGGATCACGGCCGCGGCCGTGGCGCTGGGGTCGGCGGCGCTCGGCCTCACCCTGCCGAAGACCATGAGCCCGGACACGGAGAGCGCGAGCCCGGATCCGGGACCCGGGCGGGCCCAGCTGTACCACACGTCCGCTCTACGACCCGGATTCGGCTACCTGGCGTCCGTGTGGGGCTACACCGCCATCAGCGCCTTCCTGCCGCTGCACCTCGCCGCGCTCGGCGGCGGCTCCGGCGGCCTCCATTTCCTGCTCTACGGCGGCGTCCTCGTCGCCGTCCGACTGGCCGGACATCGCCCGCTCGCCACGGCCGCCCCGGCGCGCCTGGCCGTCGCCTCCCTCCTGCTGACCGGGACGGGATCGATCCTGCTCGCCGCCTGGCCCTCGCCGGTCGGGACATGGTGCGCGATCGCGCTGGTCGGCGCCGGTCAGGGCCTCGGGCTGCCCGCCTTCCTCAGGATGGCGGTGCACGGCCTGCCCGCCGGCGAGCGCGGATCCGCCGTCGCCACCACGACGGCCTTCTTCGACGTCGGATTCCTCAGCGCCGCCCTGGCCCTCGGCGTCCTCGCCGACCGGTTCGGCCTGGCCGGCGGCTTCGCCCTCGCGGGCGCCGTGTCCGCCGCCGGAGCGCTGCTGTTCCTGCCTATGCGCCACAACGAACACGAAGGAGCCCCCCTTGACCATTCCCCCCGCTGACCTGTCCTGCTACGCCGACGTCGTGTTCGACGTGGCCGTGCCCCTGCTGGCGGACGACCGGGTGCTGATCAACGCCGAGATCGAGCACGCCCCGCTCGCCCGCGCCCTGGCCGAGGCCGCCTACGCCAGAGGCGCCCGCTACGCCGACATCTGGTACTTCGACCCGCACGCCAAACGATCCCGCGTCCGGCACGCCGACACCGCCAGCCTGGCCGAGGTGCCCTCGTGGCTCGACGCCCGCAACGACGAGCTAGGACGGCACGGCGGCATCATCGTCAACGTCCGCGGCGCCGCCGCCCCCGACCTCCTGGCCGGGCTGGATCCGGTACGCGTCGGGCTGGACCGCATGCCGTCGCTGACCTCACGGCAGCGGCTCCAACTCAACAACCTGGTCCGCTGGACGATCGTCCCCTACGCCACCCCCGAGTGGGCCCGTGCCGTCTTCGGCGAACCCGACCAGGCCAGGCTGTGGCGGCACCTGCGCCGCATCCTCCGTCTCGACGAGCCCGATCCGCGCGCGGCGTGGCGGCAGCGCATCGCCGAACTGCTCGATCGCGCTCGACGGCTCACCGAGATGCGCCTGGACGCCGTGCGGTTCGAAGGCCCCGGCACCGACCTGACCATCGGCCTGCTCCCGGACGCCCACTGGACCGCCGCCCGCCTGGAGGACGTCAAGGGCCGCCCGTTCCAGGCCAACCTGCCGACCGAGGAGGTGTTCACCACCCCCGACTACCGGCGCGTCGACGGCACGGTCCGCGCCACCCGGCCGCTGTCCCTCGACGGCACCGTCATCCGCGACCTGGAGCTGACCTTCGCCGATGGCGTCGTGACCGGTGTCAGGGCGAGCGCCGGAGCTGACGTCGTCCGCGCGCACCAGGCCACCGACGCGGGAGCGGCCCGGCTGGGCGAGCTCGCTCTGGTCGACCGTTCCTCGCGGGTGGGCGAAAGCGGCATCACCTACCTGGAGACCCTTCTGGATGAGAACGCCACCTGCCACCTGGCCTGGGGCGCGGGGCTGCCTCCGGGCGCGCCCGCCCACCTGCGTACGGACGATCCCGCACGGCTGGACGCGGCGGGCGTGAACACCTCGCGCGTGCACGTCGACTTCATGGTCGGCGGCCCGGACGTCACGGTCACCGGGCTGGGGCCCGGCGGGAAGGTGGTGCTCCTGCGCAACGACGCCTGGGAGTTCTGACGCCCTGCCACAGTCGGGAGTATCAGGAGACATATCTTCGCAACCAGGGATCTTCGGCCCTCGGTCTGATCGATCGCCGATGGTCGCAGCCGCTGCCTCGAGATCTCCACCCGCGCGACCAGCCGCCCCGAACTCGACTTCGCGAGTTTGAACGCGTCACGACCAGCCCTCACCCAACGACTTCGACATTGCCCTCAGCGTTTCCCGGATGGGAAGCTGACGGCGTGACCGATCAGCGCGTCGTCTTTGCTTGGTCATGCGGGACAGCCATCGCCGTCACGGGGCTCGCTCTTACCACCTTGGCGCTGCTTGGGGCCTTCAGGCTGCCGTGATTCGGTGAGGGCGGCAGCGGAACGCCGCCGCCCTCACCGAACGAGGGCAGGTCCGGTCGCTGAGAGGCTGTATCCGCAAGGCGTTCTCCCAGTCGCTGAGCGGCCTCGGGCCGTCAATGGCCGTACAGGCGGCGGTAGCGGCCGGGTGAGGTGCCGATCAGCCGCGCGAAGTGGCGGCGCAGCAGGGCGGAGACTCCGAAACCGCAGCGCGCCGCGACCTGGTCGATCGGCAACGTCGTGGACTCCAGCAGTTCCTGGGCCCGGGCGATGCGGGCGCGCAGCAGCCACTGAGCCGGTGTGGTTCCTGTGTGGTCGGCGAAGTGGCGGACGAAAGTACGCGGGCTGGTCCGGGCGTGTGCGGCCAGGTCAGCCACGGTCATCGGCTGATCGAGGTGTGCCAGGGCCCAGGCCTGGGTGGCGGCGATGTCCGGGGCCGCCGAGCCGGAGTCGGACACCGGCCGGGCGACGTACTGCGGCTGCCCTCCGTCCCGATGGCCGGAGGCGACCAGGTGCCGGGCGATGACGTTGGCGACGTTGATGCCGTGCGCTCGCCGTACCAGATGCAGGCACAGATCGACGCCCGCGGTGGCGCCCGCCGAGGTCCAGATGCCACGGTCCTCGACGAACAGCGCGCCGGGATCGACGGCGACCGCAGGGTGAGCCTGGGCCAGCCGGGGAGCCAGCAGCCAGTGGGTGGTGGCCCTGCGCCCGTCGAGCAGGCCAGCGGCGGCCAGCACGAAGGCGCCGCTGCACAAGGCGGCGAGCTCAGTCCCTCGCCCGACGGCCGCGTGCAGCGCGCCCACCAGCCGTGCGTCCAGCGGTTGCGACGGGACGCCCGCGCCGGGAATGACGATCAGGTCGGCATCGTCCAGGCCGGTCAGCGGGTGAGTGGGTTGCACCTGGGCGGCGGGCTCCATCGTGACGGTGGCCCGGTCGATCGCGCACAGACGCAGGTCGAAGCGCGGCACCCCGGCGTGGGAGCGGTCGGCTCCCCACACCCAGCAGGCGACGGAGTAGTCCAGCGCGCTCATCTGGTCGTGCAGAAGGAGAGCGACACTGCGCATGGCAGGAATGTAGCGCATGATGGCATTCCTGCTACTCCTGCCACGTGAGCCAACCCGATCAGGATGATTGCGCAGCCCTGGCCGGAGATCGCAGAGGAGAGACATCGTGACCCGAGTTCATCGACGGACGTTCCTGTGTGGCGCGGTCGCCGCCGGGGCGGGCACGCTCCTCCCAGCGGCCGCCCAGGCTGAGGCGTCGCCCTCCGGGCGGATCCGGGAGGAGGCTGTGACGTCCAAGGCGGTGGGCGCCTTCGACGTCGTGGCGCTACGTGACTCCGCGGATACGTTCCCCGCCACGCGGGAGGCGATGTTCCCGAACGCGACGGCGGCGGACTGGCGGCGGGCACGCCGGGTGGATCCCGGTGCGTTCGGCCCGAACCTGGCCTGGAAGCTCGACTTCCGCTGCTACGCCGTCCGGCGTCCGGACGGCCGGATCGTGCTCGTCGACGCCGGGGTCGGTCCCGTCGGCAGCCCGGCCTCGGAGTGGGCGGCCCCCGGGAACCTGCCCCGGCTTCTTTCCACAGCCCACATCGACGTTGCGGACGTCGACCTGGTCGTGCTGACCCATGTCCATGAGGACCACATGGGCTGGTCTGTGAGCACGGACGGGATCCCGATGTTCCCGAACGCCCAATACGTCATCCAGCAGGGGGAGGTGGCACGGCTCTCGGAGACCAGCCCGATGCGCGACTACCTGATCGTCCCGCTGCAGCGCACCGGGCAGCTCCGCGAGATAGCCGGCCAAGTGAGGCTGGCCACCGCGAAAGGAGGACAGATCACCGCGATCCCGACACCGGGTCACACCGTGGGGCATCAATCGGTTCTCGTCGACGGCCACGGCCGACGCATGGTGATCACTGGCGATGCGCTGGTGCATGCCGTGCAACTGGTCGATCCGGAGGTCGGTTACGCCCTGGAGGCCGATCAGGCCATGGCCGCGGAGACCCGCCGGAATCTGCTCGCGGATGCGAGGCGGCGGCGTGCCACGCTGGCGACAGCACACCTGACCAGACCGTTCGTCGACGCGCGCCGCCCCTGAAGGGCACGCCACCGATCTCGCACGCCGGATGATCCGCGTCCTGGACGACCTGCCACAGGCCGACTACACCGCGCTGCCGGACGGGGCGGTGACCCTGGCCCGATACAGGCTGGACGACGCGAGCCTTGAACCGCTGTGATGTTTCGATTTTCGTCTGCTGGTAGTCCGTCAAGGATGCCGGATGGGATCACGACGAGTTCGGAATCCATGTGTGGAGGTCCGTTCGGGCCGGCGGGGACACCAAGACCGCCCGGTCACGCCGAACCCTGAAGCTGCCTCAGCGCTGCGTCACCGCGCTACTGGCTTTCTGGGACCATCAACGTGGCGCCCGAGAGAAGGCCGGCGACCGGTGGCATGACACGATCTCGTGTTCGCCACTCGGACGGGATCCAAACTCAGTGCTGCCAACGTCCGGCGGGAGGTCCGGCGTGTGGTCGAGAGAGCGGGACTCGTTCCTCATGAGTGGACTCCTCGCGAACTGCGGCACAGTTTCGTCTCGCTGCTCTCCGCTGTTGGCGTGCCCATCGAGCACATCGCTCGCCTGATCGGTCACGCGGGAGGGTCGGCGGTGACGGAGAAGGTCTACCGTCAGCAGATCCGTCCGGTGATGCAGGAAGGGGGCCGCGATCATGGATCGCATCTTCCCCGCTCCGGACCACGGCCCCGAGGAGCCGTAAGTCACTCACTTTGTCACTCAGAAGATCCAAAAGGCCGGTTCCTGACGTGGAACCGGCCTCTGAGCTGGTGGGCGATACTGGGATCGAACCAGTGACCTCTTCGGTGTGAACGAAGCGCTCTCCCGCTGAGCTAATCGCCCGCCCTGCCGACTCCGCTTGGTGCCGACGGGGAAAACCCTACCGCACTCTGGCGCCTGCTGGCGAAGCGATGTGATCAGAAGAGGGTGGGCCGGGCGGCGGGAGGGGGTCGGCGGGCGCCGGATCCGCGCAGCAGTAGGGATTCGGGTGAAACGCGGCGGTTGCCCATCGGCATGGCGGGTCGGTGGCATACCATCAGTCGTGTTCCGGAAGACGCCGGTCGCGATCATTTCGCAAGAAACGTTCATGACCGACGCCTCCGGAACGCGGTCCACCGCACGCAAAACCCTTGCAAATACGACCCGATTGATGCCGTTTGGCCAGGTAGATGCCTAAATGTCCAGCTGTGATGTGCGTTACAGAAGGCCCTAGGAGCGGAATCTTTCCTACGGGTTTCTTCGTTCCCTGCGTCATGCTCAGGACGAAGTCCGTCAGAGCAGTGAAAGCCCCGTAGAGGGGACCTACGACGAAAAGGTTTGGCTGACGATGAACAGCACCACCGTCTCCGCCGAGCTTGGCCTTCGGCTTGTGGTCCCCGACCGTACAACCGTCCCCCTGCTCGCCGGGTTGAGTTACACCGCTGACGACCCATACGCCATCCGCATGGCCTTCCACGTAGGGAACGACGAGCCGGTCGAGTGGATCTTTGCTCGCGAACTGCTGACCGTGGGCATCGTGCGACGTGTCGGCGACGGCGACGTGCAGGTGTGGCCCGCCCGTGCCGACGGCGAGCGCACGCTGCACATCAGTCTCACGTCACCGTTCGGGCAGGCGCTCTTCGAAGTGCCGCTGGCCCCGCTCACGGAGTTCCTCCACCGCACGTACGAGAAGGTGCCCGCGGGCCGCGAGACCGACTTCATGGATCTCGACAGCGAGCTGACCAACATGCTCTGGCCCTCGTGACCGGAAGCGCCCTGGTGACCGGAAGCGCCCTGGTGACCGAAGCGCCCTCGCGACCGGGAGCGACCACACCGCCCCCGGCATCCCCTGGCCCGGAGCGCCCCCCGACCCGGAGCTAGGCCGGCAGCGATTCCAGCACCCGCTTCATGCGGGTGATCTCGATGCTCTGACCCGAGTACACATCCTTGGCGAGCAGCCGCATGCGCCGGTCCCGGCCGGTCGCGAGCTGCTCTCCCGCCATCTTCACCGCCCCCTGGTGATGTCTGATCATCAGCTGGAGGAACAACCGGTCGAAGGCGGTCCCCTTGGCCGCGCCCAGCGCGTTCAGCTGCTGCTCGGTCGCCATCCCGTAGCCCTCGGCCTCCCCGTGGTCGTGTCCCGGTGGCGCGGGGCGGCCCAGCTCGGCGAGCCAGCCGGTCATGCCCTTGATCTCCGGTAGCTGGGCGGCGTCGATCGCGCGGGCGATCGAGCGGATGGCGGGCGTGGTCGTGCGGTCGTCCACCAGCGCCGTCATTTCCAGAGCCTGGCGATGATGCGGGATCATGGCCTCGGCGAAACGTACGTCGGAGGCCACGGTCGGGGCCGGCGTCTGCCCGAGCCGCTCGCCCGGTGTCGCCGTGCGTCCCTGGCCTCCTGGGCTGCCCGGCACGATGACCGGCGCCTCCGTGCCCACGGCAGAGGGTTGGGAAGGCGGCTGCGAGCAGGCGCTGAGGCCCAATATGGTCAGAACCGTGATGAAGACCGTGCGCGGCGTCGAACCTGCTGACATAGCTTCCATACTGAGCCACGACATGAAGGGGAATGCGCGTTGATCTCTGCCAAGCTGCGCGGAGCGTTGCTGTGTACGGTCCTGCTGCTGGCCTCCGCGTGCGCCGGAGTCCCGCTGGGGGGCATGCCCGAAACGCCCGCCGGGTCGTCGCAGGAGACCAGCGCTCCGGCAAAGACCGCCGCGAACGGCGTGATGAAGAGCGACAACGTGGAACACGTCGTCAACGTTCCGAGGACCGCCCCGTTAGACGGTTCGGAGGACCTCAACACGGACCTCGCCTTCCAGGGCGACTACGCGTACCTGGGCAACTTCGGCGGGTTCACGATCTACGACATCAGCGACCCGACGAAGCCGCAGATCGTCAGCCAGGTGTCCTGCCCGGCGCAGCAGAACGACGTCACCGTCTACGGCGACCTGCTCATCCTGTCGATCGACGAGCCGCGCAGCGGCCCGGAGTGCGGCTCTCGCGATGACCGCCGCAGCTGGGAAGGTCTGCGCATCTTCGACATCAGCGACAAGAAGAGCCCCAGATACGTCAGCGCGGTCCAGACCGACTGCGGCTCCCACACGCACACGATGGTCCCCGCCGGGGAGACCGTGTACGTGTACGTCTCCTCGCCGGGCCCGGAGCCCGAGTCGGAGACCTGCCAGCCGCCCCACGAGCTCATCCAGATCGTGGAGATCCCGGTGCAGGACCCGCAGTCGGCGAAGATCGCGGCGAAGCCGGACCTCTTCCCGGAGCGCTCCAACAGCGAGGGCGGCTCCGGGTGCCACGACATCACCGCCTACCCGGAGAAGAACGTGGCCGCGGCCGCCTGCTTCGGCGACGGTGTCATCCTCGACATCACCAACCCGGTCGAGCCGAAGGTCGTCCAGCGGCTCAACGATCCTGAGAACTTCCAGATCTGGCACTCGGCGACGTTCAACAACGACGGCACCAAGATCGTGTTCGGTGACGAGCTCGGCGGCGGCGCCATGGCCACCTGCGACAGGAACACCCCTCCCACCAAGGGCGCGGACGCCGTCTACGACTTGGTCAACGGCCAGTTGGAGCGGCGCAGCTACTTCAAGATCCCGCGGGAGCAGCAGCCGGACGAGAACTGCGTCGCCCACAACGGCTCCCTGATCCCGGTGCCGGGCAAGGACGTCATGGTCCAGTCGTGGTACCAGGGCGGGGTGTCGATCTGGGACTTCACCGACTCCGCCAACCCGAAGGAGATCGGCTTCTTCGAGCGCGGGCCCGACGAGACCGGCGGCACCGTGGGCTCCTGGTCCGCGTACTACTACAACGGCTACATCTACTCCAGCGACATGCGCCAGGGCCTCGACGTGCTGCGGATCGACCATCCGCTCACCGACCCGGCCAAGCAGGTCAAGATGGACGACTTCAACGTACAGACGCAGAAGTCCTACTGAAGCTCGGTCGTCCCCCAGGACGGCCAGCAGTGCTTCGACCGCGCCGCCGCTCCCGCGATGGCGGCGCCGTCGAGCCGCACGGTCTCGAGGCCGATGCCGGCCCACGGCCACTCCATGGTGAGGACGAAGTCCTCCGGCGGCGGCAGTGGGTGCAGCCACAGGGGCGTCTGGTAGAGGGTGAACGTCGCGTCGCCGCGCACGCCGCCGGGAAACCAGGAAAGGCTCGGCGGCGCGCAGTGGTGGTCGGCGTCGGAGGCGACTTCGACGCCGTCCGGATAGCGCAGCGTGATGTGCAGCGACGTGCTCTCCTCGCCGGAGAACGCGGAGTCGAGCTGCAGCGCCAGGCCGCGCGGCGCCGCGGCGTTGCGGGCCACGACGTCGATGTTCAGCAGGCAGCCGGTGTCGAAGGCCTGGATCATCGGCAGCAGGACGGCCAGGGCGGGGGTTCGGGCGAGCACGCGCTCCACCGTGACGATGGCACCCATGGTGGAGATCGGCGGCACCGGGGCTGTCTCCATGTCCCTCATCATCGCCGCAGGACGCGCCTGAGGCGATCCCATGGCGCGTCCGGATCCCTAACCGGGCGCGGCGATCTCCCCCTGCCGCCAGTCCCCGAACGTCGTGGAGTAGGTGGAGGCGAGCTCGGTGCCGCGCACCTCGGTCACCCAGGAGAGCACGAAGATCCGGGGGCGGTTCTGCCGGTCCAGTTCCAGCTGCCAGTTGATCCTGGTGCCTTCGAGCTCGCTCGTCTTCCAGCCGGCCATGCCCGCGAGCTGCTCCTGGATCGCGCCGGGCGCCTTCTCCGCGGGCAGGCTGCCGGAGTAGCGCGGGCCGGCCGCGTCCACCCGCTCCGTGCGCCCCACCAGGTCGAGGATGACGCCGATGCCCGACATGGTGACGACCATGTCGAGGTAGTCCTGGCCGCGCGGCTCGCGCTCCCCTTGAGGTTTCCCGTCGACGAACAGCTCGGCGGAGCCCTCGGACAGCACCATGGTCACGTCCATCTCGGGCTCACCGGCGGGGGTGACGGTCATGGCGTAGGCGCAGTTCTGCGGGCTGAAGCTCACCTCGGGGTGGAACCGGATCCGGCCGTGCGCCTTCGCGGCGAACTCGCTCTGCGTCAGGGCGCCGTCGAAGGTCAGGTCCGCCATCGGCTTCACCGTGATCGCGCTCTGCATCGCGATCACGATGTCCTGCCCTTCCGGCCGCGGCGGGACGATCGTGCGCTCGGCTGTCGCGGTGGCGCTCGGCGAGCGGTCCTGTGCGGCCGGGGTCGCCGAGCCGGCGGGTGCGGTGGAGGTCACAGAGCCGCTCACCTCCGGGCTCCCCGCGGTGTCGGGCCCGGCGACCCGCCCGCCGGATGCCGGGCTCTGGGCTGAGCGCCACCACAGCACGCCTCCCGACACGGCCACCGCGCCCGCGACCGCGCCCGCCCCGAGCAGCAGCGCCCGCCGCGACACCCGGCCTCGCCCTCCGCCCGCAGCCGCCCGCGCTCCCCTGCTGAGCTCCCGCAGCTCCCGCTCCCCTGCGCCGGCCCCAGCCTCGCCGCCACCGGCAGGCCCCGCCTCACGGGCCTGGTCACCGGCGGCATCCGCCCCGCCAGCCCGGTCGTCCGGGGCCTGGCTCTCCGGTGCGGGTGCGGGTGCGGCGCTCGCGCCGGGCGGGTCCGAGGGCTCACCGAGGAGTTCCAGCAGGACCGTACGGGCGCTGGGCCTGGCGGAAGGGTCCTTGGCCAGGCAGCGCGCCACGATCCCGCGCAGCGGCTCGGGCAGGCCGCCGAGGGCGGGCTCGCCGTGCAGGATCCGGTACGCCACCGCCGCGAACGTGTCGCGCCCGAACGGCGGCTCACCCGTCGCCGCGAACGCCATGGTCGAGCCCCACGCGAACAGGTCGGCCGCGGGCCCGACGGTGTCACCGGACAACTGCTCGGGCGACATGTACGGGGGCGTCCCCGAGGAGGAGCCCGCCGTCGCGGTGGCGTCCACCAGCCGGGCGATGCCGAAGTCGATCACCCGTGGCCCGTCGGGCCCCAGCAGCACGTTGCCGGGTTTGAAGTCCCTGTGCACCACGCCGGCCCGGTGGATGGCGGCCAGGGCGGTGACGGTGCCGATGGCCAGCCGGGTCAGCGCGGCGCCACGCACCGGCCCGGCCGTCGCGAGGGCGGGGCCGTCGATGTACTCGGCGGCGACGTAGGGAGGGTCGTGGTCGAGGTCGGCCACGAGCACGCGCGCGGTGCAGAACTCGTCGACCATCCGCGCGGCGGCGAGCTCGCGGGCGAAGGCCCGGTCGATCCCGCCGGTCATCACCTTGACGGCCGCCTGGCCGGAGCCGGGCGACTCGCCCAGGTAGACGATGCCCTGCCCGCCCTGGCCGAGACGGCCCACGATGCGGAACTCTCCCACCGCCTCGGGGTCTCCCGGGCGGAGCGGATCGACTGCCACATATGCCTCACACGATCAGTTGTGAGGCATGACCCTAGCTCATGGGTCGAGGTCGGCGGCAGAGCGTTCGGCGAAGATCCGCATGGCCTTGGTGGTGATCGGACCGGGCGCGACGGGCAGTTCTGTGTCGTCGACCCGCCTGATCGGCTGCACGTCGCGGGTGGTGGAGGTGAGGAAGGCCTCCTCGGCGTCGTAGAGGGCCGCCAGCGGGATGTCGGCCTCTTCCGCTCCGCACCATTCGAGCACCAGCGCCCTGGTGACGCCCGCCAGGCAGCCGGACTCCAGGGTGGGGGTGAGCAGGCGGCCGTCGCGCACGACGAAGACGTTGGAGCCGGTGCCCTCGCAGAGGTTGCCCGCGAGGTTGCCGAAGACGGCCTCGCCGCCGCCGCGCTGCTTGGCGTACAGCAGGGCCTTGGCGTTGTCGCCGTAGGACGTGCTCTTGACGCCGGCCAGGGCGCCGCGCTCGTTGCGCGGCCACGGGACGACGGTGACGTCGGCGGCGGCCGGGAACGGCTTCTGCTCGCCGACGATGACGACGGACGTGGTGCCCTGGTCGCCGCGGTCGGAGCCGAGCGGGCCGGGGCCGCTGGTGTAGGTGACGCGGATGCGGCCGAGCGGCCAGGCGGGCGCGGCGGCCAGGAGCTTGCCGATGCCGTCGGCGATGGCCTCGACGTCGGGCTCGGGCAGGTCCATGCGCTGGGCTGAGAGCGTGAGCCGGTCGAGGTGCCGGGTGAGCGCGAACGACTCGCCCTTGACGATCTTGATGGTCTCGAAGACGCCGTCGCCCACCATCAGCCCGTGGTCGAACACCGACACGGTGGCCTGAGCGGGGTCGATCAGCTCCCCGTTGACCCAGACAGGGATGTTCACTTCAGTCTCCTCCTGTGGATGCCAGTGCGATGAGCCTGGCTGCCTTGAGCTCGGTCTCGAACCATTCGCGCCCGGGGTCGCTGCCCCAGGTGATGCCCGCGCCCGTGCCGAACCGGATCTCGCCGCCCGCGAGCCAGAACGTCCTGATGCCCACGGCCAGCGCCGCCGTGCGCCGGTCGGCGTCGACCCAGCCCACGGCCCCACAGTACGGGCCCCGGGGAGCTGGTTCGAGCTCATTGATGATGCGGACCGCCGACGACTTCGGCG
The DNA here is from genome assembly GCF_039871515.1 of Nonomuraea sp. B1E8. Classification (NCBI taxonomy): domain Bacteria; kingdom Bacillati; phylum Actinomycetota; class Actinomycetes; order Streptosporangiales; family Streptosporangiaceae; genus Nonomuraea; species Nonomuraea sp. B1E8. Next base: position 296,252 of record NZ_JBDPLS010000008.1, on the reverse strand, counting down.
CGCCCGTGACGGACCCCGGCGGGAACGTCGCGGCGAACAGCTCGGGCCACCCCGCCCCCGGGGCCAGCCTGGCCCTGACGGTGGAGACGAGGTGGACGAGGCCGGGGTGCTCCTCGACCGCGCACAGCGCGGGCACCTCGACGGATCCGACGTCGGCGACCCTGCCGAGGTCGTTGCGGACGAGGTCGACGATCATGACGTTCTCGGCGTAGTCCTTCTCCAGCAGGTCGGCCGCGGTGACGCCGGTGCCCTTGATGGGCCGGGACTCCACGACGTCGCCGTCGCGCGACAGGTAGAGCTCGGGCGAGGCCGACACCACGCTCAGCCCGGGCACCTGGATCACCGCGGAGTGCGGCGCGGGGTTGCCGGACGCCAGGCGGGCGGCCAGCGCGAGCGGGTCGGCACCGGGCGGGGCGGGCGCCGACAGGATCCGGCAGAGGTTGGCCTGGTAGACCTCGCCCTGCTCGATATAGGCGCGGATCGCCCGCACGCCGCTCTCGTAGGCGGCGCGGTCGAGCGAGCTGCGCCACTCGCCGGGGCGGGGCCCGCGCCAGGGGCGGGCCGGCGCGGGCAGGGGCGCTTCGCGCACCCGGTCGAACCGGGCGCACGTCACCTTGCCCTCGTAGTCGACGACCACGGCCCACCAGCCCTGGCCGTCGAGGGCGGCGAGGTCGGTGGTCACGTCGCGCAACTCCGTCGCGAGCACGCCGCCTAAGCAGGCGTATCCGTCGTGCACATCTGCCATTGTCCCAGCATCCCGGCGAGCTCCAGCGCGCTGGGCAGCGGGGTGCCGGGCAGGGCCGCGTACACCCTGCGCGCGGGCGCCATGCCCCGCAGCGGCCGCAGAACCAGGTCGCGCGGCACGGCCCCGGCCGCCAGCTCGGGCACCAGCGTCACGCCCAGCCCGGCGGCGACGAAACCGAACTTGCCCGACCACTCGGCCACCCGCAGCCCGGTGCGCGGCGTGAACCCGGCCGCCGCGCACGCCGTCAGGAGGAGGGTGGGCTGCCCGCGCGGGGCCGCCTCGATCCAGCACTCCCCGGCCAGGTCGCGCAGGTCGACGTCATGCTCGGCGGCCAGCCGGTGGTCTCCGGGCAGCGCGACGAGCAGCCGGTCGTCCAGCAGCGGCACCGTCCTGGCGACGCCGGCGGGCAGCCCGGAGGGGTAGTCGCTGATCACGGCCACGTCCAGCGTCCCGGCGTGCAGCCCGTCGACGAGCCGCGCGCTGAGCCCTTCCGTCAGCCGCAGGTCGACGCCCGGGTGCCGGTCGGCGAACCGTCTGAGCGTGCCGGGCACGAGGCCGACGTTGGCGGTGGCGAACGCGCCTACCCGCAGGATGCCGCCTCGCCCTGCGTGGATGGCGGTCAGTTCCTCGCCCGCCCGCTGGAGCCGGTCGAGCACGGCGACGGCGTGGCGGTGCAGCGCCTCGCCGGCGGGCGTCAGGCGTACACCCCTGGCGAGGCGCTCGAAGAGCGGCCCTCCGGCGGCGCGTTCGAGCGCGGCGACGCGGCGGGAGACCGCGGACTGGGTGTAGCCGAACAGCTCGGCGGCGGCGGTGAACGAGCCGCTCCTCGCGACCTCGTCGAAGAGCCGCAGCGTGGCGGCGTCAAAGGCATTCGTGTCAAGCATGGCTGATATGCAATCTAGTCGGTGGTGGAATGCCGCGCCTCCCGGTTCACTGAGGGCATGATTGCCTTTCTCGGACAGGGGCGCATGGGAGCGCCGATGGCCCGGCGGCTCGTGGAGGCCGGGCACGAGGTACGGACGTGGCGGCGCGGGAACGGTGTCACGGCCGCCGCGGCGGTGGACGGCGCCGGCCTGGTCATCACGATGCTGAGCGACCCGGCCGCGGTGCGTGAGGTGGTGACGGCGGCGCTGCCGGGGCTGCGGCCCGGCACGACCGTGGTGGAGATGTCGACGATCGGCCCGGAGGCGGTGCGCGAGCTGCGCGCGCTGCTGCCGGCGGAGGTGGGGCTGGTGGACGCGCCCGTGCTGGGCAGCGTGGGGCCCGCCGCGTCCGGGACCCTCACGGTGCTGGCCGGCGGCGACGTGTCAGGGTGCCGCGAGGTGCTGTCGGTGTTCGGGCGGGTCAGGGAGCTCGGTCCGCTGGGGGCGGGCGCGGCCATGAAGATCGCCGTCATGAGCGCGCTCGTGCCCGTCCAGGTGCTGCTGGCCGAGACGTTCGCGTACGGCGCGGCGCACGGCGTGGACCGCGACACGCTCGTCGACGTGCTGGCGGACACCCCGCTGGGCGTGGCGGCCGAGCGGCTGCGCGTTCCTTCCGGGGAGACCCGTTACTCCCTGGCCCACGCCGCCAAGGACCTGGAGCTGGCCGCGTGGGACGGGGCCTCGGTGAGCGCGTCCGCCAGGAGGCGGCTGCAGGAGGCACGGGCGGCCGGGCTCGGCGAGCGGGACGTGACCGCCATCGTGGAGCACGTCGCGGGCCCCGCGGCCGGATCCGGCGCGCGGCGGGCGGTGCCGCTCAACCTGGCGACCGTCCCGGCCACGAACGGCATGTACTCGCACGCCGTCCGCGCCGGCGACACGCTCTACGTCTCCGGCCAGGCCGCGTTCGACGAGCGGGGGAACATCGTCGGCGAGGGCTCCATGACGGCCCAGGCCGAGCACGTGTTCCAGGTCGTGGCCCGCATCCTCGCCGATCAGGGCGCGACGTTCGACGACGTCGTGTTCATCAGGACGTACCTGACGGACATGGACGACCGCGTCGCGTACGGGCAGGTGCGCAGGAAGTACATCACCGGCACGCCCCCGGCCAGCACGACCGTCGAGGTGTCGAAGTTGTTCATGCCGGGACTGCTGCTGGAGGTGGACCTGGTCGTCGCCCTGCCGTCACGCTAGGGGGCCGGTCACCGACTCGGCGGCGGCCACCACGCCCCCGTCGGCGACCAGGCGCACGGCGGAATCGATCTCCGGCGCGAGGAACCGGTCGGGCCCGGGGGCGGGGACGGTCTCGCGCAGCGCGCCGAGCACGGCCGCCGTCGCGGGCGCGGGCTCCAGCGGGGCGCGCAGGTCGAGCGCGCGGGCGGCGGTGAGCACCTCGACGGCCAGCACGCGGGTCAGCCCGTCCACGGACCTGCGCAGCTTGCGCGCGGCCGACCAGCCCATGGAGACGTGGTCCTCCTGCATGGCCGAGCTGGGGATGGAGTCGACGCTGGCCGGCACGGCCAGCCGCTTGAGCTCGGAGACGATGGCGGCCTGGGTGTACTGGGCGATCATGTGACCGGAGTCGACGCCGGGATCGTGGGCCAGGAACGCGGGCAGCCCGTGGTTGCGGGCCACGTCGAGGAACCGGTCGGTACGCCGTTCGGACATGGAGGCCAGGTCGGCGGCCACGACGGCCAGGAAGTCCAGCACGTACGCGATCGGGGCGCCGTGGAAGTTGCCATTGGACTCGACGCGGCCGTCGGCCAGCACGGCGGGGTTGTCGACGGCGCCGGCCAGCTCGCGCCCCGCCACGGTGGCGGCGTGCGCGATGGTGTCGCGGGCGGCGCCGGCGACCTGGGGTGCGCAGCGCAGGGAGTAGGCGTCCTGGACGCGGGTGCAGGCCTCCGGGTCGCGATGGCTCGCCATGATTCCGGAGTCGTGCAGAATTCTCGTCATGTTGGCGGCGGACAGGGCCTGGCCCGGGTGCGGCCGCAGCGCCTGCAGCTCGGGCGCGAACACCCGGTCCGTGCCCAGCAGCGCCTCCACGCTCATCGCGGCGCTCACGTCGGCGGTCCTGACCAGCCTGGTGAGGTCGTCGATGGCCAGGATCAGCATGCCCAGCATGCCGTCGGTGCCGTTGATGAGCGCGAGGCCCTCCTTGGCGGCCAGCTCGACGGGGTCGATCCTCGCCTGCTTGAGCGCCTCGGCGGCCGGCAGCAGCGCGCCGGACGCGTCGCGTACGACGCCCTCGCCCATCAGCGTGAGCGCGACGTGCGCCAGCGGCGCCAGGTCACCGGAGCAGCCGAGGCTGCCGTATTCGTGCACGACCGGCGTGATGCCCGCGCTGATGAGCGCGGCCAGGGTCTTCGCCGTGACCGGCCTGATGCCGGTGTGGCCGGTGGCCAGCGTGTGCAGGCGCAGCAGCATGAGCGCGCGCACGACCTCGGTCTCGACCTCGGGCCCGCTGCCGGCCGCGTGCGAGCGCACCAGGGAGCGCTGGAGCTGGGCGCGCAGCGCCGGGTCGATGTGCCGCGTGGCCAGCGCCCCGAACCCCGTCGAGATGCCGTACGCGGGGGTCGGGCTCTCGGCCAGCTCGTCGACCCGCTGGCGGGCGGCGGCCATGGCGGCGACCGCGTCGTCGGTGAGGCGCACCGGGGCGCCGTGGCGGGCCACCTGGATGACGTCGCGGAAAGTCAGGGGCTCGGGGCCGACGTTCACGACTCCGTTGTCGCGCATGATGTCTCTCTCGCTGCTAGGTAACCGGCGTACCCGATGTTAGCTCCTTACCAGCGAACAACGCCGACAGCCCCTCCCTGCCCTCCTCGGTGAGGACGACCGCTCTGGGCACGGCGCCCCGGCGGAACCAGCCGCGCTCCAGCAGCACTCCCGTGATCGCCGCCCCGAGCGCACCGCCCAGATGTGCCCTGCGCTCGGTCCAGTCGAGGCATTCAGGGGCGAAACGCCTCCTGGACCCGCGCGCGCCGGCCACGTCCACGCCGAGCCCCGACAGCAGCCGCTCCCCCGCGTCCGTCACGTCGTACGCGGCGTAGTAGCCGCCCTCCCTCAGCCGGTCCAGCAGGGCCACGCCCGCCCGCCCTGCCAGGTGGTCGTAGCAGGTGCGGGCCTCCTCCAGCAGGCGGGCCTGCCGTGACTGGCGCAGCGAGCGCACGGGCGGGCGCCCGCTGATCCTGGCCAACGTCTCCAGCACCTCGGCCACCTCGTGACCGGCCAGCCGGTAGTAGCGGTGGCGGCCCTGGCGCACGACGTCCACGAGCCCGCCGTCGAGCAGCCTGGCCAGATGGGCGCTCGCGGTGGCGGCGCTCACCCCGGAGACCCTGGCCAGTTCCCCCGCCGCCAGCGCGCGCCCGCCGAGCAGCGCCGTGAGCATGGCGGCCCTCGTCGGATCCGCGATGAGCGAGGCGACGGGCGCGACGTCGGCGTCACGTGCGATGAACTCCATGCCTGCGACGCTAGTACGACAACATTTCGCCCATCGTCGAAAGGTGCCGTCAACGCCTGCCGAGGGCCTTGCCGATCATGTCCCGGGCCCGGTCCATCAGCGCCAGGGGCGTCCCCATCAGCATGTTCCTGGCGACGGACTCCGTGCCGGGGTGCGGGCGCACGGGCGCCAGGGCCTCCGCCGCCCGTACCGCCGCCGCCATGGCCCGCCGCTCGACCATGGAGGTGTGCGCCCGCAGCTTGACGAACTCGTACCGCTCCTCGCTGCGCGCGTGCGCGGTCACGGCCGTGCGCAGCTCGGCCAGCCGGTCCCAGAATTCCGGGTGGTCCACCCCGTCCTCGTGCAGCTCGACGAGGAGCCGCTTGGCGCGGTTCTCCTCCTGCAGCCGGTCGGCCACCACTCCCTGGCCGTTGTCGAGCTTCCTGCGCGCGTACGGGTGCACGATCTCCTCCTCGGCGGTCTCGTGCACGCACAACATGCGCGTCAGCCGGTCGAACGCCTCCTCGACCTTGTCCGGGGGCGCCTTCTCCACCTCGTCGAACAGGTCTCTGATGCGGCCGTGCTGGGCCGTCAGGAGATCGATGACATCGTGTTCACCCACGAGTGCGCCCCTACCCCCGCTCCCCGGCGGGCACGCGCTCCCTTACCGAACACGGGCGGTTCGGGGACCGAACGCGGAGGTTGCCGGGTCAGGCCACGGGTACGCGCTGCGACATGGCCTTCGACCCACTGCAGGAGCGGGGCGTCCCGCTGGACGAGCAGGTGCGTGACTGGCGCGAACTGGACGTCACGCCCATCGACGCAGACCGCTGCGATCCGTACACGCGGTGCCGGATCATCACGATGAACGGCATCGAGGTGGAGGCGATGATGTTCAGCCACCACCTGGCCCGGCACTGCCAGGATCAGGAGATCAGGCGGCAGCTCGCTCGCGTGCGCTCCATCGAGGCGCAGCAGCAGAAGGCGGTCAACTGGCTGCTGCCGGGATCGGCATCGGTGCTGGAGACGACGATCGCGTACGAGCAGGTCGCCGTCGACCTGACCGCGTGGGTGGCCCGGATGGAGCCGGACGCGTATCTGAAGCAGGCCTACGAGTTCGGCGTGCTGGAGGACTTCGACCACCTCTACCGCTACGCCAACCTCTACGAGATGATCGAGCACCGCAAGGCCGAGAAGATCGTCGACCAGCTCACCGAGGTGATGCCCGGCCGGCCGACCTACCTGCACCACCGCGACCCCGTCGACAACGTGCGCGAGCCCTACGACCGGCGCAGGACCGAGCCGCTGTCGCGGCTGCACGCGCTGACCGTCATGTCGGCCGAGCAGCAGACCATGAACTTCTACATGAACGTCGGGCCCATGTACATGGAGCCGATCGCCCGGCAGCTCTACCAGGAGATCGGCCTCGTCGAGGAGGAACACGTCACCCACTACGAGTCGCTGGTCGACCCCGGCGAGAGCTGGTGGGAGATGCTGCTCAACCACGAGTACAACGAGTGCTACCTGTACTACTCCTTCATGGAGACCGAGTCCGACCCCAAGGTGAAGAGCATCTGGGAGCTGCACCTCAACATGGAGCTGGAGCACCTGCGGCTGGCGGCCGAGCTGTTCAAGCGGCACGACGGCCGCGACCCCGACCAGGTGCTCGCGCCCGCGCTGCCGCCGCCGGTGACGTTCGAACCGAACAAGCAGTATGTCCGCGATCTCCTCGCCACCCAGATCGACCACACCACCCTGGGCACCGGCTATGTACGGGAGGCCCACGAGCGGTTCTCGAAGATGCAGGAGGCGGTCATGGGCGGCGAGAAGCCTCCGTCGGAGGTGGTCGTCGACGACAACCGGGCCGTCACCGGCATGGAGTACCGCCTGGAGACCGAAGGGCCGCATCCCGCGGGCTTCCGGCTCGGGTGACGAGGAGCCCGGCCGCTAGAGTCGGGCCCATGTCAGTCGCCCTCGTCACCGGCGCGTCGCGCGGCCTCGGAGCCGTCATCGCGCGCAGGCTCGCCGCCGACGGCCTGGCCGTCGCCGTCAACTACCGCTCCAACGGCGCCGGCGCCCAGGAGGTCGTCTCCGCCGTCCGGGAGGCGGGCGGCACCGCCGAGGCGTTCGCCGCCGACGTCACCGACGAGGCCGGCGTCACGGGCCTGGTGGCCGCCGTCGCCGAACGGCTGGGCCCGGTGGACGTGCTGGTGGCCAACGCGACCGGCCCGCAGCCCTCGGTCGCCGTCGAGGACCTCACCTGGCAGTCGCAGCTCGACCAGCTGACGTTCTTCGTCAAGAGCCCCACCCTGCTCGTACGGGCGGTGCTGCCCGGGATGAGGGAACGCGGCGGCGGCCGCGTCATCCAGATCGGCTCCGACATCGTCGACCGCAAGCTGCCCGGCATGTCCGCCTACATCGCCGCCAAGGCCGCCCAGCACGCGATGACCCTGGCGTGGGCCCGCGAGCTCGGCCCGTACGGCGTCACGGTCAACATCGTCGCCCCCGGCTGGATCCCGGTCGAGCGGCACGCGGGCCTCGACGAGAGCGGCTACCGCGCCGAGGTGCCGCTGGGCCGGATGGGCACGCCCGGCGACGTGGCGGCGGCGGTGTCCTACCTCGCTTCCGACGGCGCCGCCTTCGTCACCGGGCAATGCCTCACCGTCAACGGCGGCCACACCTGACCTGGGCGGATCTCCTCAGTTTGGGGACCAGGCCGGGATTCGCTAGAGTTCTCTCGTCGCCCGGCGCGAGCGGGGCGCACGCGGAAGTGGCTCAGTGGTAGAGCATCACCTTGCCAAGGTGAGGGTCGCGGGTTCGAATCCCGTCTTCCGCTCGGAGCTTCCGGCTCGATGGCGTGGCCGAGAGGCGGGCGGTGACCCGCATCCCGTCGCCACCTCGCCGCGCAAGGACGATTAGCTCAGCGGGAGAGCGCTTCCCTGACACGGAAGAGGTCACTGGTTCAATCCCAGTATCGTCCACCAGCAGACGAGCCCCAGGTCTTGAGACCTGGGGTTTTTCCATGCCGCTGGCCATCGGGCCCGTCCGGCGCGACGATCACCTCATGGACACGCAGGAGATCGCCGACCGCCTCGAGATCACCGGCCTGCTGGCCCGCTACTGCCACGCGCTCGACTCCGGGCGATGGCACCTGCTCGACGAGGTGTTCACCCCCGGCGCCGTGATCGACTACACCTCGGCGGGCGGCGTCAGGGGCACCCGCGACGAGGTCACGGCCTGGCTGGCCGGCGTGCTGGCACACTGGCCCGGCAGGCTGCACCTGATCGGCGCCCCGATCATCGACGTCCGTGACGGCGAGGCCCGGGTGAGCGCGCCCTTCACCGACACCCTCGCCCCCACGAAGGACCTGGTGGCGGGCCCTCAGGCGGCAGGGGGTTTCCTGCACGGCGGCGGCTGGTACCACCACCGCATGCGCCGCACCTCCGGCGGCTGGCGCAGCGTGGAACTGGTGGAGGAGCAGAGCTGGCGCACCGCCCGCTGAGCTCGGACGTGTCACAACGGCGCGGCGTCATCCGTCTTATTGATAGCCGAAGGCCGAACCGAGCGCCGTCGCTCCCGTCCCGCACGCGAGGTGAATCCCCTTGCCATCCACCCCGGACGCTTCCCATGCCGATCCCGCGGCCTGGCGGGTCGCCGTCGACGCCAGCGAAGGGCTGGTGTCGGCGGGCACGCGGCTCCTGCACACGCTGCCGGCCTTCCACGGCTCGTTCTACCTGCGGCCCTCGGGGTCGCTGGCGGGTTTCGCGCTGAGCTTCCCGCTGCCGTCGCGGCACGGGGAAGAGCTGGTGTGGGAGGCGGTGGAGCTCGGCTCGGGCGGGTCCCGGCGGGAGATCACCGGGCAGGGCTCCCTGCGCGTCGGGCGGCGGCTCGCGTTCGCTCCCGTGTCGGGCCGGTGCGTGGAGGTGCCCGGAGGCCGCCGCGGCCGCCCTTACCTGAAGATCGTGTTGTCGACGCGGTTGCCGCTCGCCCTGCGCTGGCCGCCGTCCCCCTGGCACCGGCTGCGGCCGGCCACGCTCCAGCTGTTCACCGAGATCCGCCCCGAGCGCTGACCGGCCCTATTCTCTCTCTGAGGACATCGCGCGGACGATCGGGGCGAGCCTGGCGTGAGAGTGATCCTTTTCGGGGCGGCCGGGACGGTCGGGCGCGGGGTGCTGCGCGAGTGTCTGCTCGACGACCGGGTGACGGCGGTGCTCGCCGTCGGCCGCGCCCCGACGGGAATCGTCCATGACAAGCTGCGCGAGATCGTGAGCGCCGACCCGCACGACCTGGCGCCGATCGAGGCCGGGCTCCGCGGCCACGACGCGTGTTTCTTCTGCCCGGGGGTTCCGGGAGACCCGCGCACCGCGGGCGAGACGCTCGCGCGGCTCAACCCCGGGTCGGCGTTCGTGTACGTGTCGGCGGGCAGGGCGGACGGCGCGGCCGAGGAGGCGCTGCTCGCGCTGCCGTTGCGGGCCTACGTCTTCCGGCCGGGCCCCGTCCGGCCGGCGGGCGGCGTCACGGCACGGACCGGGCTCCACCGGCTGGCGTACATCGTTGTCCGGCCGCTCTATCCCGTCCTGCGCAGGGTCTTCCCCGCGACGGCGACCACGCCCGGGCGGATCGGCCGGGCGATGATCACTGTCGCCGAGCGCGGCGCGCCCCGGCGGGTGCTCGGGCCCGCCGACATCAACGCGCTCTGACCCGCGGTTCCAGGACCGGCGCCCTCCGTCCACGGCTCGTCCACCGGTGATGGCGGATGATGGAATATCGGGACGGGCTTGGACGCTACCTTCTTAGTCAAAGATTCAACAGTCATGGATGGTGACTAAAGTGCAGTTCGGGATCTTCAGTGTGGGCGACGTGACCACCGACCCCACCACGGGCCGGACGCCGACCGAGCGGGAGCGCATCAAGGCGATGGTGACGATCGCGCTCAAGGCCGAGGAGGTCGGCCTCGACGTGTTCGCGACCGGCGAGCACCACAACCCGCCCTTCGTGCCGTCCTCGCCGACCACCATGCTCGGCTACGTCGCCGCCAGGACGGAGCGGCTGATCCTGTCCACGGCCACGACGCTGATCACCACCAACGACCCGGTGAAGATCGCCGAGGACTACGCCATGCTGCAGCACCTGGCCGACGGCCGGGTGGACCTCATGATGGGCCGGGGCAACACCGGGCCGGTCTACCCGTGGTTCGGCCAGGACATCCGGCAGGGCATCCCGCTGGCCATCGAGAACTACGCGCTGCTGCACCGGCTGTGGCGCGAGGACGTCGTCGACTGGGAGGGCCGCTTCCGCACGCCGCTGCAGGGCTTCACCTCGACGCCGCGCCCGCTCGACGGGGTGCCGCCGTTCGTGTGGCACGGCTCGATCCGCACCCCCGAGATCGCCGAGCAGGCCGCCTACTACGGCGACGGCTTCTTCGCCAACAACATCTTCTGGCCGAAGGAGCACTTCATGCGCCTGATCAACCTCTACCGGCAGCGCTACGCCCACTACGGTCACGGCACGCCCGAGCAGGCCATCGTCGGGCTGGGCGGCCAGGTGTTCATGCGGAGGAACTCGCAGGACGCGGTGCGGGAGTTCCGCCCCTACTTCGACAACGCCCCCGTGTACGGCCACGGGCCGTCGCTGGAGGAGTTCACCGCGGAGACGCCGCTCACGGTGGGCAGCCCGCAGCAGGTCATCGACAGGACGCTGGAGTTCAGGGAGCACTTCGGCGACTACCAGCGGCAGCTGTTCCTCATGGACCACGCGGGTCTGCCCCTGAAGACGGTGCTGGAGCAGCTCGACCTCCTCGGCGAGGAGGTCGTGCCGGTGCTGCGCGAGGAGTTCGCCAAGGGCCGTCCCGCCGAGGTGCCCGGCGCCCCGACCCACGCCTCCCTGCTCGCGGCGAAGGACTCCGCCGCGCCCGTCACCGCCTGACCCCGATTCCCCGAAGGACTTCCGGAAGGAGCGACGCACATGAAGCTCGCCATCGTCACGGCCGGGCTGACGCAGCCCTCCTCCACCCGCCTGCTCGCCGACCGCCTCGCCGAGGCGGCGCGCCGGCGGCTGGAGGAGCGGGCGGAGCCGGTGGACGTACGCGTGATCGAGCTGCGCGAGCTGGCCGTGGACGTCGCCGGCGCGTTCGTGGCCGGCTTCCCCAACGCCCGGCTCCGGGCGGCGATCGAGGAGGTGACGGAGGCCGACGGGCTCATCGCGGTCACGCCGATCTTCAGCGGCTCGTACAGCGGCCTGTTCAAGAGCTTCTTCGACGTGATCGACAACACCGCGCTGGAGGGCAAGCCCGTGCTCGTCGCCGCCACCGGCGGCACCGCCCGCCACTCGCTGGCGCTGGAGCACGCGCTGCGGCCGCTGTTCGCCTACCTGCGCGCGATCGTCGTTCCGACGGCCGTCTACGCGGCGTCGGAGGACTGGGGCGGCGGTGGCGACGCCTTCACCGACGGCCTCGGCGAGCGCATCGCCCGCGCGGCGGGCGAGCTGGCCGGGCTCATGGAGCACCGCGCGCCCCGGCGGGACGACGCCGAGGAGGTCGTCCCGTTCGAGCAGCAGCTCGCGGCCCTGCGCCCGGGGAACGGCCAGGTCCGCTGACCGCCGCGGGAGCGCGGACCGGGCCGCGCCCCCGCGGTCCTTCTCAGCGTTTGACGGCGACCACCGTGTACGGCGTCTCCGGTTTCGGCGTCGTGGTGAAGCGGGCGTTGGGCAGGTAGAGCCGGCCGCCGTGGGCGGCGACCGTCGTGGGCACGTCGAAGCGGGGGTCGGTCAGCCGCTTGACGATCTTGCCGGACGAGGCGTCGCGCGCCAGGTCGATGGCGGCGACCGTGTTGAGCCGGTTGAGCACGGCGTACAGGGTGTGGCCCGACAGGAGCAGGCCGTCGCCGTTGGTGAGCGCCTCGCCGCCCAGGTCCACCTCTGTGGTGGCGCCGGAGGACGGGTCGGCCTCGAACAGCTTGCCGGTGTTCGACTGGACGATCAGCAGTGACCTGTGGTCGGGGCTGGGGGCGATGCCGTTGGCGTTGATGCCGGTGCCGTACTGGATGTCGCCCTTGAGCGGGATCTTGACGGCCTCGGCGGGGAGCGCGCCGCCGCGCCCGAGCTCCAGCTTGTAGAGCACCGGGTTGGTGGAGTCGGTGAAGTAGGCGGCGCCGCGGGTGAGGATGACGTCGTTGACGAACGACTCGCCGGTGGCCAGCGTGTACGACCTGATCACCTTGCCCGTGCGCAGGTCGACCACCCGGGCGTCGCCGCCCGTCCCACCGGCCACGAACAACCGCCGCCCGTCCGTCTCGAGACCGAGCGACGGCGTGCCCGGCCCCTTGCTGACGACGGACCCCTTCCCGGTGCGCAGGTCGGCCCGGTAGATGTCACCGGTCGCGCGGGAGCCGAAGTAGGCGTACGGGCCCGGCCCGATCGCGATGCCCTCGGGCTGGAACCCGTCGGGCAGGTCGAACGTGCCGGGCTTGCCCGTGGCCTGCGCGGGGACAGCGCCCACGAGGAGGAGGGCCAGGGCGCCGAGTGCGGTCTTCAGGATCGCGGATCTCATGCGGCCCACGATGCCCGCGCACGCCGGGGCGGGCAACGGCCGCCGGCGGGCTTCACAGCGATTTCGCAGGAACGTCCACGGGAGAAACCGAGGGCCCTCACGCGGACGGATGTCGCACGGTAGCTTGGGACAGAGCCGAACAAACGGGGTTTTAACATGTCAAACGGTGCCCGTCATGCTCTCGGAGTGGTCGCCGGGCTGCTCCTGCCTCCGCTGATCGCCGTCGGACTGTCGTTCGGAGTCGGCGATTTCGCGACGCGTCTGAGAGGCGCGTTCGAGCTCTCCTGGCTCGGGCTGGCCGTCATCGCCGTGTCGGCGATCGCGCTCGCCTTCCTGGTCGGCTCCCGCCTGTCGCCGGTGGCGTCGCTGCTCGGCGGCCTCATGTTCACCGCGCTGGGCGTCCTGCCCCTCCTGGAGTTCTTCACCCGCCAGCGGCTCCTGCCGCCCGGCCAGTGGCTGCCCGACCCCGTCGGGATCGGCTACCAGACCCTGACCTCCTCGTGCCTGCTGCTCTTCCTCGGCATCACGACGCTGGTCGTCTCCATGTTCCCGTCGAGGTGGCGGGCCGCCCACCGCCCGCCGCCTCCCGACCAGCACCTCGATTACGGCCTCGATCACGGTCACGCGTACGGCCCCGCCCAGGACCCGTACCCGCCGCAGAGCGGCCCCGGCGACACCACGCGGCCGATGTTCCGCGAATGAGCCGGGCAGGGCCTGGCAGAATGCCGCCATGCGCGACTCAAAGATCGTCGACTTCCTGGCCGAGCTGGCCGACAGGGTGCCCGCACCCGGCGGCGGCGCGACCGCGGCCCTGCACGCGGCGCAGGCCGCCGCGCTGCTCGGCATGGTGGCCCGCTACACCACCGGCGAGAAGTACGCCGATCACGCCGGCACCGTCGCCGGCGTGATCGCCGAGACCGACGCCCTGCGGGGGCAGGCGCTGAAGCTGGCCGAGGAGGACGCCGCGGCCTTCACCGCGGTCACCGACGCCTACCGCCTGCCCAAGGGAGAGGAGCGCAGCGCCGCCATCGCCAGGGCCCTGGCCGCCGCCGCCGAACCGCCCGCCCGCGTGGCCGAGACGGCCACGCGGGTCGTCGAGCTGTGCGAGGTGCTGCTGCCCGTCGCCAACCGCAACCTCGTCACCGACGTGGCCGCCGCCGCGGACGCCGCGCGCGCCGCGCTCTCCACCGCCAGGGTGAACGTCGAGGTCAACCTGGGCGGCATCGAGGACGAGCGGGCACGCCAGGAGCTGACCGGCCGCCTGTCCGGCGTCGACGCGACCATCGCCAGGGCCGGCGCCGTGACCGCCTCCGTACGCGAGGAGATCAACCCGTGAGGACGCTGCCGGGCAGGGAACTTGCCGCCGCCATCCGTGCCCGGACGCAGGCCGAGGCGGCCGCCGGCCCGCAGCCGCGCCTGGCCGTGGTGGTGGCCACGGACGACGAGGCGAGCCTGTGGTACGTCCGCTCGATCGCCAAGGCGGCGGCCGGCGTGGGCATCGCCTGCGACCTGGTCGACCTGGGCCCCGGCGCGACCCCCGACCAGATCGGCGAGACGCTGGCCCGGCTCAGCGCCGACGCCAACGTGCACGCCGTGATGATGCAGACGCCCCTGCCGGAGGGCGCTTCGGCGCAGGAGCTGGCCGGCGCGATCGACCCGCGCAAGGACGTCGACGGCGCCAACCCGCTCTCGCTCGGCCGGCTGGCGGCGGGGCTGCCCGCGTTCCCGCCCGCCACGGCGGCCGCCGTGATGGCGCTGCTCGACCACCACGAGGTGGAGCTGGAGGGGCGGCACGCCGTGGTGGTGGGCCGTTCGACCGTGGTGGGCAAGCCGCTGGCGCACCTGCTGCTCGACCGGAACGCCACCGTCACCGTCTGCCACTCCCGCACCCGCGACCTCGCCTCCGTCACCTCCACGGCCGAGGTGCTGGTCGCCGCGGCGGGCCGGGCCGGGTTGATCGGCGCCGCGCACGTCGCGCCCGGCGCGGTGGTGATCGACGTCGGCACCAACCCCACCGAGGACGGCGGGCTGACCGGCGACGTCGCCTCCGACGAGGTCGCGGCCGTGGCGGGCGCGCTCACCCCGGTGCCCGGCGGCGTGGGGCCGGTGACGACCGCCCTCCTGCTCCGCCACACCGCCAGGGCCGCTAACCTGCCGTGACCCCGGCCCCTTCCACCCCATGTTCGCGAACCCCAGCGGAGGCCCCACGATGGGTGATGTCCTGATCGTCCAGAACAGCCGCAGCGGCGGCCCCGGCCGCGTGGGCGGATGGCTTGAGGACGCCGGACTGAAGCTGGACGTCGTCCATGCCCACGACGGCGTTCCCCTGCCCGGCCGCCTGGAGCACGACGCCGTGATCGTGCTGGGCGGGGGCTACCTGCCCAGCGAGGACGACAGGGCGCCGTGGCTGGCCGGCACCCGGCGGCTGGCGGCCCAGGCGCTGGCGGACGGGGTGCCCTTCTTCGGGATCTGCCTGGGCGGCCAGCTCATCGCCGAGGTGGCGGGAGGCGTGGTGACCGGCGACACCGGGGCGCCCGAGAACGGCAGCGTCCCGGTCACGATCCGGCCCGAGGCCGCCACCGACCCGCTCTTCCACGGTCTGCCTCCCGTGGTGCCCGCCATCGAGCACCACAAGGACGCCGTCACCGGGCTGCCCGACGGGGCCGTTCACCTGGCGGAGACGCGGGCGTGCCCGTACCAGGCGTTCCGGGTGGGCGAGCGGGCGTGGGGCGTGCAGTTCCACCCGGAGGTGACGCCCGCGCGCATCCAGGGGTGGCGCGCCGAGGGGTTCGACCCCGGCGAGATCTACGAGCGGGCGGTGGCGGACGAGCCGGTGTCCACGCCGATCTGGCGCCGGGTCACCGGCAGGTTCGCCGCGCTCGTGAAGGAACGTGCGAGCGTCCCGGTCAGGTCATGTACGAATCCCAGCCCAGCTTGATCGCCACGGCCAGCCCGCAGGCCGCCGCCAGGTACCGCAGGCCGGAGCCCGGCATCCTGCGGGCGATCTTGGGGCCGGTCCATCCGCCGAGCAGGAACCCGGCCGCCAGCGGCGCCGCCGCACCCCAGTCCACCGGGCCGAACAGCGCGAACCCCAGTGCCGCCACCGCGTTCGCCAGCCCGGACAGCACGTTCTTCATCGCGTTGAGCTTGGCCGCGGGCTGGGCGAACGTGGCGGCCAGCACGGCGAACACCATCAGGCCTCCGGCTGCGCCGAAATAGCCGACGTAGATCGTCACGGCGAACAGCCCCACCCGCGCCGCCAGCCCGTGCTCGCCGTCCGCCCGGCCGGACGGCGGGCGGGCCAGCAGCAGCGAGGCCATCGCGATCAGCCACGGCGCGATCAGCTCGAACGTCTCGGCCGGGGTCACCAGCAGCAGGAACGCGCCCGTCGCGCCGCCGATCGCGGCCACCGGGCCGAGCCGGAGCATCCGGCCGCCCTCACCGGCCAGTTCGGGCCGCGAGCCCGCCGCGGCGCCGATGCCGGTGAAGACCAGGGCGACGGTGTTGGTGACGTTCGCGGTCAGCGGGGGCAGGCCGAACGCCAGCAGCGCCGGATAGGAGACGATCGACGCGAGGCTCACGACCGTGCTCACCACGCCGGCCACCACACCGACGCCGAGCAGTCCGAGCACCTCTCCGACGATCACCTGGACATGCTAGGCGGTGACCGGTTCGTCCCCTTCGGGCGGGTGGCGTCCTCGCCGCGCTCAGGTGAGCGCCGCGGTGATGGCCTCCGCCGCTGCACGCCGGATCGAGGTGGTGGGGGTGACGACGTCGAAGTGGTCGCCGGGCGGTTCCAGGTACGGCCGCGACCGCGTACCTTGATCGAGGTGCAGGTACGACGACTTCATCCATGGCCCTCCAGCGTCGCGGACGCGCAGTCCATCCAGGACCGGCTGCGCGGGCACGTCGAGCTGACCGGCCCCACCGGATTCGCGCTGGTGGCGGGCCTGGACGTGCACTACCACGGCGACGACGCGGTGACGGCGGCCGTGGTCGTCCTCGACGGGAGCACGCTCGCGCCGGTGGAGCAGGTGGTCGCCGAGGGGCGGGTGGCGTTCCCGTACGTGCCGGGACTGTTCGCCTTCCGCGAGCTGCCCGCGTTGATCGACGCCCTCGAACAGCTCACCGTGACCCCTGACCTGCTGGTCTGCGACGGGTACGGGCTGGCCCATCCGCGCGGGTTCGGGCTGGCCTGCCACCTGGGGGTGCTCACCGGACTGCCGGCGCTGGGGGTGGGCAAGACGCCGTTCATCGGTACGCACGAGCCTCCAGGGCCGGCGCGCGGGGCGTGGACGCCGATCGTGTACGAGGGCGCCACGGTCGGGCGGGCGCTGCGCACGCAACGAGGGGTCAGACCGGTGTACGTCTCCCAGGGCCATCGCATCTCCCTGGACACGGCCACCGACGAGGTTCTCCGCCTCGCCGCCCGCTTCCGCCTCCCGGAGCCCGTCCGCCACGCCGACCACCTCGCCCGCCACCCCTCCTGACCCCGTGCCGCCGACGGGTCAGCGGCGCCAGGACCAGACCACGAGCCACACGCTGAGCCCGAAGAGCCCCACAGCGAGCGGCACGTGCATCGTCACCGCCCCGGAGCCGCCCAGCATCGACTGGACGAACCCGAGCAGCAGGATCGCCAGGCTGACCAGCGCGGGCCAGCCGGCTCCGCGGCCCGGACGCCACAGCAGCACGGCCACGATGAGCTGCACCAGCCCCAGCACGTGCACGGCCAACGCCCCCTGCCCGTGCAGGGCGGCGCCGGCGCCGCTCATCAGCTGCCCGGCCGTCACGGCCTGAGCGAGCACGGATGCCGTGTTGAGGATGGCGACGACCTTGAACGCGGTCATGTACCCGCTGCCCTTGGCGACCTCGGTTACCACTGGATTTCTCCTTCGGCCTCGTATGAAGGCCTCCAGGATTCTCCCTGGCGGCGCGCGCGGCATCCGCCGGCCGTCGTCATCCCCGCTACACCTCTCGTCGTACGTCAGCCCTGCCCGTGCGCGCCCGACGGGTCCAGGCCTAACGGAGGCGTGTGGGCGCACGACCACGCCGACGAGGTCATGGCCGCCCAGGACCTCCGATCCTCCGATCACGTCTTGCAGGGATCTTTAACCGATAGTTACTGTTCCATTACTCTGGGTAGTGTCATCAGTCGTTCGACACCCTTACCCAGGAGGTTCGATGTCGTCCACCTCTCGGCGGGTCACGCTCGCCGTGCTCGCCTCCGGCGGCCAGGCCCGGCCCTGTCCGCCGCCGCCCCGGTCCACGACCCGTCGTCCGGCAGCGCCTTGCGCGCGGGCGAAGAGCAGTGACAAGGAGTTCCGTTGAAGCTCGGTGTCCTGACCGCCGTCGCCGCCGCCGCGCTGGTGGCCGGCGCGTACCCGATCCCCCTGGATCTGCTCGGCGGCGGCTCCCCGCTCGTTGACGTGGAGACCGTGGTCCAGCACGTCAACGTCCTGACGTCCTAGTGCGACTCGCCCAGGTGCCCGTGACCGCGTCGCCTACGGGGTCACAGAAGATGCCGGAACGGATCGGCTACGTCATGTTCCTGAGCCGGTGGATTCAGGCCCCGCTTTACGTGGGGTTGATCGCGGCCCAGGTCGTCTACGTGTGGCGGTTCATGGCGGAGCTGATCCATCTGATCCATCTCGGGTTCGGCGGCACGCCGCCCGAGACCACGGTCATGCTGATCGTCCTCGGTCTCGTGGACGTCGTCATGATCTCCAACCTGCTGATCATGGTCATCATCGGCGGCTACGAGACGTTCGTCTCGCGGTTGCGCATCGAGGGCCATCCTGACCAGCCCCAGTGGCTCTCGCACGTCAACGCCAACGTGCTCAAGGTCAAGCTGGCCATGGCCATCATCGGCATCTCGTCCATCCACCTCCTCCAGATCTTCATCAACGCGGCCAGACCGGCCATCACCGACAGGGAGTTGCTATGGAAAACCCTGATCCACCTGACCTTCGTGGTCTCGGCGCTGGCGCTGGCGCTGATCGACCGGATGATGGAGGGCGGGCCTCAGCACGACACCGGCGACGGCGCCAACCCCGCCGGCATGAAGGCCGCCTGGGCAGGCCGGCGCACCTCGCCGTGACGCGGTGGTGCCGGGGGTGGGGGTTCTGATGGGGACGAGACGCTTCGTCGCCGCGGGGCTCGGGGCCGCGGTGGGGAGCGTGTTGTTCCCGTACGCCGCGCACGCCGCGGTCACGCCCCCGCCCATCGCGGCGGGTGCCCAGCCCGCGGTGCCCGCAACGGCCGCCGAGCCCGCTGAACCGGCCGAGCCGGCCGAGCCGGCCGAGCCGGCCGAGGCCGCCGAGCCGCCCGCGGCCTCGGGCCGGTCGCTCATCGGTGACGTGATCATCTTCAATGACGAGATCGTCGAGCCCGTATCGGCTCCGGTGAGCACGTGCGGCGGGCTGATACCCGTGCTCAGCACCTCACCCGCTTCCTGCGACGGGGCCTCGCGCGTGTCCGACGACGACGCCTGAGGCCGTACGTGCCCGCCCACCCGCGTGGGCGGGCACGTCACCCGCGGGGTCGTCCGTAGAGATCCTCCAGCACCGCGGCCACGCCGTCCTCGTCGTTGGAGAGCGTGCGCCGCTCGATCGCCGCCAGCACCAGATGGTGCGCGTTCGCCATTGCGTAGCCGGCGCCCGCGTACGCGAGCACCGCCAGATCGTTGGGCATGTCGCCGAACGCCACCACCTCACCGGCCCCGACGCCTCGCTCCCCGCAGAGCCGGTCGAGCGCGCCCGCCTTCGTCACCCCCGGCGCGCTGATCTCGAGCAGCCCCTCGTCGCTGGAGTACGTCACCTCGGCCTGGCCCTCGACGGCCGCCACCACGGCGGTGAACATCTCGTCGGCGGTGTGCGCGGCGGACATGGCGAGCAGCTTGACGATGGGCTCGTTCTCGTCGAAGACCGACGTCACCTCGCGGTAGTACGCGAGGTCGTGGCTGACCCGCCGGGTGTAGGCCACGTCGGTCAGCACGCTTCTGCCGGTCTCGACGGCGAGGCCGACGCCCGGGATGGCCTCGGCCAGCGCGGCGGCGACCTTTCTCGCCGCCTCGGGCGGGAGCGGACTGCTGTCGATGATCTCGTCGGCGGCCACGTCGTAGGTGACGGCTCCGTTGCTGCAGATCGCGATGCCGGTGACGCCGGTCTGCTCGGCGATCTCGCGGACGCCGCGCGGCGCCCTGGCGGTGACGAAGACGATCTCTGCTCCGGCCGCTCGTGCGGACCGCAGCGCCTTCTTGGTGCGCGGGGTGATGGTGCCGGTGGAGGTGAGGAGGGTTCCGTCGAGGTCGGTGGCCACGATGCGCGGCGAGATCACGGTGCTCACCCGGGCGATTATCCCCGGCCGTGCTCGCCCGCAGGGCGGGCGGGTGTGCTCCCTCCCCGCCCCTGCGACCGCCGGCGAGCGCTCGTGGAGGGCGCCTCTCCGATCAGAGCCGCAGCTCGGGCGGGAGCGCCGCCGCCGCGTTCATGATCTCCAGGCCGAGAATCTGCCCGGATTCGCCGTAGTCGACGATGACGTCGTCGGCCTCGACCTGACGTACCGCCTCACCTGATGACATTTCGTGCTTCATGGAGACGTAGGCGATGTCGTGTTCCTGGTCCACGCTCACGTACACCGTCCGCGCCCGCCGGCCCGGCGGCGCGTCGTCCCAGCTCAGCAGGCCCCCCTTGGCCTCGTGGGACCCGGCGAGCGCCGCCCGCACCGTGACCATCGCCAGCCCGATCGCCTCCAGCGAGTCGAACGCGGTGACCTTCCGCTCGTGCTCCCACCCGGCGAGCCCGTCGATGCGGTACGGGCACGACCACTCGCCCGCCGGCTCCTCGTACGGCAGGCCGAGCGTGACCACGACGTCACGGGGCGGATCGGTACGCAGCACCAGCACACGATGGGCGATCTCGTACATGTCTGCTGATCTACCCCAAGGCCAAGCGAGGAAGACTCGGATCGCACACCCTGTTCAGCATCGGGAGTCCTGTCCCGTATCGTCGCCGGAGAACCGTTCCGCCGGGGCCGGCGCTGAGGGTCGTGGCGGTGGTCGTGAGAGAGGCCGGGCGAGCACCATGTCGGGGGCAGCCCGGGGTCTCCGGCGAAGGAGGAGCCGATGAATGACACGTTCGGTGCGCGCCTGCGAGCCAGGCTCGACGCGTGCGGACCGCTCTGCGTGGGCCTCGACCCGAGCCCGGCGCTGCTGCACGCCTGGGGGCTCGACGACTCCCCCGCCGGTCTGGAGCGTTTCAGCCGTACCGTCGTCGACGAGGTGGGCGACGTGGCCGCGGTGGTCAAGCCGCAGTCGGCCTTCTTCGAGCGCTGGGGCAGCCGCGGCATCGCCGTGCTCGAACGCACCATGGCCGACCTGCGCGAGGCCGGCACGCTGGTGCTGCTCGACGTCAAGCGGGGCGACATCGGCAGCACGATGGCCGCCTACGCGGAGGCGTACCTCGACCGGGGCGGCCCACTGGCCGCCGACGCGGTGACGCTCAGCCCCTACCTGGGGTTCGGGTCGCTCGAGGGCGCGATCACGTCGGCCATGGTCAACGACGCGGGCGTGTTCGTGCTGGCCCGCACCTCCAACCCCGAGGCCGCCGCGTCGCAGCGGCACGTGGCCGGCCAGGTGATCGCCGCCGCGGCGGCGGCGAACGCGGGGCACACGCCGTTCGGGCCGGTGGGGCTGGTCATGGGGGCCACGCTGCCCGCACTCGACGACGCGCTGGACGACCTCAACGGCCCCGTTCTCGCGCCCGGGCTGGGCGTCCAGGGCGCCACCCCCGCCCACGTCGCCAGGGTGTTCGCGTCCGTCCGCCATGCCGTCGTGCCCTCGGTCTCCAGGGCCGTGCTCGCCGACCCCAAGCAGCTGCGCTCGCGCACGCTCGACTACCGGGACGAGTGCGCCGCCCGCCTGGGGGCGAAGGTCGCCGCTCAGCGTTGACGCTCAGGCCACGGGGTGCGGTGTGGTGCGGGACTTGCCCGCCATCAGATGGTCGACAAGTGCCAGCAGCACATCGCGCGCCGCTCTCCGGTCGCGGGCGTCGCAGAGCACCAGCGGCACCTGCGGATCGAGGTCGAGCGCCCTGCGGATCTCCTCCTGGGTCCGGTCCCGGACACCGTGGAAGCAGTTGACGGCGACGACGAAGGGGATGCTGCGGCTCTCGAAGAAGTCGATGGACGCGAAGCTCACATCCAGCCGGCGGGTGTCTACCAGGACGACCGCGCCCATCGCTCCGTTGACCAGGTCGTTCCACATGAACCAGAAGCGTTCTTGCCCGGGGGTGCCGAACAGGTAGAGCACGAGTTCACGGTTGATCGTGATGCGCCCGAAGTCCAGGGCGACGGTGGTGGTGGACTTGCCGCCCAGCCCGTCCAGATCGTCGACGCCGACGCTCGCATGGGTCAGATACTCCTCCGTACGCAGTGGGGCGACTTCGCTCACCGCGCCGACCAGGGTCGTCTTCCCTACGCCGAACCCACCGGCGATAAGGATCTTCACAGCCTGGGGAGCAGGGTCCCCCTGGTCAGAGTTCGCGTAACCCATCCCTCACCGCCTCCAGGATTGCCATGTCGGGAATGCCGCCTGTTCGCGCGAAAGCCAGCGGTGGCCGGGCCCGCATCCGACCGGCCTCGATCAGATCGCCGATGAGGATCTTGGTCACCGAGACCGAGAGGTTCAGCGCCGAGGCGACCTCGGCCACCGCCAGGGGCCGCGTGCACAGACTCAGGATGGTGCGGTGCTCCGGCTGCATTCTCCTCAGGCCCCATCCGGTGCCCGGTGAGTCCTCCGGCATCGCCGTCACCAGAGTGATCAGCGTCAGGTCGTCCCGCTCAGGGGCGGTGCGTCCGCCGGTGATCGTATAGGGACGGACAAGGGATTCGTCCGCGTCGTCGTCCTCGAAGCCCTCCGTCCAGTGCTTCACCTGTGTCTCCCGCCGTCATCGGCCGGCGGGGTGCGCGCATCGGTTCCCAGCTTCTGGCCGACCTGCTGGATCAGGGTGTGCATCGCGACGCTCATCAGTTCGGCGTCGACCTCCTGGGACGCGACCACGGCCAGATGGCTGCGCCGGCCCGCCGCGGTGACGAACAGCCACAGGTCGGCCATCTCGATGATGACCTGATGGACCGGCCCGCCGCGGAAGAGCTGCCCGACACCGCGGGCCAGGCTCTGCTGGCCGGTGGCGATCGCGGCGAGGCGTTCGGCATCGGAGCGCTCGATGGTCCGGGACCGGCTGATCACCAGGCCGTCGTCGGACAGCACGATGGCGTGCCGGGTGCCTGCAACCTGATCGACCAGGCCGTCCAGGAGCCAGTCCAGGTCTACGTTGGTGGCGGTGGTTCGCTGCATCATCATCGATCTTCCGTCGTGGGGGAACCGGACTCGGGGGGTCCGCTCGGCCGGGGCTGGGAGGCGTCGTCACCGGTCCGGCGCCTACGTGACTGTCTCTGGAACGCACCGATCGTCGCACTGGATCGGCTGGGCTGGTCGCGTACCGCCCAGGTCTCCTGGTGGGGCCGTTCTTCCGTGTTCGCCGGGACTTTGAGCTCGGCGGCCAGGCTGGCCTGGCGCACCCGCTGGGGCAGCGGCCGATGATCAGGCGACGACGGTGCGTCGTCCCGACGCGGCGATCCGGCGGGCGCTGTCACAGCCGCGATCGCGCGTCCTCTGGAGCGAGTCGGCAGCTGACCGTCGTCGTGACGCGGGTGAGGACCGACGGTGTCCTCCTGCGGGCGCGGCCGCGATTCGGTGGCGCCCTGGGGGGCCTCCTCGGGGGGCGCGGCCGGCGCGGGCACGGCGCGGGGGCGCTCCACCGCCAGCGCCTCCGGGAGCAGCACGATGACACGGGTGCCGCCGAAGGCCGACGACCGCAGCTCCACCTGGAGGCCGAGGCTCGCGGAGAGCCGGGCGACCACGTACAGGCCGAGACGCACATCGTCGGCGTGGGTCATCACGTCGAGCTGTGGCGGCGACCGCAGCAGGGCGTTGGCGGCGGCGTACTCCTCGGGTTCCATGCCCAGGCCACGGTCTTCGATCTCCACGGCGATGCCCCGGCTGACGGGTGCGGCCCGAACCTCGACCGGGGTCAGCGGCTTCGAGAAGGTGGTGGCGTTCTCCATGAGCTCCGCGAGGACGTGGACCAGCGGTCCCACCGCGCGCTCGGCTATCCAGAGATCGCCCTCGACGTCGATCGTGATCCGGCGGTAATCCTGGACCTCGCCCTGCGCGGCGCGCAGTACGTCGAGCAGCTGTACCGGCTTGCGCCAGCGGCGCTGCGGCTGCCCGCCGCCGAGGATCACCAGGTTCTCCTCGTAGCGGCGCAGCCGTGCGGTGAGATGGTCCAGGTCGAACAGGCCCTCCAGCACCTCCGGGTCCTCGTGTTTGCGCTCCAGCTCGTCCAGCTTCTTCAGCTGGAGGCCGATGAGGATCTGCGTACGGCGGGCGATGCGCTGGAGCATGCGCTGGAAACCGCGGTGCTGGTCGGCCTGCCGCACGGCGGTGAGGACGGCGCTGCGGCTGGCCAGGTTGAGAGCCTGCCCGAGCTCGCCGAGTTCGTCGGGAGTGGGCTTCACCATGCGCACTTCCGCGTCGACCTCGACGTCCTCGCCGCGCTCCAGCCTGGCGACCACGTCGGGCAACCTCTCCTGAAGGTCCTGGGCCTCCTGGCGCAGGTGAAGGATGCGCCGGCGAAGAACGGTGGTGAGACGCCAGCTGGTGAAGATCACCAGGCCCAGGGCGAGCAGGCCCACGGTGGAGATGCCGGCGAAGACCTTGAAGATCATGTCGGCGTGGTCGTAGCCGATCTTCCCGACGTTCTCGAACCGGAGCTTGAGGAGTCGCAGCAGTTGCGTGGTGACCGTGTCCACCGAGGAGCGCCACTCCGCGCTGTCGTCCGCGGAGCTGCTCCCGGAGGCGATCAACCGCCCTTCCAGGGCGGTCATGGTCCCCCATGCCTGGCCGGCCATCAGCTTTCCGTACGGGGTCTCGCCGCCTGTGAGAGCGGGGACCACTCGTGACCGCATGAGGTGGTTCCTGGTGCCGATGGCGTCGGTGACCAGGCCGTACTCGTCCCTCGTCAGGCGTCCCGCCTTCCAGCCGCGAGCCAGAACGGCGTCTTCGCGGCCGATCGCGTCGACCACCCAGAAAAGGTCGACCAGGGTCTGTGCCTGGGTGTTCACCTGGCCCTCGTCGGTGTTGCCGAGGGCGGTCAACACGCTGAGGTCCGACTCGATGACGCCGCTGTAGTAGTCGAACGCGTTCCGCGCGCTGGACCAGCCGGCGTCCACCGCCCGGCGCTGCTGGTCGAGGAGGCCGAGGCCGCGTTCGGTCCGGGCGATGGCGTCGGTGAGCCCCTCCTGTCCGCCGGTGGTGTCCAGGGCCACCAGGGGACGGAAGGCGCGCACGGCATGGTCGGTCGCGGCACGCTGCTTGGCGAGCTTGTCGCGGGAGGCCCTACGGGGGTCGGCCTGCATCTCCGCGGTGAGGCGCCGCTCCTGGTCGAGGCCGAAGAACAGGTCGGCCGCAGGCCTGCCGACGACAGTGGTGGCCAGATCCATCTGGACCATCTCCGCCTGCCACTGATTGAACAGCTGGTACATGCCCGAGGCCAGCAGCGGAGTGAAGGTCACGCTCGGCACGAACACGACAATGAGCAGCACGGTACGCAACGGCAGCCGGCGGACACCCGCCAGCCGCGGCGGACCGGCGCCTGCCGAGCCCGCTGACTCACTCCGGTCTTCCATGTTCTCCGTCCGTCGACGACCGACCCTGCCCCATCCGGACACGTGCAGGACACTCTCCTCCGGCCGATCGGTGGATTCATGACGCAAATCGCCAAAGTAGGTGATCGGTGCCTGATAGTAGTCATACGGCAGTTGAGTCGAAAGCCCCCCGCTTCGCGCCTGACCGGCTGACCGGCGTGCGGTCCCGGACGGCTTGGTTCGGGTGACGACTTGTCGCAACCACAGCGGCCCGGCGCACAGCCCGGACCGGTCGCGAGAGGGGCGTCAGGCGGCCCTCTCCCACCTGCACGGGAGACGCGTGTGACGGTCAGCCAGTGGGGCCGGCGTCCGGGCGGACGACGTCGTTCCCGTTCTCCTCGTCCTCTCCTGCGCCCTCCTCATGCAGGTCCTCCTCCTGCTGGTCCTCCTCGGCGGGGAGGTCGGCGGAGACGGGGCGGCGGCTCCTCGGGGTGCCGGCACCCGACCGTTCGGCGATGACGTCGCTCTCGCCCTCCACCCCGCCGACCGCGTCAGGCTTTTCCTCAGATTTGTCGCTCATGGTCACCACCTGCCCAGGCGGCACGTCATGAGACCTCGCGTTCGATCTCCTGGCGGGCCGGCATCGACGTGCTGGCCCCCTCGCGCCGCACCGACAGCGCCGCCGCCGCCGAGGCGAATCGCAGGGCGCCGGCCATGGCGCGCCCCTCCGAGCGGGCCACGGCCAGCGCGCCCACGAACGTGTCGCCGGCCGCCGTCGTGTCCACCGCCTTCACCGGCACCGCGGGCACGCGCAGCCGCTCCCCCGACCGCGACCCGAAGATCGCGCCCTCCGAGCCCAGCGTGATCACGGCCTCCTCGACCCGCTCGAGCAGCGCGTCGAGGGCCGCGTCCGCGCCGGAGACGCCGGTGATGGCAGCCGCCTCGTGCTCGTTCGGGACGATCGTCGTGACCGCGTCGAGCAGCTCACCTGGCAGGGGCTGCGCGGGCGCCGGCGTGAGGAACACCGGCACGCCCGCCGCCCTCGCCCCCTGGGCCGCCTTGACGACCGCGCCCATGGGCAGCTCCAGCTGGAGCAGCAGCGCCTGGGAGGCCGCGATCACGGCCAGGTCGCCGGGGGACGGTCCGGTGACCGTGCCGTTCGCCCCTGGCACGACGACGATCGCGTTGCCGCCGTCGTCGTCGACCACGATGTGCGCGATGCCGCTGGGCCCCGGCACCTGGCGCAGGCCGCGTACGTCGACGCCGGCCTCCGCCAGCGTGGCCCGCATCTCCGCGCCGAAACCGTCGTCGCCGACCGCCCCGAGGAACGCCACCTGCGCGCCCGCGCGGGCCGCGGCGATCGCCTGGTTGGCGCCCTTGCCGCCGGGGATGGTGCGGAAGCGGTGCCCGGTGACCGTCTCGCCGCGTTTGGGGGCTTCTGAGACGTACGCGACGAGGTCCATGTTGGCGCTGCCGAAAACCGAGATCATGGGGCCATCATCTCCTGGGTACGGGCGGCCAGCTCTTCCAGACCCACCCCGTCGAACCCGGTGAGGCTGCTGGCCAGGCGGTCGCGCATGCGCCAGTGGCCGGGCACGCCGCCGTTCAGCGCTCCCGCGAGGGATCCGGCCGTGGCCCCTGCCGAGTCGGTGTCCCAGCCGCCGGCGACCGCCCCCGCGATCGTGGCGGTGAAGTCGCCCCGGCCATGGATCAGCGTGGCGGCGACGAGGGCGGCGTTGTTGACCGTGTGCACCCAGTGCAGGGCGCCGTGGCGTTCGTGGAGGCGGTCGACGACCCGCTCGAAGTCGTCCTCGCGGGCGGCGTCCGCGACGGCCAGGCGGACGGCCTCGTGCAACCGCGACCCCTCGGGCACCACCGACAGGCCCGCCCGCACCACCTCCTCCGCCGACGTGGCCACCAGCGAGGCGGCGCACATCGCGGCCACGAACATGGCCCCGTAGATCCCGTTCGCGGTGTGCGTGAGCCGGGCGTCGCGCCAGGCGTACTCGGCGGCCGTGGCCGGATCGCCCGGGTTGACCCAGCCGTACACGTCCGCCCTGATCAGCGCTCCGATCCACTCGCGGAACGGGTTGCGGTGGGTGGCCGTGCGCGGCGGCTCGGCGCCGTCCAGCAGGTTGCGGTACGCGACCCGCTCCGCGGTGAACGTACGGCCCGCGGGCAGCTCGTCCAGCCACAGCCTGGCCACGTCGTCGGTGGTGAAGCCGCGGCCATGGCGTTCCAGGACGGTCAGGGCCAGCAGCGGGTAGTTGAGGTCGTCGTCCTCGGGGATGCCGTCGATGTTCTCGGCCAGGGAGTTGACGGCGCTGCGGCGGTTCCACGGCCAGCGGCGCGCGACGTCATCGGGCAGCCCTTTCGCGGTGAACCAGCCCTTGATGGGCCAGTTGCCGGTGGCTTCGGCGATCCGCCTGATGCCCTCGCGCGGGATCTTCTCGACGGGTTTGCCCAGGACGCACCCGGCCGCCCGTCCGAGCCAGGCCCCCAGCACCCGGGCGGGGTCGGCCGCGCCGGCGCGGGGGGCGGGCCAGGCGGGGCAGGCGGCGATGATCGCGGCCAGGTCGGACGGCTCGTCGAGCGGCGACGGGATGGCCGCCAGTTCGTCCAGCAGTTCCTCGGCCAGCCCTCGCAACCGCGCGGCGCCGGGGTCGGAGGCGCCCGCGCGTGGCGGGGCGTCGTGCCCTCCGGCCGCGTGCCACCGGGCCGCGATCTCCCGGACCCGGTCGCCGGCGCGGCCGTCCTCGGCTGCCTGGCGGAGTTCGTGGCCGAGCAGGTCCTCCGGCTGGACCCAGGTGAGCCGGATCACCGGCGGTCCAGGTCGGCGAAGGCGGCCTCGTGGTCGCGCCGCCGCGCGAGGTCGGCGGCGTGCACCCGGCGGGCGACTTCCGCGATGGCGAGCCCCGGAGCCACCAGGTCCGTACGGCTGGCGGAGCCGATCTGCTCCACCCACTCCGCCGGCACGGAGGACAACCCTCCGAGCGCCCCCGCGATGGCCCCGCCCATGGAGGCGATCGAGTCGGCGTCGCGCCCGTAGTTGACCCCGCCGAGCACGGTGTCGCGGTAGCCGCCCTTGGCGATCACCAGGAACCCGAGCGCGAGCGGCAGCTCCTCGATGCTGTGCGTCCGGCTCGGCCGCCGTGCCCCCAGCCCTTGGTCGCGGTAGGTGTCGGCGACGGTGTCGTACGGCCGCATGGCGGCGCGCAGCGCCTCGAACGACCCGTCCCAGTGCCCGAGCCCGGCGGCGGCCTCGCACACGGCCTCGATGGCGGCCCTGGTGCCGTCCTTGGCCAGGCGCAGGCAGGTGGCGACCACGGAGTCGGCCGTGGCGCCCGGCCGCATGGCCTCGGCGACGGCTGCGGCCATCACCCCGGCGGCCTCGCGGCCATAACTGGACTGGTGGGCTCCGGCCAGGTCGATGGCCTCGGCGTAGGCGCCGTCGGGGTCAGCGGCGTTGACGATGCCGACGGGGGCGACGTACATGGCGGCGCCGCAGTTCACGATATTTCCGACACCGGCCTCGCGCGGGTCCACGTGCCCGTAGTGCAGCCTGGCCACGATCCACTTCTCGGCCAGGAAGATCCGCTGCAGCGGCAGCGCCTCGGCCTCCAGCTCGGGGATCCACCGCCGCTCGCCCATCAGCTCCGGCACCATGTGCTCGGCCATCGCGTACGCCCCGAGGTGCCCCCCGGCCTTCTCGTAGACCCGGATCAGGGCGTGCGTCATCAACGTGTCGTCGGTGATGTGGCCGTCACCCTTGTGGTACGGCGCGATCGGCCGGGCGTTGCGCCAGTCCTCGTTGAACGGCGGCACGATGCCCTCGACGCGGCCCGCGTACCGCTCGACGATCTGTTCGGGGGTCCAGCCCTCGGTGGCGCCGCCCAGCGCGTCACCGACCGCCGCCCCCGCCACGCAGCCGGTTGCCCTGTCCTCAAGCGGCGTCATGCGATTCCCTCCGTGACATCATTGGCTAGTTCGATCAGATCCAGGCCCGCCAGGTCAGGCAGGCAGCAACCGGCCAGCGTACGAGCCGGCGTGATCCACCCCTCCGGGATCGCGCCGAGCCCGCCGCAGGCCCCCGTGAGCGCACCGGCCAGCGCGGGCGCCGAGTCGGCGAGCGCGGCCAGGCACGCCGCCGCGGGCACGGCCCGGCCCAGGTCCCCGCCCGACACCTCGGCCAGCGCCAGCGCGACGGGCACCGTCTGCGCCGCGCCGACACCGTAGCTGTAGACGTGGTCGAGCAGCGCCCCGTCCAGCGCGGGGACGGCGGCGAACGCATCACCCGCCGCCCGCGCGGCCCTGACCGCGAGCCGGGCGTTGTGGCCGATGGCGGTGCCGTCGGGCAGTACGGCGAGCGCGGCCTCCACGGCGTTGACCGCCGAGCCCGACGCCACGGCCTCGGCCACGGCGGCGGCCATGGCTCTGGCGCCCAGGACGCCGTCGCCGGCGTTCGTCACCTCGGCGTCCCGCGTGGGGTCCCTCCCCAGGGCCCCGAACGCGACGGCCCTGACCGTGGCGGCGTCGTCGAAGAAGTGCGGGTTGTCGTGCCCGGACGCGGGCGGCTCCACCCCCTTGGCGAGGTTGTCGAGCGCGCTCGCCACCGAGATCCGCGCCCTGACCGCCCTGCCGCCGCGCCCCCCGGACGCCCCGGACACCGCGTCACTGACGGCGCGTATCCCTGGCGTTTCCGGGGCCGGGTCGATGAGGTCCCTGAAGGCCTCGGCCCGCGGCCGGTCGATGGTGAGCGCCGTCCACGCCAGCCACTCGGCGTCGTCGGACGGGCCGACGCGCAGCGGCGCCACCGGCTGGTTCAGCGCGAACGGCACCGGCAGGGTGGTCACGCGATGTTCTTCCGCGAACGCGTCCAGCTCCCTGTACAGGCGCCGGCTCCAGGGCGCGTGCAGCGCGGCCCGGTGCCTGGCGGCGGGCCATCCGGCCGCGTCGCCCACGGCGAGCCCGGCGAAGGCGCCCCTGATCCTGTCCCCCGACATCGTGATCTACAGCCTCTCCGCCAGTTCGTCGGCGACGTCCAGCACATGTCTCCCTGCCACGACGGGCAGGCACTTGCCCGTCACCGGCCCGATACTTCCGGCCCACCGCCGGGGCACGCCGCTCTCTCCGCGACCTGCTCCCGCCACGGCCCCGGCGATGGCGCCGATCGTGTCGGCGTCCCTGCCCAGGCTCACCCCGAACGTCACCGACGCCTCCACGTCACCGCCTCCCGCGAGGAAGGCCGCGAACGCCAGCGCCACGGCTTCCGGCGCCACGTCGGTCCAGGGGTAGTGCCGCACGACCACGGCCTCGTGCAACGCCTCGACAACGGCCTGCCCGCCGGCATCGGCGCTGCGCGCGGCGCCGGCATCAAAGTCGGCGTCGGCAGCGGCAGCGGGGCCCGGGCCGGCAGCGGAGTCGGCAGCGGGGCCGGCAGCGGGGCCGGCAGGGCCGTCGGCGTGGGCGTCCGCAACCGCGGCCGAAGTCCGGCCGAGCACGTCGCGTACCCGGACGATGTTCCTGGCGGTCCAGGAGTCGGGCGGGATGACCGCCAGCGCCGCCGCCACGACCTCGTCAGGGGCGGCGCCGCCCATCGCGGCGGCCACCGCGCCGGCGACCGCGCGGCCGCCCGTGATGCCCTCGCCGGCCGCGCTGACCAGCCCGTCCTGCTCCACCAGCCGGGCCGCCTCCGCCGGATCGCCCGGGCAGAAGATCCCGTACGGCGCGGCCCGCATGGCCAGCCCGTCCGACCAGCCGTGCGCGTGCACGAGCCCGGTCAGCGGCGGCTCCAGGCCGCGGCGCAGCGCTTCGACGGTGCCCAGTTCGGAGAACCCGGCCCCGCGCATCGGCCCGGCGATCCGGGGCAGGATCAGCTCCCTGTACGCGGCGGCGACGTCCTCGCTGGTCAGCGCATGGCCGTGGCGGACGAGGAGCGACGCGGCGAAGATCGCGTACTCGGTGTCGTCGGTGCCCCCGCCCTCGATCTCGGTGAGCCGTCCCCACCGGCGCCGGATCTCCGACGGTGTCAGGTTCTCGGCGGGGGCGCCGAGGGCGTCGCCGGCCGCCAGGCCGAGCAGGCACCCCCGGGCCCTGTCGCGAAGAGTCACCGCTGGTACCGCTCCAGCACCTTGTTGCCGTCCTCGACGAGCCTCTTGGACACCTCGTCGATGGTGATCTTGTTGGCGAAGTATTCCTGGAGGGCCGGCGTGGCGACCTTGCTCTTCCACTCGTCGAACCCGTTCACCTTGAGGAACGGCGCCACGACGAGGTCCTTGGCGGAGGCGGTGGCCACGTCCCAGCCGTTCTCCTCGCTGGTCATCGCCGGGTCGGCGGCGGCCTTCTGGGAGGTCGGCAGCAGCCAGTCACCCTTGGCGAGCTTGGCCTGGTTGGGGCCGTTCAGGAAGAACGAGATGAACTTCATGGCCTCGTCGGGGTGCTCGCTCTCCTGCGCGATCGACAACGTCTGCGAGACCGCGCCCTGCTGGGTGGTGGTGCCCTTCGGGCCCGGCAGGGTGACCCACTCGAAGCCGTCCGGCGCCTGCTCGGCGACCTGCTGGCGCAGGTAGACCCCGGCGGGCAGCAGCGCGAACTTGCCCTTGTAGAAGGCCGGCAGCGGGTCGGCCGTGCCCTGGCCGAGCGCGGCGGGATCGGCCGACTTGTCCTTGTAGAGCTGGTCGTGGATGCGCTGCAGCACCTCGCGCTCCTCGGGCCCGACCTTGACCGTGGTCTTGCCGCCGGCGGTCTGGAAGAACGTGCCGCCGAAGTTGAGCGCCAGGTTGAGCGTCTTGTTGACCGGCGACTTCATCGGCCAGGCCACGCCGTACGTGTCGCCCTTGGTCATCTTCTTGGCGGCCGCGGAGAACTCGTCCCACGTCCACGGGGCGTCCGCCGTCGGGATGCGCACCTTGGCCGCCTCGAGCAGCTTCTTGTTGGCGATGATGACCTGCGACTCCTGCAGGAACGGCACGCCGTAGACGCCCTGCTCGCCCTTGCCGCCGTCGAAGGTGACGGTGTCCCAGGCGGCCTGGGGGATGTCGTTCTTGAGCTCGGCGGGCAGCTTGTCGCTGAGGTCGAGGAGGTAGCCGTCGGTGGCGAAGCCGGACAGCGCGGGCGAGTCGTTGTGGATGACGTCGGGGGCCGTGCCACCGGCGAACTGGGTGACGAGCTGGTCGTTGACGTTGTCCCAGCTGCCCTGGACGTAGGTGACCTGGATGTTCGGGTTGGCCTTGTTCCACTCCTCCACGAGCTGCTTGTTGGCGGCCACGGACTCCTTCTGCCACGCCAGGCTCAGGAAGTTGATCTTCACCGGCTCGTTGGGGGAGGAGGACTCGCCGCCTCCTCCCCCGCCGCACGCCGTGGTCAGCGCGGCGATCGCCGCCACCGCCAGAGCGGACTTGATACGCATATGAGCCTCCTAGCCCTTGACGGCGCCGGCCATCAGGCCGGACTTCAGGCGCCGCTGGATGATTGCGAAGAAGATCAGGCTCGGGATCGTCGCCATGAGCGACGCCGCGGCCAGCGGGCCGAGCCTGGCCACCCCCTCGGGGCCGGTGAACCTCACCAGCGTCAGAGGGAGCGTCATGACATCGGGGTTCTGCAGGATCACGAGCGCGAACATGAACTCGTTCCACGACGAGATGAACGCGAACAGCAGCGTGGCCACCACGCCCGGCGCGAGCAGCGGCGCCACGACGGTGGCGATCGAGCGCAGCCGGGTGGCGCCGTCCACGGCCGCCGCCTCCTCCAGTTCGGGCGGCACCGCGCGCACGTACCCCTGCAACATCCACAACGCGAACGGCAGCGTGAACGTCACGTGCACGGCCACCAGCCCCGGCAGCGTGTTCACCAGGTCCATCTCGCGCAGGATCACGAAGAGGGGGATGATGATCAGGATGAACGGGAACACCTGGCTGACCAGCACCCACCCGAGCGCGACCCGGTTGAGCAGGCTGCGGTAGCGGGCCATGGCGTAGGAGGCGGGCAGCGCGATCAGCACCGTGATCACGCTGCTGAACAGCGCCACGATCAGGCTGCGCACCGCCGCGCCCACCAGGTCCTGCTCGCCGAACGCGTCGGTGAAGTTGGCCAGCGTCGGCTCGCGCGGGAGCCACGTCGGCTCGGTCAGCGCCATCTCCTGCGGCGTCTTCAGCGCCGTCGACAGCAGCCAGAGCAGCGGGAAGGCCAGGAAGACGATGTACGCGACCAGCGCGGCGTACTGCGGTAGGCGTCTCATCGGTTCTCCCTCATCTGCCGCCACAGGTACAACCCGAGCACCGCGAGCACGACGATCGCCATGGCGAGGCCGAGCATCGAGGCGTAGCCCGCGAACCGGTAGCGGAACGCCTCCTCGTAGGCGAACAACATCGGCAGCCGCGTCTGCCCGCCGGGCCCGCCCTGCGTCAGCACGTAGACCAGGCCGAACTGGTTGATGTTCCACACGAAGTCGAGCGAGGTGATCGCCACGATCACGGGCCGCAGCTGCGGCAGCGTGATGCTCCAGAAGCGCCGCCAGCGGCCCGCACCGTCCATCTCGCCGGCCTCGTAGAGCTCCTTGGGCACGTTCTGCAGGCCCGCCAGGAGCACGACCGTGGTCTGCGGCATGCCGGTCCACACGCCGACCACGATGATCGCGGGCAGCGCGAGCGAGAAGTCGGCCAGCCAGTTGACGTCCGTGCCGAGCAGGTCGTTCAGTATGCCCGCGTCCGGGTGGTAGACGAGCTTCCACATCAGGCCGATGACCACGGGCGGCATCGCCCACGGCACCACCGCGAGCACGCGGGCCACGCCCCGGAAACGCAGGTTCTGGTTGAGCAGCACGGCCAGGCCGAGCGCGGCCAGGAACTGCAGCACGGTCACGGAGACCGCCCAGACGGCGCCGATCCTGAACGACGCCCAGAAGTCGCCGTCGGCCAGCAGGTCGGTGAAGTTCTCCAGGCCGACGAAGCTCGTCTCGTGGACCCGCGTGTTGCGGGCGTCGGTGAAGGCCAGGCCGATGCCGTACAGCAGCGGGCCGACGCTGAACAGCAGCACCGGCACCAGCGCGGGCAACATCAGCAGCCACATCTCGCGCGTCTGGCGCGACATGCGGCGGCGCTTGGCGCGCGGCCTCCGCGGCGGCGCCGGTCTCGTCACGGTCGCCGTCACGCGCCGCCCTCCTTCCTCTCGGTACGTCCCGCGTCGTCGTGCGCGGCGCCCGCGCCCGCCGTGCTGGCGCGGATGACGAGCCGGGGCGGCACGGTGACCACCCGCGGCTCGCGGTCGCCGCCCTGCAGCCGGTCGAGCAGCAGCTCGGCGGCGGCCTTGCCGCGCTCGGCCGACCCGAGCGAGACGCTGGTCAGCGCCGGCCACGAGGCCGCCGCCAGGTCGGTGTCGTCCATGCCGACCACCGCCACGTCGGCGGGCACCCGCCTACCCGCCGCGCGCAGCACGTCGAGCGCGCCGAGCGCGATCAGGTCGTTGGCGCACATCAGCGCGTCCACGTCGGGAACCCTGTCGAGCAGCTCCGCCACCGCGCGGCCCCCTTCCGCGCGGTAGAAGTCGCCGATCCGCACGAGGTCCTCGTCGTAGGGCAGGCCGAGGTCGGCGAGCGCCTCGCGGTACGCGGCGCCGCGGGCCGCGCCCGGCACGGTGTCGAGCGGGCCGTTGATCATGCCGATCCTGCGGCGGCCGAGCGCGTAGAGGTGGTCGATCGCCAGCCGCACGCCGGTGCGGGAGTCGGCGCGCACGTTGTCGGCCCGCGTGCCCTCGGGCACCGAACCGATGATCACGACGGGTGCCCTGGCCGCGGCCAGCATCTCGAGGTGCTGCTCGGTGACCCGCAGCGGGCTCATGATCAGGCCGTCCACGTAACGTTCGCCGAGGCTGTGCAGCACGTCGATCTCGTCGGCCACGACGGCGTCGGTGGAGTGCAGCACGAGCCGGTAGCCCGCCGCCTTCAGCACCGGCTGGATCTCGCGGAGCATGGCCAGGTAGGCGGGGTTGCCCACGTCGGCCATGGCGAAGGCCACCTGGTGGGTGCGGCGCGACTTGAGCGATCTGGCCACGGCGTTGCGCACGTAGCCGAGCTCGTCGGCGGCGGCCATCACCTTGCGCACGGTCTCCTGCCTGGTCGGCAGGCCGTTGAGAACCCGCGAGACCGAGGCGATCGAGACGCCGGCGCGCTCGGCGATCGTGTTGATCGTGGGTCCGTCGGCCACGGTTGTCCTTCCCGGTGGTGTAAACGTTTACGATCTGATTGCTGTAAACGTTTACCGCGTGCGCCACATGAAACCGGCACGCAACCCGCAGGTCAAGTCACGATCGCATAACACCAGGTCAGCCGCCATCCTGGCAAATCCGCGACCATCGGGGCGCCAAGCCCGGGCGCGCCCCGGCAGCACGCCGGACGAGCGACGGACGAGCGACGGATGAGGCCGGCAGAGACGGAGAGGACGGGGCGCCGCGCGAGGTCAGTCCCGGGCGGGTGCGGGTTCGGGCCCGCGCGCGACGACCCCTTCCCCGCGGGACTCCACGCCGGAGACCCTGAGCAGCGAACGGATCGCGGGCGCGCCGGTGAGCGCCACCACGGCGGCCAGGACCGTCGGGATGACGAGCGCGACCGGCAGCGAGGACGCCTCCGCCACGTAGCCGAGCACGGCGGGCCCCAGCAGCAGTCCGCTGTAGCCGAACGCGGTCACCATGGCCAGCGCCCGCCCCACCCGGTCGCCGACCGCTCCGACCGCGCTGAACAGCACCGGCACCACCGTGGCCAGCCCCACCCCGGCCAGCGCCCAGCCGGTCCACGCGCAGACCACCTGGAGCGGCTCGCCGACGGCGGGCGAGAGGAGGATCAGCACGTAGCCGATGGTGGCGAAGAGCCCGGCGAACTGGATGGTGCGCACGGAGCCGAGCCTGGCCCTGATCGGGTCGCCCAGCAGCCGGACGGTCGTCATGGCCACGGAGAAGACCGTGTACGCCAGCGGCGCCATGGCGGGGTCGGTCTCCAGCACCGTACGGGCGTGCAGCGCGGCCCAGTCGATGGCCGCGCCCTCGCTCAGGTGCCCGGCGAAGGCCGCCAGCCCGAGCAGCGCGATGAGTCCCCACTTCAGCCCGGCGCCCTTCTGGGCCCCCGGCTCCGGCGAGGCGTGCTCGGGCTGGTCGGGCAGCAGCAACCGGGCCGCGGGCACGTACAGGAACGGCACGACCAGGGCCGCCGCGACCAGCAGCCACTGGGCGTCGAGCCCGGCCTGCAGGACGAGCGCGGTGAGCCCGCCCCCGGCGGCGCCGCCGAGGCTCCACGTGCCGTGGAAGGCCGAGATGATCGGCCGGCCGTAGCGGCGTTCGACTTCGACGGAGTGGGCGTTCATGGAGACCTCGGTCACCCCGAGCCCGATGCCGAACACGATCGCCAGCACCACGAGGGCCTCGTACGAGGGCGCCAGCGCCGGGCCGAGCAGGACCAGCGCCGAGAACGGCCCGGCGAACCAGCACACCCGCCTGCTGGACCACCGGTCCACCAGGGATCCCGCCACCAGCATCGACACCAGCGCGCCGCCGGAGATCAGCAGCAGGATGCCGCCCAGCCGGGCGAAACCGAGGTCGAGCCGGTCGTTCAGGGACGGCAGCCCGGCCGCCCAGAGACCCATCACAAAACCGCAGAGGATGAAAAATCCGAAAACTCCGGCACGAGCGCGTCTGGCTTCAATGAGGCTTTTGTTCACGCCTAGAGCATAAACTGTGTTCGTGAATGGAGCCACGACGAGCGGCGAACTTCGTGCGCACAACCGCGTGCGACTGCTTCGCGCCGTACACGACTGCGGGGCCACCAGCACCCGATCACGCCTGACCCGTGACGTGGGGCTGGCGAGGGGGACGGCCTCGGTGCTCGTCGCCGGGCTGGCCGAGGACGAGCTGCTGCACGAGGAGCCGGCCCCCGAGCACGCGCGGGGACGGCCGACCCAGGTGCCCGGCCCTCATCCGCGCGGGCCGCTGGCGCTGGCGGCGGACGTGCGCGAGGACGCGTGGGAGCTGGCGGCGTGCGAGCTGGGCGGCCGGGTCACCGTCCTGGACCTGCGCCCGCACGACGGCACGCCGGAGGGCGCTCTCGTTCCGCTGGGCGAGGCCGTCGCCGCCCACACCTCCCGGCTCGGCCACCGGGTCGTCGGCGTCGGCGTCGCCCTGGCGGGGCCGGTGCGGTTCGGCGGACTGGTGGACATCGCCCACCTCGGATGGCGCTCGGTGAACGTCCCCGCTCTCCTTGGACTGTCCCGCTCCCCCGGCGACGCCCCGCGGGCGAGCGCGGGCGAGGTGATGGTCGGGAACGACACCGCCTTCGCGGCGCTGGCGGAGGCGCGGCGCGGCCGGTTGCGAGGGGTGCGGGTGGGGCTGCACCTGCATGTGGACTTCGACCTGGGCGGCGTGCTGGTCGTCGAGGGGCGCCCGCTGGGCGGGGCGAGCGGCACCGGCGCCGAGTTCGGGCACATGCCGCTGGACGGCGGCGACCGGCCCTGCATGTGCGGGGCGATCGGCTGCTGGGGCATGGACGTCGGCGCGAACGCGCTGCTGCGCCACGTCGGCCTGGAGCACGGCGGCGGCCGGGGACGCGAGCAGGCCGAACGCGTGCTGGCCACGAGCGAGGAGGCGGTGGCGGCCGGCGCCGCCGCGCTCGGCCGCGGGATCGCCGCCCTGGTGAACGCCCACGATCCGGAGGTGGTGACCCTGTCGGGCCACGGCGTGGAGCTGGCGGAACGCGCGGGCGGGACGCTGCTGCGGGCCTGCGAGCCGCGCCTCATGGCGATCCGCCGCGACCCCCCGCCCAGGATCGAGGGGTCGGCTCTGGGCTGGCGCGGGGCGCTGCTGGGCGCCATGGAGTCGGTCTTCGACGCTTTCCTGACTCCCGAAGGGCTCGAAAGGTGGCGGGAAACCACCCTGACCAGGGTCGCGACACGCCCGAAAGGCGAAATGTGACGCATTCCACCCCTCAGGGAGACAAGCCGCCATAGCACCCCCACATCCGAACACGTTTGCGATCTTGTACGGCCCCCGCCGGCGAGCGGTACGGCTGCGAGCATCCGCCGAGCCGGACCCCCGTGATCCGGGCGGCGGAACGCGTGAACCTGGAGCTCGCGCCCCCATGACGGAGGCGGCCGCGACGCGGGCGTTCCGGGCGTGCGCGGCCATCCCAGGAGCGCTCGCAGACACAGGGGATGTCAGGCGTTTTCCCAGCGTATGGAGGGTGCGGAGGTGCGCTCGCGCCGGGCAGGGCGGGCACCTCCGCCGGCCCGCGCGTGACGACCGCGGACCCGGCGAGGCCGGCGGCTCGCGGCACCACGCTCGCGGGGCCGGCCGGGGCCCGGTCCGGCCGCCGCTGAGGCGGCACCCGCTCCATGAGGGCTACGGTGCGGGAGAACGCGTGGTCGGCGGCATGAGAGCCGGCGAAGGCCCGGTCACGCGGCACCCGGCGTGCGCGGAAGCGGCCGCGACGGGGTGGCCGAACGTTGAGCCGGGCGCTTTCCGCAACACGAACCGCTGGTATCCGCCATGATTAGCCACTGCACCACGGGTAACAGAACCCGAACGTAAACTCCCCGAGGAGAGAACAGAGATGGCACTTCCCACCCTCACCCCCGAGCAGCGTCAAGCGGCTCTGGCCAAGGCGGCCGAGGCGCGTGCCGCACGCACCGCCCTGCTGGCCAAGGTCAAGGCCGGTGAGCTGACGTTCGCCCAGCTGCTCGAGCGCGACGACGACATCGCGAAGAAGATCAAGGTGTCCCAGGCGCTGCGCGCCGTCAAGGGCGTGGGTCCGGCCAAGGCCACCGCGCTGATGGAGGAGGCGGGCGTCGACGAGAAGCGCCGCCTCGGCGGCCTGGGCGCCCAGCAGCGTAAGAAGCTGGTCGACGCGCTCGGCTGACCCCGAGCGGCCAGGTCCGCGCGCAGCGCCGCGCGGACCGGCCAGCCACCCCTCAGCGCGGCCGAGGAGGGACCGGAGAGCGGAGCCGCCCCCGCTCGCCGGCGGGCCGGGGCCGAGGGTGCGGGCGAACCGACAACGACATAAGGGTCAGGACCGCAGGTAGGTCAGCACAGCGAGCACCCGGCGATGCTGGTCGCTGTCCTCCGCGTAGAGGCCGAGCTTGCTGAAGATGCTCCTGATGTGCTTCTCCACGGCCCCGTCACTGATCACGAGCTGCCGCCCGATGGCCGGATTCGACTTCCCCTCGGCCATCAGCCCGAGCACCTCACGCTCACGCGGCGTGAGCTGCGCCAGCGGATCGTCCTTGCGCCTGCGTACCATCAGCTGGGA
The DNA here is from genome assembly GCF_039871515.1 of Nonomuraea sp. B1E8. Taxonomy (NCBI): domain Bacteria; kingdom Bacillati; phylum Actinomycetota; class Actinomycetes; order Streptosporangiales; family Streptosporangiaceae; genus Nonomuraea; species Nonomuraea sp. B1E8. The sequence goes on along the minus strand of NZ_JBDPLS010000008.1, from coordinate 256,616 downwards.
CACCACCTGCGGATCGAACACGGTGCCGCCGGCGGCCACCCGCCGCAGACCCTCGAGAAACTCGTCGACGTCGACGACGCGGTCCTTCAGCAGGTAGCCCACCGCGCCCCGGGCGTCGGCCAGCAGGTCGTCGGCGTAGGAGACCTCGACATACTGCGACAGGATGAGCACGGGCGCGCCCGGCACCCTGCGCCGCGCCTCGACGGCCGCCCTGAGCCCCTCGTCGGTGAACGACGGCGGCATGCGCACGTCGACCACCGACACGTCGGGCTTGTGCCCGGCGACGGCCTCGACGAGGCCGGGGCCGTCGCCGACGGCCGCCACCACCTCGCAGCCGAACTCTTCGAGCAGCCTGACCAGGCCCTCCCTGATCAGGACCGCGTCATCGGCCACGACTACCCGCACGGCACCTCCGCCACGATCGTTGTCGGCCCGCCGTCAGGTGACTGGATCGTCAGCTCCCCGTCGACGGCGCGGAGCCGGTCGGCCAGCCCGGCGAGACCGTGTCCCTTGGCGACGCTCGCGCCGCCGACACCATCATCCCCGATCGTGAGCATCAGGCCGTCACCGATGCGGACGAGCTGGACCGTGCAGACGGTGGCGCGGCTGTGCTTGGCCACGTTCGTGAGAGCCTCGGCGCAGACGAAGTAGACGGCGTTCTCGACCGACGCCTGATAGCGCTCGACCGTCTGCACGTCCAGGTCCACCGGGATCGTGCAGCGCCCGGCCAGGGCTGCGAGCGCGGGCGCGAGACCGCGGTCCGACAGGACGGGCGGGGCGATGCCGCGCGAGAGCGCGCGCAGCTCGTCGAGCGTCTCACGGGTGGCGCCGATCGCCGACGTGAGCGTGATCTGCGCCGCCTCGGGGTCCTTGGCCATCTGCCGCTGCGCCCTGGACAACTCCATGGCCAGCGAGACCAGCCGCTGCTGCGGGCCGTCGTGGATGTCGCGCTCCAGCTTGCGCAGCGCGTTGGCCTCGGCGGAGACGGCCGCGGCGCGCCCTTCGGCCAGGTCGTCGATGCGCTCGTGCAGCTCGGCCACGCCGGTCAGCAGCGCCCTGCCGAGCCCGGCCCGCAGCAGCGCGGCCACGCGCACCATGAACGGCATGAGCACCGCGAAGACCAGGCCGATGCCTACGTGGAAGACCGCGTTGACGGCGTAGCCGTCGCCGAGGCCGAGCAGCTCGGGCAGCTCCGTGTTGCCGGGGATCCGCATGGTGATGATGCCGTACAGCGGCCAGGTCAGCCCCGCCAGGGGGATCGCCCAGAAGACGACCGTCAGCACGAACGCCACGATGGCGAAGGGCAGGCTGACGATGCCGTGCAGCAGATCGAGCCAGGACTGCCCGCTGGTCAGCGGGTTGACCAGCCGGCGGAACCAGCCCGCGCCGTCCGGGGCCGGCGTGTAGCGGGGCCGCACCGGAGGGCGCTTGAGCACGTCGGACAGCCAGCCGCGCTCCGCGTCGGCGAAGCCCCGCGCCATCATCAGCGTGCCGGCCAGGAGCGGCACGCCGAGCCACACGACAAGGGTGCCCGTGCCGGCGGCGAAGCCGGCGACCATGAGCACGAAACCTATGACGGTCGTGGGGAAGCCCACCAGCGTGTAACGGGTGTCGAGAAGGACACGCCTCATCAGGGAGCGCATGGCCTCAACGGTATTTCGTCCCGTCGTCCCGGACGAGCGGGTGCACCGGTGTGCGGGGGTAGGGCCAGCCCTACCGGAGCCGGTGGTGCGATCTCGACCTCGACAGGGTGGGCGGCGGCAATGTGCGGGGGCGCCCGCGACGGAAGCCTTGAGTCATCCGTCCCCTGCGAATCGAGGCGCCCCCATGACCGTCCTGCTGGACCGCCCCACCGCCGCGGCCACGACCACAGGGCCGCGCCGCACGGCAGCCGTGCGCGCCGCGCGGGATCCGTTCATCGACCTGCTGCGCGTGTTCGGCATGGCGCTCATCGTCCTGCAGCACTGGACCATCCCGGTGTTGTCGTACGACGGGGTCCGGCTGACCACGGGCAACGCGCTGTCCACGCCCGGCGTGTGGGTGGTGACCTGGATCAGCCAGGTGATGCCGCTGGTGTTCTTCGCGGGCGGCGCCGCGAACGCGATCGGCTTCGGGCGGACCGGCGAGAGCGCGCCGCGGTGGCTGGCGGTGCGGCTGCGCCGGCTGGCCTGGCCGCTCCTGCCGCTCGCCGCGGTGTGGATCCCGCTGCCGCACATCCTGCTCACGCTGGGCGTGCCCGAGCAGCCGCTCGACGTGGGCGCGAAGCTGACCGGGCAGCTGCTGTGGTTCCTGGCCGTCTACCTGATCGCCGTCACGGCCACCCCGTACGCTCTGCGCCTGCACCAGAGGTACGGCCTGTGGGTCCCGGCCGGGCTGGCGGCCGGGGCGGTGCTGACCGACGTGGCACGCTTCTCCACCGGGGTCGAGGCCGTGGGCTACCTGAACATCGTGTTCGTCTGGCTGGCCGTGCACCAGCTCGGCTTCCGCTACGCCGAGGGACGGCTGCGCCACGCCTGGGCGCTGGCGGCGGGGGGCTTCGGGGCGGCGGCGCTGCTGGTGGCGTACGGCCCCTACCCGGGCAGCATGATCGGGCTGCCCGGCGCCGAGATGTCGAACATGGCCCCGCCCACCCTCGCCATGCTGGCCGTCTCCGCCGGGCAGATCGGGCTGGCCGTGCTGCTGCGGCCGTGGTTGCTGCGGCTGCGCACGGGCCGGCTGCTGGACTGGGCGGGGCCGCGGATCATGACGGTGTACCTGTGGCACATGCCGGCCCTGTTCGCCGTCGCCGGCGTCGTGGTGGTCCTGCTGGGCGTCGAGACGCCGGCGCCGGGCAGCGCGCTCTGGTTCGCCGGGTGGCCGCTCTGGTTCGGGCTGCTGTGCCTGGTGTTGTGGCCGCTGCTGAAGGGGTTCGCCCGGTTCGAGACGCCGCCCGCGCTGCCGTACGGCAAGGAGGGCTGGAGCACCGTGCTGGGGGCGACCGCGCTGGTCGGCGCGGGGGTGCTGACCCTCACCGTGGGCGGCTTCGCCCCCGGCGGCGGGCCGTTCCTCGCGGTGATCGCGCTGCTCGGCGGGCTGCTGATGACGGCGCCGCGCGCCGGGGCGTGAGGTCGGGGAAACACCGGCGTACCTCGCCCCGTACCTCGGGCGACCCGTCGTCGGCGCGGCTGCACGAGGCGTACGGCTTCGCCGGGGCCGGCCGGCTGAGGGCCGTGGGCTTCAAGCACGGGCGCTGGGTCGACACGGTCCTGTTCCAGCTCGACCTGGAGGTTTGACCTGATCGGGGCGAAGCCGGTTCGACCATCGGGCAAACTTCGGCAGGATAGAGGGTGTGAGCCTACTCGTTGACCGCCTGCCAGATGACATCGACGCCGATCCCGACGCCATCTTCGACGCTTTCGTCGCCTGGAACGCCGAGCGGGGGCTCACCCTCTATCCCGCCCAGGAGGAGGCGCTCATCGAGGTCGTCTCCGGCAGCAACCTGATCCTGGCCACGCCGACGGGCTCGGGCAAGTCGCTGGTGGCCGCCGGCGCCCACTTCGCCGCGCTGACGCGTGACGTGCGCACGTTCTACACCGCGCCGATCAAGGCGCTGGTGTCGGAGAAGTTCTTCGACCTGTGCGCCATCTTCGGCACCGAGAACGTCGGCATGATGACCGGCGACGCGAGCGTCAACGCGGGCGCGCCCATCATCTGCTGCACGGCCGAGATCCTGGCCAACGTGGCGCTGCGCGACGGGGCCGCGGCCGACATCGGCCAGGTCGTCATGGACGAGTTCCACTTCTACGCCGAGCCCGACCGCGGGTGGGCCTGGCAGGTGCCGCTGCTGGAGCTGCCCAACGTGCAGTTCATCCTGATGTCGGCGACGCTCGGCGACGTGTCGATGTTCGAGCGCGACCTGACCAGGCGCACCGGGCGGCCCACGTCCGTGGTCAAGCACTCGGAGCGGCCGGTGCCGCTCGTCTACTCCTACCGGATGACCCCGCTGCACGAGACGCTGGAGGAGATGCTCAGCACCGGCCAGGCGCCGGTCTACGTCGTGCACTTCACGCAGGCCGCGGCCATGGAACGCGCCCAGGCCCTGATGTCGATCAACATGGCGACGAAGGCCGAGAAGGAGGCCATCGCCGCGATGATCGGCGGTTTCCGGTTCACCACCCGGTTCGGGCGCGCCCTGTCGCGGCTGGTCCGCCACGGCATCGGCGTGCACCACGCCGGCATGTTGCCGAAATACCGGCGGCTGGTGGAGCGGCTCGCGCAGGCGGGGCTGCTGAAGGTCATCTGCGGCACCGACACGCTCGGCGTCGGCGTCAACGTGCCGATCAGGACGGTGTTGTTCACGGCGCTGTCGAAGTACGACGGCAACAAGGTGCGCCGGCTGCGCGCCCGCGAGTTCCACCAGATCGCCGGGCGGGCCGGCCGGGCGGGCTTCGACACGATCGGCTACGTCGCCTGCCAGGCTCCCGAGCACGACATCGAGAACGCCAAGGCGCTGGCCAAGATCGGCGACGACCCCAAGAGGCGGCGCGGCTATGCCCGCAAGAAGCCGCCGGAGGGCTTCGTGGGCTGGAGCGAGGACACGTTCGTCAAGCTCCAGGAGGCCGAGCCCGAGCCGCTCAACTCGCGGTTCAAGGTCAGCAACGCCATGCTGCTCGCGGTGATCAACCGGCCGGGCGACTGCTTCCAGGCGATGAAGCACCTGCTGACCGACAACCACGAGGACCGCAGGTGGCAGCGGCGGCACATCAGCCAGGCCATCGCGATCTACCGGTCGCTGCTGGCCGGCGGCATCGTGGAGCAGTTCGCCGAGCCCGACGAGCAGGGCAGGCGGGCCCGGCTCACGATCGAGCTGCAGGAGGACTTCGCGCTCAACCAGGCGCTGTCGACGTTCGCGCTGGCCGCGTTCGACCTGCTCGACCGCGAGTCGCCGGCCTACGCGCTCGACGTGGTGTCGATCGTGGAGTCGATCCTCGACGACCCGCGCCAGATCCTGTCCGCCCAGCTCAAGAAGGCCAGGGGCGAGGCCGTCGCGCAGATGAAGGCCGACGGCGTCGAATACGAGGAGCGGATGGAGCAGCTGGCCGAGGTCATGTATCCGATGCCGCTGGACGACCTGCTGCTCGGGGCGTACGAAACCTACCGGCGCGGGCATCCGTGGGTCGGCGACTACACCGTCAGCCCGAAGTCCGTGGTGCGCGACATGTACGAGCGGGCCATGACGTTCGCCGAGTACATCCAGTTCTACGAGCTGGCCCGGTCCGAGGGCACGGTGCTGCGCTACCTGGCCGACGCCTATCGCACGTTGTCGCGCACGGTCCCGGAGCATCTCAAGACCGACGACCTGGTCGACCTGATCGAGTGGCTCGGCGAGCTCGTCCGCCAGGTCGACTCGTCACTGATCGACGAGTGGGAGAAGCTGACCAACCCGGCCGAGGTGTTGGAGCAGAAGGACCAGCTGGAGGCCAAGGTGCGCCCGGTCACCGCCAACCCGCGGGCGTTCCGGGTGCTGGTGCGCAACGCCATGTTCCGGCTGGTCGAGCTCTGCGCCATCGAGAAGGAGGACGAGCTGGAGGAGCTCGCCCCCGACGTCGACTGGGGCGCGGCGCTGGACGCGTACTACGACGAGCACGAGGAGATCCTCACCGACGCCGACGCCCGGGGGCCCGCGCTGCTGCGGATCGAGGAGGAGAGCGGGTTGTGGAAGGTCCGCCAGACGGTCAGGGATCCGGCCGGCGACGGTGACTGGGGCATCGACGCCCAGGTCGACCTGGCCGCCTCCGACGAGGAGGGGCGGGCCGTGCTCCACGTGATCGGGCTCAACCGGCTCTGAGATCCCTGGAGAAGCGACAAGCCCTGTGCCGGAACGGACTGGCAAGGGCGCCCCGGCACAGGCCTGTCGATTAAGTGTCCGGCTCGGAGCGTTGAGGTCGTGTCATGACCATGTCTCAAGATCGAGACATTTCGTGACATATACGGTTACAAAGAGTCAAGAAAGCCTCGCGTCGATCATAGGACAATATGAGTGAGGTGAACGACCACGACCTCCGGCGCGTCCTCGGGCTGCTCTCCCAGGACGACACGCTGCGCGGCTTCTCCGCCCTGGTGCTCGGCCTTCCCGGCGACCCGTCCCCCAAGGCGCTGCAGAGGCTGGCCGCCACAGCGGGCCCTGATCGTGCAGACGATCAGAGCTTGCTTTCGCACCATTTCATTCTACGATGAATTGTGTGCACGGGAAGGAGAGTCGTGATCACCGAACGTACTGGTGTGCTGGTGTCCGGAGGCGGTCCGGCGGGCATCATGCTCGGCCTGCTCCTGGCCAGAGCGGGAATCCAGGTCACCGTGCTGGAGAAACATGGCGACTTCCTGCGCGACTTCCGGGGGGACACCGTCCATCCCTCGACCATCCGGATCATCGACGAGCTCGGCCTCGGAGAGGGCTTCCGCGCCCTGCCGCAGAGCCGTCTGAACAGGGTGGCGTTCCCCACCCCGGACGGAGGCCAGAGCCCGCTCGCCGAGTTCGGCCGGCTGCCCGGGCCGTACAACTACATCGCGCTGGTGCCCCAGTGGGACCTGCTCAACTTCCTCGCCAAGGCGGCAGGCGACGAGCCGGGGTTCGCCCTGCACATGAACACCGAGGCGACCGCACTGCTCAGGGAGGACGAGAAGGTCGTCGGCGTCAGCTATCGCACGGCGGCCGGCACCGAGGGAGAGATCCGCGCCGAGCTGACGGTGGCATGCGACGGCAGGCATTCCACGCTGCGGCGGGACGCGGGGCTGGTGCCCAAGGAGTTCCCCGTGCCGTTCGACGTCTGGTGGTTCCGCCTGCCCAAGTGGGAGAGCGAAGGGGGCGCGCCTGCCGGCATCCTGCCGGTCGCGCAGGGCAAGGAGATCCTGCTCTCGCTGAACCGCGAGGACTTCTACCAGGTAGCGTACTTCATCCCCAAGGGCGCGGACGCGCGGCTGCGGGCCAAGGGAATCGAGTGGTTTCGCGAGCGCGTCGCCCGCCTGCGTCCTGACTTCGCCGACCGGGTGGACCACCTGGAGAGCCTGGATCAGGTGTTCATGCTCGACGTGAAGCTGAACCGCCTCGACCGCTGGTACACCGACGGCCTGCTGCTCATCGGCGACGCCGCGCACGCCATGTCGCCGGCCGGCGGCGTGGGCATCAACCTCGCCGTCCAGGACGCGGTTGCCGCGGCCGCCGTCCTGGCCCGGCCGCTGCGGCGGCACACCGTCACCCGCGCCGGCCTGGCCGCCGTGCAGCGGCGCAGGCAGCGACCCACCGCGATCATGCAGGCGTTCCAGCGGGTGATCCAGCGGGCCGTCTTCGAGTCGGCGTTCGAGGGCAAGTTCGCGGGTCCCCCCAAAGCGCTGCTCTACCTCAGCCGGGTGGTACCAGGGTTCCGCGCACTACCGGCCCGGCTGGTGGGCTTCGGGCCCCGGCCGGAGCATGCTCCCGCCTTCGCCCGCCGACGTCCGTAGCCGAGGGCCTTCGGCCGCCGCGCGGACCTTGTCCGAGCGCAGCATAGCCGCGGTCCAGGCAACGGGTGCACCCCGGTCGTGACCCACGAGGACCGCCTTGCCGCGTGCATGCTCCTTCTTCAGCTGGGCGTACATGGCTTCCGGGTCAGCGGCCGACGAGTGCGGGGGCGGTCGTACGGCCGACGCGACACCCGCAACGGGGTGAAGTAGCTGGGCAGCTTGGATGACTTACGGCGGCGCAGCGGGTCGCGTACCACCCTGACGATCACCCCCACCGGGACGAACACGGCCACCCACGCCACGGCCAACAGCAGGCTCGTCGCGAAACCGCGGACTCTCACCAGCATGCCCCCTCCTCCTCGTCGTTGTCTCACCGGCCGGCTCAGTCGAGCGGGATCTCGTCACGGAAGTCGCCCTGCTCCGACCAGGCGGGCTGAGCGGCCTTCTCCAGCAGGAAGGGACCTGCCGCCGTCCACGAGCACGGCGGCGCTGTCGTGGTAGAAGGCCGAGATTCCGAGCACGAGATCAGGCATGGGGATCAGCTCCTCGTCAGGACGCGTGCACGGGCCGGGTTCGCGGGGACGCGCGTGCGCGGCGCCGCGTAGAGACCGGCTGCGAGGTTGCCGAGACGGTTGAGCGACCTGTAGCCGGCCCTGATCCGCTCCCAGGCGGCGGCCACCCCCTCCGGCCCGAGAACCTGCGGCAGGTCGGCCAGGTAGGTGTCGATCGCGTCGGCCGCCCAGGCCGAGTGGCCGGTCGCGACGTTGTCGATGGTGTTGTGCAGATCCACGAACAGGGTGCTGTAGCCGTAGAACTCGAGCGCGGCCCCGGCCCGGCGGTAGCCGCCCCCCACTCCGGACAGCTCCATGGCCAGGTTGAGCCCGAGGATCTCCGGCATGTACGTGCGGGGAAACCGGGAGATCGCCAGCCAGAAGACCGGCTTGGCGAACGACTCCTCCCTGAATCCCGGCCATTCCGCGTACTGCCGCGAGGAGGTCTGCGGCAGGTCGATCCCCATGTCGCGGAGCAGGCAACGGTAGATCGCCGGGTGGTTCAGGGAGATCTCACCGTTGCCCAGCTCGTCCCAGTATGTCTGGAACAGGAAGTGACCCGTGCACCTCGTCGAGCCAGCCGCGCAGGCCGTGCTCCGGTTCCCAGCGGCGGGGCAGCGGGCAGGCCCTGCGCAGCCGGTAGCGGGACCTGGCGAGCCACTGCTCGGCGTAGTCCCGGGCGAATCGGCGCAGCTCAGGAGTGTCCTGGCGGCTCAGCAGCGCGTGATAGGCGCCCCTCAGCCCTTCCGGCCGCCGTCCAGGACCCGCCGGTGCGACGGCGACGCAGCGGCCGGCCCTCCAGTTCGAAGCCCTGGTGGTAGACGGCCGCCTGGCCGGCCCTGTCCCGGATGAGCCGCCGATGGTCGCTGCTGGACCGGCAGCTCTACCTGCCCGAGCACACCCGGTCAGCCGCTGACGCCGCGCAGGCGGGCGCGATAGTCGCGGGGCGGCATCCCGTACTCCTTGCTGAAGGCCCTGCTGAAGTGGAAAGGGCTGACGAAACCGCAAGCCACCGCCACCTGGCCGACGTCCAGGTCGGTCACCTCCAGCAGGCTCGCGGCGTGGCCGGCCCGCGCCCGGCGTACCACCCGCATGGGGGTCTGACCGGTCTCCTCGGCGAACAGGTGGGCGAAGCGGGAGGGCGAGAGCGCCACGGCGCGGGCCAGCGAGGCCACCGAATGCGGGGCGCCGGGCTCGGCCGCGATGATCGCCAGGGCCCGGCGTACACGTTCGTCGCCCTCCTCGCCCGTCCGCGTGGTCTCAGGGCGCGCGGACGCGGTGGCCAGCACCAGCACCTCCTCGACGGCGCCGAGCACCAGTTCCCGCGCCGGCCCGCCCACGGCGAGCGCCGGAACCCGCGCCTCGACCGGCGCCACGCGCGCGAGCCCGGGCGCCCAGCGCGCGTCCTGGAGCGCCCGCTGGAACGCCAGATCGAGGCGCTCGTGCACGGCCGGCGGCACCCCGGCGACCAGGTGGCAGCCGTCGCCCTCGGCGTACGGCGCCAGCCACGCCGCCCAGCCCGGCCGCGGCTGGAAGTGCACCCACCAGAACCGCCATCGCTCCGCGCCCGCCCGCACCCGGTAGTGCTGCGCCACCCCCGAGCCCAGCACGGCCAGATCCCCCGCCCTCACCGCGAACGACGTGCCGCCCTGCTCGACGAGCCCCTCCCCCGCCTCGGTCCACAACAGCAGCCAGCTGGGCGACCCTGCCGGGCGGCGCGTCGCGTAGCCGGGCGCCTTGTCGTCGTGGCCCACGATCAACAGCTCGGCAGCAGGAACAGACAGGTCCTCAGCGGTCACAGGCATACCGTCGCACGAACGTGCTCTCTAGCGTGAGACCCATGAGGCTCAACGACTTCCACGACCGGGGATTCATGCTGGCGCCCGCCCTCCTGTCGCAGGAGGAGGTGGCCGAGCTGCGCGAGGAGTTCATGGCGCTGCACGCCAGGGGGCCGATCCCCGGGCACTTCGCCCCGCAGCCGCAGGAGCCCGGCCGGCCGTACGACATCCTGCGCGAGTATCCGCGCATCATGCACCCGCACCAGGTGAACGACGTGGCCCTGCGCTTCCTGCTCGACGCGCGCATCGCCGCGATACTCCGCGACCTCCTCGGCGAGGAGCCGATAGCAGCCCAGAGCATGTTCTACTTCAAGCCGCCGGGCGCCAGGGGGCAGGCCCTGCATCAGGACAACTTCTACCTCCGCGTCGAGCCGGGCACCTGCGTGGCCGCCTGGGTGGCGCTCGACCGGGTGGACCGGGCGAACGGCGGCCTGGAGGTGGTGCCTGGGACGCACCTGATGGACCTGTTCTGCCCGGAGGAGGCCGACCAGGGCACGTCGTTCACCAGGGAGTACGTGCCGCCGCCACCCGGCCTCGAACGGGTGCCCGTCGACATGGACCCCGGCGACGTGCTGTTCTTCAACGGCAGCCTGGTGCACGGCTCGGAGCCCAACACCACGAGCGACCGGTTCAGGCGCAGCTTCATCTGCCACTACACGGGCCGCTCGGCCGAGCGCATCGCGGAGTTCTACCCGACGCTCACGATGTCGGGCGAGCGTGTCCGGCTGGAGCCGGCCGTGGGCGGCGGCCCCTGCGGCACCGAGGTCACCGGCCCGCACTGAGCGCGTCAGCCGCCGGAGACGTCCGACTCGGCCGCCTCCGGCACCACGCAGTCCCACGGATCGTCCAGCCACCCGTCCGGCAGCAGCACCTTGGACCGCTCACCCGACTTGCCGCGCGGGGTGTCGGTGTTGGGCGGCCACGGCTGGTCGTGATCCAGCTTGGCCAGCCCTTCGCGCAGCCCGTCGAGCGATTCGGCCGTGGCCAGCTCACGCCGCAGCTCGCTCCCGACCGTGAACCCCTTCAGATACCACCCGACGTGCTTGCGGAAGTCGGCCACCGCATAGCGCTCGATGTCGAAGCACCCGGTCAGCCCCTCGGCGTGCCTGGCCATCGTCTCGGCCACCTCGCCGAGCACCGGCCTGGCCCGCTCGGGGCTGCCGTTGAACGCGTTCTCCAGGTCTTTGAACAACCACGGCCGGCCGAGGCACCCGCGCCCGACCACCACGCCGTCGCAGCCCGTGCGCGCCACCATCCGCAGCGCGTCGTCGGCCGACCAGATGTCGCCGTTGCCCAGGACGGGGATCTCCGGCACGGCCTCCTTGAGCCGCGCGATGGCCGCCCAGTCGGCCACGCCTCCGTAGTGCTGGCGGGCCGTGCGGGCGTGCAGGGCGATCGCCGCGACCCCCTCCTCGACCGCGATGCGCCCGGCGTCCAGATAGGTCAGGTGATCGTCGTCGATGCCCTTGCGCATCTTCATCGTCACGGGCAGCGGCCCGGCGTTCGCGACCGCCTCGCGCAGGATCCGCCGCAGCAGATGCCGTTTGTACGGCAACGCCGACCCGCCCCCGCGCCGGGTCACCTTGGGCACCGGGCAGCCGAAGTTGAGATCGACGTGGTCGGCGAGGTCTTCCTCGGCGACCATCCGGACCGCCCGGCCCACGATGGCGGGGTCGACGCCGTACAGCTGGATGCTCCTGGGCCGCTCGGACTCCGCGAACCGGATCATCCTGAACGTCTTGGGATTGCGCTCGACCAGCGCCCGCGTCGTGATCATCTCTGACACGAACAATCCCGCGCCCTGCTCCCGGCACAACACCCGGAACGGCGCGTTGGTGATGCCCGCCATGGGCGCGAGCACCACCGGCGGCCACACCTCGATCGGCCCCATCTTCACCGTCCCAGTTGTAGCGCAGGTCGGGCCGCGAGCGGTATTCGCCCATGGGTTCGTCCACCGCGGCGGCCCCCGCGGTGGACGAGTGCCGCGGCCTCAGCTCGTCCGGCGCCGCGTCAGCACTTCTTCGGGGACGTCACCTTGACGACGTTGCGGCCCAGCGTTTGGATCTTCTTGTCCCCCTTCGTCTTCGGATTCACGGTGAAGCACTTGCTCTTCACCGGCTCTGGGAGACCGGCGCCGTCGACCCACGTCTGGATGGTGCGCTTCTGGTTGCAGTGGTTGTTGAAGTAGATGGTCGTCGAGATGTTGCCGTCGGTTCCCCAGGAGACGCTGAGCTTCTTCCCCTTGGGCGTCTTGCAGTCGAACTTCTTCCTTTCGACGTCCTTGGTCCCCACGTCGGGAGTGACCACCGCTTCGTCGGTGACCGCCGTGCCGTCAGGGGTGGCCGCCGCGGCGCCGGCGGAGCCCAGCGTGAGCATGGCCGCGGTGATGACGCCGGTGGCTATTCCCGTGAGCATTCGCATGAATGTCCTTCCGTCCATGGACATGTCAGCCAGGAGCTGACTGTGCCTGTCCGAACGTCCTGCTGTGATGCGTCAGGACTTTCTATGAAGCGGGCTGTTTCCTCAGCGTTTCCGGTCGGACCAGCCGGCCATGCCGGTCACGTCATCGCCCGCCGGCCACCAGCGCGGCGTCGAAAGCCGGGACCGCCGCACCCTTCACCGGTAAACTGTGCACCGGCATCTTCATGCGAGGGGACACGGATGCTTCTTCGAGTGCGCCTGGTGCTGCCCGACCGGCCTGGCTCTCTGGCCCAGGTGACGAGGGTCCTGGGGGCGGCGGGGGCCGACATCACCCAGGTGACCGTGCTCGATCGGGGCGCCGGCCAGGCCGTCGACGACATCACGATCTTCAACCCGGCGGGCACGTCCAGGCAGGCGCTGGTCAAGAGCCTCGAAGGCGTCGAAGGCGTGACGGTCGAGGGCGTCTGGACCACCCGGGAGGCCCCGGGCACCTACCCGGAGCTGGAGATCCTCAAGTTCATCAGCACGGCGGGCGACCGGGCGCTGACCACGCTCGTCGACTCGCTCCCCGTGTTGTTCAGCGCCGACTGGGCCGCCACGATGACGGCCGAGCAGCGGGTGGTCTACGCGAGCTGGCGCGCCCCGCAGCGGCCGCCCGCCATCCCGGCCGACGTCCCGGCCCGCCCGGTCGCCCTGACCCTCGACGACGGCCTGCACGTCATCCATGCCCCGCTGCCGCCTCTGGCGCTGTCCCTGGTGCTGGCCCGCTCCGACGGCCCCTCGTTCCACCGCATCGAGGTGCACCGCCTGACGAGGATCCTGGAGATCTTCCTCAGCCTGCCCGCGACCGAACGCGGCATGGTCCGGCTGCTCCGCGACGAAGGACCGGAAGCATCCGGTCGAAAAACCCGCTAGAGTTAACGGAGCAACGCGGAAGTGGCTCAGTGGTAGAGCATCACCTTGCCAAGGTGAGGGTCGCGGGTTCGAATCCCGTCTTCCGCTCGGAGTTCGGGCTCGGTGGCGTGGCCGAGAGGCGAGGCAGCGGCCTGCAAAGCCGTCCACACGGGTTCAAATCCCGTCGCCACCTCCATGGACGATTAGCTCAGCGGGAGAGCGCTTCCCTGACACGGAAGAGGTCACTGGTTCAATCCCAGTATCGTCCACCAGCTCAAGCGAAACCCCGGCTTCTCGTCGAAGCCGGGGTTTCGCTCTGCGTGCCGTGCTCTTGTCCGCTGAGCCGCGCCACCGCTCGTGCGCCTATGAGGCGCTCTGGCGGCGCACCACCAGCCAGTTGATCCCCCACAGGACCAGCCCGACGGCCAGGAGCAGCCCGGCCCGGACGTACACCTCGGCGGGCCGGCCGGTCAGCGGGCTCGCCAGGACGAACGCCAGCACGGCGCCGATCACGGGAAAGACCGTGGGCGTGCGATAGTGCGCGTGCTCCACCCGGTCCTTGCGCAGCACGAGCACGGCCACGTTGACGACCGTGAAAACGCACAGCAGCAGGAACGCGGTCGTGTCGCCGAGCCCCGCGATCTCTCCCGTCGAGATGAGCGCGATGGCCAGCGCGGTGGTGAAGATGATGCCGATCACCGGAGTACGGCGGCGCGGATCGACCCAGCCGAGGCGGCGGGGCACCACGCGCTCGTTGGCCAGGCCGTACACGAGCCGGGAGGCCATCATCATGTTGATCAGAGCCGAGTTGGCGACGGCGAAGATGGCGATCGCGGCGAAGAGCTGCGGCGGGAAGGCGAGCCCGCCGGCCTTGACCACCTCGAGCAGCGGGCCGGACGACTCCTCCAGGACCCCGGGCGCGACGAGCAGCGATGAGGTGAGGGCCACGAGGATGTAGACGACACTGGTGATCGCCACCCCGAGGAAGATCGCCCGGGGGAAGCTCCGTGAGGGGTCCTGCGTCTCCTCGGCCATGTTCACCGAGTCCTCGAACCCGACGAACGCGAAGAAGGCCAGCGCGGTGCTGCCGAGCAGGGCGTACATCAGGCCACCTGCCTGCTCGGCGTCGATCTCGACCAGCCTGGAGGGCTCGCCCGCCCCCGTGAACACGGCGTAGACGCCGATCAGGATGATCACCACCAGGCCGGTGAGCTCGATCAGCGTGAACACGATGTTGGTCTTCACCGACTCGGAGACGCCCCGGTAGTTCAGCGCCGCGACGGCGACGATGAAGATGATGCCGACCACCACGCTCGGCAGCGTGAAGAACGCCTCCAGGTAGTCGCCGCCGATCGCGCGGGCGGCGGCGCTGGCCGAGGTGAGGCCGGAGCACATCACTGTGAACGCGACCATGAACGTGAAGAAGGGCTTCTTGAAGGCCTTCTGCGTGTAGAGCGCGGCCCCTGCCGCCCTGGGGTATTTCGTGACCAGTTCGACATAGGACATCGCGGTGAGCAACGCGATGACGAAGCCGAACAGGAAGGGCATCCAGAGGGCGCCACCGACCTGGCCGGCCACGGCACCGGTCAGGGCGTAGACGCCCGTGCCCAGGATGTCACCGATGATGAACAGGATGAGAAGCTTGGGGCCGATAGCCCGTTTGAGGGGAATGTGGCCGGCTTCAGGTACGGCGCCTGTCATGCGAATGTCATTCCCCGGTCACGGGTTCTGACACCGGGCAGCGCTACCCCGCGCGGTCGAGCCGTGACGCCGCCCGCTCACCTGCGGATGGGAACCAGGGCGGTCAGATCGATGTCCAGGAGCGTGGGCCCTGGACGGCTCACGGCGGCGGCGAACTCCGTGTCGAATCCGGCCGCGTCCGTGATCCGGCGCGTCTCGATCCCGAACGACGCCCCGAGCGCCGCGAAGTCCGGCGTGGCCAGGTCCACGTCCTCGGCCGTGCCCTCCCCCGTGCCGCGGATGATCTCGCGGAGCACGCCGTAGCCCCGGTCGTTGAACAGGCACACGATCACGTGCGCTCCGGCCTGCGCGGCGGCGGCCAGTTCGCCGGCGCTCAGCATGAAGCCGCCGTCCCCCTGCACCAGCACCGTCGGCGCGCCCGAGCCGGTGGCGGCGCCGATGGCGAGGGGCAGTCCCGGGCCTATGCCGGCCGCGGCGGGGCGGATCGAGGTGCGCGGCGCCAGGATCGGCAGGACTCGGTCGCCCCACACGTACGCGGGGACGGTCGCGTCACGGACCACGACGCCGTGGCGGGGCAGGTGACGGCGGATCGAGGCGCAGATGGCCTCGTGGTCGGGCCCCATCTCGGCGCTGATCCGCTTCCTGGCCGCCGCCCACGCCGCCCGTCCCTCGGCCAGGTAGCCCGACCGGTCGGGGATCGCCGCCGCGTGGTCGCGCAGCCGTTCCGCCACCTGCTCCAGGCCGCGCCGGGCGTCGCCGACGAGCGCCAGCCGGGCCGGGTAGTTACGCCCGATCACCGAGGGGTCGACGTCGAGGTGGACGAGGTTGTCCGGCAGCCGCAACCGCCAGGCGTCCGTCGGGTGCATCTGGAAACGCGTGCCCACGGCCAGGACGAGATCGGCCGACTCGACGTACGACCGCAGCGGCTCCACGGTGGGGAAGGCTCCCAGGCACAGCGGGTGGTCCTCGGGCAGCGCACCGCGTCCCTCCCGCGAGGTGACTACGGGCGTCCCGGCCGCCTCGGCGAGCTCGGCCACGGACGCGCCGGAGCCGACGACGCCGCCACCGGCCCAGATGAGGGGGCGCCGCGCGGTGGCGAGCAGCCGCGCCGCCTCCTCGGCGGCCTTGTCGTCCACGGCGTCGCGGGGCGGCGACGTGACAGCCGGCGGCGGCGCGTCGGCGGGCATGCGCTGCAGGTCGATCGGGATCTCCAGGGCAGCCGGTCTGGGCCGCCCCGTGAGCACGTCGCGCGCCAGCCGGACGACCTCCGCGCCGATGTCGGCCGGGTGGCGGATCAGCGAGACGGTACGGCACACCGAGCGCAGCATGTCCGTCTGGCCCTCGGCCTCGTGGATGTAGCCGCGCCCGCGTCCCAGATGGGCGCTTTCGACCTGGCCGGTGATCAGCAGTACCCGTGAGGAGGCGAACGACGCCTCGTACAGGCCCCCCATGGCGTTCGCGGTGCCGGGGCCGGTGCTCACCAGGGCGACGCCGAGCCGCCCCGTGGCCCTGGCGTAGCCGTCGGCGGCGTGGACGGCGGCCTGCTCGTGCCGCATGCCGACGATCTCGATGCCGCCCCTTTCACGCAGCGCGTGCAGGATGGGCAGGTTGTGGATGCTGGCGATGGCGAAGACGTGCCGGACACCGAGGACGTCGAGCGCCGCGGCGACCTGTGCGGCCCCGTTCGTCATGGCGTCACCCCGTCAGCGCGGGCGGCGGCGGGAATCACGCTCTCCACTTCCGCGCCTCCGCCTCGACGGCCTTCTCGTCGAAGGAGTTGTACTGGTCGGCCAGCGAGAAGTCGAACAGCCCGCTGGACTTCACGTCGAGCGGCGAGGTGATCATGCCGTGCCGGGCGAAGGTGGCGACCGTCTTCTGCAGGGCGGCGTCGTCGATCACCCCGTACGTGCCGGACTCTCCGCGGCCGGCGGTGATGTCCATGCGAAGCTTCAGGATGCGCACCGCCTGGGCCAGCGCCTTGTCCTCCGGCACGTCGGAGGCGGACCTGGACTGGGGGAACTGCTTCCAGTGCAGCTTGATCGCCGCCTCGGGGTTCTCCCGCGAGAAGACCATGGCCTTGACGAAGGCGCGCGCCATCCCGGTCACCTTCTTGGGCTCGTTCTCGATGGAGTCCTTGCGCACGATCAGGGCGGAGGTGCCGGTCATGTCGTTCAGCGGCGTGGGGATGTCGCGCATGCCGGTGCCGAGCAGGTCGCCGATGACCACGTTCGGGCCGTCCCAGCCCGCGTAGGCGTCCACCTGCTTGCCGCGCAGCGCGTCGGCCGCCTGGGCGCCCAGCCCGACCGGCAGGAACGTGGCGTCCTTGGCGGGGTCTCCCCCGGCCTCCTTGATGACCCCCTTGGCGAACAGCGCCGACACCCCGGCCAGCGAGTTCGCGCCGATGGTCTTGCCCTTCAGGTCGGCGGCGGTCTTGATCGGGCTCCGCTGCGGCACCACCACGCGGAAGATGCTGCCGGTGGTCACGCCGATCACGGCGATGCTCGGATCCTTCTGGTACGCGGTGATGGCGGCGTTCAGGGACGCGTACGTCATGAAGGCCTTGCCCGTGGCGACGGACTGCACGGCCGACGGGGCGCTGTCCACGGGCTGGATCGTCACGCCCACGCCCTCGGCCTTGAAGTAGCCCATCTGGATCGGGACCGACGTGTAGGACGCGGTGGTCGCGGTCAGCGCCTTGTCCGGCACGGTGAACACGAGCTCGCCGTCGCCGGCGCCGCCGCCGCAGGCCACGAGGCCCGCTCCGAGCGCGATGACGCCCAGCAGCCGTAGTCCGAATCTGTTCATCTCAGACTCCAGGGGTTGATGATCACTTGACTCTGCGTACCAGGCGCTCGGCGAGAGACAGCACCCCGTACACCACGAGCCCGAAGGCCGACAGGGCGATCAGCATCGCGTACGTGGCCGCGACCTCGCCGGTGACCGTGTACTGCGCGATGGCGTATCCGACGCCCTCGCGCGCGGCCACGAACTCGCCGACGATCGCTCCGATGAGGGCCAGCACGGCGGCGCTGTTCAGTGCGGGGAAGATGAACGCGAGCGCGTTGGGCACGCGCAGGTAGCGCAGCTCCTGCCAGCGGCTCGCCCGCATCGCGCGGAACAGGCTGACCTCGTCCTCGCTCACCTCGGTCAGCCCGGCGATCGTGTTGGCCAGCACGGGGAAGAACGCCAGCAGGGCCGCGAGTACGACCTTGGGCGCCAGGCCGTACCCGAGCGCCGCCACGATGAGCGGCGCGATGGCGACCTTGGGAAACGTCTGCGAGATCAGAATGTACGGATAGACGGCGTTGCGGAGGATAGGGAAGAACGCGAACACCGACCCGACGAGCACGGCCGCCACCACCGCCAGCACGAAGCCGAGCAGGGTCTCGTTCACGGTCGCCAGCAGGTTGGGCCACAACGTCCCGTCGCCCGCCAGCCGGAACAGGACCGCGACCACCTCGCCGGGCGGGGCCAGGATCAGCGGCGACACCAGCTTCGCGGCGGCCACCGCCTGCCAGGCGCCCACGATGCCGACGAAGATCGCTACCGCGAGGATCGCGGACATGGCGCCGTCGCGCGATGCGCCGCCGCTCTGCCCAGGCTTGGTCAGGCGGGGTTCGGTGTCGAGCTGGGCCGTCATCGGCCGCCGCCTTTCGCCTCGTCAAGGGCGGCGCGTACGTGCCGGATGGCCTCGTAGAACTCCGGCTGGTCGCGCAGCCCTCTGTCGCGCGGCCGCGACAGCCGCACGGGGATGTCGGCGTGGACCCGGCCCGGCCTGGCGCTCATCACCACGATCCGGTCCGACAGGAACACCGCCTCGGAGATGCTGTGGGTGACGAACACGACCGTCTTCGGCTCGCTCTGCCACACGCCGAGCAACTCGTCGTTGAGGTCCTCGCGGGTGAACTCGTCGAGCGCGCCGAACGGCTCGTCCATCAGCAGCAGCGACGGCCTGCCCACCAGCGAGCGGGCGATGGCCACCCGCTGCTCCATGCCGCCGGACAACTCCCGGGGATAGTGCTTCTCGAACCCGGCCAGCCCGATCATCTCCAGCAGCGCCCTGGCCCGGTGCCGGCCGTCGGCCCCGCCCTCGCCGGCGATGTCGAGCGGCAGGCACACGTTGTCCAGCACGGTACGCCAGCGCAGCAGCGTCGGTTTCTGGAACGCCACGCCGACCTGTGGCAGCGGCTCGGTCACCGGGACGCCGTCCACGGATATCGACCCCTCGGTCGGCTCCAACAGCCCCGCCATCAGCTTGAGCAGGGTCGACTTGCCACAGCCGCTCGGGCCGATCAGGGAGACGAACTCCCCCGGCTCGATGTCCAGGTCGCTGGGATCCAGCGCGCGGACCGCGGCGCTCCGGCGCGTGAACGTCTTGGAGACGCCACGCAGCTCGATGGCCGCAGGTCGGGGCGGCGCCTGCCTGCCGGTCAAGGTCGCCATGGGCTCACTCCTTCGTCGATCGGTTCGGCAGCACCTCGTGGTAGAGGCGCATCCAGTTGCCTCCCATGACCGCCGCCACGTCCGCTGCGTCGAACCCGCGCCGTGCCAGCGCCTCGGCGAGCGCGGGGAACGACCGGGTGTCGGGGAACCAGGGCAGCGGGGGCTGCTTGCCCGGGTTGGCCGCCGAACCGGCGCCGTACTGTGTCGTCCTCGTCCACCTGCCCTGGCGCATCCACTGCAGGTCGGCGTACACCACCTTGCGGCCGAGGTCGGAGCCGACGCCGACGTGATCGACGCCCACCAGGTCCGCGGTCCTGGCCACCAGCTCGGCCCAGGTGTCGGCGCTCGCGGCGTACGCGCCGCTGATGTTGCGGTAGCCGGACACGCCGAGCACGCCGCCCTTCTCTGCCAGCGCCCGCAGCAGCCCGTCGGACTTGTTGCGGGGGTGCGGCACCAGCGACGCGGGGTTCGCGTGCGTCACGGCCACCGGCTCGGCGGAGTGCTCGATCGCCTCCAGGCTGGTGCGCTCGCCGACGTGGGACAGGTCGACGACCATGCCCGCGCGGTTCATCTCCTCGACCACCTCGCGGCCGAACCTCGTCAGCCCCCCGTCCACGGGGTCGTAGCAGCTCGCGCCGACGTCGTTCTGGATGTTGTACGTGAGCTGCGCCACGCGTACGCCGAGGTCGGCGAAGAGCTCGACGTAGCCGATGCGTCCTGACAGGAACGAGCTGTTCTGGAAGCCGAGCAGCAGCGCGGTCCGGCCGCCCGCCTGGATCTCCTCGATCTCGGCGGCCGTCGTGGCGACCGCGACCAGGTCCGCGTTGGCCCGCACGAGGTCGCGCCAGGCCACCAGGGAGTCCATCGACTCGATCGCGTCCTCCCAGAACCCGCACGTGACGGTGACGCAGCCGAGGTCGCCGCCCCGCAGTTCCTCGAAGACCTCCCGGTCGAAGGTGCTGCACTCCAAGCCATCAACAAAGATCACGGGTTGGCTCCCACGTAGTCGACGTCGGCGTTCTGGTCATCCGGGTCGAGGGTGGCGCCCGCGTGCCGCCGCGAGACGGGCGTGTCCTCGGTGAGGGCGTCGTTGGAGCGGTGATAGAGCCGCCACCACAGCGCGGCGTCCACCTCCAGCCCGCGCCGCACGGCCCGCGCGAGATGCCGGGGCACGGGGTCCGCCGCCGGGGCGCGCTCGCCCACCGTCAGCCGCGGCGCGCCGTCGCCGCAGGTGACGTCGACGCCGGCGCCGTAGGGCAGGGCGGCGTGCGGGAGGACGAGGAGGAGATGGGCCGAGCGCACGCCACCGACCTCGATCTCCGCGCGACCGTGTTCGCGCTGCAGCGCCACCCCGAGGTCGAGCAGGGCGGGGGCGGCGTACGGCGCGGGCATGCCGTGGGCCTCGACCGTGACCCGCCCGCCGGACGCGGCGGTCAGGGCGGGGGCGCGCCAGGATGTCGCGGCGGCTTGGGCGGAGTCGAGGAAGGCCAGACCGCCGAGGCCGAGGGCCTCCGCGTCGACGATCATCTCGCGCACGGCGGGCACGGCCCCCTTCGGCACGCCCAGCAGCAGCAGGAGACGCTCGGTCATGACCCGCGTCTCCCGCAGGCTGACGGTGAGCCGGTTCGCGGTCACACTCGCTCCCTTCGCCCGCCGGCGGCACGCGCCTTCACGGCCGCTCCCCTCGGGTGCCGGCCGGGCCGCCCGACAGCACCTCGTTGATCTCGGCGACGGCGTCGCCCAGCGCGCGGATGCCCTTCTCGTGGTCGAACCGGCTGCTCGGCCCCGCGACGCTCAGCGCCCCTACGCACCGCCGCTCGACGTCGAACACGGGGGCGGCGATGCCGAGCACGCCTTCGAGCCAGCGGCCCTCGGAGGTCGCGTAGCCGCGCTCGCGCACCCGCGCCAGCTCGTCCTCGCCGGGCAGCTCGACGCCGAGCTCCCGCAGCTCGGCGAGCTGGCGCTCGGTCGCGTAGGCCAGCAGCACCTGCCCTGACGCGCTGCGGCTGATCGGCATGCTGGCCTCGGCCCGCAGGTCCACCTGGAGCGGGCGGCCTGGTTCGATGCGCTGGATGATCGTGGCGGTGCCGCGTTCGAGTATGGCCAGGGAGACGGCCTCGCGTACGACGTCCACCAGGCGTTCCATCACCGGCAGCACACGTTCGCCCAGCCCGGCCTGGCGCAGCGCCGCCTGCCCGACGCGGGCCGGCCGCAACGTCAGCCGGTAGGTGCCGTCACCGGCCTGCTCCATCCACCCGGCCGCGACCAGGGTGACGAGCTGCTGGTGCACGGCGGCGCGGGTCAGGCCGAGCTCTCGGGCCAGCTCGGTGACGCGTACCGAGCGCTCGGCACCGGCCACCACTTCGAGCATCTTGAGGCATTTGAGCGCGGTGCTCAGCGGCTGGGTTCGCGGCGCGTTGTTCTCAGTCAAGGGTCATGTCCTCGGTGTCGGGTTCGCGGGGCTGCCACCACGGGCCTGGGTCCCCACCGGCCAGGTCGGCGCGTGCGGGAGCGCCCTGGAAGATCAGGCCGCGCAGGGTGCGGCCCAGGAAGTCCTTCGTCCGGTCGAGACCGTAGAAGGCGGCGTTGGCCAGCCGGATGACGTGTACCGGCAGGAAGTCCAGATCCAGCATGTCCATCCGGGGCAGCGCGTACGGCAGGTCGCGCAGCGCCTGGAGCCGTTCGACCGCCGCCCGCTCCTCCGGATGCTCGAAGAGCACCCGGCCGACCCGGGTGCGCGGGTCGTAGCGGGCCATCAGCCGCGACAGCCTGCGCACGTCGCCGGGCACGTCCACCGACAGGTCGAAACCACCGGGAAACTGCTCGCGCGGCCCGGAACGCGGCTCCTCCGCGGCCCGCGACTTGTACCAGACCCTGGCCCGGCGCGCCTCGTCGGCGAGGGGCAGGTCGTGCGCCCACGCGTACGGTCCGCGCAACATCGCGCCGAACTCCCGCACCGTCATGCCCGGGTCGCCGATGAGCCGCTCGTCCACGATGAGCCGGTCGAACCCCTCGTCCACCTCGTCCGGCAGGAGCTCCATGAGCAGCGCGTTCAGGATCTCCTCGGTCTCGGGGGTCACCGTGCCCTCGACCGCCCGCCGCAGCGTCTCGAACGGGTGCGCCCCGCGCGGGCCCTCGTCGCGCAGCTCGGCCGCGCGCTCCCGCACCTGGCGCAGCTCGGCGGCCAGCCGGGGCCCGGCGGGGAAGACGCCGTAGCGCACGGGGTCCTGCTCGCGGTGGACGATCGCGCCGTCGAGCAGGCTGACGAGCCGGGCGTACGCCGGGTCGCCGGCCGGGAAGCCGAGCCGTCTGGCCCGCGCCAGGGCGTCCTCGCGCACGCGCAGCCAGCGGTCGACCATACGCGGATGGTTGGCGACGAACAGCACCAGGCCCAGCGCCGACCCGTTGCCCAGGCCGAGATGGCGCCGCAGCGCGGGGGCGAGCCGCGCGGCGCCGGGGCGGGCGGTGCGGGCCAGGTGATCGCACAGGTCGAAGCTGAACTCGCGCATCAGGTAGGCGGTGAGCATCTGCGCGTGATACGGCGCCATCAGCGGATGGTCAGGCCCGTAGGACAGGTAGGTGCGGGTGCCGAACGTGCCGTTGGCGTCCAGCCCGGTGTTGCGCATGAGGTAGCCGACGTGGCGCAGCCGGTCGAGGCTGGGCTGCCGCCCGTCGGCCAGCGCTCCCACCGCGTGCTCGAACGCCCGCAGGCTCCGGTTGGACCGGCACCACACGAGCGTCCCCGGCGCGGCGCGGCCCGCGTACAGTTTGGGCAGCTCCGTCCGCGTCTGCTCGATCCGCCCCGCGTCGGCCTCGCCTTCGAGCAGCGCGCCGACCATGTCCCAGCTCCGGCCGATGATCCGCGGGGTGCGGTCCACGAAGCGCGGTTCGGTGCTGAAGGCCACGAACGACAGCACGCCCGCGTGCGTCTCGACCCGGTAGACGGCCGTTCCGTCGCCGCGGTCGTCCAGCTCCAGCCGCTCCGCATCGACCGTCCATCCCTTTCGCAGCATGGTCGCCACGAGCGACCGGCTGGCGCTGAAGCGGGACGGCTGCAGGGACGCCAGCCGCTCGGGGCGCATGAGGAAGGCGGGATCACGGGGTTCGATGGCGGGCGACAGGTCGCTCATAGGCCCTCGTCTTAATAATCAGGACGTCGTATGGATTATCAAGACGCTAGGGCTTAAATCCCCATTACGGCAAGACCTATATTTCGCGCGCTCCATCCGTTAAGGTCCCCGTGGGCGCACGCGACCGGCCGAAAGTCACGTGCCCCCCACGACCCGTGGTCGCCACGACCGTCGCGCCCCGGCCCTGGCGGCCACGGGGCGCGGCGGCGTGTCATGCGTCAGGCGGTGACCGCGGGCGGGTTCGCGGCCGGCCTGGCGGCGCTGCCGCTCGCGCTCGCCCTGCATGTGGTCTCCACGGTGCAGGACCGCGAGGCCCGGGAGGTCGCCGACTGCGTCGCGATGTTTCCCGGACCAGGTACGCGAGTGCTCAGGCTCGGAGTAGACCCGGCCCCGCCCGCCACTGGCCCGCCAGGCCGCTGCGGGCGACGCCGCGTACGATCTGCCGCTGGAACAGCACGAACACGACCAGCAGCGGCAGCCCGGCCAGCACCGCCGAGGCCATGATCTGCGCGTACCGCGAACGTGCCCTGCACGACGCTGGCCAGGCCCACCGGCAGGGTCATGGCGTTCGGGTCGTGTCGCAGCGCCGACCCCGTGTCGCGTTGGAGTCACCCGAGCGTTAGCGGTAACACCCGGCCTGTCAAGGCCCCCGCGGAAAACGCTTGCCCGACATCCCGGGGGCGAGCGCGGACCCCTTGACCTCACCGCTGATAACGCTAACAATCTGGAGCGACGTCACGCCCGCGCAACACCAGGAGTCCCCTCCGTGCACCAGGCAGAACTCACGCTCGATCCCGCGTTCAAGGTGGCTCCGGTACGCCGGCGCACCTTCGGCACGTTCGTCGAACACCTCGGGCGATGTGTCTACACCGGCATCCACGAGCCGGACCACCCCTCGGCCGACGGCGACGGCTTCCGCCGCGACGTGCTCGACCTGACCAGGGAGCTGGGCGTGTCCACCGTCCGCTACCCCGGCGGCAACTTCGTCTCCGGCTACCGGTGGGAGGACGGCATCGGCCCGGTCGCCGAGCGCCCGCGCCGGCTCGACCTGGCCTGGCACAGCACCGAGACCAACGAGGTCGGCGTCGACGAGTTCGTCCGCTGGTGCCGCAAGGCCGGCGTGGAGCCCATGATGGCGCTCAACCTCGGCACCCGCGGCATCGCCGAGGCCCTCGACCTGCTCGAATACTGCAACCACCCGTCCGGCACCACGCTGTCGGACCTGCGCGTCGCCAACGGCTCGAAGGAGCCGCACGGCATCAGGATGTGGTGCCTCGGCAACGAGATGGACGGCCCCTGGCAGACCGGCCACAAGACGGCCCGCGAATACGGCCGGCTGGCCGCCGAGACCGCCCGCGCCATGCGCACGATGGACAGGAACCTGGAGCTGGTGGCCTGCGGCAGCTCGGGCTCCGGCATGCCGACCTTCGGCGCGTGGGAGGCCACGGTGCTGGAGGAGACGTACGACGTGGTCGACTACATCTCCTGCCACGCCTACTACGAGGAGAAGGACGGCGACCTCGGCAGCTTCCTGGCCTGCTCGACCGACATGGAGTACTTCATCTCCTCGGTCGTGGCCACCGCCGACCACGTCGGGGCGCGGCTCAAGTCGCGCAAGCGCATCGACATCTCCTTCGACGAATGGAACGTCTGGTACCTGTCGCGCTTCCAGGGCGCCGAGCCGCCCACCGACTGGCCGGTCGCGCCGCCGCTGCTGGAGGACCACTACCACCTGGCCGACGCGGTGGCGTTCGGCGGGCTGCTGATCACGCTGCTGCGCAACAGCGACCGGGTGACCGCCGCGTCGCTGGCCCAGCTGGTGAACGTGATCGCGCCGATCATGACGGAACCCGGCGGGCGGGCCTGGCGGCAGACGACGTTCCATCCGTTCGCGCAGGCGTCCAGGCACGCGGCGGGCGACGTGCTGCGGGTGGAGCCGGTCTCGCCGTCGTACGAGACGAAGGAGTACGGAGAGGTGCCGCTGCTGCACGCGGTCGCCACGCACGCGGAGGAGGGCACGACGCTGTTCGCGGTCAACCGCTCGACGGACGCGCCGCTGTCGCTGCGGATCGACACGCGGGCGCTCGGCGGCGCGCGGATCGTCGAGGCCACCACCCTGACGGACACCGACGTCTACGCCCGCAACACGGCCGATGCCCCCGACCGGATCGCGCCCAGGCCGAACCCCGACGTCGAGCACGACCCGGCGCGCGTCCTGCTGCCGCCGGTGTCGTGGAACGTGATCAGGCTGGCGTGAGACTCACCCCGGGGCGGCGCCGGTGCTCTCCCTGACGACGAGCTCCGGCTCGACCAGGCGCCGCCCGTCGGGGTCGGCGCCCGCCATCCGGTCGAGCAGCATGTGGAAGGCGAGCCGGCCGACCTCTCCGAAGTCCTGCCGCACGGTGGTCAGCGGCGGCCAGTAGTAGGCGGACTCGGGGATGTCGTCGAAGCCGGCCACGCTGACGTCCTCGGGCACGCGCCGCCCGGCCTCACGCAACGCCCTCAGCACGCCGAGCGCCATCTGGTCGTTGGCCACGAACACGGCGGTGAGCTCGGGCTCCTGCGCCAGACCGCGGCCGAGCCGGTAGCCGGAGCGCGAGCTCCAGTCGCCGCGCAGCACGCCGGGCACCGGCCGGCCGGCCTCCTCCAGCACGCCGCGCCAGCCCTCGATGCGGCCCTCGGCGTCGAGCCAGTCGGCCGGCCCCGCCACGTGCCACACCGTGGGGTGGCCGAGGCTGAGCAGGTGCCTGGTCACGCGCACGGCTCCGGCCCGCTGGTCGACCTTGGCCACGGGCACGGGGAGGTCGTCGCCGGCGTCGACCGCCACCGCCGGCATCTCGGGCGGCAGGTGGCGCAGCCCCTCGGTGGCCGACTCGTGCGGCGCGACGATGATCACGCCGTCGACGGCCTGGGCGCGCAGCCGCTGCACGCCCTCCTCCATCGACCTGCGGTTGAGCGAGCTGAGGCTGGCGATGCTGACGTTGTAGCCGGCGTTTCTCGCGGCCTGCTCGATGTAGTAGAGGGTGGTGGCGGGGCCGTAGAGGGTGGTGTCGATGCTGACCACGCCGAGCACGCCGGAGCGGCCGGTGACCAGCTGGCGGGCCGCCTGGTTGGGCCGGTAGTCGAGCTCCCTGACCGCGGCCAGCACCCGGGCCCGGGTCTCGGCGCGCACCCGGCCGGGATCGTTGAGCACGCGCGAGACGGTCATGGCCGAGACACCGGCCAGCACCGCCACGTCCATGAGCACCGCCGGCCTGCCATTCCTGGATTTCACGGCAGCTCACCCCCCTGGCGGTAACGCTAACAGGCGGAGGGTGGCGAGCGCGCGGGAGTCGGTCATGGGGCCATGCGAACGCCGCCGATGGCGGCTGAAAGGTCAGCCGGCTTCGTCGTGCACCAGCAGGACGAAGGTGCGGGCGTACGAGATGCCCTGCTCGGGCCGCGGCCAGTCCAGCTCGGCCAGAGCCCGCGAGCCCGCCTCGTGGTAGGCGCCGTTGACGCGGATCTCGGCCGTCTCGGCGCCCTCGCCCCCGCCGAAGAACGCCTTGACGCCGATGAGGCGTTCGCGCTCGAACGTGCCCTTCAGCGCGGGAGCCAGGTGCGGCAGGACCACGTGCTGGACGGCCCACCGCTGGACGGCCTCGTGGTCGTCGCCGGTGCCCCAGCCGGTGATGCCGCCGTGGATGGCGTGCCAGCCCGAGAAGCCGTCGGGGTCGTCGGGGCCGAAGTGGGCGGCGTGCGAGCCGTCCTGGACGAGGAGCTCGATCAGGGCGCTGCCGGTCGTGCCGAGCCACACCTGGACGGCCCGGTCGAGGGCCTCTCCGGTGGTGCCGCCGTACCCGGCCACGCAGTCGCTGATCGTGGTGTCCTCGGGGCGGTCGACGTTGAGCACGAAGTCGAGGTCGAGGTGGCCGGGGTCGCCGGAGTGGTCGTCGCCCAGCACGACGGCGAGCGTGCCCGGCCCCTTGGCCATGCCTTCCTCTACCTGCCACGGCCTGCCCATGGCCGTGCTGAGGCGATCGGCGATCATGCCCAGGATCACGTCGTCCGCCGGTCGTCCCTCGTCCATGCTCATCCCTCTCGACCTCGCCGGGCACCGCTCGTGGCCACCCTAGCGAGTCTTGATCATCATGCGCGGGCACGCGCGCCCGCCCTGCGTGCCGCCGTTGCCAGGGAACTGCCAGGTACGGCCGTTACCCTCCACCGGCATGTACCGGCAGCGAACACCGAGCACGACGCTGGCCAGGTCCGGTCCCTCCCGCGCGCCCGGCGCCCGCGTGCCGCCCGCCCCGGAGGGGGTCCGCACCCGGACCCGGGAGCAGGCGCCATGAGGATCCGCTACTTCATGCTGCACGCCTACGGCGCCGGCGGCACCATCCGCACGGTCGTCAACCAGGCGAACGCGATGGCCGCCGCGGGCCACGACGTCGAACTGGTCAGCCTCGTGCGGCGCCGCGAGAGACCCCACGTCAGGCTGGACCCGCGCATCCCGATCGTGACGCTCGTGGACCAGCGCGGCGGCCCGCGTCCTGACTCGCTCGGGCGCAGGGCGTGGCGCCGGGTGCGGGGGAAGGTCGTGCCGCGCGGGGAGTTCGCGAGCGCGTACTTCACCGAACGGGTGGAGCGCACCGCGATGGACTACGTGGCCGCGCTGCGCGACGGCGTCCTCGTGACCACGCGTCCCGCGCTCAACCTGATCGCGGCCCGCCGCGCGCCCAGGGGTGTCCTCACGGTCGCGCAGGAGCACATGAACCTGTCGGCCTATCCCGACACCATCCGCAGGCAGATCGCCCGTCACTACGGCCGCCTCGACGCGATCACCGTTCTGACCCGCACGAACCGGCATGAATACGAGCGCCTGCTCCCAGGGGCCCCGATCGTGCAGATCCCCAACGCGGCCCACCGGGCGGAGCAGGAGCCGTCCCGGCAGGTGAACCCCGTAGTGGTCGCGGCCGGGCGGCTGACCGCGCAGAAGGGTTTCGACCTGCTCATCGAGGCCTTCGCGCAGGTCGTGGCCCACCACCCGGAATGGCGGCTGCGCGTCTTCGGCACGGGCGCCAGGAAGGCGGAGCTCGACGGGCTCGTGCGGCGCCTGGACCTGGGCGACCACGTGACGCTGGCAGGGCGTACCGACCGGCTGGACCGGGAGCTGACGAACGCCTCCGTGTACGCGCTGAGCTCCCGGTTCGAGGGCCTCCCCATGGTGATGATCGAGGCCATGGCGCACGCGCTGCCCGTGGTCGCGTTCGACTGCCCGACCGGCCCGAGGGACGTGGTGACCGACGGGGTGGACGGCGTGCTCGTGCCGCCGCGGGACGTGAACGCGCTGGCCGACGCCCTGACGCGGGTCATCTCCGACCGGGACCTGCGGGTGCGCATGGGCCAGGCCGCGGCCGAGACGGCACGGGCCTACGCGCCGGAGCAGGTGATGCCGCTCTGGGAGGACCTGTTCGCGGAGCTGGCCCACGGCGAACGCGTGACCGGCACCTTCTGGCACGACCGGTGAGCGTATTCGGCAAAAGATTTACCTCACGAAAGACCCGGAGATTTCGGGGTTTCTGACAGCCGGTCATGGATTTTTGTTCTTTTCGTCAACAGCACCCCAAAAGGCGCGGCACCCTGTCGTCATGCGTATCAGCAAAGCCCCACTTGTCGCCTTGGCAGGCGCCGCCGCCCTGGTCACCGGCGTAGCCGCGCCTGCCGCCGCCCAGGCGCCGGTCGCCGCGCCCGTCATGACGGCCGCGGAAAGAGACACCCCGGCGGTGTACGGACGCGCGGCCCAACTGATCGACGCCGAGTCCGGGGACGTGCTTTTCAGCAAGGACGCCCGTGAGCGTATGCCGGTCGCCAGCCTGACCAAAACCATGACCGCATATGTCGTACTGAAGTCGGCCGAACCCACCGACGTCGTCCGGATCAAGGCCGAAGACGTCGCGTACGCGGAGGAGGGCGGCGGCACGACCGCCGGCCTGCGCCCCGGCGACCGGCTCACCGTCGGCGAGCTGATGTACGCCCTCATGCTCCCCTCCGGCGCCGACGCCGCCCACGCGCTGGCCCGCACGTACGGCCCCGGCGTCAAGGGCTTCGTCGCCAAGATGAACGCGACCGCCCGCGAGCTGGGCATGTCGGACACCGAGTACGTCAACGCCGACGGCCTGCCCACCCCGCGCGGCGACGGCTACTCCACGGCCGAGGACCAGGCCCTGCTGGCGGTCAAGGCGCTCCAGGTGCCGCTGATCGAGGAGGTCGCCGGTACGCGGCGGCACACGCTCGCCGCCACCGACGACCACCGCTCCTACAGCTGGCGCAACACCAACAGGCTGCTCGGGACGCCGGGCGCGATCGGGCTGAAGACCGGGTTCACCCGGGCGGCGGGCTACAGCCTCGCCTTCGCGGGCGAGTCGGAGGGGCGGCGGCTGGTCGGCGTGCTGCTCGGCGAGTCCGTCTCCAGCCGCCGGTTCAGCACCGCCGAGGCCCTCCTGTCCTGGGGCGGGTCGCGCGTGTCCGCCTGAGCCTCACTCCCGCCACCGCCCGCCATTCCAGCCGTTCCAGCCAGGGCAGGCGCCGCGGGAAAGGGCGCGGAGTGACGGCGGGGGCGCCCGCGGAGCCGTTGCCGAGCGCCATGTTCAGGCGCCGGCCACTGGTCCGGCCGCCAGGCCCCTGACCGGGTCAACCCGCTGATCGGCGCGTTCCTCGGCGAGGGGCAGCAGTGATCCTCTGGGCTGGTTCGCAGACGTCGAGGACGGGTCAGCGCACGCCGCGCGGGCGGAACTGGATGCTGATGCGCGGCCCCGCCGGGCGGCTGGTCTTCGGGATCGCGTGCTCCCAGGTGCGCTGGCAACTCCCGCCCATCACGATCAGATCGCCGTGGCCGAGGTCGTGGCGGATCGAGGAACCGCCGCCGCGCGGCCGCAGCAGCAGCGAGCGGGGGTCGCCGACCGAGAGGATCGCCACCATGGTGTCCTCGGTGCCGCCCCTGCCGATCGTGTCGCCGTGCCAGGCCACGCTGTCACGGCCGTCGCGGTAGAAGCAGAGCCCGGCCGTAAGGAACGGCTCGCCCAGCTCCTCTCCGTAGTGAGCGTTGAGCGCCCGCCTGGCCTCGTCGAGTGCCGGGTCGGGCAGGGTCTCGTGCTCGTCGTAGAACTTCAGCAGCCGGGGCACGTCGACGACCCGGTCGTACATGTGCCGCCGCTCCGCGTGCCACGGCACCGTCTCGGCCAGCCGTTCGTAGAGCTCGTCGGCTCCGGCCAGCCAGCCTGGCCTGAGGTCGATCCAGGCGCCGTGGGCGAGGTGGGTCCTGCGCACCGTGTCGCCGAGCGGCCCGACCGCGAGCTCCTCGTCGAGGCCGAGCAGAGATGCTTGGAACGCGGCTGTCATGAGGACGAGTGTACGTCATCGTTCAAACACACATTCGATCACGCGGCGGCGCAGAGCGGCTCGATGATGTGCCCGGTCCGCGCGGCACGCAGTCCGTCCAGGCCGGGCCGTCCTCGATCGCGAAGCGGTCTCCAGCACCCTGGAACGTTTCCGGCGCCTCCCCGGCAACCCCTCGCTCACGACGGCCATCATCCCCATGTAACGTCTCCATGATGTTATCCCGTTACATGGGCGGTGCCGTCGCCGCCCGCACCGGGGATGAGATGTCCGGGCCCGCGCTGCTCGTCACCGGACTCGCCGTCACCGGATCTCCCCTGCCGGCGTCGTGGTTGCTGGCCGGGCTCACCGTCTCGGCCGCCGTGGGCGGGCCGCTGCTCGGCGTGCTGCTCGACCGGGCGCGGCGGCCCGGCAGGCTGCTCGCCTGCTGCCTGTCGGGGTACGCGGCCGGGCTCCTGCTGGTCCTCTCGGGGCTGGGCCGGGTGCCGGAGGCGGCGCTCATCGGGGTGGCCGTCGCGACCGGCCTGCTGGGTCCCGCGCTCGCCGGCGGCTGGACCGCGCAGTTGCCGCTGGTGGCCGGGCCCGAACGGCTGGGCCGTGCCACCGCGCTCGACGCCATGACCTACAACGTGGCCGGACTCGCCGGTCCCGCCGTGGTGGGCGTGCTCGCGGCCGCGGGCGCCGGCACCATGGCGGTGCCTGTTTGCGCCGCGCTCGTGCTCGCCGCCCTGCCCGTCGCCTGGACCCTGCCCCCACGTCTGGAGACATCCTCCGCGGGGAGCTCCGCCAGCTGGACGTCCCCTGGCCGGACGCCCTCCGGGGGAGCTCCGTCCGGCAGGACGCCGCCCGATCGACGGCCGGGGCGGCATCCGGCGCGGTCCGTACGGGCGGAGCTGGTCGCCGGGTTCGCCGCCATCACCAGGAATCCGTCACTGCGCAGGGCGACGGCCGGGTCCGTGATCTCGTGTGCCGGTCTGGCCATGCTGGTCGTGGCGGCACCCGTGCTGGGTGTCCGGCTCACCGGAGAGAGCGGCCACGGCGCGCTGCTGCTGACCGTCACCGCGGCGTGCGGGCTGGCGATGAACGCGCTCCTGGCCACCCGCGCTCCGGCCCGCGCGGGAAACGAAGCACGAACCGCCCGCCACCCGGCGGGCGCGGAAAGCGAAGCGCGGGCCGCCCGTGAGGTGCGGTGGTGGGATGGGGTGCTGGTCTGGGGGACGGCGGTGCTCGGGGCAGGGATGGTGCTGGCGGCCGTGGCGGAGTCGTACTGGATCGCCGTGATCGCCGCCGCCGTCGCGGGAGCGGGTGAGGGGCCGCAGCTCACCGCGCTGTTCTCCGTACGCCACCGCGAGGCGCCCGCCCGCCTGCGGAGCCAGGTGTTCACCACGGCCGCCAGCCTGAAGATCACCTCGTACGCGCTCGGTTCCGCGACGGCGGGCCCGCTGGCGTCGTACTCGCCGGGCGCGGCCCTGCTGGCCGGAGCGGCGCTGCAGGCGGTGGCCGTGGTGGTGCTCATCCCGCGGCGGTGACCGGGCGAGCGCCGGGGATCAACCGGGGGCGCGGGTGCCGGAGCGGGAGCGGTGGGCGGCGACGCGTTCGCGGGTGGCGCAGCGGGCGCTGCAGTAGCGTCGCGGGCTGCCGCCCCCGAGGTCGAGGAACGGCCGCCCGCAGCTCCGTGCGGCGCACAGCCCGCCGGGAACCCTCTGGTGGTCGGCGAGCAGCACCGCCAGCGCCATCGCCGAGGACGCCAGGAACCACTCCCCCCACGGCGCGTCGTCACCGCTGTCGACGTGCAGGTGCCAGGTCGTCGAACCCCCGTGGCTGGTGAGCCTGGGCGTCTGGGCTCCGCGGGCGAGCAGCCGGTTGAGCAGGGCCGCCGCCTCGCCGGCCGTCTGCGCGGCCAGCACCTCGCGCAGCCGCGCCGCCGCCTCCCGCATCGCCGTCAGGTCGTTCGTGCCGAGATCGAGGTCTCCGCTCTCCCCGTGGTCGCGCAGGATCCGCGACACCGACTCGATCGACGGCTGCTCGTGCAGCAGCTCCACGCACAGGTCGACGGCTCGCGCGGCCATCGCCTTGGTCGAGTGAACCTCCACCCCGGCAGCGTATGCCCGCCGTGGCCGGCATCGCCCGGGTGCGGCGGGCCCTGTGCGCGGATCGCTGATCAGAGCGGGCGGCGGCCGGCGAAGCCCAGCTCGGTGCGGTGATACCAGGCGAGCTCGCGTTCGCCCTCGATCCAGCAGAGCCGTACGGACAGGCCGTCGAGCTCCGAGGGGAAGTCGACGAGCACGGGCGCGATGCCCTTGACCTCGATCCCCTGCTCGCTCCATCCGCTCAGGATCTCCTCGACGCGGGCCTGCAGCCCTTTCAGCTCGGGCAGGCCGCCGAGCTCGGAGCGCCCCTTCGTACGCCGGTCGAAATCGATCTCGGCCAGGTCGGCGCGGGCGGAGATCACGACGCGGGCGTCCTCGATCACGGCGGGGATCAGCGCACGGGCCTCGTCGAGGGTGAAGATCCGGTCCATGCGCCCACGCTAGCGGCTCGGTTCGAAGGCGTGGATGAGCAGCCGCTCGGCGTGGTCGAGGTAGTCGTCGAGGTAGGCGGCGGCCTCATCGGGCCCGCCCGACCGGATGAGCTCGAGCAGCGTGCGGTTGCGGTCGACGAACGGCTCGTGGAAGGCCCGCGGGTTCTCCATCACGTGGAAGACGAGGCGCAGCTCGGCCAGCAGCTGGCGCATGGCCTCGTCGATCCTCGGGCTGCCGATGAGCGAGACGAGGGCCTGGTGGAAGCGGATGTTGGCGGTGCCGACGGCCTGCCAGTCGTCCTTCGCGGCGGCCCGCTCGGCGTCACGGACGGCCTCGCCGATCGTCGCGAGCTCCGTCTCGCCGGGGGTACGCCGCACCGCGGCGCCCTCGAGCACGCGGCGCACGCGGTAGAGGTCGGAGACGTCGGCGGCGGACGGCAGGCGGACGAACACGCCGCGGTTGAGCCGGTGGTCGAGCAGCCGCTCGTGGCCGAGCAGCCGGAACGCCTCGCGCAGCGTGTTGCGCGAGACGCCGAGCGCCTCGGAGATGGACTCCTCCGACAACCGCTGACCTGGAGGGAAGAAGCCTTCGCTGATGCGGTCGCGCAGGATGTCGGCCACCCGTTCCGCCGTGCTGCTGCGTCCCAGGCGGGGCCGGTCCTGGGAGAGATCAGCAACCACGTTGTCCACGATTGACAGGGAATCATGGAGCAAACCTCTTGTCGAATTGTTCAACGATCCTTACGTTGAACCTATCCCCCATCAACTCTAGGAGCATTCGATGTCAGGCTCCACGCAACAGACCCGGCGGGTGATCCTCGCCAGCCTGATCGGCACGTCGCTGGAGTGGTACGACTTCTTCCTCTACACCACCGCGGCGACCCTCGTCTTCCCCCAGCTGTTCTTCCCCGACCTCGACCCGTTCAACGCCACCCTGGCATCGCTGACGACCAACGCCGTGGCGTTCGTGGCCCGCCCGCTGGGCGGCATCGTGTTCGGCCACTTCGGCGACCGCGCGGGCCGCAAGACCGTCCTCGTGGTCACGCTGCTGGTGATGGGCGTCTCGACGTTCCTCATCGGCGTGCTGCCCGGTTACGCCAGCGTCGGCGTGATCGCGCCGGTCCTGCTGGCGCTGCTCCGATTCGTGCAGGGCCTGGGGCTCGGCGGCGAGTGGGGCGGCGCGGTCATCATGTCGCTCGAGCACGGCGACGGCCGGCGGCGCGGCTTCAACGCCAGCTGGCCGCAGGTGGGCGTGCCCGCGGGCTACGTGCTGGCGACCGGCCTGCTCACGGTCATGTCCTTCACGATGTCCGACGCGGCGTTCCTGTCGTGGGGCTGGCGGGTGCCGTTCCTGCTGTCCGGCGCGCTGGTCTTCGTGGGGCTGTGGGTGCGGCTCAAGGTCGCGGAGTCGCCGTTGTTCGCCGAGGTCGAGCAGCACGGCGTCAAGGCGAAGATGCCGCTGCTCGAGGTGCTGCGCACGCACCCGCGCGCCCTGCTGTCGGCCTTCACCGCGCGGATCGGGGTCGACGTCGCCTTCTACACCTTCACGGCGTACATCATCGTCTACATCACCGGGGAGCTGGCCCTGCCGCGCTCGTACGCGCTGAACGCGGTGCTGATCGCGTCGGCGCTGCAGCTCGCCCTGATCCCCGTGGCCGGCGCGCTGTCCGACCGGTACGGCCGGCGGCCCGTCTACCTGGCGGGCGTGGTGGCCGCCGCGGTGTGGGTGTTCGTGTTCTTCCCGCTGCTCGACACCAGATCCTTCCCGCTGATCGCGCTGGCCGCCATCGTGGCGCTGGTCACCCACGCCGCGATGTACGGCCCGCAGGCGGCGTTCATCGCCGAGTTGTTCAGCACGCGCCTGCGCTACAGCGGCGCGTCCATGGGCTACCAGGTGGCCGGCATCGTCGGCGGCTCGCTGGCCCCGGTCATCGCTCTCCAGCTCTTCCACACGTTCCAGACCACGCTGGCGGTGTCGGTCTACGTGGTCGCCGCCCTGGCGGTCACGACCGTGGGCCTGGCCATCGCCCCCGAGACGCGCGACCTCGACCTCGCCGCCGACCCCGGCGTCCCCGCCAAGCCCTCGCTGCCGGGGCAGGTGGGTCCGTTCGCCTGAGATCCGCACGAATGCCGCGGAAGCCGCGGGCGGCGGCTGCCAACGCCGCCCGCGCGAACGGAGGCCCAGGCGGTCGTCGTGCCGGCACGCTAGGCCGCGATCCCCGGGGCGGCCGTCCGCCAGCGGCCCTTGAAGGCCGCCATGGAGACCAGGAACACGACCTGGCCGGCGAGCGCCACGGTCAGCCACGTCTGCCAGCCGCCGGCCTCGACGACGATCGGGGAGACGACCAGCAGCACCACGATCATGACGCGGACGACCATGCCCCAGATGCCCAGCGCCGAGCCCTGCAGCCGGGATTCGACGTCCTCGGCGTTCTCGGAGAAGTTGGCCATCCACGGCACGTACGCGATGCCCATGAACAGCAGGATCAGCGCGTACACGATGGTCACGTGCGCGGTGGGGACCCCGGGGCCGATCAGGGTGATGAAGTACGCCATCGCACCGGTCGTCAGCACCGTCCCCACGGCGATGAACGGCTTGCGCAGCCGCAGCCGGTCGGACATGCGGCCGACGACGACCACGGCCAGGGCGTTGAGCACGATGCTCAGCGCGACGACCCGGTTGGCCACGGCCGGGTCCATGCCGAACGCGCCCGACAGGATCGTCTGGCCGAAGATGGCGAACGTCCAGTAGAGCACCTGCCAGCCGGTGTTGCCGAGCACGTGCGCCCACAGGTGCGGGTGCCTGAACAGCTCCCTGACCTTGCCGTGAGCGATGATCTCCCCCACCCGTACGGCCTGCTCGTCCTCCAGCACCTGCGCCCGCAGCGCGGCCGACGGCTCGGCGATCTTCCAGGCGATGATCGCGCACATCGCCAGCGACACGACGCCCATGATGATCGCCTGCGACTGCCACGCGTTGCCGAACAGCGGCAGCGTGAAGCCCGCGATGAGCGCGGCCAGGAACGAGGCCCCGACCGGCCCCCACGTCCAGAACGCGAACGCCTGCGCCCGCCCCATCCGCGGCGAGAAGTCCCGCACCAGCGACGCGGTGATCGTGATGCCGGCGCCTTCGATGAACAGCATGAGGCACCGGATCCAGAACAGCCCTGCCACGGTGTCGACGGTGGCGAGCAGGAAGTTGCAGGCGGCCGTGACGGTCAGGGTCGGCACGAGGATCCTGACGCGGCCCCACCGGTCGGACAGGATGCCGCCGAAACCCGCCGAGATGCCGCCCACCAGCACCGACAGTGCGGCGATCTGGCCGTAGACGGTGAGCGACATGCCCAGGTCGTCCATGAGGAGGGGCAGAACAGTGGCGATCGTGGTCTCGAAATTGACCACGAGGCTGGCCAGCACGGCTATCGCGAGCAGGAAGATCCTGCGGCGGCCGACGGGATAAACGCTCAGTTCGCGGACATAGAACGGCTTCATTCCCATCCTCCGGGGACGGACCTGGGACTGTCGCTCTAGAACGCGTTTCTAGTGGCTCAAGAGTTTCCGTTCCGTACGGGCAAGTCAATCTGTCCGGCCATCACAAACCCATCTCGATCACTCTGAGCGAGCGGAGCGGTCCATCTCGTGGCCAGGCATGGCAGGTTGTGACGGAATCGCCATCGATTCCCGGAACAGGCGGCCCGGAATACGCATAAACTGCGCGCCTGTGAGCCTGCCTGTACGTGAACGTTCCCCCCGGCCGGGAGGCGGTCGCCATCGCCGTCCCGTGCCCACGTCCTTGCCGCCGGACGCCCCTCTGCTCGTGCTCGCCACCCCAGGCGACACCTCCGGAGTGGCCGAGGAGATCGCAGCGGTCGTACGCGTCGACCACCCGCAGATCGAGGTGCGGCTGAAGAGCGTCACCGACCTTGCCGACTCGCTGCCCTCCGGCCGTGACGCCGTCGTCGTGCCGCTGCTCACCTGGGAAGACCCCGTCGTCATGGCGGAGATCGGCAAGGCCGTCGCGGCCAGCGGCTCGGGGGCCGCCGTGACCGAGGCGCTCGGGCCGCACCCGCTGCTGGCCGAGGCGCTGCACAT
The DNA here is from genome assembly GCF_039871515.1 of Nonomuraea sp. B1E8. NCBI lineage: Bacteria > Bacillati > Actinomycetota > Actinomycetes > Streptosporangiales > Streptosporangiaceae > Nonomuraea > Nonomuraea sp. B1E8. Next base: position 219,172 of record NZ_JBDPLS010000008.1, on the reverse strand, counting down.
CCGCCTCGCCGAGCGCGGCCTGGCCAGGGCCGACCGCGTGCGCCTGCTGAACGTCTCCAGCCCCACCGACGCCGTCATCCTCGGCACGGCGGGCGGCCAGCGGGCCGTGCAGGCCGTGCAGGCCACCGCGGTGCTCCTGGCCTCCAGGCTCACGCTGCCCGTCCTCGCCGCCTCGATGGACAGCGAGCCCGGCGTCGTCCTCGCGGCCCGGCAACTGCGCGAGGCCGGCGCGGAGCGCCTCGCCCTCGCGCCCTGCATCATCGGGCACGAGGCCCCGCGGGGCATCGTCGAGCAGGCGGCCTCGGCGATCAACGCCGGGCACGCGGAGCCGCTCGGCTCCCACAGCGCCATCGCGGAACTTGTCGCGCGAGCTTACGGAAGTCAACTCGCCACTTGACACCGACTTGTAGAGATCACGGGACTTCCGTTACCGTCTGCGCATGCGGCGTGTCCTGTGCGAGGGTGAGCGGTTGGGCCTCCGTGACGTCACGGAGGCCGACGTCGCCGCCCTGCACGCCGTCTACGGCGACCCCGCCGCGACCGAGCACATGCCCTTCACTCCACGCGACCTGCACGAGGTGACCGCGCTGGTCCGGCAGGCCGTGGAGTCCGCCCGCGCCGAGCCGCGCCGCCTCTACGTGCTGGCCGTGATCGACGCCGAGCGCCGCGACGTGATCGGGGTGGCCCGCCTGCGCATCGAGGCCGACCACCCGCACAGCGCGGAGATCGGCTTCGGCCTCCATCCCGGCCAGTGGGGCCGGGGCATCGGCACCGACCTCGTGCGCCTGCTGCTGAAGTTCGGCTTCAAGCAGCTCGGGCTGCACCGCCTCTGGGGTGCCCGCTCCCCCGCCAACCTGCCGGCGCAGCTCGCGATGCTGACGGCGGGCATGGTCGAGGAGGGCCGCATCCGCCACCACCTGCACACGCCGCACGGCTGGCGCGACTCCATCGTGCACTCGGCGCTCGAGGACGAGTGGACCGAGCGCTAGACGCCCCACCCCTTGACGACCAGGGCGGCGACCTGCGTGGGAGAGCCCGCGCCGGCGTCCACGGTGTAGTCCTCCACCTGGGCCGCGTCCAGGATCGATGCCAATTCCCCGGCCCTTTCGAGGTGCCAGTCAAGTGACTGGGGATCGTTCGTGTGGCGTGTCCTCAGCCGCTCGCGTACTTCGGGGAGAGCGGCGAGGAGCCGGCAGACCGTGAGCGGGACGCCCAGCACCTCCGCGTAGGAGGCGCGCTCGGCGCGGCTCTCGATGACGCCGGCGAGGACCAGCCGCTGCGCGCCCGCGGCCAGAAAGTTGGCCGCCACCGGGCGCAGGTTGCGCATCGTCAGGGCCCCGTTGCATCGCCCGCCGGGCAGGCGGAGTGGCGTGATCCGCGATTGTCGGTAGGGCGTCCTACGATGAGCCTCCTCACGGAGGGAAACTGCCATGCTCGACGCGCTGATCGTGCCCCTGTTCGTCACCACGGACCTGCCGCCGGGGGCGGAGCTGGCCGAGTTCGGGGAGCTGCTCGCAGAGACGGCGCGCGTGCTCGGCCGCGACGGCGCGGGCTACGCGGCGTTCCTGGCGGGCAAGGTGTTCTGGCTCGACCGGCCCGTGCTGCCAGGGCAGCGTCCCGCGGCCGAGACGGAGCTGCGCTTCGCCGGGATGCTGGGCCATCTCGCCGCCTCTGGCCCCGGCCACACCGCGCGCAGCGTGGTCCGCGACGTGCGCCAGGCGATCGGCGACGCCGTGACCGGGCGCTACGGCGACGTGGGCGTCGCCCCCGCCGTGTTCGCGATCCGCGACCAGGACGTCCGGGAGCGCACGCCCGACACCGCCCTCTCCATCGACACCCGCGACGCCGCTGCCGAGCTGGTGAGCGCGGCCCGCCCCTACCTCTAGCCGCTCCCGCCCTCGCCTGCGGCCACACCACGCAGCGCCACCGGCCGGGTGTGGCGGGGCTGGCCGACCTCTGCGCGGCCCGAAGTGGACGGATGCTCAGCCGGGCAGGCCGACCAGCACGTACGGCGCCCAGAGCTCGGGCTCGGCCGAGCCGTAGAGCTCGCGCAACCCCAGCACGGCCGAGCGCAGGGCCCGCGCCTCGCCCTCACCGTCGCGCCGCCTGGCGTAGAAGTCGCGCAGGAGAGCCAGGGTGATCTCGGGCGCCACCGGCCAGAGCGCCAGCAGCGCCGACCTGGCCCCCGCGTGCAGGAACGCGTGCCCCAGCGCGGCCACATCCTCCGCACCAGGAACGGCCACCCGGGCACCCCCGCGAACCTCCGCACGGGCGTCCACGCGGACCGGCACGTGGACACCCTCGTCGTCCTCCGCACGGACACCCCCGCGGACCTGCGCACGGGTGCCCTCTCGGGTCTGTTCGTGGGTGGTGAGGACCACGAGGCCGGCGTCGACGTTCATGCTCATCAGCCGCCTGGCCGTGAGCAGGCCGTCGGCGAGCCGGACGCCGGAGCCGAAAGGGTCGCCGCCCTGACCGAAGACCCCGGGGCACGCCAGGTGCAGCACGTCCCACGTACCGGGCAGAAGCGCCGCGGTGGCGGACGGGCCGGTGCGGGGCCGGGTGCCGAGCAGGGCGGCGACCTCCTCCGCCTCGGCCTCCATGGGAGCCTTCGCGCCGTCCCCCTGCGGGAAGCCCAGCACCAGCGCACGCGCACCGCCCACCCGGGCTCGCCGCGCCAGGCGGGCCAGGACGGCGGCGGACGGGGCGTAGGCGACGGGAAAGCGTTCGATCAGCGTGCGGCCGTCCGGGGCGAGCGCGTGGAGCGGGATGCCGTGCAGTTCGGCGTGCGGGAGCAGGTGCACGAGGTCGAGGTCGTCGCCGAAGGCTTGGAGCGCCTCCCGCAGCAGCAGATCGGCCAGCCGCCTCCAGAGGTCCGCGCGCCGCCGCCGGGCCTCGACGTCCAGCAGACCCGGCCGCTCGCGCGCGGCGGCGAGGAAGCCGCTCAGGACATCCCGGCCCGCGGCGGTGGGGAACACCCGCGGCTCGGCCCAGCCCGTGCGATGGGCGAGCACCGTGACGGCGCCGTCCCCCACGGAGAACCCGAGCAGTCCGACGGCACCCCGGGAGGCGGCGCCGGTGCCGGCCGGAGAGCGCGGGGCAGGCTCGGGCGCGACAAGGGCGTCCAGCTGGGCCTGGCCGGGCGGCGCGCCCCGCCGCAGCGCCACGTGGTTCGGGGCCGGAGGTTCCATGCGCCGCCACAACGACTCCACGCCGGCCCTGGCCTCGCGGGCGCGCCGGATCAGCTCCGCCGCCTGCTCCGGGTCTCGGGTGTTACGGGCGGCCGTCATGAGCGTACGCACGGCGTCGAGCCCTCGCCTCTCGGCCTCGTCGCCGCTGTCTTCGGGCGGGCGCGGCGGGGTCGGGGGGTCGAGGTGAGCGGCCAGCGTCGTGAGTTTGGCACGTTCGAGGATGGTCCAGGCGGTCAGGCCGCGGCGAAGACGTACGGCGAGGTCGAAGGCCCGGTCACGAGCGGGCAGGTGGCCGAGCTCGAAGGCGCGTTCCGCGTCGGCCAGAGCGGCGGGAAGGTCGCCGAGTGCCTCCGCGGCCAGGGAACGATGGTGGCAGGCGACGCCCAACTCCAGGTCGTGCCCGAGTTCGGTCAGCAGGTCGATGGCCGTGGACAGCCGCGGGCGGGCGCGGGCGTACGAGGAGGTCGTGACGTCGTGGGCGCCCAGGCGGCTCATCGCGAGGGCCGTACCGGGGCGGTAGCCGAGCTCCTCGGCCAGGGCCAGCGCCTCCTCCAGGAGCAGCGACGCCCGGGCCGGGTCTTCCAGGCGGGCGAGGGCGATCAGGGCCAGCACCACGCCGTGACTCCTGCCATGAGCACGTTCGAGGGACAGGCACCGTTCGGCGAGCGGCTTGGCCTCGTCCAGCTCCCCGCGCAGCGTGCGGACCAGGGCCAGGTCCGCGTAGGCGTCCGCGAGCCCGGTCCGGACGCCCAGTTCCTCGCTGATGGACAGGGACTGCTGGTAGCGGGACGCCGCCGCGTCCAGCTCGTCCAGCCTGAGGTGGAGGGCGGCCCGTCCGGCGAGGAGCGGGGCTCTCAGGGCGCGCCAGACGGGGGCGTCGACCAGGGCGAGTCCCTCGTCGAAGGCGTTCGCGGCGTCCTGCCAGCGGGCCTGGGCGGTGAGCGTGCGGCCGAGCAGGTCAAGGGCCTGGACCAGCTGGGCCGGGAGGGCCGAGCCGGTTGCCCTGGCCAGGCTGACGGCTTCGGCGAGGTGCCGGACCGCCTCGTCCGTCCGTCCGAGGTCCCTGGCCGCCGCCCCCAGGTTCCGCAGGTGCTCGATCCGGTGGCCGTCGCGTAGCCGGTGACCGCGCGCCGCATGGTCGTAGGCGGCGGCCGGGTCTCCCAGGGCGCGGCAGAGGGTGGAGAGCTTGGCCAGAAGGTACGAGCGTTCCTCCGCGCCCTCGACGGGCTCCTCCGGAGCGGTGAGCGCCTCTTCGGCGAGGGTGCGGGCCGTCAGCAGGTCGCCTGCGGCCTCCGCCTCCTCGATCCGCAGCCAGAGCTCCAGCCGCTCCGCCCTGACGTCCCGGCCGCCGCCCGCCCGCACGGTGGTGAGCGCCTGGCCGAGGGTGGCACGGCCGCGGGTCACGTCGCCGAGGGTCAGCTGGATGGCGGCGAGCCGGGACAGGACCTCGACGTCCAGTTCCCCCGCCATGGGCGCGATCACCTCGAACGGCACCCCCGCCACGTCCCCGGCCGTCTCCAGCCCGGCCAGGCCGGCCTCCAGCGCGGCCCTGGCGCGGCGGAACTCGCCCTGCCGCTCCAGCGCGAGACCGAGCCTGGCGGAGGCGAGGGCCGCCAGCCGGTCCTGGCCGCCTTCGCGGTAACCCGCCATGGCCTGCTCCAGCGCCGTCACCTGCGCGGGCACATCACCGGTGCGCGCGGCCAGCGCCGCCAGCCGATCGCGTACGACGGCCTCCTTGACCGGGTCGCCCGCGGCCGGCCCGAGCGCGGAGCGCAGGCGTTCCCCCGCCTCCCGCAGCTCCCCGAGCCGCACGTCCAGAGCGGCCCTGCCCAGGGCGGCGGTCAGGAGCGCCTCGCGATCGCCCGCGACGGCGGCCAGTTCCAAGGCCCGGTCGAGGTCCGCCGAGGCGTCCTCGGCACGGTCGAGCACGGTCAGGCAGGCGGCCCGCATGGTGAGCGCCGTCGACTCCTTGGCGGGAGCGCGCAGCCGGGCCAACGCCTCCGCAGCGGCACCGAAGTAATCCAGCGCCCGCTGCGCCTCGCCCTCCGCGTACGCGAGCGCGCCCAGGTTGTACCGGACGGAGCCGGCCCCGTCGTCGTGGCCGGCGGCCTCGTACTCGCGCTCGGCCAGTTCGAACGCGAACCGCGCGCCGGCCGTGTCACCGCGCTCACGGCGGCGCTGGGCGATGCGGTACCACTCGTCGGCGGGCTCCCGGCGCCTTCCCCTCCGCCGTACGATCTCCACCAGCCGGGTCTCGCAGGCGGCCGCCTGTGCCCGGTGGCCGCGCCCGGCCAGCATGACGGCGTGCGCGTCGAGCGTCCTGCAGGCTTCCTCCCACGCTCCCGCCGCCTCCAGCTCGATGGCGCAGGCGGTGATGCGCTCGCCGGCCGCCGTGAGGTCGCCCTGGTCGACGGCCGCCCTGGCGGCGGGCACCAGGGCCATGGCCGCACGTTCGGTCTCGCCCAGCTCCGCGTACAGCTCGCGGGCCCTGGCCGTGCGGGCCACGGCCGCGGCCGGGTCGCCGGCGGCCAGGTGGGCGCCGGCCGCGCGCTCCTGGTGGGAGGCCTCCTCGGCGGCCAGCCCGGCGTCCTCGCACAGGGCGATGGCGCGCAGGTGCTCCTCGACGGCTGCGGCGGGATCGCCGGACCGCAGGTGAACGGCGGCCTTCCTGCCGAGCTGGAGCGCCTCGGAGCCCGGCTCGCCCAGCTCGCGGTAGAGCGCGGCCGACCGTTCGTACGCCTCCAGCGCCCGGTCGAGCCGGCCGGCCTCCTCCTCCCCCGCTCCCTGCCTGGACAGCGCGTACGCCATCCGCGAGCGCGACCCCGCCTCCCCGAACGCCGTGGAGGCCCGGCCCAGCACGTCACCGGCGAGGTGCGGGCGGCCCAGCTCGGCGAACCGCGACGCCACCTGGAGCAGGTACTCGCCACGCTCCCCCGGCGCTCGCGTCCGCCGTTCGGCGAGCCGCAGCAGTTTGCCCGCCGTCTCCTCGTCCGGCGAGCGCAGGGCCAGCTCGGTCGCGGCCCGCGCGAGCCGCTCGTCCACCTGCGCCGGTTCCGGCTGCTCGATCAGGTCGTCCAGCAGGTCCCCCAGCCGCGGCAGCAGCCCGGAGCCGCCGCCGCCGGCGTCTGAGGCGGGGATGATCGGTGTGGCCAGGATCAGGGCTTCGCTCAGGTCGTCGGTGTCGCCGCGCGCGGAGAAGCGGGCCAGCAGGGCCTCACCCAGCGCCTGCTGGGCGGGTGCCGGGTCGCGGGCGATCTTGAGGGCGAGTTCGGCCGCCTGGCGGGCCGAGTCCACGGCGTCGTCCAGGTCCTGCGGCCGTCCCGCCCGCGTGGCACGCCACCGCAGCACCTCGGAGGTCAGCCTGTACGCCTCCGCCCGCAGCGCCGGCCGGTCACCGGACGCCAGGGCCTCGCGCAGCGCGGCGACGGCCTCGCCGGCGCTTCCCGTGGTGAGACGCAGCTGGAGCGCCCGGCCGAGCAGCAGCAACATCTCGGCCCTGGCCGCGTCGTGCCGGTCCTGGGCGGCGAGCGCCGCGTGGGCGGCCGCGACCGGCTCGGCCGGATCACCGCCGGAGGCGACGGCTCGTTCGAGCAGCGCGTTCGCCAGGCCGGCGAGCAGGCGGGCACGCTCGGGGTGACCGGTGGGCGCGAGCGCGGCCCCCTCGCGTGCGGCGTCGACGGCGGCGTCCAGGTCGGCGAGGTCGCCGGTGACGGCGTAGCGGCTCCGGCAGCGCTCGCCCAGCAGGATGAGCCGCGCGACGGGGTCGGCGCCGAGCCATTGGATCGTCTCCCCGGGCGTCACGCGGATCGCCTCCAGCATCTCCATGCCGGCTTCGAGCGACCGCTCGTCCCCCGTGACCACGTACCACTCGGCCAGCCCGGTCGCGTAGGGAGCCACCACCCCGGACGTGGCCCACGGCTCGTGCCAGAAGTCCAGCGCGCACTGCCCCACCCTGATGAACGCCAGCAGGTCGCCGTCCGCCAGCGACCGGTCGGCCCGTTCACGGGTGAGGTCGACGAGCGTGCGCAGCGCCCGCGACCTGTCCTGGCTGCCCGGAGGGGTCTGCGCCGCCCTCAGGTAGGCCCTGACCAGTTCCTCGTCGCCGGGCGCGGCGCGGCTGAGCGCGTCCGCCAGCTCACCCGTGTGGGCGGCGGGGTCGGCAAGGGCCGCCCGGAACAGCAGGTGAACGGCGTCGTCGGCGGCCTCGGGCGCGCCCGTCTCCTCGTGCAGCCGCACCAGGCCGCCAGCCAGCGCGGACAGCGCGCCGGGCGCCCACGCGGGGCCGGTCGCACGCATGCGCCCGCCCGGGCCGGCGGATCCGGCGGAGCGGCCGCGCTCGGGCTCGGGCCCGGCGGGCTCGGACGATCCGACGGATCCGGATGATCCGACCGGTTCGTCCGCTCCGCCGGTGCCGGGCGACCGCACAGGGCCAGGCGAACCGGCGGGATCACCGGCTCGCGCCGGGCCGGGCGAACCGGCGGGATCAGGCGAGCGTGCCGGATCGGGCGGGCGTACGGACTCCTGCAGCAGCAGCTCGCCCAGCCGCTCGGCGACCTCCTCCGCCCCCGGACGCGCCATCGCGTGCCGGACCAGGGCCTCGATCAGCAGCCCGACGTGCGGGTACGCACCCGGATCCACCAGCCGGAAGATCTCCTCGACCAGACCGGCCCAGCCGACGGCCGAGTCGCCGGAAGGCATGCTGGAGCCGCGCAGCCGCTCGGGCAGCCGCCCCGGGTCGAGCAGCGCCACGGCGGCGAAGAACGCGCCCGCCACCGCGGCGTCCTGCGTGATGCGCTGGTCGAGCCGGTGGCGGGCGAGGTGCAGCATGCCGATCAGGCGCCATGCGGAGGCGTCGGAGCGGTCGCCCGCGCACGCGCGCATCGCCTCCTCGGCCTCGGCCAGCGCCGCGGGATCCCAGATCAGCTCGGGATCGGCGGCCTGCTCGAAGCGTTCGATGCGGGCGGCCAGTGCCTCGGCCGGATCGGTCATGGCCAAAGGCTCTCACCAGCGTGCGCCCGCGTACAGACATGCTGATCACGGTGTCGGCTCGATCGGGGAGACGCCGGGCATCGGCAGGTCGAACGCCGGCGCGACGGGCCCGCCTTCGACGGCAACGGGAGGGGCCTCCTCGTCGAGCGTGCGGGCGAGGTCGGGCGCGCCGCCGGCCTGGGCCCGGTTGAGGGATGTGCCAGGGCCGTCCAACTTCTCGTACAGACCTGGACACGTAACGGTGAGGTCACGCCGGTCGCGGGTAGACAGGGTCCATGCTCTACGGCAAGGAACATGTCCAGCGTTATCAGGAAACCGACGGCGCCGAAGGACACGACTGGAACAACACCACGGTGCTCCTCCTCACCACCAAGGGCCGCAAGTCGGGCCGGCCGTACACGACGCCGCTCATCTACCAGCGGCACGGCGACGACCACGTGATCGTGGCCTCCAAGGGCGGCGACCCCGACCATCCGGAGTGGTACAAGAACCTGCTCGCCAACCCGGACGTCGACGTGCAGGTGAAGGACCAGCGGTTCAAGGCCCGGGCACGCACGGCGATCCCTGAGGAGAAGCCGGAGCTCTGGCGGCTGATGACGGCCACCTGGCCGGACTACGACAACTACCAGCGCCAGACCGACCGCGAGATCCCGGTGGTCGTCCTCGAACGCATCACCTGACCCGCGAGGCGCGGAGCCATGACCGGGACGGCCGGTGATCGGGCGTCGCCGTCACGGCCCACGATGCACCACGGAAACGGCCCACCGGGCGCCGTTACGGCGCCCGGCCCTGTGCGGGTCAGAGGCCGTCTCCCTGGAGGCCCCCAGCGTGGTACGGCGGGTGGCGTGCCGCCGGCTCCGCCGTACCGGATCGAGGGGTTGGACCTTCAGAGCAGCGCGGCGTAGAGATCGCGCGTGCGGTGGGCGATGCGCGACCAGGAGAAGTGGCCGACCGCGCGGGCGCGGCCTGCCTGGCCCATCGCCCGGGCGCGGGCCGGGTCGCCGAGCAGGGCGTTGACGCGTTCGGCCAGGTCGGCGGCGAAGCGCTCGGGGTCGTGCGGCGTCCCGTCGCCGCTCTGTGAGATGGGCACCAGCAAGCCCGTCTCGCCGTCGGCCACCACCTCGGGGATGCCGCCCGTCGCCGTCGCGACCACGGCCGTCTCGCAGGCCATCGCCTCCAGGTTGACGATCCCCATCGGCTCGTAGACCGACGGGCACACGAACACCGTCGCGTGCGTCAGCAGCTGGATCACCTCCGGCTTGGGCAACATCTCCTGGATCCAGAACACGCCGTCGCGGTCGAGGCCGCGCACCAGCGCGGTCACCTCGGCGGCGATCTCCGGCGTGTCGGGCGCCCCCGCGCAGAGCACGAGCTGGGCGTCGCGGTCGAAGGAGCGCGCCGCGTGCAGGAGGTGGACCAGGCCCTTCTGGCGGGTGATGCGGCCGACGAACACGACGTAGGGCCTGCCCGGGTCGACGCCGTGTTTCTTCAGCACGTCAAGGCCGTGGTCGGGCGCGTATTCCGCGGTGTCGATGCCGTTGTGCACGACGGTGACCCTGCCGGGCGGGATCTCGGGGTAGGCGGTCAGGACGTCGCGTCGCATGCCCTCCGACACCGCGATCACCGCGTCGGCGGCGGCCAGGGCGGTGCGCTCGGCCCACGACGAGATCGTGTAGCCGCCGCCGAGTTGCTCGGCCTTCCATGGCCGCAGCGGCTCCAGGCTGTGCGTGGTGACCACGTGGGGGATGCCGTGCAACATCTTGGCGACATGCCCGGCGAAGTTGGCGTACCAGGTGTGCGAGTGAACGACGTCCGCGCCCTCGCAGGCGGCGGCCATCTCCAGGTCGACGCCGAGCACCTGGAGCGCGGCGTTGGCGCTCTCGAGCCCGCCCGGCACCCGGTAGGCCGAGACGCCGGCCTCGAAGCGCGCGGCCCCGAAGCAGCGCACCCGCACGTCGGCCAGTTTTCGCAGCTCCCTGGCCAGGTATTCCACGTGCACCCCGGCTCCGCCGTAAACCTCCGGCGGATATTCACGGCTGAGCAGATCAACGCGCATGACACGACCTTATGGCGGCCGCATCCGGCGGACCATCACAAGGGGGCGGGTGTCGCGCCGTGGGCCGGTCCTGCCGGCCCGCGACACGTCGCAGAAGCCCTGCCCGGGAAACTCCGGTGGGCACATTGATCCGCAAATCCGGACACGCGCGAATGCCGCCGTGCGGGCTTTCGTCGATAGATCGGCCATTTGAGGGTAGCGTCCAGAACATGAGGTCCCGGAAGGTGCTTGCGGTCGTGCTGGCAGGTGGAGAGGGAAAGAGGCTCATGCCGCTCACGGCGGATCGGGCCAAACCGGCCGTGCCGTTCGGGGGGATGTACCGGCTCATCGACTTCGTGCTGTCCAACCTGGCCAACGGCGGCTTCCTGAAGATCGTCGTGCTCACGCAGTACAAGAACCACAGCCTCGACCGGCACGTGTCGCGCACCTGGCGGCTGACGGCGATGCTGGGCAACTACGTCACCCCCGTGCCCGCGCAGCAGCGGCTCGGCCCGCGCTGGTTCTCCGGGTCGGCGGACGCGCTCTTCCAGAACCTCAACCTGATCTACGACGAGATGCCCGAGCACGTGATCGTGTTCGGGGCCGACCACATCTACCGGATGGATCCGCAGCAGATGGTCGAGCAGCACGAAGACTCCGGCGCCGACGTCACCGTCGCGGCGATCCGGCAGCCGCTGTCGCTGGCCGACCAGTTCGGCGTGATCGAGACCGACCCCGAGGGGCGCCGGATCGTCGCCTTCAGGGAGAAGCCGAAGGACGCGGTGGGGCTGGCCGACTCGCCCGACGAGGTGTTCGCGTCGATGGGCAACTACGTGTTCAAGACGCAGTCGATGATCGACGCCTTGCGCGAGGACGCGCTCGACCCCACGAGCAAGCACGACCTGGGCGGAAACATCATCCCCATGCTGGTCAAGTCGGGCGGGGCCGACGTGTACGACTTCGCCCACAACATCGTCCCCGGCTCCAGCGAGCGCGACCGGGGCTACTGGCGCGACGTGGGGACGCTCGACGCCTACTACGACGCCCACATGGACCTCATCTCGGCCCACCCGGTGTTCAACCTGTACAACGACAAGTGGCCGATCTTCACCGGGCACGACCCGCTGCCGCCCGCCAAGTTCGTGCACAACGACGGCGACCGGGTGGGGCGTGCGATCGACTCGCTGGTGTCGCCCGGCGTGATCGTCTCCGGCGGGACGGCGATCCGGTCGGTCCTGTCGCCCAAGGTGGTGCTCCACTCGCATTCACGGGTGGAGGACTCCGTGCTGATGGAGAACGTCAAGATCGGCAGGGGCGCGGTGGTGCGCAAGGCGATCATCGACAAGAACGTCGTCATTCCCGATGGCGCGCGGATCGGCTTCGACCTCGAGTACGACCGCACCCGGTTCGCGCTGACGCGGGGCGGGGTCGTGGTCATCGGCAAGAACGAGATCGTCGACCGGTAGGCGGGCGGATCGCGGCGCGGTCGCGGTGGGCGGTATCCAGGCGGCCGGGATCACGGGGTCCCGCGTCGCCGGCGGCGTCGCCCGGAGGGGGGACCGGGCCGGCGCCGGAGCGCCGGGGCGGCAGTGTCACAAGGTCGTCAACAGGCAGGGGAGCCCGGGACTTCTGGGGGAAGGGTCCCGGGCCACGTGGCGGTGTCCCGGGACCGCACGAATCGGCCCGGACAGGATCGGACCGACCCTTGTCAGCGCCGGCTCAGCCGAGCCGTCCGCTCAGTACTGGCCGTGCCAGATGCCAGGCCAGGCGTACGGGTTCCCCCAGGGGCGGTAGCCGTGGTGCGGCCAGCCCCAGTGGTGGTGCGGGCGGAAGCCATGGTGGTGGCGGTCACCGTCGTGCCCGCGCTTCCAGTCCCTGGCGTACCTGTCGTCCTCCATGGCCTCCAGGTCGGTGGTGTCGTGCTCCTCTGCGCGCTGGGCGTCCTCGGAGTGCCAGGCCTCTTCGGACTCGGCGGCGTCCTCGGAGTGCCACCCCTCCTCCGACTCAGCGGCGTCCTCGGAGTGCCAGGCTTCCTCGGACTCGGCGGCCTCCTCCGAGTGCCACCCCTCCTCCGACTCAGCGGCGTCCTCCGACTCCCAGGCCTTCTCCGCCTGCCAGGCCTCCTCCGACTCGGCGGCCTCCTCCGACTGCCAACCCTCATGGGCCTGCCCGGCCTCCTCAGAGTGCCAAGCCTCCTCAGTCTCGGCGGCTTCCTCCGACTCCCAGGCCTCCTCGGACTCGCCGGCCTCCTCCGACTCCCAGGCCTCCTCAGCGGCCTCCTCCGAGATCTCCGCCTCCTCCGACTCCCAGGTCTCGTACGACTTCTCCGACTCGCGGACGTCCTTGGCGGCTTCGGCCTTCTCCGCCTTCTCGACCTCCTGAGCGTCCGCGACTTCCTGGTTCTCCGCGGTCTGAGCCGTCATGTCGCCGTAACGGAATGCCTTCCGCTTGTGGTGGCGGTCGGTGTGCTCGTGGCGGTCGGAGCAGGCCTCCTGGTCGTGACGGAACGCGTGGACACCCCAGCGGTCGATGCGGAGTGTGTGGGTGGCGTCGGACACGCTCAGGCCGCAGGTGACCTCATCGGCGTGGGCAGGAGCGGCTATGGCGACTAGCGCGGCGGCGGTGGCCAGAGCGCCACCTGTGGCTATGAGCTTACTTCTCACGTTCTCCCCCTGTTATCACGAAGTGACAAGCGTTAATCACTCTATGTAGCCACTCTCGTAACGTGGTGTAACGCCACGCGAGGAACGTCTCACCGCTTTGCCGGATGTCTCGGGACAAGATCGACGCTTACCCGGCAGCCCCGCTGCTCGCCGGAGTGCCCTGTCCCGGCCCGCCGCGCGATCGTCCAGCGCGCGCCGGGACGCTCGTCGCGAGCGCGTTCCGTACGCATGATTGGGTCTTGCTGCCGCCGTGGTTCGGGATCACTGTGAACGCAGGAGGCAGTGAGATGTCGCACCCACTCGGAGTCAGCCGCCCGGATCTCGAAGTCACCGACCTGCCCACGCCCGAGGAGGTCTTCAAGGTCTCCACGATCGGCCCCAAGGAACTCTTCAAGTACGCCGTCGGCCCGAGCCTGATCGCTCTCGGCATCTCGATCGGCAGCGGCGAGTGGCTGCTCGGCCCCCTGAGCGTGGGCCAGTACGGCTTCATCGGCGTCGGCTGGGTGATCCTGGTCTCGGCGCTGCTGCAGACGTTCTACAACGTCGAATGTTCCCGGTACATCCTCGCGACGGGTGAGACGCCGGTCGTCGGCTGGGGGCGGGTGCCGCCGGGGTGGCCGCTCTGGGTGCCGCTCTCGGTCGTGATCGTGATCTTCGCGTTCATCGCGGGAGGCTGGGCCTCGTCGGCGGGGGACGGTGTGTACGCGCTGATCCACGGTACGCCGCCGCCCGCCGGGGAGCTGGAGCCGCGCTGGTGGGCCGTCGCCCTGCTGGTGCTGGTGTTCGTCATCACCGCGCTGGCCCGCCGGATCAGCCGCGTGCTGGAGCTGGCGAACTGGGTGATGGTCGGCGCCGTCCTGCTCGCCCTGCTGGCCGTGGACCTGCTCGTGGTGCCGTTCAGCCAGTGGTGGGACGGCATTCTCGGTTTCATCACCCCGGCCGCGCCGCCCGAGGGGATCACCGCCACGCAGCTCGGCGGCCTGGCGGGGTTCACCGCGCTGGCCTCGGGCCTCAACTGGTACGTCATGGGCCACTACCGCGACAAGGGCTACGGTATGGGCCACCGGGTCGGCTTCATCGCCGGCCTGCGCGGCGAGCGGCGCGAGATCCTGGCCAGCGGCGTCACGTTCCCCGACGACGAACGCAACCGGGGACTGTGGCGCAGGTGGTACCGGCTGCTGATGGTCGACATGTGGGGCGTGTTCTTCGTCGGCGCCATCCTCGGCATGCTGCTGCCCACGATCCTCATGTCGCACGCCGTCACGATGTCGGGCGAGAAGCCGACGCGGGAGAACGTACCGACGTTCGTGGCCTCCGTGCTGGGCGCGGAGTACGGGCAGGCGGTCTTCTTCATCGGGCTCCTGCTGGGCGTGCTGGTGCTGTTCTCGACGCAGCTCGGGATCTTCGAGGCGATGGTCCGGGTCACGACGGACGCGGCCAACGCCACGAGCCCGCGCCTGCGCGCCCTCATCCAGGGTGACCCGCGGCGCTTCTACTACCCGTTCATGATCGTGCTCCTGATCGTCATCTCGATCATCATCTTCCAGTCGCTGCCGGTGGCCCTGGTGGAGTGGTCGGCCAACATGTCGAACCTGGGCGCGCTGCTCTATCCGTTCCTGCTGATGTATCTGAACAGCAAGCTCCCGCGCCCGGCCCGCCCACGGCCGTGGCACTACGTCATCCTCGTGCTGAACTTCCTGTTCTTCGGGTTCTTCTTCGTCAACTTCATCTCCGACTTCATCGGGGATCCGCTGGTGACCTTCTAACCGCTCCGGAGCTCCGCAGGCGGGCCGACGCTCGGCATGAGGAAAGGGCGCGCCGGGCTCCGGCGCGCCCTTTCCCTCAGCGGCGGAAGATGTCCAGCAGTTCCTCGGCGCGCGGGGTGCGGGCGATCCACACCTCGCGGCCGCGCCGCTCCCTGCTGATGAGCCGGGCGGCGATGAGCCGGTCGCAGTGGTACGTGATGCTGCTGGGCGCCACCTGCATGTCGCCGGCCAGCATGCTCATGGTCATGGGCTGTCCGATCGCGCAGAGCAGGTCCGCGCGGACGGGCCCCATCAGCGCCGACAACTCGCCGTGCGCCGTCCCCGCGGGCCGGTGCCAGAGCCGGTCCGCTCCGGGCACCGGGTAGGCGATCCACACCGCGTCCTCGTTGTCCAGGCTGACGATGACCGCGTCCTTGCCGGCCAGCATGGGCACCAGGACGATCTTCCTGTCGCCCAGTTCGTACGCGCTGGACTCGACGTCGGCGATGAGCAGCCCGCGCTCGCCGTACGTGATGCGGTGGTTGAGCGCGCCGAGCAGCAGTTCCGGGCCGCCGCGGACGGAGGCGACGCCGACCCGCCGGATCTCCCTGTCCAGCAGGGGGCGGGCGCGGCGCCACAGCGGTTCCGTGGTGTCCCAGACGTCGGCGAGGGCGCCGGCGTAGCCGTGCAGCCAGCGGTCCGGCCGCTCGGCCGCGGGACGCCAGTGGGCCGGCAGCGGCCTGTCGCCGAAGGCCTGCTCCAGGTCCTTGATCAGGGCGTCGCGCGGGAGGTCGCGCAGGGCGTCGATCTGGTCCTGCACCGAGACGTCGCCGCCGGTGGGCGTACGGGGCACGAGGCTGTCGGGGACCACCGAGTAGCCGGGGGCGGCGAGCGGCCGCACGGCCTGGTGCCCCTGCGGCCGGACGCGCGAGCTGATCGTCTTGCGCCAGAGCTCCGGCAGCCCGCGGCGGCGTCCGGCGAGCGCGTCGGAGATCATCGCCAGGGCGGTGAGGTGCGGTGAGATCGAGATGGACAGCTGGGGCGTGGAGGTCATGCGCAGTTCGCTCCACACAGCGGTGCTGGTTACGTCGGACTCCTTGAAGTCGGGGAACTCGATCAGGTGCACATCAACCTATTCCTGTCGCTTTCTCCTGACTTACAGTCCGGTTACACGTTGAACCGGCAGGTCAGCGCACGCGCAGGAGGCGGGCGGCCCACGGGCGACCACCCCTTCCAGCAGCCCATCGCCGCGACCACGGCGGGCACGAGCACGGCTCGGCCGAGGGCGCGCGACCTTCCACGCACGCCGGCGAGCGCGCGGGTCACGGCGTCCGGGTCGTACGCGGCGGTGTTGAGGCCACTTCGGCTCACACGTTGCCGCCGCGCCCGCCGCCTGCCCGTCGACCCCTTGACCGGCCAGGCGGCGGCGTGTGTTCAGCGGCGGGTCACCACTCGCCGCCCTCCTCCTCGTCGCCCTCGAAGAACTCCTCGACGACCTCCTCCACGACCTCGCCCGCCACGAGACCGCCGACGACTCCCGCCGCGCCGGCCGCGGCGACCATGCCCAGGCCGGGCCCGCCGTGGTGCCCGCCGTGGTGCCCCTCGTGGTGGCCGTAGTGCTCGTGGTGACCGCCGTGCCCGGCGTACTGCGACAGGCCGTCGAGCCAGCGGCCCAGCTCGCCCGCCCAGTCGGTGACGAGGGCGTCGTCGTGGCTGACGTGGAAACGGCCGATGGCGTCGCTGGAGGAGTAGTGGCCTGCGCGCTTGTCGGCCTCGAGCACGACCTGCAGCCCGGCCGGGTCGGCCACGAAGGTCACCTCGACCTCGCGGACCACCCCGGAGTAGGGGCCGGACGCGTAGAACTCGATCTCCTGGTAGAACGGCAGCTCCTGCCGCACCCCGTAGAGCTGCCCCGCCTCCAGATCGGCCGACTTGAAGCCGAATCCGAGCTGCAGGAACGCCTCCAGGATGCGCAGCTGCGAGGGCAGCGGCTCGACCGCCACCATGTCGAGGTCGCCCTTGTCGACGGCCTTGGCGATGGCCAGCTCGGTGCGCACTCCCACGGCCATGCCGGTCAGCGGCCGCCCGCCGATCTCGCTGATCGGCGTCTCCCACGGCACGGGGAACGCGAAACCGAGGATCCGCTCCTCCCCCTTGGCCAGCGTGAAGGGACCGGAGACCTCGGTGCGGGAGAACTCGCCGAGCCCTGCCTGCTCGCCCTCGCCGTGCTCGATCTCGACCCGGGCCACCAGCCCGAGCGTGATGTGCTCGATCTCGGCGTCGAAGTCGCCGCCTTTGAGCCGTACCTCCCCTTCCAGCGTGCCGCCCGGCCGGGTCCGGGCGGTGGACAGGACGGTGTCCACCGAGGGCGCGCCGACGCCGAAAGCACCCAGCATCCGTTTGAAGACCACGACTCTGTTCTCCCTGTTGCAAGATCGGTTGTGTGCCGCTGACCCAACGATCTGTACCCGGCCGGAGTTCCGCTGGTCCAGCAGGTGCCGGAAGCGTCCTTCATGTCTGTTTCGTCGCCTCTTCGTGGAGCCTCGCCCGTACGAGGCCGTCCCGCGCGGCCCGCAACCGACATGCGTTGAGCCATGCTTGTATATGGCCAATCATTGATGTTTCATTTTTCGTTGACCGGGATCGGTGGGCTGACAGTGGGCCGTGCGAGACGCGCACATGGCGACGCGAGGGGGCAGATGAGATCCCTGCGGGCTCTGCGGTGGTTGCCCTTCGCCGTCATGTTCTGCGTCGCCGTCCTCGACGTGCTGGCGGGGCCGACACTGGTGTTCCTGCCGCTGCTCACGCTGGGTCCTGCCTTCGCCTCGCTGTCGGGAGGGGTGCGGCGGACCTCCGCGGTGGGCGCGGTGGCGCTGGCCATCTGCCTGTCCCTGGCGTCCTACAGCGACCTGGTGCTCCACTGGCAGAACAACCTCACGGTCGTCAGCATCGCGGGCGTGACCGCGGCCAGCATGCTGGCCGCCCACCTGCGGCTGGAGCGCGAGCGCGAACTGGCCAGCGTCAAGCAGATCGCCGAGGTCGCCCAGCGGGTGCTGCTGCGGCCGGTGCCGCGGCGGGCGGGAGATCTGCAGGTGGCGCTCTCCTACACCTCGGCGGCGGCCGAGGCCCAGATCGGCGGCGACCTGTACGAGGTCGTCACGACGCCGCACGGCGTCCGCCTGCTGATCGGCGACGTCCAGGGCAAGGGCCTGGCCGCGGTCGAGACGGCCGCCTGGGTGCTCGGCGCCTTCCGCGAGGCCGCCTATGACGAGGCCGAGCTGACCGACATCGGCGAGCGGTTGGAGGTCAGCCTGACCCGGCACCTCGACGACGAGCAGTTCGTCACGGCGACCGTCGCCGAGGTGCACGCGGGCGAGATGACGCTGGTGCACTTCGGCCATCCGCCGCCACTGCTGATCAGGCCCGACGGCACGTGCGCCACGATGGACCCGCCCGAGCAGGGGCTGCCGCTGGGCCTCGGCGCCCTCGACGCCGCGGCGGTCAAGCCCCAGCGCATCCCGTTCGGCGAGGGCGACCGCATCCTGTTCGTCACCGACGGCGTCATCGAGGCCAGGGACACGGCGGGCGAGTTCTACCCGCTCACCGACCGCGCAGGCATCCTGACGCTCTCCGACCCGCAGGCCGCGCTGGACGCGCTGCGGGCCGACCTCGTGGAGCACGTGGGCGGGCCGCTGCTCGACGACGCCGCGATGTTGCTGCTGCACCGCCGCGGCTCGTGAGACCCGCGTCGCCGAAGGACGCCGAACGATAACGATTGACTGTGAACCAGGCGCTCGATGCGGCCCGCCTCCTCAGCCCGTGGAACGCTACTGGCGGCATGTCGACGGGAGGATCGGTGAGGGTCGGGTGACTTCGGGTGACCGGCGAGGGATGAGGCGACGGCTCGGGCGGGCGGCCGCCTCGGCGGCGAGCGCCATGGCCGTGACGCTGGCCGTCACGAGCTGCTCGTTGCTGGGCCAGTCCCCGCAGCAGCGGCCTCCCACCGTGCAGAAGACCGCCGCCGCGCCCCAGGCGTCGCCGAGCGCGAGCGGCGTGGCGGGGAAGCCGCCGCAGGTGGAGGACGGCTGGCCGCGCTGGGGGTTCACGCACACCGGCGTCAGCGCCAACAACGTCACCCGGGAGTTCGAGCAGCGGGTGGCCGGCCGGTTCGCCGAGACCCCGATGCTGCAGAACCAGCACATCATGGGCTTCGGGGCCTTCAACCCCGAGCCGCGCCCCGGGCAGTACATCTGGGAAGACCTCGACAGCCGGATGAACCTCATGAGGCAGTCGGGCGCCACGCCGGTCATCACGCTCTGCTGCGCCCCCGACTGGATGAAGGGCGGCCCCGAGGGCCCGACGTCGGAGGAGGGCTGGGCCGAGCACCTGGAGGACGCCCCCTACCCCGAGCACTTCGACGACTTCGCCAAGCTGTCGGCAGCCGTCGCCACACGGTACGAAGACGTCAAGTACTTCATGGTGTGGAACGAGTTCAAGGGTTTCTGGAAGGACCACGCCAAGCCCGCCGACTACAAGGGGTACACCGAGCTGTACAACAAGGTGTACGACGCGGTGAAGGCGGCGCGGCCCGACGCCCGGGTCGAGCTGGAGGCGGTCGCCTCCTCCGATGCCAAGGTCAGGGTGCTGGCCCAGCCGGAGCAGCTGCTGCTGGTCAACACCTCCGACGGCCAGGTGACGACGACCGTCGCCGGCACGCGGTTCACGCTCAAGCCGTACGAGATCAAGTGGAGCGGCCGGTGACCGGGGCCGGGGAGATTAAAACGTGTCAAGACCGCCCGCAGGCCCCTTGACCATCTGCTGCCGCCACAATACCGTCCCGGTGAGGCCGATCCAGGTAAAACGTTTTGCGCGGTGAAGCCGCGCCGGAGGGCAGCACCATGGCCAGCACCAGGCAGGTACGCGTAGGGCTCGTGGCCGGAGGGCTGGGGGCGTACTGGCCCCAGTTCCCCGACCTCCTCCCCCAGCTCCAGCAGTCGGCGGCGCGGGTCTCGGAGCGCATGAGGGAGCTGGACGCGGAGATCGTCGACGTCGGGTTCATCTCCGACGCGCAGGAGGGGGCGGTCGCGGCCGAGAGGTTGCGGGCCGCCGACTGCGACCTCATCGTCGGCTTCCTGACCACGTACATGACGGCCACGATGCTGGTGCCGATCGCGCAGCGCAGCGGCGCGCCCGTGCTGCTGATCAACCTGCAGCCGACCGAGTCGATGGACCACGCGACCTTCGACACCGGCCAGTGGCTGGCCTACTGCGGCGCCTGCCCGCTGCCCGAGATGGCCAACGCCTTCCAGCGGTGCGGCATCCCGTTCCGCTCGGTGTCCGGCTACCTGGAGGACGAGCGGGCCTGGAAGCGCATCGGCGGGTGGGTGCGGGCGGCCGCCGCGAGGGCCGCGCTGCGGCACGGGCGGCACGGCCTGATGGGCCACCTCTATCCCGGTATGCTGGACGTTTCCACCGACCTGACCCTGGTGAGCGCGAACTTCGGCGGGCACGTCGAGGTGCTCGAGTTCGACGACCTGCGGGTGCGCGTGGAGAAGGTCACCGACGCCGAGGCCGCGGCCAAGCGCGCGGAGACCGAGAAGATCTTCGACTTCGCCGACTCCGTCAACGAGACCGACCTCGACTGGGCCTGCCGCGTCTCGGTCGGACTCGACCGGCTCGTGGCCGACTTCGAGCTGGACAGCCTGGCCTACTACCACCGCGGCCTGGACGGTGAGACGCACGAGCGCCTCGGCGCCGGCATGATCCTCGGCGCCTCCCTGCTCACCGCCCGCGGCGTCCCCGCCGCCGGCGAGTACGAGCTGCGCACCAGCCTGGCCATGCTCGTCATGGACCGGCTCGGCGCGGGCGGCTCCTTCACCGAGCTCCAGGCGCTCGACTTCCACCGCGGTCACGTCGAGATGGGTCACGACGGGCCCGCCCACCTCGCCATCAGCGCCAGGAAGCCGCTGCTGCGCGGCCTCGGCGTCTACCACGGCAAGCGCGGCTGGGGCGTCTCGGTCGAGTTCGACGTCAAGCACGGACCGGTCACCGCGTTCGGGATCATCCAGCGCCGCGACGGGCGCTTCGCCTTCCTCGCGTCCGAGGGCGAGACGGTCGACGGGCCCCACCTGCAGATCGGCAACACCACCTCCCGCGTCGACTTCGGCCGCGACCCCGGCGAGTGGACCGACGAGTGGAGCGCCACCGGCATGTCACACCACTGGGCCCTCGGCACCGGCCACCGCGCCGGCGAGCTCAGATCCCTGGCCCATCTCCTCGACCTCGAGTTCGTCCAGATCTAGCCGGTGAGCAGGCCGGCGGGCACCGCGCCGGCCAGCGCCCGGTGGCCGGCGGGGTTGAGGTGCAGGTGGTCGCCCAGGTCGAGCTCGGCCAGGAGCCGGCGGGGCGCGGCCGGGTCGCGGGCCGCCCGGTCGAAGTCGATCACGGCGTCGAACCTCCCGCCGGTCCGGATCCAGTCGTTGACCGTCTGCCTGGCCGCCTCACGGTGGCCCGGGGCGTCGTCGTACGGGAGGTTGCCGCCGAAGGGCGTGAGCGTGCCGCCGTACACGAGGATGTCGTGCGCGTGCGCCCGGACGATGATCTGCTCGTAGGCGGCGATCAGGTCCTCGGCGACCCGCTTCTGCGCCGGGCGGGTGGCCGGCGCGGTGCCGATGTCGTTGACGCCCGCCAGCACGATCAACCACCGGACGCCGCTCTGGGCGAGCACGTCGCGGTCGAGCCGGGCCAGGCCGCCCGGGCCCAGGCCGTCGTCCAGCAGGCGGTTGCCGCCCGCGGCCTGGTTGGCGACGGCGACGCCCGCGGCGGCGCCCAGCCGGTCGAAGAGCCGGTCGGGCCAGCGGTCGTTGTGGTTGGTGGTGGAGCCCCTGCCGTCGGTCAGCGAGTCTCCCAGCAGGACGAGCGCGGCCGTGCCCGGCTCGGACCACACCTCCAGGGCGCTGAGGAAGTACCAGTGGTCGACGGGGGTCGCGTCCGGCAGGTCGGCGGCGGTGACGTGGTCGCCCGTCGCCAGGTAGGAGGTGGTCCTGGAGCCCGGGTGCGAGGTGACGTCCTCGGAGGCCTGCCCGTCGGCCAGGTGGAGGGTCACGGTGAGGACCGAGCCGGGCGCAGGCGCGAGATCCAGCGGGTCGGACACGACCTGCGCCCCGACCGGCACGACCGCGAAGGGCCTGCCGGAGAACGTCACCGGCCGCGCGGTCCCCGGCAGGATCGTGCTCACCCCGGCCCGCCCGCCTTCGGGCAGCGCCACAGAGGCGGCGGTGATGGGCAGCGGCGCCCCGCCGAACGCGTTGGAGAAGCGCACCCGCAGCCGCGACCCGCCCACCGACACCCGTACGCTCTGCCTCAGGGTGCTCCCGGCCAGCACCAGTCCGTCCTTCGTGTACGGCGGGGGCGGCATGTTGGCGGGCTCGGTGAGCTGCGGCATGGCCGTCCACGTGCTGACCCAGCGCCCGGGAGAAATGTTTCTCAACGACACCGAACATTTCTATCGGATCCGGGCCCGCCGGGCGAAAGCATGATCGGTAAGCGACTTTTACCCTGGCTTGCGGATCAAGTGATGTGCCGGTCGGCGCACCGCGCCTAGGGTCGCGTCCATGGACACTCCAGAGACCGGCGAACGGGAGGCGATCCTGAGGGCGGCGATCCGGCTGTTCGCCGCCCTCAGCTACGACGCGACGTCGATGGGGCTGGTGGCAGAGACCGCCGGGGTGGACGTGGCCACGGCGACCCGCTACTTCCCCACCAAGAGAGGGCTCTACCTGGAGGTCATGGAGCATGTCCTGCGGGTGCTCGCCGCCGGGGTCGAGCCGCCGGCCCGCGACGCGCAGACCGGCCCGCCGGAACGGAGGCTCGAGGCGCTGCACCGCTTCGTCGACGCGTACATCGACCTCTGCGCCGAACATCCCGAGATCCCCGCCCTGTGGGCGCACCGCTGGATGTCCGACGCCAGCGACATCGACCACCTGGAAGCGCACGACCTGCAGCCGCTGACCCAGCAGTTCGCCGACGGCTTCGCCACGCTCGCGGAGCCGGCCGGGGCCGACCCGTGGATGCTCACGTACACGATCGTGTGGTGCATCCACGGTTGCACGCTGAGCGGGATCCTCGACGGGACCGGCCACCGGATCGCCATGAGCGATCCCGAGTTGCTGCGGCGCTTCCGCGCTCACATGCACCAGCTGCTCGACCGTGCCCTGCGCCGGCCGGATTGACGGCCGGCCAGGTTGTAGACATGATCACCCGCATGGCTGATTCCGGAGAGGCCCTGAGCGAGCGGGCCGAGCAGGCGATGCGGGTGGCGGTCTCGGCCGGGCGGCGGCTGGGGCTGCGCGCGCTGGAGCCGCGCGTGCTGCACGACGTGTTCAACGTGCTGGTGCACCTCGCGCCCGACCCGGTGGTGGTCCGCGTGCCGGCCCTGGCCCTGGCGCCCGCCGCCGAGCAGGCCGGCCGCCAGCGGCGGGAGCTGGCCGTGGTGGGCTGGCTGGCGGACCAGGGCGCGCCCGTGGTGCCGCCGAGCCCTCTGGTGCCGCGCGAGCCGGTGGAGTGCGGCGGGATGTCCTTGACCTTCTGGCAGTACGTGGACGAGCGCGACCCCATCGCCGCCGCTTCCCCGGACGGGCTGGAGGACAGGTTCGCAGAGCAGACCGGGTGGGTGGCCGAGCTGCACCGGCTCATGGCCGGCTACCCCGGCGAGCTGCCGGTGCTGGCGCCGCTGGTGCCGGGGACGGCCCTGTCGCTGGCCGAGCTGCGCGAGAGGCCCGGCATCCTGACCGCAGCGGACCTGGACCGGGCCGATCGGGAGAACGCCGTGGTCGAGGCCCTGGCCCGTGACCTGCCCGGTTCGTTTCCCGGTGCCCGCCTGCAGGCCGTGCACGGTGACTCGCCGCCGTACAACGTGCTGCTGACGGCCGGGGGACACCTGTTCAGCGATTTCGAGGACGTCACGCTGGGGCCGGTCGAATGGGATCTGGCCGGTGCGGGGCCGCGCGCGGTCGAGGCGTACGAGCGGGCGGGCGGCGGGCCGGTGAACCGGTCGCTGCTGGAGTTCATGGAGGGCGCCCGGCTGCTCCAGGTGGTGGCGGCCCTGGCTCTGGCCGGACGGATGCCGAACCTGGCCGCCATGCTGGAGCCCCTGGTCGTGCAGTGGCGGGCCCGGCCTCCGCTGGAGTTGCCGTCCTCCTAGCGGGGCACGCCGGTCATATGCCGGATCGTCACCATCCCCTCACATGCAAAAGTGTATTCTGCCCGTATGTGGCACTTTGTCCGATTGCTGCTCCACTCGCTCATGAGCGAGGCGTGGTGAGGCCATGCACGGCGAGCACCTCACGGGCCCAGGCGGGACGAGCGCGTCGTCCCGCCTCGATGACCTGCTGATCGAGACCGTCAGCGCCGCGGGAGCGCACATCGGCATGGCGTACGTGCTGGACGAGGGCGGCCACGTCCTCGAGATGGAGTCGGCGGTGGGCATACCCGGCTCGATCGCCAGGGCGTGGGCGAGGGTCAGGGTCAAGACCGACTGTTCCATGCCGATCGCCGTGTCCATACGCGATCGGCGGCTCATCTGGGTCGCCGGCAGGGAGGAGCTGGCCCGCGCGTTCCCGGCCGCGGCGCTGGCCCTGCCGTACCACTTCGCGGCCGTGACCGCCCCCGTCTGCTCGGGCGGCGCCGTGTGGGGCGGTCTTGTGCTGCTGTGGCCGTCGGGACTCGCCTCCGGGCTCACCCCGCGCCAGCGCGACGTCATCGACCACGCCTGCGACGAGATCGGGGCCCTGCTCCGGCGGGCCGCCGAACAGGGCCACCCCGTCACCCCGCGACCCCAGCCACGGCTCCTGGACCCGCGTCCAGAGACCGGCACGGGCCTGCGCGCCCACCGGCTCGCGCTGGACTGCCTCAACCGCCTGCCGGAGGGGTACTGCTGCCTCGACACGGAGGGACGGGTGAGCCTCGTCAGCGCTCCGGCCGCCGAGCTGCTCGCCCGGAGCCCGTCGGAACTGCTCGGGCGGCCGCTGTGGAAGTCGCTCCCGTGGCTGAACGACCCCGCGTACGAGGATCGCTACCGGGCCGCGGTCGTCAGCCGGCAGGCCACCCACTTCACCGCCCGCGGCCCCGGCGCGCGCCAGCTCACCTTCCGCCTCTATCCGGGCCTGACGGGCATCACCGTACGCGTCGCGCCCGCCGGGGCCGCCCGCGGCGTCGAGCCGGGCCTCGTCGCCGGACCGGTGGCGCGCCCGGCCGTGAGCCCCGCAGCCGGCCCGGTAGTCGAGCCTGCCGCGGGCCCCGGGGTGGACGCCGCCCGGGAGCCGCGCGTGATGGCGCTGCACGAGATGCTGCACCTGGCGACCGCGCTGGCCCGTGCGGTCACCGCGCAGGAGGTGCTCGACCTCGTCGCCGACCACGTCATCCCCGTCTACGGCGCCCAGGCTCTGGCCATCCTCACCTGGCAGGACAACCGGATGCGCGTGGCCGCGTCGCGCGGCTACAGCCAGGGCGCCGTCGAGCAGTACGACAGCCGCCCCGTCATCCACCAGAACGGCCCGCCGGACCACTACGAAGCCAGCGAACCCGCGTTCTTCGCCACGTGGGACGAGCTCCGCCGGCAACGTCCCGACTCCATCCGCGCCGACGACATGAACGCCTGGGCGTTCCTGCCGCTCGCCACCTCGGGCCGGCCCTTCGGCACGTGCGTGCTCGCCTACGCCCGCCCGCACCACTTCAGCGGCGAGGAGCGGGCCACGCTCACGGCGCTCGGCGGGTTGATCGCGCAGGCGTTCGAGCGCGCCCGGCTCTACGACAACAAGCACCAGCTCGCCCAGTGCCTGCAGGCGAGCCTGCTGCCGCACCAGCTGCCCGAGATCCCCGGCCTGGAGGTGGCCGCCCGGTACGTGCCCGCCCTGCCCGGCATGGACATCGGCGGCGACTTCTACGACCTCATCCGCCTGAGCCCCACCATGGCGGCGGCCGTCATCGGCGACGTCCAGGGGCACGACATGAACGCCGCCGCCCTCATGGGCCAGGTGCGCACCGCCATCCACGCCCATGCCACCGCCGGGGCGCCTCCCGGCGAGGTGCTCGCCCACACCAACCGGCTGCTCGCCGAGCTGTCCCCCGACCGGTTCACCAGCTGCCTCTATCTCAGCATCGACCTGGCGGAGCGCACCGCGTGCCTGAGCAGCGCCGGGCACTTCCCGCCGCTGCTCAGCCGCGCCGGCGCCGCCACGCAGGTCATCGACGTCTCCCCCGGGCCGCTGCTCGGCGTCGACCCCGACGCCAAGTACGCCGCCACCGACCTGGTCCTCGACCCCGGCTCGGTCCTGACCCTCTACACCGACGGCCTCATCGAGGAGCCCGGGCTCGACCTGGGCGACGCCATCACCGGGCTGGCCCGCCGCTTCGCCCCCTCACCGGGCACTCCGCTGTGCGACCTCGCGTCGGCCCTCATCGAGACGGCCGCCGCCGACCACCGTACGGACGACATCGCCGTACTGCTCCTGCGCGGCACCGACCCTCAGTGATGGCTCTCGGGGTCCGCGCCGCCACCTTGCCGGCTTTCGCGCGGGTGCACAAGGAGCCGCGGATAATGCGTGGCACGCGCCGGGCTCCGCCCTTTATCGTGGTTTCACGTGAGAGGCGGAAAACCGCCGATCAGCGGGCCACGACATCGCCGGAGGAGGAGCCATGGGTCGCGCAACCGCCGCTGAACGGGCGCACCGCCAGGCCCGGTCAGGCCGTGGTCCGGCGTGCTTCTGGGTGATTGCCGAAAAGAATCGCTCACGAGCCGCCTGAACGTTCAGGTGGCTTTTTCTTTCCGTACGACATGGGCTGATGGTGAAAAGGCATCACGTCTGCCTTGCAAGCAGAGGTTCAGGGTTCGAGTCCCTGTCGGTCCACCCCTCTCCTTTTCCATGCCAGATCGGGTAGGACGCCCGGCTGTCAGCTTCTCGGCCGTGAGTGAACGTAAACGCCCGGGGTTCCACGCCAGATCACGCTGAACCGGGTAGGTGCACGTTCGAATTGTGCTCTGGCAGCTCATCGAGGGCCCATTCTGTCCTCGCCGCTCGCGCCCGGCTGGTCGGGCACCGGCCTTTTAAGCCGGATTGGCAGGGTTCAAGCCCCTGGGGCGGTACGTCACACGCTTCAGCTACCATGGCCGTCCTTGATCACGTAAGGAGGGGGACGTGGCGGAGTTCCGCGTGTTGTGCGTGCACGCGCACCCGGACGACGAGGCGATCTGGACGGGCGGCACCCTGGCCAAGTACGCCGACGAGGGCGCCGTCACCGCGGTCGTGACGTGCACCTGGGCGAAGGGCACCCGGCGGGCCGGCGAGCTGGAGCGCTCCCTCGCCATCCTCGGCGCCGGCGAGCCGCTGCTGCTCGGCTACGCCGACGCGCGCAAGCCCGAGTCCGCACCCGGGGCGCCGCGCTTCGTGGACGTGCCGCTCGACGAGACGGTGGGGCGGCTGGTCGAGCACATCAGGCGCCTGCGCCCCGACGTCGTGCTCACCTACGACGGCTACGGCGTCTACGGCCATCCCGATCATGTGCACGCCCACCGCGTCACCATGGCCGCGGTCGAGGCGGCCGGCTACGACCAGCTCCACCGCGACGCGGGCGAGCCCTGGCGGCCGCGCGCGCTCTACCTGGCGACCATCCCGCGAGCCGTGGTGTTGTCGCACTGGCGGGCGGTCTTCGGCGCGGATCCCGACCCGGGGCAGGCGCTGCCCGGCGTCCCCGACGACCAGATCACCGCCCACCTCGACGTCTCGCGGTGGAGCGAGCGCAAGTGGGCCGCGATGCACGCGCACGAGTCGGAGGTCGGGCGCGGCGCGTCGATGACCATGCTGACCGCGCTGCCCGAGCCGGCCCGCGCCCTGATGCTGGCGAACGAGTGGTACCGTCGCGTCTCCTTCACCGGCGCTCCTCCCACCGGCGATGTGGAGACCGCCCTCAGGTGACACGCGTGGTCCCCTGGGGCGGACGGCGGCGGGCCGCTCGGGGCGGTGGGCGCCGGCTATGGGGCCTCAGGCGGAGGCCGTCTCCTCCTCCGTGTCCCCCGCCTTGCGCCGCAGCCCGCTCTCGATCGCCTCGACCGACTCGTTGGCCTTGTCGCGACGGTATTCGCGGACCGAGTAGGCGATCGCCGCCGCCCAGATGACGGCGATGGTCACGTACGCGACCGTCTGCACGGAGCCGGAGGCGCCGATCCAGTCGCTGCGCAGCAGGGTACGGGCGTTCGTCAGGACGATGATCCCGCCGACGGAGGAGCCGAGGATGCGGGGCGGGATGTGGCGGACCAGCCAGGCGGCGATGGGCGCGGCGATGACGCCGCCGATCAGCAGCACCACCACCCAGGAGAAGGTGATGTTCTCCGAGCCGAGGCCGACGAAGAAGCCGACGCTGGCGGCGATGGCGACCAGGAACTCGCTGGTGTCGATGGAGCCGATCACTTTACGAGGGGCCAGGCGCCCGCTGGCCAGGATCGCCGGGGTGCCGACCGGCCCCCAGCCGCCACCGCCGGTGGAGTCGACGAAGCCGGCCAGCAGCCCGAGCGGCGCCAGGAACCTCTTGCGCAGCGGCTTGCCCAGGTTGCCGCGCGGCAGCCCCAGCGCGGTGAAGCGGACCAGGATGTAGGCGCCCAGCACCAGCAGAATGATCGACATGACCGGCGCGGCGACCTCGGTCGACAGGCTGGACAGGAACGTCGCCCCGGCGAAGGCGCCGATGGCTCCTGGGACACCGATCTTGGCGACGACCTTCCAGTCGACGTTGCCGAAGCGCCAGTGGGACAGGCCCGAGACGAGCGTGGTGCCGATCTCGGCCAGGTGCACGGTGGCGGAGGCTGCGGCCGCGTTCGTGCCGATGGCGAGCAGCAGCGTGGTCGAGGTGACACCGTAGGCCATGCCCAGGCTGCCGTCGACGAGCTGGGCCGCGAAGCCGACCAGCCCGAGCAGGATCAGCGCTCGCACGATCCCCTCTTTCCCTATCATTCCTACTGTACAAGTAGGATTAGTCTCTACGAGTTCCGGGATCGCGTCAAGATGTGACGGGTCAGCCACCCGACAGCACGATCGGGGCCCACCCGCATGGCGGCGGACGACCGCCGGCCGAGCGGACGAAGCGGGCGCCGTGGCCCGCCACGCGGGCGAAGGGGATCCGGGGCGGGCGCCCGAGGCCAGGCGGTGGGCGCGATGGGAGACGGCCGCGCGCCACCCGTCCGGTGTCACGACGAAACGGCCGTCCCGGACCGCCGCGAGCGCCGCGTCCGCGATGACCGCCGGGTCCTCGCCTTGGGGCGACATGGCCGTCCGTACGAGTGCGGGGCAGAGCAGCGTCACCCCGACCGGCGTGCCCTCCAGCGCCGGCGAGGCCTGCTCGGCCAGGCGACGGCGTGCGTGATGTTCATGACCCTCTTCCGAAGCGGCTCGTGATGCTCATGGCCTTCCCGGGCGAGCCGGCCCGGTGATGGCGACGCACGTGGGACTCACGTGCCCCCGCCGGGACTGTGCACGTGACACTCACTGCTCTCGCACCGGCCGGAGCAGGAAGGTGACGAATCCGAGGACGTCGCGGTAGCCGCGCAACCACGTGGCGCGATGGTCGCGGGCCGCCGCCAGGGCGGCGTCCCCGTCGGGGCCGGGGTGGTCGAGCGCCCAGTCGGTCAGCGAGCCGGTCCAGGACCATTCGTACTCGTCCCACTCCGCGCGCGTGCTGGTGTGGGCGTGGACGGTGGCGTAGCCGGCGCGCTCGGCCCGCTCCACCGTGCCCGCGAGGTCGGCGTACTCGTCGAGGCCCGCGTCCAGCAGGGCCAGGGTCTCCGGCGAGGGCGTCGTCTCCCAGAAGCCCTCCCCGATGAGAGCCCGCCCGGCGGGACGCAGGTGGCGGCGCATCGCCTGCAGCGACTCCGTCAGGCCGCCGAAGGCGTGGGTGGCGCCGACGCACAGGACGAGGTCGTACGGCTCGGGGGCGGTGAATCCGTCGGCGGTGGTGTGGTGCAGGCGGAGCCGGTCGGACACGCCGCGGGCCGCGGCGCGCTGGGCGGCCGCGGCGAGCGCGGTCTCGGAGACGTCCACCCCGTCGGCCGTCGCCTTCGGGTGGAGCTCCAGAGCTCTGATGATCCATTCGGCCTCGCCGCAGCCGAGGTCGAGGACGCGCGCGTCGGCGGGCAGCCGCGCCCGCCGGAGCAGGCGTTCGAGGGCGTCGTCGCTGATGGGGGCGGCGACGGGATGCTCACGATGGGCGAGGTGGCTGAGCAGGTGTCGATGCATCCGGAGGATTATGCCGGAGCGCCCCTGCGCCCCGCGCCCCCTTTTTCACGTGATGTCCCTGCGCAACGGGGCCGCGACGGCGGCGAGCGCGGCCAGCGCGGCGTAGCCCACGAGGACGGCGCCGCCCAGCGAGGCGGGCAGCAGGGCGCCCGCCGCCCCGCCGGTCTGGGCGGCGACGGCGTCGGCCAGGTAGGTGAAGCCGGTCAGGGCGGCGGTGGCCCCGCCTGGCAGGTAGGGGTAGAGCGTGTTGACCCCGGGGACGAGCATCAGCGCGGTCTCGACGACGTAGAAGTACGAGCCGAGCACCACGAGCGCGGCCACCTGGTTGCGGAGCAGGGCGCCGAAGCCCACGCCGAGCAGCGTGTAGGCGCCCATGGTCACCGCGATCCTGGCCAGCAGCCCGAGCACCTCGCCTGCGGGCAGCCCCAGGGCGACGCCCTTGGCGGCGGCGGCCGTGAAGAGCCCCGCGGCGGCCACGGCGGCGGTGACCGCCCCGTAGGCCAGGCCGGCCGCCGTGTACGTGACGATCTTGGCGACCAGCGCGGTCCATCGCCGGGGCGCGTACAGCACCGTGGTCGTGATGGTGCCGTGGCGGTATTCGGCGGCCACGGCCGACGTGCCCAGCAGCGCGGGCACGAACGCGAGCAGCCCGAGGAGGCCGAGCACCACGCGCGTGCCCTCCGCCGTGTGCAGGCCGGGCATCGGCGGGTCGAAGTTCTCCGGCCCGATGAGGGCGAGCAGCGCGGCGAACGCGCCGCTGCAGATCGCCGCGAGCAGCCCCCACCGCCAGAGGCTGGCGCTGGTCAGGCGGCGCCACTCCGCCAGGACGAAGCCGGTCATGCGGGCCCTCCGGTGAGGTTGAGGAACGTCTGTTCGAGTGTGGGGCGGACGGGGGTGATCTCGTGCAGGGGGATGCCGTGCGCGCTCGCCTCAGCGGCGATGCGATCGGCGGGCAGCCCGTGGACGAGCAGGGCGTCCTCGGCCGGGCGCTCGACGGTTACCCCCTCCCCCAGGCCGGGCAGGAGCGTGTGCAGGGTGGCGGCGCCGGGCGAGCGGATGAGCACGCCGGGATCGCCGTACAGGTCGGCCACCGGGCCCGCGACGGCGAGCCGGCCCTCGCGGATCACCACGACCCGGTCGGCGAGCTGCTCCACCTCGCTCAGCACGTGGCTGGAGACCAGGACGGCGCGGCCCTGCGCGGCCAGCTCCCGCAGGAAGCCACGCAGCCAGGCGTTCCCCTCGGGGTCGAGGCCGTTGGCGGGCTCGTCGAGCAGCAGCACGCACGGGTCTCCGAGCAGCGCGGTCGCCAGGTGGAGGCGCTGGCGCATCCCGGTGGACAGGGCGCGGGTGAGGCGCCCGGCGAACGGGGTCACGCCGGTCAGGTCCATGACCTCCTCCGCGCGGCGGCGGGAGAAGCCGCCCATCCGCGCGTACACCCGCAGGTGGGCGCGGGCGGTGTGGTCGGGGTGGAACCCGGAGGTGTCCAGCACGGCGCCGACGGTCGCGGCCGGGCGGCGCAGGCGGGCGTAGCGCATCCCGCCGATGGTGGCGCTGCCGGTGTCGGGGGCGACCAGGCCCAGCACCATGCGCATGGTGGTGGTCTTGC
The DNA here is from genome assembly GCF_039871515.1 of Nonomuraea sp. B1E8. NCBI lineage: Bacteria > Bacillati > Actinomycetota > Actinomycetes > Streptosporangiales > Streptosporangiaceae > Nonomuraea > Nonomuraea sp. B1E8. Next base: position 187,662 of record NZ_JBDPLS010000008.1, on the reverse strand, counting down.
CCGCCCCGTTGGGACCGAGGAAGGCCGTGACCTTGCCCGGCGGCACGTCGAAGCTCAGGTCGGTGACGGCGGTCACGGGGCCGTACGCCTTGCCGAGCCCGCGCACCTCGACGGCGGTCACGCGGCGGCTCCGGACAGCCGGCGCCGGACGTCCTCGGCGCCGGCCAGGCTGAGCACCAGCTCGTCGACGCCGTCGACGCGCCGGGCGAGCACGATGCGCAGTCCGGGCTCGCCGCCCCGGGCGCACACCAGCCGCCTGACGCCGTCGAAGTCCGTCCACGTGCCGGCCTTGAGCACGCCGCTGACGACGACGCCGGCGCGCAGGCCCCTGGCCTGGGACAGGGGGCGGGCCACGGGCACGACCTCGCGGATGGCCGCCAGCGGGATGTCGGTGCGCGCCCTGCGGACGAAGAACCGCGTCCAGCGCTCGTAGCGCACGGTGAGCGTGGTCGGGGTGATGTCGAGGGTGAACATGGCCGGGGCTCCCATCGTTGGTTAGTTCCATCTGTTCTATTAGTTGTATATCAGATAAGCTATGGGACGTGAACCTGCACCTAGATCTCGACAGCGAGGTTCCGATCTACCAGCAGATCCGGGACCGGATCGTGGAGGCGATCGCCAGAGGCGAGGCCGTGGAGGGCGACCCGCTGCCTTCCACCCGCCAGCTCGCGGCCGACTTCGGGATCAACTTCCACACCGTCAACAAGGCGTACGACCTGCTCAAGCGCGAGGGCGTCATCCGTGTCAACCGCAAGAGCGGCGCGGTCGTCAGGCGCGATCCCTCCTCAGGCCCGCCGGAGCCCGGCTTCGCGGCGGACTGGGAAGAGCGGGCCCTCGTGCTGCTGGCCGAGGCCACCGTGCACGGTCTCGACCGCGACGAGGTCGTGCGCCGCTGCCAGGCCCTGCTGTCGAAATTCCGAGCCGAGGAGAAGACGACCTCATGACGCTGCCCATCGCCGCCGTGCTGGCCACGATCGCCCTGGTGACCGCGGTGTCGCTGGCCATGCCGGCGCTGACCAGGCCGACGACGCCGTTCGGAGTGCTGGTGCCGCACGCGTACGTCGCCCACGCCGAGGTGATCGGGCAACGCCGCGCCTACACCAGGCTGGTGCTCCTCGCCGCCCTGTGCGCCGCCGCGGTCGGCGTGCCGCTCGTGGCGGCCGGCCGGGGCGCCGGCTTCATCAGCGGCGTCGGCGCCGTGCTCGGCGTCGCGGACCTGGCCCTCTACGTGCGAGCCGGCCGCAGGGTCCGCGCGGCCAAGCGCGACGGAGGCTGGCAGGAGGGCCTGCGCCCGCGCGTCACCGTGGACACCACGTTCCGCACCGACCCGGTGCGCGTGCCCTGGGCGTGGGCGCTGCCGGCGCTCGTGATCACGCTGGTCACCGCGGGTGCCGGCTGGTGGCGGTACGGCTCGCTGGGCGCCCTGCCGCCGTTCCAGGGGTACGGCGTCGACCCGGCCGCCCCGGCGCGGGCCGTCACCCCGTGGGCCGCGTTCGAGCCGGTGCTCATCCAGGCCGGGATCACCCTGCTCCTCCCCGTGGTGACGCTGCTCGTCCTGCGCGCGCGGCCGGACCTCGACGCCGCCCGTCCCGCGGGCTCGGCCCGGAGGTACCGCGTCTACCTGCGCGGCGTGGCCCGGCTGACGCTCGCCGGGGCGGCCTGCCTCAACCTCGGGCTGCTGGTCGTGTCCCTGCAGTTGTGGCAGCTGGTCCCGCCGTCACCCGCCTGGCGGATCGCGGCGTACGTCCCGCTCGTCGCGCTGCTCGTGGCCTGGGTCGTCCGGGAGATCCGCGTCGGCCACGGCGGGCACCGGCTGCCGGCCCTGCCGGGAGAGGACGCCGAGGACACCGGGGCGACGCAGCGTGACGACGACCGCCACTGGTTCGTCGGCGGCACCGTCTACCTCAACCGGCACGACGCGGCCCTGCTCGTGCCCGCGAGGATCGGCGCGACCTGGACGCTCAACCTCGGCCATCCCGTCACATGGGCCGTCCTCGCCGCGCTGGTGCTGCTGGGGCTGCTCGCGCTCACCGGGGTGATCGACCTGCCCCAGCGGGAGAGCCTTTTCTGACAGCCAGGGTGCGAGAACGTCCAATCCTGACTCTTGTCCGGTTCCCTACCGTGTCGGGACATGACGGCACACCGTCGCCGAGCCGGGCCGCCAGGCCGTCGACCTGCTCGTCCGGCAGGTAGCCGAGCTGCCGGACGAGCCCACGGTATCCGGCGGCTTGGCGCGCGGGCGGGACGTACGCCGCGATGTACCGCCTCCAGGCCGCCCAGTACGCCAAGGAGGAGCCAGCCCGCCCGGCGGTCATGACGGGCGGCCGGGCCGGGCGGGAGCGCCCGCTCAGCGCAGGGCCGCGAAGAACGCGCGCACGTCGGCGACGAACGTCTCCGGCTGCTCCAGGGCGGCGAACGTGCCGCCCCGCTCGTGCTCCACCCAGCCGACGATGTTGTTGTCGCGCTCGGCGAAGCGCCGGATGGGCCGCAGGATGTCCTTCGGGAAGACCGAGATCGAGGTGGGCACGGTCGCGGGCTTGAGCTCCCACTCGACGCCGGTGTCCGTCTCGGTGTCGGGCGTCTCGACGAAGGACCGGGCGGCCGAGCCGGCGGTGTTGGTCAGCCAGTAGAGCATGACCGTGGTGAGCAGCCGGTCGGTGTCGATGTCCGTGTCGCTCCACTCGTGGTAGACGCCGGCGAACCAGGCCAGCAGCGCCACCGGCGAGTCGGCCATGCCGTAGGCGAAGGTCTGCGGGCGGGCCGACTGGATGAGCTTGTAGGCGTACTGCTCGGTCATGTAGCTCTCGCGGAAGGCCAGACGCTCCTGCTCGACCTCGCTCAGCCCGTCGAACTCGCCGGGCGCGCCGATAGGGAAGCAGATGATGCCGTTGCCGTGCATCCCGGCGACCCGGTCAGGGGCGAGGACGCCGACCTCGCGCGAGATCCACGTGCCCCAGTCGCCGCCCTGCACGCCGAAGCGCTCGTAGCCGAGCCGGGTCATGAGCTCCAGCCAGGCGCGGGCGATGCGGGTGGAGCCCCATCCGGTCTCGCGCGTGGGCCCCGACAGGCCGTAGCCCGGCAGGGACGGGATGACCAGGTGGAAGTCGCGGCTGAGCGGCTCGATCACGTCGAGGTATTCGGCCGGGGAGCTGGGCCAGCCGTGGGTGATCAGCAGCGGCAGCGCGCCGGGGTCCGCGGAGCGGACGTGCAGGAAGTGCACGCGCTGCCCGTCGATCTCGGTGACGAACTGGTCATGCCGGTTGAGCTCGGCCCGCGCCGCCTCCCAGTCGTAGCCGGTGCGCCAGTGCTCGACCAGGCGCTTGAGGTGGGCGAGCGGCACGCCGTGGCGCCAGCCGTGGCCGGGCACCTCGTCCGGCCAGCGCACCCGATCGAGCCGCGCGCCCAGGTCGTCGAGGTCGGCCTGGGCGGTTTCGAGGCGGAAGGGCCGGATGTCGGTCAAGGATTCCTCCAGAGTTGTCGTACGGCGTACCGTACGCCATACGGTTCGTCAGGCGCAAGAGGCTCAAGCTTTGGAGCGTTCCAATCGAAGGGGCGCCGGCTTCGCGCCCGCGCCCTTTGCGGATTCAGTGCAGGAGTGGCGTCACGCCGGAATGCTCGCGCGCAGCTCGGCCAGCGCCTCGTCATCGTTGAGCGCCGACCCCACGGCCACGGCGCGGCACCCCGCCGCCAGGAAGCCGGCCGCGTTGGTGGCGTCGATTCCTCCGGTGGCGACGAACCGGACGGAAGGGAACGGCGCCAGCTGGGCGGTGATCCAGCCGGCCCCGAGCTGCTTGGCGGGGAACGCCTTGAGCCAGGTGCAGCCGTGCGCGAGGGCGGCGGCGATCTCCGTGGCGGTGGCCACGCCCGGCAGGTGCGGCAGCCCGAGGCGGCGCGATTCTGCGACGACCTCTGGGTGCAGCCCGGGCGCGACCGTGAACGCCGCCCCCAGGTCGTGCACCGTGAGCAGCTGGGCGGCCGTGGTCACCGTTCCCGCACCGACGCTCTTCCCGCGCTCCTTCGCGGCCTCGACGGCCGCCCGGAGTGACGGCAGCGCGCTGGACGTCTGCACGGGCACCTCGATGAGCTCGACCCCGAACTCCCAGGCTCGCTCGCACATCGCCACGGTCGCGTCAGGGTCGAGGTTGCGGAAGATGCCGAGGATCGGGACGCGGTCGAGGTGCCGGTCGAAGAACTGATCGGCGTCCATGGATGTCTCCTCCTCGACCCTGGTGATCACGGCATTTCGCAATATATCGGACGGCCCGGCCGGACCAGGCGGGCAGCCCTACTCCTCGACCGCCTTGAGCACCGCGTCCGCGATCGAGCGCGGGTCCACCCCGAAGTGGCGGCGTACGTCCTCGCGCGGGCCGGAAAGCCCGAACCCGTCGGTGCCGAGCGACGTCCACGGCCGGTCGATCCAGGGCCGGATCTGGTCGGGCACCGCCCGCATCCAGTCGCTGACCGCGATCACCGGCCCGCTCGTCTCCGCCATGGCCTGGCGCAGGTAGGGCACGCCCGTCGCGGTCATGGCCTCCCTGCGCAGCTCGCTCCACGAGGTCACCGACCACACGTCGACGCCGACGCCGTACTCCTCCCGCAGCAGCCGCTGCGCCTCCAGCGCCCAGTGGATCGCGGTGCCGCTGGCCAGCAGGTGGGCGGCCCCGCCTCCGGCGGAGTAGCGGTAGATGCCCCTGACGATGCCCTCCTCGACCCCCTCGGGCATCGCGGGCTGCGGCTTCGGCTCGTTGTAGAGGGTCAGGTAGTAGAACACGTCCTCGGCCGCGGGGCCGTACATGCGTTTCAGGCCGTCACGAACGATCACCCCCACCTCGTACGCGAAGGCGGGGTCGTAGGCCAGGCACGCGGGGTTGGTCGAGGCGAGCAGCTGCGAGTGCCCGTCGGCGTGCTGCAGCCCCTCCCCCGTCATCGTGGTGCGCCCGGCGGTCGCGCCGATGAGGAATCCGCGGCCGAGCTGGTCGGCCAGGGCCCACATCTGGTCGCCGGTCCGCTGCCAGCCGAACATCGAGTAGAAGATGTAGAAGGGGATCATCGGCTCGCCGTGGGTGGCGTAGCTGGAGGCCGCGGCGGTGAACGACGCCATCGACCCCGCCTCGGTGATGCCCTCGATGAGGATCTGCCCGTCGGCCGCCTCCTTGTACGACAGCAGCAGCTCCCTGTCGACGGCGTCGTAACGCTGGCCGTGGGGCGAGTAGATCTTGGCGGTGGGGAAGAGCGACTCCATGCCGAACGTCCTGGCCTCGTCGGGCACGATCGGCACCCAGCGCCGGCCGGTCTCCGGCTCCTTCATCAGGTCCTTGACCAGCCGGACGAACGCCATCGTGGTGGCCACCGGCTGCGCCGAGCCCTTGGCCAGGGCGCGGAAGGGCCGCGCGCTGGGCTGCGGCAGGAGGCGGTGGGAGACCGCGCGCCGGGGTACCGGCCCGCCCAGGGCGGATCGCCGCTCGGCGACGTAGCGTGCCTCGGGCGAGTCGGGGCCGGGGTGCAGGTAGGGCGGCAGCTCGCCGTCGAGCGCCCCGGCGGGGACGGGCAGGCCGAGCCGCTCGCCCATGACGCGGAACTCGTCCTGCGTGAGCTTCTTCATCTGGTGGTTGGCGTTGCGCGCCTCGATCCCGGCGCCGAGCGTCCAGCCCTTGACCGTCTGGACGAGGACGACGGTGGGCGCGTCGGTGTGCTCCAGCGCCCTGCGGTAGGCCGCGTACACCTTGCGCGGCTCGTGGCCGGCCCGCGACCCGCCGACGACGCGCCGCAGGTCCTCATCGGAGTGGGGCACGTCCAGGCCGTGGAACAGGTGCTCCCTGATGTAGGCGCCGGACGAGGCGGCGTACGTCTGGAACTGGCCGTCGGGCACCTCGCCGAGCCTGGCCACCAGCTCGTCGGAGCCGAGCAGGTCGTCCCACTCGTGGCCCCACAGCGCCTTGACGACGTGCCAGCCGGCGCCTCTGAAGACGCTCTCCAGCTCCTGAACGACACGGGTGTTGCCGCGGACGGGGCCGTCGAGCCGCTGGAGGTTACAGTTGATCACGAAGGTGAGGTTGCCGAGGCCCTCGCGTGCCGCCAGCGTGAGGGCGGCGGTGGACTCGGGCTCGTCCATCTCCCCGTCGCCGAGGAAGGCCCAGACATGGCTGCGCGAGGTGTCCTTGATGCCGCGGTTGTGCAGGTAGCGGTTGAACCTGGCCTGGTAGATCGCGTTGAGCGGGCCGAGCCCCATCGACACGGTGGGAAACTGCCAGAAGCCGGGCATGGCCCTCGGGTGCGGGTAGGACGGCAGGCCTCCCTCGGGCTCGCGGCGGAACAGGTCGAGCTGCTCCTCGCTCAGCCGTCCCTCCAGGAAGGCGCGGGCGTAGACGCCCGGAGAGGCGTGCCCCTGGAAATAGACCTGGTCGTGGCCGGCGTGGAAGAAGTGGTTGAACCCCACCTCATAGAGCCAGGCGGCCGAGGCGTAGGTGGCCAGGTGACCGCCGAGCCCCAGCTTGGCGCCCCGGGTGACCATGGCCGCGGCGTTCCACCGGTCGTAGGCCGCGACGCGTTCCTCCAGCGCGAGGTCGCCCGGGTAGGCGGGTTCCTCCGCCGTGGGCACCGTGTTGAGGTAGCGCGTGCTCGTGGCCAGCCTGCGCAGCAGGTAGTCGGCCCGATCGGGACCGGCCTCCCGCCGGACCGCCTCGAGCGACTCGAGCCATTCGGCGGTCTCCTGAGGATCCAGATCTCTCTGCATGCTTCCATTAAACACCCTATGATCGATCATATGACGAAAGGACTTCTCCGTGGAGCCTGTGGCGCGGCCGCCGCTGCGTGACGAGATCCGCGACGTGCTGGTCGAGGGCATGATCAGCGGCCGCTGGGGGCCCGGTGACCGCATCGTGGAGCGCCGGCTGGCCGCCGAGCTCCAGGTCAGCCAGGCGCCCGTACGCGAGGCGCTGCGCGAGCTCGAAGCCCTCAGGCTGGTCGAGTCCTCCCCCAACAAGGGCGCGCGGGTCCGCGGCTTCACCCCGGCCGACCTGCGCGAGGTCTACCAGGTGCGGGCGGCCCTCGAGGAGACCGCCACCCGCCTGGGCAGCCCGTCCGTCCCCGCGCTGCGGGCGCACGTCGCCCGCATGCACGAGGCGGCCGCCGCCGGCTCGCTCGACGGCCAGGTGCGCCACCTCGTCGGCTTCCACCGCGAGATCGTGGCCGCGTCCGGCAACGCGGTGCTGGTCTCGGTGTGGGAGTCGCTGGGCATCGAGGTGTGGACGCACGTGTCGATCCGGCTGTTCAGGATGCGGCCGCACGAGAACGCCGCCGACCACGAGCCCCTCGTCGAGGCCTTCGACCGCGGCGATCCGGACATCGGCCGCCTGCTGCGCGACCACGTGCTCGGCTACGCCCCCTGAGCGAACGGTCAGGCGAGGGCATCGCGGACGGCGCGCAACATCCGGGACAACTCCGCCCGCCCGGCGCCCGCGGCCTCTGGCCCGTCGCGCTTGAGCAGCGACGAACAGCTTGTTCAATCCTCGTGTCTCGCCCGGGGTGACTCCCGTACGATGGCGGCGTTCTTCGCAAACAGGTCCTGAAGGAGGACGCGAGCGAGGCGAGCTCCGTGAGATGATCAAGATCATGACTGATCTGCCTGGCTCAGGGACCGCCGGTCGAGCACAGAGCACCCCACCGGCCGGCAGGGCCTTAGGTTCCGGCGACGGAGGCCCGGGCGCGAGCGCGGCCGCGGCCAGCATCGGGCAGATCGCCGGGCTGCGCCCGCGCCGCGGCCCCCAGGACGCGGGCGAGGTGCCCGGCGACGACGTCGACCTGCTCGACTCCCTCGACCCGCTGACCTGGCGCACGGCCGCGGCCTGGCTGCGGGAAAGGCCGTCCGCGGCCACCAGGCAGGTCCGCCTGCGGGTCCTGGCCGCGTTCCTGCGCTGGCTGCGCGAGGCCGAGCCGTCCGTCGAGCTGCTCGCGGTCACCGGAGCCCACCTCGAAACCTACTGTGACGCGGCGCGCGCCGGCGCCCTCACCATCGGTGTACGCGTGCCCGGCAAGCCCCTGGCGAACGCGACGGTGAGCAGGAGACGCGGCGTGCTGTCCTCCTTCTACGCCTTCGCCTGGCGTTCCGGCGCGGTACGCCACGACCGCGTCGCCGGCTCCGGCACCGGTGTGCTCACCCGGGAGGACCGCCGGCTGCTGCGCCGGGGCGTCGCCCGGCTGGCCGCCGACGGCCGGCAGGCCGAGGCCGCGGCCGTCGCGCTGCTGGACGCCACCGGCGCCGCCGCCGGCGCCCTGGCCGAGCTGACCCCCCAGGACCTGCACCTAGTGGCCGGCGGCGAGCTCGCCATCGTCACCGTGCACGACAGCCGCGGCGACATCGTGGCCTTCCCCGTGCCGCCGCCGGCGCGGCCGCTGCTGGAGGCGCTCTCGTCGGGCCGGACCGCCGGGGAGCCGCTGCTCAGGCGGGACGACGGCCGGCCCGTGGACGTGGAATGGCTGAGAGACGCGCTGGCCGAGGCGGCCCTGGCCGGCGGCATCCCGCGGCAGCGGGCGAAGCTGCTGCACCCGTACATGCTGCGGGCCATCACGGCGGCCGACCGCGCGCCCCGATGATGGCGTAGCCCGCTCTGCTAGAAAGAGGGCGAAGGGGCGCAAATGACCGCGGAGCGGGTTCAAGCCAGGGTGTTCGGCGAGGTGGCCGGATCGCGATGCGGCGCATCGGTCAGTCCCCGTCCAGGAAGATGGCCTGCACGGGGCAGGCACGAGCGGCCTCCTCGATGGCAGGCCACAGCGCGTCGGCAGGCGTGGCGTCGTACACCAGCTCGTCATCGTCGTTGAGGGCGAACACCGCCGGGGCGGCGAACACGCACTGGGCGTGGGTCTGGCACAGGGTCATGTCGACACGGACGCGCATGGTTCTCTTTCATCTGTCGGGTGTTCAGGTCGGATTGAAACGCGAGTACCTGCCGAAGGACCACCGCGGGAGGCCGCCACCGGTGATCTGGACGACTCTTTCGACGTCGAAGTCGATGAGGCGGTGCGCGCCGGGAACCGCGGCCGACCGGGCCCGGTCCCAGTCGACCCGGGCGCGTCCGGTCAGGTGCAGGGTGTGGCCGTTCTCCCAGTCCAGGAAGAGCAGCCCGCAGCGCGGTTCGAGCTCGAGGTTGCCCAACGTCATGTACATCGAGTTGCCGTCGTAGTCAGGCCAGGCGAGCCGGCGGCCGCCGGTCACTGCGACGAAGCCGGGGTTGCCACCTCGGTGTGACACATCAGCACCCATACCCGCCGCGTACGTGCCGATGAAGAAGGTGTCGGCGGCGCGGATCCACTGCTGTTGTTCGGCGGTCAGCTCGGTGCCCATGCGTGTCGTCCGCGGCGCTGAAGGCGAGTCGTCAACGTAGGCGCGGGTCTGGATGTATTTCGGACAGTTGGAATACACCTGTTCGGTGCGTACCAGGAGCCGGCTCTCATGCCTGCGGGCCCGGCCGTTGACCCGCATCCGTTTCCGGCTGGCCGGCTCGATCAACAGCATGCCCACCTGCCGCTCGTTCTCGAAACGGCCCGCGAGCGGATCGCCGGCGCCGGGCAGCCGGTCCGCGACGATGGTGCGGTCGTCGGGGGCGGTGATGAAGCCAGGCGGGCCGGTGAGCACGCTGACCCACGCCGCGCCGGTGTCATCGGCGGCTGCGATCACCCCCAGACGCTGCCGGCCGACGAACTCTGCCGCCACGGGCGGGATGGCCGCCCCTACTCCGGCCGACCCCCAGCCGTCGACGGTCAGACCGGCACGGCGCTGTACTTCATGTTCGCCTGGGTGAAGCATGAACGATTCCCTTCGGCGCTCGGCCCGGACCGCGGTTTGCGGCCCGGGCATGGGCGGGTCTGTCAGAAGAATCCGCAGGTCGGGGCGCCCTGCGTGGGCGCCGGTGCGGTGTCGGCGCCGGTCGGCGCGTAGATCTCCAGGCGGATGCCGTCCGGGTCGGTGAAGAAGACGCCTCCGGAGGACACGCCCTCGCCGTGCGGGACGATCCCGTCGTGGAGCGGCCGGACACCGAGTTCGCGCAGGGTCGCCTCGGCGTGGCGGACCGCCTCGATGTCGGGCACCTGGAACGACAGGTGGTGCAGTCCGGGCCGGTCGGTGGCGAACGTGCCGCCGCTCTGCTGCCACAACGTGACCAGGAGGGCACCGTCGCGGCCGAGGAAGGCGAAGCTGCGGTCGCCGTCGGCCTGCTCGCCCAGGATCTCGAAATCGAAGACCTGGCGGTAGAAGGCGGTGGAACGTGCCAGATCGGTGACGTTCAGGCCGATATGCCCGGTCTTCAGGGCCGGTGTACTCATGTGGGATCTCCAGTGTGAACGCGATCGGGTGCCGACAACGGAAGGCGTGTTTCTAACGGTTTCCTGCGCGCTGTGCCATTAGAAGATGGCAGACGTTTTTAACGGTGTCAACCTGGAGATAGCGTTAGAAGCATGGCTATGGCACACCTTGCGGGTGGCGGTGCTCCCCTCCTCGGCGAACCGCCGCCCATCGAACTCGGCAACACCGCATACGCGGTGAGAGGTCGGCCCAAGGACGGTCTGCAGAGCGTCGAGCACCTGAGCGCATGGCTGCGCGACATGCGTCCGCGCCTCACGGTCCAGCTCGACGACGCCGACATTCACGGCGTGACCGACCACGACCTGCACCTCGCCAGGGAACTCCGGGACGCCATCCTGACCCTCGTCACCGCGACCGTGAACGACCGTGCGCTCGATCCGGACGCGGTCGCCACCCTCAACCGCCACACGCGTCAGACCCCGCGCTGGCGGGAGTTGCGCACCGCCCCCGAGCCGCACACGACGGTGCGCAGCTCGGGTCGCCGTGTCGCCGCCGCGCTCGCCGCACTGGCCGAAGACGCTGCCGACCTGTTCGCCGGGCCACTGCGTCACCAGCTACGTGCCTGCCGCGGCCCGGGCTGTGTGCTGCACTTCGTCCACGACACGCCACGACGCGAGTGGTGCTCACCTGGCTGCGGCAACCGTGCGCGAGCCGCCCGGCACTACGCCAAGGTGCGGCAGCGACCGGACGATGCGTAACGGCTTGGACCCCGGGCCCGGCTGGCGTGGGCCGGCCCGGGGTGAGGGCGTGGTCCGGCCGGGGGTCGCCAATCCCTCCGGTCAGGCCGTGGCCCGCGGCCCTGTTCTTTCAGGGCCGCCGTCCGAGTGGCAGGATTCGAACCTGCGTCACTCCTGCTCCCAAAGCAGGCGGACGGCCAAACTGCCCCACACTCGGTCGCGCATGAAAAAGCCGCCTCGACATCCTCGAGACGGCTTTCTGGAAATCCCGGGAAAAGATTATCCGGAAAGCCTCCGCCGCAGCTCAGGACGGGCCGCCGACGGTCGGATGGTGCCCAGTTCGCGCATGTCGCCGCCCTTTCTGCCGGTCGTCGGCCGTCGTTGACATCCTTACGGTAAACCCGTGATCGGCGCGAATGCCACCTGTTTATCGCCGGTCGCGGTCGTCGGTCCAGCTCATTCCGGCGCGCGTCTCCGGAGTGTCGACGCGGAAACGGGGCAGCGCGTCCGGGTAGTTCTCGCGTACGTGCTCGACGAGGAATTCGCGCACGTCGCACTTGAGGTCCCAGGCCGACGCCGAGTCGGCGGCGCTCATCAGGGCGCGCACCTCGACCAGCCCGTTCGGCAGCACGTCGGTGACCTGGAGGGTCCAGTCCTTCTGGTCCCACAGCGGGTTGTCCTGCAGGAACGCGTACAGTGCCTCCCGCAGTTTGGGCACCGGCACCGACCAGTCCACCCGCAGGAAGACCACGGCGAGCACCCGGCTGCCATGCCTGGTCCAGTTCTCGAACGGGTTCTGGGTGAAGTACGACACCGGCAGGACCAGCCGCCGCTCGTCCCACAGCCGCACCACGACGTACGTGAGCGTGAGCTCCTCGATCCTGCCCCACTCCTTCTCGACCACGACCACGTCCTCCAGGCGGAGCGCGTCGCTGAAGGCGAGCTGGAGCCCGGCCAGCGCGTTGCCGATGGTCGGCTGTGCGGCGATGCCGACGACGGCGCCGGCGATGCCCGCCGAGGCGAGCAGCCCCGCGCCGAGCGCCCGCATCTGGGGAAAGGAGAAGAGCATGGCGCCGAGCGCGATCACGATGAAGGCGGCCGAGGCGATGCGGCGGACCAGCGCGATCTGCGTCATGATCCGCCGCGCCCGGCGGTTGCGCTCCCCCTCGACCTGGACCAGCCGGTCGAGCGCGACGTCCGTCAGCGCGTACGTGGCCTGCACGATCAGCCAGGTGACCGCGGCGATCGTGACCAGGCCGAGCGCGTGCTCGACCGATGCGGCCAGGGCGCGCTCGCCAGGCGCCGGGCCGAGCATGCCCGGCCCGAACACCAGGTTGCACGCCACCACGACGGCCACCGCGAACGCGGGCCAGGTGCAGTGCTCCACGAGGTGCCGGGCGAGCGCCCACTTGCGCCCCACCCGGTTCAGCACCCGCCGGACCACTTCCACCAGGAGAACCGAGCCGATCACCGCGATGGCGAGGATGGGCCAGCCCGCCGGAGACTGCACTCACTACCCCCTATGTACTAGAAAGACTCGTCAAAACTCACATTGCCCTCAACCGCCACTTGGTAAGCGGAGACCCGCCGCTCGAAGAAGTTGGCCAGCTCCTGCACGTCCTGCAACTCCATGAACCCGAACGGGTTGGCCGAACCGTACCTTCTCGGCAGTCCCAGCCGGACCAGCCGCCGGTCGGCGACATATTCCAGGTAGTGGCGCATCTGCGTCACCCCCATGCCCATCATGCCGTCCCCGCACAAGTCCTCCGCGAAGGCCAGCTCGGCGGCCACCGCCTCCTCCAGCATGGCGGTGACCTGCTCGCCCAGCTCGTCGTCGAACAACGAGGGCTCCTCGGCCCTGACCGTGTCGACCACGCTGAACGCGAACTCCATGTGCATGGACTCATCCCTGAACACCCAGTTCGTCCCGGTGGCCAGGCCGTTGAGCAGGCCGCGGGAGCGGAACCAGTACACGTACGCGAAGGCCCCGTAGAAGAACAGGCCCTCGATGCAGGCGGCGAAGCAGATGAGGTTGAGCAGGAACTGGCGGCGCTCGGCCGCCGTCTCCAGCCGTTGGAGGCCGTTGATCGAGTCGATCCACTTGAAGCAGAACTCCGCCTTGTCCCGGATCGACGGGATGTGCTCGATCGCGGCGAAGGCCTTCACCCGCTCGTCGGGGTCGGGCAGGTAGGTGTCCAGCAGGGTCAGGTAGAACTGCACGTGCACGGCCTCCTCGAACAGTTGCCTGCTGAGGTACAGGCGCGCCTCGGGGGCGTTGACGTGCTGGTAGAGGTTGAGCACGAGATTGTTGGCCACGATGGAGTCGCCGGTCGCGAAGAAGGCGACCAGGCGGTTGATCAGGTGCCGTTCCTGCGGCGTCATCTTCGCCAGGTCGGCCAGGTCGGTGTGCAGGTCCACCTCCTCGACCGTCCACGTGTTGCGGATGGCCGCGCGGTAACGCTCGTAGAAGTCGGGGTAGCGCATCGGGCGCAGGGTCAGGTCCATTCCGGGGTCGAGCAGCACGACGGGCTCCTTACTGGCAGGCTTCGCAGGTTTCCGGGTTCTCGAGCGAGCACGCGGCGGCGTCAGCCGTCGCGGAGGCGGACAGCGCGGCAAAGTCGCTCCGCGATTCCTGGGGGGTCGCGGAGGGCTCGCCCCCCGCGGGGACCGTCGTCTGGGCGATGCGGGTGGCGGGGCGCGAACGCAGGTAGTACGTCGTCTTCAGGCCCCGTTTCCAGGCGTAGGCGTACATCGAGGACAACTTGCCGATCGTCGGACCGGCCATGAAAAGGTTGAGCGACTGCGACTGGTCGATGTACGGCTGGCGCGCGGCGGCCAGGTCGATCAGCGCCTTCTGCGGCAGTTCCCAGGCCGTGCGGTAGAGGGCCTTGAGATCGTCGGGGATGCCGGGGATCGACTGGATCGAGCCGTCGGCCCGCTTGATGTCGTCGCGCATCCGCTGCGTCCACAGTCCGCGCGCCTGCAGGTCGGCCACCAGATAGCGGTTGACCTGCAGGAACTCGCCCGAGAGCGTCTCGCGCTTGAACACGTTGGACACCTGCGGCTCGATGCACTCGTAGCAGCCGGCGATGGAGGCGATCGTGGCGGTCGGCGCGATGGCGATCATGAGGGAGTTGCGCAGGCCGGTCGTCGCGATCTTGTCGCGCAGGGCGTCCCAGCGCGGCGTGCTCGCCACGTAGTGATCGGGATGCAGCACTCCCCCGGCGGCCCGGGTGTCGGCGTACGACGGGTGCCTTCCGCGCTCGGCGGCCAGGTCGGCCGAGGTGTCGTAGGCGGCCAGCGCGATCTCCTCGGCGATCCGCGTGGACAACTCCAGCGCCGCCGGCGAGTCGAACGGCAGCCGCAGCGCGAAGAACACGTCGGCCAGGCCCATGACGCCGAGCCCGATCGGCCGCCACCGCCTGTTGGCCGCCTCGGCCTCGGGCGTCGGGTAGAAGCCGAGGTCGATGGTGCGGTCGAGGAAACGCACGGCCGTGCGTACGGTCCGGCGCAGCCGCTCCCAGTCGACGTCGCCGCCCGCGAGGCAGGCGGCCAGGTTGACCGAGCCGAGGTTGCACACGGCCGTCTCCCCGTCGCTGGTGACCTCGAGGATCTCGGTGCAGAGGTTGGACAGGTGGATGACGTTGCCGGGGCGTCCGGTCTGGTTGGAGGTGCGGTTGGCGGCGTCCTTGAAGGTCATCCAGCCGTTGCCGGTCTGGGCGAGGGTGCGCATCATCCGGCCGTACAGGGTCCTGGCGGGGACCTGACGGACGTGGCGCCCGGCCGCCTCGTACGCGCGGTAGGCGGCGGTGAACTCCTCCCCGTACAGGTCCGTGAGGTCGGGCGTGTCCTTGGGGTCGAACAACGACCAGGGCTCGTCGGCCTCCACACGGCGCATGAACTCGTCGGGCACCCAGTTGGCCAGGTTGAGGTTGTGGGTGCGGCGGGCGTCCTCGCCGGTGTTGTCGCGCAGCTCCAGGAACTCCTCGATGTCGGCATGCCAGGTCTCCAGGTAGACGCAGGCCGCGCCCTTGCGCCGGCCGCCCTGGTTGACCGCCGCCACCGACGCGTCGAGCGTGCGCAGCCAGGGCACGATGCCGTTGGAGTGGCCGTTCGTGCCCCTGATGAGGGAGCCGCGCGAGCGCACGCGGGTCCAGGAGATGCCGATGCCCCCGGCGTACTTGGAGAGCCGGGCGACCTGCCCGTACCGGTCGTAGATGCCCTCGAGTTCGTCGCGCGGCGAGTCGAGCAGGAAGCACGACGACAGCTGCGGCCGGCGCGCGCCCGCGTTGAACAGGGTGGGCGAGCTCGGCAGGTAGGACAGGCTGGACATCAGCGCGTAGAGCTCGGCCGCCTCGGCGACCGACTCCGCCAGCCCGCAGGCCACGCGGAGGAAGAAGTGTTGCGGCCGCTCCAGCACCTTACGGCTCTCGGGGTGGCGTAGCAGGTAGCGGTCATAGACCGTGCGCAACCCGAAATACTCGAACCGGTCGTCCGCCTCCGCGCAGATCAGCGCGTCCAGCTCGGCGGCGTGCGCGGCGACGAACTCCGCCAGCCCGTCCTGGACCAGCCCCGCCGCGTGGGTGGCCGCGACCGACTCGGAGAACGAGCGTACCCCGTGCCCGGCCGCCTCGTCGGCGATCTCCTCGGCCAGCAGGCCGGCGGCGATCCGGGAGCCGGCCGGATCGGTGATCACCCGGGCGGCGGCCTCCTCGATGGCCAGGCGGCGGTCGACATCGACGATCTGCGTCACGTGCTCTCTCCTCGCGAGCTCATCCCCGTGAGGGCACGCGAGAGCACGGCGGCATGGACCCACGGCCGCACCAGCCCCCGGCCCTCCCTCGAGGCCATGGACACTGCTCGCCGGGCGCATGGCCCGGCACGTCGCAGGCAGGTCTTCGGGCTCGCGGGCGTGCTCATGGCGCCTACTGGCCGTCGCTTCCCGGATCGCTCCAGTGCATGTGACGGCGGTCGTTCCCGCTCACCGCTGCGGGGCAGCCCCGGAATCGCACCGGGTTCCCTTTTGCTCCGCCTCCTGAGAGGCGAACCAGCGACGACCAGGATCCTACATCTAGTGGCGGATCCCGCAACCACCCCTGCATATTGTGGATTTGGTCGTGTCGACCATCCCGAGGTCCCGCAGCACCTCGCGCGTGCGCCGGGCCTCGGATGCGAGCCACAACTCGAAGTCGTCGCCGGTGAGCGGCATCGAGACCCACCCGGCTGCCCGGCAGGCCGCCTCCCAGCCGGGCGAGCGGGTCACCTCGTCGCACATGCCGACGGCCGACTCGCGGCTCTCCTCCGGCATGTCGTGAGCGCCGAAGGCCGCGATCCAGTCCACGAAATCCACCCGTACGCCGGATTCCAGCAGCGTCGGCACGTCAAGCTCCGGCACCCGCTCGGCCGAGGACACCGCGAGCGCCCTGATCCGGCCGCGCCCGATGATCGTGCGCCACTCCGCGACCCGGCCCGCGGCGGCGACCGCCTTGCCGGACGACAACGCGGCGACGACCTCGTGGCGGGTGGGGTAGCCGGTGTAGTCGACCTGCCGGGTGTCGGCGCCGAGCCCCTTGGCGATCAGGCCGAACAGCAGGTGGTCGGGATCGCCCTGCGGACCGCCGGCCAGCAGCGTCTGCCCGGGCCTGGTGCGCAGGGCGGCGCCGAAGTCGCCGAAGTCCTTGAACCGGGAGTTCTCGGGCACGACGACGACCTCGACCTCGCCGGCCAGCCTGGCCAGCGGGGTGGCGGCGTCGAGCAGGCTCTGCCCCTGGTTGAGCTCGGCGGCGGCCAGCGCCGGCAGGCCGGTCACCGTGACCTGCGGGCCCTCGCCCGTCTCGTACCCGGCGGCGCGGGCCACGCCGGCGAACACGTGCCCCGCGCGGGCCCACCGGCGCCCGCCCGGATTGATCGAGAACCGGGTGCGCAGCACGGACGCGCCTCCGGTGAACCGCTGCGCGCCGCAGCCGGCCGCGCACGCGGCCACGCCCAGCCCCAGGGCCAAGAACCGCCGTCGCCGCATGCGCCCCTCCCCGAACTCCCCCGTCACTCCAGGTTATTGACCTGTCGCGAAGCGTCACACACCGGGGTCGCATCGGCGCGCTGCGCTCTCGTACGAGGTACGGCCGGGGCGGCGCCAAGCCCGCCGTGACCCGGGAGGCCTTCCCGGACCGCTGTCAGCCGGGTTTCCTGCCGACCCCCGCCATCAGCGACGACGGCAGCGACCAGTCGCCCACCAGTTTGGGGCGGTCGGGACGCCAGTCGGTGGCCTGCACGAGCCCCGGCGGCTCCAGCGGGAAGTCGCCGAAGAACGCGCGGATCTCGGACGGCGGACGGTCGGCGCCCGTGGCGGACGAGCCCTGGGAGGGGAACCTGGCGCGATCGCCGTCCTCCGTCCGGGCCCTCGTCGTCGCGTGGGAGATCACCAGGTGGCTGCCGGGCGCCACCCGCTCGCGCAGCGCCGCCACCGCGTTCTGCGGGCCGGCCGTGTCGGGGATGAAGTGCAGGATCGACACCAGCAGCACCCCGACCGGCTCGGCCAGGTCGAGCAGGGCGCCCGCCCGCGCCAGCACCTCGCCGGCGTCGAGCAGGTCGGCCTCCACGAAGACGGCCCTGCCCGAGTCATCGAGCAGGGCCCTGGAGTGCGCGGCGACGACCGGATCATGATCGACGTAGACGACCCGGGCCTCGGGCGCGACCTCGTGCGCGCTGCCCTGGGTCGGCAGCCCGCTGCCCAGGTCGAGGAACTGGCGGACCCCCGCGGCGGCCACGTAGCGCACGGCACGCTGAAGGAAGGCCCGGTTCGCGCGGGCCAGCGGGACCGCCTCCGGGACCAGCTCGGCGAGCTGGTCGAGGGCCAGGCGGTCGACCGCGAAGTTGTCCTTCCCGCCGAGCATGTAGTCGTACATGCGTGCGGGATGGGGCCGCTGCTGGTCGAACTGCCGCACAGTATCGAATTTATGTCGTTTGGAGCCGGATAACACTACCCTGAGGGGAATGTCGCTGATTTGCGGCTCAATTATTCGACGGTAACGCTCTTGGCGAGATTGCGCGGCTTGTCCACGTCGCGGCCGAGCGCCACGGCGGCATGGTACGCGAGCAGCTGCAACGGGATCGTGAGCAGGATCGGATCGAGCTCGATCTCGTTCTTCGGGATCACGATGACGTCATCGGCCAGCTTCGGGCCGGGCTCGCGGTGGCCGACCATGAGCACCCGCCCGCCGCGGGCGCGGATCTCGCCGAGCGTGGTGAGGTTCTTGTCGAGCAGCTCGTCGTCGGGGACGATCGCGACCGTCGGCATCTCGGGGCCGATCAGGGCGAGCGGGCCGTGCTTGAGCTCGCTGGCCGGATAGGCCTCCGCGTGGACGTAGGAGATCTCCTTGAGCTTCTGCGCCCCCTCGCGGGCCACCGGGTAGCCGCGCACCCGGCCGACGAACATCATGCCGGCGTGGTCGGCGTACTTCTGCGCCAGCTCGGCGATCTTGTCGCCCTGCGCCAGGATCTCCTCGACGTGGCCGGGCAGCCGGCGCAGGCCCTCCACGATGCGCCGGCCGTCGGCAGGCGACAGGTCGCGTACCCGGCCCAGGTGCAGCGCGAGCAGCGCGAACGCCACCGTGGTCGAGGTGAACGCCTTGGTCGAGGCCACCGAGACCTCGGGGCCCGCGTGCAGGTAGATGCCGCCGTCGACCTCGCGCGCGATGGCGCTGCCGACGGCGTTGACGATGCCGATGACCCGGCCGCCCTTGCGCTTGAGCTCCTGCACCGCGGCGAGCGTGTCGTAGGTCTCCCCCGACTGGCTGATCGCGACGTAGAGGGTGTCGGGGTCGACGACGGGGTTGCGGTAGCGGAACTCGCTGGCCGGCTCGGCGTCGGAGGGGATGCGCGCCAGCTCCTCGATGAGCTGCGCCCCCATCTGTCCTGAATAGTACGCGGAGCCGCAACCGATGATCTTCACCCGGCGGAAGCTCCGCGTCTCGCGGGCGTCCATGTTGAGCCCGCCGAGGTGGGCGACGTTGAAGCGCTCGTCGAGGCGGCCGCTCATCGTCCGGGTGATCGTCTCGGGCTGCTCGGAGATCTCTTTGAGCAGGTAGTGCTCGTAGCCGCCGGTGTCGTAGTGGCCGGCGTCCCAGTCGACGGTCAGCGGCTCCTTGGCCGTCTCGCGGGCGTCGCTGGCGAAGGTGTGGAACCCGTCGGCCTTCAGCACGGCCAGCTCGCCGTCCTCCAGGTGCACGACCTGGCGCGTGTAGCGGACCAGGGCGGCCACGTCGGACGCGGCGAACATCTCCTTCTCGCCGATGCCGAGCACGATCGGGCTGCCGTTGCGGGCCACGACCACCTCGCCGGGGCGCTCGGCGTCGATGACGGCGATGCCGTACGTGCCGACGACGCTCTTGAGCGTCTTCCTGACGGCCTCCTCCAGCGAGTCGTTCTCGTCGGCGGCGTGGGCGATCAGGTGCGCGAGCACCTCGGTGTCGGTCTCGGAGGCGAACACCACGCCGTCGGCCTCCAGCTTGGCCCGCAGCTCTCCGGCGTTCTCGATGATGCCGTTGTGCACGACCGCGATGCGCTGGTCGGCGGACAGGTGCGGATGGGCGTTGACGTCGCTGGGGACGCCGTGCGTGGCCCAGCGGGTGTGCCCGATGCCCAGGCCGCCCTTGAACCGGACCGGCACGACCTTGGCCAGGTCGGCCACCCGCCCCTTGACCTTTCGGACCTTCAGCCCCTTGCTGGACACGACGACCCCGGCCGAGTCGTAGCCCCGGTATTCGAGTCGCTGCAGGCCCTCCAGCAGGATGGGGGCTGCGTCTTTGGGGCCGACGTAGGCCACGATTCCGCACATCGAGGTCTCCTGTTCATCCGTAGACGATCCTGCGGAGCTGTCTCAGCGACAGTTCCGGCGCGGCCACCCGGCGGCCGCGTAATTCGGCGGCGATCCTCGGGAAGATCTCGTCGTTCGTGTGGCCGCGCGCCTTCAGCTCGCCATGACGGCGCCGGACGTACTCCTCGGTCGTTTCCGAGAAGTACGCCAGCACGTCGGCGACCACGCGCGCCGCCTCGCCGGGGCCGAGCGGGCTCGTCCTCGTGAGGTGAGCGATGAGATCTTCATACGGAGGCCGTGCCGGTGGCACAGACGAGGACCTTACGGCTCTGGAGCGAGACACGCCATCATCCTGCCCGAAATCGGGCAGGACCTAACTCCAACGCTCCGCCATGGCACCCTCAGGCCCTGACACAGCGGCGGTTCCCGCGCGACCGAGGGGATGCCGCGTCCGGCGCCCTCCAGTCAAATCCCATGCGTATCATCCGCCCCGTCTGACACATCCCTTTCTGAGATCAGTTACGGTGAGTAGTCGCGTCGTGACATCCATGGGGGAGATGTTCATGCAGCTCTGGCTCGCCGCCGTCCTGGCCACCACCGCGCTGACCGTGCCCGTCCTGCCTCCGGCCGTGCCCGCCGGCCTGGGGTCCGCCGGCGCCGTCGCGTCTCCGGGGAGGCAGGCCGACTTCGCCGCGGCCGCCCGCGAGCACGGGGTGCCGGAGAGTGTGCTGCTCGGCGTGGCGTACCTGGAGTCCCGCTGGGACGCCAACGGCGGGCGGCCGAGCACGGCGGGCGGCTACGGGCCGATGCACCTGGTCGACACGTTCCCCGCCGAGGCGCTCGGCGGCCCGGTCGGGGACGCGCTCGGCGACGCCCGTGGCGACGAGGCCCGCCCCATGCCTACCGCGCGCGCCGAGCCGCCCTCCTCCTCCGCGCTGCGGACCGCACAGGAGGCGCAGCCGGCGACGCTCCCCCAGGCCGGCGGCCTCATCGGCGTCGCGCCCTCCCGGCTCAGGACCGACCCGGCCGCGAACATCAGGGCCGGCGCCGCCCTCCTCGCGTCCTACCAGGACCACCCCGGTTCCGACCCCGCCGACTGGTACGAAGCGGTCGCCCGCTACTCGGGCTCGGAGGACCCCGCCGCCGCCCGCCGCTTCGCCGACGAGGTGTTCTCGGTGATGCGGGAGGGCACCGAACGCCGTACCGACGACGGGCACCTGGTGCGGCTGGACCCCGTACCCGACCTGCCGCCCTTCATCGGCGACCACGAAAGCGACCTCGACGCCTACCCCCCGCCCTTCACGGACGGGCAGCAGATCGGCGCGGACACCGGCGACGACGCCGATGTCGGCCCCGACTTCGGCACCGACGCCGGCACCGGGGCGCCCGTCAACGCCGACGAGGGCCACGGCAGCGCCAAGGCGGAGTCGGGGGCGCGCCACGCGGAGTGCCCCGCCTCGCTCGCCTGCGAGTGGATGCCCGCCGCGCACCGGCGTTTCGGCAAGAAGAAGCACCGCGACTACGGCAACCACGACCGCCTGAGCCGCACCCGATCCGTCGACTACATCGTCATCCACGACACCGAGGGCGCCTACCGGGGCATCCCCTCCCTGGTCCGCAACCCGAAGTACGTGAGCTGGCACTACACGATCCGCTCCCGTGACGGACATGTCGCCCAGCACGTCGCGACCAACGACATCGCCTGGCACGCGGGCAACTGGGACGTCAACACCCGCTCGATCGGCATCGAGCACGAGGGATACCTGGCCAAGGGGGGCACCTGGTACACCGAGGCGATGTACCGGGCCTCGGCCAGGCTGGTGAAGTTCCTCGCCGCCAAGCACCGCATCCCGCTCGACCGCGCCCACATCCTGGGCCACGACAACGTCCCGGGCACCACACCGGCGACGATCGCCGGCATGCACGAGGACCCGGGCCCGTACTGGGACTGGGCACACTATTTCGACCTCATGAAGCGGCCGTTCCAGGCGGCCGAGAACGGCGAGTCCATCATCATCCGCCCGACGTACACCACTCACCGTCCCCGCTTCACCGGCTGCGACGCCGCGAAGCCCGCCAGGGCGTGCCCGCCGCACGGCGCCTCGGCCGTCTGGTTGCACACGGCGCCCAAGGCGTCGGCGCCCCTGGTCAAGGACGTCGGCAAGCACGGGAACAAGGCCTCCACCCGCAGCGTGTACGACCACGGCGCCCGCGCCTCCACCGGCCAGCGCTACGCCGTCGCGGAGCGCCGGGGCGACTGGACGGCCATCTGGTACCTGGGGCAGAAGGCGTGGTTCCACAACCCGGCCTCGGCTCCGACCGCCATTCCCGCCAAGGGCCTCCTGGTCACGCCCCGGAAGGACAACGTGAAGGTGTACGGCCGGGCGTATCCCGAGAAATCCGCCTACAAGCTCGCCGCCCACCAGCCCTTGCGGCCGCTCCCGTACACGATCGGCACCGGCCAGACGTACACGCTGGGCGACACGGTCACCGGCTCCTACTACGCCGCCAACGCCTTCAAGCCGTCGAGGCACGTCACCACCACCGGCCGGCTCCGCTATCACCAGATCCAGCTCGGGCACCGGGTGATGTTCGTGAAGGCCGAGGACATGCGCGTGCTCCACTGAAAATGGCCTGACCCGCCTCGCGCTGCGCACGGGCACTCCTGGAAGACGATATGGTTTTCCTGTGACCAGGGCGCACGTCGCCTGAGGGTCCATGCGGAAGTGGCTCAGTGGTAGAGCATCACCTTGCCAAGGTGAGGGTCGCGGGTTCGAATCCCGTCTTCCGCTCGGAGCAAGACTCCTGGTGGAGTGGCCGAGAGGCGAGGCAGCGGCCTGCAAAGCCGTCTACACGGGTTCAAATCCCGTCTCCACCTCGATGACCGGCGGACCTCTCGGGATCCGCTAAAGTAAAGTGCGGCGCACGCGGAAGTGGCTCAGTGGTAGAGCATCACCTTGCCAAGGTGAGGGTCGCGGGTTCGAATCCCGTCTTCCGCTCTGAGTTCACCACTCACAAGGACGATTAGCTCAGCGGGAGAGCGCTTCCCTGACACGGAAGAGGTCACTGGTTCAATCCCAGTATCGTCCACCGGCAGACCAGCGTTCAGAGCCCCAGCTCACGGCACACGCCGGGGGTCTGGGGCTTCTGGTTGTCCCGTGTCGCCGGCACCGGGCTGACGTCCCCGATCTCCACGGACGAACGCACCGCCGTCCTGGCTACCCGTGAGTTCCCGGGTCCACGACCACCGTCTCCACGCCCTTCGCCATGAACGGCTTGAGGGATTCCGGGGTGGCCGACGCGTCGGTGACCAGGGTCCAGGTGTCGGGCATGCGGGCCCAGGCGTGGAACGGGCGGCGGCCCAGCTTGGCGGCGTGGACCAGCAGGTAGATGTGGCGCGAGCGCTGCATCATCAGCTCCTTGAAGCGGGTCTGCTGCAGGCTGGCCTCGCAGATGCCGTCCTCGGCCGTGACGCTGTCGGCGCCCAGGAAGACCCGGTCGAACGTCATCCTGCTCAGCGCCGCCTCCGCCAGCGGCCCGACGAAGCCCTGGCTCACGTGACGCAGGGTGCCGCCCAGGCACTCGACGTGCACGCCGGTCGCGCCCACCAGCTCCTGCAGGGCGTTCAGGCCCGTGGTGGCCACCGTCAGGTCGGCGGCGTGCCGCAGCTCGTGGGCCAGCGCGCCCGTCGTCGAGCCCGAGTCGAGCAGGATCGTCTCCCCCGGGCGGATCTGCGCGGCGGCCCAGGCGGCGATGGCCCGCTTGGCCTCGAACGCCTCCCCGATGCGCTGCCGCAGCGACGCCTCCGGGTGGGTGACGACCGCCATCGCCCCGCCGTACGTGCGTGCCAGCAGCCCCGCCGCCTTCAGGTGGGCCAGGTCGCGGCGGATGGTGGAGGCCGTCACCCCCAACTGGCTCGACAGCTCCTCGACGCTGGCCAGCCCGGTGGTGGTGGCCAGGCGGACGATCTCGTCGCGGCGAGCCTGCGCTGCGCGGCCCATCGATGGTCCCCTCTCGTCACACGCCCCGCGCGGACGACAGCTCTGCCGCCTGGCGGAGGGCCTCGATCATGCTACCGGCGTCGGCGACGCCCTTCCCCGCGATGTCGAAGGCGGTGCCATGGTCCACCGACGTCCTGATCACCGGCAACCCCACCGTGATGTTCACCCCGGCCTCCAGGCCGAGGATCTTCACCGGGCCGTGCCCCTGGTCGTGGTACATGGCCACGACCAGGTCGTAGTCGCCACGGCCCGCCAGGAAGAACGCGGTGTCGGCGGGGAGCGGGCCGTGCACGTCCATGCCCTCCGCACGCAGGAGCTCGATCGCCGGGACGATCTTCTCCTCCTCCTCGCCGTACCCGAACAGGCCGTTCTCCCCGGCGTGCGGGTTGATGCCGCACACGCCGATCTTGGGGCGCGCCACGCCCGAGCCGCGCATCGCCGCCTCACCCCGGCGGATGGTCCGCTCGACCAGGCCGGGCTCGATGCGCGCGACCGCGTCGATGAGGCCGATGTGCGTGGTGACGTGGATGACCTTCACCTTGGACGTCGACAACATCATCGACACCTCCGCCGTCCCCGTCAGGTGCGCCAGGAGCTCGGTGTGCCCGGGGAAGAGGTGCCCGGCCGCGTGCAGCGCCTCCTTGTTCAGGGGGGCCGTGCAGATCGCCTGTACGTCACCCGACGTCGCCAGCTCGCCGGCCAGCCGTACGTACGCGTAGGCCGCGTGGCCCGCGACCGGCGACACCTCGCCCCACGGCAGGTCCTCCGGCAGCAGTCCGAGGTCGATGACGTTGATCCGGCCGGGTTCGAAGACGGCCTCGCCCACACGCTCCACCGCGACCACCTCCGGCCGCAGGCCGCGGAATCCGGCGGCCCTGCGCAGGCGTGCCGCGTCACCGATGACGACCGGGCGGCAGAACGCGGAGGTCTCGGGGGCGAGGAGCGCGCCGACGACGACCTCCGGCCCTACGCCGGATCCGTCCCCCATGGTGAGGGCGATGAGAGGAGTGCTGCTCATGTCGGCCTTTCGTCGATGGTTGTGGTGGGGAAGCGCCCGGGCCTGAGATGGGCGGCGATGCGCAGGAGGCTGTCCCGGCCGCCGAAGCTGCCCGGCCTGGTGACCACGGAACGGCCGTCGGGCGTTCGGCTGTGCACGGCGCCGTGGTGCACCTGGCCCACGGGGATCAGCTCGCGCACGTCCAGCGCGTCGAGGACCCTCCTCGCGGTCTCCCCGCCGGTCAGGACCAGGTCGGCACGGGTGGCTCCGAGCGCCTCACGTACTGTCCGGCCGAGGATGGCGGTGAGGGCGGGCGGCGCCGATCCTCGTACGGTCAGCACGGCGACCCCGCCGGCCAGCGCCCGCCGCACCCGCCCCACGACCGGCTCCCCCGCCGTACGGGGACCCGCCGTGCCGGGATCCGCCGTGTCGAGGTCCGCCGTGTCGAGGTCTGCCGCGTCGAGGGTCACGGGCTCGGCACCGTGCGCGACGAGCAGCCTGGCCTGCTCCGCCGCCGCCGGCTCGGCCGTGCCCACCACGACGAGCAGCGCGGCCGGCCCGCCGTCCTGAGGAGACGTCGGCCCGGTGACCGGCACGCCCGCGGACAATCCACCGTCCGGAGGAGACGGCGACCCGGACGGCGCGGGGGCGGTGTTCAGGGCGCGGCCGAGGGCGGCGGCCAGGCCACCGGCGCCGATGAGGCGGGTCGCCGGGTCGCCGGCGAGCGCGGCCGCGACGATCGTGTCCAGGTCGGCGTCCGTCTCCGCGTCGCACACGGCCACCCGCCCGCTCGCGGCCACCTCGGCCAGCGCCTCCATGAGGGCGGCCCGGCCGGCACGAACGGTGTCCAGCCCGACACCCGCCGACGGCACCCCGCCCAGGGCCTCGGCCACGGTGGCGGGAACAACGCCGGCAGCGGACCCGGTGGTGGGCCGGGTGCGTGTTTCGCGCAGGGGTACCCCGTGGATGAGCGGTACGCCGTTCACGACCGTGCGTCCGGCCCGCGGCAGCGCGCAGGCGAGCACGGCGGGCACGGGCGCCGAGCGCGCGGGGGTGGTCAGGCAGGCGTGGACGGTGGCGGCGATGTCGCCGCGCAACAGCGAGTCGATCTTGATGAGGACGTGACGGTCCCCCGCCCAGGCGAGCGCTTCCCGTACCAGAGCCGCGGCCCCAGGACGGTGCCGGGTGTCGAGGTCGGCGACGAGGACGGGCGGCATGGCGACGTACGGCGGCCCCGACAGCGTGATGCGTGCGGGGCGCTCGGGCGACATGAGCACGGCCGCCGTCTCCGCCGCCCCTGACAGGTCGTCGGCCAGGGCGAACACCGGAAGGTGGCCCACACACCCACCTCCGAACGTCATGGAGCTGCGCGAATCACGCGGCGAGTATTGCACGAAACACGCACACTATGCCACAGTTGCCCGCAAGGAACGCGAACCCTCAGCACGGCGTCACAGGGCTGGACGGCTCAGCCAGGAGAGCACGCCCACCCCCTCCGCGACCGCGGTCCGCCATGGCGGGCCGCCCGGCGCGACGGCCGGCCGACTACGACAAGGGAAGAGGCATGATCCCCGAACCGGTGCTCGGCACCATGACGTTCGGCGACACCGTGGACGCCGGGACGGCAGGGCGGATGCTGGACCTCGCGCTCGACGCCGGGGTGAGCGGCGTGGACACGGCCAACGGCTACGCGGGCGGCGCCGCCGAGGAGATCCTCGGCGCGTTGTTGCGCGGCCGCCGCGACCGGGTGGTGCTGGCGACCAAGGCCGGCATCCCGCACCCGGACGCCGGCGAGCACGCGCCGCTCTCCCCCGCCGGGTTGCGCGCCTCGCTGGAGGGCAGCCTGCGACGGTTGCGGACCGACCACGTCGACCTGTTCTACCTCCACCAGCCGGACCGGGCGACACCGCTGGAGGACACCCTCGGCACGGTCGCCGAGCTGGTCGCCGAGGGCAAGATCGGCGAGCTGGGCGTGTCCAACTACGCCGCCTGGCAGATCGCCGGGATCACCCCACGGCCCGTGGTCGCCCAGCAGCTCTACAACCTGCTGGGCAGGAGGATCGAGGACGAGTACGCGGAGTTCGCGCTCACGGCCGGCCTGCGCACGATGGTCTACAACCCGCTCGGCGGCGGCCTGCTGACCGGCCGGCACCGCTTCGACCAGGCGCCGGAGGGGGGCCGCTTCGGCGACTCGCGGCTGGCGGCGATGTACCGGCAGCGGTACTGGGACGCCGGGCTGTTCAGGGCCGTCGAGGACCTCGGCACGATCGCCCGCGCGGCCGGGATGCCGCTCGCCGAGTTGTCGCTGCGCTGGCTGACCGGCAGGCCGGTGGTGAGCGCGGTGCTGCTCGGCGCGTCCGGCCCCGGCCAGCTCGGCGCCAACCTGGCCGCGCTGGCGGCCGGGCCGCTGCCCGCCGACGTGGCCGCCGCCTGCGACGCCGTGGGCGACGCGATCCGCGGCCCGATGCCGGCGTACAACCGGTGACCCCGCCGGCCGGCACGCACATCCGCATCAGCGCAGAGGAGATCGCATGACCGCCGCCGAGCTCGCCAGGAAGATCCGCAACCGGGAACGGGCCGTCGGCTACTGGGTGGTGCTGGACGCGCCCATCGCCACCGAGCGCCTGGCCAGGCTGGGGTACGACTACATCGCGCTGGACGGCCAGCACGGGCTGATCGGCAACGCCGGGCTGCTGAGCAACCTCATGGCCATCGACGCCGGCGGCCGCTCGACCGGACTGGTACGGGTGGAGTCGGGCGAGCCCGCGGCCATCGGCAGGGCGCTCGACTTCGGCGCGGGCGGCGTGATCGTGCCGCTGGTCGACACGGCCGAGGACGCGGCGAGCGCTGTGTCGGCCGCCCGCTACCCGGCCGGGGGCCGCCGATCGTACGGCCCCATGCGCTCCATGTTGCGGATCGGCCCCACTCCTGCGGAGGCGGACGACAGCGTGCTGGTCCTGGCCATGATCGAGACGCCGGAGGGCCTGGCCGACATCGAGGCCATCTGCGCCACCCCGGGTCTGGACGGCGTGTACGTCGGCCCGTCCGACCTGTGCCTGGCCGTCGGCGGCCGGTTCCCTGGCGACCCGGAGGTGGCCGGGGCGTTCGAGGAGGCCCTGGAGAAGGTCAGGACGACCGCCGAGCGGGCCGGGATCGCGGCCGGCATCCACAACCCGGGCGGCGAGCAGGCAGCCCGGCGCCTGGCGGAGGGCTTCACGTTCGCCACCGTCGCCTCCGACCTCGTCCATCTCGAACAGGCCGCGGCAGCTCACCTGAAGGCTGCCAGGTCCGGCCCGGCCTGATCCGCCGTTACGGCCAGGTCTTCGCCTCGGCGTCGAACACGTCCCGGTCGCTCTCCACCGGCAGCACGCACATCAGGTGCCCGCCGGGCGCGCGCAGCGTGCGGCATTCCTGCCACCGCGACACCTCGGTGGCCCCGAGCGCGACCAGGCGCCGGACCTCGGCCTCGACGTCGTCGGACTCGATGTCGACGTGGAAGCGGGGCGGGTCGTCGGCCGACTGGACGGCCACGGCGAAGCCCGGGACGGCTCCGTGCAGCGAGATGAACTGCTCGTACCCTTCGAGCGGCCGGGCGGTGGCGCCGAGCGCCGCCGCCCAGAAGGCGGCCGCCTGGTCGGCCTCGGCGGCTGGTGTGTCGATCAGCAGGGCGTACAGGCGGCTTCGATGCATAGTGATCACCCTATAGGGCATCCGAACAGCGATATATCGCCTTATGCGAGCTTTCGGTGGCGCTGTGTGCATAGACCGTTGCGGTCCGGGTAGCGCCGTTGCATCAGCTCCTCGGAGGAGGAAACCGTGGACATCAACATAGGCCAAGGACTTTCGGACGTATTCCGGCAGATTGCAACGTTCGTCCCGAAGCTGGTCGCGTTCATCGTGATTCTCATCATCGGGTGGATCGTGGCGAAGTTGCTGGAGAAGATCGTCAACAAGGTGCTCGAACGGGTCGGCTTCGAGCGGGTCGTTGACCGCAGCGGCGTGCACCGCTGGCTGGAGCGGAGCGACTTCACCGCCAGCAGCCTGCTCGCCAGAATCGTCTACTACGCGATCCTGCTGGTCACCCTGCAGATAGCCTTCAACGTCTTCGGGCCCAACCCGATCTCGGCGCTGCTGGCCTCCGTGGTGGGCTGGCTGCCCAAGGCCATCGTGGCGATCGTGATCATCGTGGTGGCCGGCGCCATCGCGAAGGCCGTCAGGGACATCCTCTCCGGCGCGCTCGGCGGGTTGTCCTACGGCCGGTTCCTGGCGACTCTGGCCGCGGTGTTCATCTGGGCGCTGGGCATCATCGCCGCGCTCAACCAGATCGGCGTGGCCACCACCGTCACCACTCCTGTGCTGATCACGGTGCTCGCCACCATCGGCGCGATCGCGGCCATCGGCATCGGGGGCGGGCTCATCCGGCCGATGCAGCAGCGCTGGGAGCGCTGGCTGGGCCGTATCGAGGCCGAGGCGCCGCAGGCCAGGGCGCACGCGGAGGCGTACCAGCGGGGTCGTGAGGACGCCCGGTCGATGAGCGAGGAGACGAGGCAGGTGCGGACGATGCCGGGCGGGCCCACCACCCGCTCGGACATGCCCCCGGAGTGACCGTGACGGTCCTCTTCCTGCCCCGCCCGCAGGCCGGATTCGACCGGCCCGGCCTGCGAGGGCCCGGGTCGCGCCGCTGAGGGCCGGGCGGCGCGATCGGCCGGGCGGCGCGATCGGCCGGGTGGGGCGGTCAGGCCGGGTGGCCGTCCTCAAGCAGGCCGAGTTCGCGCGCCAGCCAGCAGACGGCCGTCAGCCGGAGCGCCGGCGCGTCCGGCTCGCCGCTGAAGACCCATCCCCGGTGCCGCAGCTCGTCCAGGAAGCCGAGCAGGTAGTCGCCCAGCGTCTCCCGGTCGAGCGGGATCGCGTCACGCAGCACCGCGGCGTGCTGGTCGACCGCCGCCGCCATCCCGGGGTCGGCGCTCATCCTGGCGAGCTGGGCGTCGCCCAGCGTGTTCATCAACCACCGCAAGGGCGAAGCCGCCCATCCCTCCTCGAAAACCACCCGCCAACCTTAAAGCATTTTCCAAGGTCAGGGGCCATCCGGCCCAAGTTCGTCCAGCGTGCGGCGGGCCACCGCGAAGGCGGCGTTGGCCGCCGGAACCCCGCAGTAGACGGCGCTTTGCAGCAGCACCTCCTTGATCTCGTCAGGGGTGAGCCCGTTGCGCAGAGCCGCGCGGACGTGCATGGCCAGCTCCTCCAGGTGCCCTCCGGCGACGAGGGCGGTGAGGGTGACACAGCTGCGGGTGCGCCGGTCGAGCCCCGGCCGGTTCCAGATCTCGTCCCAGGCGTAGCGGGTGATGAAGTCCTGGAAGTCACGGGTGAAGCCGGTGGTCGCGGCGGTCGCCCGGTCGACGTGCGCGTCGCCGAGCACCTCGCGCCTGGTGCGCATCCCGGCCTCCCGCCCGCCGTCTCGCAGGTGGCGGGCGATGGCGGTGGTGACGGCGCCGGGACGTTCGACGCCGGCCAGGTGGGCCGCCCGCGGGACGACCGTGAGCGAGGCTCCCGGGATGCCGTCGGCCAGCACGAGCGCGTGGTCGAGGGGCGTGGCCGGGTCCTCGGCCCCGGCGATCACCAGCGTGGGCGCGGTGACCTCGCCGAGCCCGCCCGTCACGTCGAAGGCGGCCAGGGCCTCGCAGCAGGCGGCGTACGACGGGGCGTCCACCTCCGCCAGCCCCTCCAGCACCCACCGGCCGTCGAAGCCGGGCGTGAACCAGCGGTTCTCCAGCGCCGGTGCGAGCGCGGCCACTCCCTCGGCCCGCACCAGCTCCGCCCGTTCCCGCCACGGTCCCGGCTCGCCGAACCGGGCGGACGTGCAGCACAACACCAGGCCGCGCACCCGGCCGGGGACGCGGAGCGCGACGGTGGTGGCGATGGCGCCGCCGAGCGAGATGCCGCCGATCGCGAAGCGCTCGTCCTCGACGAGGCCGAGCACGGCCGCCGCCAGGTCGCCGATCGTGAATCCAGTGGCCGGGGCCGACCCGCCGTGGCCCGGCAGGTCGTACCTGAGCACCCGCCAGGACGCGGTGAGCTCGGCGAGCTGGGGGCGCCAGACCTCTGTCGTGGTGCCGAGCGAGGGCCCGAGCACCAGCAGCGGCGCGCCGGACGGGCCGTCCACGCGGTGGTGGAGTTTCACGGCTGCTCCCGGTAGGTGGCGAGAATGCGGTCGACGAGCTCGGGAGCCGCGCCCACGTACGCGGACGGGTCGAGCAGCTCGTCCGGATCCCGGGTCAGGCCCGCCTCGGCCAGCGCGTCGCCGAGGTCGAGCGGCCCCCGCTCCGGCATGATCGCGGCGAGCCTGTCGCGGCCGAGGTGGGCGGCCAGGCGTTCGGCGACGAGGCGTCCACCGGTCAGGCCGGCGTTGGCGCGCATGCGTTCGGGGAAGATCTGGAGCCCGCCCACCAGCTCGGCGGCGGTCTCGGCCGCGCCTCCGGTCAGGCGGAGCGCCTCGCGCAGCGGCAGCCACTCCGCCTGCCAGGCCCCGGCGGCCCGCTCGTGCTCGCCGACCTGGCCGAGCACCTGCGCGTACGCGGGCACCTGGAGCGCGGCCGACCTGACCAGTACGGACAGCGCGGGGTTACGCTTCTGCGGCATGGCCGAGGAGCCGCCGGACGACGACTCGGCCACCTCCCCGACCTCGGTCTGGGCCATGAGGATGATGTCGGTGGCCGGCTTGCCCAGCGCGCGGGCGGTGCCGGCGAGCGCCGCGCCCAGGTCGGTGACGGCGGAGCGCTCCGCGTGCCACGGCGCCGCGGGCGCGGCCAGCCCGATCTCCTCGGCGAACACCTCGACCAGGGGAAGCGCGGTGGACGGGTCCTGCTCGGCGAAGGCCGCGAGGGTGCCGGCCGCGCCGCCGAGCTGGGCGGGCAGGCGCAGCTCGCGCAGCCGGGCGCGGGCGCGCATGAGGCCCGCCAGCCACTGCGCCGCCTTCAGCCCGAACGTCGTCGGCACCGCGTGCTGCCCCAGCGTGCGCGCGGCCATCACCGTGTCCCTGTGGCGACCGGCCAGCTCGCACAGGGCGTCCATGACGGCGCCCAGGTCGCCGACGACGGCGCGGACCGTGCGGGCGGCCACCAGCATGGCGGCGGTGTCCATGATGTCCTGGCTGGTGGCGCCCCTGTGCACGTGGCCGGCCGCGCCGGGCACGGCCTGCCGCAGGTCGGCCACCAGCGGGACGACGGGGGTGGCCGACTGCCTGGACCGCGCGGCCACGCCGGCCGGGTCGGGCACGAGCGTGGCGGCGGCCCTGTCGATGGCGGCCGCCGCCTCCGCCGGGATGAGCCCCAGGCGGCCCTGGGCACGGGCGAGCGCCGCCTCGGCCTCCAGCATGGCCCGCAGCCACGCCGTGTCCGAGGTGATCGCCTCCGCCTTGGTGCCCGCCCGGACGGGCGCGAGCAGCCCGCCGTCGGCCCCCATCGAGTCAGAAGTCAATGAACACCGTCTCCTCCGCTCCCTGCAGTCTCACATCGAAGCGGTAGGAGTCGCCAGAACCGGCGGCGACGAGCGTGGCCCTGCGCCCGGGTTCGAGGGCGTCGAGCAGCGGGTCGGGCACGTCCTCCAGGTAGACGCGGGTGAGCACGGAGCGCAGCAGGCCGCGGGCGAAGACCTGCAGCGACAGGTACGGCCCCGGCGGCCGGGCCGTGCGGAAGCGGTAGGTGCCGTCCGGCGCGGTGGCGCAGCGGCCGAACCCGGACACCTGCCCGCCCTGCCTGCTCAGCGCGCCGCGGTCGCCGGTGAAGCCGAGCCAGAGTTCGAGCAGAGCGTCGGGCACCGGCTCCCCGGCGCCGTCCAGCACCCGCCCGGTGAGCGTGATCGCGCCGGGATGCCCTTCGGGCACGAGCTCCCAGTCCCGCTCGTACGGCAGCGCGTGGCTGAAGAACGGTCCGACCGTCTGCGAGGGCGTGGTCATGGCGTCTCCGTCGGGGTGCGCCCGAGCACGATGTCGAACGCGTAGCCAAGGGCCCACTCGGGCTCGGTGAGGTCCAGCTCGAACGACGAGACGAGCCGCCGCCTGGCCGCCTCGTCCGGGATCGACTGCATGATCGGGTCGAAGGGCATGAGCGGGTCGCCGGGGAAGTACATCTGGGTGACCAGCCGCTGGGTGAAGGCCTGCCCGAAGACGGAGAAGTGCAGGTGGGCGGGGCGCCAGGCGTTGTCGTGGTTGCGCCACGGGTAGGCGCCCGGCTTGATCGTGACGAACCGGTAGCGGCCGTCCTGGTCGGTGAGGCAGCGGCCGGCGCCGGTGAAGTTCGGGTCGAGGGGGGCGGGGTGCCGGTCGCCGTCGTGGGCGTAGCGGCCGGCGGCGTTGGCCTGCCAGAGCTCGACCAGCGTGCCGCGCAGGGGGCGGCCGTCGTCGTCGAGCACGCGGCCCTCGACGATGATGCGCTCGCCGATGGGCTCGCCCGCGTGCTGCCTGGTGAGGTCGGCGTCGAGCGCGCCGACCTCCTGGTGGCCGAAGACGGGGCTGGTCAGCTCGATCGCGTCGGGGTCGAGCTTGAAGGCGACGGGCGGGCGGGCGGGGGCGCGCGCGACCGTGCTGCGGTAGCCGGGGCTCAGGTAGGGAGGATGGCTCATGTGGCTCCTTCTGTGAGGTCGGCCGCCGTCCTGGCGCGCACCTCGCCTGCGGTGACGCCGGGGGCGGTCTCCACGAGCTTCAACCCGCCGGGGACGACGTCGATGACGGCCAGGTCGGTGATCACGCGGTCGACGCAGGACCGGCCGGTGAGGGGCAGCGTGCAGGCGGGCAGGATCTTGGGGTCGCCGTCGCGCGTCGTGTGCTCCATGACCACGATGACCCGGCGGGCGCCGTGCACGAGGTCCATGGCGCCGCCCATCCCTTTGATCATCTTGCCGGGGACCGCCCAGTTGGCCAGGTCGCCGGCCTGCGACACCTGCATGGCGCCGAGCACCGCCACGTCCACGTGGCCGCCGCGGATCATGCCGAACGACAGCGCCGAGTCGAAGTACGACGCCCCGGGGTCGACGGTGACCGTCTCCTTGCCCGCGTTGATCAGGTCGGCGTCCACCTCGTCAGGCAGCGGGTACGGCCCCACGCCGAGGATGCCGTTCTCCGAGTGGATCATGACGGTGCGTCCGCCGAGGTGGGCGGGGATGAGGGTGGGCAGGCCGATGCCGAGGTTGACGTACGAGCCGTCGGGCAGCTCGTCCGCCGCGCGGGCCGCCATCTGCTGCCGGGTCCAGGCCATCAGGAACGCACCGTCCGCCGCTCGATGGGTTTGTCCGCCGCCTGCCCGGGATCCAGCACCAGCACCTTCTGCACGAAGACGCCGGGCAGGTGCACCTCCTCGGGGTCGAGCTCGCACAGCTCCTCGACCTCGGCGATGGTGACCCGTCCCGCCATGGCGGCCGGCGGGTTGAAGTTGCGTGCGGCCTTGGCGAACACCAGGTTTCCGTGGATGTCGCCGCGTGCGGCCCGTACGAGCGCGAAGTCCGTACGGATGCCGTGCTCCAGGATGTACCGGACGCCGTCGAACTCCCTGACCTCCTTCGGCGGCGACGCCACCGCCACCGACCCGTCGGAGCGGTAGCGCCACGGCAGCCCGCCCTCCTCGACCAGCGTCCCCACGCCCGCCCTCGTGTAGAAGGCGGGGATGCCGCAGCCGCCGGCCCGCAGCCGCTCGGCCAGCGTGCCCTGCGGGATCAGCTCCACCTCCAGCTCGCCGGCCAGGTACTGCCGGGCGAACTCCTTGTTCTCCCCCACGTACGAGCCGGTGACGCGGGAGATCCGCCCGGCCGCGAGCAGCTCGCCCAGGCCGCGCCCGTCGGTGCCGCAGTTGTTCGACACGACGTGCAGGCCGGACGTGCCCTGCCCGAGCAGCGCCTTGATGAGGACGGCGGGCACCCCGGCCAGGCCGAAGCCGCCGACCGCGAGGGACGCCCCGTCCCCGATTCCCGCGACCGCCTCGGCCGCCGTACCAACGATCTTCATGGCATTCCCACGTAGTTCTCCGCCAGGGTCGTCGCCGCGGCCTCGGACGAGGTCACGTAGTCCAGGTAGGACAGCTGCAGCCGGCGCGCGTACGCGTCGTCGTCCTCGAACGTGTGCAACAGGGTGGTCATCCACCACGAGAAGTGCTGCGCCCGCCACACCCGTTGCAGGCACTCCCGCGAGTAGCCGTCGAGCAGCCCGGCCGAGCCGTGCTCGAAGTAGGCGGCCAGGGCGCGGGTGAGGACGCGGACGTCGGCCACGGCCAGGTTGAGGCCCTTCGCGCCGGTGGGCGGCACGATGTGGGCGGCGTCGCCGGCCAGGTAGAGGCGGCCGTACTGCATGGGCTCGGCGACGAACGCCCGCATGGGCGTGACGCCCTTCTCCATGATTTCGCCGGTGGCCAGCGTGAAGCCGGGCACGCTCTCCAGCCGGGCCTTCAGCTCGGCCCAGATCCGCTCGTCCGGCCACTCCTCCACCCGCGCGCCGGCGGGGACCTGCAGGTAGAAGCGGCTGACCTCGGGCGTGCGCATGCTGTGCAGGGCGAAGCCGCGCTCGGTCCTGGTGTAGATCAGCTCCTCGGACGACGGCGCCACCCTGGCCAGGATGCCCAGCCAGGCGAAGGGATATTCGCGCTCGTGAACGCTCAGAACGCCCTCCGGGATGGACGGCCTCGACACGCCGTGGAAGCCGTCGCAGCCGGCGATCACGTCGCAGTCGAGCCGCTCGCCGCCGAACGTCACGTACGGCCGCTCCGTCTCCAGGCCGTGCAGGGCCACGTCGTCGATCTCGAACCGCAGGTCGCCGCCCGCCGCGAGCCGGGCCGCGATGAGGTCCTTGACCACCTCCTGCTGCCCGTACACGGTGATGTGCCGGCCGGGCACCAGCTTCTCGAACGGGACGCGGTGGCCCGCGCCGCCGTACCTGAGCTCGATCCCGTGGTGCGGCAGCCCTTCGCGCAGCAGCCGCTCGCCGACGCCGGCCTCGACCAGCGTGTCCACCGTGCCCTGCTCCAGCACCCCTGCCCGGACCCGCCGCTCGACGTAGGCGCGGCTGCGCTTCTCCAGCACCACGGAGGAGATGCCGCGCAGGTGGAGCAAATGGGACAGGAGCAGACCGGCGGGCCCGGCCCCGATGATCCCGACCTGAGTTCGCATATACGGAGCATCCTGCCTCCAAGCCCGATCAGCCGAACCAACCCTTCCACTGGATGGAAGAAATGTGCAGGATTGGTCCATGGCAGGTGGATCTCGCGCTCCCGGGCGTTCGGTGACGTCCAAGGTGCTGGCGCTGCTGGGCGCGTTCGACCCGGCTCACCCCCAGCTCACCCTGACCGAGCTGGCCAGGCGGAGCGGGGTGCCGCTGAGCACGGCCCACCGCCTGGTCGCGGAGCTGGAGGAGTGGCAGGCGCTGAGCCGCGCGCCCGACGGCCGGCTGCGGGTGGGGCTGCGGTTGTGGGAGCTGGGCCAGCTCGCGCCCGCCCGGCTGCAGGACCTGGCGCATCCGTGGCTGCAGGAGCTGTTCGCCGGCACCGGCGAGAACGTGCACCTGGCCGTCCGCGACGGGCTCGAGGTGCTCTACGTCGACAAGGTGCACGGCAGGCGGGCGGTGCCCATCGTGTCCAGGACCGGCGCCCGGCTGCCCATGCATCCGACGGGCGTGGGCAAGGCGCTGCTGGCGTACGAGCCGGAGTGGTTCGTCAAGGCGTACCTGGCGCGCAAGCTCGAACGGCCGACCCCGCACACGATCACCGAGGCCGGGCGGCTGGCCAGGGAGCTGGCGACGGTGCGCGCCCAGGGGTACGCGCTGACGTACGAGGAGATGACGCTGGGCTCGTGCTCGGCGGCGGCGCCGATCCTGGTGGACGGGCGGCCGGTCGCGGCGCTCGGCATCGTGCTCTCCCACCGGCGGGTGCGCGAGCTGCCCCGGCTGGTCGAGCCGCTGCTGAGCGCCGCCGCCGGGATCACGAGGGCCTGCGCGGCCAGCGTCTAGTCCGTCAGCTTCTGGATGCGGTCCTTGAACAGGGTCGTGGCGATGGCGGCCTTGTGCGGCTGGCCCTTCAGGAACGCCTGCGCGAAGCTCTTGGCCTGGTCGTAGGAGACCTTGCCGGGCATCGGCGGCTCGTTCGGGTTGACGTCCACGTCCACCAGGGCCGGCCCGTCGTGGGCCAGCGCCTGGCTGACCGTCGGCTCCACGTCCCCCGGCTCGGTGACCTTGGCGCCGAAGCCGCCGCACGCCCTGGCCCAGGCCGCGAAGTCGGCCTCCGGCCGGCCGTAGCGCACGCCGTGCTCCGGGTAGCCGAGCACCATCTGCTCCCACAGGATCTGGCCGAGCGAGTTGTTGTTGTTGATGACGACCTTGACCGGCAGCCGCTGCTGGACCGCCGTCAGGAACTCGGCCATGAGCATCGAGAAACCGCCGTCGCCGACGTACGCGATGACCTGCCGGCCGGGGAAGGCGTGCTGCATGGCGATGGCGTACGGGAGGCCGTTCGCCATCGTGGCCAGCGTGCCCGACAGGTAGAACTCGCGCTCGGCGCGGACGGTCCAGTGCCGGGCCGCCCAGGTGGCGATGGTGCCGCTGTCGCAGGTCAGGATGGCGTCGTCGGCCGCGAGCCGGTCGACGACGGACACGGCGTACTGCGGGGCGATGGGGTCGCGGTCGGGGCTCTCCAGGGCGTCCATGTCGGCCCGCCACTTCGCCATCTTTTCCTGATATTTCGCCAGATGGGCGTTGCCGTCCCTGCGGGCCAGCAGCGGCAGCAGCGCCGCCAGCCCCTCCTTCGCGTCGCACACCACCGGCACGTCGGTCGCGATCCGCGCCCCCGCCCTGGTCGGCTCCACCTCGAACTGCACCACCCTGGTCTTCCCCGGCTCCGGCAGGAACTTCGAGTAGGGGAAGTTCGTGCCCACCATGAACAGCACGTCGGTCTCGTCCATCAGCTCCTCGCTCGGCCGGGTGCCGAGCAGCCCGATCCCGCCCGTCGTGTACGGCGAGTCGTCGGGGATCACCGCCTTGCCGGGCAGCGTCTTGACCACGGGAGCGCCCAGGGCCTCGGCCACGGCCAGCACCTCGTGCCGGGCGTGCAGCGCGCCCTGGCCGACGAGGATGGCGGGGCGTCGCGCCCTGTTGAGCACCTCGGCGGCCCACTCGACGTCCTCCTGCCGCGGGATGCCGGGCGGCTGCAGGTAGACGGGCGAGGTCTGCGGCGTCCTGGCCGGCCCGAGCTGCTCGTACGGGTCCGCCCCCGCCTTCGCCACCTGGAGGTCGTTGGGCAGCGTGAGATGGGAGACCCCGCGCCGGGCGTACGACGTCCGGATCGCGAGGTCCACCAGCGAGGGCAGCTGCGCCGGGTTGGAGATGAACATGTTGTACTCGGCCACGTCGGCGAACAGCTTGTCCAGGTGGACCTCCTGCTGGTAGCCGGTGCCGAGGACGGAGGTCTCCTGCATGCCCGTGATGGCCAGCACGGGCACGTGGTCGAGCTTGGCGTCGTAGAGGCCGTTGAGCAGGTGGATGCCGCCGGGCCCCGACGTGGCCAGGCACACGCCGATCCGCCCGGTGGCCTTGGCGTAGCCGGTGGCCATGAAGGCGGCGGCCTCCTCGTGGTGGACGAGGACGAAGCGCACCCTGTCGCGGTGGCGCCGCAGCCCTTCCATGATGCCGTTGATGCCGTCGCCGGGCAGCCCGAAGACGGTGTCGACGCCCCACTCCGCGAGCCGTTCGATCAGGGATTCCGCTGCGATTCGAGCCATGCGTCCGGCACTACCCCGCACTGCCGGGCACAGACGCCTTTACGTGGTTCGTTGTCATTTCCAGGCATTCGCGGGTAGTGGAGCGGCATGCGCATACTGGTCACGGGAGCCACGGGAACGCTGGGCGGCGCGCTGCTGCCCGCGCTGGTCAGGGCGGGGCACCGGGTGCGGGCGCTGAGCCGCACGGAGCGGGAGAGCTCCGGGCGCGTCGAGTGGTTCTGGGGCGACCTGGTCTCCGGCAAGGGTGTCGCGGACGCCGTGGCCGGCGTGGACGCGATCGCGCACCTCGCCACGAGCGGCCCCAAGGGCCACGGTGCCGTGGACGTCCCCGGCACCCGGCGGCTGCTCCTCGCCGCCCGCGAGGCGGGGGTGCGGCACCTGCTCTACACCTCGGTCGTCGGGGTGGACCGTGCCGCCATCGGCTTCCTCCGTCACAAGCTGGAGGCGGAGCGCCTGATCGGGGAGAGCGGGATCGGCTGGACCGTCCTGCGCGCCACGCGGTTCCAGCAGTCCCTCGACCAGCGGCTCCGGGCGTACTCGTCGTTCCCCGTGATGCTCGTGGACCGCTCGCTGCCCTGGCAGCCGGTGCACACGGGCGAGGTCGCCGCGCTGGCGGTGGCGCTGCTGGCGGGCGGGCCCGAGGGCAAGGAGTTCGAGTTCGGCGGGCCGCAGGTGCTCGACACCGAGGAACTGGTGCGGATCTGGCTGCAGGCCAGGAACGTGCGCCGCCCGTGCGTGCCCGTGCACTACCCGGGCAGGCTGTACGCGGCCCAGCGGGACGGCGACCTCATCACGGACGCCGACTCCCGGGGCGTCATCACCTGGCACGACTATCTCCACCCCGCGCCGCCCGCGCTGTCGGACGACTTCGCCACCGAGCACACCGCCTCCCCCACCAGCCCGGCGAACCAGCCGGAGAACGACCCTGACCTGCACGTATACGGCGGCGACGAGGGCTACGAGCGGCCGACACGAAGCTAGCCCATTGCCCCGTTCTGTTACACATCGCCCACTTGCTCCGCATATGCCGGTAATAGACAATGTGTTCGGTGAAGACCGGCATCCCGCTGACCGAAGACTTCGCCAACGGCGGCGTCTCCTTCTGGTACCGGCAGATCGGCCTGCCCGCACGGCGGCCGGCACTGCCCGGGCCCCGCGACTACGACGTCGCGATCGTGGGCGGTGGATACACCGGCCTGTGGACCGCGTACTACCTGAAGCAGGCCGACCCCGGCCTGCGCATCGCGATCCTGGAGAAGGAGTTCGCCGGGTTCGGCGCGTCGGGACGCAACGGCGGATGGTTGTCGGCCGAGTTCGCCGGATCCAGGAACCGGCACGCGAAGGCACGCGGCCGGCAGGCGATGATCGACCTGCAGCACGCCATGTTCCGCTCCGTCGACGAGGTCATCGCGGTGGCCCGCGAGGAGGGCATCGACGCCGACATCCACAAGGGCGGGCTGCTCCACGTCGCGACCAACCCCGCCCAGCGGCGCCGGCTCCGCGCCGAGCTGGCCGAGCTGCGCGGATGGGGGTACGGCGAGGCCGACATGCGCCTGCTCGGCCGGGACGAGCAGGCCGAGCGCCTGCAGGCCGCGGGCACGCTGGAGGCCGCGTACTCGCCGCACTGCGCCCGCATCCAGCCCGCCAAGCTGGCCGTCGGCCTGGCCGCCGCGGTCGCCCGGCTCGGCGTGGACCTCTACGAAGACACCACCGTGACCGAGCTGCGGCCCCGGCACGGCGGCGGGAAAGCCACGGCGGTCACCACGCGCGGCCTCGTCACCGCCGACTACGTCATCCGGGCCACCGAGGGCTTCACCGCCGGGCTGTCCGGCCAGCGCCGGCAGTGGCTGCCCATGAACAGCTCCATGATCGTCACCGAGCCGCTGCCCGCCGAGGTGTGGAAACATCTCGGCTGGGCGGGCAACGAGCTCGTCGGGGACGAGGCCCACGCCTACATCTACGCCCAGCGGACCGCCGACGACCGCATCGCCATCGGCGGCCGGGGCGTGCCCTACAGGTTCGGGTCGCGTACCGACGCCCGGGGCGCCACCCAGCCGCAGACCGTCGCGCTGCTGTGGCGCATACTCGTCAAGCTCTTCCCCGCGGCCGCCGACGCGCGGGTCCAGCACGCCTGGTGCGGGGTGCTCGGCGTGCCGCGCGACTGGTGCTCGACGGTGCACCTGGACCACGCCACCGGGCTCGGCTGGGCGGGCGGCTACGTCGGCAGCGGCGTCACCACGACCAACCTGGCCGGCCGCACCCTGCGCGACCTGGTGCTGCGGCGGGAGACGGAGCTGACGGGGCTGCCGTGGGTGGGACGCCAGGTGCGGCAGTGGGAGCCGGAGCCGCTGCGGTGGGCCGGCGTGCAGCTCATCTACGCCCTCTTCCGCGCCGCCGACCGCCACGAGAACGAGCGCGGCACCACCACGTCGGTCTATGCCCGCCTCGCCGACCTCATCTCCGGCCGCTGAACGTCCTCCCCGCGAGCCCGAACACGCCTCCGGCGGACGCCCAAGGGCGCGGCTCTGTCAGTCCGCAGGCTGGATGACAAGGAAAGCAGGCCGCCAACAGTCCGCCGGCGGCCTACCGCCCGTTACCGCTACCGGGCAGTGTTGGCGTGCTGGACGGCATAGCGCTCGCGCCAGCTGTCGATGAGCGGGATCAGCTGCTCGGTCATGTAAGCGTAGAAGTCCTTCATCTCGTGCAGGCGCCGGCCGGTGATGCTGTCCTCGCCCGCCGCGTCCAGGCCTTCCTGGGCGGCGGCGCCCATGGTGGCCAGCATCGCGTTCTGCTGTGACATCAAGCTGGCCCAGGCCCCCTGGCGGAAGCGGTAGTGGTCACGGCGGCTGCCGGGGGCAGGCACCCGTTCGATGAGGCCGAGCGGGATCAGCTGCTTGACCGCGGTGGACACCGCTCCCGAGCTGATGGACAACTGCTCGCACAGGTCGGCGGCGGTCATCGACTCTTGCCGGGTGTAGAGCAGGGCGGTCATCACCCGGGCGGTGGTTTTTTGCATGCCGCCCTGCGCAAGGGTCAGCGCCAGCTTCTCGGCGGCCTCACGCAGCCGCTGGTCGGTGTCCATACCTCGATCCTATCAACCACTTCGGGTTCTCGAAGAATTTACAAATCTCTGAAAGTTCTATACGCTTCGAGGCATGGAGATCGCGCCATGGCGACCTCCCCGACGCCAAAGGAGAGCCATCAGTGAAGCCCAAGAACGTGGTGGCAGGCGCGCACGGCATGACCGACCAGGCGTGGAAGAAGCACGCCAACCCGTGGAGCGTCTGGACCCGGTTCGCCGCGATCCCCGCGTTCGAACTGGCCGTCTGGAGCCGCGAGTGGATCGGCTGGTGGTCACTGTGCGGCGTGGCCCTCGTCATCGTGTGGCTCTGGCTGAACGTGCATCTGTTCAGGGCGGTCGAGCCGACCAGCTGGGCCGCGCGCGGCATCTACGGCGAGCAACTCCACGTCGACGGCAAGGCTCCGGCGGCGCACCGCGTGGTGCTGCGGCTGCTCATCGTGGCCGGCCTGATCGGCTTCGCCTTCATCGCCTTGGGACTGATCGCCCTGGAGATCTGGCCGCTCGTGCTGGGCACCGTGCTGCTCGTGCTCGCGCAGCTGTGGCGGATCGACCGCTATGGCCTGCTCTACGAACAGCACCAGAGCGAAAGTCTTTGACCCGGTACGGCCGGCGCCCCCATAACACCGGCCGTACCGACGCCAACGCCGACCTCTACGTGTGGAGAGACTCATGCACACCCCCGGCACAGCGCACCCGCGCCGCTGGTGGATCCTCGTAGCGCTCTGCTTGAGCCTGCTCGTCCTGGTCATCGACAACACCATCCTCAACCTGGCCATCCCCGCGCTGATGAGCGAACTCCGCGCCACCCCCGCCGACATCCAATGGATCATCAGCGCCTACACGCTCGCCTACGCCGGCCTGCTACTGACCGCAGGCGGCCTATCCGACCGCTATGGCCGTAAGCGCCTGCTGATCGCTGGGCTTTCGCTGTTCGGGCTCGCGTCACTGGGCGCCGCGTTCGCCACCTCCCCCGAGCAACTGATCGCCGCTCGGGCGCTGATGGGCGTCGGCGGTTGTCTGGTCATGCCCAGCACTATGTCTCTGCTGATCACCGTGTTCGACGAGAGCGAGCGCCGCACGGCGATAGCCGCCTGGAGCAGTATCTCCATCGCCGGAATCCTGGCCGGGCCGTCGTTGGGCGGACTGCTGTTGGATCACTTCTGGTGGGGATCGGTCTTCCTGATCAACGTGCCGGTCGCGGCCATCGCGATCGTCGCCGCCGTCGTGCTGATGCCGGAATCGAAGGCTCCGGCCAGACGGCCGGACCTGCTCGGCGTCATCTTGTGCACGCTCGGCATGGTGGTTCTGGTCTGGTCGATCATCGCAGCGCCGCAGCGCGGCTGGGACAGCCTGTGGACCGGGGGCGCACTCGTTGTCGGCGTGCTGCTCCTGGTGGCGTTCGTCATATGGGAGCTGCGCACCTCACACCCCATGCTTCCGCTGCGCGTGTTCGCTAACCGCAACTTCTCGGGCGGCACCTTCTCGGTTATGTTGTTGGCCTTCGCCGCTGCTGGCCTGATGCTGGCGCTCACCCAATACGTCCAGCTCGTCCTCGGTTACGGCGTCTTGCAGGCCGGTATGGCGCTGCTGCCGTTCGCCGCCTCCTCCGCGCTGTTCAACATCCTGGGGGCGACACTGGCCAAACGGCTCAGCAACCGCACCATGGTGACCGCGGGCATGCTGACCACCGCCGCTGGGTTCCTGTTCCTGTGGTCGATCGGCCCCAGCGACGGCTACCCGCTGCTGGCCACAGCGCTGATACTCATGGGCATGGGCGCCGGGCTGGCAGCCCCGGCCGCGGTCACCGCAA
This sequence comes from Nonomuraea sp. B1E8, assembly GCF_039871515.1. Lineage (NCBI taxonomy): Bacteria > Bacillati > Actinomycetota > Actinomycetes > Streptosporangiales > Streptosporangiaceae > Nonomuraea > Nonomuraea sp. B1E8. The sequence goes on along the minus strand of NZ_JBDPLS010000008.1, from coordinate 144,180 downwards.
TGATGGGCGCCATCCCGCCCGAGCACGCCGGCGCCGGATCGGCCATGAACAGCACCATCTCCCAGGCGGGCAGCGTGCTCGGCATCGCCATCCTCGGCAGCGTCCTGGCCACCGGATACATCTCCGCCCTCCCCGCCGACGTGCCGGCACCGGCCAAACAATCACTCACCGACGCCATCGCGCTCAGCGACCCGGGCGTCACCGCCATCGCCCGGGCGGCATTCGTCGACGCCATGACCTTCGGCATGATCACCGGCGCCGTCCTCGCCGCCGCAGCAGCCCTGCTGGCTTTCGTACTGCTTCGCGCCAGACCGGACGCGGCAGCGCCGGGCACGCCCGCATCCACCCTCACGGAGGTCGGCACGTAGAGGGGTCTTTCCCTCGCGGTCGGCCGGCCACGTACGCAATCCAGCAGGGCTGACACCCGACCACCTTGCCCCCTGGCCACCTTGGTCCCACGGGCATGGCATCCCACCATTTCTCTTCAGGAAACCGCGACATGCCCCACCGGACGGTCTAAGTCACACCCTCACCCCGGGCCCGCGCGCCACGGGTCGTAGTCGACCTCGAGCGGCTCCTGCCCGGGCCGCTCGCCCTCCGGAACGTGCTGCAGGTTGACCCGGATGCGATACCACACACTGCTGCGCCCCCGCATGCCGTCGACCAGCACGTCGGCGGGCTCCAGCCGGGCCGCGACCTCCGGATGGCGGGCCTTCCACCGCTCCAGGCCCGCCAGCGCCTCGTCCTTGTGCTCGGCCCTCGCGATCTCGATGACCGGCTTGGTCTGCTGCCGGCGCCCGCTGCCCTTGGGCGGCTTGGGCGCGGGCCCCAGCTCCTCGGCCAGCTCCAGCAGCCCGTCGAGCGAGCCCGCGTGCAGGTCCATGTCCGCCCACGGGTCGCCGCGCTCGGCCAGCCGCCGCGGCACGGTCTCGATGGTGAACGCCTCGGGACGGCAATCGGGAACCTCGTCCCACGTCAGCGGCGTGGACACGCGGGCGTCGGGCACGGCGCGCACGGAGTAGGCGGAGGCCACCGTGCGGTCGTAGGCGTTCTGGTTGAAGTCGACGAACACCCCGTGCCGCTCCTCCTTCCACCACCGGCTGGTGGCCAGGTCGGGGGCCCGCCGCTCGACCTCGCGGGCGACCGTCTCCGCCGCCTTGCGCACCTCGGCGAACGACCGGCGCCGCTCGATCCGCGCGTACACATGAAAGCCCCGCGAACCGGACGTCTTGGGCCACGCCGCCAGCCCGTGATCGGCCAGCACCTCGCGCGCCACCTGCGCGGTCGCCAGCACGTCGGCCCACTCCACCCCCGGCACGGGATCGAGGTCGATGCGGAGCTCGTCGGGCCTGGACAGGTCGTCGGAGCGCACCGGATGCGGGTTGAGGTCGACGCAGCCGAGGTTGACCACCCACAACAACTGGGCCAGGTCGGTGCACACGACCTCTTCCGCGCTCAGGCCCGAGCGGTATTTCAACTCCGCCACCTCGATCCAGTCCGGCCGCTTCGCCGGGGCGCGCTTCTGGAAGAACGCCTCCTCCTCGATGCCGCGCACGAACCGCTTGAGCACCATCGGCCGCCCGTGCACGCCCCGCAGCGCCCCCTCGCCCACCGCCTCGTAGTAGCGGATCAGGTCGAGCTTGGTGAGCCCGGACTGCGGGAAGACCACCTTGCCGGGGCTGGTGACGCGCACCTCGCGCCCGGCGACCTCGATGTCAGGCATACGGTCACGATACGTGCCGCCCCCGACATTCCCCGGCCCTCGCCCACCACGCTAACGTGGGCGAACGTATGCGAACGGGACGGAAGGACGATGTCATGGCTCGGCGCTGGAGCCCGCCCGAGGTCGGGGCGCCGCTGGCGAAATACCACCACCTGGCCGCGGCACCCGCGGACTCCGAGTTGCTCTTCATCGCCGGCCAGGTCGGCACGGACCCGACCGGGACCCTCGTGGGGAGCGACGCGGCGACCCAGGCCCGCCAGATCTTCGCCAACATCGAGGCGCTGCTCGCCTCCGCCGGGTCAGGGCCGCAGCACCTCCTCCGCCTGTTCACCATGGTGGCGGGCACGGAGCACCTGGCAGGCTTCCGCTCGACGCTCGACGAGGTGTACACCGCCTGGTTCCCGGGCGGAGACTGGCCCGCCAACTCGCTGATCGTGGCCGCCGCTCTCGCCGCGCCGGAGATCGTGGTCGAGGTGGAGGCCGTGGCGGTGGTGCCCAAGCGCCCGCCCGGCTGACGCCCTTTACATTGTAGATTCGCAATAAAGGGGTCGAACCTCCCGCCGTCCGGTGCCAGGCTGGGCTCGTGAGCGACACGCAGACCGTGGTCCTGGTCGAGGGACTCAGCGACAAGTCGGCCGTCGAAACGCTGGCCGAGCGCCGCGGCGTGGATCTGGCAGCCGAAGGCATCTCCCTCGTGGCCATGGGCGGCGCCACGAACATCAGGACGTACGCCGGCAGGTTCGGCCCTTCCGGGAGCAACCTCCGGCTGGCAGGTCTGTGCGACGCCGGCGAGGAAGGCGACTACCGGAGGGGCCTTGAGCGGGCCGGCCTCGTCTCCGGTTCCGGCAGGAGCGACCTGGAAGCGATCGGGTTCTTCGTGTGCGTCGCCGACCTGGAGGACGAGCTGATCCGCACCCTCGGCACCGCCGCCGTCGAGCGGGTCGTCGACGCCGAAGGAGAGCTCGGCTCGTTCCGCACCTTGCAGAAGCAGCCCGCGTGGCGCGGTGGCAGCACCCATGACCAGCTGCGCCGGTTCATGGGGTCGGGCAGCGGGCGCAAGATCCGCTATTCCGGCCTGCTCGTCGAGGCCCTCGACCTCGATCGCGTGCCCCGGCCGTTGGACCTGCTCCTGACCCACCTGACGGGCAGCCGAAGGTAGCGGGTCAGGCTTCGTCGAAGGCTCCGTGCCGTCCCGCGCCGCCGGCGAAACGTGCGGCCCCCGCCGCCGCGTCCGGCAACGAGACCAGCCCGTGCCGCACCTCGTTCCGCATCGCCTCCTCCTCCGCCAGCCCTTCCTGCTCCAGAGCCGACAACCGGTCACCGCGCAGGCACGCCTGCGGGAACCCCGCGATTTCACGGGCCAGTTCCTCCGCGTGCCGCCGCGCGGTCCCCTCCGGCACGAGCCGGTTGGCCAGCCCCCACGCGTACGCCTCCCGCCCCTCGACCGGCCGCCCGGTGTGGATCATGTCCATCGCCCGCGACGTCCCGACGAGCCGCGGCAACCGCACCGTGCCACCGTCGACGAGCGGAACACCCCACCGGCGGCAGAACACCCCGAACACCGCCCCCTCCTCGACCACCCGCAGGTCACACCAGAGAGCCAGCTCCAGCCCGCCCGCCACAGCGTGCCCGGCGACGGCGGCGATGACCGGCTTCGTCAGGCGCATCCGCGTCGGCCCCATCGGCCCGTCGCCCTCCTCGCCGACCCGGTTGTCCAGCGCCTTGAGATCCGCTCCGGCACAGAACGTGCCGCCCTCCCCCCACAACACCGCCACCGCCGCGTCGGACTCCTCGAAGTCACGGAACGCGCCGGCCAGCGCGCCGGCCGTCTCACGATCGACCGCGTTACGCGCCTCCGGCCTGCTGAGCACCACAGTGGTGACCGGTCCCGCACGCTCCACGCGTACCGTCACACGAGCCTCCTTCACGAACCCGCCGAGCGTACGCCCCCACCGCGGCCCCGGACCAGCACCACCTATCGCTTCCCGCCACGCGGCCGGCGTGAGGTCTTCGCGTCGACTCGACGGGGAACCATCGGTGGCCGGCATTCACCATTCGATCGCCGCGCGGATCAGCGGGCCTCGCCGTTCAGGATCTGGTCGAAGGTGCGCCTGGCCGTCTCGGTCAACGTCCATACGGTCTCGTGAACGGTCTTCCTCTTGCGGTCGGCACGGCGAACGAAACCCAGGCCGGCGGCGGCGCACAGTGCGTACGTCACATCCCGGCACTCACAGGTGTGCGAGATCACCCGGATGCGCGGCGCCCGGGCAAAGGCGTCGTACCAGGTCAGCTTGACGTGGCCGGCCAGGGGCGGCTCAACGTGCGGGCCGTGGAAGTCGGGAATCGCCGCCATGTCACGCGGTCCTTCCCTCGAAGATCTCGACGAGGTTCTTGAGGGCGAGATTGACGCGGTCCATGACGAGGTCGCGTGCGTGATCGCCACCCGAAGGCAGCCGGTAGCCGTGCTTCTCCAGCACGGCCTGGACATCCGCCATCAGCAAGGGCGTGAAACGTGCGCCTGCCTTCGAGTCACTCAGGGACTCAAGGGAGGCTCCCCCAACAGGACTACGCATGCGCGTGACCTCGCTTCTCTCTGACCGGCCTGAAGCCGCTCGACCGCTCACTCTTGAGGCCGCCAACAGGTAGCTCGAACCACACGATCCGGCCGAACCAGTGCCGTCTGACGCCCCATTTCGCCGCCATGGCCGCCAGGAGGTGGAGTCCTCGCCCGCGAGAGCCGAGGGGGTCGTCGCGCAATCTCGGCCCTGACCACCACCCTTGATCCACGACCTCGACGCGCGCTCGGCCGGCGCCGAGCAGCAGGCGGACCCGGAAGGATCCGCGTCCCCAGCGACCGGACATGGTGTGCTTGATCGCATTGGCGGCGAGCTCGCCGACCAGAAGCCGCACGTCGTCCAGAAGGTCGTGGTCGGCGGCGGTCTCCGGCAGCTCCATAACGAGCCAGCGAGCAACATATGTCCGAACATCGCGGACTATCTCGGGGCACCCAGGAAATTGCATCTCGCCTATTATGCGCATACCTGACACCTCCATATTAGCCCACCTACTTTCCGTTTTGTACGCTTTGCCACGTGCCACGGGCCGCCCTGCTCGACTTCTGTGATGCGAATTCGCGGATCACGAACCTCCGGTGGCCATTCCCAACCTTGCCCACCAGGCGATAGATTTTCTGCAAAACAATCCCAGAGCAATCCCAGACTTCCACTGGCACCGAGCCAGAAAAGCTGGAATTGACGTGGCCACGGGAGAATAGATGCCAGCCCCCAAAGAACTGGACCCAACCGCCGGCCCGGCGGCACGCTTCGGTGCCGATCTACGCAAACACCGATATGCCGCTAAATTGACTCAGGCCGAGCTTGCCGACCGCATCGGCTACAGCAAGAGCCGCATCGGCAATGTGGAACGCGGCGATGAAAACCCCACGCGCGAGCTGATCGAGCTCTGCGAACATGCGCTGGGTCTCGACGGTGTCCTGCTCACCCACTGGCCCGCCATCAGCGGCAACCGGATGCCTGACTGGTTCCGGCAATGGCCACCGATCGAGAGGAGAGCTCATCAGCTCATCACCTGGGCTCCGCTCATCGTGCCAGGGCTGGTGCAAACCGAGGAGTACGCTCGCGCGATCTTCGAGGGCGAGCCTCACAGCACTCCGCAGCAGGTCGAGGATGCAGTCAAAGCGCGAATGGAGCGACAAGCCATATTCGACCGACCGAATCCCACTCAATTCCTCGCTGTCGTGGACGAGGGCATCCTGTATCGTCCAATTGGAGACGAGCACGTGACCCGCCGTCAGCTGGAACATCTGATCGCCATGGCCGAGAGCAAGTGGTTCACCGTCCAACTCCTCCCGTATGCGGCCCGGTGTACGGCAGTGCTGGTGGGCTCCGCTCTCTTGGCGCAGGAGAACGGAGTGCCAATCGCCGCCTATGTCGAGTCAGCCGTCCATGGTCGCGTCGTTGACTCCTCCAGCGAGATCAAGCGCCTCGTGGATCGACTCGAGCTCATACGCAGCGCGGCGCTCCCTGGGTATCTGTCGGTTCAGCGGATCAAGGAGAGAGTGCAACGTGGCGTTGAATGAGGAAGTCGCAAGGGAGATCGCGAGCCCGGCCGGGTGGATCACCGCATCGAGCGGTCAAGGCGGCGACTGCCTGGAGGCCAAGCATCTGTCGGACGGACGCGTCGCCTTGCGCGACACCGAGCAGCCGGACGCCGAGCCGTGGGTTGTCCGTCGAGCGGTCTGGGACAAGTTCATAGCCGGGGCCAAGAACGGCATCTTCGACTTCTAGCGTGCCCCGCGGGAATTGATCGTTTCCTGCGGGGTCGCCCGGAGAGGGAGCCGCAGCGAGACTCAGGCGAGCCCGTACTTTCGCCTGATCGAGGCGGCCTCCTCCTCGGGCACCTCGCTGGGCGTACGGCTCAGGGCCTGACGCAGCTCGTCCATGAGAGCTTGCCCGGAGGCGCGGGCCCGGGAGCTGAACTGGGCGAGCTGCGCGTCGAACTGCTTGGCGGCCGGCCCGGTCCAGACCTTGCCCGAACGGAACATCCGGCAGGGCCGGTCAACGTCGGCGTCGATCTGCTCGATCATCGGGCCGACCGTACGGACGGCCTGCTGGAGCGCCTCGTACAGCGGGTTGCGCACCATCGCGGCCATCGGCTCAGTCCTTGGCCTTCTTGGGAACGGGGGTCGCGTCGAGGATCAGCTTCGGCGCGACCAGCTTCATCATGGCCATCACATCGGCGGCGTTGTCCCGCCCTTTGACACCCTCGATGAGCTCCACGATCACCTCGTCGAGGCCGTGAACCAGGACGGCGGTGGCGTGCGCGTCGCTGACGTCTCCGATCTGGTCGTAATAGCCGACCGCGCCGGGAACGACCTCCGGAAGGCGTGCGACTCCCTGACTGATAGTGAACTCGACCTCCTTTTCCGATCCAGCCGGATACAGGGAGATCTGGAGGACCTTCTTCCCGGTCGGCCGGTAGACACGACATGAACCCGTACCGTAATCCTGCCCGTCCGACTCCTTTCCCGCGGCCATGTTGAAACCGCCCTGGACAACAGGGTCACGAAGTCCGGTCATCAGCTGTACCGCATGCAGCGGAACATGGTCACAGACATAAGGTGCGGCTGCCACGCTGGGAAGCGGTGGTGCTTTGTTCTTCGAAACCACTGTCCAACTCCTCGGAGATGTTCTCCCACGCCTTGCCGGCGAGACCATCAGTTTTTGTGTGTCCGGCGCCGGCCCATAACCAGCGGCACAGCCGGAGCCTACGCACTCCGCGTTGCCTAACGAGAAGCGCTCTGGCACAAGCGTCGATTCGGTCAGGATGTAGGCACTTAAAGTGATACATCTTGGTCAGCGTTCCTTTAGCTGATCTGCCAGTCAGATTTTGCACCGCTCGCAAATCTTTGATGGTGACCGTATAGGCGACCAGCGGCGGCGGGTCGCGACCGCGACCGCTAGCCGAGGATGCACCTTCCGTCAAGATCTTGATCAGGTCAGGCATTTATGAGACATTCATGTGGACCACTGGAGCGAAAGAAAGAAAGCTTGAGAAGCAAGTTAGCCTTAGCAATGATATCGATCCTCACGCTAACGGTTATGACGCCACCAGCACCTGCGAATGCAGAACCAATCTTATTAGTGCATGGAATCCAAGCGGTCGAACTGTCAGACGGTTCCCACCGGATCATCCTCGCACGCGATGAGCAGCCAAAACCGCAGCGGCCCACCATCGACCAGCTCACCACAAAAGCAAAGGCCAAGAACGCAAACCTCGCCCAAATCCTGGAAGAGTATGCGCGCGATCTAGCTGCCAAAAACCCGTCGGAAGTGGCCGATCAGCCCGATGGTCCAGCCTACTACCCTCCGGTCAAAATTGATGGAATACCCCTCGAGGAACTCATCGATCTCGGAAAGGTCGCCGAGGGCCAGGGCATTCCCCATGCCGAGGCAATCGACAGATACGCCTGGCAGACCAATCTCCAGGCAGTACACAACAAACTGGAGAACGCCTTTCCAGATGAAGCGGCCGGCACTAGCATGCTCAATGAAGGCCGCACGGCCCGCATTGGCTTCAAAGGTCAGATCCCGAAACTAGCAATCGAACTGGCGAAAACACTTCCGGCAGAAGTCGAACTGATCGGCAATAAAGGCTTCTCCAAGAAAAAGTTGCGTGAGGTCTTGGAGACAAGCTCCACAGAGCTCGGAAAACGACCTGAGGTTGCTGGCTACGTAGGCAAGTACGATATCGACACTGGTGTGATTCGCTTTGAGGTCAAGCCTCAGAAGGAGATCGACACTTCCGAAAAGCGGAGTGCATTACAGGAAACATTAAGACTACAGCCTCCCACAAACACGAAGATACGCATCAAGATTGACATCAAGGACGACATAAACCTTCGCCCTCTCCCACCTCGCAGGGAAGACATTAAGTCTCTCGAAGACCGCAAGAAGAGCCAGATCGCTGCAGATGACCCTTATCTTCGCGGCGGGGGAATTATCTCAAGCGGTGACACCGGAACGGTTTCAATATGCACCAGCGCATTTAATCTGCCCCGTTCAGACGGCTACCGTTCAACCACAAGCGCACGCCACTGCTGGAGTACAAGCAACGATCAGTACTGGTTCTACTGGAACCATCCAAGCTATACTGGCAACAGAACAACTCTCGGCTTCACACAGAATCCGTCCCAGAATTATGACTTCTCGCGATTGATTCAAACAGGTTCCGTGGATCTCACCTTTACGCGAACCTTCTACGCCGCGCTGAACAGGCCACGATACGTGAACGCCAATGGCACAAGCCCTCTCGACGGCGCCCGAGTATGCTTCTTTGGCCGCACGAGCCATACCCAGGACGGCGAGTACACCTGCGGCGCAATCGAGGAATCGGATGTCACGTACAGAATGAGGGGTATATCGGGGGACTGGTTCGGCGGCATCGTAGTGAGCCTCGACGGCAACGTCAATCTATTGGGCGGCGACAGCGGCGGACCTCTCTGGTACGGTAAAACCGCATGGGGCGTTTCCTCCATGGCGGGCGCCGATGGAAACGCCTATTTCGTGGCAACCGACCGCATCAATGATTCAAACGGACTCGGCACGAACTGGAATGTGTGGACTTGTCCCACATGCTAGATGAATAGCTTCCCGCTGGATAGCCTAGCCAACACCTTGCATAATAGCCAGGCTATCCAGCCGCACACGGAGAATAACACCTAGAATGCTCCGCAAATCATGGAGGAGTGGGGTCGCAGTGATCCTCTTCTCGACAATTGTCGCCTGCTCACACGGCACTTCGGAATGGGTACATGCAACCGGCAGAGATCCAGTAATTTTGGTCCACACTCGGGGAGGCACTGGGGCAGCAGGGCTTGAGACACGGCTCGCTTATGACTCAGCGAGCAAATGCTTAACTCTACAGGCTGACAAGGGCGTCCATATTCCCATCTGGCCTCCAGGCACCGAGCCAGTCATCGCCGACGGCCGCCGAGGCGTGGACGTTAAGGGCGTCGGTCGAATCCTCGCCGGCGACAGCGTTCGGCTTAGCGGAAACGCCGCCGACGAAGAGATGATTCCATCGACTGATGACGTTCGCCACTGCTCAACGATCCCAACCCGGCGGCAACTTATCGTTATCGGACAAGTTGTGCGTTAAGTGCAGATCTGCAGTCAGAGAAACACCTGCCGAAGCGCGTCCGCGAGGAACGGGCGCGCGCCCGCCGACGCCCTGACGATGCGACCGGTTCCGCGCCTGTACTCCCGCTCACCCTGAATTAGTGACCCATGTTTCATAGGCATTGAGCCTCGGGTGGATAGCAGAATCTCCGAGAGCCATTTCATCGAACGTCATCAGCGACTTCCCATCGTCCTTCAAGAAATTGGATGGAGCGTTGCGGGGATCATCACCCTTGTCCACCCCCTTGAGTGTGCCCCATGGATGAGTGGCCGCCGGAGGATTGCCAGGGCCGAACAACTCGTGCCGCAGCATGGCATCGGCCACGAGACCTTCGAGCAGGAACTTGGACCGCTCCTTCGCCATGTTGGCGTCGAACACGGCTTTGTTTCGGTTCACATTGGACTTGGCGGCATTCTCCAGCATGCTTGACCATGAGCCCAGGGTGCCGGCGATAATCGCCGCGACCGGCATCTGCGGGATGGCGAGCCCAGTGCCCACCGCTGCAAGGAGGATTCTCGCTTTTTGCTCCTCAGCCTCGTCCAGGTTCCTGCCTTGAGCGATAGTGGCCAGCCCACTAGCATCCGTGATCAGCCCGATACCGGCGCCGGCTTCCGCCGCGTTCGCCTTGAGAGCAGCGTTCCCCTTGCCTGTGGCAGCTTGCACAGCGCCGTAGTCGAGTATCTCTTTCGACCACGAGATCTGAGCTGCCATGATTCCCGCCAGAGCCTTCGGCTCGCGCTCGAACAAGTCCTTCATTACGAAGCGTAAGTCCTCTTTCAAGAACCTGGCACCCCACACCTGATCTGCTGTCGGAACATGTGGACGGTCCGGACCGTAGACCTTCCCCTTGAGGTCGGTTCTTGTAGCTTTCGCAGCATAACTGACATCATTCATATAGACCGACAAAATTCGTGCAACGGTGCCGGCGGTTGCGAAGGATGGACCTTCTGTGCCTTTCCGGACGCGCTCGGCCTCCCAGCGGATGAAATCCGAGGCGATCGCGGCCGAGGTGAATCCCGGCGACGGGTTCTGGGGGGAGCCGTCACGGTCGCGGTACGTGGTCGTCGCCGCCTCCAGCGCCTTGCCGAACGCCGCCCCGTCGTCGAACATCGGCCGTTCGGTGACGTAGCGCTTCATGATGCCGGGATCGCCGGCGAAGAAGTCCTGAGCCGCCTTGGGATGGCCGGCCAGCGCCCTCATGACCCCGATCATCGGATCGTGCGGATTCCCGGCCAACGCCGGGTCTTTCCAGGTCTTCCGGTCCAGGCCGTCCAGGGTCTTGGCCACCGCCACCAGAAAGTCCCGGTCGTACTTCCCGTACGGAAGCACCTCCGCGAGCGCGTGCTGATCCACCGGCACCCGCAGCCCGCGCAGCAGTTCCTTCCGCCAGGACGTGCTCAGCCGCGAGCTCGCCGCGCCGAGCGCCTTGCCCAGCGCCGCCTGCAGCCGTTGCTTCCGCTCATCCTTCTGGTACGTCAGCGCCGCCATGAGATGGCGGAACTTCTCCGTCCCGAGCGCGTACATCAGCGACGTGGCGAACCCCGCGTCACCCACCCGTTTCTCCAGCTCGGCGACGGTCTTCTCGTCCACTTCGCTGTTGCGGTCGAGCTTGCTCAGCTTGGCCGCCGCCGCGTACACGTCGGCGTCCCCGGAGGCGGCGGCGTACAGACCTTCGTCGAACGGTTTCATCCCACCGGCCCCCGCCGCGTCCCACTCCGGGTTCGCCGCCTGGATCGTCTCGTTGCGGCTGCGTAACTCCGGCCGTTTCGCGCCGATCCAGTTGCCCAGCTCGCGCAGCGCGTTCAGCCGCGAGGTGTCCAGATCGAGATCCTGCAACGTACGCCGGATCCTCGGCTCGTGCCTGCCGAGCGTGGTCTCCGCCTGGCCGAGGTCGCGCTCGAAGTCGTGCATCAGCTTCGGATCGATCCCCGCATACCCCCAGTCGGGCGGCTGCGCGACCGCGGGCGGGGTCAGGGAAGGAGGCGCCGGGGTCTCGTCCGCCCGGGCCGGAGGCTTCGCCTGTGGCTGCTCAGGCGACGGCTGCGGGATCGGCGACGGCGGGGTCGTCATCACAGCTCTCCGGCACGGTCGAGAACAACCGGATTATCCCCCAGCCTTGGGCTCTCTGTAAGCGGCGCATAACGGAACAGCATGGTCATCCCCGGCCTCAGACGCGCAGACGCCAGGATGTACGCAGAGCGGCACCCAAAAGGTTCACCGCCACACCTTCCCGACCACGGCCAGAAACCCGACGGGAGAGGCCGCTCGAGTCGGGTCGAGAGCCGCACGCGCACGCTCAACGACCTCCGCCGTCTCGACGCGGAATCTCGCATTCGGTACAGCACGTGATGGCAGAATGTGACCATGCGGCCACCCCGAGCGAGATACTTCAACACCACCGGCCCCTGCGGCCCCCAGCACCACTACATGCTGCCCCCCACGCAGCGGCTCCCGCAGGCACGGGATCTCATCGAGATGGACCGCTACTTCGTGCTGCACGCGCCCCGGCAGACCGGCAAGACCACCACGCTGGACACCCTGGCCACCGAATTGAGCGCCGAGGGCGACACCGCGGCCCTGCTGCTCTCCTGCGAGCGCGCCAAGGCGGCCGGCGACGACTACCCCGCCGCCGAGTCGCTGCTGCTGGATTCCCTCCGCGAGGCCGCCGAACGGACGGGATGGCCGGAGAACATGCTGCCGCCGGGTCCCCGGCCCCAGGTCACACCGGGCGCCCGGTTCGGCTCGGCGCTGAGCGAGTGGTGCCGCCGCTGCCCGCGCCGGGTGGTGCTGTTCCTCGACGAGATCGACGCCCTGCAGGGCACCAGCCTGGTCAGCATCCTCAGCCAGCTCCGTCACGGCCACAACGCGCGGCATGAGGGCCACCCGTTCCCCGCCTCCGTGGCGCTGTGCGGGCTGCGTGACCTGCGCGACTACAAGGTCGCCTCAGGCGGCGAGGCCGGCCGGTCCAACCCGGCGAGCCCGTTCAACATCGTCGCCGAGTCGCTGCGCCTGAGCGACTTCACCGCCGACCAGATCACCGAACTGTACGGCCAGCACACCCAGGCCACCGGCCAGGAGTTCACCAAGGACGCCGTCGACCGGGTCTTCGAACTCACGCAGGGACAACCCTGGCTGGTCAACGCCCTCGCCCACGAGATCACCATCAAGATGGGGGTGACCGGCGCCATCACCGCCGGGCAGGTGGAAGAGGCCAAGGAGCGGCTGATCAGAGCGCGAGCCACCCACCTGGACACTCTCGTGGCGCGGCTGCACGAGCCACGGGTCAAGCGAGTGATGGAACCCGTGGTGGCCGGAGCCTTCCCCGACGTCGACCCCACCTTCTCCGACGACCTGTCCTACGTCCGCGATCTGGGCCTGATCAAGCAGAAACCCCCGCTGGAGGTGGCCAACCCGATCTACCGGGAGGTCATCCTGCGGGTGCTGGGAGCCCCGTCGGAACAGTACGTGATGGCCGATCCGCGCAGCTTCGTCCTGCCGGACGGCCGGTTCGACCTGCCGCGCCTGCTGCGGGAGTTCGTCGTGTTCTGGCGCGAACACGGCGAAGTGCTCATCCAGCAGGAGGGCTACCACGAAGCCGCCTGCCAGATCATCCTCATGGCCTTCCTGCACCGCCTGGTCAACGGCGGCGGCCCCCTCGACCGCGAATACGCCGCCGGCACCAAACGCCTCGACGTCCTGATCCGCTGGCCCCACACCGGCCCCGAAGGCGAACGGCAGACGCAGCGGGAGGCGATGGAGCTCAAGGTCTGGCGGGCGGGCAGGGACGACCCGTTGCGCGAAGGTCTCGATCAGCTCGACCGGTATCTCGACCGGCTCAGCCTCCCCACCGGCGTCCTGGTGATCTTCGACCGGCGCCCCGAGGCCCCACCCTGGAAAGAACGCGGCGGCTTCGAGCAGGCGACCACACCGTCCGGCCGCCATGTCACCGTCCTACGTGTATGACCGTAGGTTTCGTGAACGGCTCAGCCGTACCCTGGTGATCCACTACTCACCCCCGGGAGGCCCCTCGTGCCGCAGCTCGCCTTCGCCAGCACCTTCTGGGAGAGCTACGACGCCCTGAATAAGGACGTCAAGGCGGGGGTGCGCAAGGTGATGCAGCGATTCCAGGAGCTCACCGTCGACCAGCTCCACGGCTAGAAGGGCGTGCACCTCGAATCGGTCGCGCAGGCTAAGTGGTTTCGCCCGTAAATCCTTCGGGGGTTATGCGGCGGCCCCTAGGCGGAGATCACCAGGCAAGGCCCGCTACGCCGCCGCCTACTGCGCTCGGCCCATCGAGTCCGGCCACATGCTCGGGCAGGTCGAAGGCGAGATCAGTGCCTTCGACCTGCTGGCGGGTGGCGGGCCGATCATGCGTCAGCCGATGGCGATGACGGTCCAGCCCGTGCCGACCTGGTAGCGGCTGCCTAGGCGGCCGTTGCCCTTGCCGGGATAGACCCAGAGGTTGCCCTTGGTGTCGATGGCGACCAGGTCGGCCTCGCCGTCACCGCTCAGGTCCATGGCTGTGACCTTGTAGTTGCTCCAGCCGGTGCCGGATTGGGTGCGGTTGGCAAGGGTGACACCGCTCTGGCTGGTGTTGGCATAGAACCAGAGCTCGCCTGATCTGTCGATGGCCATGATGTCGGCGCGGTCGTCGCTGTTGAAATCGGCGGGGAAGATGCGGTAGTTGGTCCAGCCGCCGGAGCCGATCCGCTTCCTGGTGCCCCCGTCGGGGTAGTACCACAGCTCGCCGGTGCGGTTCTTGATGCTGAACAGGTCGGCGTGCGGGGTGCTGTCGGCGTTGCCGGCGGCGAGGACGTAATCGCCCCAGCCGGTGCCGATCTTCTTCCTGCTGCTATAGGACGGACGCCCGTTCTGGTTGGGGTACATCCACAGGACGCCGTCGGAGCCGTACATGACGACGTCGGCCAGGCCGTCGGCATCCCAGTCGGTGACGACCCAGGTCAGGGAACCCCACCCGGTGCCGATCTTGACCCGGTTGCTGACGCTGACCGTGTTCAGTCCCGAGCCGCCCTGGTTCGGATACAGCCACAGGTCGCCGTTTCTGTCGGTGATGACGACGTCGTTACGGCCGTCGCCGTCGATGTCGTGATCGTTCGGCTCGGGCGTCAGCGAGAGGCCATTCCACGTCTGGACGGTGGAGAGCATGCCGTCGAAGTACCCGTTGAACCTTGTGGAGCCGATCTTGTGCGCGCCTACACGCAGCGCGCCGGTGGCTTTCCACTTCTTGGTGTGGCGGACGCTGGCGACATTCCGTCCGTTGACCCAGAGGATCACAGTGCCGGTGGAGGCCTTGTACGTCACGGTGACCTGTGACCAGACACCTGCCGGAGCGCTGCCCGGGGGTGCGGAGACGGTGTCCCAGACGGGACCGGCCACGTCGGATCGGCTCATGGCGAAGTGCCAGGATCCGGCTTCGACCCAGAGCTTGAAGCCGGCGGTGTTGACGCCGTCTTGGGACAGCACCGTGCCAGTGTCGGGGACGACTGAGGCGGCCGAGGCGTCGGGGGCGGGTTTGGCCCTGACGCTGAGGCTGAAGTCGGCGTCCGTGGCGACGGCGGGGCCGTCGGCCGCGAGGGATCCGGTGCCGCCGTCGAGTTCGACGGCCGGGCTGAAGGAGTCGCCGGTCTTCCACTTCACGCCGGCGGTGGCGGTCAGCGGGAGGCCGGTTCCGGTGAAGGCGCTGTCGGCGCCGGCGGTGACGGCGGTGCCCGACGTGGCGGTGGCGGGCATGTCGGCCAGGGTCCACGTGTGGTCCGCCGTGCTGGTGGTGATGGCGTTGACCCAGGTCGCGAGATCGTCGGTGCGGGCGGCGGTGAGGGCGCTGCCGCTCCCGTCGGTGCCGGGGCATCCGGCCTGGCCCGCCTGACTGAGCACGGCGGCGAGCTTGCCGCCGTCGAGGACGGGCGCGCCGGCCATCCCGCTGCACACGAGCGGGCCGGCTTCGGCGGTCAGCGCCGTGGCGGTGGCGGCGGTGAAGGTGACCTGCGCGCTGTCCTGCTGGTCGGTGGTCCAGTCGGTGGCCGTCATGCCGGCGCGGCTGTAGCCGACGGCGGACAGCTCGACACCTGTGGGAGCGGCGGTGGCCAGCGGGATCGGGGTGATCCCTTCGGCCTGGGCGGCCAGCCGGGCGAGGACCACGTCGCGGCCTGGACGGGGGCTCAGCCAGTCGACCTTGGTGACGGCCTTTCCTGGGAACACGACATGGGTCTCGCCGGCCGGCGGGCCCTCGGCCAGCTGGGGCTGGTTCGGATCGGTGGCCAGACAGCTTGCGGCACCGAGCGCCCAGCGCGGCGCGACCAGCGTCACGGTGCACTCGCGGCCGGCGGCGGCGAGCCTGCCGACCGCCGCCTGCTCGCCGGTGACCGGCGCCGGGCCGGTTCCGGTACGCAGTTGCAGCAGCATGGTCGGTGACGCGTTCGGGTCCGCGCCCAGGCCCACCTGCGTGCTGCCGTCCGGATCCACCTCGACGGTGAGTTCTTCGCCGTCGTCGCTGCGCAGCTCCGCGGTCACCTCGTGACCGGCGCCCTCGCTCTGGCCGTCGCCGCGGATCTCGTACACGCCAGGAACTTCGAGGTTCAGCACGCCGGAGGATGCCTTCACCTGGAAGCAGAGCCGGCCGATTCCGTCAGAGCCGATGGCCTCGTCGGTGGTCCAGACCTTCAGCAGGCCGATGTCACCCTGCGCCGGCGTGGCACAGTCGGCCAGCACGATGTGGCCGTCGCCGGAGATCAGCCTGACGTTCTGAGCCTCTAAGATCTCCGCCGCACCCGGGTAAGGGTGGAGGCCGCTGTCCACCAGAGAGGGAACCGAGATCGCGGATGCGCCGGCCGGTGCCGGCCCGACGGCTACCGACAAAGACGCTGCCATCGCCGCGGCGACCCCAAGCGCCGCCCAGCGTGGTGGTGAGTTCATTATCACAAACCTCCGGTGTTTCCTGTCGCAAATCGTGGAGCGAGGTTCGAAGCGCGGACCGCATCCACCGTCCGCGAAGCGCGTCAAAGGACTGGGGCGAGCGCCGCTTTCGAGCGGACGACTGTAGATCACGTGACCGCCAGTTGACGCGGGCGATCGATACGGCTGTGCAGGGGACACAAGGTGGTCCACACCCTTTTCCCGTATCGATCGCCGGCACCGAATCCCGCGGTTTTTAGAGCGCCTGGTTCAGGCGGCCAGGGCAACGACGCGCTCTCCTGCCGGACTGGCGATCGGAGCGCATTCGGACTCCTTGCTGATCACCCGCTCCTCCACCATCGTGATCAGATCGATGACGATGATCTTGGTGACGTTGGAGTTATGCACGAGCGTTCTGCATTCGTGTCTCAGCCAGACGCTGTCCGCGCGCACGTCTCTGCCGAGAACCACCCTGACCTCGCCGGAGGCGCGCCGGGCATAGGCAAGGGAGACCTGGTCCCAGGCGTCGTCAATCGCTTCGGCGATCACGCCTTCCTTCTTGTCCCATTGCGGCTGCGGGATTCCCCGGCGCGTCATGATTCCTTCAAGCGTGGTGCCGCCCATTCTCGGCGCAAGGTCCTGGGCCACCTCTCCGGCGTTCACGTACTCGCCAGAATCATTTTCGGTGCGGCCGGACCAGAAGAAGGCCGTGCTCCTGGCGGTGGAGTAGTCGCCGGCAAGCATTATCCGAATGTCCGCCAGGACGACACGTTGCTTCTGCAGACGCATGGCCTTTTGAATGTCCGAGGCTGCGTGCGCGCTTGTCCTGGCAGTTGTGTAAGCGTTCTTGATGAGCCGGAAGCCGGCGCTGAGCAGCTTGCCTATCCCGGCGATCACCAGCGATTCGAGCGCAATCGTGCCAAGGTTGAGCAGCGTCTTGGCCAGCGATTGATCGCCATTGATCAGGCGATAGACTTCGAGGCCCACCTCGCCGATGGTGAGCGCGCCGCCGCAGATCCCCGTCACCGCGCAGCCGGCAAAGACGGTCGTCCCGTACCAGGCGAAACTGGGGGCCAGTGCTCCGGTGACCATCTCGTAGACGAAGATGAGGCTCTGCATCCCTTCGAACGAAGGGTCCAGGGTGGAGTTGATGCAGTTCTGGTAGAGCTGGCTGTCCTGCGGATAGAGGTCACAGAAGCCGGAGTTGATGTATGCCAGCTTGGGCAGATCCTCCGGATTCACGTACATTTCCGCGCAGTTTTGAGCCCACTCAGGATTGTCGAGTACGTGGTCCCACTCGGGGGCGTCCTCGCGGGTGTAGTCGTTGACGCACTTCATCATTTCCGTGCCGAAGGCGAACTCATAGTCCTCGTAAGCCGCCTTCGCCGCTGCGGCGGCGGCCTCCGCGTCCTTACCGGCGTGGAGGGCTGCCTGGTAGGCGGTGCGTGCGGCACGGGTGGCCTCGTTCGCAGCGGCGACGGCATTCTGGTGGGAAGCGATCGCCCAGCCTGCCGATCGGATGGCGCTGCGCGCCGAGGCTGTGGCGCGGGTGGCCGCCTCGCGGGCGGTCTTGACCGAGTCCGCGGCCTTTTCCGCCGAGGCCACAGCTTGGCTGGCATACTTGTCGGCCTGCTGGGCGTACCCGGCGGCGCGCTTCGCCGATTCCAGCGCCTGCTGCGCGTAGGACGCGGCCTTTGTGGCGTCGTTGCGGGCGCGTGCGGCCACGCTCTGCGCTTCCAGCGCATTCTCCGTGGCCGTCTCGGCGACCTCGCTGATTCTCTTGAGCAGGCCGCCGACCACAGCGAGGTGGATCGCGCTCTCGTGATCCCGCTCGGCTGCGGTGTAGTGGCCGGTGGTGAGGAACTTCCGCAGACCCGGAGGGGGTCCCTCCAGGGCGATCTGCGCTGCCGCCTTCGCCTCCGGCCCGCTGTCCGGGCTGGCCAGGATCTGGTTGACCCGCACCCGGTCGTCGATGGCCGCCGCGGTGTGCTGGCCGGTGTCGAGGAAGTCCCGGAGCGCCTGCGGAGTGTCGGTGTCGAGCGCCTGCTGTGCCCGTTCCGCCAGCACGACGTCACCGTCCGCGTCGGCCGCGGAAAGGATCTGGTTGACCTTCAGCCGGTCTGCGGCGTAGCGGCCGGAATAGTTCTGCGTACGCAGGAAGGTGGCGACCGTCTGGTCGTCGCCGGCCAGCGCTTCTTCGGCCGCCGCGGCGAGTGCGGGGTTCTCGCTCACCGCCAACCTCGTGACCGCGACGCGGTTGTCCTGAGCCGCGGCGTCGGCGATGCCGGTGCGTACGAACCGCAGCGCGAAATCGTCAGAGCCGCCCAGCGCCGTCAGCGCCGCCTGCTTGGTCCAGGCGCCCTGGCCGCCGGCCAGGTTGAGCGCCACCTTGCGGGCCGCCGTCACCGCGGCGGCCCGCTCGGTGCCCGGGTCCAGCACCACGGCGATCAGCCTGTTGGTCTCGGCATCGCGCTTGGCGGCCTGGTCGACGTCCCAGTCCGCGACGCGCTGCTGGCCCTCGTACTCGGCGTTCGCTGCGCGGGCGGTCTCGAGCCCTTCCTCCTTGGCCACCGCCAGGCGCTCTTCGTCGGCGGTGCGCGCCGCCTCGTACACCTCGGCTGCCTGATTCGCGGTGGCCACCGCCTCCTGCGCGGCCACGATGGCGGCGTTGGCGTGCTCGGTGGCCCGATTCGCCGCGTCCGCCGCCTCACCGGCGTGCTCCGCGGCGTCGAAGGCCGCTTCTGCCGCGGCCTCGGCATTGGCTGCCGCCCGGTTGGCGGCGTCTCGCGCCTTGAACGCGGCCTGAATGGCCACCGCGAGATACTTCTCGGCCGTCCGTGCCGCCCGGACGGCCCGCTCGGCGTTGGCCCGCGCCTTCGCCGCCGCGGCGACCGCCTCCTGAGCCGCGGCGCCGGCCGCGTTGGCATACCGGACCGCCTCGTCATTGGCGATCGCCGCCTCAAGAGCGTGCTCGGCCGCGGCCTTGGCGGAGTCGATGGCCTTCTGGCCGTTCTGTATCGCCCTGCCTGCCGCTTCCGCCCGGGAGGCGAAGTCTCTTGTCTCCTTGGCGACCGCGCGGGCTTCCTCTGCCGCCTGCCGGGCGACATCCGCCCTGCCGGCGTCCACGGACGCCTCGGCAGCCGCCCGATACGCCGCGGCGGCTTTCTGGTTGGCCCTCGACGCCATCTGTGCGGCCCGCGCCGCCGCGTTGGCGGCGGCGCGCGCCGCCCGGTTCGCCGCCGCCGCGGCCTGAACGGCCACCTGCGCCGCCGCCGCGGCCTTCTGGGCCGCGGCGGCGGCCCGCTTGGCCTGCGTCTTCGCCTCAGCCATGTTGTTGCGCGCAGCCGCGGTCGCGGCGGCTGCCTCCGCCGCGGACCGGCGCGCCGCGGCGGCGGCATCCCTGGCGCGGTCGGCCTCGCTGGTGGCGTTGGCGGTCTCCTGCGCCGCTACCTCGCCGGCCGCCTCCGCCTGGCCGAGCAGGTCTTCCATCGTCGCGGTCTCCTCGTCACGCGCCGACGCCACCGCCCAGCCGTAGACGAGGAACGCCTCCAGCGCTTCTGGCGTATCCGCGTCCAGCGCCTTCTGGGCAGCGGCGCGCACGTGCGGGCCACCGGTCTTGACGGCCTGGTTCACCCGTAACCGCTGGTCGGTGTTCCACTGCGTCTGCCAGCCGTTGTCCAGGAACTCCCGCATCGCCTCCGCGTCACCGGAGTCCAGTACGACCTGCGCCGCCTTCTCGACCTCGGGCCCGCCCGCGCTCATCAGCTGGTTCACCGACACCCGCGCGTCGATGTCCGCCGGGCCCTGCCATCCGCTCGCCAGGAACGTGCTGATCGCGCTCTCATCACCTGCCGCGTCGGCGTCCAGGGCTGCCTGAGCCTTCGCCCGCAGAGCGGGACCGCCGTTGCTGATGATGCTCGCGAGGCTGTCCCGCTCGTCGAGACGCTGAGCCTTGCTCCATCCTTCGGCCAGAAACTCGCTGACCTGCTCGTCCGAGCCCAGCACCGCCGCCTCAGCTGCCGCCCGGACCTGCGGCCCGCCCTCTTGCCAGGCCGCCACCACGTGGGAGCGTTCAGAGGCCACCGGCACCTCGGCATATGCCGGCATCGCCCGCAGGAACGTGCCCAGCAGAGCCAGGACCACCAATACCGCGATCATCGCCTGACGACGAACCACACCAGGACGTCCTGGTCCATTCATGACCGGCGTCCACGCACGCACATTACGCCGCACCACGGCCTCCGTCACCGCTCGGGATTTCGCACAACGAAAGCGCTGAAAGGGCGAAATCGACCACTGTCCATTCAGCACCGCGGAGTATCACACGAGGCTGGAATGCCAGGCAAGCTCATACGTTCACATAGCGGATCGCGCCGAGGCGGTAATGGCCGTGAAGTCGAAGTCGGCGAGTTCACCGATAAGGGCGTGATAGCGTGCGTCGGAGTTCTCCGCGAACCGACCGCGCCCCGCGGAGTCACAGCGCGTGAACGACGAGTGCCCCGGAGTCGCGGAAGGCCCCGGCGCAGGAACGCGACCTCACAATGGTGCGGCACCGAGAAACGTTGACGGCATCGGCTGCCACAGCTTCTTGACCAGGCACACGAGCCGATATACCGCAAACATACCGGGCTTCTCTAGGCTCGTTTCGCGCCTGTCCCGACTGACCAGGGCGTTTTCGTTCTCGCTTCATGACCTTGCGGCTGGAGAACAATGCTCAACACGGATTCACTTCCCTCGCGCGATCGCGGTCGATCGCGAAGGGAATCGTTGGCGAACAGGCTTGGTCTTGAGCCTTCCGTCCGGGCTGGAAGAATCGGCCTGTCACTCCCCGCGGGCCTGCCGTTCGACGCGTGGGAAAGAATCGGTGACCAGCTGGGGGTGATCGGCGACTCCTCCGCGTGGTGGCTGGGAGATTGGCTGGTCTTCGGTGAAAAAAGTTTTCCTGACCGGTACCGGCTGGCCATCTCCCAGACCAATCTGGCCTACAAGACGCTGCGCAACTACGCATGGGTTGCCCGGAATGTTCCGATGTCCCGTCGACGGGACACGCTGAGCCTGCAGCACCATGCTCAGGTCGCCGCCCTTTCCGGGGACGAACAGGAGCGGTGGCTGGCGCGGGCAGAGGAGGAAGGCTGGCCGCAGAGCAGACTGCGTAAGGAGATCCAGGCGAGCCGGGTCCGCACTTCCGATCCCCGACCCATCAAAGTCACCGTCACCGTCCACATCTCCTGCGAGCGGGAACAGAGGTGGAAGGCGGCCGCCGAGGTCGCGTCCGTGCCCTTGCCCGAGTGGATCGCGCACACTCTGGACCAGGCGGTAGGCCATGTCGACGACGAATGGTGATCCCGCGTCCTCGCGGTGAGGACCTCTTCTATCACGACATCGCCGCAATCCTGACCGACGTTCTCGGCACTCCTCCGGCCGAAAGGCGTGTAGTCAGCAGGAACGATCACGTTCCGCGTGTGGTCGCTGCTCGGCGAACCTGGCTGGGCCGTCAGCGCAACCGGGCCGCCAGCCCGTCGAGAACGACGCCGAGCTGCCGCTCGAACCTCTGATCCCCGTCGTCGCGCAGATGTCCGGCGGCCTTGACTAGATCGGCGCCTTCACCCAGCCACGCGTCGCGCTCGGCGAGTGAGTAGCGGTCCGGGTCGTCGCCGGCGGGCCGGTTGCGCTCCTGCTCCTCGATCACGAAGCCGACCACGAACGCGGTGATCAGGTCGACGGCGTCGTCCGCCTCGGCCAGTGAGAACCCGGCCGCGGTCAAGCGCCCGAGCCAGGGCTCCTTCTCCTTCACCACCTCGGGCTCGGAGAAGCGGGTGCCGCTGAAGATGCGCGCTCCGTCCCGGTGCTTCAGGTATTCCGAGCGCAGGACGCGCGCGTAGGCGGCCATGGCGTCACGCCAGCCGGCACCCGGATCGATCTCCGAGAGGGCATGGATCACGCGGCGCATGACGAACGTGCTCATCTCGTCGAGCAGTTCCTGCTTGTTGCGGACGTGCCAGTACAGCGCGGGGGCTCCCACGCCGAGCCGGGACGCGAGCGCACGGACGGTGAGAGCGTCCATGCCCTTGTCGTTGAGCAATTCGAGTGCCGCCGCCACGATCCGCTCTCGCGTGATGCCTTTCGCCACGGTTGACAGCTTAACAAAGTTCAGGCACGGTGGGTGATGCCAGAATTGAACTTAGTTCAGGAGCGTGTCATGCGTGCCGCAGTCGTGAACACCCCAGAATCGACACCCGTCTGCGCGGACTTCCCCGACCCGGAACCACAGCCGGGCCGGGCGCCGCTGAGACTCGTGGGCGCGGGTCTGCACCACGTCGTCCGCGGGATGGCCTCCGGCCGCCACTACCGCAGCGGCAAGGCGTTCCCCCTGGTTCCGGGCGTGGACGCCGTGGCCAGGACCGAGGACGGGCGGCTGGTCTACACGGGCCTCGCCCGGTCGCCGTGGGGAACGATGGCCGAATCGATGGTCACCCCGTTCGAGGTGGACGTGCCCGCCGGGGCCGACCCGCTCGCGGTCGCCGCCGGCATGAACCCCGCCTCGGCGGGCTGGATGCCGCTGGTCGCCCACCGCAAGGAGGCGGGCGAGCTCGGCACCGTGCTGGTGCTCGGGGCGACCGGCATGTCGGGCGGCCTGGCCGTGCGGGCGGCGCTGGCTCTCGGCGCGAAGCAGGTCATCACGGCCGGACGCGATCGCGAGGCGCTGGAACGGCTGCGCGACTTCGGTGCCGTCACCGTCCCGCTCGCGAACCCGGCACCCGAGGCCGGGGCGAGCGCCCTCGCCACCGCAGTCGCCGAGGCGCAGCCCGCACTCATCCTCGACTTCGTGTGGGGCCCCGTAGCCGAGGCCGCCTTCGCCGCACTGGGCAGCACCCGCCCTGACGACGGCATCGAGGCGACCTCCTACGTGCAGATCGGCTCGCTCGCCGGAACCGAGGCGGCGCTGCCCGCGGCACTCCTGCGCAGCCGGCGGATCCGGATCACCGGCAGCGGACTGGGCTCGGTCTCCAAGGCCGAAATGATCACCGAGTTCCCCGAGATGATCGCCCGGTTCGCCGACGGCACCTTCGACGCGCCGTACACCACTTACCCGCTCAGCCGCGTCGGCGAGGCCTGGGCGCACCAAGGGCGCACCCGCGCCGTCGTCGTCCCCGGCTGACCACGCCGCACCCACCGGAGAAGGGACACCACAGCATGCCGAAACGCGCATTGGTCGTCGGGCTCGGAATCGCCGGCATGTCCGCGGCGATCGGGCTACGGCGGGCCGGATGGCAGCCGGTCATCGTCGAACGGGCCCAGGAACGCCGCAGGGGCGGCTACTTCGTCGGCCTCATGCCCGAAGGCAGGCAGGCCGCCGCCGACCTCGGCATCCGCGACCACCTGCACACTCGCAACCCACCCGGCGGCGGGAAGGCGTGGGCGCTGAACCGGCGCGGGACCCTTGAGCCGGGCCTGGGATTCCTGCAGCAGCCGGGCAACCCCGCGGCGGTGATCCGCGGGGACATCGAAAGCGCGCTCTGGGAGGGCACCCGCGGGGACGGCACGAGCGAGCCCATCGCCGTGCGGTTCGCCACGAGACCCGTCGAGATCGACGACACCGGCACCGGCGTGCGCGTACTGCTCGAAGACGCCGGCACCGGCGCGTGGCACCGCGAGAGCTTCGACCTGGTCGTCGGCGCCGACGGCATGCGGTCGAGCGTGCGCCGCATGGTCTTCGGCCCGCACGAGGACTACATGACCGGGTGGAACGCGATCATCTGCGCGTTCCAGCTCAAGGAACAAGTGCCGTCGTTCGAGGAGGCGGACAGCCTCATCAGCGCCCGCGCGGGCCGTGGGGCGTGGGTGTTCGGGTTCGCCGACCGGCCCCCGACCGCCCTGCTGACCTACCGGACCGAGGACGTCGAAGGAGAGTTCGCCGGATCCAGGATCGAGCGGCTGCGCGCCGCGTTCTCCGACATGGACGACCCTGTGGTGCGGCACGCCTTGAACTCCCTGGAAGAGACGCCGGATTTCCTGTTCGACTCTGTGCACCAGGTGAAGATGCCCCAGTGGAGCAGAGGAAGGGTGGTGCTCGTGGGCGATGCGGCGTGGTGCCTGAACCTCTACTCGGGGATGGGCGCCACCTTCGCCCTCCGAGGTGGCGCCGAGCTCGGCCGGGAGTTGCGGGAGAACCCCGGCGACCTCGACGCCGCGCTGACCGCCTGGGAGTCGCGGCTGCGCCCGTCCGTCGTCAGGCATCAGCACCTCGCCCGGGTGAAGAAGCAGTTGTTCGTGCCGTCGAACCGTCCCGCCGAAGCCGTCCGCTCGGTGGTCGTGCGCCTGGCGTGCGCCTTGCGGGAGCGCCAACTGGCGAAGCCCCGGGCGGCGGAGGAAAGGGCAGCGTTACGGTGACCGGGATCGGTTATACGGGCGGCCGGGTCGGGACGCCGGACAGCGGAGGCGGGGCATCGCCGTGTGGTCCGCTTCTGTCCTTCACGACATGATGGCTTCAAGAACTTCGCGTAGCGAAGTGACACCGTCAGAAGCAAGGAAGTGGCCGGCTCCGGGAACCACCTCCGCGGGGCTTCCGAGCAACCTGGCAAGACGGTCGGTGTGGCCAGGTGGGACGTACGGGTCGGCGTCTGACCGAATAACCGTGATTCGACCGATATGGTCGCTAAGTCTCTCCACGTCACAACCGTCAGCGACGAAGGAGTTCAGCTCCGGGAGCGCCGGTAGCTGGTCGACGAACCCGGCGACCAGCACCAGGGTGCCAAGGTGCCAGCCATCTGGAAGTGAGCAAAGATGGCGGAGCACGGTCAGACAGCCAAGGCTGTGCGCGACGATTGCCGAGTTCGCGTGGGGGATTCCCACGTCGGCGCGTACGGCTTCCGCCCACTGCGCCGGGTCTGGGCTCTGTGAGTTCGGAAGCGCCGGGATCGTGGTCGGGATGCCGTTCGCTTCGAGTTGCTCAGCGAGCCAGCCGAACCAGTGATCCTCGGGGGATGCGCCGTAACCGTGGATGATCGAGGCACGCCGCTGGGTTGTTCCAGGTGTCATGCCACAGGACGGTACGGGTTCACGTCAGCGTGAAGGTCAAGCCGGTGCGGAGGAGTCGACAGTGCTGATCAGCGAACTGGCCGAGCTGACCGGCGCGAGCGCGCGAGCGCTACGCCACTACGAGGACCGGGGTCTCCTGGCCCCGGCACGCAACGGCAGCGGGTACCGGGACTACTCCGAAGCCGATGTCCGGCGCGTGGCCCAGATCAGGATGATGATCTCCGCTGGTTTGAGCACCTCGGCCATCCAGCGGTACCTCGATTGCGCTCGCACCGGCGATCACGGCACATACCTTGAGATGTGCCCAGAGCTGCGCGCCGAGCTGGATGCCCTGGCCAGACGCCTCGATGCCAGACAAGCCGAACTTCGCGAGACGCGGCGACGATTGAGTGCACTCGCATCAGCCGGCTGAGACTCGTCAACAACGCCATGACCGGCAACAGCGAGCAGGACACGCGTGGCGTGTTCTCACGCCACCTCGGCCGAGGTCAGGGTAGGCGGCGCCCGCCCGGTCAACGACCTCGGCGGCTTCGACGCGACATCACTGCCGACACAGCGAGCAGTGACAGTATGTATCTATGCGCGCACCCCGAGCGAGATACTTCAACACCACCGGTCCCTGCGGCCCTCAGCACCACTACATGGTGCCTCCCGCGGAGCGGCTCCCGCAGGCGCGGGTGCTCATCGAGATGGACCGCTACTTCGTGCTGCACGCGCCCCGGCAGACCGGGAAGACGACCGCGCTGGGCGCCCTGGCGTCCGAGCTGACCGCCGAGGGCGACGCCGCGGCCCTGCTGGTCTCCTGCGAGCGCGCCAAGGCGGCCGGCGACGACTACCCCGCCGCGGAGGACATTCTGCTGAAGTCCCTCCGCCAAGCCGCCGAACGAACGGGATGGCCGGAGAACCTGCTGCCGCCGGATCCCTGGCCGCAGGCTCCTCCGGGCACCCGGTTCGGCTCGGCGCTGAGCGAGTGGTGCCGCCGCAGCCCGCGCCGGGTGGTGTTGTTCCTCGACGAGATCGACGCCCTGCAGGGCAACAGCCTGGTCAGCATCCTCAGCCAGCTCCGCCACGGCCACAACGCCCGGCATGAGGGCCACCCGTTCCCCGCCTCCGTGGCGCTGTGCGGGCTGCGTGACCTGCGCGACTACAAGGTCGCCTCAGGCGGCGAGCCCGGCCGGTCCAACCCGGCGAGCCCGTTCAACATCGTCGCCAAATCGCTGCGCCTGGGCGACTTCACCGCCGACCAGATCGCCGAGCTGTACGGCCAGCACACCCAGGCCACCGGCCAGGAGTTCACCAAGGACGCCGTCGACCGGGTCTTCGAACTCACCCAGGGACAACCCTGGCTGGTCAACGCCCTCGCCGATGAAATGATCTCTGAGATGGGGGTGACCGGCGCCATCACCACAGGCCAGGTGGAAAACGCCAAGGAGCGGCTGATCAGAGCACGCGCCACCCACCTGGACGCCCTCGTGGCGCGCCTGTACGAACCACGGGTGGAACGAGTGATCGAACCGATCGTGGCGGGAACGTGGCCGGGCACGGACACGTCTTTCGACGATGACGTCTCCTACGTTCACGATCTTGGCCTCATCCGAGGGCCCAGGGACCTGGAGATCGCCAATCCGATCTACCGTGAGGTCCTGCTGCGGGTCCTGGGCGATCGTACGGAGCGTTTCGTCAAGGCCGACCCGCGCAGCTTCGTCCTGCCGGACGGCAGGTTCGACCTGCCACGCCTGCTGCAGGAGTTCGTCGTGTTCTGGCGCGAGCACGGCGAGGTCCTCATCCAGCAGGAGGGCTACCACGAAGCCGCCTGCCAGATCATCCTCATGGCCTTCCTCCACCGCCTCGTCAACGGCGGCGGCCACCTCGACCGCGAATACGCCGCCGGCACCAAACGCCTCGACGTCCTGGTCCGCTGGCCCTACCCGGGTCCGGACGGCGAACGACGGATGCAACGGGAGGCCATGGAGCTGAAGGTCTGGCGCGCCGGCAAGGACGACCCGCTGCCCGACGGCCTCGCCCAGCTCGACGGGTATCTCGACCGGCTCAGCCTCACCACCGGCGTGCTGGTGATCTTCGACCGGCGCCCCGAGGCTCCTCCGTGGCAGGAACGAGGCACGTTCGAGCAGGCCGTCACACCATCCGGCCGCCACGTCACCGTTCTACGCGCGTGACCGTTTCGCCAGGATCCGAGAGGCTGACTAGCTCTGTTTGAGGCGCTGCGCTTCCTTGCGGACCTCGGCCTGGATGGAGCGCTCGTGCTCCAGCCACGCCGGGTTCTCCGCCTTGATCGCGTCGATCTCGGCGGTGGTGAGCGGCTCGGTGATCCCGGCTCTGGCCAGGCCGGAGATGGAGACCCCGAGCTTCGCGGCGACGACCTGCTTGGGATGCGGGCCGTTGCGGCGCAGATCGGCGAGCCAGGCGGGCGGAGCCGCTTGCATCGCGTTCAGCTCGCTCCTGGAGACGACGCCGTCCTGGAACTCGGCGGGTGTGGCCGAGAGGAGGATGCCCAGCTTCTTGGCCGCGGTCGCGGGCTTCATCGTCTGGGTCGTCTTGGGTCTGGGCGAGGTCATGGAGTCCAGGGTAGTCAGTAAACCGCGGTCCTCTGACGTCGCTACCCTGGCGGAGTGACTCACGAGGAGACCGGCGACGTCTTTCGCCTGGCGTACGCGCCCGGGGTGACGCCCGCGAAATGGGCCGGCATCTGGGCCGAGAGGCTTCCCGGCGTGCCGCTCAGCCTGGTCTCGGTTCCCGCCGCGGACGTGGTGGAGCTGCTGCGCGGCGGAGGCGCCGACGCCGGGTTCGTCCGGCTGCCGGTCGAGCGGGACGGGCTCAGCGTGATTCCCCTCTACGTGGAGACCACGGTGGTCGTGGTGCCGAAGGACCACGCGGTGACCGCGGCCGACGAGGTGACCGTCGCCGATCTGGTGGACGATGAGGTGTTCCACCCGCTGGACGACGTTCTCGAGTGGACGGCCCGTCCTGGACTGCCCGCGTTCGAACGCCCGCCCACGACGGCCGACGCGATCCGGCTCGTCGCCGCCGGGACGGGGCTGGTCCTGGTCCCCCAGTCGCTGGCGCGGCTGCACCACCGTAAGGACCTCACCTACCGGCCGGTGACGGACGCGCCGCAGTCGCAGGTGGCGCTGGCCTGGCCCACGGACCGGACGACCGATCTGGTGGAGGACTTCATCGGCATCGTACGCGGCCGCACGGCGAACAGCTCGCGCGGCCGTGCCCCCGCGACACCATCGGAGAAGTCAGCCCAGAAGTCGTCGCAGCGACAGGCTCGCAAACCCCAGGGCGGATCCGGCCGCAGGTCGGCACCGTCCGGTCGCGGAAGGAGCGGTAAGGGCGGTAAGGGCCGCCGGTCCCGCTGACCTGGAGCGCCGAACCGGTGCGGCAGACGGATCAACATCACCGAACCCCGGGCCGTCCTGCGGTCGACCGCGCCCACCCATCGGGCGTCGGAGACCGCTCCCCGCCGCTACCCGCCGCGCCGCGCGTGGTCCGTCATCGATCGAACGATCTCCTCTAACCGCCGGGCTTCATCCGGATCGGCATCGAGCCCGATGGGCTTGCCCCTCTTGTACGCGGTGAGCCGTTCGGCGGGGGGATCGTCGATGAGCGCGGCGATCGGAGGCACGGCTTCGGCCGCGGGCTGGGCGAGCAGCGCGGACGCCGTGCGGACGATGCCTCGTAACGGCTGCCTGAAGGGCCGGTGGAGGCCGGTCGCCACGAAGACCGGGTTGTAGAGCACGTACCGTGTCCGCTCCGAGGCGTAGGCGGCGCCCAGGAGCGCGCTGGCCCTCGCGCCCTGCATGATGGCGGTCAAAGGGCGATAGTTGGTGGTCAGTTGGAGATCGTCCCAATGGATCCGGCCAGGGCCGGTCCCGCACAGATTGACGATCACCGGCCTGTCGGCCCGTTCCAGCGAGGCGCGCAGGGCCACGGCCAGGAGCCGGCGGCTGAGCACGTAGAGGGCGAAGGTCGCCTCGAAACCCTCCTCGGTCTCGATCCTCCTCGGGTGGTATCTGAAGGCGCCGAGCACCAGAGCGTCGATCACCGGGTGTTCCGCGCTGACCCGTTCGGCCAGGTCACGGGTCTGCTCAAGCGAACTGAGGTCGGCGTCGCGGCTGCCCACAGCGATCACCCGGTCGCCCCGCTCGTCGTAGTGGCGGGCGAGGGCCCGGCCGATGCCATGGGTTCCACCAGTGATCAGGATCGTCCGGGACATAAGTTGAGACACTCCTCAAGTTGAATATGGCCTCAACTTAGCTAAGCTGGCGGGCATGCGCAAGGACGCCGTTCACAACCGCGCGCGACTCCTGGAGGCGGCCCAGCGGTTGTTCGCCGACCGAGGGCTTGACGTGCCGCTCGAAGAGATCGCCCGGACGGCAGGGGTGAGCATCGGGACGCTCTACAACCGCTTCGCCACCCGGGAGGACCTCGTGGAGGCGGTCTTCGAGGACCGGGCGGCCACGGTCGCCGCAATCGCCGAACAGGCCCTGATCGCGGATGACCCCTGGGAGGGCTTCGTCGCGTTCCTCACCGGCGTCTGCGAGTTGCAGGCGGCCGACCTCGGTTACAACGACCTCGCCGCACGAAGCGGCAAGGGAATCGAGCCGATGGTGCGCATCATCGAACGAGCTCAGGAATCCGGGGCTCTGCGCGGTGACGTGACGCTCGCCGACATGACCTTCGTGATCTGGGGCGTGGCGGCGACCGTGCGGGCCACCTTCAGGACCGCGCCGGGAGCCTGGCGGCGGCACCTCGCCCTGACCCTCGACGGCCTGCGCTCGACCGCGGCCCACGAGCTACCCGTTCCCCCGATGTCGATCTCCCAGGCGCGGGCCGCGATGAACGAGTGCCGCAGGCCCACACCTCCAGCAGAGTAGGGACGCCCGTTCCTTGAGCTTGAGCGGGTGTGGTCCGGACAGGCGCCGACGGTCTCGACGCGAAACCTCGCCATCGGAACAGCGCGAGATGACAGAATGTGACCATGCGGCCACCCCGAGCGAGATACTTCAACACCACCGGCCCCTGCGGCCCTCAGCACCACTACATGCTGTCCCCCACGCAGCGGCTCCCGCAGGCACGGGATCTCATCGAGATGGACCGCTACTTCGTGCTGCACGCGCCCCGGCAGACCGGGAAGACCACCACGCTGGACACCCTGGCCACCGAATTGAGCGCCGAGGGCGACACCGCGGCCCTGCTGCTCTCCTGCGAGCGCGCCAAGGCGGCCGGTGACGACTACCCCGCCGCGGAGTCGCTGCTGCTGGATTCCCTCCGCGAGGCCGCCGAGCGGACGGGATGGCCGGAGAACCTGCTGCCGCCGGGTCCCCGGCCGCAGGTCACGCCGGGCGCCCGGTTCGGCTCGGCGCTGAGCGAGTGGTGCCGCCGCAGCCCGCGCCGGGTGGTGTTGTTCCTCGACGAGATCGACGCCCTGCAGGGCACCAGCCTGGTCAGCATCCTCAGCCAGCTCCGTCACGGCCACAACGCGCGGCATGAGGGCCACCCGTTCCCCGCCTCCGTGGCGCTGTGCGGGCTGCGTGACCTGCGCGACTACAAGGTCGCCTCAGGCGGCGAGGCCGGCCGGTCCAACCCGGCGAGCCCGTTCAACATCGTCGCCGAGTCGCTGCGCCTGAGCGACTTCACCGCCGACCAGATCACCGAACTGTACGGCCAGCACACCCAGGCCACCGGCCAGGAGTTCACCAAGGACGCCGTCGACCGGGTCTTCGAACTCACCCAGGGACAACCCTGGCTGGTCAACGCCCTCGCCTTCGACATCATCCTCCAGATCGGGACGACCGGTGCCATCACCGCCGAGGAGGTGGAAGAGGCCAAAGAACGGCTGATCCGCAAGCGGGCCACCCACCTGGACACCCTCGTGGCGCGGCTGCACGAGCCACGGGTCAAGCGAGTGATCGAACCGATCCTGGCCGGCACGTCCCCGGGCCTGGACGCCGTCTTTGACGATGACGTCTCCTACGTGCACGATCTGGGCCTCATCCAGGGGACCAGAGACCTTGAGATCGCCAACCCCATCTATCGAGAGGTCCTGCTCCGGGTCCTGGGCGCTCGCACCGAACGGTTCGTCAGAGCCGATCCGCGCAGCTTCGTGCAGCCGGACGGCCGATTCGACCTGGAGCGCCTGCTCCAGGAGTTCGTCGTGTTCTGGCGCGAACACGGCGAAGTGCTCATCCGGCAGGAGGGCTACCACGAAGCCGCCTGCCAGATCATCCTCATGGCCTTCCTGCACCGCCTCGTCAACGGCGGCGGCCACCTCGACCGCGAGTACGCCGCCGGCACCGAACGCCTCGACGTCCTGGTCCGCTGGCCCTACACCGGCCCAGGCGGCGAACGGCTCATGCAGCGCGAGGCCATGGAACTCAAGGTCTGGCGAGCCGGAGAGAACGACCCGAAACCCGACGGCCTCACACAACTCGACCGCTATCTTGACCGCCTCAGCCTGCCCACCGGCGTGCTGGTCATCTTCGACCGCCGCCCCGAAGCCCTGCCCTGGAAGGAACGCGGCAGCTTCGAAGTGGCGACCACACCCTCCGGCCGCCACATCACCGTACTGCGCGCGTGACGAAGGCCAGTGGCGGGATGGTCAGCCGGTGAACGCCCCCGACAGCAGGTCGTCGAACCACTGCGGGTCCCCGGCGGGGCGGTCGAGTCCGCGCAGGGGGCCGTGATCCACGAGGTGCGCCTCGGCGTACGAGCGGGCCACGAGCGCCTTGCGGCCGTCGTCGAGCCCCCAGCGAGCCTGGTCCTCCAGCAGCGCGGCGGCGTAGACGTCGGCCATGAACTGCGCCAGCGGGTAGAGCCGTTCCTCCGCCACCTCGCGGTCCAGCGTGTGCCACGTCTCGATGGCCTTGGCCAGGTCGTCGATGCGGGCGCCGACCAGGCCGGAGGTCGCCAGGGAGCGCAGCCGGTCGAGGAAGGGCAGGTGCGCCTGCTCCTTGAGCATGGCCCGCCGCACGTCGAGGCAGAGGATGTTGTCTCCGCCCTCCCAGATCGGGTTGACCTGCGCGTCGCGCAGCAGCCTGGCGACCGGCCACTGCTCGATGTAGCCGTTGCCGCCGTGCACCTCGATCGCGTCGCCGGCGGCGGTGACGCCGAGCCGGGCCGCGCGCAGCTTGGTCAGGGCGGGCGCGAGGCGCAGCCGGGGGCTGACGTGCGCGTCGAACACCATCGCCTGCGCCGCCTCGACCTCGACGATCAGGTCGGCCAGCTTGCGGCGCATCAGTGGCTGCTCGATGAGCGGCCGCCCGAACGCCTCGCGCGCCCTGGCGTAGCAGATCGACTCGACCAGCGCCCGCCTGGCCACGCCGAGGCCCATCATGGCCACGCCGAGCCTGGAGGCGTTGGTGAGCTTCATCATGGTGCCGAGCCCGGAGCCCGCGCCCGGACCCGTTCCGGCCAGCAGGAACGCCTCCGCCGCGGCGAACTCGACCTCGGCCGAGGCGACGGATCTGGTGCCGAGCTTGTCCTTGAGCCGCCGGATCCGCACACCGTTACGCGTGCCGTCGCGCCGCTCCCACAACACCAGGAAGGGCGCCACGTCGCCCTCGGGGAGCCGGGCGAGCACGACGAACGCGGAGCCGTTGGCGTTGGAGGCGAACCACTTGAGCCCGGACAGGCTCCACGCGTCGCCGGCGGGGGCGGCGGCGGTTTCCAGGGCGGCCAGGTCGGAGCCGCCGGTCCGTTCGGTGAACATCTGAGCGGCCTCGCCGGAGTAGAAGCCGTTGGCGAAGATCTCCCGCACCTTTTCGCGTACGTCCTCGGGCGCGTGCTTCTCGGCCAGGGAGACCACCATGTCGCCGCCCGTGCCGAGTGCGCAGCCCATCCCGATGTCGGCCTGGTCGAGCAGGTACGTCCACGCGGCGGCGAGCGCGGACGGGTCGGCCCCGTGCGCCCGCGCCTCCTCGGCGAACGACGGCGCGGTGAAGTTGTTCTCCATGAGCGCCTGCCTGGCGGTCAGGAACGACGGCGGCATGACGACCTCGCTGACGTCCCTGCCCCACTTGTCGTACTTCTCCAGCCGGGGTGGGTTGCGGTCGGTTTCCTCGGCGCATTCGGCGACGAGCCCGCCCATCAGCGCCCCGAGCCGGTCGAGGTGCGGCTCCGCCCAGGCGTAGCCGTCGCCCAGGTGCCGCCGCATGAGCAGGCGGAGCGTGGGGTCGCAGGCCCACCAGTTGCGCCCGGCGGCGCCCTGGTAGCGCTCGGTGGCGTAGCGGTCGCTGCCGTCGAACGGCTCGCTGAGATAGCGCCTCATACCCGGAGTGTTACATATACTCGACACGCGATGGAAGAGCGTAACGTCCTGAGTGCCAGGTCGGCCGTGCTGAGCGCGCTGCTGGGCAGCCACCCGCCGCGCCTGCCGGCCCGTCACCTGGTGCGCATCGGCGGGCTGTTCGGCATCGCCGAGGGCACGGTGCGGGTGGCCCTGTCGCGCATGGTCGCGGCCGGTGACCTGGTTCAGGAGGACGGCTTCTACACGCTGTCGGAGCGGCTGGTCGAGCGCCAGGCCAGACAGGACGAGAGCCGCGATCCGCACACCAGGCCGTGGGACGGGACGTGGGAGGTGGCCGTCGTCACCGCCGAGCGGCGCGCGCCCGCCGACCGGGCCGCCCTGCGGCACACGATGACCGCGCTGCGCCTGGCCGAGCTGCGCGAGGGCGCCTGGCTGCGGCCGGCCAACCTGGTGCGCGGCGCGTGGCCGGAGATCGTCACCGCGCAGTGCACGCTGATCGACGGCCGCCCGCACGACGACCCCACTCCCCTGCTGTGGGACCTGGACGGCTGGGCGGCCGAGGCCCGCCGGCTGCAGCGCGCGCTGGACCACGCGGATGGCCTGGCCGAAGGGTTCGTCGTGTCGGCCGCGGTGCTGCGCCACCTGCTGGCCGATCCGCTGCTGCCGGACGAGCTGCTGCCGCCCGGCTGGCCGGGCGCGGAGCTACGGGTCCGCTACGACGCCTTCGACCGCCGCTACCGCGAGGTGCTCAACCGGCATCTCAGCGACTGACGGTCTCCGCCCGCCCGGCACCGACGCGGCCGCGCCCTTGATCTGGGCCAGCACGATGGAAAACGACTGAAATCCAGGAACATACCGCCGATATACCGCCGCTATTTATGGTCAATTCCGCACGGAACTCGCCCAGAAATAACGGAGGCAGATTCTCACCATAAATGAACATTCTCTTAACAATGAGCAACAGAAAGTTACACGACGGATCAGCGTCCGGGCACGGGGCTGCGGCGGCATCGGGCAGCGGTTCCACTTCCGGCTGAAATTCCCCTGGATGGAAAACATGGTCTCATTGACATCACTATTACGCATCGTCGTCACCACGACATTTGTCGCCGCTCTCGGCGTCTGCAGCACGGCGAGCCCCGCGATGGCCGCACCCGACCTGCAGCTTCCCTTCCCCTGCGGGCAGAAGTGGCAGCTGAACACCTGGGGCCACGCCCCCGCACTCGACATGGTGAAGGAGCCCGACCAGCACGGCACCGACGGCGCCACGCTGATCGCCCCTGCCGCTGGGACGGTGAACCAGTCCTACTACCACGGCAACGCCGGCAACATGATCCAGATCGATCATGGCGGCGGCTATTTCACCACGTACATCCACCTGCAGTCCCGTGCCGTCTCGGACGGGGACAGGGTGCAGAAGGGCACGGTGATCGGCAAGGTCGGCAAAACCGGCCCCACCTCCAACGGACACCCGCACCTGCACTTCGAGCTCGGCAGGGACTCCAACGGCGACGGGTCGGCCTCATGGGGATATGCGGGCTCCGAACGGGTCAGACCGACCATCAACGGCGTCACCTACGGCCAGGCCGACGGCCAGGAGTGGAACAACGTCGAGAGCCACAACTGCCCCGAGCCTGCCCCTGAGGGCGTCGCCTCGATCTACGGGGTCATGCCGGACGGGCGGCTGACCTACACCGCGATCGACGCCGCCACCGGCCGGCGCACCCTCGGCGCGGTCGTCTCCACCGCCACCCTCGGCTTCACCCCCAAAGCCATCGCCACACTCAACTTCAACACCCTCCTCGTCACCAAGGACAACGACCCCGGAGGCAAGCTCTACCGCGTCGACATCCGCACCAACCGCGACACCCTCACCTTCGACCCACCCGTCTACCTCGCCAGCGGCTACACCCACGAACTCCTCGCCTACGACGGCAAGAGCCACCTGTACGGCATCGCCAACGGAACCCTCCGCCGCTACACCATCACCGCCACCAAACCCACCCCAACCTCCATCACCGGCAACACCGTCATCGGAAAAGGCTTCACCCTCAAAACCCTCACCACCACCGGACCCGACTGGCTCCTCGGCACCACCACCCAAGGCGAACTCATCTCCTACCAGATCCGCGGCGCCGACTCCTGGCAACGCCACCAACTCCGCGACACCACCTGGCAGGTCTTCGACCACCTCCTGTCCCCCGGCGGCGGCGTCTACTACGGCCACCACCCCGACCACTCCATGCACAGCTACATCGACAGCGACCCCTACGACGGACGAGACGACGACCTCAGCAAACAGAACACCGTCGACACCAACGGCTGGAGCCAGACCCTCCTGTCCGCCCAACCCGCAACCGTGACCTGAGAGCGCATGTGCCCGGAGGGCAGGGCCGTCCCCGCCCTCCGGGCCCGTTTCCCGCTCCCCATCTCAGAGATCCACCCCGAAGATCACCCGTTTGCCCGGATATTCGGTGACGCTCCACAGCCTGCCGTCCTGCACGGTCAGGTCCTCGGGCCCGATCGGGAACGGCCTGGTCCGCGTCGTGTCGCCGGTGTGGACGAGCAGCTTGCCGTTCGCGGTCGCGCCGGCCGACTGGCTCAGGTACCACGTGCCGCCCGACGACAGCGCCCCCTGGATCTTGGGGTGGCCCAGCACGAAGGCGTCCTGGGGCTCGCCGCCCGCCAGGTCCAGGGGCCAGCGCGCGACCCAGCCGCCGGGGTCGTCCCCCCGGAACTCGCCCGTGATCAGCAGCGGGGTGGCGCCGCCGCGGTCGACCGACACGAACGAGAACCGCGGCCCCGCCGTGGCGACCTGCCACAGGTCGGTCTGGGGGATCACGTAGCGGTAGCCGAAGGCGTGGAACCTGCCGTCGTGCCGTCCCACCCGCTCGGGGTCGCCCAGGTCGTTCTGGGCGGTGCGCAGGTCGAGGAGGTTGCGCAGGTCGAAGACCCGCAGGCCCCTGACGGTGTCGGCCACGTAGAGCAGGTCGCCGTGGCAGGCGATGCCGCCCGCGTGGATGTCGATCGGCGCGTACGAGCCGTCGGGGTCGGCCGTGACCAGCAGCGCGTGCCGGTACTTCAACGTCTGCGGGCTCAGGAAGCTCACCCTGATGCCCCGCTCGCCGGCCTCCGGCCGGAAGTACCAGCTCACGATGAACACCGGCACGCCGACGGTGCCGGAGTCCGCCCCACCGGTCAGGCCCTGCGGGTACCAGTCGGCGGTGCTCTGGTCGCCGTCGTCGAAGGCGTACCACTCGGCGGGTTCCGGCTGCATCGACCCCAGCGCGCCCGCCGCGCCCTTGGCCACGGCGGTCCTGTTGGCCTCGGCCAGCACCGCCTCCACAGCGGTGCTGCCGATCTCTCCCGCCAGCTTGGCCGCCCCTTCGGGCAGGTCACCGGTCGCCCGCGACAAGGCATAGGGGGCCTTATCGGTGGAAACCATCCCCTTTGCCGCCATATCTCCCTCACTTTCCCGTCCCTTGACTGGGTTTGACGGAGCAGGCAGGGCACAAGGTTGCGCTCAATCCCACAAATGCACGGGCAATCCCGAAAGTGCCAGCTCGCGGTAGCTGCGCACGAGCCGCTCCCGGTCACCACCGAAGCGCACGAGCGCCTCGCGCTGCCACACCGAGCCCGTACGCCGCAGCCGGGTCCGCTGCGCGATGACGCCCAGCGCCCGGTCGGCGTCGTGCGCCGCCACCCCGGCCGCGAGCAGCCCCTCCCGCGCCTCGGGCAGCAGCGAGAGCACCAGCTCCCCCGCCTCGAACTCGGCGTCGCTGCCCGGCCACGACAGCTTGGCGTCCAGCCCGTGCATGGCCGCGCGGTAGAAGTTCTGGTACGCCTGCGCGAAGCGGTAGCCGGTCAGGTCGCGCTCGGCCTGCGACAACGTCAGGCCCAGGAGGAAGGCCGTGTTCGCGGCCATGTCCGCGCAGGACGGCCCCGCGGGCAGCGCACGCATCTCGATCCGCAGGTGGCCACTGTCGGCCGGGTCGTAGACGGGCCGGTTCCACTGCCAGATCGTGCCCTGGTGCAGCCGCAGCTCGGGCACCTCGTGCGGGCGCGGATCCTCGGTGAGGTCGGGCACGATCGGCTCGTAGTCGCGTACATACCGCTCGAACAGCTCGTGGGCGCCTTCATGCACCCAGTCCGAGCCGAACGTGACCCGCCCGTCCCTGCGCCCGAGCCGCGCCACGTCCCGGTCGTCGGCGGCCTCCTCCATCAGCGCGATGCGGGTCTCCTCCCACAGCTCACGCCCCAGGAAGAACGGCGAGTTGCCGCAGACGGCCAGCACCGGGCCGATGGCGAGCTGGGCGGCGTTGAACAGCCGGGCGAAGCGCTCGGGCGGCGTACGGATGTGCACCTGCCACGAGGTGTTGGCGGCCTCGAGGATCACGTCCTCCACCGACAGCTCCAGGTCCTCGATCTTGACCAGGAACGGTTCGAGCCGCAGCCGGCGAAAGCCCCTGCTCATGGCGCGGTAGCGGTTCTGGTCGCTCATCGCGCCCACCGTGAAGTCGTCGGCGCTGAGGGTGGGCAGGATGCCGATGGGCAGGGCGCCGCCGCCCTCGACGGCGCCGTCCACCTTGCTGATCGTCTCCTGGACCTCGGCGCTCAGCGTCTCGAACGGCGTGCCCGCCAGCGGCGTGGGGGTGAGGTTCACCTCGAGGTTGAAGCGGCCGAGCTCCAGCACGACGCGCTCGTCGCCGAGCGCCTCCCGCACCTGGCTGTTGCGCGGCAGCGGCCTGCCCCGCTCGTCGATGAGGAACAGTTCGAGCTCCGCCCCGATCGTGGCGGGGCCCTGACCGAAGCCGGGGGTGGCCAGCAGGTCACGGAGCACGCCCACCTGCTCCTGGAGGCGTTCGCCGAAACGGACGTACTCCGCTTCGGTGAAGCGCTCCTTATCCAGATCTCGTCCCATCACCCCTAACTGTCCCCGTCGTCATGGTTGACACCTCACCAGGGGAGGAAGCCGTCGTCCTGCCGGCAGAGCCGGCGCCCCGGGCCTTGCGCGAGCTGCGGGAGTTGACCCTAAGCTCGTGAGATGAGAGCGGTTGCCTTTGACCTCTTCGGTGGCGAGCTCGACGTTCGCGAGCTGCCCGACCCGTCGCCCGCCCCGCACGGGGCGGTGATCAGGGTCGAGGCAACGGGGTTGTGCCGCTCCGACTGGCACGGCTGGCAGGGCCACGACCCCGACATCACCTCCCTTCCCCACGTGCCGGGCCACGAGCTGGCGGGCGTGGTGGAAGCGGTCGGCTCCGACGTGCGCGGCTGGCGGCCCGGCGCGCGGGTGACCCTGCCGTTCGTCTGCGCCTGCGGCTCGTGCCCGTCCTGTGTCGCCGGCGACCAGCAGGTGTGCGAGCGGCAGACACAGCCGGGCTTCACCCACTGGGGTTCGTACGCCGAGTTCGTGGCGGTCGACCACGCCGACGTCAACCTCGTCGCGGTGCCCGAGGACATGGCCTACGTCACCGCCGCGGGGCTGGGCTGCCGCTTCGCCACCGCCTTCCGCGCCGTGTCGCAGGTCGGGGAGGTGCGTCCCGGCGAGTGGGTGGCGGTGCACGGCTGCGGCGGCGTGGGGTTGTCGGCCATCATGATCGCGACGGCGGCCGGGGCGCGCGTGGTGGCCGTGGACATCAGCACCGACGCGCTGCACCTGGCCGAGCAGGCGGGTGCGACGCACTTCGTCAACGGCTCGGCCGGCGACGCGGCGGCCCAGGTCAGGGAGCTGACGAGAGGCGGCGCCCACCTGTCCGTCGACGCGCTGGGCAGCCCTCAGACGTGCCTGGCATCCGTCGAGAGCCTGCGCAGGCGGGGCAGGCACGTCCAGGTGGGGCTGCTGCCCGGAGGGCCGACGCCGGTGCCGATGGACCGCGTGATCGGCCACGAGCTGCGGCTGCTCGGCAGCCACGGCATGGCCGCGCACGCCTACCCGCCGATGCTGGAGATGATCAGGGCCGGCCTCCTCCATCCCGACCAGCTGATCACCCGCACGATCGGGCTGGCCGACGCCGGCAAGGCGCTGGCCTCGATCGGCTCGGTGCCGGGCGTCACAATGATCGTTCCCAGGGCTCCGCATGGGGCGTCCTGAGCGCCGGCCGGAGTCATAG
Organism: Nonomuraea sp. B1E8; assembly: GCF_039871515.1. Taxonomy (NCBI): domain Bacteria; kingdom Bacillati; phylum Actinomycetota; class Actinomycetes; order Streptosporangiales; family Streptosporangiaceae; genus Nonomuraea; species Nonomuraea sp. B1E8. Next base: position 104,423 of record NZ_JBDPLS010000008.1, on the reverse strand, counting down.
GGTTGGGCCATGGACTACAGACGACTTGGCAACACGGGCCTGAAGGTGTCGCGGATCTGCCTCGGCATGATGAGCTACGGCGATCCGGCCCGGCAGGAGTGGGCGCTGCCGCAGTCCGAGGCCGAGCCGATGATCCGCAGGGCCGCCGACGCCGGGGTGAACTTCTTCGACACCGCCGACGTCTACAGCCGGGGTGAGAGCGAGGTCGTGACCGGCAACGCGCTGCGCGCGATCTTCCCTCGGCGCGAGGACTACGTGCTGGCCACCAAGGTCTATTTCCCCATGGGCAAAGGGCCCAACGACCGCGGCCTGTCGCGCAAGCACATCCACGCCGCCATTGACGCCTCGCTCTCCCGGCTCGGCACCGATCACGTCGACCTCTACCAGATCCACCGGTGGGACGACGAGACGCCGATCGAGGAGACCATGGAGGCGCTGCACGACGTGGTCAAGGAGGGCAAGGCCCGCTATATCGGCGCCTCGTCCATGTGGGCCTGGCAGTTCGCCAAGGCGCAGCACGTGGCCGAAACCCACGGCTGGACGAGGTTCGTCTCGATGCAGCCGCACTACAACCTCCTTCATCGCGAGGAGGAGCGCGAGATGGTGCCGCTCTGCGCCGACCAGGGCGTGGGCGTGATCCCGTGGAGCCCGCTGGCGCGCGGCGTGCTCGCCAGGGCGGGCTCCGAGGCCGCGACGGCCAGGACGGGCTCCGACGCGCGCATCGACTACCTGTACGACCCGGAGAACGACAAGCTCGTGATCGACCGGGTGGCGCAGGTGGCGGGCGACCGCGGCCTGCCGCCCGCCCAGGTGGCCCTGGCCTGGCTGCTGCACCAGCCTGCCGTGACCGCCCCGATCGTGGGCGCCACGAAGGACCGGCACGTCGACGACGCGGTGGCCGCCGTGTCGGTGACGTTGTCGGCCGACGAGCTCGACTTCCTCGCGGCCCCGTACCGGCCGCGTGAGGTGCGCTTCTGAGAGGCGAGATTGTCGGCCCCGGACCCTAGGGTTGGTTCCATGCGGGCGAATGAGGATGCGGCGGCGGCGCTGCAGGAATACGCGGAGCTGTTCGCGCTCTGCGGCGGAGACGCCTTCCGGGTGCGGAGCTACCAGAAGGCGGCCAAGGCGATCGCGGGGTTCCCCGAGGACATCTCGGTCGCCGACGTGCGCGCCGTTCCCGGGGTGGGCGAGGCGATCGCGAAGAAGATGGAGGAGTTCCTGCGGCGCGGGAGCTTCCGGCAGCTCGACGACCTGCGCGGCCGGGTGCCCGAGGGCGTGCGCAGGCTGACCCGGGTGCCGACGCTGGGGCCGAAGACGGCCATCATGCTGTTCGAGGACTTCGGCATCGACTCGCCCGCGGCGCTGGGCGAGGCGATCACCGCCGGGCGGCTCGACGGGGTCAAGGGGCTGGGTCCCAAGACGCTGGCCAATCTCCGCAAGGGCGTCGAGCAGCTTGAGCAGTCGGGCCGCCGGGTGCACATCGGGGTCGCCATGTCGCTGGCCGAGCAGGTGATGGCCTCGCTGGAGGCCGAGCGCATCGCCTACGCGGGCTCGCTGCGGCGGATGAAGGACACGATCGGCGACATCGACATCCTCGCCGTCGCGCCCGAGTCCGTCATGGCCGCCTTCCGCGCCCAGCCCTACGTCGCCGAGGTGATCGCGGCGGGCGAAAAGAAGACCTCGGTCCGCACCACGTCCGGGGTCCAGGTCGACCTGCGGGTGGTGCCGGCCGGGTCGTGGGGTGCGGCGATGCAATACTTCACCGGCTCCAAGGAGCACAACGTCGCCATCAGGGAGATGGCGGTGAAGAAGGGCTGGAAGCTGTCCGAATACGGGCTGTTCGAGGGCGACCGGGTGATCGCCGCCGCGTCCGAGGAGGACATCTACGACGCGCTCGGCATGCAGTTCGTGCCACCGCCGCTGCGGGAGGACGGCGGCGAGGTCAAGGCGGCGCTCCGCGGTGAGCTGCCCACCCTGGTCCAGCTCACCGACCTCAAGGGCGACCTGCACACCCACACCGACCTGACCGACGGCATCGCCTCGCTGGACGACATGGTGGCGGCCGGCCGCGCCCGCGGCTACTCCTACTACGCGGTCACCGACCACGCTCCCGACCTGGCGATGCAGCGGATGACCCTGGACAAGGCGCTGGAGCAGCGGGGCCAGGTGGCCGAGCTGCAGCGCCGGCATCCCGGCATGCGGCTGCTGCACGGCACCGAGCTCAATATCGCGCCCGACGGGTCGGTCGACTGGCCGGCGGAGATCCTGCGCGGGTTCGACGTGTGCGTCGCCTCGGTGCACTCCCACTTCGGGATGCCGCGCGACGAGATGACGCGCCGCTTCATCGCCGCCTGCGAGAATCCGTACGTCGACATCATCGGCCACCCGACGACCAGGAAGATCGGCAAGCGCCCGCCTGTCGACGCCGACTGGGACGCCGTCTTCCGCGCGGCCGCCCGCACCGGCACCGCCATGGAGATCGACTCCTACCCCGACCGGTCCGACCTGCCGGCCGACCTGGTGCGGCTGGCCAGGCACCATGGGGTCAGGTTCTCGATCGACAGCGACTCGCACGCGATCCCGCACCTCGCCAACCAGCGGTTCGGGGTGGGGATCGCGCAGCGGGCGTGGTTGACCACCGACGACGTCATCAACGCCTGGCCCCTCGACCGCCTTCTGTCCTTCCTGGGGCGTTGACCTCCTCCGCGGCCGGTCTCCTCCCACGGGTTGACCGACTCCGGGTGGATGTGCGGCGGCCGGGAATGCGGAAGAGTGTCCTCGCCGGCCCGGCCACCCCGAGGAGGAGGACGCGATGGGTTCCCCGAGGAAGAAGGCGCGCAAGCTGGCGGCGCGCGTTCTCGCCGCTGTCGCCGCGCTGCTGATCGCGGCCGTCGCCGGTGTCGCGCTCGCCTATCCCTCCATGGCCGCGACGACGTGCCCGGGTTGTTACGGCCTGACCGAGGTGGAGGAGGGCATCTACACGGAGCCCGATCTTGGGGACGCCGAGCGGTCCCGGGTGAAGCAGGTGGCCGAGCAGGCACGCCGGCGGGTCGCCGCCTTCTACGGTGCTCCGGTGAGCGCCCCCGACCTGCTCATCTGCCTGACGGAAGACTGCTACGCGCGCATCGGCGGGGGCAAGGAGCGCGGTGTGGCGGTGCTCAACCGGTCGGTGATGCTCTCCCCTCGCGGGGTGAACGCGGTGATCGCCTCCCACGAGATGGCCCACGTCGAGTTGCACGCCCGGCTCTCCTCCGGGGCCGAGATGCCGCAGTGGTTCGACGAGGGCCTGGCCGTGGTGGTCTCCGGCGACGCCCGCTACCTGGCTCCCGCGTCCGCTGGGGATCGCTGCCTGATCGAGCCCACCGGCCCTCTGCCCGTCACGCTGGAGGAGTGGCTGGCCGCCGCGAGCCGCGACGCCGGCACGTACGCGAAGTCCGCCTGCCAGGTGAGCCGCTGGTTGCGCGACCACGGCGGCCGGGCCGCGTTAACGACCCTGATCGAGCGTCTCAACGCCGGGGAGCCGTTCCCGGGCTAGCGCCGCTTGCCCGTCGGGGCGCCCCACGCCGCCACGTGCCAGCCTGCCGTCGACGGACCGTTCCGCGCAGGGGAGCCGACGACGCATGCCAGGCGGTGCGGTCAAGGAGGCTCTTTCACCGCTCGCGGCGTCTCATACGATAGCGGTGCGCGATGGCGATGAGCCGGGAGCAGATCATGAGTGCGGCGATCCAGCACCTCAACGACAACCCGCTCGCCTCCATGGCGCAGCTCGCCGAGGCGGCCGGGATCAGCAGGGCCACGCTGCACCGGCAGTTCAGCAGCCGGGAGGAGCTGATGCTCGCCCTCGGCCATCGTGCGCACGAGCAGTGGGAACAGGTTCAGGAGCGCAGCGGCCTGGTCGACGCGACCGCCTCCGGGGATCGCGAGGTGATCGGCAAGGCGCTGGAGGCCATGCTGGGCGGGCTGATCGCGGTGGCCGACGCCTACGGGTTCGGCCTGACCGACTACGCCATGCTGGTCGATCCCGAGCTGAAGCGCCGCTCCGACGAGCTGGAGGAGCGCGAGATCGCCTTCTACGCCGCGGCGCAGCGCGCGGGGCTGCTCCGCGCCGACCTGCCCGCCCGGTGGATCAGCAGCACGGTGTACGGCCTGCTCGTGGCCGTGCGCGAGAGCCTGCGCCGCGGCGACGTCGCACGCCGGGACGTGCCCCGGCTGCTGCTCACCACGTTTCAGGACGGCGCGGCCCGGCGGGAGGAGTCATGACGGCGAACGCGTCGCCGGTCTCCGCCAGGAGGCACCGGCTGGGCCTGGCCGTGCTCTCGGCCAGCGTGCTGCTCGTGGTCATGGACATGACCGTGCTCAACGTCGCGCTCCCGGCCATGTCCGCGGACCTGCGGCCGGGCTCGATCGAGCTGCTGTGGATGGTGGACGCGTACGCGCTGGTGTTGTCAGGGCTGCTGGTCACGGTGAGCGCGCTCGGCGACCGGTGGGGGCGCAAGCGCATGCTGCTGGCCGGGTTCGCGGTGTTCGGGCTGGCCTCGCTGGCGGTGCTGGCCGCCGGCAGCCCGCTGCAGGTGATCGCCGTACGGGCGTTGCTCGGGGTGGGCGGCGCGATGATCATGCCGTCGACGCTGTCGATGATCCGTAACATGTTCACCGACCCGGCGGAACGCGCCAGGGCGCTCGGCGTCTGGGCGGCGATGGCCGCGGTCGGGGCGGCGCTGGGGCCGATCCTGGCCGGGTTGTTGCTGGAGCACTTCAGCTGGCGTTCGGCGTTCCTGGTGAACGTGCCCATCATGGCGGCCGCGATCGCGGCCGGGCTGTTCCTGCTGCCGGAGTCCAGGAACCCGGCACCCGGCCGATGGGACGCGCTCGCCACGGTGTTGTCGATGGCGGGCATGGTGGCTCTGGTGTTCGCCGTGAAGGACTTCGGCAAGTACGGCCTGGGCTCCCCCGCCGCCCTGGCGGCGACCGTGGTGGCGGCGGTGACGCTGGGCTGGTTCGTGGCGCGGTGCCTGCGCAGGCCCGATCCGCTGCTGGAGATCAGGTTGTTCCGCAGCGGCCCGTTCTCGGCCGGCGTGGTGACGGCGCTGACCACGTCGATCGCGATGGCGGCGGTGTTGCTGCTGCTGGCGCAGTGGATGCAGCTCGTCCAGGGCTATTCCCCGCTGGAGACGGGCGTGCGCCTGCTGCCCGCCGCGCTGGCCGCGATCGTCGCCTCGCCGCTGGCCCCCGGGGTGGCGGCCCTGGTCGGCGCGCGGGCGGTGCTGGCGGGCGGGCTGGGCCTCACCGGGCTGGGGTTCCTGCTGTTGTTCGCCGCCCCCGGGCCGCTGACCTACTGGCCGGTCGCGTGCGCCCTGGTGCTCATCGGCGTCGGCAACGGCGCCCTCGCGACCGCGTCCTCGGTCATCATGTCGGGCACGCCGGCGGCCAAGGCGGGCAGCGCGGCGGCCATCGAGCAGACCAGTTACGAGGTCGGCGGGGCGCTCGGCGTGGCCGTCCTGGGCAGCGTCGCGGCCGCGGCCTACCGGAGCGAGCTGGCGTACGAGGGGCCCGGCGGGGAGGGCGTACGCGAGTCGCTGGGTGCGGCGCTCGACGTGGCCCAGGGCCTCGGGGCGGCGGGCGGGACGCTGGCGGAGCAGGCGCGGGCGGCGTTCACCGAGTCGATGGTGCCGGCCGGTGGGGCGGGAGCGGTTCTGCTGCTGGCCGGCACGGTCGCGGTGTGGCTGCTCACGCCGAGCCGCCTGCGCCCTGTGGGCTCCTTCGATGCTCACGAGCTCGCGCTCCGCGCGGAGGAGGGGAGGCGCGACAGCACGCCGAGCGGGTGATGTCACATCGGCGGCGCCTCGTTCCTTCTTGTGGGGTGAGAAGGAAGGGGAAAGTGGTGACGAAGAAGATCGTGGTGGTCGGAGGCGGGCTGGCCGGTCTGGTGGCGGCCATCGTCTGCGCGGAGGCGGGTGCGGAGGTGACGCTGCACGAGGCGCACCAGCGGCTCGGCGGGCGAGGGCGGGCGACCGGCGGCCCCTACCTGGCGCATGAGGGTCCTCATGTCTTCTACGCCGACGGCCCGCACTGGACGTGGTTGCGGGAGCGGGGCCTGGTCGGGGCGCTGGGCCGGCCGGCGGTGCGTGATTCCAGGTTGGGGTTCGTACGCGATGGCCGGCTGCGGCGGCTGCCGCCGCCCGGTTTCGTGCGGATGATGGCGACGGGCCCCCGCACGGCGCCGGTGGACGTGGACTTCCACACGTGGGCCTCCACCCGGTACGGCGAGGACACGGCCAGGGCGGCCGCCAACGCGATCAGCGTGGTGACGTACGACGCCGACACGGGACGTTTGTCGGCCGCGTTCGTGTGGGAGCTGCTGCGCCGGGTGTTCGCCTTCCGCGTACCGACGGTCCGCTGGGTGGTCGGCGGCTGGCAGGCGGTGATCGACCGGCTCGCCGCCCGCGCCCGCGAACTCGGCGTACACGTCGAGCTCGGCTCCCGCGTGCACGACCTACCGGGCGAGCCCACCATCGTGGCGACCGAACTGTCCTCGGCCCGGAGACTGCTCGGCGACGACAGCCTCCACGGGCAGAGCGGCAACGTCGTGCTGTTCGACCTGGCCGTACGCTCGGCGCGCGGCGACCGCTTCATCTGCTTCGACCTCGACGGCGGCGGCTTCCACGAGAGCTATTCCCTGCAGGATCCCACGGCCGCCCCCGAGGGGGAGACCCTGTTCCAGATGGACATGCCGGTACGGCACGACGAGACCAGGGCGGAGGCGGCCCGGCGGGTGCGGGCGCTGGCCGACCTGGCGGTGCCCGGCTGGCGCGAGCGCGTCACCTGGCAGCGCTCCGGCACGGCCAGGCACCGTACGGGCGCGCTCGACCTGCCCGGTCAGACCTGGCGCGACCGTCCGGCGATCGACCGGGGCCACGGCGTGTTCCTGGCGGGCGACATGGTGGCCGCGCCCGGCATGCGCGGCGAGATCTCCATCAACAGCGCGATCATGGCCGCCGAGGGCGCCCTGCGCGCGCTGCACGTCACCGGCCACGCCGCCCGATGAACCACGACCCCTTCGGGTGGCCTGCCGGGGCCGGCGGGGTGAGGGTCAGGGCTGGTGCGGCTCTGGGCCGGCGACCTGGTCGGCCACCTCGCCGATGCGCGCCAGGCGGACGAGGGCGGGACGGGAGAGCACCTCCCCGATGTCGTGCAACGCGATGATCAGCTCCTCGACTCCGTCCAGGGGCGTGTTCCGCTCCCTGTTCAGCAGGATGCCGCGGTATTCCTCGGGCGAGACCGCCCCGCCCGGCAGCTCGATCCGGTCGTCTTCGGCGCGGAACAGCGCCGGGACCGACGTGTCGAGAGCCAGCGCGAGGGCGGTCAGCTCGGCGGCCGTGAACGCCCGCTGCCCGCGCTCGGCCTGGTGGACGGCCTGCCGGCTCCACGGCCGGTCCAGGTAGCGGCCCAGCGCCTCACCCAGTTCGGTCAGCGACATCCGCCGCTCCGCCCGCAGGTGTGCGATCTGCGACCCGATGGCCTCCTCGACGCGCATCCCATCCCCCCACTCCTGTCATCGTGCACAATGACGCCGAAAGCTCTTTATTGACGCGGATGCCGCTCACCGCATAGTGTCAACGTACAGTTTCCCCCGTCATCACCACGAATGACGCGACTGAGTGAGCTGAGGGGTTCCGGATGCGAGAGATCGAGTTAGAGGTCTGCGGGCCGACCGGCGACTGCGCCGCCGTCAGGGTGGCCGGAGAGATCGACGTCTTCACCGCGCCACGGCTGCGCGAGCAGGTGCTCGACCTCGTGGCCAAGGGGGTCGTCCATGTCGTGGTCGATCTCAGCGGCGTGGAGTTCCTCGACTCGACCGGTCTGGGGGTGCTCGTGGGCGCGCTCAAGCGGCTGCGCTCCCATGAGGGGTCACTCGCCCTCGTGATGGGCACGGACCGGATCGTACGCATCTTCACGATCACCGGCCTCACCGCCGTGTTCCCGATCCACGACACCGTCCTTGACGCGGTCGCGGCCGACGCGCACTGGGTGCGCGCGGTGGAGCGCGGGGGCGAGAGCGTCGAGGAGTGGTGCCGCCGGCACGGCCTGGCCTGAACGCGGGCGCCGCCCGTACGGCGGCAGGCGCGCGCGAGGGGCGGGCCGTCCTGAACGGATCGTGCGGGGTCAGGGGCGGGAGGCCTCGTCGAGGAGGGCCAGTTCGCCGGCGCTGAGCGTGAGCGACGCGCTCTCCATCAGCGTCTCCAACTGCTCGATGTTGCGCGCGCTCGCGATCGTCGCCGTGATCGTCGGCTGGGCGGCGACCCAGGCCAGGGCCACCGTGGCCGGTGCGACGTCCCGGTCGGCCGCCACCTTGCCCAGCGCCTCCAGCGTCCGCGGCCCGTGTGCCGTCGCCAGGTACGCGGAGGCCTTCCCCGCCCGGGGGCTGTCGACCTGGACCCCGGGCGCGTACTTGCCGGTCAGGAAGCCGCGTGCCAGCCCGAAGTACGGTGTGGTGGCCAGCCCTTCCCCGGTCACCACGTCCCTCAGCTCGCCCTCGTAGGCGCGCTCGACCAGGTTGTACGGCTGCTGCAGGGCCGCGTACCTGGCCAGGCCTTCGGCGTCGGAGATCGCGAGGGCCTCGGCGAGCCGGGCCGCCCCGTAGTTGGACGCCCCGACGTGGCGCACCTTGCCCTCGCGGACCAAGGCGTCGAACGCCGCCAGCGACTCCGCCAGCGGCGTGTCCTGGTCGTCCACGTGTGCCCAGTAGAGGTCGATGTAGTCGGTACGGAGCCGCCGCAACGAGCCCTCGACCGCCGTGCGGATGGTCGCGGGGGCGAGCCCGCGCAGGCCTTCCAGCATGCCGACCTTGGTGGCGAGCACGATGGACTCGCGGTTGCCGCGGGCGGCCAGCCACTCACCGATGATCGTCTCCGAGGTGGACTCGCCGGTCTCCCAGGACGGGTAGACGTCGGCGGTGTCGATGAAGTTGCCGCCGCCCGCGACGTAGGCGTCCAGGATCGCGAACGAGGTCGCCTTGTCGGCCGTCCAGCCGAACACATTGGCACCGAGCGACAGGGGAAAAACGGACAATCCGGTAGTGCCGAGCGATCTCATCCCGCCATTATCCGCACTCGCCCGGGACGGCTCGCCGCGACCCCCGGTCCCGGCCGTTCAGTGGACACGGTTGACCAGGGAGTCGCACACCGCGCGCAGTTCCTCGGCGTCCGGCAGGTGCCGGTCGACCACCTCCAGCGCGGACGACATGTAGCGGTCCGCCTGGGAGCGGGCGGCGTCGCGGCCGCCGGCCTCCTCCACGAGGTCGGCGGCGTGCCGCAGGGAGTCCTCGTCCAGATCTCCCGCCGACAGGAGCGCGGACAACTCGCGGGCGGCCGGGACGTCGGCGGCCAGGGCGACCAGCACCGGTAACGTTTTCTTCGCACGCCGCAGGTCGCTGTGCACGGGTTTGCCCGTCACGTCAGGGTCACCCCAGATGCCAAGCATGTCGTCCACGATCTGGAACGCCACCCCGAGGTCGCGCCCCATGTCCCACAGGCGGTCCGCGAGCTCGGGCGCGCCGCCCAGCGCCACGCCCGTGGCCGCGGCGGCCCCCAGCAGGCTGCCTGTCTTGCCGGCGGCCATCTCGGTGTACTCGGCGACCGTGACCTCGTCCGGCCCGCGCCACGGGCGGTTCTCGAAGGCCATGTCGGCCGTCTGGCCCTGGACCAGTTCGACCAGGGCGGCCGACAGGTAGGGGATCGCCTCGGGCCGCGCGGCGAGCTGGCCGACGGCGAGGGCCAGGAGCGCGTCGCCGGCGAGCAGGGCGGGCCCCACGCCGTACGCCTTCCAGAGCGCCTCGCGGTGCCTGCGCCGCTCGTCGTGGTCGATGATGTCGTCGTGCACCAGCGAGAAGGCGTGCACCAGCTCCACCGCCACCGCGGCCGGCAGCGCAGACTCGGCGTCCCCCCCGACCGCCTCGGCGCTCAGCATGGCGAACGCGGGCCGCAGGCTCTTGCCACCGTCACCATCGGATGGGCGCCCGTCCACGTCCGACCACCCAAGTGTGAATTCGGCCATCCTGGCACCCCAGGGGTGCAGCAAGGAGACAGCCTGGCGGAGCGCGGGATCGAGCAACCGCCGACAGCGTTCGATCGCCTCGCCGCCGGGCCGGTCGATGGCCAGGTGGCCAGATTCCATGTGGCGCTCCTACCTCAGCATGATCTTGAAACTACACGGATGATCGTGTGATAATCCATCCGAAGAGTAACTTTTGTCAGGAAATATCTGTCATGAGATGTAGGCGATGAAGGTCCGCGATGCCGCTCCGAGACGGCCTCTTCCACTCGCTGAAACTGGTCGACACCTTCGGCTCACCGTGGACGACAGCGGTCAGCCGGAAGGCACTGTGCAGGTACGCGGTGGACCTGCCGGTCGAGCCGCAAAGAAGCACAGGCCACCACTCCACTTTCCCCGATCGTGATCATACACCGCTCTTCACACGGCAGTCGGACAACGTGCACTGAACTGTTACACAGCACGACTTCTAGTTGAATATCACCTTCGAGTCTGGATCGCCGCCATGCCGCATGCCACGGGGACATCCGTGATCAGACCCCAAGTCGTTCCCTTCTACCGGGCCATCCCCCGGCTGGTGAAAGACCCGGTCACCGAACTGGCCCGAATGGCCACCGACGCCGCCGGGCGGGTCGTCCGGCTCGATCTCGGCCCCTTCCGCCCTTACCTGATTTCGCATCCGGACCACGTCCAGCAAGTGCTCAAGACGGACTGGACCAACTTCGTGCGCGCGGGCATGTTCTGGCAGCCGCTGCAGCGTCTGATCGGTCAGAGCATCATGGGCGAGGGCGAGGCATGGGCATCCGCCCGGAAGATCCTCCAGCCGCTTTTCACCGCTCGCTATACGGCCTCGCTCGCTGAGGACATGGCCGACATCATCGCCGAGCGCATTGTCGAGCTCGACGACTTCGCGCAGACGGGCCGCCCGATCGACGTCGAGCACCAGATGACCTCGATCGTCAACCAGGCCGTCATCCAACTGCTGTTCGGCGGCCGGATCACCCGTGACACCGCCGAACGGCTGGCGCCCGAGTTCGCCACGTGCGCCAGCTCGATCGGCTTCCGCATGCTCTTCCCCTCCGCGCCGTACTCGATCAGGGTCCCGGGCGACCGCGCCTTCCTGCGATCCACGAAGAAGATCCACGAGATCGTCGTCCCCCTCATCGAGCGGGCGCAGCGCGAGAACGCCGAGGGCAAGGACGTCGTCTCGGCGCTGCTCACGGCCAGGCTCGAGCAGGGGGGCAAGGCCGACCTGCGGCAGATCCGCGACGATCTGGTGAACGTCTACGGCGCCGCCTCGGAGAACACGGCGATGTCGCTGATGTGGCTGTGGAGCGTGCTACACGACCACCCGGAGGTGAACGCCCGGCTGCAGGAGGAGATCGACCGTGTGGTAGGCGGGGGCCCGGTGCGGCCGTCGCACGTCGCCGAGATGCCGTATATCCGTATGGTCCTGCAGGAGGTCGTGCGGATCTACCCGAGTGCCTGGGTCGTCCCGCGTCAGACCGTGGCGGACACGGAGATCGGCGGCGTCCGGATCAAGGCCGGCTCGCAGGTGCTGATCAGCCCGTACGCCACCCACCGGCTGGAGGAGTTCTGGCCCCGGCCGACGGAGTTCGATCCCGAGCGCTGGGCCAACGAGAAGACCGGAAGCCGGCACCGCTACTCGTTCATCCCCTTCGGCGCGGGCCCGCACGTCTGCCTCGGACAGCACCTGTTCTACATCGAGGCATCTCTGTTGATCGCCAACCTGTTCACCAGGTACCGGCCGGCGCTGCCCTACCCGCAGAAGCTGACGCCCGTACTGGGGGGAGCCACCTTGCGGCCCAAGGAGAAGCTCTTCCTCCAGCTGCACCCGATCGAACGGAATCTCGCGGCGTGAGCATCGGCGAAGCAGCGGACATCACCACGGAAGCGGGCGACCTCGTCGCGAGCCTCATGCTCAGACCGTGGGGGCAGGTTTCCCCTTCGGTCTACGAGACCGGGCGGCTGGTCGCCCTCGCCCCCTGGCTGACCGGCCACCTGGAACGCATCGACTACCTGATCCGCACGCAGCGGCAGGACGGCGCCTGGGGCGCCCCCGACGGGTACGGCGTGGTGCCGACCCTGAGCGCCACCGAGGGGATCCTTTCCGCGCTGACGCGCGGGGACCGGGACACGGACCGCGAACGCCTCGCCGACGCGGCGGACCGCGGCCTGCGGGTGCTCGCCACCTGGCTGAGCAGCCCGCTCGAACTCCCCGACATGCCGGCGATCGAGCACATCGTCCCCTCCCTCGTCGCCCGCATCAACCAGCACATCGAGGGCTTACCGGGCCGGGCGCCGATGCCATTGCCCAAGGCCATGAGCTACGACACCCTCCACGCCGTCCGGTCGTGGGTCAGGTCCGGCGCGGAGGTGCCGGAGAAGCTGCTCCACGCCCTGGAGATCGCAGCCGAAGATGCCGCCGGAGCGCCCGGCATCCGGCCCACGCCCATTGGCAGCGTCGGCGCCTCGCCCGCGGCGACCGCCGCCTGGTTGGGAGAGCACGGGGGACGCGACGCGCACGAGTCGACCCGCGGGCATCTGGAGGCGGTGGTCCGCTTACACGGCGGGCCCGTACCCGTCGGTTTCCCCATCACCGTGTTCGAACGAGGCTGGGTGCTGAGCTGGCTGCTCCGGGCGGGCGTGCCCGTCGACGTGCCGCCGGAGATGGTGACCGACATCAGGGCGGCCATAGGTCCTGCCGGCACGCCCGCGGGATCCGGGCTGCCCGCCGACGCCGACACGACATCGGTGGCGCTGTACGCCCTGGCACTGCTCGGCGCGCCGCACGAACCGGACAGCCTGTGGGGGTTCCGCTCCGGCACCCACTTCTCCACCTGGCCTGGTGAGCAGGGCGTGTCGGTCAGCGTCAACGCGCACGTGCTGGACGCCTTCGGTGAGTACGTCCGCCGCCGGCCGGCCGCCGCACCGCGCTACGACGAGGCCATCGCCGAACTCGCCGCCTGGATCCGCGATCGCCAGCAGCCGGACGGGAGCTGGACGGACCGGTGGCACGCGTCACCGTACTACGCCACCGCCAGCTGCGTGCTGGCGCTCGATGACTTCGGCGGAGACGTCTCGCGGGAGGCGGTGCGCGCGGCGGCCGAGTGGACGCTGAGGACTCAGCGGCCGGACGGCTCCTGGGGCCGCTGGGAGGGCACGGCCGAGGAGACCGCGTACGCTGTGCAGATCCTGCTGCTATCCCGGGACCGCACGGATCCGCGGCGCATGCGTGCGGCGGATCGGGGTCACGAATACCTGGTTCGCTCGACCGGCGACGATCATCCTCCGCTCTGGCACGACAAGGACTTGTACGTTCCGCTCGCCGTTACCCGCGCTGCGGTGATCGCCTCGTCGCACCTCATCCGGCAGGCCCGGTACGACTCCTGATGAGCGGCGGGATCCGCGACCACCCCGGCTCAGACGGTCCAGAAATCACTGCCGTTGAAGTAGAAGCCCCAGGTGGCCATCATCTGGTGGCGAAGATCTCCGGCCACGCCCGGGCAGGACTGCGCGAGCCGGTCCAGCACCAGGTCACAGGCCTTACGCTCTTCGGTGATCAGTTCCAGCAGAGCGTGCTCGTCGAGCCCCAGCATTCGCGCGTTCAGGTCCGTCCATTGGCGGTCGCGTTCGAAGGTGCGCAGGTCGTTGACCAGGCGCATGACCCGTTGGGTTGCATTGGCGGCGTCGATGATCGCCGGCAGGTGCTCGCGAGTGGCTTCCGGCTCATCCGTGCTGATCAAACGGGCCACTCCGACACACGTGGAGCCGAAGTTCGCCGCATTACCCAGATATTCCCCCAGGGTGGGCGCGGCGGCGGTCTGCCGGGCCGCGGTCTTCCACTCCCATTCCCGCTCCATCGCATCGAGCATCGTGGCCAACTCGGTGCGCCATGCCGGTCCCAGACGACCGAACGCGGGCGCGTGAGCCAGGTCATCGCGGATGTGAGCGAGTAGCCGGGCCAGGGGCGTATGCGGGTCGTCGCCGGCGATGACGTCCTTGCACTCCTCGACGATGGCCCGTACCTGGGACCGCTGTGTCGCATCACGGTCGATGGCCGCGTCGAGCGGGAAGATCCACAACGCCAGCCGGGAGGGACTCCGCAACACGTCCGGACCATGGCGCGGTGTGCCATAGACCATCATGTCCGCGACCTGACCAGGAGTTTCGGCGAATTCACCGGTGTCGAAGAGTTCGGGGTGACTCGCGGCAGTGTGGCGGAGGTCACGGGCACATTCCGCTGCGCGGGCGGACAGCTCACCGGACGAAAGCTCGTCAGGGAGGGACGGCGAAGGGCTCATGACGGCTCCTAACAGGTACTCCCAGCCACAGGGGATACCGAGGGCTGGGCACTGCGCGTGGTTCGGAATCAGGATTCCGATTTCTGACCCCTTTTGTTACAACCTTGACTATACGCGGAGAAGTTCGGACATATGTGATTAATGTTGCTTGAGAGGTGCTTTGCCAGTGCGCTAGAGTTACGCGATCGACACTGCATGCAACCTGCCGCACGCAAGGTGACCGGCACTGAGATATGACATTCACAGGGTGGTTACGATAATGCGTTTCCGCAAGACGGGGCTGCGGACCAAGATCACGGCTCTGCTGCTCTCCTTGACGGCCTTGTGGGTCTTCGCTGCGTGGGTCACCCTCCGTGAGGGAGTAAACCTCCTGTGGACCTCCCAACTCGACTCCGCGATAGCAGCCCCCAGCGATCCGGTGCTCTTCGGCCTGCAAAAAGAGCGTCGGCTTTCGGCCGTGAGACTGGGCGAGAAGACCGCCCAGTCCCGCAAAGAGCTCGAAACACAGCGTAAGCAGAACGACCGCCTCATCGCCGCTTTCCGGGAGTCGGCCAGCGCCGGGCTGGTCAGCTGGGCATTGGACGATGAGGGCGAGAAGCGGCTCGCCCACCTGCTCGGGCAGCTCGACTCGCTCAAGAAGATACGCCAAGCCATCGACGCGGGCAATCTTGGCCGCGTCCAGGCGACGACCGCGTACAACGACGTCATCGACCCCGTCTACGACCTCTACGGCTCGATAGGGACGCTCGACGACAAGGAGATCGCCAAAGACGTCCGCACCCTCGTCGCTCTGAGCCGCGCCGGAGAGCTCCTCACCCGCGAGGACGCGCTCCTGGCCGGCGCGCTCGCCGAGAGGCGGCTGACCGCCGCCGACCAGGCGCAGTTCGGCCAAGCCGTGGGCGCCTGGCGAACCATCGCCGAACAGGCCGCGACCGACCTGCCCGATTTAGAAAGGGCCGCCTACGACAAGCTGATCAAGGGCCGGTCGTTCGTCCAGCTCCAGAACATGGAAGCACGGGTCATGGAGCATGACCCAACGGCTCTGGACGTACCGTTCACCGATGACCAGTGGAAGTCCGCAACCGAACGCTTCCTGGCCGACTTCAACACCATGGTGCTCGGCGCGGGCGACCGCGTGGTGGACAGGACCGTGCCCGTCGCCGTCAACGTGGTCGTCCGGCTGGTCCTCGCCGGCGGTCTCGGGCTCATCGCGGTCATCGCCTCGATCGTCCTGTCCATCACCACGGCGCGTGACCTGCTTGCACAACTGCAGAAGCTGCGCGACGCCGCTCACGAGCTGTCCGACGAGCGCCTGCCCGGCGTCGTCGAGCGCATCGGCCGCGGCGAGGAGGTCGACCTCGCCAAGGAGGTCCCGGCCCTCGACTTCGGTGACGACGAGATCGGCCAGGTGGGCCAGGCGTTCAACACCGTCCAGCGCACCGCCGTCAGCGTCGCCGCCGAGCAGGCGGAGCTGCGCCGCAGCATCCGTGACATCCTGCTCAGCCTGGCCCGCAGGACCCAGGGCCTGGTGCACCGGCAGCTCACCGTGCTCGACGTGATGGAGCGGCGCGAGACCGACCCCGAGGAGCTGAAGGAGCTCTTCCGGCTCGACCACCTCGCCATCCGCATGCGGCGCAACGCGGAAAACCTGATCGTGCTCTCCGGCTCGTCCCCCGCCCGAACGTGGCGGCGCTCCGTCCCGATGGTCGACGTGGTCCGCGGCGCGCTGGCGGAGGTCGAGGACTACACCCGCGTCACGCTCATGCCGATGGGCGACGTCGTGCTCATCGGCCGCGCCGTCGGTGACGTCATCCACCTGCTGGCCGAGCTGATCGAGAACGCCGTGTCGTTCTCGCCCCCCTACACCAGCGTGCAGGTCAGCGGCCAGCTCGTGGCCAACGGCTACGTGATCGAGATCGAGGACCGCGGGCTCGGCATGAAGCCGGAGGACCTGGAGTCCGCCAACGAGCGCATCGCCGACCCGCCCGAGTTCCGCATCACCGGCACCGCCCGGCTGGGCCTCTACGTGGTCAGCCAGCTCGCCAAGCGGCACGACATCCAGGTGGTGCTCAAGGCGTCACCGTACGGTGGGACCACGGTCGTGGTACTGCTGCCGCAGGAGCTCGTACAGCTCGACCCCACGCCCGACCCCCAGCAGAACGGTGGCCGGGAGCGGCTGCCGCGCAGGGCGAGTGCCGTGGCCACCGCGACCCGGCCGGTCACCGGCGAGAACGTGCGCGCGCTCAAGTCGGCGCGGCGGGCCGCTGATCCGGCGTCCCCCGCCGTCCCGGCGCCCGCCCAGGCTCCGGGCGCGACGCCTGACGGCGGAGCAGCCCCGAGACCAGTTCCAAGGCCCACGCCCGTTCCCTCCCCGGCTCCGGAGCAGATGAAGGATCCGGAGCCACGATCCGAAGAAACGCCAGCCGAACCGGAGCAGCAATCTGTGGCCGAGTTCACGCCGTCAGGGCTGCCATTGCGCGTACCACAGGCCAATCTGGCACCAGCGCTGCGGGACGAGACGCCCACGCAGCCCGACCTCGAGGAGGACGATGACGAGCGCTCTCCGGAGGAGATCCGCGCGATGATGGGATCCTTCCAGTCCGGCACCCGTCTCGGCCGCACCGAAGCGGCCAAGATGATGGACGAACAGTCGGGAGGTGAGTCATGACCCCCACTTCGGGCACCGACCTCAACTGGTTGCTCGACGACCTCGTCGGCCGCATCCCCGAGGCCGACCACGCGATCGTCCTGTCCTCCGACGGCCTGCTGATGGCGTCTTCCGCCGAGTTGCAACGGACCGACGGGGAGCACCTGTCCGCCGTCGCCTCCGGGCTGCAGAGCCTGGCCAAGGGCGTCTCCGACCACATTTCCGGTGGCGCGGTCCGGCAGACGGTCGTGGAGTGGAAGTCCCAGTTCCTCATCGTGACCACCGCCGGGGAGCGCGCCTGCCTGGCCGTGCTGTGCGCGCAGAACGCCGACATCGGTCTCATCGCGTACGAGATGGCGATGCTGGTGGCCCGGGTGGGCCAGTACCTCACCTCCGGCGCCCGCAACGCCGAGGCCATCGCCAGGAGTGACCGGTGAGTGGCCCTATGGGTGGCCCTATGGGTGGCCCTGTGGGTGGCGCTGACGGGCCCACGGACGAGCACTGGGTGGATCCTGAGATCATCCGCCCCTACGTCGTGACCCGCGGCCGCACGCAGCCCGCGCACGGGAGGTTCGACCTGATCTCCATGGCGCTGGCCGTGGGGCCGACCCCGGGTCCTGACGCCGGGCTCGATCCGGAGCATCTGCGCATTCTGCAGCTCTGCCGTGAGCCCAAGTCCGTCGCCGAGATAGCCGCTTACCTCGATCTGCCGGCCGGCACGATCCGGGTGCTGCTCGGCGACCTGTTCGACCGCGAACTCGTCTCTGCCCAGGAACCACAATCCGAGGTGGACATGCACGACATGAAGATGTACAGGGCGGTGCTCGATGGTCTTCGATCGCTCTGAGCGTCCGCGCCTGCCGACGGCGATCAAGATCCTGGTCGCCGGCGGCTTCGGCGCGGGCAAGACGACGATGGTCGGCGCGGTCTCCGAGACCCGGCCACTGCGCACCGAGGAGGTGCTGACGGACCGCGGGATCGGCGTCGACGACCTCACCTCCGTCGAGGCCAAGCGCACCACCACCGTGGCGATGGACTTCGGCCGGATCACCCTGGGCAACGACTACGTCCTCTACCTGTTCGGGACGCCCGGGCAGGAACGCTTCTGGTTCGTGTGGGACGAACTGGCGGAGGGCTCGCTGGGCGCCGTCATCCTGGCGGACACCAGACGCCTGGCCGACTGCTTCCCCTCGATCGACTACTTCGAGCGGCGCGGCACGCCGTTCGTGGTGGCGGTCAACTGCTTCGAGGGGGCGCAGAAGTTCGACCTGGACGAGGTGCGGCTGGCCCTCCAGCTCAACCCGTCGGTCCCCATCATCATGTGCGACGCCAGGAAGCGCGAGTCCAGCCGCGAGGTGCTCATCGCCCTGGTCAAGCACTCGGCCCGGCTTCGCGCGGAACCGGTCGGCAGTTAGGAGGCCGCGGGCGGCCGAGCCGCCCGCGGCGCAGCACGGCTCAGCCGGGCCGGGACATCGTGGCCTTGAGTTCGGCGAGGCGGCCGTGCTCGTCGAAGGCGACCGTCGCCTCGAACCCCGGCCCCGTCAGCCGCGCCTGGCCGCCGGACCAGTCGACGCCCAGCCCTCGCCGCACCGCGTAGCCGTGCAGGGCGCGTCGCCGGTCGGTCAGGGGCAGGCCGGTGATCCCCTCCTGGAGGACCCGCATGACCCTGGCCGGCTCGGGCGGCGGCAGCCGGAACTCCGGGTGCTCGACGAGGAACGCCGCCCGGGTGCCGCCGCCGGCGTCGCCGTTGTAGGAGGTCCAGTGGCCGCTCGCGGCCTTGGCGGCCTCCGTGAGGAGCGCGGCGGCGAAGGCCGGCTCCCCCGCCGGACCGGGCAGCGCGTCGAACGGCACCTCCGCGGAGGCGAGCTCCGGGAGGCCGTGCCGCTGGCCGAAGTCGCGCAGCGCCGCCGAGGCCGCCGTCACCTCAGGCGGGTAACCCGACGGGTTGGCCCAGGCCCACAACCACGAGCGCGGGCCGGGGGCGGCACTGCCGAGCAGGTGGAAGCGGGTGCAGGTGAGGGTGCGGGCACCGGTGAACTCGAAACGCGGCTGCTGCAGGTCGACGTTCCAGCTGTGCTCTCCGAGGACTTCCTCCAGATGCAGCTGGTGTTCGAACGAGAACAGCGCGGCGTCGTCGAGAAGATTCGTGAAGGTAGGCGATTCAGACACGACGGGCACCCTAGGGCTTTCGCAGGGCGGCGTCCATCCAGGCGAGCCGGTCGCGGGCGATCACCTGCTCGCAGGCCAGCAGCAGCACCCCGGCGCTCCAGGCGTGCGACAACGTGAGGTACATGCCCTTCGGCTGGAAGCAGTCGGTCTGGTAGTAGCGTTCGGTGATCATGCCGCGGTAGGCGTTCAGATCGCCGTCGGCGGCGGGCAGCAACTGGCGGAAGCAGGCCAGCGTCTCGTGCGCCCGCTCGGCGTAGTAAGGGTCGCCGAGCGCCTCCGACAGGGCGATCAGCTCGTCGGTGCACACCAGGCCGTAGGCGTGCAGGTGCTGGTTGGACGGTGAGGCCTGGTCGGCGCCGCGGGTGGCGAAGCCGTACACGCCCAGGGGGGTGCGGGGGCCGAAGCGCACGTTGTAGGAGTAGCGGAAGGTGAGCGTCCAGTCGGCGGCGCGGCGGGCCAGGTCGAGCCAGCGGGCGGCGCCCGTGGCGCGGTGCAGCGCCATGTACGCGATGACGGCCGCGTAGCCGTCCTCCGACGTCGGCGCCAGGTCGACGTCCTCGGGGGCGCCGTAGATGAACTCGTCCTCGACGAAGGCCGCGTAGTAGCCGCCCGCCCGTTCCGCGGCCCGCAGGTACGTCTCGCCGCCCGCCTCGCACAGGGCCGCGATCCAGGTCAGCCCGGACGCGCCCGACCAGGACAGCACCTCGCCGGTGGCCGCGTGGTGCAGGGTGCCGAGGTTGCCGTCGGGCCGCTGGCGGGCCACCATCACGTCGAGGTTGGAGCGGGCCGCCGCCTGCCAGGCCGGGTCGGGCCGGTGGCGCAGCGCCCGCAGCAGGAACAACGTCGCCTCCCCCAGCGTGCGGGCGTGCAGGGCGTCCCTGGTGTGGCTCCAGCTCTGCGACCAGCCCGAACGGCGGTACCACGTACCCCAGAACGTGCCGGACGGCGACAGGTTGGCGCAGATGAAGTCGATCACCCGCGAGGCGGCGGCGACGTGCTCGGGCCGGTCGGTCCGCAGGCCGTGCTCCAGCAGCGCGGCCGCCCACGGGATGCCGCTCACCCAGCCGACGTGCATGGCCTGCCGGTCGACCCGCTCGCCGTCGGCGCCGCTGACCTCCCGGTCGAACCCGACCGTCTCCAGCAACACGCCGGGGTCGGGGTCGTAGTGCCAGCGGTAGAGGCCCTCGGCGGCGATGCCGGCCGCCTCCTCGACGTCCTGCCACGGCTCGACGGGAGCGGCGGGCAGGCGCAGCTCGCGGTCCTCGCGCAGCAGCGGTGCGTACGCGTGCCGGTCGGCCGGCAGCGGGCACGTCGCCACGGTCAGCTCGTGCGACTCGCCGGGCTGCCACACGTGCGTGGCGGCCTCGGCGGGCAGCGGCAGCGCCGAGCCGTAGTAGGTGATCGGGAACTCCTGGTACGGGAAGAGCAGCGCGATCGTCGCCTCCCCCGCCGCGTGCTCGACGGCCAGGCCGGTGGCGCCGAGCGCCGACTCCTCGTCCGCGATCAGGCAGGCGCCCGCCTCGTCGCCCCACACCATGACGGCGGGGGTGGCCGCCCGGTCCGCGCGGAACCCCCACCGGGCCGAGACCATCTCGTCGGGCCGGTCGGCGCCCGCCTCGAAGCGGGGGAACACCCGCCGGCACGCCGCCGGCCGGTTCTCGCCGTAGAACAGGCCGGGAATGAGCCACCACGGCTCAGCGGCGGGCACCCGCCTGCTGACGCGCACGGTGCCGGCGGAGGGCTCGGCGCCGTCGTACCGGATGGTCAGGCGCAGCTCGCGGCGGCCCGTCGCGCGTCGCTCGCCCCACCGCCCGCTCATGGTGTACGGCCCCGCGCCCAGCACCTCGACGGCCACCTCGCCGCCACCGGGGTCGGCGATCAGCAGCGGACCGGTCACCACGACTCCACGGTGAACGCGCCCTTGCGGCTGCCGAGCTCCAGCAGGTCGGTCTCCACGGCGGAGTGCGGATCGTCGAGCGGGATCCGGAACGTACGGATCTGGCTCGGCCCGAAGTCGGCCGTGATCCTGACGCCGGCCAGCGGGATGTCGAGCGTGGCCGCGGCCGCCCGGCCGGTGCTCTCCACGGCGCGTACCACCAGGTCGCGCGGCGCGTCCTCGTGCAGCTTCACCGCGGTCACCATGACCTGGCCGCCGCCGTCGTCGAGGTAGCCGCGCGCCGGGGGAAGCGGGCCGTCGTGGAAGCTCTCCAGCATCGCCCGCACCGGGGAGCCGAGCAGCGCCGCCCGGCGGGTCAGCCCGGGGGCGCGCCAGTCGCCGGCGTGCGGCACCAGCAGGTACGCGAACCGCTGCGTGCCCTGGTCCTGGTAGGAGTAGTGGCCGTCGGGGTCGAGCAGCCGGGGGTCGTGCCAGGCGTAGACGGGGCTGCGCACGGCTGTGATGCCGATGCTGTGGTCGCGGCCGGCGCTGGGCGGGGCGACGTCGTAGCCGTGCTTGGCGTTGTTCACCACGGCCAGCCCGGCGCGCGCGCCGTCGACGGCGCCCGACAGGTCCACCCATGACTGGGCGGGCTCCTCGGCCCCGTCGATCGGCCTGCCGAGGTGCGCGAACGGGATCTCGTACGTGGCCGCGGGGTTCTCCAGCGCGACCGGGAAGCGCAGCTTCATCAGGTGCGCCCGCTCGCGCCAGTCGAGCGTGACCCGCACCTCGACCGCGTCGTCGTCGCCCGCGCCCAGGATGAACTCCTCGGTCATCGTCGAGCGGCCCCACGCCCGCTCGACCCGGATGCGGGCGCGCAGCGGGCCGTTCTCGCGCAGCACGATGCCGGTGGTCGCCATCGCCTCGCCCGGCCAGTCGTAGGACACGACGCGGTGTCCCCACGTGTCGGTCGGGTCCTCGCAGATCTGGGTGTGCTCGCCCGCCGCCCCGGCCACCAGGTCGACGCCGGTGCGCTTGTCGAGCAGGCTCGTCAGCCAGCCCGTGGCGGGGTCGAGCTCCAGGCGGAGCACGTCGTTCTCCAGGTGCAGTTCGGAGGCCGACAGCGTGCCGGCCGCGTGCATGCCGGGGCCCTGGCGCAGCCGGTAGAGGCGGTAGCCGAGGGGCGGCAGCTCGGCCTGGAACACGGTGGCGCCGCGGCCCTTGTCGTCGGTGGTCGCCACCGACTGGGTGCGCTGGCACGGCACGTCGGCGCCGTCAGCGTCCACGACGTGCACGCCGTTGGGGGCGAGGCCGTACTGCATCTCGACCCGGGTGGTGACCGGCCACGGGTGCGGGTTGAAGACGATCACCGGCTGGGTGCCGGTCTCCTCGGGCACGCGGATGTCGCGGGCGATCACGTTGTGCGCCCTGGTGATGATCCGCTTGGAGATCGCCACGGCCTCGCCGAGCTGGTCGCGGGCGTCGTCGTAGGCGGGTTCGATGGCCGAGCCCGGCAGCACGTCGTGGAACTGGTTGAACAGCACCTGCTTCCACGCGCGTTCCAGGTCGGCGCGGGCGTCGTGGCCGGCGATCGCGGCCCACCGCTCGGCCGACAGCACGGCCGCCTGCGCCCTGCGCTGCCACGCCTTGACACCGGAGTGGGAGGAGTAGCAGCCGGCCGCGTGGTGCTGCAGGTCGTCGCGCCACACCGGCAGCTCGGCCAGGCCCTGCTCGCCGAGGCGCTTGGCCATCTCGTCGAAGTAGCGGCGCGGCGACGACATCGTCAGCTCGCCGAACGTGCCCATCCGGTCGTAGCGGTGGATGGACTCGATGTTGGCCCTGGTGGGGCCGCCGCCGTGGTTGCCGACGCCGTAGAAGATCATCAGGTCGCCTAGCGAGCGGTCGAGCTGGCCGAGCGCCTTCTCGGTCTGCCCCGCGACCTCGCCGGGCGGGCTGCAGTATTCGAACGGGATGCGGTACGCCAGCACGCGGCTGCCGTCGGGCGCCTCCCACCAGAACATCGTGCCGGGCAACTCGCTCTCGTGCGGCCCGGGGCGCAGGAAGCAGTAGGAGTCCATGCCCTGCCCGCGCAGGATGGCGGGCAGCATGGCGTTGTGGCCGAACGGGTCGACGTTCATGCCGACCGACGCGGTGACCCCGAACTTCTCCTTCAGGTAGCGCTGGCCGTACAGACCCTGGCGGACGAACGACTCCCCCGACGGCATGTTGCAGTCGGGCTCCACCCACCAGCCGCCGGTCATCACCCAGCGGCCCTCGGCGACCTTCTCCCGGATCCTGGCGAACAGCTCGGGGTCGGACTCCTCCACCCACGACAGCAGGACGACCTGGTCGCAGGTGAAGACGAAGTCGGGATATTCGTCCATGCGGTGGATCGCCGACCAGAACGTCGCCCGCGCCTCCTGGTAGCCCTCCTGCCACGGCCACAACCACACCGGGTCGAGGTGTGCGTTGCCGATCATGTGCAGGGTGCGGCCAGGGGTGGCGGCCGGTCGCGGCGCACGGGGCAGGTCGGCGGGCTGCGCGCCCGAAGGGGCGTTCGCCATGGGGGCGGCGGGCGTGCGGTCGGCGGGCGTGGGGTCAGGGAGCCTGGTCATGCGGCGGCCCATGCGTCGACCTTGTCGCTGATCATGTGCAGCATCAGTGTGTGGATCTCCTGGATGCGCGGGGTCTCGGACGAGGGGGCGAGAAGGAGGTGGTCGGCGTGCTTCGCGGCGGCTCCGCCGTCGCCGCCGCCGAAGAGTACCGTGACCGCTCCCCTGCTCCGTGCGGTCGCCAGGGCCTCGACCACGTTGGGCGAGTTCCCGCTGGTGGTGAACGCCGCCACGACGTCTCCCCGCCGGGCGAGAGCCTGGACCTGCCGGGCGAAGACCTCCTCGTAGGCGTAGTCGTTGGCGATGCACGTCATGACCGTGGCGTCGGTCGTGAGCGTCACCGCGGGCAGCGGGCGGCGGTCGCGTTTGTAGTGGCCGACCAGCTCGCCCGTGAGGTGCTGGGCGTCGGCCGCGCTGCCGCCGTTGCCCATCGTGTAGAGGGTGCCGCCGCCGGTGAAGGCCTCGATGAGCAGGTCCGCGACGGCCTCGACGGCCGGGACCAGCTCCGCCGTGCGGCGGGCCGCCGCGAGATGGCCTTCGACGTGCCCGGCCAGCACGGGCGGCAGCCCGGCCGTCCCGGCTCCACCGGTGTCGCGGGACGTCTGGGGCGTCTCGGGGGACGCGTCGTCGGGGGTCGGGGTGAGGGGTGCGGTCAGCGGGGGCAGGTCAGGCATCGGTCTTTCCTGTGACGAGGTCGTGTGCGACGGCGCCGGCGCCCACCACGCACACCCCCGCGCCGAGCTGTGCGAGCTCGATGCGGGCGGCGCGGGCCGCGGGAGGCATGGCGTCCCTGGCGACGGCGGCGGCGACGGGGTCGAGGAGCCGGGCGCCGGATCGGGTGACGCCGCCGCCGAGGACGACGAGTTCCGGCTCGAAGGCGTTCACCAGGTCGGTGATCGCGGTGCCGAGCGCCCCGGTGGTCTCGTCCCAGATCTCGTTCGCGAGCGCGTCACCGGCGGCCGCCGCGAGGGAGACGTCCTCGGCCGTCGGGGACTCGACGGCGGACAGGGACGAGGTGCGCCCGGCGGCGACGGCCTCGCGGGCGCGCTCGGCGATGGAGGTGCCGGACGCGTACGCCTCCAGGCAGCCCAGCCGGCCGCACGAGCACGTGCGGCCGCCGGGCCTGACCATCACGTGGCCCAGCTCGCCGCCGTTGCCGGCCGCGCCCCTGTGCAGGCGCCCGCCGATGACGGAGCCGCCGCCGACGCCGGTGGACACGGTGAGGTAGAGCATCGTGGACGTGCCGCGCCCCGCGCCATGCCGGAATTCGCCCAGGGCGGCGGCCGTGGCATCGTTCTCAAGCGCGGACGGGACGCCGAACGCCTCCGTCGCCATCGCGCCGATCGGGATGTCGATCCACCCGGGCAGGTGCGGCGGGCACTCCAGCACGCCGGCCGCCGCGTCGAGCGGCCCGCCGCAGGAGATGCCGACGGCTGCCACGTGGGGCACGCCCGCCTCGGCGATGGCCTTTCTGCCCAGGTCGAAGAGCCTGGACAACACGCGCCGCGGCCCTTCGTCCCTGAGGGTGGGGACGAGTTGCCAGCCGTGGATCCGGCCGTCGCCGGTGACGACGCCGGCGGCGAGTTTGGTGCCGCCGATGTCCAGCGACAGAACGGGGGGAAGATCGTGCTCCATTGGGCCTCCGACGGGAACGGGCGCCGCACCAGGACTGTGACATCGTTCCCACACGGGATCCTAGGGCGACCTTTCCCCACGGGTCAACGCGGCATATGCCGAAATGTCAGATCTCGGGGGGTGGTGCGGTGGACTCGCGGCTGATCAGCCGCACGTTGAGCACTGTGGTGACCGAGTCGGCCTCGGGCATCTCGATCCGCTCCGACAGCCGGCGTACGGCCGTCGCGCCCAGACCGTACGTGTTCTGCGAGACCGCGCTGACCGTGGGCGAGACCATGCTCATCCAGGGCGCGTCGTCGAAGGCCACGAGGCTGATGTCGGCGGGCACCCGCAGCCCCAGCTCGCCGATCGCCCGCCAGACGCCCTCGGCGAGCACGTTGTTGGCCGCGAAGACGGCCGTGGGCCGGTCGGGCCCGCGCAGCATGTCGAGCGCCCTGCGCCGGGAGTCGGCGACGTCCCAGCCCGACGAGACGACCAGCTCGGGCTCGACCTTGATGTCGCCCGCCGCGAGCGCTTCGAGATAGCCCTGGTAGCGCTCGTAGCCGGTGGTCCAGTCGGTCTCGTCGATGAACAGCGCGATCCGGCGGTGACCCAGCTCCACCAGGTGGGAGGTGGCCGTGCGGGCGCCGACGCGGTTGCCGACCACGACGCCGTCGGTCGAGCCCGCCGCGAACTGCCGGTCGACCTCGACGACCGGGATGCCGTGGGCGCCGAGGTAGGTGGAGACGGCCGAGGAGTTGGGCGTCACGACCACGCCGGCCACCCGGAGCGCCACGAGCGCCTCCGCGGCCTCGCTCTCCGCCTCGGCCGACAGGCTCGTGTCCGCCAGGACCATCGTGTAGCCGCGCTCGCGGGCCTCCCTGCTGGCCCCCGCGGCCAGCTCCGCGTAGAACGGGTTGCGCAGGTCGCTCACCAGGACGCCGACGGACCTGCTCACCTGCTGTTTGAGCGTGCGGGCCATCACGTCGGGCACGTAGCCGAGCTCGGCCGCCGCCCGGAGCACCCGCTCGCGCACGTCGCTGGCCGCGTAGCCGCGCCCGGTCAGCGCCCGGGAGACGGTGGAGCGGGAGACGCCGGCGGCCTCCGCGACGTCCTTGATCGTGGGACGTCGCGAACGGCTGGGGGACGGGCGCCGCTCTACGGTCATCAATTCCCTTCCCCGACCACGTCGACCAGTGCCTCGGCGTGTTGCCCGAGGCGCAGATCGCCGATGGTCACATCGACGGCGAGGCGTACGCGGCGCCGCGGCACGGTGTCCGCGCCGAGACGGAAACGCACCTGATCCATACCCCCTCCGTCCAGCCTTAGCGTCGAAGGCCCCGGCTCGCGACGCCAGCCCGGCGGAACGACCGGCTCCACGGTGACCGTCGCCTTGCCCGGCCAGGGGTTGCGCACCGTGGCCGTCAGCGTGATCTCGCCCCCGGCGGGGACGCTCGAATAGTAAGGGGTCAGGCGGCACAACACCGTGTCGGCCCCCACATCGAGCCGGTCGAGCGGGAGCAGGTCGTGGTGGAGGGCGACGAGCTCCTCGCCGCGCTCGGTGAGCATGCGCAGGTAGTCGTCGTCCACCCAGCGGGGCCGCCAGTGGCCGCTGACCATGAGGTCGGGGCGGAGCCGCCGGTAGAGTGCGGCGCTCTTGCGGTAGTCCTCGATCCTGAACCTGTTCTTGTACTGGAAGTTCAGGATCTCCTGGCGTTCGCCCGGGACGCCGCTGCCGTCCTGCTGGTCGCCGGTGACGAGCACCCGGTGCCCGTCCACCTCGAACGCGTACGCCGCCGCGAACAGCGTGTGCCCCGGCAGGTCGTGCACCGTGATCTCGTACTCGTGCCACCGCACCGTCTCCCCCAGCCCCAGCACCCGGTCGGCGGGGATCGGGTCGAACCACTGGCAGGGCAGGTCGTGGTGGAGCGGCGTGGCCAGGATCGGGGCGATGTGGGACGGCGCCCAGATCTCGGTGCCCTCGACGTCGCGCAGCAGGGGCATGCCCGCCACGTGGTCGTCGTGGTAGTGGGTGGGCAGCGCCACCTCGACCTCGGTGACGCCGTGGAGCTCGCGCAGCGCGGGCAGCGACGCCAGCCACGGCCGGCGGGCCTCACGCGCGGTGCTGCTCACCAGGCCGGTGCACATGTCGTAGCCGAAGTCGAACACCATGGCCGCGCCCGACTCCGACAGCAGGACGTAGCTGTAGGACTGGCTGCTCCTGTTCATCAGCAGGTGGGGGGTGACCTCGATGAACGGCTCGGCCAGCAGCCCGCGCACGTTCCAGGGATGCGGGCGGCGGAAGTCGACGTAGCGCTGCATGGCCGTGGACAGCCGCGCGAGCGCGTCCGCGGGGTCGGTCATCGGCTCGCCGTGCGAGGGCAGCAGCACGTCGAGCTCCTCCCGCTGGAGCAGCTCGGAGCTGAGGACGACCATCGCGGGGCCTTCGTTCTCGGTGTAGGACCACTGGGTGGCGGCCAGCGACCACACCTTTCCCGGCGCGTAGATCAGGTCGCCGGTGAAGGCCGCCTTCGTGCCGGCGGCCTCCACCAGATAGCTGACGGAGCCAGGGGTGTGACCGGGGGTGGGCAGGACGCGGACGTCCACGCCGCCGTAGCGGGCCGTGCGGTATTCGGGCACCACGCCGTCGACCCGCACCGGCTCCAGCAGCGAGAAGCGGTCGTCGCGCAGGTCGTAGTCGTTGCTGATGCGCCGGCCCTGCCACATGTCGCCGACCTTCTCGAACAGGTCGCGCTCGACCGGCGGCACGTGCACGGCCACGCCCGCCTCCACCGCCCTGGCCAGGCCTTGTGCCTGGTCACGGTGGTGGTGTGTCATGAGAACATCGGTGAGCCGGTCGAGGCCGAGCTCATCCAGGAGGTCGAGCACACGGCCGGAGCCGAAGTCGATGGCGATCCCGGTGCGTTCCGCTCCCGGCTGATCGGGAGCCGCGATGACATAGACGTGGCAGGTGTCCAAAATTCGGAACACCCCGGGCAAAACTTCGGTCACATCCTCGCTCACGGGGCGAGATTGTATCCGGTATCGTTCCCACAATGCATGCCCTGGACTGGATCGTCCCCCATCCGAAAACAGTCACTGCCGGCCGGTCGCACGTGGACCTCAGCGGATGCCGCATCCAGCCCGGCCCCGCCACCGCCACCGCCGCCCTGCGCGCTCTCGGGTCGGCGAACGCGGCCGAAGGGCGGGACGCCCCGCCGGCCGGGCAGACCGGGACGCCGGGCGGGCCGGTGGCGGTGGAGGTGCGGGTGGACGCCGGGGCCGGGCTGCCGCCGGAGGGATACACGCTGAGCGCCGCCCGCGACCGCGTGCTGATCGTCGGCGCGGACCCCGCGGGCGCCTTCTACGGCGCGCAGACGCTGCTCGCCCTGACGGAACCCCCGGGAGCCGCCTGCTCCGAGCATCGGGTGTGCGTGCCGGAGGTCGAGATACGCGACTGGCCCGACCTGCCGCTCCGGGGCACCATCGAGGGTTTCTACGGCACTCCGTGGACCCACGCCGCCCGCGTGGAACACCTGCGCTTCTCCGGCAGGCACAAGCTCAACGCCTACGTCTACGCCCCCAAGGACGACCCGTTCCACCGGGAGCGGTGGCGGGAGCCGTACCCGGACGAGGAACTGGCGAGGCTGGCCGAGCTGGTGGCGGAGGCGGCGGCGCGGCACGTCAGGTTCGTGTTCGCGCTGAGCCCCGGCCTGTCGATGGTCTACAGCGACGCCGGGGAGCGGGCGGCGCTGCGGGCCAAGGCGGAGCAGGTGTGGGAGGTGGGCGTCAGGGAGTTCGCACTGCTCTTCGACGACATCCCGCCCGAGCTGCGGCACGAGCCCGACAGGGAGGAGTTCGGCACGCGGGAGGGTGCGAGCGCGAGCGCCCACGCGGCCGTCTGCCGCGACTTCGCCGCGGGGTTCCTCGCCACGCGTGGGGCCGACCGGCCGCTGACCATGGTGCCCACCGACTACGCCGGCACCGGCAGGACCGCCTACCGCGACCGGCTCGCCGCCGAGCTGCCGCCGGACGTGCTGGTCTGGTGGACCGGGTCCGACATCGTGGTGGGCGAGATCTCCGCGCGCGACATGACCGCCGCCGCGGCCTCCTACGGCCACCGCGTCGCCCTGTGGGACAACTTCCCGGTCAACGACTTCGACTTCGACCGGGTCTTCCTGGGTCCGCTGGTCGGGCGGGCGACGGAGCTGGACGGCGTGCCGCTGGAGGGCATCACGGCCAACCCGATGGTGGAGGCGGCGGCGTCGCGGATCGCGCTCACGACCGTGGCCGACTACGCCTGGCACCCGGCGGCCTACGATCCGGCCCGCTCCCACGAGCGCGCCGTGCGGTTGCTGCCGGGCGTCACGGACCTGCTGCCGCTGGTGGAGGCGTGCTCGTCCTGGCCTCCTGGCGCCGACCAGAGCCCGGTGCTCACGTCCCTGTGCGCGGACACGCTGAAGGCCGAGCCGCCCGTACGGCTGCGCGCCGAGCTGACCCGGCTGGCCGAGCTGCCGCTCGACGTGCCGGGACCGATCGCCGCGGAGCTGGCCCGCTGGGTGGCGGCCGCCAAGGACATGGCCGTGGCGGGCCTGACGGCCCTCGACCTGCTCGCCGCCGCCCCGGACGCCCGTCCCGCCCAGGCCGCCGCCGTGGCGCGGGCGCTGGCCAGGGCCGAGGAGCACAAGGCGAACGTCCTGCGCCGGGTCATCCCGCCGTTCGTCCGGGCCGCCCTGGAACAGGCCGGCCACGCTGCGGCTGCTGTTTGAGCCGGCGGGCCCGACCGAGGAGGCATGCCGCCGGAGACGGGGCCGACACCTCCACCCTGCCGGCCTTGTCCGGGCACACGTCGGTGGCGTCGCCGGCCCGCCACGCCCGTGTCTCGCCTCTCGCCGGAGGCGCCGGCGCGCAGAAGGGGGGAGACCTGGGGGCGCGCCGCCGGTCCTGACCCCTGCCCGGCCGGGTCGTGCACGAGGCTGGCAAGGGGGTGCCGGGAGGTCACCACCCACGCTCAGTTACTCTCTGTAGTTAGTCATGTGCGCATTGTTGAGGGATGTGGGGTTGCCGCGCAAGTACGCGTGGTTCATCGTGCTGCTCGGTCTCCTCACGATCGCTCACCTGTGGGCTCACGCCGCCCACGTCCCCGACCATGTGGGGGCGACTGCTGTCGTCACGGCGGGTGAAGGCCATCCGGTTGACGAGGATCACGATGAGAAGGCCCACTCCCACCCGTTCGTGACGTCTGCGGCGCTCTACGCCCCGCACAGTCAGGACGCGTGGACTGCCCCGTCCTTGCTGCCCCAAGACTCCGATCAGAGCTTGACCACGGTCCCGGTAGGCCGATCACCGCCGGGGGACTACCGTGGCCGGGCCGCGCTCACCCAGACGCTCGAAGTGTGCCGCTGCTGAGGAGGACGTGCTCCTACGTCATCCACCAGTCAGCGACATGGCGCAGCATGCGCCGAAACGAGTGATCACCATGACTTCTTCCACCACCGAACTCACCATGACGCACCTGGTGGGACACACACCTCTGTGCCGGATCGGGGAACCGTTCGCCCCACCGGGCCGGGGCTTCTGGGCCAAGCTCGAAGGCGTCAATCCCGGCGGGCTGAAGGATCGGGCGGCCCTGCACATCGTGGGACGGGCCCGGGCTCGTGGCGACCTCTCCCCGGGCGCGATGATCGTCGAGTCCACCTCCGGCACCTTCGGGCTCGGCCTGGCACTGGCCGGCATCGCGTACGGCCATCCGGTCACCGTCGTCACCGACCCCGGCATGGAAGCCATCATCGAAACCCTGCTCGTCTCCTATGGCGTACGGGTCGAGACCGTCACACAAGCTCACCCGCGCGGCGGCTGGCAGCAGGCCCGCCTGGATCGCGTGGCGCGGCTCCTGGCGAGCGACCCGAGCTCGTACTGCCCGGACCAGTACAACAACCCGGACAACGTCGAGGCGTACACGAGTCTGGCCGACGAACTGCTCACGCAGCTGGGCCGCGTCGACGTGCTGGTGTGCAGCGTGGGGACCGGCGGGCACTCGGCAGGGGTGGCCAGACGGCTGCGGCTGCACCAGCCGGCGCTGCGCCTGGTCGGCGTGGACGCGGTGGGCTCCACGATCTTCGGGCAGCCGGCCCGGCCGCGCCTGATGCGGGG
Source organism: Nonomuraea sp. B1E8 (assembly GCF_039871515.1). Taxonomy (NCBI): domain Bacteria; kingdom Bacillati; phylum Actinomycetota; class Actinomycetes; order Streptosporangiales; family Streptosporangiaceae; genus Nonomuraea; species Nonomuraea sp. B1E8. The sequence continues at coordinate 72,977 of NZ_JBDPLS010000008.1, read as the reverse complement.
CCTGGGCAGCAGCATCCATCCGCGCAACGTCGACCACGACGCCTTTGACGAGGTGCACTGGGTGGCGCCGCAGGAAGCGGTGTGGACGAGCCGGACGCTCGCGCAGACCCACTACGCGACGGGTGGATGGAGTGTCGGCGCGGTCACCGTCGTCGCCGCCTGGCACGCCAGGACCCAGCCGCCCGGCACCCGCATCGCCGCCGTCTTCCCGGACGGCCCCGCCCGCTACTACACGACCGTGTTCGACGACGCCTACTGCGCCCGACACCACCTCCTGGACCGGCCGCCGAACGACGAACCCGACGAGATCAAGGATCCCGGCGAGGCCGAGGTCACCCGGTGGACCCGCATGGTGATGCGCTGATGTGGCGCCGCATGCGCTCCTTCGACCGCAGCGTCCAGATGCTCATGGTCAACCAGTTCGCCATCAACCTCGGCTTCTCATGCTGATGCCGTATCTCGCCGGGCACCTGTCCGGCGGGCTGGGCATGGCCGCCTGGGCGGTCGGGCTGGTGCTGGGCATGCGCAACCTCAGCCAGCAGGCATGTTCCTGGTGGGCGGGACGCTCGCCGACCGGCTCGGCTACCGGCCCGTCATCGTCGCGGGCTGCCTGGTGCGCACGGCGGGCTTCGGGCTGCTGGGGTTCGTGGACACGCTGCCGGCCCTGCTCGCCGCCTCGGCCATGACCGGCTTCGCCGGGGCGCTGTTCAACCCTGCGGTCCGCGCGTACGTCGCGCACGGCGCGAAAGAGCGCAGGGTCGAGGCGTTCACGCCGTTCAACGTCTTCTACCAGGGCGGAATCTTGCTCGGCCCGCTGATCGGCGTGGTGCTGCTCTCGGCCGACTTCCGGCTGGTCTGTGTCGTGGCCGCGGGCGTCTTCGCAGTGCTCACCCTGGTCCAGCTGGCCGCGCTGCCCCCGTGCCGCACCGAGACGCAGCGGCACGGGGGCGTGCTGGCGGACTGGCGCGACATCGCGGCGAACCGGCGATTCGACACTTTCGCGCTGGCCGTGGTCGGCTCGTACGTGCTGTCCTTCCAGATCTACCTGGCGCTGCCGCTGGAACTGGATGACAGCGGCGCGGTGAGCGTGTTGTTCGTGGTGTCCGCGCTGGTGGCGCTGCTCGGCCAGATGCGTGTCACCGATTGGGCGCGGCAGCGTTGGACGGCCTCGCAGGCCATCGTGCGCGGCCTCGCCCTGATGGCTCTGGCCTTCGTCCCACTGATCCCGTACGGGATCGCGGCGGTGCAGGTGCCCGTGGCGGCCGTGCTGGCCTGCACGGCGCTGCTCACGCTCGGCACGGTGCTGGCCTACCCGTTCGAAATGGACACCGTCGTGGCCCTGTCGGGCGGGGAGCGGGTGGCCACGCACTACGGCTTCTACAACACGGTCGCCGGTATCGGCGTCGCCGCCGGCAACCTCGCGGTGGGTCGGCTGCTCGACCTCGGCCCCGTCTGGGCCTGGACAGGGCTCGCCGCCGTGGGCGCGACGTGCGCGCTGGCCGTACGCCTGCTGCACCGCGATCCGGCCGCGAGCCGCTACCTCCCCCTGGAGACGCGCGCCGAGTCGCAGCAGACATGACGTCGGATCATCCTCCGTGGAGTTGACGGATCAGGGCCGAGAGGTCCAGTTGATGAGCGGCCACGGCCAGGCCACCGATCACGACGGCGATCGCGAGCAGAATGAACAGTGTCTTGCGCATCGATACTCCTCAGACGTAAGCGAGGGCCTGGCGGATGGTCAGCCGGGCGGCTCGGCGGGCGGGGGCGGCTCCGGCCAGGGCTGAGCCGGCGACGGCGGCCAGGGCCCAGAGGACGAGACCCAGGGGTGAGATCGTGAGCGGCAACGGGGCGCGGAAGGCCAGGTCGCCGAGCAGGTCGCCGATCATCCAGCTCAGCGGGAGCGCGAGCAGGGCGGCGGCCAGCCAGCTGAGCAGCCCGACAAAGACCGTCTCGCCCAGCACGATGCCGAGCACGGTGCGCGGGGTGGCGCCGATGGCCTGCATGACGGCGAACTCGCGGGTGCGCTCCACCACGCTGGTGCCGGTGGCGGCGGTCAGGCCGAGCACGCCGACGATCGCCATCAGCACGGCCAGGGCGGTCAGCGCGCCGATCAGCACGAAGATGTGGCCGTCAACGGCCTCACGCAGTTCGGCGGTGGCCAGGGGCGCGCCCTCGACGCGGGCGTCGCGGAGCACGCCTTGCACGGCCGCGGTGTCTGAGGTGGCGATGCGCAGATCGCGGGCGGGGCCGGCGTGTTGTTCGAAGGCGGTCTTGGTGGTGTAGGCGGCGGCCGGTGAGCCGATCTCGCGGACGGTGCCGACGACGCGCCAGGTGGTGGCGCGGCCGTCGAGCTGGAGAGTGAGCGTGTCGCCGGGGCGCGCGTCGGGGAGCGGGTCGGCGGCCATGGAGTTCAGCACGACCGCGTTCGTGTCGCCGCGGGCCAGCCATCGGCCTGAGGTGACGGGCAGGTCCAGAAGTCTGGAGTCCTCCGGGACGCCGCGCAGGCTGAAGCTGCCATGGCCGCCGTCGGGGTAGGTGGTGACCACGTCCCCGGCGGCGGTGGGTGCTCCTCCCCAGGTTTCCACCCGGGTGACGCCGGGAGTGGTGCGGATGCGCTCGATGAGGGCGGGGTCCGCGGCGGCCAGCCGCACCTCCATGTCGTAGTGGCGGGCGGCCATGCCGTCGTCGACGGTGCGTTGCCAGGCGGCGGCCACGTTCAGGCCGGACAGGAACAGTGCGCCACCGACCGACAGCAGTCCGAGGGTGAGCGCGAGCCGTGCCCGGCGGCGGAAAGCGTTGCGCAACGCCATCAGCGGGATGCGGCTGAGCCCGGTCAGCCGGGCCGAGACGGTCTCCGGGCGTACGCCGTAGTCGCTGATCGCCTCGCGGACGGTGAGGCGGGTGGCCCGGCGGATCGGCACGGCCGCCACCAGGAGCGGCACCAGCACGGCCGCCGCGAACTGGGTGGCGTACACCCACAGCGGGACGGCCTGGCTGTGCAGGTTCAGGTTGAGCAGATCGGCCACCACAGCCGCGTACACGCGGCCGGCGATAGTGCCGACCGGGATGCCGACCGCGGCCGCGGCCACGCCGAGCAGCAGCACCTGGACGGCGTACAGGCGGGCGATCTGGCCGGTGCGGGCACCGATGGCCTTCATCACGCCGATCTGGCGGATCTGCTGAACCAGCATGCCGCCGATCACGGTGGCCACCAGGATCGCGGCCAGCACGAGCCCGAGCAAGGCGAAGATCAGCAGCATCAGCATGAGCGCCTGCATCTGCCCTTCGTGCGGGTGCTGGCCTGGCGGCGGCACCTGGATCTCGTGCACCTGGTATCCCTGGGTGCGCAGCCAGGCCGCCAGCTCGCGGCTGGTCTGCGCGATGCCTTCCGAGGTGGTGGCCTCGGTGCGGATCTTCAGCTCATCCAAGGAAGCGCTACCGCCGAGCACGGCGAGCGTCTGCGGGGTGATGTAGCCGTAGCCGGCGCGGTCTTGCCAGGCGGGGGCGAGCGCGGGGTCGTGCACGGCGCCGGAGACGGTAATGGTGCGGCTCTGGCCGCCGGGCAGGCGCACCTCGACGGGTCCGGGCGGCACCATGTCGCGGGCGGCACGTTCGATCAGCATGGTGCCCGCCGGCGGCGGCCAGGCTCCGGACTCGCGGGCGAACGTGGAGATCCGCATGCCGTCAAAGTCCGGCACCACGAACAGCACCAGCGTCCGCCATTCGTCGGGCCCGATCCGCATCGTGGCGGCGAGAGTGGCTCTGGCCTGGGCGTCGGTGATGCCGGGGCGGCCGCGGACCTGCTCGGCCAGCGCGGCGTCGGCCCGATCCAGCTCCAGGGTGGCCGCGGCGGGCGCAGTGCCGAGGTAGTTGCGGGTGATTTCGCGTGAGGCGATCGCGTTGGCGCTGAGCACCGCGCCAATGCCGGTCACCCCGACCGCGATGGCCACGACCATCATGACCGTACGCCCCCAGGCCAGCGCCATGTCACGGCGGAGCTTGCGCCAGCGCGGCCCAGACAGCGGCCCAGACAGCGGGTTAGACATGCGCGCTCACCGTTCCGTCGGCCAGTTCCACGGTCGAGGTGATGTACGGGGCCGCGTCGTTGCCATGCGTGACCATGACCACGGTGGTGCCCTCGCCGGCGATGGCCGCGAACAGCTCCAGCACGGCGATTGCGGTGGACGAGTCCAGGTTGCCGGTGGGTTCGTCGGCGACCAGCAGCCGCGGGTCGTTGGCCAGCGCGCGGGCGATGGCGGCGCGCTGCTGCTGGCCGCCGGACAGTGCGGCGGGCAGCTTGTCGGCCTGCTGGGCGATGCCGAACCGTTCCAGCAGCTCCAGTGCCCTGGGGCGGCGCTCGGAGCGCGGGTAGGTGTCGCAGAAGTCCATGGGCAGCATGACGTTCTCGGCGACGGTCAGCGTGGGCAGCAACTGGAAGAACTGGAACACCACGCCGACGTTGCGCCCGCGCCAGATGGCCAGCGCCTGCTGGTCCAGTTCGTGCACGGCGGCCCCGGCGACGTGAACCTCGCCGCTGGTGGGCCGGTCGATCCCGGTGATCATGTTGATCAGGGTGGACTTGCCACTGCCGGACCGGCCGACCACCGCGAGAAACTCGCCGGGGTCGGTCTTGAGCGAGACGCCGCGCAGCGCGGTGAACGGGCCCTGCGGGGTGGCGTAGGTCTTGGTGACCTCGCGTATGTCGATGACGGGCACTGAGCCTCCTATCAAAACATTGAGTCAGTTTCAGAACACGATGTTCGATATCAGAAGGCCGGTCAATCGACGAAACCGCAGTTCAGTGCGGCAGTGAACAGATCAGCGCAATTGTTCAGATTCCGTAGGCGGCCTGAACGCCGGGCACGATCAGACGCGTACGAGTCGGCCATCTCCTCGGCCGTGTACGGCAGGTCGTTGTCCAGCCACCACACCAGCAGGCCGAGCATCGAGGTCAGCAGGAACTCCGTGGTGACCTCCACCGGTACCGCGCCGTCGCGGTGCGGCAGGAACTCCGGCACCCGCCGAGCCATGACCTCCTTGATTCGGCGGCGCAGCCCGGTTCTGATCACCTCCGCGCCCCGCTTGCCGGCCAGCGCTTTGTACAGGTCGCGCTGCCGGTCGGCGTGCTCGAAGGCGGCCAGCACCGGATTGGGCTCGGCACGGCTGGCGAAGTGGCGCTCCATGTGTTCCTCGAACGCCGCCGCCAGCTCCTCCAGGTTGCTGAGCAGGAGATCGTCCTTGTCGGTGTAGTGCGCGTAAAAGGTGGAGCGGCCGACGTCGGCACGGTCGATGATGTGCTGCACGGTGATCCGGTCGTAACCCGTCTCCAAGATCAGGTCCACCAGGGCACGCCGAAGGAGTTCCCGGGTTCGCCGCACCCGGCGATCCGTGCTGGCTGCCGGCATCAAGACCTCCAGGATTCGGGACACTGTGTTCAGTACTATGCGCTGTGTTCATATATAGCTGGTCCATGAACAGCCAGCACGCTCCGCTAGACATCCTGGCCGGGCTCGTGCAGACCCGGCGCGACGGCCGTCGCGTGCTGTACCGGGCCCGCGACGCGCACGTCCGCGCCCTGATCGACGAGGCACTAGCGCCAGAATCCGGTCCGACCCTCACCAGTACCGAAGGCCCCCTGGCCGGAGGTCCGGCGGGGGCGCGGGGCGTGGTCAGAGGGAGAGCACCTGGCCGGCGGCGGAGAGGTCGTCCTGAAGGGCGGTGACGTCGATGTCCTGCACCGCCTTGCCGCTCCCCGCCGCCCGCGCCGCGGCGAGCCCGGCGGCGTGGCCGAGCATCTGGTACTGCACCTCCATCCGGATGGAGGAGAACGCCACGTGCGAGGCCGACAGGCACACCGGCACCACGAGGTTGCCGCACTCCGCGCGCCGGGGCACGATCGCCGCGTACGGGATCTGGTAGGGGGCGACCCCCACCGACAGGTAGCCCTCGGTGACGACCATCGGCACCGGGTCGGGATGCTCGTACACCTGCCGCCAGGTCCGCTGCACCTCGCGGATGTCGAGGTGGTACGACCCCATCGCGATGGCGTCCGGCTGCGGGCGGCTCTGGACGAGGTCGTGTTCCGTCAGGTGCCTGTCCCCCAGCATCCGCCGTGCCTCCCGCACGTACAGCTGGTGCGGCAGGTGGCCGGTGTCGGCGAACTCGTCGGGCGGCAGCCCCCAGCGCCCCAGCTCGGCCCGCACGCTCGCGGGCACCTCGGGGTCGTGGGAGAGGAAGTACAGCAGGTCCTGGGCGTGGTGCAGGTGGTGCAGCCGGATGCGCTCGCGCTCGCCGGGGCCGGCGTCGGGGTAGTCCCAGGCGGAGCGGTCGAGCACGCTGAGGGAGAACGGCCCGAGCGAGTTGCCGTCGCACTTGCCGTTCGGGAGGTTCGGCGCCAGGCCGACGAGGCGTCCGGCGCGCGGCTCGACGCCCTGCTCGCGCCAGTGGCGGAACAACCGCCGTCCGAGCTCCCAGTGCTCCTCGTCGTAGCCGGGCCGCCGCTCGATCGGGATGCGGTCGTCGGCGCTGGTCAGGCAGACGCGGTAGCCGTACGACATGACGCCGCCGTCGCCGGCGCCCACCTCGGCCATGGGCCCGTCGGCGACCTGCGGCAGCAGCGTGCCGTCGGCGCGGAACGGGGAGATCCACGGCGGGAAGTTGTGCATGCCGGGCACGACCTCGCGCCGCCCGGCGAAGGTCTCGCCGTGCAGCGTGCGGTCCTCCCTGCCCACCCGGTACGACACGCCCGCGGCGGCCATCAGGTCGCCCTCGTAGCTCGCGTCCACGAAGGCGCCGGCGGTGTAGTCGCCCTGGCGGGTGACGGCGGAGAAGATGCGATCCCCTGAGGTGACCACCGTGCGGAGCGGGGCGTCGTACACGACCTCCACGCCGGCGCGTTCCAGCCACGACACGAAGATGGCCTCGGCGACGTGCGGCTCCGGCCCGGCGTAGTGGCCGGGAGCCACGCCGTAGGCGTCGGCGACCGCCTGGCGGAACTCGGCGGCCATCCCGCCCAGCACGCGCGGGTCGCCGATGTCGGTGTAGCCGAGCCCGCCGGAGGTCATGCCGCCGACGTGCCGGCCGGGTTCGAGCAGCACGGTGTCGAGGCCGCGGCGGGCGGCGGCGACGGCGGCGCACACGCCCGCGGACGTCGCGCCGTACACGACGACCTCGGCCTGCCTCATCGCCGCCACCACGTCGCCACCTGGCGCAGGTCGTCGCCGGTGATGGGTTCGCCGGTGTTGTCGATGGACTCCACGTAGTAGAGGGCGGGCACGCCGAGCGACGGTTGTTCCCGCGCGTAGGCGAGCCAGTCGGCCCGGCTCGGCATGGGCCACTGGTCGGTGTCGACGAGGTGCTCCGGCATGGCGTGGACGGCCACCGCGTGGCGGAAGCGGAGCTGGTCGACGGCGGGCACGGGCTCGCCGCGGGCGTCGAGCTCCAGCACGTCGTTGAGCCTGATCATGTCGCTGACGTCCCCGAACGCGGGGTGCGGGGTATGGGTGATCATCAGGGCGTCGGGCTTGACGCGTTTGGCGGCGGCGTACATGGTGCCGAGCAGTTGGTGCAGGAGGGAGAGCCCCCACGTGGAGCCGTACGCCTTCAGGTGCGACCCGCTGGGGAACCACTGCGTGAAGTCGATCTTGAATCCGTCGGCGTCGAGGTCGCCGAGCAGCCGGCGCATGATCTCGCCGATCCTGCGCCGGTAGGCGGGGTTGGACGGGTCGGCGGCCACGGCACGGCCAGCGGCGTCGGTCACGCACTCCTCGGCGGGCAGCCCGTCGGGCGACCACGCGCGCCACCACAGCAGCACCCGCTGCCCGCGCGCGTGCCGGTCGGCGATCCACTCGCGCAGCCTGGGCCACTTGTCGGGGTCGGGCTCCTGGTTGCCGTAGGTGAGCTGCCACCGGTCGTCGATGACGATGGTGGCGGGCACGACGCCGTGCTCCTCCAGCCTGGCCAGCCACGTGTCGTAGAGGTCCTGCCGGGACAGCTCGACCGGGGAGCGTCCGTCGGCCCGCGCGCACTGGGCGCCCCAGCCGCAGAAGATCGTCCCGCTCCACCAGTCGTGCCGCTCCGCGACCGGTCCCCGCGGGGCCAGGCCGTGCTCGACGAGGTCCTCCCGGTGGTGGGAGATGGCCTCCCAGGGGGACGACGCGGCGCGGAACACCACGGCCGGCGACGTCCACGCGCCGCTCACCGCCGTCTGGCACTCGTAGTCCAGCCGCAGCAGCGCGCCGCCGTCGAGCGGCTCGTACCGGAGCTCGGTGAAGGTCAGGTCCGCGATCCCGGCGCGCACCGACGCGCCCAGCCAGGGGCCTTCGGGTACGGAGGTCGCACCGCCGTCGGGCTCCTCCCTGCTGAAGGCGATGGCCAGCGGCGGCGGCGAGAAGACGGCGTGCAGGCGGCCCGGCGAGGCGTCGCCGATCACGGTGAGCGCGAGCGGCGCCGACACGGGCCGCACCACGTGCACCGGGTGCGTGGGCGTGGGGTTGAAGACGCCGCGCGCGTGCACCGCCGAGCGGAACGTGCCGGCCGCGCGGGTGTTGAGCACGGCCCGCCCGCCGAGCAGCGTCACGTCGCCGATCACGCCGTCGCCCTCGACCCGCACCTCCAGCGCGATCGTCTCGGGGGTGCAGGTGAGGCGGACGGTCTTGGCCGCCCACGCGGTCGAGCGCTGCGGGAAGTCGAAGACCGCCACGTCGCCGCGCTCGGCGAGCACGGGCGGCAGGGTCTCGTACGTCTCGTCGCGGTCGCTCCCGGTGGCGACGGAGGCGATGAGGCTGAGCGTCAGCCAGCCTTCCAGCTCGGCGCTGGGATCGGTGCGCGAGACGGTCAGCCGGTAGTGCCCGCTGTCCAGGTGGTAGGCGGTGTCCGTGGTGGTGATCCGCATGGTCTAGCCGTAAGCCTCGATCCTGGGCAGGGCGGGGGCGGCGCCGCCCCCGGCGATGAGCCGGGCGTAGTAGCGCCCGGAGTCCTTGATCGTCCGGGTGCCGGTCGCGTAGTCGACGTGGACGAGCCCGAACCTGGGCCGGTAGCCCAGCGCCCACTCGAAGTTGTCCATGAGCGACCAGTGGAGGTAGCCGCGCACGTCGGCCCCCGCGTCGATGGCCTCGCCGACGGCCGCGACGTGGTCGCGCAGGAACGCGATCCTGCGGTCGTCGTGGACCTGGCCGTCGTGCGCGGGCGTGTCGCCGAAGACGCCGCCGTTCTCGGTGACCATCAGCGGCGTGGCGGGGAAGCGGCGGCTCAGGCCGATCAGCAGGTCGCGCAGCGCCCCCGCGTTGATCTCCCAGCCTTCGTCGGTCCTGGCCACGTCGCCGCTGGGCCCGACGACCCGCCAGGGGAACGGGCCGGGCGGCGCGGCGGCCATGACGCGCCTGGTGTAGTAGTTGACGCCGAGGAAGTCGCTGCGCCCGCCGATGGCGGCCTCGTCGCCGTCCTGGATGAAGTCCAGGCCGTGGCCGAGCGCCCGTTCCCAGTGCTCGCGCATGTCGGCGGGGTAGCCGCCGGCGAGCAGCGGGTCGAGGTACCACCGGTTGACGTAGCCGTCGGAGCCGGTGGCGGCGGCCCGGTCGGCCTCGCTGCCGGTGGCCGGGTCGCAGGGGAAGAGGCTGAGCGCCGAGCCGGCCAGCGCGCCCGGGTGGGCGTGCAGCACGTCGGCCGCCGCGCCGTGGCCGAGCAGCACGTGGTGGCCGGCTCTGACGGCCGTGCCCAGGTCCGCGACGCCGGGGGCGTGCAGGCCGAGCTGGTAGCCGAGCAGTTGGATGATCCACGGCTCGTTCTGGGTGACCCACCAGGTGACGCGGTCGGCGAGCCGCCCGGCGACCGCCTCGGTGTAGGCGGCGAAGGCGGCCACGGTGGAGCGCTCGGCCCAGCCGCCGGTCAGCGCGGCGGGCATGTCCCAGTGGTTGAGCGTGAGCACGGGCTCCGCCCCCGCTTCGAGCAGCGCGTCAGCGAAGCGCTCGTAGTGGTCGAGCGCCTTCGGGTCGGGGCGCACGCCGTCGGGCATGACCCGCGACCAGCCGGTGGAGAAGCGGTAGGCGCGCAGCCCGAGCTCCTTGACCAGCTCGACGTCCTCGCGCCAGCGCAGGTAGGAGTCGCACGCCCGGGAGCCGTCGCCGCCGCCCTCGACGGCGCCGGGCCGGCGGCAGAACACGTCCCACACGGACTCGCCCCTGCCGTGGTGGCCCTCGATCTGGTACGCGGACGTGCCCGCGCCCCACAGGAATCCGCCGGGGAAGCTCATCCCTTGCTCCCTGTGGTCGCGATGCCCTTGACGAAGTGTTTCTGGCCGAGGAAGAACAGGATGATCATCGGAATGGTGGTGATGACGCTGGCCGTCATGACGATCTCCCAGTGCCATTCGCCGCCGAACCCGAACTGGTCGAGCAGCGCCTTCAGCCCGCGTGGCACGGTGAACGTGCTGGAGTCGCGCAGGTAGATGAGCGGCCGCATCAGGTCGGTCCAGGCCGCCTGGAACTCGAACAGCAGCGTCACCACGACCGCCGGCTTGCACAGCGGCAGGGCGATCCTGGTGAAGATCTGCCAGTTGTTCGCGCCGTCGATCTTGGCCGCCTCGAACGGCTCGCGCGGCAGCCCGAGGAAGAACTGGCGCAGCAGGAAGATGTAGAAGGCGCTGCCGAACAGGTTCTGCGCCCACAGCGGGGTCAGCGTGCCCACCATGCCGAGGGAGTTCCAGATGAGGAACACCGGGATCATGGTGACCGCGCCCGGCAACATCATCGTGCCGAGCACGACGCTGAACAGCGCTCCCCTGCCGGGGAAGCGGAAGTAGGCGAAGCCCCACGCCACCATCGCGCTCGTGATCGTGACGGCGACGGCCGCCAGCACGGTCACGAAGAGCGTGTTCACCATCCACAACGCCAGCGGCGCCTCCTGCCAGACCTGGATGTAGTTGTCGAAGGTGAACGTCTCCGGGATCAGCCGGTGGTCGAACACCTCGCTGCGCGGCTTGAACGAGGCGCTGAGCAGCCAGACGAAGGGGTAGATGAACGCGATGGCGAACGCGCTCAGCGCGGTCCACGTCAGGATCAGCCGGGCGCGCCTCACGGGTTCCCCCCCTCATAGTGGACGAACCGCCTGGTCACCAGGATCTGCACGATCGTGATCACCATGATCACGATGAACAGCAGCCAGGCCAGGGCCGAGGCGTAGCCCATGTGCAGGAACTCGAAGGCCTGCTGGAACAGGTAGATGGCGTAGAACAGCGCGGCGTCGTTGCTGTAGGTGGTGTTGCCCGAGCCGAAGAAGGCGGTGTACGCCTCCGTGAACGACTGCAGGGCGTTGATGCTGTCCACGATGAACAGGAAGAACAGCGTGGGGCTGATCATCGGCACGGTGATCCGCAGCGTGCGCTTCCACCACCCGGCCCCGTCGACGACGGCGGAGTCGTACAGCTCCTGGGGGACGCCGCGCAGCGCGGCCAGGATGATGACCACCGACGAGCCGACGGTCCACAGGCTCATCAGCACCAGGCCGGGCTTGACCCAGTCGGGGTCGGTGGTCCACGCGGGGCCGTCGATGCCGAAGATGCCGAGGAAGCCGTTGATCAGGCCGCTCTGCCCGTTGAACAACATCAGCAGCAGGATGCCGACGGCGACCGGCGGCGTCATCTTGGGCAGGAAGAACGCCGTGCGGAAGAAGCCTGTGGCTTTGGTGGCGCTGTTGAGCAGCAGCGCCAGGCCCAGGGAGACGACCAGCTGGGCCGGCACCGACATCACCATGAAGATGAACGTGTTCCTGAGCGCCAGGCCGACCTTGGGATCCTCGAAGAGAGTCCGGTAGTTGTCGAGCCCGACGAACGACGGGTCGTTGATCACGTCGTAGTCGGTCAGCGACAGGTAGGCGCTGTTGATGACGGGCCACGCGGTGAAGATCAGGAAGCCGAGGATCCACGGGCTGATGAACAGCAGCGCCGCGCGGGTCTCGACGAACCGCATGGACCTCCGGAACGCGGGCCGGGAGTGGGAGCGGGTGCGGGGCATCTCAGTTCGTACGCTTCGTCCAGCCGGCCCATGCCTCGTCGAGCGCCTTCTGAGCGTCCTGCTGGGCCTTGTCGAGCGCGGCCTTCGGCTCGTCCTGGCCGTTGAGGACCCGGTTCACGGCGCCCTGCCAGGCGTCCTTGAACTCCTTGTCGGCCGGGTTGGCGGGAAGGCTGAAGGTGTTCGCGTTGGCCTCGTAGACGGCCTTGACGCCGGCGTCCCAGGGCTCGCCGCCCGAGGTGAGCATCTTCTCGATCTCCGCGTCGGCCTTGACGTTGCCGGTGAGCACGCCGGTGAACGGCTTGCCCTCGGCCTCGCGCTTGTCCAGGCGGGCCTGGGCGGCGGCCTTCCAGGTGTCGACGAGCGTCATGGTCTTGGCGAAGCGGCAGGCGGCGCCGGGGTTCTTGGAGCCCTTGGGGATGGCCCACGACGAGCCGGACGAGTAGGCCAGGGGCCGGCCCTGCGGGGTGCGGAAGGTGTCGAAGACCAGGGGCGCCTTGGGCGAGACGTCGTTGAGGACGTTGACGTACCACTGCTCCATCGGCATGGCGCCCAGCTCGTTCTTGGCGAACTGGTTGCCCTTGCCGAAGAAGTCGGCGGAGTCGCGCACGGCCTTGACCTTGGCGAAGCCGCCCTGCGCGTCGTAGATGCCGACGGCGAACTCCAGCGCCTTGACCACGGCGGGGTTGTTGAGCTGGGCGGTCTTGCCGTCGGCCGACAGCAGGTCGGCGCCGTTGGCCTTGGCCCACAGGGGCAGGAACTCCGGCAGCTTGCTGTCGTAGCCGATCACCTTGAGCTTGCCGCCAGGGGCCTTGACCAGTTTCTTGGCCGCGGCGGTGACCTTGTCCCAGTCGGAGCCGTTGACGTCCTCGATCGTCAGCCCGGCCTCCTTGAGCAGGTCGCCGTTGGCCATGGTGATCTGGACCTGGTTGAACTCGGGAATGGCCCAGATCTCCTCGCCGAACGTCACCTGGCCGAGCGCGTTCTTGTTGTACATCGAGGTGTCGATCGACTCGCCCTTGATGCACTCGGTCAGCGGCATGATCGCGCCGCGCGAGGCGAAGGTGCCGATCTGGTCGCGGTTGGCGTAGATGATGTCCGGCGGGTCGCCGGCGGCGACGGCGGACAGGAACTGCTGGATGTCGAGGTCGCCCTCGATCAGCTTGATCTCCGCGCCGCCGAGGGCCTTCTCGGCCAGGTCGACGCGGGTGGTGCCGATCTCGTCGGTCGCGCCGAAGCCCATCACGGAGATGGAGCCGCTGAACGTGGCTCCGGGGTTGAACTGGCCGGCCGACGGGGTCGGGGCGGCGCCGCCACCGGTGCCCTTGGCACACGAGGTGAGGGCCAGCGCCAGGGACACCGACAGGACGGACCAGCGGACGAGGGGGGATCTCATGGGGTTTCGCCTCCACACTGAGCAAGCGGGGCATCAGGCATGCTGATGACGGCCACGTGGCGCCAGGCCAGTGTGGCAACGTTCACACATCTGAGAACGTACCCATATCGCCGAAATCCCGTCAACCACTCATATCACTGCGTTTCCGTGTCGTTAGCGACAAGAGCCGGTGTGGGACGCCTGCTCAAATGCCCGCAAACCCCCACCAGACAGCACAAAGGGCCCGGCCTGGGGAGGCCGGGCCCTCGGAGGAAAGATGTCAGTGCTTGACGGCCTTCTCCGAGCCGACGCCGGTGAGGGAGCGGACCTCGATCTCGGCGTACTTGGCGGCGTTGTACTCCTTGCTCATGATCGTGCCGAGCCAGCCGCAGATGAAGCCGAGCGGGATCGAGATGATGCCCGGGTTGCTCAGCGGGAACCAGGCGAAGTCGGCGTCCTTGAACAGCGCCGTCTTACCCCCGGAGACCACCGGCGAGAAGATCACCAGCACCAGGGCGGAGAGCAGGCCGCCGTAGATCGCGCTGACCGCGCCGGAGGTGTTGAACCTCTTCCAGAACAGGCTGTAGAGGATCGCCGGCAGGTTGCCCGAGGCGGCGACGGCGAACGCCAGCGCCACCAGGAAGGCGACGTTCTGGCTCTGCGCCAGGATGCTCAGGCCGATGGCGATGGCGCCGATCACCAGGGCGGAGATCCTGGCGACCACGACCTCCTGCCGCTCGCTGGCCTGGCCGCGCCGGAAGACGTGCGCGTACAGGTCGTGGGCGAAGCTGGAGGAGGAGGCGAGCGTGAGTCCGGCCACCACCGCGAGGATCGTGGCGAAGGCGACGGCGCCGATGAAGGCCAGCAGGATCGTGCCGCCCACCGAGCCGAAGATCTCCTCACCGATCCGCAACGCGAGCAGCGGCGCCGCCGTGTTGCCTCCCGGGTCGCCGGCGACGATCTCCTCCCGGCCGACCAGGGCCGCCGCGCCGAAGCCGAGCACCAGCGTGAGCAGGTAGAACGTGCCGATGATGGCGATGCCCCAGAGCACGGACTTGCGGGCGTCCTTGGCGGTGGGGACGGTGTAGAAGCGGATGAGGATGTGCGGCAGGCCCGCCGTGCCGAGCACCAGGGCGAGGCCGAGGCTGATCAGGTCGATCTTGCCCGCGAGGCCCTGCGCCTCGGTGCCGTACTTCAGGCCGGGGACGAGGAAGCTGCCGGTGTTGCCCGACGGGCCGCTCGTGGCGGCCGCCTGGCTCAGCAGCGCCGACAGGTTGAAGCCGAACTTGCCCAGCACCAGCAGCGTCACCAGGGCGGCGCCGGTCATCAGCAGCACGGCCTTGACGATCTGCACCCAGGTGGTGCCCTTCATGCCGCCGAACACCACGTACACGATCATCAGCGCGCCGACGCCGACGATCGTCCAGAGCTTGCCCGCCTCCGACTCGATGCCGAGCAGCAGGCCGACCAGGGCACCCGCGCCGACCATCTGGGCCAGCAGGTAGAAGATGCTGACCACGATCGTGGACACGCCGGCGGCGGTGCGCACCGGGCGCGGGCTCATCCGGAAGGCGAGCACGTCGGCCATGGTGAACTTGCCGGAGTTGCGCATCAGCTCGGCCACCAGCAGCAACGCGACCAGCCACGCCACCAGGAACCCGATCGAGTACAGGAACCCGTCGTAGCCCGACAGGGCGATGATGCCGGCGATGCCGAGGAAGGAGGCGGCCGACATGTAGTCGCCGCCGATCGCCAGGCCGTTCTGCGCGCCGCTGAACGACCGGCCGCCCGCGTAGTAGTCGGCGGCCGTCTTGGTCTGCCGGCTCGCCCAGACGGTGATCCCCAGCGTGGCGGCGACGAACGTGAGGAAGAGGATCATCCCCAGAGTGGTCGAGCTCACTTCGACTTCTCCTCAACCTCGTGGCGGAGCTTGTCGGCGATCGGGTCGAGCGACTTCTCCGCGTGCCTGGAGTACGCCCACGCGATGAGGAAGGTGGAGACGAACTGCAGCAGGCCCAGGACGAGCCCCACGTTGATGTCGCCCCACACCTTGATCCCCATGAAGTCGCGCGCCCATCCCGACAGCACCACGTACAGCAGGTACCACGCGAGGAACGCGACAGTCATGGGAAAGGTCCAGCGGCGGAAGCGCCTCTTCAGATCCTGGAACTCATCGCTCCCCTGCACTTGTTCATAAACCGATGCGTCATGTTCTTGAGTCGTCACGAGCCCTCCACTGTGATGCGGATCACGCCCAACGTAAGAGCGCAACCTACCGGCCGTGGAGAGACGTGGCCGAGTTGTTCGGCGAGCCGCCGCCGTCCGGCGCTTAGTTGGGGATGGCCTGCGGTGAAAGGTCTGTATGGCGCGGTGAGCGGTTGGCTTTCCCTTTCACCCCTTTACGGCCCCAGCGGTGAGCCCTTCGACGATGTAGCGCCGGATCGCGGCGAAGAGCACCAGCGTCGGCAGCACGGAGATCACCGTGGCCGCCGCCATCGAGCCCCAGTCGATGTCGTACTGGGTGATGAAGGAGTTCATGGCGACCGGGATGGTCTTGGCGTCCTCGCTGTCGATGAAGGTGATCGCCAGGAACAGCTCGTTCCAGCACTGCACGAACGCGAAGATGAACGTGGCCGCGATGCCCGGCAGCATCACCGGGATCACCACCCGCACCATCGCCGCCAGCCGCGAGGCGCCGTCCACCTGGGCGGCCTCCTCCAGCGCGACCGGCACCCGCTCGTAGAAGCCGCGCATGATGATCGTGGCGAACGGCACCAGCATCGCCACGTACACCAGCATCAGCCCGGACAGCCGGTTGAGCAGGTCGAGATCGGACATGAGCAGGTAGAGTGGCCCGAGCGCGATGAACAGCGGAATCATCTGCGTGACGAGGAACGCCAGCATCACCGCTCCCCTGCCGGGAAAGGCGAAGCGGGCCAGCGTGTAGCCGCCGAGCACGCCGACGGCGGTCACCACCCCGGCCGAGACGAGCGAGACGATCAGGCTGTTCAGCAGATAGACGCCGAAGTCGGCGAAGGAGAACAGCTCCTCGTAGTGCTCGAACGTCACCTCGCCCGGCCAGTACTTCAGCGGCATCGAGAAGATCTCGGCCTTGGGCTTGAGCGAGGTGACGAGGATCCAGTAGAGCGGGAACAGGGTGATCAGCAGCCAGGAGCCCAGCACGACGGCCTTGACCGCGGTCGCGACGCGTTTCATCGGACCTTCTCGAATCGGGTGGCGTTGAGGTAGAAGACGCTGAAGGCGAGCAGCAGGCCGAGCACGAGCAGGCCGACCGCGCCCGCACGGCCGTAGTCGCCGCCGATGACCTGCTGGATGAGGAACGTCGTGATGATGTCCGTGCTGCCCGCGGGGCCGCCGCCGGTCATCGAGTAGATGAGGTCGGGGAAGTTCAGGATCCAGATGATGCGCAGCAACACGATCAGCGCCAGCGTGGGCCGGATGTGCGGCAGCGTCACGTGCCAGAACTGCCGCAGGCGGGAGGCGCCGTCCACCGACGCCGCCTCGTAGAGCTCGCGGGGCACCGACTGCAGCGCGGCCATGATCATGATGGCGAAGAACGTGACGCCGTACCAGATGTTGGCCACGATCACCGAGGTCATCGCCCAGCCGGGGGTGGCGAGGAAGCCGATGCGCTCGTCGATGACGCCCGCCTTGAGCAGCAGATCGTTGATCACGCCGAACTGGCCGTTGAACATCCACCGCCACAGCAGCCCGATGAGGAACCCCGACATGGCCCACGGGAAGAACACCCACGCCTGGTAGAGGCCGCGGCCGCGGAAGTGCCTGCGCAGCAGCAGCGCCAGCCCGAAGCCGAGGAAGAACTGGAAGAACAGCGACACGGCCACCCACGTGCCGGTGTTGCGCAGCGCCGTCCAGAACCGGTCCTCGGCCAGCACGGCCCGGAAGTTCTCCAGGCCGGCGAACGGCGTCGAGGTCAGGTCGTACAGGTTGTAGCGCTGGAAGGCGATCACCGCGCCGCGGATCATCGGGTAGTACGTGAACAGCGCCACGAACACCACGCCGGGCAGCAGGCACAGCAGGATGAACCGTGCCCTGCGGATCGTGAAGGTGCGTCCCGCGGCGGTGCGTGCCGTGCTCAAGAGACCTTCTTCGCCTGGTCCGTCCAGAAGGCGTCCCACGACTTGAGCACCTCGGCGACGGTCTTCTTGCCGGTGATCAACGCCTGGATGTCACGGTCGGAGTCGACGATGAACTGGCTCCAGCCCGGATAGTCCACCGGCCTGATCGTGATGACCTGCTTGGGGTCCTGCTGCGCCTCCAGGTACGCCTTCCACGCGCCCTGCGAGAACTGCGGGTCGTTCTGGGCCTGCTTGGAGATCGGGATGAGCGAGTTGCCCTTGGCGAAGGCGATGCTCTGCTCGGACTCCGACAGGAACTGCACCAGCTTGACCGCCTCCTTCGGGTGCTTGCTGAAGGAGGTCGCGCCCCACCCCGCGTAGCCGACGGGCTGGAAGGCGTAGCCGGTGGGACCCTTGGGAATGGGGGCGGTGGACCAGGCCGTGACGCCGCTCTCCTCCACCGACTTGATCACCTCCGGGTCCTGGATGAGCATGCCGGTGACGCCCGAGGTGAAGCCCTGCACCATCTCGGGGAAGCCCCACGACACCGAGTCGGGCGGCGAGGTCTCCTTGAAGATCTTGACGAAGAGCTCCATGGCCTCGGCCGCCTCGGGGGTGGAGAAGATCGTGCTCTTGTCCTTCAGGAAGAACGACTTCTCGGGGTCGAGCTTCTCGCCGTTGTACGCGCTGACCATCATGACCGCGTAGTCGGCGCCGCCCTTGCCGCCCCTGAACGAGTAGCCGAACCGGTCGCCCGTGGTCATCTTCTTGCCGGCCTCGTAGAGCTCCTGCCAGGTGGCCGGCGGCCGGCTCATGCCCCAGTCCGTACGGTAGAACAGCGTGCGCTGGTAGAACCCGTACGGGATGAGGTAGGGCTTGCCGCCGACCTCGACCGCCTTCTTCTGGGCCAGCTCGGTCAGGTCGGACCAGCCGGACCAGCCGGTGGTGGGCAGCTCGGCCAGCCAGCCGTTGTTGGAGAACGACTTGGCCGTGTGGTCGCGGACCTCCAGCACGTCCAGGTCCTTCTCGGTCTGGAGGATCTGCAGGATCTTCTGGTCGGCGCTGTCGAGCGGGGGCGAGATCAGCTCCACCTCGACGCCGGGGTTGGCCTCCTCGAAGTCGGCGATCAGTTTCTTGATCAGTTTCGTGCGGTCGGGGCTGGTCAGGCTCTCGATCATGCGCAGCCGTACCTCTCCCGAGGACGAGCCGGAGCCGCAGCCCGCGAGCACCAGCGTGACGGCGACCGCGGTCGCCAGGAGGGGGGTTTTCATGGCAGGTCTCCCGCGTGTTCTAGACAGCGCTGTCAGTCACGCTATGGTCAGCCGCGTTCAGCGGTCAATCGCCGGTGCCCACTCGCCGGCGCCATATGCCGGCGCCATATGCCGGCGCTGCCGGCCGGGTCCGCGTTCAGGCGAGCGATTCCTCCAGGGCCTGGCCGAGGTCCTTGATCAGCTCGTCCGCGGGTTCCAGGCCGACCGAGAGCCGGACGAGGCCGACGGGGATGCCCATGGTGGCGCGTACGCTCTCCTCCGTGGAGAGCGCGGGGGCGTTCACCAGGCTCTCGAAGCCTCCCCACGACACGCCGATCCTGAAATATCGCAATCTATCGAGGAACCCCGCGACCTCCTGAGGAGAGTCCGTGTCCAGCACCAAGCTGAAGAGGCTGGAGAACCCCGACATCTGCCGCAGCGCGATCGCGTGCCCGGGATGCGACGGCAACCCCGGATGGTTCACCTCCCGCACGGCCGAATGCCCCTCCAGGAAGGCCGCCACCGCCAGCCCTCGCTCCTGGTGCGCCGCCATCCGCACGGGCAGCGTCCGCAACCCCTTGATCACCTTGGCCGCGTCGTGCGGCGACATGGCGGCGCCGTAGAGCTGGTACTCGGTCAGCGCCAGCGGCCGGATCAGGCGCGACGGCCCCACGACGACGCCGCCCACCAGGTCGCTGTGCCCGCCCGCGTACTTCGACAGCGAGTGCACCACCAGGTCGACGCCCATGGTGAGCGGCTTCTGGAAGATCGGCGTGGACCAGGTGTTGTCCATCACGCTCACCAGCCCGCGCTCCCGCGCCCACCCGGCCACCTCGGCGATGTCGACCACGGCGTAGGCCATGTACGACGGCGACTCGAAGTAGAGTAGGCGCGTGCTCGCCCTGATAGCGCTGTCACACCCCGCGAGGTCGTCCACGTGCGTATGCGTGACCCCGAATTTCTCCAGATAGCGCAGGAACTGAGTCGTCGGCCCGTAGACCGCGCCCAGCACCAGCACGTGGTCGCCCGCCGACACGAGCGACGAGATCGTCGCCGCGATGGCGCCCATGCCCGAGCCGAAACACTTGGCCCGCTCTCCCCGCTCGAGCGCGGCCAGCTTACGCTGAGCGAGATCGACCGTCGGGTTGGTCCCCCGCCAGTAGACGTAGCGCTCGTCCTCGTTCCTGACCGCCTCGCCGAGCTCCTCCGCCGTCGCGAACGCGAACAACGAGTTCTCGAACACCGGCGGGTTGACCGCGCCCAGCATCCACGGCTCGTCCTCACCCAACCGGCCACAGATCCATTCGTCATCCATGGGGGCACACTATGACAGCGAGGGAACGGACCGAGGAGCCGAGCCCGCGAGTGAACCCGCGCAAACCCACCATGGCCGACGTGGCCAGGCACGCGGGCGTCAGCCTCAAGACCGTTTCCCGGGTCGTCAACCAGGAGCCGCACGTCAGGGCGTCGCTGCGGCAGCGGGTGCAGACCTCCATCAGCACGCTCGGCTACCGCCGCAACGAGGCCGCCGCCCGCCTGGCCAGGGGCGCGACCATGCTGACGCTCGGGCTGGTGATGGAGAACATCTCCAACGAGTTCTACTCCCGCCTGGCCGCCGCGGTCGAGGCCGCCGCGGCGGAGCATGAGGCGCTGGTGGTGTTCGGCTCGTACGAGGAGAGCCCCGACAAGGAGCGCATGCTCATCGAGTCCATGTACACGCGCGGCGTCGACTCCCTCATCGTCGTCCCGTCGGCGGCCGACCACGCCTGGCTGGCCGGGCACGCGAGCCTCACCGCGGTCTTCGTCGACCGCGTGCCCTTAGGCCTGGAGGCGGCCGACGTCGTCATGCTCGACGACGTGCGCGGCGGCCGGGCGGCGACCGAGCACCTGCTCGCCGGCGGTCACCGCCGGATCGGCCTGATCTCCGACGACGACGGCGTCAGCTCCGTGCACGACCGCGCGACCGGCTACCGCCAGGCGCTGCGCGCCGCCGGGGTGCGAGCCGACGACGCGCTCGTGGTGCGGGGGGTGTTCGACCCGCGGCGGGTGTCGTACGAGGTCGGCAGGCTCCTCGACCTGGCCGACCCCCCGACGGCCCTGTTCGCCACCAACAACCGGGCCGCGATCGGCATCCTGCACGCGCTGCGCGAGCGGCCCGAGCGGCCCGCGTACGTGGGGTTCGACGACTTCGCGCTGGCCGGCGTCTTCAACCCCGGGGTGACGGTGGTCCGCTACGACGTCACCCGCCTGGCCCGCAGCGCCGTCGACCTCCTGCTGCACCCGTCCCGGGAGCCCCGCAGGGTCAAGGTGCCGGTGGAGCTCGTCGCCAGGGGATCCGGCGAGCTCCCGCCCTCCTGACCGGCCTCCCGCCTACGAGCCGGCCCGGGAATCGGCCCGGGAATCGGCCCGGGAACCGGCGCTGAAGGCGGTGCGGAGGATCTCGGCGAGCTCGTCGGCCAGGTCCGGGGTGGCCGCCACGATGCCGCTCCAGCGTTTCGTGAGGTCGGTGTCCAGCGTGATCGGGCGGCCGAAGACGTCACTGACCACACCGCCCGCCGTCTCCGCCAGCACCACCGAGGCGGCGAGGTCCACCAGGCGGTGGGTGTCGGTGGCGGCGTCGGCGAACGCGTCGGTCGCGCCCTGGGCCACCAGCGCGCCCTCCAGGCAGCTCGTGGACAGGATGCGCACGCGGGCCGCCCGCCGGGCCACCTCCCACCAGGCCGCCGAGGATCCCGGGTCGGCGGGGTGGGGGCGCAGGAGGGAGACGGCGGCGCCGGCCGCTTCGGTGCGGCCGGTCGTACGCAGCGGGGACGGCACGCCGCGCCGCGCCCACCAGCTCCTGCCGGTCTCCAGCCAGACGGTCAGCGCCTCGGTGAAGACGCCGTCCTCGGCCACGACGGCGGAGAAGGCGGACAGCGGGACCCCGGCGGCCGCGTTGGCCGAGCCGTCCACCGGGTCCATGACCAGCGTGAACGCCGAACCGTTGTCCACCCAGCCGGTCTCCTCGGTGAGGACGTTGACGGGGTGCGGGGTCAGGGCGGCCAGGACGGCGTCCTCGACGAGCACGTCGACGCGCATGGTGGGTGTGCCGTCGGCGCCGTCCGCCACGACGGCGGACAGCGCGACGCGGTCGTACGCGGCGGTGGCCGAGGCGTACGCGTCCAGCGCGGCGGCGGCCGCGGCGGCCAGCGCGGGATGCGCCTCCGCCGGAACCCCGGCACCCCGGCCGGGACCGCCCTCGTGCTGCTCGCGCATCGCCGTCTCCCGCCCCTCCGGCGTCATGATCCCGCCCCGGCGAGCAGCACCTGGTCACCGGCGGCGACCGTCATGCGTACGGTCGGCCACCCCCGGTCCGTCGTCACCACCACGAGGTCGGCGCGCCGGCCGGGCACCAGCGCGCCCCGGTCGGTCAGGCCCGCCACGGCGGCGGGTCCCGAGGTGACCAGGGCCACCGCGCGCGGCAACGGCACCACTCCCCGCGAGGCCAGCCGCAGCGCCGCCGCCAGCGGGGCCGACGGCAGGTAGTCGCTGGACAGCCCGTCCACCAGCCCTGCCGCCACCAGCTCGGCCGCCGCGACGTTGCCCGAGTGGGAGCCGCCGCGCAGCACGTTCGGCGCGCCGGCCACCACGCGCAGCCCGCGCTCACAGGCCGCCCTGGCGGCCTCCATCGTGGTGGGGAACTCGGCCACGGACACCCCGTTGGCCAGCGCCACGTCGATCTCCCCCGCCGTCACCGGGTCGTGCGCGAGCAGGCGTGCCCGCCCGAGCGCCGCGTACTCCGCCAGCCTTCCGAGCGCGACCTCCCGGTGCCCGATCCTGGCGTCCCGCTCGGCGACCAGGGTCTCCACCTGCTGCTGCGCCTCCTCGGCAGAGATGCCCTCGGTGCCTTCCAGCCAGCGCCGGTACACCGCCGAGTCCCGGTACTGTCCCTGCCCCGGCGTGTGGTCCTCGAAGGACACCAGCGGCGGCGGGGCGACCGTACCGGACAGGCAGGTGCGGAGGGCCGCCAGGCCCTCGGGGTCGCGGGCGTCGAGGCGGTAGAGCACGCGGTGGTCCACCATCGCGTGCCCCGACTCGGCGCGCTCCTTGATGGCGGCGTCGAGCCGGATCGCCCGCTCGACCGTGCGTCCCTTACGGTTGTGCGACTCGAACGCCACCCCGTGGAAGACGGTGGTGACGCCGGCCGCGCGCACTCGTCCCTCGAAGCTGGACACCCCGAACCCCACCTCGAACTCCGCGCCGGGGCGGGGCCGCAGCTCGGTCTCCAGCCCGTCGGAGTGGGTGTCGACGATGCCGGGCAGCACCAGCGCGCCCCGCACGTCCAGGGCCTCGGCGGGCACGGCGCCGGGGCGGGCGGGCCCCACGTGGGTGACCAGCCCGTGCTCGGTGACGACGAGCGCGTCGTCGATGACGCGGTCCGGCAGTACGGCCTTGGCATGGGCGAGCACGCTCACCGGGCCACCTCCAGGTTCAGTGTGGAATCACGCAGTACGGTGGCGGGCGGCCCGTCGGCGGCCACCCTGCCGTCGTCCAGCACCACCACCCGGGTGGCGAGCCGGTCGATGGCGTCGAGGTCGTGGAAGACGGACAGCACGGCCACGCCCGCGCCCGTCAGGTCGGCGATCATGGACAGGACGGCCTCCCTGTTGACCGGGTCGAGCGCCGACACCGGCTCGTCGAGGAGCAGCAGCCGGGGCGGCGAGATGGTGCCGGCCGCCAGGTTGACGCGCTGCTTCTGGCCGCCTGACAGGACGGTGGCGTGCATGGCCCACAAGCGCTCGTCGATGCCGAGCCTGCGCAGCGCCACCGCGGCGGCGTCCCTGGCCGCGTCGAGCCCGAGGCCGCGGGCCGCGCCCGCCCGGGCCACCACGTCGAGCACCGCCCGGCGCGGCTCGGCCCGCAGGAACTGCGAGACGTAGCCCAGCTCCCTGCCCCGCAGGTCGGCCACCTGGGCGTCGGGCAGGGCGGCGAGGTCGGCCTGCGTGCCCTGCGCGGTGCGCAGCAGGATCCGGCCGGCCGTCGGCACGTAGGTCCGGTAGACGCACCGCAGCAGCGACGACTTCCCGGCGCCCGAAGAGCCGGCGAGCGCGACGTGCTCGCCGGCGGCCACGTCGAGATCCACGCCGTGCAGCGCGCCGACGGTGCGGCCGTCGATGGTGTGCAGGGTGAACGACTTGACCAGTCCCCTGATCCGCAGGACGTTCATCCGCGCGCCGCCGAGACGAGCCGCTGGCTGTACGGGTGCTGCGGGTCCTCCAGCAGCTGGTCGGTGAGGCCCGTCTCCACGACGCGGCCGTGTTGCATCACCATCACCCTCCTGGTCAGCATCTCGATGACGCCGAAGTCGTGGGAGACGACCACGGCGGCGACGCCGAGCCGTTCGAGCAGGTTTCTCAGCAGGTCGAGCACGCCGGCCGCGACCGAGGCGTCCAGGCCGGTGGTCGGCTCGTCGAGCAGCAGCACGGGAGGGCGGTTGGCCAGCGCCTTGGCGATCTGCACGCGCTGCCGCATGCCGCCGGAGAACGTGCGCACCGGGTCGTCCATCCGTGACAGCGGCACCTCGGTCAGCTCCAGCAGCTCGGCGGCCCGCTCGCGGATGCGGCCGAAGTGCCGGCCGCCGGCCGCGGTGAGCCGCTCGGCGATGTTGCCGCCCGCGCTCGTGTCCAGGTCGAGCCCGGCGGCCGGGTCCTGGTAGACGACGGAGACGCGGTCGATCCTCAGCCGCCGGCGCACGCCGTCGTCGAGGGCCAGCACGTCGGTGCGGCCGTCGTCGTAGCCGCGCAGGTAGGCGGTGCCCCTGCTGGGCCGCTCGTCGCCGGCCAGGCAGCGCATGACCGTCGACTTCCCCGAGCCGGACTCGCCGACGATGCCCAGCGCCTCCCCGGGCTCGACCTCGAACCCGACGTCCCACGCGGCCACCACGGCCCCGGTCGCGGGCGAGACCGAGGTGCCGTGCTCGGGTCCGGTGCCGGGCAGGGAGGCCTCCCCCTGCTCGCCGTAGACCAGGCCGAGCCCGTCCACCTTCAACGCCCAGCTCATCCGTCCTCCCTGTTACGCGTGCAGTAGTCCGTGTCGCTGCACACCCACGCGACGGTGCCGTCCGCGGACGGCACCTCCACCAGGTACGCCGTGCCGCTGCCGCAGTGCCGGCAGGCCGCGCCCGGCGTGTGCTCGACCTCGAACGGGATGTCGTCGAAGACGAGCGGCTCCACCCGGGTGTGCGGCGGCACCGCGTAGATGCGCTTCTCCCTGCCCGCCCCGAACAACGTCAGGTGCTCGGCCCTGTCCAGCTTCGGCACGTCGAACCTCGGGATCGGCGTGGGCGAGATCAGGTACCTGCCGCCCACCAGGCACGGGTAGCCGGCGGTCTTGGTGACGACGCCGTTGCGCACGACGTCCTCGTACAGGCCGACCCACATGCGCGAGTAGTCGGCCTCGGCGTGCATCCTGCGCTGTTCGCGCACGTCGTGCTCCACGGCGCGCAGCGGCTCGGGCACCGGAACCTGGAGCACGAGGATCTGGTCGGCCCGCAGCGGCGTCTCCGGGATGCGGTGCCGCGACTGGATCACGCCGGCCGCCCGGGTGTCGCTCTCCTCCGCGCACCCGACGTGACCGGAGACCAGGCGGCGCAGGTTGGCCGCGTTCACACCGCCGTCCTCGCCCTGGTCGATGACCTTGAGCCGGTCGGCGGGACCGACGAGCGCCAGCGTCACCTGCAGCCCGCCCGAGCCCCAGCCCCGGGCGACCGGCATCTCCCTCGACCCGAACGGCACCTGGTAGCCGGGCACGGCCACGGCGGTGAGCGCTGCCCTGCGCACCTCGCGTTTGGACAGCTCGTCGAAGATGCCGCGCGGACCCGCCTCGCCCGCCAGCTCCATGATCGTCATCGCGCCTCCTCCATGGCCGCGCGAACCGCGCGCTTGCGGTCGAGCACCGAGCGGAAGTCCACGTAATGGGGCAGTTTCAGATGTTCGAGGAAGCCGGACGCCTCGATGCCGTCCAGGGTCAGCAGGACCTCCTGTTCCAGGCTCGACCGGCCCCCGTCGCGGTGCACCAGCAGGTCGAGCCCGGCCATGGCGATGGCCTTGCGCTCGTTGTGGCCGAAGCACATGCCGTAGCCGAGGTCCAGCCGGCTACGGTCCTCCTCGGCCCGGTCCAGGTCGTCGATGGTCTCCACCTCCGTCACCCGGACCTCGGCCACCGTGACCGTCGCGCCGGTCAGCGGGTGGCGTACCCGCACCGGCAGCGCGCCGTGACGGACCTCTCCGGGGAACTCGTGGTTGTGCCTGCCGGGCTGGAACGTGTTCGCGTACCAGAGGTGCACCAGCGCGCCGGTCTCGGCGCGGGCCATCGCCGTCAGCCGGGCCGACCTGGGCACGCCCGGGCGGACGGGCGAGCGGGTGATGTCGTACGGCTCCTGGTCGCCGTCCGCGGCTCTGTCGACCAGCATGCCCATGGAGCGGAGCAGGCCGAGCAGGCGCGGCGGTCGCCTGGGATCGGGCCCGTCGCCGTCGCCGTGCCCGTCGCCGTGCCCGTCGCCGCCGTCCCGCCCGCTGCCGGGCTCGTGCGCTTCACCGTGCCCATGGCTGAGCGCCTTCCCGTTGCCGGATGCGTGACCGTTACCGTGCCCGGCGCCGTGCCCTGATCCGTGCCCTGATCCGTGCCCTGATCCGTGGACGTGGACGTGGGCGTGTGCGTGTGCGGAGTCGTGAGCGTGGGCTGGCTCCTGTGCGGGGGCAGGGTGGTGGAAGCGGGCCTTCGCCTGCTCCTCCGGCATGAGGTCGAGCAGCCGCCCCACGTAGTCGAGCGTGCGGCCGAGCACCTGGCTGCCCGGTGGGTTGCGGAACGCGGGCGAGATCCGGCGCGAGATCCGTAGTTCGTCGGCGTGCACCGGCTCCGAGTACGCCACCCGGGGCAGCGTGGAGCGGTGTGCCCTGAGGAGCTGGGCGGCCTCCTGCACGTCGCCCTCCGCCTGGCGCAGCGCCCTGGCCGCCAGCTCGGGCGCCCATAGGCCGCCCTCCCCCATGATCCGGTCCACGGCCAGCCTCAGCCGCCCGGTGATCTGGTCGATGGCCAGCCACGCGCTGGACCCGCCGTACCGGTGGCGTTCGACGAGCCGCTCGGCGGCGAGGATCGCCTCGTGGCCGCCGCTGGCCCCTGAGTAGCCCATCAGGCGTCTCCGTTCTCGATCTCGATGCGGGTGCTGCGCGGCAGCCCGGTGATGGTCCCGTCCTGAGCGACGAGGAAGGTGTCGACGCCGGCGGGGAAGTCCGCGTTGGCCTCCGCCAGGGCGGCGAACACCCCGGCGGGAAGACCTGTCACCCGGACCCGCCGCGCTCCCGGCACCCCGGGCCCTCTGAGCACCAGCACGACCTCTTCCGCCTGGCCGCCCGAGGGGCCCCGCCGGTCGCCGTGTTCCTGCCGATCGCCGTTGCCCTGGTGGTCACCGCTGCCCTGCCGGTCACCGTTGCCCTGCCGGTCACCGTTGCCCTGGTGGTCGTCATGGTCCCGGGTGCTCGGTTCGCGACGGTCGCCGGGAGCGTCGCGGTCGCCGGGGTCATGGTGGTGTGGTGTCAGGGTTCCGACGGCGGCGATCAGGCGGGTGCCGTGCTCGGGGTGCAGGGCGTCGCCACGGGTGAGGCTCGCGATCTCCGCTGCCGACGGTGGGCGGAGTGCGACGACCATGCGTGCCGTCTCCGGTGGTGCGGGCGGGGCCGACGTCGCCAGGTGCAGGGCCTGCGCCCAGTGCTCCTCGCCGGGAGGGGTCAGCACCGACGTGGGCACCTCGACGTCGGCCAGCCCGGCAGCCACGGCGAGCGCGGCCGGACCGTCCGCGCGCTTGACGGTGTCCAGCACGCCGGGACGGGACAGGACGTTCAGCAGCGCACGGAAGTCGGCCTGCGCCTGCGCCGCGGTGGGCGTCACCGCCCGGACGTGCGCCCCGATCCCGCGGACGGCCCCTGCCGCCCCCGACCCGTCCGGCACCCCGTTGCGACCGCCGCCGTTGAAAGCGCCGCTGCTGGAGGCGGTACCGTCGGGGCGGGCGGTGGTCATGTCAGCTCCTCGAAGGCCACCCGGGTGGCGGACACCTCGGCCCATTCGGCGGACACCTCCCTGGCCCGCCGCTCGGCGACGGACGCGCAGAGGGCGTTCACCTCACCGGCGGCGGGCAGCCCGGCGGCGGCGACGGCGTCGAGCAGGGCCGCGGCCAGGGCGGCCACGCGGTCGTCCCCGCCGCGCATGTTCCAGCCCGCCGTCCCCGCGACCTCGACGGTGCACGAGGTGACCAGCACCTCCCCGAGGTGGAAGCGTTCCTCCGTCACCGGCTCGCGCACGGTGAGCATCACCATCCCGGTCTCGGGCGGGTGCAGGACGGCCGGCTCGCCGAGGTCGCCGGCCTGGAGCAGGCGCTCGGCGAGGGGCAGCAGTTCGTCGGGAGTGGCGGCGGCGAGCAACTCGGCGCGTTCCTCCCTGGTCAGGACGTCTGTCAAGGGTTTTCCTCTTCGATCTCGAAGGTGACGTCGAGGACGTCGGGCCTCAGGTACGTCCGCGCGTACTCGACACACGGCCCCCCCGCGGCGCGGTTCACGCTCTCCGCGAGCCAGGTGGGTCCCCGGCTGCCGCCGGTCAGGTGCCCGGCGATCCCGGGCGGCGGCACGTCGAGGCTGATCCGGTAGCGGGAGCGGACGACGGTGAGCCCGTAGCGGCGGCGCAGCACCCGGTGCAGGGAGACCTCGTCGCCGAGCTCCCGGTCCAGGTTCAACAGGGGCCGCCGGGGCAGGACGCTGGTGGCGTACGCGGCGATCTCGCCGTTCACGGTGAACACCCGCTCGACCGCCCACACGGCGGCGCCGATGGCCAGCCCGAGGCGGGCGCGTTCCTGCTCGACCGCGCGGCGGGCGCCGCAGCTCACCAGCCGCGCTCCCGGCTCGGCGCCCGCCAGCCGCACGGTCTCGCTGAACGACGGCGGGACGTGGGCGGAGATCACATACTCCACGCGTCCGCGCCGGAAGGTGCCGACGCCCTGGACGCGGCGCACCAGCAGCCGCCGCTCCAGTTCCTGCAGGGCCGCGCGGGCGGCGGGTCTGCCGACCTGGAAGCGGTCGGCCAGCACGTGCTCGCTCGGCACCTGCGCGCCCACGGGTACGTGGGCCAGCTCCGCCTCCAGGATGTCGGCCATCTCCAGGTAGCGCTGCGTGCTTGTCATGACAAGCAGCCTCGGCGGCCTGTCTGGCCATCGGGTGAACGGCGGGCGACGCCGCACGAGCCCGGAGGCCATCATGGAAGAAATCACCGCAGGACGGATCTGAGCCGGGCGGAGATCGCCTCCACGGCCAGGACCAGCACGAACACGGGCACCACGATCGCGGTGACCACGTCGTGATTGAGCGCCCTGATGTGCTGGCTGAGGGCATAGCCGAGTTCGCCCGCGCCGACGATGCCGAGGATGAAGAAGGCCCGCAGGTTGACGTCGAGCGCGTACAGGGTGGTGGCGGCCAGGCGCGGCGTGAGCTGGCCGAGCACGGCCACGGTCAGCTCCTGCGCGGGGCCCGCGCCCGCCGACAGCACGGCTTCGCGCGGTCCCCTGCGCAGTTCCTCGGCATCGTCGGCGACGAGCTTGGCGACCAGGGCGGCGGTGCAGACGGCCAGCGCCAGGGTGCCCGCGACCGGCCCGTCCATGAGCCCGAACGCCGCCACGAACACCAGCACGAGCAGCAGGTCGGGGATGGAGCGCAGGCCGACGCAGAGGGTGCGGGCGGCCAGCCGCACGCCGTCGTTGGGGGCGACGGCCCGTGCGGCGGCCAGGCCCAGCGGCACGCCGGCGAGCGTGCCGAGGAAGGTCGCGCCGAGCGCGATCGCGGCCGTCTCGGCCAGCCCTTCGCCGAGCAGGCCCGCCACCGGTGCGAAGTCGGGCGGGAAGAAGTCGCCGAGCGCCCGCAGGGAGCCGCCGGCCGCGTCGGCCAGCGCGGCCGGGCTCGCCCCGACCTGCCAGAACGCCACCGTTGCCAGGACCAGCCCGCCCCACCCGGCCAGGTGCACGGCGAGCCGGCCGCGCGTCCATGGCACGCGGGTGCCGCCTCCGGCCGGGACGGAGCCGATACGTCCCGCGCCCAGCAGCTGCCCGCGCAGTGTCACGGAGACCGCTTCGACGAGCAGCACCACGGCCACCGTGACGAGCGCGAGCCCGGTGGCCTCCTGGTAGTCGGTGAACCCGAACGCGGTCTTCAGGTCGAGCCCGATGCCGCCCGCGCCGACGGCGCCCAGCAGCACGGACCCGCGGAAGTTGATGTCCAGGCGGTAGAGGATGGCCGCGATCCAGGCGGGCGCGACCTGCGGCAGCACGCCCGCCAGCAGCCGCTGCGCGGGGCCGGCCCCGGTGCCCGCGACGGCTTCGCGCACGCCGGTGTCGGCCTGTTCGACCGCCTCGGCGAACAGTTTGCCCAGCATGCCCACCGAGTGCAGGCCGAGCGCCAGCACGCCGGGCAGCGGCCCGATGCCGACGGCGGCCACGAAGAACACCGCGAAGACCACGTCGGGGATGGCCCGGCAGGCGACGATCACCGCGAGCGCCGCCGACCTGGCGGTCCTGACCGGGGAGGCGGCCAGCACGCCGAGCACGGCGGCGAGCACGGTCGCCAGCGCGGTTCCCGCGAGGGCCATCCAGAGCGTGTCGAGCACGTGGGCGAGCGTCGTCGCGGGGTCGGACAGGGTCGGCGGCCAGGCCCGCGCCAGCAGCGCGGCGACCTCCCCGAAGCCCTCGATCAGCCCGCCGATCCCGACGCCGAGCCGGTCGAGGGCGAGCACGCCGAGCCCCACGGAGACGGTCGGGAATCCCCAGGCCGCGGCCCGCCGCCCGGTTCTGGGCGGGCGGAGGCGCTGAGCCGCGTCCGGCCGGGCGGGCGGCCCTCCGCCGGACGGTGACGCCGGAGACGCCGGAGACACGGCGGAGGCGGGCCCCGAGTGGGGGCGGGCGGGCGTCGCGGTGAGGGCGGGGCGGGCGCGCGTCATGGCACCGTCACGGGGTCGGACAGGTACAGCCCGCGCAGCCGTACGGCGTCGAGCAGGTTCGTGGGCTCGTCCAGGCGGATCTCCCCGTGCCGCAGTCCGACCACCCGCCGGGTCCACTGCAGCGCCAGCTCGATCTGGTGCAGGGTGCACACCATGGTCAGGCCGTCCTCCCGGCACACGCGTACCAGCAGGTCCATGACCGAACCGGCGGTCTCCGGGTCGAGGGAGGCGACGGGCTCGTCGGCGAGCATCAGTTCGGGCCGCTGCAGCAGGGCGCGCGCGATGGCGACGCGTTGCTGCTGGCCGCCCGACAGGCTGCCCGCCCGCTGGTAGGCCCGGTCGGCCAGCCCGACGCGGTCCAGGTGTCCGAAGGCCTCGGCCCGTACGGCTCTGGGCCAGGTGACGATGCCGTACCGGGGGCCGCGCACCCGCCCGAGGGCGCCGCTGAGCACGTTCTCCAGCACGGTGAGCCGTCCGACCAGGTTGAACTGCTGGAAGACGACGCCGACGCGGCGGCGCAGCTCGCGCAGCTCCCTGCCCGAGGCGGACGCCGCGTCGACGCCCAGCACGGTGACGTGGCCGGAGTCCGGCCTGGTCAGCCCGTTGAGGTGGCGCAGCAGCGTGGACTTGCCGGATCCCGACGGGCCCAGCAGGGCGACGATCTCGCCGGGGTGGACGGTCAGGTCGATGCCGGCGCAGGCCCGCACGTCGCCGAAGGTCTTGACCAGACGGCGCGTCTCGACGATCGGGCCCGTCACGCCGCTGAGCACTTCTCGTTGCGGGTGGCCGCGCACACCTGGCGTACGGGGTCGAAGGTCGCGTCGGTGACCGGCTGGAAGCCCCAGACGGACGGGTCGGCCGTCACGCGGCACGAGGCGGCGTCCTTGCAGATGCCGAGCTGCACGAGCCGGTCCTTGGTGGCGTCCTTCGTGAAGGTCCGGGTCAGCTTGGCCTTGAGATCGGCGGGCAGCTCGTCGCGCATGGCGACGGGCGACATGGGGATCGGGGCGGACTTCCACACCACCTTGACCTGGCCGGGCCTGAGCTTGCCCTTGTCGATGAGGATGTGCTCGACCATGGCGTTCTCGGCGAAGCCGGCCTCGCACTTGCCGGCGGCGACCGACAACACGGAGTTGTCGTGCCCGCCCGCCATGACGGCGTCGATGCCGGTCTTCGGGTCGATGCCCGCGCCCATCAGGCCCTGGCTGGGGAAGAGGTAGCCGGAGGTGGAGCCGGGATCGACGAAGCAGACCTTCGCGCCCTTGAAGCCGTCGATGCCGGTGATCTCGCTGTTCGCGGGGACGATGCCGAAGCTTCGGTACGTCGGCTGCCCGCCCTTCTCGACCATCGACGCGATCGGGGTGATCTTGGCGCCGTTGCTCTTCGCGAGCACGTACGACAGCGGCCCGAACTCGGCCAGGTCGATCTTGCCGGACACCATGCCCTCGATGACCGCGTTGTAGTCGGTCGACCGGACGAACTCCACCTTCTTGCCGGTGTTCTTCTCGATCAGGGCGATGATGTCCTTGTACTCGGCGGTGGGGTCGATGTTCTGCTCGACCGGCACGGCCGCGAAGCGCAGCGTGTCGCCGGTGCTGCCGCTGGCGGAGGAGCAGCCCGCCGCCGCGAGCGTGCCGAGCATGGCCAGGGCGGTCAGGGTTCGTTTCACAGGGAGTCTCCGAGCCTTCGCGGGAACCTCGTACGAGCCGCCACGCTGGTCGCCGACTGTGATGAGCAGGTCAGACGTGTCTGACGGTGCACGAACCGGGGGGTTAACACCCGGCGAACCCACCCGCCCGTCGCCCCGCCGCCGGTGCACGGCCACCGTCCCGTCATCCTCCGGTCATGGAAGCCGCCCCATCATGCGATCACAAGACCCTGCAAAGAGGATTAATCATGCTTTCTCGGGCCGAACTTCACCGGCTTTTCGACGGCCTCGCCGACCTCCCGTACGGCGGCGAGGCCGTCGACCAGCGCACGCACGCGCTCCAGACCGCCGCGCACGCGGTGGCCGCCGGCGCGGACGACGAGCTCGTACTGGCCGCCGCCTTCCACGACGTGGGCCGCGCCCGCCCCGTCGCCGAACGGCACCGCGGCCTGCCGCACGAGCGGGCCGGGGCCGCGTTCGCCCGCGACCACCTGACCGAGCGCTCGGCCTGGGCCATCGAGCGGCACGTGGCGGCCAAGCGGTATCTGGTCGCGGTGGACCCGGCCTACCACGACACGCTGAGCCCGGTGTCGGTGTGCACGCTGCGCGCCCAGGGCGGGCCGATGTCGCGGGAGGAGGCGGCGGCGTTCGAGGCGCATCCGTGGTCGGCGGACGCGATCTCGCTGCGCCTGTGGGACGACGCCGCCAAGGATCCGAGCGGCCCGGTGCTGCCCATGGGCGAGCTGGCCGCCGCGTACGAGCGGGTCATGTCCGCCTGAGAGCACGGCTCCACCGCGGGCCGCCGCCGCGGGCCGGCTCCTGAGCCCGCCCCCCGCGCGCCGCTTCTCACGGCGAGCGGGGCCGCCAGTCGCCGCGGTCGAGGTCGAGGGCCTCGGGCGTGTGCAGCCGGACCATCGTCCTGGCCACGCCGAGCGGCACCCGGTCGGGCGTCAGGAACGACACCGACACCATCACCGCGAACGCGATCGGCACCGTCCACGCCGCCGGCTGGGCCAGCAGCGCCCCCGCAGGCCCTTCGAACGGCCCGGCCGTGATCGTGACGAGCACCGCCGCGCAGGCCAGCCCGCCGCCCACGAACAGCCCGGCAAGCGCCCCCGTGGTGCTCAGCCGCCGCCACCAGATGCCCAGCACGAGCAGCGGGCAGAACGACGAGGCCGCCACCGCGAACGCCAGCCCCACCACGTCCGCCACGGGCAGCGCCCGCGCCCACAACGCCAGGGCCAGCGGCACCGCCACCGCCATCAGCGTGGCGATCCTGAACGAGCGCACCCCGCCCTTGAGCAGGTCCTGCGCGATCACGCCCGCCACGGACACGGTCAGCCCCGACGAGGTGGACAGGAACGCCGCGAACGCCCCCGCCGTGACGAGCGCCGTCAGCAGGTCGCCCAGCGGGCCGCCGATCATGCGGGAGGGCAGGGCGAGCACGACCGCGTCCGTACGCACCAGGTCGGGCGCGTAGATGCGGCCCAGCCACCCGTACACGGCGGGCAGCAGGTAGAACGCGCCCAGCAGCGTCAGCACCACCAGCGTCGTGCGGCGCGCGGCCCGCCCGTCGGGATTGGTGTAGAACCGCACGAGCACGTGCGGCAGCCCCATGGTGCCGAGGAAGGTGGCCAGGATCAGCGAGTACGTCGTGTACACCCCGTACTCCTTGCCGCCGCCCAGCGGCACCTGCCAGGTGGCCGCGTCCAGCGCGGTGACCCCGGGGGCGCCGTCGGCCTTCCACGCCATCAGCAGGAACACCAGCGGCACGGCCAGCGCGGTCAGCTTGAGCCAGTACTGGAACGCCTGCACGAACGTGATCGACCGCATGCCTCCCGACAGCACGTTCACCGCGACGACACCCGCGACCAGCAGCCCGCCGGCCCACACGGGCGCGCCGGTGATGGTCCGCAGCACCAGGCCCGCGCTCTGGAACTGCGGCATCAGGTAGAGCCCGCCGATCAGCACGACGAGCACGCTCGCGGTGCGGCGCACGGTCATCGACTCGAGCCTGGCCTCGGCGAAGTCCGGCAGCGTGTACGCCCCCGAGCGCCGCAGCGGCGCCGACACCAGCACCAGCAGCACCAGGTAACCCCCGGTCCAGCCGACGGGCAGCCAGAGCATGTCCACGCCGAAGGACAGGATGAGCCCGGCGATCCCGAGGAAGGAGGCCGCCGACAGGTATTCGCCGCCGATGGCGGAGGCGTTCCAGAGCGGGCTGACCGTACGGGAGGCGACGTAGAAGTCGGAGGTGGTGCGCGAGACCCTGATCCCGAACGCTCCGATGAGGACGGCCGCGACCACGACCACCAGCACCGCCGTCAGGCTCATGGGCCCGGCTCCGCCCCGGGGGCGCCCCGGCTCATCGGCGTTCGACCAGTTCGGCGAAGTGGCGTTCGTTGCGCTCCGCCTGCCGCACGTACAGCCAGGCGCCGATGACGAAGGCCGGGTAGATCAGGCCCGCCAGCACCGCCCACGCGAGCGGCACGCCCAGCAGGCGCACCTCGCTCAGGTCGGGGATCAGCAGGAACAGCAGCGGCAGCCCGCCGATCACGCAGGCCAGCACCGTGCACACGAACAGCGCCAGCCTGAACTGGGTGCGCAGCAGCGAGCGCATGTAGACCTCGCCGAGCCGGGTCTGCTCGTCGATCTCCAGGGTGGCCGGGTAGCGGGGCCGGCGGGCGGCGGCGGTGCGCGGGCTCGTCACGGTGACCCGCCGCGAGATGTTCTCCCGCGACAGGGGCGTCCTGCGGACCGGGCGGGAATCCTGGCGGCGGGGCTCCTGGCTCATTCCGGCCTGCCCTTCCTGGCCCGGCGCACCAGCAGGTCGCGCAGCTCGCGCGTGTGGCGGCGGCTGACCGGGATCTCGGTGTCGCCGACCCGGACCGTGCACCTGCCCGAGTCGATGTGCAGTTCCTCGATGTGCTTGACGGCCACCAGGTGGCTGCGGTGCACCCGCATGAACCCGGCCGAGGCCCACCGTTCCTCCAGGGTGGCCAGCGGGATGCGCACGAGGTGGCTGCCCCCGGCCGTGTGCAGCCGCGCGTAGTCGCCCTGCGCCTCCACGTAGATGACGTCGGCGCTGGACACGAAACGCGTGACCCCGCCCAGCTCGACCGGGATCGTGTCCGACTCGCCGCCCTCCACGGGCACGTCGGCCGAGACCGCCACGCGCCTGATCGCCTCGGCCAGCCGTTCCGGCCGGACGGGCTTGAGCAGGTAGTCCTCCGCCTTGATCTCGAACGCGTCCACCGCGTGCTCCTCGTACGCCGTCACGAACACCACGCGCGGCGGGTTCGCGAACTGCGACAGCAGCCGCCCGAGCACCACGCCGTCGAGCCCGCGCATCCGGATGTCGAGGAACACCGCGTCGATCGGCCTGCCGTCGGCGATGGCCCGGTCCAGCAGGCGCAGCGCCGCCGCGCCGTCCCGCGCGGTCGCCACCTCGCCGATGCGGGGATCGGCGCGGAGGAGGTAGGACAGGTCTTCGAGGGCCGGCAGCTCGTCATCGACCGCGAGGACCCGTAGTAGTGCCATAGACAGTGATAAAACCGACAAGGAAGAGCGAGGTCAACGGGCAGAGACGCCCGGGTGATATTTCGGCAACCTGATGTTGACCTTGGTGCCCGCGCCGTTGCCGGTCTCGACGGCCAGGCCGTACTCGTCGCCGTACACGTGACGCAGCCGCTCGTCCACGTTCGCCAGCCCGACGCCGCCCTTGGGAGCGATGTCACCTGCGAGGATGCGCCGCAGCCTGTCGGGGTCCATGCCGAGCCCGTCGTCCTCGACGCTGATGCGGCACTCGGCGCCGGCGTCCTCGGCGATGATCGTGATGCGGCCGACGCCGTTGCGGCTCTCCAGGCCGTGCCTGACGGCGTTCTCGACCAGCGGCTGCAGGCACAGGAACGGCACCGCGACCGGCAGCACCTCGGGCGCGATGCGGAGCGTGACCTGGAGCTGGTCACCGAACCTGGCCCGCTCCAGGATCAGGTACCGGTCGATCGAGCGCAGCTCCTCCGCGAGCGTGGTGAACTCGCCGTGCCGGCGGAAGGAGTAGCGGGTGAAGTCGGCGAACTCCAGCAGCAGCTCCCTGGCCCGCTCGGGGTCGGTGCGGACGAAGGAGGCGATCGTGGTCAGGGAGTTGTAGATGAAGTGCGGGGAGATCTGCGCCCGCAGCGCCCGCACCTCGGCCTCCATGAGCAGCGTGCGCGAGCGGTCCAGCTCGGCCAGCTCCAGTTGCGAATCGACCCAGCCGGCCACCTCCTGCGCGGCCCTGACCAGCCCGGCCGAGGCGCTCTGCCCGTAGGCGGCCAGCGTGCCGACCACGCGGTCGTCGGTCGTGAGCGGCACGACCACGGCCTGCCTGATCGGGCATTCGAGCAGGTCGCAATCGATGGTCAGCACCTGGGTGCGGCCGTCCTGGAGGGTCGCCGCCGCGTGCTCGAAAGCCGCGTCGGCGTGGTGGTCGTCGCCCGCGCCGTCGTAGACGAGCAGCCGCTCACCGTCGGTGATCGCGACGGCGGCGGAGCCGAGCAGGGCGCGCAGGTGCCGGGAGGCACGCTCGGCGCCGTCGGCGGTCAGACCGGCCCGCAGCGGCGGCCCGGCCAGGGAGGCGGTGTGCAGGGTCTCGAACGTGGCCCGCTCCGCCGGGCTGGTGCCCAGCTCTCTGCGGCCCCGCATGACCCGCCACAACACGATCGCGGGCACGCTGACGATCACGGCCACGACGGCGACCCCGACGAGGTATTCCACGCGGCCTGAGCTTACTCAGGCGTGCGCCGCAGGGCGGCGGCGATCGCGCCGGCGTAGGAGGCGGCCTCCTCGGCGGAGGCGTATTTCGTCCGCGGCCAGAAGAAGCCCCGCAGGCCGTCCTTCTTGTTGCGCGGCACCACGTGCACGTGCAGGTGGGCCACGCTCTGGCTGATGCGGTTGTTCATGGCGACGAACGTCCCGCCGGCCTGCAGCCCCTCCTCCACCGCCCCCGCCACGGCCCGCACCCGCTCGAAGAACGGGCCCACGTCGGCGAGGTCGGCGAGCGTCTCCACGTGGACCCGCGGCACGACCAGCACATGGCCCTTGAAGACGGGACGCGCGTCGAGGAAGGAGACGGCCACGTCGTCGGAGTCCACCACGTGGGCCGGCCGCTCACCCGCGATGATCTCGCAGAACAGGTCGGCGCTCACCGGCCGGCCCGGTCCGCGAACGCCGTCCAGCTCGTCATGTTGGGGCCCGACCACTCCGCCGGCGCGTGCAGGAACCGCTCGCCCACCCGCTCGCTCAGCCGCCGCGGCACCTCGGCCACCTTGGCGCCCCTGCAGTGGTAGACGAGCCCGCCTCCGCGCCGCCCCATCGCCATCCACGGCAACCACGGCGAGACCCGGCACCACGAGAACACGCACGGCACGCCGGGCGCGCCGGAGTCGAGGTCTTTCGCGGCGGCGAAGAACTGGAACAACTCCATCGCGCGGTACGTGTCGCTCGCGGAGTTGTCCGGATAGTCGGCGACCTTGAGCGGCGAGGGGTAGGCCAGCCGGATGTCGACGTTGTAGACTACCTGGTCGCCGAGGCGCGTCTCCGGCACCGGGTAGGCGCCGAGCCGCTGGTTGACCGGGTCGTTGAAGACGTGCTGCACCTCGACCGCCCGCCCGGTCAGCGGGTTGTCCCAGGTGTCGAGCACCTGGCGGGTCTTCGGGTCGAGGTAGAGGGCTGCCTCCCTGGTCAGCAGCTGCCAGCCGCCGTCGGCCCGCACCGCCCTGGCCACGTTGAGCCCCTCGAACCCGAACAGGTGGTGGGGGCCGTCGTCGTCCTGCCACCCGTAGACGTCGCCGGTCCAGTAGGAGATCGTCTCCGCCCCGTCGGCGGACGCGCGCACCCGGATGAAGTCCATGACTCCGGAGCCTAGCCCGCGACCACGCTCACCGTCCTGTGCCGGGCCCTGCTCCCTCCCGCACCCTGAACGTCACGCCTTCCTGCCCCACCGGGGCAGGGCGACCCGGTTCCTCCGCGCACACCGCCTCGTCGTCAACCGGAGCCGGGCCGCTTCGTTCTGCGCGCGCCGCCTCATCGTCGACCAGGGCCGGGCCGCCTGCCTCCGCGCGCGCCGCTTCATCATCATCCGGCGCACCATGAAGCCGATCACGGCGCCGACGGCGGCGACGAGCAGCACGGGCCGCTTCCTCGCCTGCGTCGCGACGTCCCTGGCCTCAGGAGCGCTCTCGCGAACCCTGCCCGCCACGTCCGACGCCTTGCCCCTGACCGTCGCGGCCGCGCCGGCCGCCCGCCCCTTGGCCGTCTCGGCCGCGTGACCGGCCCGGCCCCTGGCCGTCTCCGCCACGTGACCCACCTTGCCCTTGGCCGTCTCCGCCGCGTGACCGGCCCGGCCCCTGGCCGTCTCCGCCGCGTGACCGGCCCGGCCCCTGGCCGTCTCGGCCGCGTGACCGGCCCTGCCCCTGGCCGTCTCCGCCGCATGGCTCGCCTTGCCCTTGACCGCCTGCGCGGCATGGCTCGCCCTGGACCTCACGTCGGCCTTGCCCGCCAGCGCGCTGACGGTTTCGCCCAGATCTCTCCGGGTCTTCTGGATGTCCTTGCGCACGTCGTCCCCTTCCTCACCGTCCGCGCCGCTCTCCCCCTTCAGCGACTCCTCCTCCGTCCGCCGGCTTTCCGTGGCCTCGGTCCGCTCGTCGGCGACGGGAGCTTCGGGGATGAAGGTCTCGTGTTCCTCGCGGGCGGCCTCGGCCTGCCTCGCGTTCTCCGCCGCGCCCGCTCTCGTCGGGGGGACGTTGATGGACTCGCGCTCCGTCGACGTTCCCACGGTCGCTCTGTGCGCGCCGACGTCTCCTGCGTGCTGCTCCCCGGTGTATCCGGGATCGGTCTCGCTCATCGGCGCGCCTTCTCCTTGACCATGTCGATGTCGGCCCTGACGCTCGCGAAGGTTTCCCTCGGGACCGGCGGGGTGGCTCGTTTCACCTGTTTCCTGCCGGTCAGGCCGAGTACGGCGGCGACTACGAACAGGACCACCGCGACGATCGCGGCGGCCACCCAGCCGGGCAGGACCAGGGCGAGCAGCATGATGACGGCGGCCACGAGCGCGCCGGCGCCGAACAGCGCGGTCACGCCCGCCGCGCCGACCAGCCCCGCGCCGAACCCCGCGTGCCTGCCCTTCTCCTGGAGCTCGATCCTGGCCAGGCGCAGTTCGTCCTTGACCAGTCGGGAGACCTGCTCGGAGAGGTCGTTGACCAGCTTGTGGGTGTCGTTCACGACGATCGCCTCCTCCGCTGCGGAAGGCGACTACCCAGACAACCGGCCTTCTATCACCCGTTGATGGCGCGCGGGACTACCGCTTGGCGGCCTTGAGGACGAAGCGCAGGACGGACACCACGGGGTCGTTCCTGTCGGCCTCGCACCAGTTGCCCGGCTGCTTCGGCTTGCTCCACGGGGACGGGAGCTCGCACGAGGGAGCCTGCGGCTTGGGACGCTCGCACCACGATCCGGGAGGGTTCATACTTCCATGCTACGCGCGCCCGGCCGCGTCCACGCGGCCGAGCCAGCGCGTCATGCCGCGCGGGCGGGGCGGCGTACGAGACGAGCGCGCCCCCGTGGCGGGTGCCGCG
This sequence comes from Nonomuraea sp. B1E8, assembly GCF_039871515.1. NCBI lineage: Bacteria > Bacillati > Actinomycetota > Actinomycetes > Streptosporangiales > Streptosporangiaceae > Nonomuraea > Nonomuraea sp. B1E8. Next base: position 32,977 of record NZ_JBDPLS010000008.1, on the reverse strand, counting down.
ATGCGGGCGGAGGCCCCGCGGCGGCGGTAACCTGCCAGGGTGCGGGTACACGGAGTTTGGGCCGGCGACGGGCTCGCCTTCTGGGCCGAGATCACGGACGCCGACGAGCCCTCCCCACCCCGACCCGCGCCCACGAGCCACGACGGGCCCACCAGCCAGGACAGCCGCACGAGCCAGGGCGAGCCAACGCCCCAGGACGGGCGCACGAGCCGGGGCGGAGGCGCGGGCGCGGACGGGCGCACGGGTCGGGGCGGAGGCGCGGGCCGGGGCGCGGGGGCACGCCCGCACCCGCACGCCGCTTCCGGGTCCGTGGTCGCCGCCGCCCTCGGGCTCGACGACCCGCCGTCGCGGACGCTGGAGCTGCTCCTGCCCGGCTCGGCCAAGGAGCCCCTGCCCTCGCCGGAGACCGGGCGGCTGGCGGAGGTGACCCGGCCACGGCTGCGGCTCTGGCAGGTTCCCGCCGTGGTGCCACCCGCCGCCGTGGCCCTGCCGACGCTGGACGGGCACGCGGGCACCGCGACCCTGCGCCACTGGGCCGCCGTCGCCGCCTTCGCCCGCGACCTGGTACGCCGGGGCCGGGTCATCCCCAGGCTCATCCCCTCCCTTGAAACGGCGCGGGCGGTGTGGTGGCCGGTGTTGACGGGGGTGGATGCCGGATATTTCCGGGAGCTGGCGCTGGCGATGCCCCCCGCCTGCCGCGCCTCCCGTACCGAACGTCCCTCCGCGGACGTCCTGCGCGAGGCGCTCGAGACGTTCACCGACGCGCTGGTCAGGCAGACCCTGGCCGAGCCCCTCACCGCAGGGCCGCGCGCGCCACGGGAGCGCTGGCTGGCCGCGCTGACCGGCGACGATCCGGCCTGTCCCGACGTGCCCGAGCTGCGGCAGGAGCTCGAGAAGTGGCACGACGCGGTGACGACGGCCGAGGGTGCGGCGCGGGTGTGCTTCCGTCTCCTGGAGCCCGCCGACACCCCCGCCGACACCGCCGCCGGCGCCGACGTCGAGGCCGATGGGTGGCGGGTGGAGCTGGCGTTGCAGGCCGCCGACGACCCCAGCCTGTACGTTCCCGCCGCCAGGGTGTGGAGCGAGAGCGGCCCGGCCGGGTTCCCGGGGAAACCGCGACGGGAGCTGCTGGCCGGGCTGGGGCGGGCGGTCAGGCTCTATCCCGAGCTGGACCGCGCCCTACGCGTCCCCCAGCCGAGCGAGCTGGCCCTGGACACCGCGGGCGCGTTCGGGTTCCTCAGGCAGGCGGCGCCGCTGTTGCAGGCGGCCGGGTTCGGCGTGCAGTTGCCGCGCTGGGCGGGGCGTACGAAGCTGGGGCTGAAGCTCACCACGAGGACCAAGGCGCAGAAGGCGGCCGCGGCCCAGGGGTTCGGGATGCGGGAGCTGGTCGACTTCCGCGTCGACCTGGCGGTGGGCGACGAGACGATCAGTGAGGCGGAGCTGGCCGAGCTGGCCCGGCTCAAGGTGCCGCTGGTCCGGGTGCGCGGCCAGTGGGTGGAGCTGGACGACCGGCAGCTCAAGGCGGCGCTCAAGGCCGTCGAGGGCGCCCGTACGGGCGAGGCGAGCGCCGCCGACCTGCTGCGTCACGTCGTGCGGGCCGATGACGCCGAGCTGCCGCTGCTGGAGGTCGACGCCGACGGCGTGCTCGGCGACCTGCTGTCCGGGCAGGCCGAGCGGCGGCTGACGCCGCTGGCCACGCCGGCGGGACTGGACGCCACCCTGCGGCCCTACCAGGAGCGGGGCCTGGCCTGGCTGAGCTTCCTGTCGGAGCTGGGCCTGGGCGGCGTGCTGGCCGACGACATGGGGCTGGGCAAGACGATCACCACGCTGGCGCTGCTCGTGCACGAGCGGGCCGCTGCCCCGACGCTGCTGGTGTGCCCGATGTCGCTGGTCGGCAACTGGCAGCGGGAGGCGGCCAGGTTCGCGCCCGGGCTGCGCGTCTACGTGCACCACGGCAGCGGCCGCGACCCCGCGGAGATCGAGCGCGCCGACCTGGTGATCACCACGTACGGCACCGCGCAGCGCGACCTGGAGACGCTCCGGCGGCACGAATGGCGCAGGGTCGTGTGCGACGAGGCGCAGGCGATCAAGAACAGCGGGACGTTGCAGGCCCAGGCCGTACGGTCGATCCCCACGGGCACCCGGCTGGCACTGACGGGCACCCCGGTCGAGAACCATCTGGCCGAGCTCTGGTCGATCATGGAGTTCGCCAACCCGGGCCTGCTGGGGCCGCGTACGCGGTTCAGGACGAGGTTCCAGGAGCCCATCGAGGCGCGGCAGGACGAGCAGGCGGCCAGGGCGCTCAAGCGGGCGACGGGTCCGTTCATCCTCCGCCGCCTCAAAACCGATAAATCCATCATCTCGGATTTGCCGGAAAAGCTGGAGATCAAGGAGTGGTGCCCGCTCACCACGGAACAGGCCACGCTCTACCAGGCGGTCGTCGACGACATGCTGGCCAGGATCGACGACAGCGAGGGCATCGAGCGGCGCGGCCTGGTGTTGTCGGCCATGGCCAGGCTCAAGCAGGTCTGCAACCATCCGGCCCACCTGCTCAAGGACGGCTCCCGCCTGTCGGGCAGGTCGGGCAAGCTGGCCCGGTTGGAGGAGCTGTCCGAAGAAATCCTGGCAGAAGGCGAAAAAGCACTGCTTTTCACGCAGTACGCGGAGTTCGGCACCATGCTCCAGCCGTACCTGGCCCAGCGGCTCGGCACGACCGTCCTCTGGCTGCACGGCGGGCTGCCGAAGAAGACCCGCGACCGCCTGGTCGACCGGTTCCAGAACGACGACGAGCCGATGTTGTTCGTGCTCTCGCTCAAGGCGGCCGGCGTCGGCCTCAACCTCACCGCCGCCAACCACGTCGTCCACGTCGACCGCTGGTGGAACCCGGCCGTCGAGGACCAGGCCACCGACCGCGCGTTCCGCATCGGGCAGCGCAAGAACGTACAGGTGCGCAAGCTCATCTGCGCGGGCACCCTCGAAGAACGCGTCGACCAGATGATCGAGCGCAAGAAGGCCCTGGCCGAGCGGGTGGTCGGGGCCGGCGAGGACTGGCTCACCGACCTGTCCACCGACGAGCTGCGCGAGGTGTTCCGGCTGACGGCGGAGGGGGTGGGCTGAGCATGGCCCGGTTCGAGGACTGGTACGACGGCGCCCGGCCGATCAGGGTCGAGGGCGGCATCAAGGCCCGCACGCGGCGGGGCAGCATCGGCTCCACGTGGTGGTCGCGGCGGTTCATCGACATCCTGGAGCGCGTCTGCGACAAGGGACGGCTCTCGCGCGGCCGCGCCTACGCCCGGCAGGGCCAGGTCCTGTCGATCGACCTGGCGGCCGGGGAGGTGCGGGCCGCCGTGCAGGGCTCGCGGCGCGACCCGTACGACGTCGTGATCAGGATCGAGGCGTACGGCGAGTCGCGCTGGGCCGCCGTCGAGGAGTCGATCGCGGCGCAGGCCGTGCACCGGGCCAAGCTGCTGGCCGGGGAGATGCCGGCCGAGATCGAGGAGGTGTTCGCCGCGCTCGGGATCGACCTGTTCCCGCGTGACCTCGACATGGAGTGCTCGTGCCCCGACTGGGGTTTCCCGTGCAAGCACCTGTCGGCCGTGCTCTATCTGCTGGCCGAGTCGTTCGACGACGACCCGTTCCTGGTGCTGGCCTGGCGCGGGCGCACCCGCGAGCAACTGCTCGGCTCGCTGGCGGACGACGCCCCGGACGCCACGGCGGACGCGCTGCGCGTGGACGACGTGCCGTTCGCCGACCGCCTGGCCGACTTCTACGCGCCCGGCGCGACGGCCCACCGCCCCGAGCGGCGCCCGTCCGCCGCCGCCCCCGACCTCCTCCTGCGCGTCTTCCCTCCGCCGGCCGATCTGGCGGGCGCGCTGGAGCCCGCCTACCGGCGCCTGGGCGACGCCTGAAGCCAGGGCGGCGTGGTCGGGTGGCGGCTCAGTTGTCCTCGAACGAGGACGGCACCATGACGCGCACCCCGTTGGGGACCACCCGCAGCCTGATGGGCGTGCGCAGCCGCACCTCGCCGTCGACGTCGGCGGCCATCGGCGGATCGGTCTCCAGGAGCATCTCGCGGCCCGTCACGAACGGGCCCCCTGCGAGGCTGCGCCAGCGCCCGGTGGTGGCCCTGAGCAGGGTCTCGCCCAGCAGCCGCAGCTTCTTGCCCGACCCGAGCTGGTAGGCCACCAGCATGCCGTTGTCGATGCTGATGTCCCTGGCGACCTGCCAGCCGCCGTGGAAGCGGCCGTTGGCGATGTTGAGCTGGTGGGTGAGGAGCTCGTGCCGCTGCCCCTCGACGGTGATGTAGGCGCGGAACGGCGTGTGGCCCGGCAGGATCGTCAGCGCCGTCAGCGGATAGGCGGGACGCCCCACGATGCGCTTGAGCCACGGCTTGACCTTGCCCGCCACCTCGACCGACACCCCGAAGCTGGCCAGGTTGGCGAACGGCCGGTCGTCCGCCAGGCCGAGATCGATGTCGGCCACCTTGCCGGTGTCGAACACCTTGATCGCCCCGGCGAGGTCGAGGGGGAGGCCGAGGCTGCGGGCGAAGTTGTTGGTGGTGCCCAGCGGCAGCACGCCGAGCGCCACGTCGCGGTGGGCCACGTGCCGCACCGCCGAGGAGAGCGTGCCGTCGCCGCCGCCCACGATGAGCAGGTCGGGCTCGGTGGCCAGGGCGGTGTCGAGCAGCTCGCGCAGCCGCTTGGGGTTGTAGACCGACAGCTCCGCCAGCGGCTCGAACCCGAGGTTGTGGATCTGCTCGATCACCTCGAAATAGTGCCGCCGGCCGCGGCGCGAGCGCGTGTTCACCACGACCGCCACCCGGCGATCTCTCCGGATCGCCTCGGTGTGCTCGTCCTTGGTGCGCAGTTCGGTCATGGTCATCAATCGTAGGCGCACGAACCGCTACCTTCGGCCGCCCGCTGGACGCGGGCCGGCCGGAGGTTCAGGTCGCGGAAGCCGGCCGCCGGACGCGGCCGGCCGGAGGCGCGGCGTGGGCCGGCCGCTGGGGACGGCCGGCCCCGCGGGTCACTTCTTCGGCGGGACCACCCGGACGATGGCGCCCAGGTTGCCCGGCAGCGGGCTGAGCAGCTGGAACTGCACGCCCAGCGCCTTGCCCTCGTCACCGGGGTTGCCGGTGCCGAGCACCGAGCCCGCGGCCACCTGGCCGTACAGCTCGGTGGCGGGGGTGCCGTCCTGGTGCACCACGCGCGTGGTGTACTCCTGGTCGCCCTTCGACGGCACGACCGCGGAGGCGTCGAAGTCGCGGTAGTACAGCCCGTTGTCGATCAGCTCGATGCCCGGGTACCAGGTCTTCGCGTCGGTGAAGGTCTTGACGCCCTTCTGCGCCTCGAAGTCCGTGCAGTACTCGCTGAACGGCTCGTCCGCCGCCTCCAGGCACTCCTTGAACGGGTACGTCTTGCCGAACCCGAACGCGGCGTTCGAGGTCTGGGCGCGGCCCGGGAGGTTCTTGTTGAGCGTCGGGTCCTTCTCGGCCGCGGTGCCCGTGCGGCGCAGCGGCTCGTAGTGGGAGTCCACGACCAGCAGGCTGCCCTTCGGGCCGAGGCTCGGCGGGCCCGTGATGTCGGCGGTCACGTGGTTGTTGACGTAGGTGGAGTCGCGGTACCAGACGAGCAGGCCGGGCGCGTTGTACTTGATCTTCTGCACCTTCCACGCCCCGTCACGGGAGTAGTCGGTGTCGTAGGTGTACTGCAGGCCCTTGTCGAACCCGTCGAAGTTACGCCACTCCGCCAGGTAGAAGCGGGAGACCTCGCGCTCGCCGTTGTTGCGGGTCCAGCCCTGGCCGCTGGTGTTGGTGAACGTGCCACCCGTGGCGTGCCAGCCGTTGTCCCCTCCCTCGACGTCGTCGCTCCACACGGACGTGCCGTCGTTGGTGAGCTCGAAGTCGTCGGCGTGCCAGCCGCGCGGCATGAAGGCCGCGTCGGTGTTGTACGTCAGCCGCAGCTTGATCGTCTGCCCGGCGAACGGCGTCAGGTTGACGTAGTCGTGCCGCCAGCCGTCGGTGTTGCCGGTGATGCCGTACTTCTTGTTGCCGAACGTGGCGAGGTTCTTGTTCGGGTCCGGGTAGTCGTCGGGCGTGGTGATCTCGTTGCCGGCCTCGTCGAAGACCTTCTGCTGGGTCCACGTCGCGCCGCCGTCGGTGGAGACCTCGACGAAGCCGAAGTCCCAGTCGGACTCGATCTCGTAGTTGTTCCACATCCAGAACCGCACGTCGGCGCCCTCGGGGACGGGCACGTCGCGGGTGAGGCCGATGTTGGCCCACTCCTGGTCCAGGCCGGTCCACCAGGCGTTCGACCCGCTGTGCGGCTCGATCATCTTCAGCGGCGCGGAGGCGAGGTTGACCCGGACGCCGTCCTCGGTCAGCTTGGGCGTGCGCGAGGTCTGGCCGACGGTGACGAGCTTGGAGCGGTCACCGGGGTCGAACACCTTCGGGTTCGCCCAGCCGAGCACCCACTTGTCCCACAGGCCCATGTGGGTGGGCATCGACTGGAAGATCGGGCCGGAGTGGGAGCCGCTGGACATCAGGTCCCAGAAGTCCACGGCCGAGCTGCCCGCTCCCGAGGTGTCGTACAGGTCGGGCAGGCCGAGGTCGTGGCCGTACTCGTGGGCGAAGACGCCGACGCCGGAGTCCTCGGGCTGCACGATGTAGTTGGAGATCTTCTTGTCGGTGCCGGGGACGGTGTAGCCGCCGGCGACCGCGCTGGAGTGGGCCCAGATGGCGTAGGTGCCCTCGGCTCCGCCGTCGGACGACTTGTCCTTACCGGCGTGCACCAGCACCAGGTGGTCGATGACGCCGTCGGGCTCCTGGAAGTTGCCGTCGCCGTCGGCGTCGGAGACGTCCTCCACATCGTAGTCGGCCCAGGGGAAGTCCGGCTGGGCCTGGACGAGCGCGTTCACCGAGTCGATCGGGAGCTGCTGGGCGCCGAGCTGGTTGTCGGGGTGGCCGGACATGTCCTGGGGAGCGCCGCCGCAGGCCGCGGCGCCGTACCAGGCCTCGGAGTGGGGAACCTTGACCCAGCCGACCGCCTCGCCGGTGACGGAGTAGGCGCCCTTCGACATCTCCTCGTACATCTTCTTCATCGTGAAGCCGGAGATGTCGATGCCGGGCTTGCCGTCGCGGGGGTCCTTCAGGTCGGGGCGCACCCGCTCGGTGATGCCCTTGTCCGTGTAGAGCATCTTGTTGAAGTGCTCGGTGCTGAAGTCCTCGACCCAGAAGGAGTTGTTGTCCTTGTGCGGCAGCGTGGCCGGGTCGGGGATGTTGTTGTGCAGGGGGCCGTTCAGGAGCGTTCCCGGCGGCTCGACGACGCAGTCGTCGGGGGCGCTGCCGACCGTGCGCAGCCGGTTGAATCCGGAGAAGTCGTCGTTGGCCTGCTCGTTGAACTCGACGAGGAGCGTCAGGAGCTTGGCCGTACGGGTCTGCTTGGACTTCTTGAAGATCCATTCAGCGGGGTTTCGGCCGGTTCTCATGGCCTCCTTCTCGCGCGCGGCGAGAATGCGGCCGGCCGCGGGGTTACCGCTGCTGAACTTCCTGTCGAACTTCTGCGCCGGGGTGAGCGAGCGCGCCTTCGGATCTTCGAGCTTGGGCTCCTTCGGATCTTCCGCGACCCTTGGCGGAGCGTAGTTGATGTAGAAGTCCGAGGCTGCGGGCTCGTAAACCGCCACCGACGACGCTTGCGCGGGGGGAACGGTCAGGGCGGCGCCGAGAAGGGCGACCGCGGGAAGCGTTGCTAACAGGCGCTTTGTACGTGGCACCAGGAACCCTTTCTGCCCGGGGTCGCCGGGCGCATGGCCATAGGGTGTGCAATGCCGGACGTTAGAGGGTGACTAAACGGGTCGTAAAGGGAATTGTTGAAACGTGATCAAACTACGACATCAGGCCATCACCCACAGGGCCACGGCCACGCCCGCCAGCGCCGCCCCGTAGCAGATCACCGCCAGTGCCCGATCGAACTTCGCGATGCCGAACAGCTCTTCACTGGTGAAACGAATACGGTGGGCCGCGTGAAAAAGACACAGCGTCACGACCACGAGCAGCGCGGCCCGTACGACCACGCCGTCGAGCAGCGCGCGCAAATGATCGACGGCGGGCCAGTCGACGACGCCGAGCGGCATGAGCACCCCGAACAGCAGCACCAGCACCGGCAGCACGAGCGCCGCCACCACGCCCCCGCCGCTGAACAACAACCACAGATACGGCTCGGGCGTGCGCTTCATGGCGACCTCAGGACGAAATAGGCGATCAGCACGGAGATCAGCAGCCAGGCCGAATGGTTGCCGCCCTGGATCATCCAGGCGGGCACCCGCCAGCCGTCAAGCCGGACGACGGTGGCCTTGGGCGCCAGGTTGAGGAACGTGATCGCGTGGAAGGCGGTCGCGGCCAGGGCGACGACGTTGAGCGCGATCATCCAGGGCCGGGAGGCCAGCGCGGCGAAGTCCCGCAACGACCCGCCGAGCACCGCGTCCACGAGCATCAGCGTGAAGACGATCGCCCACGCCACGAAGACGCTGGTCAGCTCGCGCAGCACGAAGAGGGTGTAGCGGCGGCTGCGGGCGAACCACAGCCGGTCGGTCCGCGGCCGGTAGGCGGCCGAGGCGGTGCGTACGGCGGCGCTCGGGGTCACCTTCTCCTTGGACGTCATCGCCTGCTCCACGGCAGCACCGAGCGCAGGGCGGCGGTCAGCTTGTACCGCTGGATGGCCTCGGCCGGATCCACGTGCTTGGGGCAGACCTGGGTGCATTCGCCGACGAACGTGCAGCCCCACACGGCGTCCTCCAGGTTGAGCACGTCGAACCGGTCGCCCATGTCGCGCGAGTCGAGGTTGTAGCGCTGGGCGAGGGCGATGGCGGCCGGACCGAGGAAGTCGGGTTCGAGCACGTAGACCGGGCAGGCCGAGTAGCACAGCAGGCAGTTGATGCACATGCTGTACTGCCTGTACGCCTCCAGCTGCTCGGGCGTCTGGGCGTACTCGGTGGTCAGCGGCAGGTCCTCGCCCTCCCTGACCAGCCAGGGCCGCACCGACGACAGCTTGGCCAGGAAGTCGTCGATGTCCACGACCAGGTCCCTGATGACGGGAAACCCCTTCAGCGGCTCGATCCGCACCGGGCCGTCGCCGTACTCGGTGAGGAAGGTGCCGCAGGTCAGCCGGGGCTCGCCGTTGACGGTCATGCCGCACGAGCCGCACACGCCCATCCGGCACGACCAGCGGTAGGACAGGCTGCCGTCGAGCTGGTCCTTGATGTAGTTGAGACCGTCGAGCACGGCCCAGTCGGGCATGAGCGGCACGTCGTATCCCTGGAGCACCGGCTCGTCGTCCTCCCCCGGCCGGTACCGGGACACCTCCATCCGCAGCGTCCTGGTCTGCGCGGCCTCGGTCACGCCGGGTTCAGACGGGCTCATCGGTTCCTTCACCCTCCTCATTCGCTCCGCGGGCGGCGTGCTCCGCTGCGCCCCTCAGTCACGGCCGTACACCCTTTCTCCCGGGGGCCATCGGGTGATCGTCACGGGGAGCAGGCCGACGGACGGCGTGCCGTCGGGGGCGCGGTGCACCAGCGAGTGCGCCAGGAACGCCTCGTCGTCCCTGGCGGGAAAGTCGGTGCGCTGGTGCGCGCCGCGCGACTCCCGCCTGTTCAGCGCGCAGGCCACGATCGTCTGCGCGACCTCCAGCATGGCGTGCAGCTCCCGCAGGTTGATCAGCTCGGTGTTGAACGTCGTGCTCGTGTCGTCGATGCGGGCCTCCTCGGCGCGCTCGCGCAGCTCGGCCAGCGTGTCGGCGGCCTTGGCCAGCGCGTCACCCGTGCGGTAGATGCCCGCCGCTCCTTCGAGCGTGTGCTGCATCTGCTCGCGCAGGCCGGCGATCCGCTCTCCGTGCCCGCTGCCCCCGCGCGCGCGTTCCAACCGCCGCCGCTCGTCCTCCCCCTGAGCGCGTACGCAGGACGGCTCGCCGTTCCTGTGCGACCTCGCGAACCCGGCGGCGGCGACGCCCGCGCGCCGGCCGAAGACGAGGATCTCGGGCAGGGAGTTGGAGCCGAGCCGGTTGGCCCCGTTGATGCTGACGCAGGCCGTCTCCCCGGCCGCGTACAGCCCGGCGACGGGGGTGGCGCCGTCGATGTCGGTGTGGACGCCGCCCATCATGTAGTGCACGACCGGGCGCACCGGGATCAGGTCGGTGGCCGGGTCGAGGTTCTGGTAGCTGCGGCACAGCTCGCGGACGAACGGGATGCGGTCGTCGATCTTGCCCGCCCCGAGGTGGCGCAGGTCCAGGTGGACGACCGGGCCGTACGGCGTGTCCACGGTGCGGCCCTGCTCCTGCTCGTGCACGAACGCCTGGGAGAGCCGGTCGCGCGGGCCCAGCTCCATGCTGCGCAGCTTCGGCGTGGGCGTGGGGGTGCCGAGGTCGTAGTCCTGCAGGTAGCGGTAGCCGTCCTTGTTGATCAGCCAGCCGCCCTCCGCCCTGGCCGCCTCGGTGATGAGGATGCCCGTGAACGGCAGGCCGGTCGGGTGGTACTGGACGAACTCCATGTCCTTCAGTGGCGCTCCCGCCCGGTAGGCGAGGGCCATGCCGTCGCCGGTCTTGATGGAGGCGTTCGTGGTGAAGGGGAAGGCGCGGCCGCAGCCGCCGGTGGCCAGGATGACGGTCCTGGCGGGGATGGTCTCGATGCGGCCGGTCCTGATCTCGACGGCCACGACGCCGTGGACGCGGCCGTCGTCGACGACGAGCTTGGTGACGAACCACTCGTCATACCTGATGATGTCCTGATATTTCAGGGTTGTTTGGAAGAGGGTGTGCAGGAGGTGGAAGCCGGTCTTGTCGGCGGCGTACCAGGTGCGCATCTTCTTCATCCCGCCGAACGGGCGCACCGCCACCCGCCCGTCCGGCTCGCGGCTCCACGGGCAGCCCCAGTGCTCCAGCTGCATCAGCTCGCGCGGCGCCTCCTCCACGAACGCCTCGACCGCGTCCTGGTCGGGCAGCCAGTCCCCGCCCGAGACGGTGTCGTAGCAGTGCTCGTCGAGGGTGTCGTCGAGGCCGATCACCCCGGCGGCGCCGCCCTCGGCGGAGACCGTGTGGCTGCGCATCGGATAGACCTTGGACGCGACCGCCACCTTGAGGGCGGGATCCACCTCGGCGACCGCGACCGCCGCCCGCAGGCCCGCTCCGCCTCCTCCGACGATGAGCACGTCGATCATGTACGTCACTTCCCGTGGTCGGGCTGGATCGGGTCCTTCACCCGCTTGCCGTCGTGGCGGATGGCGGACAGGTGGATGCTGCCGTCGTGGTACTCGTGCCGGATCATGCGGCAGCCGCAGTCGAAGAACTGGTCGCGGATCACCAGGCCGTACTCGTCGTCGTCGATGAGGCGTTCACCCCTGGACTTCTTCCCGCAGGGAGCCGTCTCGGGGTCGAAGGGGATCTTCGTGCCGGTCATCGCCGATCTCCTAGATAGGCGAAACGTCACCTCCACACAAGCACCACGTCACGGTTCGGGAAAGGTCAGTCGCCCGTACCCTCGCCGGGCCGGAGCTCGGGGGCGCCGGCCCTGCCCACCTCAGGGCCCACCTCAGGGCCCACCTCAGGGCCCACCTCGGGGCCCACCTCGGGCGGCACGTTCGTACGCTCCCGCGGATAGTGCAGGTCGAATGCGGGCCTCTCGGAGCGGATCGGCGGCATGAACGTGAAGTTGTGCCGCGGCGGCGGGCAGCTCGTGGCCCACTCCAGCGAGTTGCCGTAACCCCACGGGTCGTCGAGCGTGACCTTGGGCGCGCCCCTCGCGGTCTTGAACACGTTGTAGAGGAACGGCAGCGTCGAGGCACCGAGCAGGAACGCGCCGACGGACGAGACCTCGTTGAGGAAGGTGAAGCCGTCCGCGGCGCTGTAGTCGGCGTACCTCCTGGGCATGCCGATCTGCCCCAGCCAGTGCTGCACGAGGAACGTCATGTGGAAACCGATGAACAGGGTCCAGAAGTGCAGCTTGCCCAGCCTGTCGTCGAGCATGCGGCCGGTCATCTTCGGCCACCAGAAGTAGAACCCGGCGAACATGGCGAACACCACCGTGCCGAACACCACGTAGTGGAAGTGCGCCACGACGAAGTAGGTGTCGCTGATGTGGAAGTCGAGCGGCGGCGAGGCCAGGATGACGCCCGTCAGGCCGCCCAGGAGGAACGTCACCAGGAAGCCGACCGAGAACAACATCGGCGACTCGAAGCTCAGGTGCCCGCGCCACATGGTGCCGATCCAGTTGAAGAACTTCACGCCCGTCGGCACCGCGATGAGGAACGTCATGAACGAGAAGAACGGCAGCAGCACCTGCCCGGTCGCGAACATGTGGTGCGCCCAGACCGTCATCGACAACCCGGCGATGGCGATGGTGGCGCCGACCAGCCCCAGGTAGCCGAAGATGGGCTTGCGGCTGAAGACCGGGATGACCTCGGTGATGATGCCGAAGAACGGCAGCGCGATGATGTAGACCTCTGGGTGGCCGAAGAACCAGAACAGGTGCTGCCAGAGCAGCGGCCCGCCGTTCTCGGCCAGGAAGACCTGCGTGCCCAGCTTGCGATCCGACTCGAGCACGAGCAGCGCGGCGGCGAGCACGGGGAACGCCAGCAGCACCATCATCGAGGTCAGCAGCGCGTTCCAGCAGAAGATCGGCATCCGGAACATCGTCATGCCCGGCGCCCGCATGGCGATGATCGTGGTGATGAAGTTGACCGCGCCGAGGATCGTGCCGAGCCCCGACAGCGCCAGCCCCATGATCCACAGATCGCCGCCGACCTGCGGCGAGTAGATGGACGACGACAGCGGCGTGTACGCGAACCACCCGAAGTCGGCCGCCCCGCCGGGGGTGAAGAACCCGGCCAGCACCATCAGCCCGCCGAACAGGAACAACCAGTACGCCACCGCGTTCAGCCGGGGGAAGGCCACGTCGGGCGCGCCGATCTGCAACGGCATGATCACGTTGGTGAACCCGGCGAACAGCGGGGTGGCGAAGAGCAGCAGCATGATCGTGCCGTGGATGGTGAACAGCTGGTTGTACTGGTGCTGGCTGACCAGCTGCAGTCCCGGCCCGGCGAGCTCGGCCCGGATGATCATGGCCATGACGCCCGCCACGAGGAAGAACCCGAACGACGTGATCAGGTAGAGGTAGCCGATGACCTTGTGGTCGGTCGTCGACAGCCAGGAGGCGATCACGGTCCCGGCGTGCCGGCGCCTGACCTGTTCGACCGAGGGTTCGCGAACGGTCGTCACGGCCGCTCCCTCCAGTGCGGAGTGCCAACTGCCCCGATCTACCCATTGCACGGAACGACCGCCGCTCGGGAAGCCGTTCTTTACCATGTGCGGCAAAACTTGGACTTTCCGAAACGCGCGAGCGTCCATATCGCGGATCGGTGCCGGTCCACGTGGCGGCGTCTTCTATCCTTCGTAACCGGACCGACATGGAGGAGATCTCGTGACCGCTCAGCGTGACTACGCCGCCCTCGTCCAGAGAGGGCTCAAGCTCGACCTCACCAGGGGCAAGCCGTCGCCGCGCCAGCTCGATCTCTCCAACGACATGCTCAAACTCCCCACGTCCTACCGCGCGGCCGACGGCACCGACGGCCGCAACTACGGCAACCTGCAGGGCCTGCCCGAGCTGCGCGAGCTGTTCGCCCCGCTGGTGCAGGTGCCCGCCGGTCAGCTCGTCGTGGGCGGCAACGCCAGCCTGGCGCTGATGCACGACACGATCGTGCACGCGCTGCTGACGCCGCCGCCGGGCGCCGCGCGCCGGTGGGTGGAGGAGCCGAAGGTCACGTTCCTGTGCCCGGTGCCGGGATACGACCGGCATTTCACGATCTGTGAGCGGTTCGGGATCACGATGGTGCCCGTCCCGATGAACGCCGGCGGGCCCGACATGGACGTCGTGGAACGCCTGGTCGCCTCCGACACCAGCGTCAAGGGCATGTGGTGCGTGCCGAAGTACAGCAACCCGTCCGGCGTCGTCTACAGCGACGAGACCGTGCGCAGGCTGGCCGCCATGCCCACGGCCGCCCCCGACTTCCGGATCTTCTGGGACAACGCCTACGCGGTGCACCACCTCACCGACACCCCGGCCGAGCTGGCCGACCTGCTCGCGCTCAGCGCCGAGCAGGGCAACGCCGACCGCGTGTTCGTCTACGCCTCCACCTCGAAGGTGACGCTGGCGGGCGCGGGCGTGTCGTTCTTCGGCTCCTCACCGGCGAACGTCGAGTGGTTCCTGCACAACACCGCCAAGCAGTCCATCGGCCCCGACAAGCTCAACCAGCTCCGGCACGTGGAGTTCCTCCGCGACGGCGCCGGGGTCGCCGCCCACATGCGCCGGCACGCCGAGCTGATCGGGCCGAAGTTCGAGCTGGTCGACAAGGTGCTGACCGAGCAGCTCGGCGACCTGGCCACCTGGACGAGCCCCAAGGGCGGCTACTTCATCAGCCTGGAGGTGCCGCACGCCGCCGAGGTGGTGGCCAGGGCCAAGGCCGCGGGCATCGCGCTGACCCCCGCGGGCGCCACCCATCCCTACGGCGACGACCCCGGCGACCGCACCATCAGGATCGCGCCGACCTACCCCGAGCTCGACGAGCTGGAGCAGGCCATCAACGGCCTGGCCGTCTGCGTGCGCCTGGTGGCGGAGGAGCGGGGCTGAGTCAGCGGCCCGACCGGAAGCCGAAGATGTACTCGCGCGTCTCGCTCGGATGGAACGAGACGCCGACCCCCGGCTCGAACACGGCGTTGTCGCGGGCGCAGTAGCACAGCTTCTCCCACACGGCCATGGCCTTCTCCCTGGCCGGAGCCTCGCTGTCGTCGCGCTTGCGGGCGCCGTACGAACCGAGCACGTTCAGCAGGCCGAGCCCCCAGAACAGGCCCGTCAGGCAGAACGGCGCGAGCAGCACCTCACCCCAGTTGGGGTCCTGGCCCATCGCGATGACCAGCGACATGACGAGGTGGGCCAGGGCCGCCAGGAGCAGCAGGATGTAGCCCTGGTTCCTGGCCCACGGCGTGTAGTGGCGGCTGGGGAACGACAACCAGACCGCGAGCTGCGTGCGGCTCATGACGTGCTTCGAGGCGCCCAGGGTCGCCGCCATCGGCAGATCGGCCACCTCGCGCGCCCCGGGCAACCGCACCCGTCCGATCTTGTACGTGGTCCCCGCGGCGACCGCTCCGGGGACCGCTACGACCTGGTCGGTCTCCGAACACACCGGGCACCTGACTTTCACCCGGGCAGTTTGGCCCCAAGCCACGGCCTGCGCAAACCGCACTCGAGGGCCCCCCTCCGGATAGCGGGGATTTGCCCATAAGGTGCATGGTGTGAGACCGATTGATGCGTTGGTGAGCTCTCTGCCCGAAGGCCGCGTCCTGACCGATCCGGACGTGATCGACTCCTATGCCCGCGACCGGACGTTCCTGGAGCCGGGCAAGCCGGCCGGGGTGGTGCTCGCCGCCTCCCGCGACGACGTGGTGACCACCATGACGTGGGCCACCGAGCACCGGGTGCCGGTGGTGCCGCGCGGCGCGGGCACCGGCCTGGCGGGCGCCTCCGTGGCCGGCGACGGCTCGGTCATCCTGTCGATGGCCAGGATGACCGCGATCCGCGAGCTCTCCCCCGCCGACGAGATCGCCGTCGTCGAACCCGGCGTCATCACCGCCGACCTGGACAAGGCCGCCAGGGAGCACGGCCTGATGTACGCGCCCGACCCGTCGTCGTACGAGATCTCCACGATCGGCGGCAACCTGGCCACCAACGCCGGCGGGCTGCGCTGCGTCAAGTACGGCGTGACCAGGGACTCGGCGCTCGGTCTCGAGGTCGTGCTGGCCGACGGGCGGATCCTCGACACCGGCCGCCGCACGATGAAGGGCGTCACGGGCTACGACCTGACCGGCCTGTTCGTGGGCTCGGAGGGCACCCTGGGCGTGATCACGGCGGCCACGGTACGGTTGCGCCGCGCGCCCGTCGCTCCTCCGGCCACCTTCGCCGCGGAGTTCGGCTCGCTGCGCGACGCGGGCGCCGCCGTGTCGGCGATCATGGCGGCCGGCTGCCAGCCCTCGCTCATGGAGCTGCTCGACCGGGCCACGCTCGAGGCCATCGACGAGTGGCGCAACATCGGCCTCGAGGCGTCGACCCAGGCCATGCTGATCGGCCAGTCGGACGCGACGGACGGCCAGGCGATGGCCGCGCGCATGGAGGAGCTGTGCATGGAGAACGGCGCGTCGTTCGTGGCCGTCTCCTCCAGCCCGCAGGAGGCCGAGGAGCTGATCGGCCTGCGCAGGCTCGCCTACCAGGCCAAGGAGCGGCAGGGCGCGTGCCTGGTCGAGGACGTGTGCGTGCCGCGTTCCGTGCTGCCCGACATGATCACCGCGATCGAGGCCGCGGCGGCGCGGCACGGGGTGCGGATCGCCACGGTCGCGCACGCGGGGGACGGCAACCTGCATCCGGTCTTCATCTTCGAGCACGGCACCATCGAACCGCCCCCCGAAGTGTGGGCCGCGGCGGACGAGGTGTTCACGCACGCGCTGGAGCTCGGCGGCACCCTGACCGGCGAGCACGGCGTCGGCCTGCTCAAGCAGCGCTGGCTGGCCCTCGAGGCGGGACCGGTCGCCACGGAGGTGCAGCGGGGCATCAAGGCGGTCTTCGACCCGCTCGGCCTCCTGAACCCGGGCAAAGCCATTTGACCAAAGGTGACCTTGGCTTCATCAAGCCGTGACCTTGGGGGTCGCGGAGCACGCTACCTGCGAAGGAACCCTGACTTACTACATCAAAACGTGAAGGTTCTGATAGGTCCGGCAGACGCCCCAACGGTCTCGCTGGTAGCGTTTTGCCTCATCTACTGGGTTGTAATGGGGGTCCGACGTGAATCAGTTCCAGCCGCTGGAGGCGGACGATCCGCGGCGGCTGGGGACGTATGACATCGTCGCCCGGCTCGGCGAGGGCGGCCAGGGGATCGTCTATCTTGGCGAGAGCGACTCGGGGGAACAGGTCGCCGTCAAGCTGCTGCACAACGCCCTGGTCGCCGACACGGACGCCAGGACGAGGTTCCTGCGCGAGGTCGCGGTGGCGCAGCGGGTGGCCAGGTTCTGCACCGCCCCCGTGCTCCACGCCGACCTGGAGGGCAGCCGCCCGTACATCGTGAGCGAGTTCGTCCCCGGGCCCTCGCTGCGCGAGCTGGTCATCAACGAGGGGCCGCGGCGGGGCGCGGCACTCGAACGGCTCGCCATCAGCACGGCCACCGCTCTCGCCGCCATCCACCGCGCCGGCATCCTGCACCGCGACTTCAAGCCCGCCAACGTGCTCATGGGCCCCGAGGGGCCCGTCGTGATCGACTTCGGCATCGCCCGCGCGCTCGACTCCCCTGGTGCGACGGCCACGGGCATGGCCATGGGGACGCCGTCGTACCTGGCGCCCGAGCAGCTCACCGGCGCGGCCGTGTCGGAGGCCGCGGACGTGTTCGCCTGGGGCGTCACGATGGTGTTCGCGGCGACGGGCAAACCCGCGTTCGGCGCGGACTCCATCCCCGTGGTGATGAACCGCATCCTGAACGAGGAGCCGGAGCTCGGCAGGATGGAGGGCGTGCTCGCCGAGCTGGTGGCGGCCTGCCTGTCCAAGGACCCGGCGCAGCGACCCTCCGCCGACGAGCTCATCGTCAACCTCACCGGCCAGCCGGCCCCGAAGTCCGCCATCGAACCGGTCGGCCGGCAGTTCGGCGCCGCCCAGTCCGCTGCGCCGGAGCAGCCGGAGCAGCCGGAGGGCGGCCGTCCCGAAGCCGAGACCGGTCAGGGTGGCGAGGAGGCTCCCTCGGAGGACGTCTACCCCGGCCCCTGGACGCAGCCGACCGGCCCAAACCTCGTGGGCGGCCCGCTCCAGACCGGCCCGCAGCCCGTGGGGCCCCCGCAGACCGGCCAGTACGTCACGCCTCCCGCGGCCGCCCAGCACGGCCAGGGCAACCCCGTCCCGGGCGCCGGCCACAACCCCGGCCTCAGCGGGCCCATCCCGAACGTCCCCGGCCAGGGCAACCCGGGCCAGAGCGGCCCCATCCCCGGGCAGGGCCAGAGCGTGCACCACCCTGGCCAGAGCGGCCCCGTACCGGGCCCAGGCCACACCCCGGGACTCAGCGGGCCCATCCCGAACGTCCCGGGCCAGGGCAACCCCGGGCAGAGCGGCCCGGTCCCCGGGACCGGTCACAATCCAGGGCTCAGCGGACCTGTCCCCCATGTCCCGGCCCAGGCGGGCCCCTCTCAGGCAGGCCCCTCTCAGGCAGGTATGGCGCACAACGCCCCGCACTCCGGCGGCGGTCCCGTTGGACCGCACCATCCGGCCGGATCCCCGGGCGGACAGCAGCCGGCGATGCCCGGAACGGGAGCCCCCCAGAACGGCCCCCAAGGTCCCCAACGCCCGCAGCAGCCCCAAGGCCCGCGTGTCGCGCCCCAGGGACCGCCTGGCTCCCCGTATCCGGGGGCGCCCCAGGGCAGCCAGCAGGGCGGCCAGCAGGGTGGCCCGCAGGGCGCCGGAGCCGGCATGCCGCCGCACGGCCCCGGCATGCCCCCGGGCGGCGGGTTCCAGCAGGGCGCTCCCGGCGGCTCGCCGAGGCCGGGTGACGGCCCGCCCGCCAAGCAGCGCCGCACGCTGACCCTCGCGCTTTCCGGCGCCGCCGCCGCGGCCCTGCTCGTGGTCGTCGGCGCCGTCGTGGTGCAGGCGAACAGCCAGGAAGTCCCGGTCGTACCGGTGGGCAACTCCACGACCAGCACCCCGGGTGACGGCTCGGGCGCCGGGCAGCCCGGCAAGCCGCCCGCCTCCGTCACCCCGATGGAGACGGTGCCGGTTCCCACCCTGGACATCGACCCGACGACCAAGAAGCCCAGGAAGCCCAAGAAGACCGTCACCCCGCCGCCCAACCGCTACACCCCGCCGCCGGTCCCGCAGACGCGCAGGCCGCAACCGACGCCCACTCCGACCAGGAAAAAGAAGAAGACGATGGTCGAGCCCAACGCGGAGCCGACCGTGCGCCCCACCGCGGGCCCCACGCGGACCATCCCGGCGTACAAGCGGCCCAAGCAGGCCGCCGCGCCCAGGAAGGTCGCTCCGAAGAAGAACCCGTACAGCGTGGCCAAGGTGTGCGGCTCCGGCTACAAGGTCATCGACTCGCACGCGCTGGGCAGCAGCGCCACGATCCACCTCGCGTACAACGCGAAGTCGGGCAAGAACTGCGTGGTCACGATGTCGCGCATGGTGTGGCCGGGCAAGGTGCAGATGAACGCGCTGCTCCAGGTCAAGGAGGGCGGCAAGGCGAGCAACCCGGGCAGGTTCTCGGCGTACGCGGGCCCGGTCAGGCTGGCGGCGAAGAAGAAGTGCGTGATCTGGGGCGGTTCGTGGGGCTCGCAGAGCTGGAAGTCCGGCTGGAGCCACTGCAGCTGACCCGGCGGCCGGCCCCGCGCGTACGGGTTCGCGCGGAGCCGCCGTGCCCGGTGACCTGAGCGCTCCCGTGCGCTAGCGTGGCTGACGTGATCGTCAAGTCTCCGGCGGCCACCTCCAGGGAGAGGCGCACGCGGGCCGCGTTGCCGCAGGCCGGGCGCGAGGCGTTCGAGGAGCACGGATACGACGCCGTGCGGGTCGACGACGTGTGCGTGCGGGCGGGGGTCTCGACCATCTGACGCGGTTGTGGGCGCGGGCGATCGGGTTGACGTACACGTCACCTTCGCCGCGCCCGGAGGAGGGCGCATGATCAGGAGCGGGCTCGACCCCGCGAGCGAGGAACATCAGCGGCGCCGCGCGTCGATGCTGGCCAAGCTGGCCGAACTGGACGCCGAGCACGCCAGGGCGGTGGGCGGGGGCGGCGGGAAGTACGTCGAGCGGCACCGCGCGCGGGGCAAGCTGCTCGCACGCGAACGCGTCGAGCTGCTGGTCGACGCCGACTCCCCCTTCCTGGAGCTGTCGCCACTCGCCGCGTGGGGCAGCGACTTCCCCGTCGGGGCGAGCATGGTCTCAGGGATCGGCGTGATCGAGGGCGTCGAGTGCGTGATCACGGCGAACGATCCCACCGTGCGCGGCGGCGCCTCCAACCCGTGGACGCTGAGGAAGTCCCTGCGCGCGGCGGACATCGCGCTGCGCAACCGCCTGCCGTACGTGAACCTGGTCGAGAGCGGCGGCGCGGACCTGCCGACGCAGAAGGAGATCTTCATCCCCGGCGGGCAGATCTTCCGCGACCTGACGCGGCTGTCGGCGGCGGGCGTCCCGACCGTCGCGCTCGTCTTCGGCAACTCCACCGCCGGCGGCGCCTACGTGCCCGGGATGAGCGACTACGTGGTGATGGTGCGCGAGCGGGCCAAGGTCTTCCTGGGCGGGCCGCCGCTGGTCAAGATGGCGACCGGCGAGGAGTCCGACGACGAGTCGCTGGGCGGGGCGGAGATGCACGCCAGGGTGAGCGGGCTCGCCGACCACCTGGCGCAGGACGAGCACGACGCGCTGCGCATCGGGCGCTCGATCGTGCGCTCGCTCAACTGGCGCAAGCGGGGCGCCGTCCCGCTGCCCGCGCGGGAGCCGGCCTATCCGGCGGACGAGCTGCTTGGCATCGTCCCCGAGGATCTGAAGGTGCCGTTCGACCCCCGGGAGGTGATCGCGCGGGTGGTGGACGGCAGCGAGTTCGAGGAGTTCAAACCGGCGTACGGCGTCTCGCTGGTGACGGGCTGGGCGCGGATCCACGGCTATCCGGTCGGCGTGCTGGCCAACGCCCAGGGCGTGCTGTTCAGCGAGGAGTCGCAGAAGGCCGCGCAGTTCATCCAGCTGGCGAACCAGTCGCGCACGCCGCTCCTCTTCCTGCAGAACACGACCGGCTACATGGTCGGCAAGGACTACGAGCAGGGCGGCATCATCAAGCACGGCGCGATGATGATCAACGCGGTGTCCAACTCGACGGTTCCCCATCTGACGATCGTCATGGGCGCGTCGTACGGCGCGGGCAACTACGGCATGTGCGGGCGGGCCTACGACCCCCGCTTCCTGTTCAGCTGGCCGAGCGCCAAGTCGGCGGTGATGGGGCCCGCGCAGCTCGCCGGCGTGCTGTCCATCGTGGGCCGGGCGTCGGCGCAGGCGAAGGGGCAGGTCTACGACGAGGAGGCCGACGCGGCGATGCGCGCGATGGTGGAGGCCCAGATCGAGGCCGAGTCGCTGGCGTTCTTCCTGTCGGGGCGCCTCTACGACGACGGGGTCATCGATCCGCGCGACACGCGTACCGTGCTGGGCATGTGCCTGTCGGCGATCAACAGCGCGCCGGTGCCGGAGCCGGCGGGATTCGGGGTGTTCCGCCCGTGATCAGCCGCCTGCTCGTCGCGAACCGGGGCGAGATCGCCCGCCGCGTCTTCCGCACCTGCCGCTCGCTCGGCATCTCGACGGTCGCGGTGTACTCCGACCCCGACGCGGACGCGCCGCACGTGGCCGAGGCCGATCTCGCGGTACGCCTGCCGGGCGCGCATCCCTCGGAGACGTACCTGGACACCGGGCTCGTCCTGGCCGCCTGCCGCGCCGCCGGGGCGGACGCCGTGCACCCCGGGTACGGCTTCCTGTCGGAGAACGCCGGGTTCGCGCAGGCCGTGCTCGACGCCGGGCTGGTGTGGGTCGGCCCGCCGCCGGCGGCCATCGCGGCCATGGGCTCCAAGGTCGCGGCCAAGCGGCTGATGGCGCAGGCCGGGGTGCCGGTGCTGCCGTCGCTCGACCCGGCCGCTCCTGGCGAGTTCCCGCTGCTGGTGAAGGCGTCCGCCGGTGGCGGCGGCCGGGGCATGCGCGTCGTGCGCGAGCCGGGCGAGCTCGCGCGGGAGATCGAGTCGGCGGAGCGGGAGGCGGCGGCGGCCTTCGGCGACGGCGCCGTGTTCGTGGAGCCGCTGCTGGAGGCGGCCCGGCACGTCGAGGTCCAGGTGCTGGCCGACCGGCACGGCACCGTGTGGGCGCTGGGCGAGCGCGAGTGCAGCGTGCAGCGGCGGCACCAGAAGGTCGTCGAGGAGTGCCCCTCGCCCGGGATCTCCGCCGGGCTGAGGGAGCGCCTGTTCGAGGCCGCCGTCAGGGCCGCGCGGGCGGTCGGCCACGTCGGGGCCGGGACGGTGGAGTTCCTGGTCAAGGGCGACCGGGTGGCCTTCCTCGAGATGAACACCCGGCTCCAGGTCGAGCACCCCGTGACCGAGCTGGTCCACGACGTCGATCTCGTCCGGCTCCAGCTGGAGATCGCCGAGGGCGCGGCGCTGCCGGCGAGCCCTCCCGAGCCCGCGGGGCACGCGGTCGAGGCGCGGCTGTACGCGGAGGACGACGGCTACCTCCCGCAGACGGGGGTGTTGCGGCGGTTCGAGGTGCCCGGGGACGTGCGCGTGGACGCGGGCGTCGAGTCGGGGTCCGTGGTGTCGCCGCACTACGACGCGATGCTGGCCAAGGTGGTTGCGCACGGCTCGACGCGGGCGCAGGCGGTGCGGCGGCTGGCGACGGCGCTGCGGCGGGCGAAGCTCCACGGGGTCACCACTAATCGCGACTTGCTCGTACGGATCCTGACAAATCCAGCTTTTCTGTCCGGTGACACTCATACCGGATTCCTCGACCCCGACGGCCCCGTCCACGGCGCCCCCACCCGCCCCGAGCCCGAACCTGCCGGGGCGGCGGGCGCGACGGCGGGCGAGTTGCCCGCGCTGGCCGCCGCCCTCGCCCTGGCCGCCGCCAACCGGCGCGACGCCCGCGTGCTGGCCGGGCTGCCGAGCGGCTGGCGCAACGTGCGTTCCCAGCCCCGCCGCGCCCGCTTCGCCGAGGCCGAGACCGTGTACGACCCGCTCCCTGAGAACATCACCGTGCTCAGCGCCGAACCGGACACCGTCGTCCTCGAACGCGACGGCGTCCGCCACACCTTCGAGGTGGCCCGGTACGACGGCGACCCGAAGGTCTACGTCGACCACGCGGGCGGCTGCGCCGTGCTGACCCCGCTCCCCCGGCTGCCCGAGCCGGCCGAGCACGTCGCGCCGGGGTCCCTGCTGGCCCCCATGCCGGGTAGCGTGCTGCGCGTCGAGGTGGCGACCGGCGACCGGGTCGCCAAGGGGCAGCCGGTGCTGGTGCTCGAGGCCATGAAGATGGAGCACCGGGTCGCCGCCCCCGTCAACGGCGTGGTGTCCGGCGTACACGTGGAGAAAGGCCGGCAGGTCGAGGCGGGAGCCGTGCTGGCGATCATTCAGGAGGAGAGCACATGAACCTGGTCCACCAGGACCTGGCGGCGGGCGTAGCGACCATCACGCTGGACTCGCCGCCCAACCGCAACGCCCTGTCCGTCCGCCTGCTGGGCGAGTTGCGGGAGCGGCTCGACTGGGCGCTGGCCGAGCCGGCGGCCAGGGTGATCGTGCTGACGGCCACGGGCAGGGTGTTCTGCTCGGGGGCCGACATCAAGGAGCAGCGCGCGGCCGACGGCAAGCCGGAAGCGCCGGTGACGGCGTCGTTCCCGGAGATCCTCACGCTCATCTGGGAGAGCCCGAAGCCGGTGATCTGCCGGCTCAACGGCACCGCGCGGGCGGGCGGCCTCGGCCTGGTGGCGGCCTGCGACTTCGCGGTCGCGCCGGTGACGGCGTCGTTCGCGTTCACGGAGGTACGCCTCGGCGTGGTGCCCGCGATGATCTCGGTGCCGGTGCTGCGCAGGCTCGACCCCAGGGCCGCCGCCGAATACTTCCTGACCGGCGAGGTCTTCGACGCCGCCAGGGCCGCGGAGATCGGGTTGATCTCCAAGGCCGTGCCGGAGGAGGAGCTGGACGCGGCGGTCGCCCGCTACGCCGACCTGCTGATCAAGGGGGCTCCCGAGGCGCTGGCCCTCACCAAGCAGCTGGTCAGGCAGGTGCCGGCGATGTCCTTCTCTGAAGGGCTGCGGCAGATGACCACGCTGTCCGCCGAGCGTTTCACCTCGGAGGAGGGCCAGGAGGGCATCGCCGCGTACATGGAGAAGCGGCCGCCCACGTGGGCCACGCGATGACCCTGCGCGTCGCCAACTGCAGCGGCTTCTACGGCGACCGGCTCTCCGCGGCCAGGGAGATGGTCGAGGGCGGGCCGATCGACGTGCTGACCGGCGACTGGCTCGCCGAGCTCACCATGCTGATCCTGGCCGGCAACCGGCTCAAGGGCCGCCCCGGCTACGCGCCGACGTTCCTGCGGCAGCTGGAGGACGTTCTCGGCCCCTGCCTCGACCGGGGCATCAAGATCGTGACGAACGCGGGCGGTCTCGACCCGGCCGGGTGCGCGGAGGCCGTGCACGAGCTGGCCGCCCGCCTCGGCCTGTCCCCCTCGGTCGCTTACGTCACCGGCGACGACCTCGCCGGCACGCCCCTCGACCTCGTCAACGCCGACACCGGCGAGCGCCTCGACGCCGCCCCGCTGACCGCGAACGCCTACCTGGGCGGCCGCCCGATCGCCGCCGCCCTGTCGGCGGGCGCGGACGTGGTGGTGACCGGCCGCGTCACCGACGCCGCCCTGGTGACCGGGCCCGGCATCTGGCGGTACGGCTGGGGTCCCGCAGACCTCGACCCGCTGGCGGGATCGGTGGTCGCCGGGCACATCATCGAATGCGGCTGCCAGGCCACGGGCGGCAACTATCCGTTCTTCCAGGACGTACCTGATCTGGCCCGTTGCGGCTTCCCGCTCGCGGAGCTCCGCCCGGACGGATCCTCCGTGATCACCAAGCATCCCGGCACGGGCGGCCTGGTCTCGGTCGGCACGGTCACCGCCCAGCTGGTGTACGAGCTGGGCGGCCCCCGCTATCTCGGCCCCGACGTGGTGGCCAGGTTCGACACGATCACGCTCGCCGACGACGGGCCCGACCGGGTGCTGGTCTCCGGCGTCCGGGGCGAGCCGCCGCCCGGCACCCTCAAGGTCGCCGTCAACCACCTGGGCGGCTACCGGAACACCATGACCCTCGTCCTCACGGGGCTCGACGTGGAGGCCAAGGCCCGGGTGGCGGAGGAGGCCGTCTGGGCACGGATCCCGCGCGAGTCGTTCGACGCGGTGGACGTGACGCTCACGGAGTCCGGCCTGCTGCGGATCACGGTCATGGACGCCGACGAACGCACGGCGGGGCGGGCCTTCTCCTCTGCCGTGGTGGAGACGGGGCTGGCCAGTTACCCGGGCTTCTACGGCCTCACCCCGCCCGGCAACGCCACGCCGTACGGGATCTACTGGCCGGTCCTGGTCCCGGCCTCGGACGTCCGCCCGCAGGTCTTCGTGAACGGCGCGGAGATACCCGTCCCCGCCGTCCCCGCCGGCCCTCACCCCCCGTCCTCCCTCCCCGCCCCGGAGCCCCCGCTCACGTCGGAGCCCTTCGACCCCGCCGCCCCTCAGCACACCGCAGGCCGTGCCTCGGTCCCGGCGCCCGGCGCGGCCCACCTCGCCCCGGCGGGCGCCGCACACGAGAAGGGCGCGCACGCGGACGGCGTGGCGGGTGGGGAGGAGACCGTGTGGATGCCGCTGGGACGCATCGTGGGTGCGCGTTCCGGCGACAAGGGCGGCAACGCCAACCTGGGAGTCTGGGCCGGGACGCGGGACCGCTACGCGTGGCTGGCCGCCACCTTGACCCCTGACCGTCTCAAGCGCCTCCTGCCGCATCTGGCCGCGTACCGCATCGACCGCTACGAGCTGCCGAACCTCAAGGCGCTCAACTTCGTCGTCCACGGGCTCCTGGGCCATGGTGTCGCGGCGAGCCCGCGCATGGACCCGCAGGCCAAGGCGCTGGGCGAGGAGCTACGCGCCCGGCCCCTGCACGTCCCCGTGGCGCTCCTGGACTGAGCCGGCCATCCGCCACCCCAGCAGCCCCGCGCCCAGCAGCCCCGCCCGCGCCCCGAGCGCCGACGCCCTGACCTCCGGCACCCTCCGGGCCGGCGGGGACGGCTCCTCGGGTGGCCGGGACGGTTTCCGCGGCGGGGACGGCGGGTGGGGGGACAGGAGGGTTGACAGGCGGGCTCGGAGGGGGACGATCAGGGCGTCGCCCGCGTGGGAGACCCCGCCGCCGATGACGACGGCCGCCGGGTCCAGCAGCCGCGTGTACGTGGCCAGCGCCAGGGCGAGCGCCTCCACGGCCGTGTCCCACACCCGACCGGCCGCCGCGTCTCCCTCCGAGGCTCGCCGCACCACCTCCTCGGCCCCGCCGGCGCCGGCGCCGGCGCCGTACCGGGCCGCGACCGCGCCGCCCGACGCGTACGCCGCCAGGCAGCCCCGCTGCCCGCACCCGCAGGCCGCCCCGCCGGGCCGTACCGGGATGTGCCCGATCTGCCCGGCCCATCCTGCGGCGCCCCCGTACAGCGACCCGGACAGGACCACCGCGCCCGCGATGCCCGTACCGATGGGCAGGTAGAGGACGTCGTCCCCGCCCGCTCCGTAGGCCAGCTCCGCCTCCCCGGTCGCGCGCACGTCGTGCCCGAGCGCCACCGGCAGGTCCACGTCCGTGAACGACGACGCGGGCACGTCCCGCCAGCCGAACGCGGCCGAGAAGACGGCCCGGTCCGCCGTGACGAGACCGGGCACCACCAGCCCCACCGCCAGCGGGCGTGTTCCGGGCCGGGGCCGGGCGAGGTCGGCGACGAAGGCGGAGACGGCCGCGACCACGTGCTCAGGGCCTTCGGCGCGCGGCGTAGGCCGCCGCTCGACATACAGACATGTCCCGTCGCAGGCGACAAGTCCGCCTTTCATGGTGGTGCCGCCGACATCGACCGCTACAACGCACTCCATGCCTTCATCCTGCTGCAGAAACCTTTTGAGATCATGCCCGCCGATGCAGAAGGATGAGGTCCCATGCGCCGCCTCACCATCGACGACCTTGACGACTGCGTCCGCCTGGCCAAAGACCGCGACTGGCCGCCCGAGGAGCACAAGTGGCGCCTGCTGTTCGAGATCGGCGAGCCGTACGGCATCGACGCCCCTGACGGCGACGGCCTGGCCGCGTGCAACGTCCTGACCCCCTACGGCGACGGGCACGCCGTGATCAGCATGGTGCTCACCGCGTCCCGCTACTCCAGGCAGGGCCTCGGCCGCGCGCTCATGCGGCACGTGCTCGACCGGGCCGGCGACCGCACCGTCTTCCTCCACGCAACCGGGCAGGGCCGGCCGCTCTACGAGCAGCTCGGCTTCCGGACGGTCGGCCGGGTGGCCAAGCACACGGGCGTCTTCGCGGGTGAGCCCTCGGGCCTGACCCGTCCCGCCACAGAAGCGGACCTCGACGCCATCCTCGCGCTCGACGCCGAGGTGTTCGGCATGGACAGATCGGCGGCGCTGCGGCGGATGTTCACGTTCGGCGAGCGGGTCAGGGTGGCGGCCGGCGGTTTCGGCCAGTGCTGGCGCAACGACGACGACACCGTGATCGGCCCGGTCGTGGCCGGCGACGAGGAGACCGCGCGGGCCCTGATCGGCGACCTGGCGCTCGACGCGGGCGGCCAGGTGCGGATGGACTTCGACCTGGCCCACGAGTCCATGATCCGGTGGGCGGGCGAGCACGGCATCGGCCGGCCGTGGGAGGTCGCGTTCATGGTGCGCGGCGACGACCTGCCCGGTGACCGCTCACGCCAGTTCCTCCCCTTCATGCAGGCGCTCGGTTGACCCGGTTCGCGGGGCCGGCACAGGGTCCCACCAGAGCATCATTCTGACCGATTCGAGCGGGCCCAGGACTTCGTGGACGGCGCGCTCAATTGACTAGATATCACGATTTTCGGAGAAACGATCACATATAGGCTCCCGAGCCATACAATTGCGCGCAATTGCATCTTTCATCGGGGAAGGATCGTCATGCGTATGCGGTTCCTCGGGTCCACCTCAGAGGCGGGCGCCTGTCCCACCCTGTACGAGACCGACCGCGGCACCATCGTCGTCCAGGGCCTCCAGGTCACCGACGCGGAGGCGCTCGCGGACCTCCGCGACGTGCTCGACGGCGAGGGCGCCGTCGAGGTGCCCCGCGAGCTCATCACCGAAATCGCCCGCCGGGTCCTGACCGACGGCCCGGCAACCGCTTTCCCCACCTGCGGAGGAACACCCACGGCCACCGGTTGATCACAATCGCGTACCCCACTGGCATGATCGACGCAAGCAGGGCTAGCCTCTTGCGGCGTGACGTCCTTTCAGCAGGCGCGGGTCGACCTCGGCAGCCAATTACGCCAGCTGCGCGAGGCAGCCCGGCTGTCCGGCAAGGAGCTGGCCGAGCTGCTGCGCTGGCAACCGTCCAAGGTCTCGCGCCTGGAGAACGCCAGGCAGACCGCCACCGAGGACGACGTGGTCGTGTGGGCGCAGGCCGTACGCGCCTCGCCCGACACGACCGACGAGCTGATCCGGCAGGCGATCGCGCTGCTCGAACGGCACGACGACTGGAAGCAGCGCCACCGCAGCGGGCTGGCCGCCCTCCAGGAGGACGTCCGTGACCTGGAGGCGCGCACCAAGCTGTTCCGGGTGTTCGAGCCCGGCATCGTCGTGGGCCTGCTGCAGACCTCCGAATACGCCAGGCACGTGTTCCGCAAGGTCAAGCGCCTCTACAGCGCCGCCGACCAGATCGACGCGGCGGTCAGGGTGCGCATGCAGCGCCAGGAGATCCTCTACGACCGCACGAGGACGTTCCGGTTCGTGGTGTCGGAGTCCACGCTCCGCACCCTCCTGGCGCCGCCCGAGGTCATGCGCGGCCAGCTCGACCGCCTGCTGGCCGTCAGCACGCTGCCGAACGTGGAGTTCGGCGTGATCCCCTTCGACGCCGAGTTCCCGTCCAACCCGGTCAACGGCTTCTGGATCTACAACGATTCCATGGTCGGCGTGGCCACCATGACCAAGGACCTCATCCTGCGCGACCCCGACGACATCGCCTTCTACGTCCGGGCGTTCGACGACTTCGCGAAGGTGGCCGAGTTCGAGGAGTCCGGGCGGGAGGTCATCATCAGGGTTCTTCACGATTACCGGCAACAAACCGCACATTAACCGCAGCAATTGCTTGCCTCCCGACCCAAGATCGTGCAATTCTGTCGCGAGACGTTGCGGAGGTGACGCATGATGCTTGATACCGCGCTCTGCCTCGAGCGGTTCGCCTGGCACGCGGGTCGTCACGCGGACCTGTCGGTCCAGAGCCTCGCCCTGTCCAGCGACCCTGCCTACGTGTCGGTCCGCAACCGTTTCTCCGCCACCCTCGCCGAGACCGTGACCTGCTCCGACGAGGGCGCGTTCATCACCTCCTGGGGCTACCGCCTGGGCACCTCGGAAGACGTCGAGTCCGCCGCCGCCCGGCTCGCCTTCCTCCTCGCCGCCCTGCCGGCCTAGGTCAGGCCCCGGCCCGGCTCCCCGTCGCCGCCCTGCCTGCCCAGGTCAGCGCCCCGCCACCCTGCGGTCCAGCCACAGCACCTCCGCCGGTCCGACACCGCCGCCGCGCCGCCAGGCCACCCGTTCGCCGCGGATGGCCACATGGCCCGGAAATCCGCGCTGCGGCGCGAAGTCCGCGAAGGCCCTGTCCACCACGCGGCGTCGGCGGCCCGAGCGGCGAGAGCAGCGCGGTTCGCCGCCTCAGGCGACCGGCAGCACGATGGCCGACGGACGACTGGGATTGTGGTGAATCTGCTGGTCGGCCGTGCGCGTCGTGTTCGCGGTGGCGGGTGGCTTTCCGGTGCCGGGGTTGCGGTCCCAGCGCGGATAGGCAGCGCTGGCGACCTGCACGCGAACGCGATGGCCGCGCTTGAACCGGTGGGCGACGGGCGCCAGCTCGATCTCGATCCGTCCATCGATCGGCCGGTCGGCGGCGAACCTGCGCAGCGCGTCGGAGACATGGGTGATCGTGCCTGAGGGCGCCGTGTCGCTGACGCGCACGTAGAAGTCGGTGTGCGCGAGGCTGGAGGTCACGTGCAACTCGGCGGCGGGGACACCGATGACCTCCAGATCGGCCGGCAGCGGCTCGCCGGTGTAGGTCAGGACGTCGTCGCGCCCGGTCAGCACGCTCTCACCGGTCTTTCGCGCAGGCCTCCAGCGGTACAGCTCGGCGAGCTGACAGGAGGCCAACGAGCATGGGGCTTCGCCTTATGCGCTGGGGCGCCGGTTGTCCAGGCCCATGGGGGCGAACTATATTCCATACGAAGCCGTATGCGTATGAAAATTGGAGGCGATATGGAGCGCGTGGACGTGCTGGTCGTCGGGGCGGGGCCGACGGGGTTGACCTTGGCCTGTGGGCTGGCCGCGCAGGGGATCGGCGTGCGGGTCGTGGACCGTGCGCACACCCCGTCCTCGACGTCGCGGGCGAACATCCTGCACGCGCGCGGCGTGGAGGTGCTCGAACGTATAGGGGCCGTCGGTGACCTTCGTGAACGTTCGCTGTCGCCGGTCGGGATGCGGATGCACGTACGTTCACGGCCGATCGCGACGATGCGGTTCGCGCCGGACGACCGGCAGTCGGTGCAAGCGCTGTTCGTCTCCCAGGCCCAGATCGAGGAACGACTGCGGCGACGACTCGGCGAGTTGGGCGGCAAGGTCGAGTGGGACAGGACGGTCACTGCAGCGACGCAAGACCACGACGGGGTGAGGGTCGAGTTCGCCGATGGTACGCACGGGCAGGCGGGATGGCTCGCCGGGTGCGACGGCGCGCACAGCACCGTGCGCGAAGCCGCCGGGATCGACTTTCCCGGGGTGTCGGTCGTGGAACAGTTCCTCCTGGCCGATGTTCACGCCGACTGGGACCGGGACCGGACAGTGTCGGCAGGGTTCTTCCACCGCGACGGCCTGCTCCTGGCGATCCCCATGCCAGACGCGGATGGCAAGGATGACCTGTGGCGGCTCATGGCCGACGTGCCGGTCCTGGATCGGCGCCTCGACGAGGCCGACATCGTCGCGCGCTTGGAGCGCATGCTTCCCGAACGTGCCGGAGAGACCGGGGTGAGTATCCGTGATGTCGTCTGGACCTCGGTCTTCCGCATCCACCGCAGGCTCGCGGCCGACTACCGCAACGGCCACGTCCTGCTGGCCGGTGACGCCGCGCACATCCACAGCCCCATCGGCGGCCAGGGCATGAACACCGGCATCGGCGACGCCGAGAACCTGGCATGGAAGCTGGCGCTGGTCGTGCGCGGCAAAGCGGGCCAGCCGCTGCTGGACACCTACGCCGCCGAGCGGCGTCCGCTGGCCACCGAAGTCCTGCGTACCACCACGACGAACACCAAGATCCTGGTGGGTGAGGGAGCGGCGGCCCGGTTCGTCCGTGACCGGATCTTCGTTCCGCTGCTCAACTCGCCCCGAGTGCAGCGCCAGGCGACCCGCACGGCGTCGCAACTGTGGGTGAGCTACAGGAAAGGCCCGCTCGGTGGCCGAGGCCGTCAGCCCCGGCCGGGCGACCGCGTTCCGGACCGCGCATGCACTCGCGCCGACGGGAGCCCGACGCGGCTCTACACCGAACTGTGCCCCGCCTGGGTCCTGCTCGCTCGCCCCGGCACCGACGTCGCCGCACTCCAGGACGCGGCCCGCGAACGTCTCGGGCAGGACCTCACCACCCTGTTCGCCACCGGCGCGCCGCGTTCGCCGCAGTTGATCCGTCCCGACGGGCACTTGGGCTGGCGGGGCGACGAACCCGACGCGTTGCACCGGTGGTTCACTGACTCGCTGCGCACCGGGATGGACCGATGACCGCCCAGACGACGCCGCGCAGGGGCCCGGGACGTCCCCGCGACCCCAACGCCGACGCCGCGATCCTGCGCGCGGCCGTCGACCTGCTCATCGAGCGTGGTATCGACCAGACCAGCATGGAGGGCATCGCCAAGCGCGCGGGCGTCGCGAAGGTGACCGTCTACAAGCGTTGGAGGTCCAAGGAGGACCTGCTCGCGGACGCGATCGAGAAGGCCCGGGACGACATCCCGGGCGTGGCGCCAGTGCGCGCGGCCAGCGAACTACCCAAGCTGCTCGAAACGCTGCTGCCGCGGTGGGGTGAGGCGCTGGCCGATCCCCGTTACCGGGCGCTGTCCGCGCGGTTGCTCGGCGCTGGTTCCAACCATCCGGCGCTGCTGGAGGCGTACTGGAAACACCACGTACTCCCCCGACGTGAACGCTCGCGCGCGCTGCTCCGCCGGGCGCAGGACGAAGGCGTGCTCGACCCCACCTCCGACATCGACGTCCTGCTCGACATGATGGCCGGGGCGATCATCCACCGCCTCGTCCTAGAACCCGGCGAGCCGAGCCCCGAAGAGATCGGCCGCTACCTACGCAGACTCTTTCGTCAAGCGGGTCTCGCCCAGTTCACCGAGCAGCCGACCGCCTAACGCGAAGGCCCTGTCCACCAGCGCGGCGTCGGCCCGTCCTGAGCGCAGCGCGGTCCGGGCGTCGACGAACGCGGCGAAGGAGGAGCGGAGCGGGACCGGGCGCCGCCGGCGACCCGCTCCGCGCGGATACGCCACCTCTCGCACACCCTGATGGACCACGGCCTGCTCGACGAGTTCCGGCTCTGGGTGCACCCGTTTCTTCGTGGGCCGGGCGGGCGGCGACGGCCTGCTGTTCCGGGAGGGCACCCGGTCGATGTTCGACCTCATCGAGACCAGGGCGTACACGTCCGGGGTGGTCCTGCTGCCCTACCGGCTGAAGGGGACGGCGGCCGGATCCTGACGCCGGCCCATCCGGACGGATCGTCCGGTTGCCGGGTGCCCGGCCAGGGGGTCCTGAGCACACGGAGGGCGGGTCCGCATCGTTTGCGGGCCCGCCCTCCGGGAGGGGCTTGGAGTCAGTTCACGTCGAGCTTGCGCTGGATCGCGACGAGTATGTCCATCATCTCGAGCTGCGTCCCCTGCAGCCCGTCGACCTTGCTCTCCAGCTTGTCGAGCCTGCGGTCGGTCTCTGCGAACTTGGCGTCGACCTTGGCGTCCAGGGCGTCGACCTTCGTCTCCACCGACCCCACCCTGCCGTCCAGAGCGTCGACCTTGCCGTCCAGGGCGTCGACCTTCGTCTCCACCGACCCCACCCTGCCGTCCAGAGCGTCGACCTTGCC
>NZ_JBDPLS010000007.1:0-460392 GCF_039871515.1 Nonomuraea sp. B1E8 | reverse complement strand
CTAAGGGCCGCGTGTGTGTTCGATACGCCGGTTCGCCTGACGGCGAATCGGCTGCCCCTGTCCTGCTCCGCAGGGGTCCGATTCCTCCCCCGCCTGAAGGCGGGGGTTTCCACGGAGGTATCTGATGAGGATCACTTCGCTGGAGCCCGCACGGTGCCTGCCGGTGCCGGACGCCGGGTTCGGCGCCCTGCGGACCGAACGCGGCAACCTGCCGCTCGAAAGCGTGGACGTGGCCGCCGACATCTCGGGGCTCATCGCCGGGGTCGAGGTCACCCAGGGGTTCAGAAACCCGTTCGACGTCACCCTGGAGGCGACGTACGTCTTCCCGCTGCCCGACCGGGCCGCCGTGACGGGGTTCAGGATGGAGGCCGACGACCGGGTCATCGAGGGCGTGCTGAAGGAGCGCGGCCAGGCCAGGGCCGACTATGACCAGGCGCTGCGCGAGGGCAGGCGGGCGGCGATCGCCGAAGAGGACCGGCCGGACGTCTTCACGATCAGGGTGGGCAACATCCTGCCCGGCGAGCGCGTCTCGGTCCGGCTGACCATGAGCCAGCCCCTGCCGTACGAGGACGGCGCGGCCACGTTCAGGTTCCCGCTGGTCGTCGCGCCGCGCTACATCCCGGGCACCCCCATCGACGGGCGGCCCGCCGGCGACGGCGCCGCGCCCGACACCGACGCCGTCCCGGACGCGTCCAGGATCAGCCCTCCCGTCCTGCTGCCCGGCTTCCCCGACCCGGTACGGCTCTCGCTCAGCGCGCGCGTGGACGCCGCGGGCCTGGAGTTGCGCGAGCTGGCCTCCAGCCTGCACGTGGTCGAGGAGGAGGGCCACACGGTTCGCCTGCGTCCTGGTGAACGGCTCGACCGCGACTTCATCCTGCGCATGTCGTTCGACGCGTCCACGTCGTTGCAGCTCGACGGCGGGGGCACGTTCGCGCTGACCGTCGTGCCGCCGCCGCTGCAGGCCACGCGCGCGCCCCGCGACGTGGTGCTGCTGCTCGACCGCTCCGGCAGCATGGGCGGCTGGAAGATGGTGTGCGCGCGCCGGGCCGCCGCGCGCATCGTGGACACGCTGACGTCCCAGGACAGGTTCGCGGTGCTGGCCTTCGACTCCGTGGTGGAGCAGGCGTTCGAGGGCCTGGTGGAGGCGTCCGACCGCAACCGTTACCGCGCCGTCGAGCATCTCGCGCGGGTCGACGCCCGAGGCGGCACCGAGCTGCTGGACCCGCTGCTCCAGGCCGTCGCCCTCCTGAGGGCCGCGTCCGGGCGCGAACGCGTCGTCGTGCTGGTCACCGACGGCCAGGTGGGCAACGAGGACCAGATTCTGGAGCAGGCCGGCGGGGCGCTGTCGGCCATGCGCGTGCACACCGTCGGCATCGACAGGGCCGTGAACGCCGGGTTCCTCGGCCGGCTGGCCGGGCTGGGCGCGGGGAGGTGCGAGCTGGTCGAGTCGGAGGACCGGCTCGACGCCGCCATGGAGCAGATCCACCGCAGGATCGGCGCTCCCCTGGTCACCGACCTGTCGATCAAGGGCCTCGACCTGGAGCCGGACACGGTCACGCATCTCGGCTCGATCTTCCCCGGCGTGCCCCTGCGGGTGTTCGGCCGGTATCGCGAGGGCTCCTCGCTGACCGTGCACGGCATGGCGGCCGGCGGGCCGTGGGAGCAGCAGGTTCCGGGCGTGGGGGTGGACCATCCGGCCATCCGCGCCGTCTGGGCCCGCACGCACCTGCGGGAGCTGGAGGACCGGTACGCCATGGGCGAGCACGACCTGGAGTCCAGGATCGTGCGCACGTCCCTCGACAACGGTGTGCTCTGCCGCTTCACCGCGTACGTGGCGATCGACACCAGGCAGGTCGCCGAGGGCGGCCCCGAGCACCGCGTGATCCAGCCGGTCGAGCCGCCCAGCGGATGGGAGATGCCGCGGAGCGCGGCGCCGATGGGCGCCTTCGGGCACACGATGATGGCCGCCGCGCCGGCGGCCGCCGTACACATGCGGCAGCCTCAGGGCTTCGCCCCGGGCACGGAGCAGGGGCTGCTCGGCGACGCCGGCGCCGTCGGCCCGCTTCCGGCGCCGGGGGCTCCCGCGCGGCCGGGCTCGCCTCGCGGCAGTGCCCGCTCCCGGAGGTCCGGACCGCGGCGCGCTGACCCGGTGGCGTCGGTACGGCCTCAGCTGGTGGCCGAACTCGGCAGGCTGACGGCGCTTCCCGCGCCCGACCTGCTCTACCTGGCCGACCTGGGCTCGCGGCTGGCCGCGCTGGCCGCGTACCTCGGGGGAAACGAGGAGCTGGCGGCGCTGGCCCGCGAGCTGGAGGCGGCCGAGCGGCCGGGCGCGGACGCTCAGGCGCTGCACGACCGCGCCGTCGCCGTCCTCACCGCGCTCGTCGGCCACTCCGCCGCACCGAACCCGTCCTCGGGGCCGGCGGCTCCAGGTGAGCCGCCTCGGGGGGGTCGCGGCCCGTTCTGGAAGCGCGCCTAGCCTAGTCACGGGGGCGGTCACATGATCGGCGTCCACTCCTTCAGCAGGACGACCTCGTAGGCGCCGGCCGCCGTGTACGGGTCCCGGAGGAGGATCTCCCGCAGGTCCTCCTCCCCGGGCACCTCGTAGACGTGCAGCGCCCCGGTGTCGTCCGCCCACGGCCCGGCGGTCACCAGCCGCCCCTCCTCCTTGAGCCCGCGCAGGTGCTCCCGGTGCGCGGGCCGGGCGGCGAGCCGCCGCGGGTCGCCGTCGAAAGCCAGGTGCAGTACGTATCTCGCCATGCCCCGAACGCTAGGCCGGCCCCCTCCTTTCGCTCAGCATCGTGGGGCACGGCGATGGTGTATATCGGGATACATGACGTACACGCTGGCCGACCTGCCGATGTTCGCCCGGCTGGGAGAGGAACGGTTGCGCGGTCTGGCGGCGCGGCGCAGGCGCTATCCGGCAGGGCAGGTGCTGTGCTCCGAGGGCGATCCCGCCGGCCACCTGATCGTGCTGCTCGACGGGCGGGTCAAGGCCGGGCGGGTGAGCGCGGAGGGCCGGGAGGTGGTCCTCGCCGTGGAGGCGGCGCCGGTCGCGTTCGACAAGACGGCCCTGCTCGTGGACGGCCCGCACCGGGCGACGCGCACGGCCCTGACGGCGGTGGAGGTCGCGTACGTGCCGCGCTCCGCCGTGCTGGAGCTGGTCGCCGGCGAACCGGAGGTCGCGGCGCGGCTGCTGCGCACGCTGGCCGAGACCGTGCGCGATCTCGACGAGCGGCTCACCGACGCGGCGGTGCGCGACGTGCCGACGCGCGTGGCGGCCTGGCTGGTACGCCGCTGCGCCGGCGGCCGGGTGCCGCTCCACGGCGGCCAGGCGGGCTTGGGAGCCGAGATCGGCGCGACCCGGGTGAGCGTCAACCGTGCCCTGCGCGGGTTCGAGCGCCGGGGATGGGTCGAGATCTCCACCGGCGAGGTGGTCGTGCTGGATCGTGTGGCCCTTTCCCGCCTGGCCACTGTCCCGATCCCGGCGCCCTGAGTCCCGGCGGGGCGTCCGCGTCGTCTGGAGGCCGTCCGGCTGCTCATACCCTGAAGAGGTGACGACACTTGTCCTGGACGGCGGCCTGTCCACCCAGCTCGAACGGCTCGGCGCGGATCTGCGCGACGCGTTGTGGTCGGCGCGGCTGCTACTGGAGGAGCCGGAGCTGATCCGGCAGGCGC
This sequence comes from Nonomuraea sp. B1E8, assembly GCF_039871515.1. Lineage (NCBI taxonomy): Bacteria > Bacillati > Actinomycetota > Actinomycetes > Streptosporangiales > Streptosporangiaceae > Nonomuraea > Nonomuraea sp. B1E8. The sequence continues at coordinate 456,717 of NZ_JBDPLS010000007.1, read as the reverse complement.
ACGCGGGCTATTTCGCGGCGGGCGCCGACGTGGCCACGACCGCCAGCTACCAGGCCACGATCCCGGGCTTCGCCCGGCGCGGGCTCGACGTGGCGCAGGCCGAGCGGCTGCTCAGGCTGTCGGTCGAGCTCGCGGGGCAGGCCCGTGACGAGGCCGGCGGCGGGCTGGTGGCGGCGTCGGTCGGCCCCTACGGCGCCTACCTGGCCAACGGGGCGGAATACACCGGCGACTACGACCTCGACGAGGACGGCCTGTTCGCCTGGCACCTGCCGCGCTGGGAGATCCTCGCCGGGGCGGGTGCCGACCTGCTGGCCTGCGAGACGATCCCGTCCCGCCCCGAGGCGCGGGCGCTGGCCCGGCTGCTGAGCCACACGCCGGAGGTCAAGGCGTGGGTGAGCTTCTCCTGCAGGGACAGCGAGCACCTCAATGACGGGACACCGATCCGGGAGGCCGCCGCGCTGTTCGCGGGGCATGCGCAGGTGGTGGCGGTCGGCGTCAACTGCACCGCGCCGCGCCACATCCCCGGGCTGATCTCGTGCCTGTCGGGCGCGCTGCCCGTGGTGGTCTACCCCAACTCGGGCGAGTCGTGGGACCCGGCCGGTCGCCGCTGGGTGGGCCTGGCCGACCCGATCGAGTACGGCCAGGCCGCCAAGGAGTGGCAGCGGGCGGGTGCGTCGCTGATCGGAGGTTGCTGCCGGACGACTCCCGAGCACGTCCGGCAGATCCGCGCCCACCTGTCCTGAGCGCCCGCCCGTGGCGCTTAGGCGGTGACCGTGGCGGCGCCCCCGCGGCGGCCCAGCACGCGGTCGAGCGCGAACGCGCCGCCGCCGCTGAAGCCGATGGCCAGGCTGGCCGCCGCCAGGGCCAGGACGAACTCGTAGCCGCCCTCGCCGGCGGCGAAGCCGTTCGCGCCGTGCACGAAGACGATCGCGCCCACCATGGTGAGCGCCAGCAGCGAGCCCACGATCGGCAGCGCGGCGCCGGCGACGAGCGCGAGCCCGCCCACGACCTCCAGCGTGGCCACCGCGGGCGCGGCCACACCGGCCAGCGGGATGCCGACGGACTCGAAGAACTTGGTGGTGCCCGCGATGCCCATGGTCGCGAACTTCTGGTAGCCGTGGACGATGAAGATCACGCCGACGGCGACCCTCGCGAGCAGCAGGACGATGGGGCGCGCCTGTTCGATCATGCGACCTCCTTGATTGTCGTTCAGTTTTGAACGACAACTCTAGCCGTGATGTTCAAAGCCGAACAACAAGTCAGGCCGCCGAGTCAAAGACCTGTTCTCAGGAGCGGCGCGGCCTGCCCCTACACTGAGGCGGTGATGGACCCCCGATGGCTGGACGCGACGGAGATGGCGGCGTGGCACGCCTTCGTGTCCACCTTTCACCTGCTGGAGCGCCGCATCGAGGAGCAGCTCAAGGCCGCGGCGGGGCTGACGCACCCGCAGTATGAGATCCTGGTGCGCCTCTCCGCCGCCCCCGACCGCCAGATGCGCATGACGGAGCTGGCCAGAGACGTCGTGGCGACGAAGAGCGCGCTGACGTATCAGATCACCCAGCTGGAGAAGGCCGGCCTGGTGGAGCGGGCGCACTGCCCCTCGGACGAGCGCGGGGTGCTGGCGGTGCTCACCGACGCGGGCATGAGCTGCCTGGAACGGGTGGCGCCCGGCCACGTGGAGGTGGTGCGCGCCTACCTGATCGACCGGCTCAGCCGTGAAGAGCTGCATACGATGACGACCGCCATGCGGAAGACGGAACGTGCCTTACGGTCGTCCCACTGAGACGTGACGTGGCTTCGGCATGCCCGGAGGCACACGCCGGCCCATGAGCGGAGGACGGTCACGCGCGAGCACCACCGTCCGACATGACTCCACGTTAGCACGCCATTACGGCGAGCGACCATGGCCGCCGCTCTAGCTCTTCCCCGCGGCGGCGCGCGCGGCCCGCTCCATCTCGACGCGGGCGCTGGCGGCGTACTTGTCGACGTATTCCTGCTCCGACAGCTCCATCAGCGCGTACATGATCTCGTCGGTCACCGCGCGCAACACCAGCCGATCATCCTCCATCCCATAGTAGCGGGAGAAGTCGAGCGGCTTGCCGAACCTGACGCCCGGCCTGATGCCGAGCTTGGGCAGCGGCCGTCCGGGCGGCATCATCTCGTACGTGTTGATCATGGCCCAGGGGATGACCGGCACCCGGGACTCCAGCGCGAGCCGGGCCACGCCGGTCTTGCCTTTGTAGAGGCGGCCGTCGGGCGAGCGCGTGCCCTCGGGGTAGATGCCCAGGATGTGGCCCTCGCGCAGGATGCGCAGCCCGGTGCGCAGCGCGGCCTCGCTGGCCTTGCCGCCCGACCGGTCGATCGGCACGGTGCCGACGCCGCTGAAGAACAGGCGGGTGAAGAAGCCCTTCACGCCACGCCCGGTGAAATAGTCGGCCTTGCCCAGGGAGATGACCTTGCGGCGGATCTGCAGCGGCCCGAAGAAATGGTCGGCGAACGACAGGTGGTTGCCGGCCAGGATCGCCGGCCCTTGCCTGGGCACGTTGTCCGCGCCTTCGGTCCATGGCCTGAAGACAAGGTGGAGGATCGGCCCCAAGATGGCCTTGACCACCCAGTAGAACACCCCGGCACCTCTTCCTCAGCGCATTGTCGGCGATCAGAGTCATCTTCCCATCCCGCGGGGGATGCTCCTACACCACCTCTCGCACAAACCCCCTAGAACGTGCGACGATCGGGCAGTTCCGGGTGAAATTGCCGGAATGAAACAGCACGGAGGAGCTGTTATGCCGCTCATGCCAGGCGCGGAGTCCTACCACCACGAAGCAGGACAGGTCGGGGTGCTGCTGTGCCATGGGTTCACCGGCACGCCCCAGTCGCTGCGACCGTGGGGCGAGTTCCTGGCCGGGCACGGGGTGAGCGTCTCACTGCCCCGCCAGCCCGGGCACGGCACCCGGTGGCAGGAGATGAACCGTACGCGCTGGGAGGACTGGTACGCCGAGGTGGAGAAGGCGTTCGAGATCCTTCAGGGCCGCTGCACGGAGGTGTTCGTGGCAGGGCTGTCGCTCGGGGGCTGCCTGGCGCTGCGGCTGGCCGAGGTGCACGGCCCGGCGATCAGGGGCGTGATCGTGGTCAACCCGTCGATCGCGAACGACGTGCCCCTGATGAGGCTGGCCCCGCTGCTGAAATGGTTCGTGCCGTCGGTGCCCGGCGTCGCGGGCGACGTCAAGAAGCCCGGCGTGACCGAGCTGGCCTACACCCGCACCCCGGTGAAGGCGGCCGCCTCGCTGCCGGAACTGTGGTCGCTGGTGCAGGCCGACCTGGCGAAGGTGACACAACCGCTTTTGGTCTTCCGTAGCACCGATGACCACGTGGTGAAGCCGGCGAGTGTGGCGATCATCCGTGAGAAGGTGCCGCAGGCCACGATCGAGGAGCTTACCGATAGCTACCATGTTGCGACGCTGGACAACGATGCCGACAGGATCTTTGCCGGGAGCCTCGGCTTCATCCGGACACATGCCTCGGTACCCTTGCAGAGGGACTGATCGCACCCAGGGGGAAGTCGCGATCGCTGTGGAGAGGCCCATCTAGGTGACGCCCCAGAGTGACGAGGACGAGGTCTGGCGGCAGATCGTCGCGTCCTTCAACGACACCGCCGAGCGCGACTCGGCCGACCAGCCATGGCCGGACAGCGAAAACGTCCCCGCCGAACCCACCCGCAGGGTGGTCAAGCCCTCCGAGGAGCCCGCGGCCGAGCCCGACGGGCCGGACGAGCCCGAAGGCGACACGGACCAGCGTGACGACGGCGACGAGGAGGACGAAGGTCACTTCGTGCCGCCTCCGCCGCCTCCCCTGCCCAAAATCGACCTGCCGACCAAGCTGGCCTGGGTGGCGCTGTTCGGCGGCCCCGCCTACCTCCTGGTCGCCGCGATGGCCAGCTGGCACATGGAGGGGTGGGCGCTGTTCACGGCGGTGGCGGCGTTCATCGGCGGGTTCGTGGCGCTGGTGGTGCGCATGGGCGACGGCCCGCCGTCCAACGACTCGGGCTGGGACGACGGCGCCGTGTTGTGAGGCCCCCGCCTTACGACTTCGACGTGGTGGTCTTCGGCGCGAACGCCTCCACCACGTCGGTGTAGCGGTCGGCGGTGTCGACCGCGTGGCCGACCGCCCAGACCGCGCCCTTGCCCGCGAGATAGGCCACCGCCTGCAGGCGCACGCTGCTCCTGCCGTGCTTGGCGCGGCCACGGATGATCTCGCAGTCGCCCTTCTCGCAGCGCATCATGAACGGCTCCCCCGCCCGCGACGGGTCGTAGCCGGCCATCCAGTAGCGGCCCTTGCCGTCGCCCGTCACGCCGTAGAGACGGGCCTCGGAGCGGGGCAGCCGCTGCTCACGCCAGCGCTTGCCGTTCCAGGTCAGCACGAGCGGGCTGATGTCGCCGGGGCCGTGGTAGACGCCGCCGACGGCCATCGCCCGCTTGGAGCTGTCGACGTGCACGTCGCGCAGGTAGCCGCCGGGGATCGAGGGCACCGGCATGGACTTCCACGCGCCGCCGGACTGGTGCACGATCAGCGGCCCGGTGCCGGTGTCGCCGACGGCGAACCCGTCCGCCACCGCGTAGAGCGCGCCCTTCTCCTTGGTCTCGTGGACGGTCCAGGAGGCTCCGTGGCCGGTGAGGATGAGCCCGTTCTTCTCGCGGCTGCCGACCGCGACGATCCGCCCCGACCTGGCGTCGATGCCGCCGAGCCAGTCGCCCGCCCGCAGGCCCTGCGGCCTGACCCGGTCGAACCCCGTCGCATCGCCGTGCGCGAGAAAGGGCAGCCCGTCGTGGCCGTCGCCGACCGTCCACACGTCGGAGGCCGACACGGCGGCCAGGCCACGCAGGTTTCCCGCGGCCGTGGCGTCGCGCACGGGCACCTCCGCCCAGCTCTTCCCGTTCCAGTGGCGGATGGCCCCGCGGTTCTTCCAGACGTCCCAGATCTCCTGCTGGCCCACGGCCCACACGTCGTCGGCCGAGATCGCGAGCACGTCGGAGAGCGAGCCGTCAGCCTGGAGGCGCACGCTGGTCGACTGCTGCCACGCCTCGATCGTGGCAGGACGGGGTTCGGCATGCGCGGCGGGCGCGGCCTGGGTCAAGGCCACGGACGTCGCCAAGAGCAAAGAGAGCGCACGCCGCTGAGAGCGACGGGTCATGATTGAATGCTACGGGCTCGCGAGCCCCACTTGCCCGTTACAGCCCAACTCGCAACTCTGCGATGACCGGCAGATGGTCGGAGGCGGCACCCAGATCGGTCATCGGGGCGTCCACTCCCCCGCAGGAGACGACACGCGCGTCGCGCGCGGCGAACACCCCGTCGATGCGCGCGGACGGCCGCCGCGCGGGGAAGGTCAGCCCGTCGCCCTTGGGCGCCACCGCGTAACAGTCGGCCAGCCGCCCGGCGAGATAACGCCAGGCGGGCCGGCGGTCCTGCTCGTTGATGTCGCCGCCGAGCACCACCGTCGCGTCCAGCCGGGTGGCCGCGCGTTCCACCAGCGCCACGGCCTCCGCCGCGTGGTGCACCCTGGCCGGGTCGTTGAGGTCGAGGTGGAGCGAGCCGACGGCCAGCCGGGTCCCCTCCGCCTCCACCACGGCGATCGCCAGCCCGCGCCGCTCCAGCCCGAAGAAGGCCCGCAGCGCGTGGCTCTCGGCGTGCAGCACGCTGACGCGGGGCCCGGTGAACACGGCGACGCCACCGAGCCTGCCCGGGGTGGCCGGCCGCAGCCCCGCCGCGGCGGCCAGGGCCCGGCGCCTGGCCCGCCAGCGTACGAACCTGGGCGCCTCCTGCACGCACAGCACGTCGGCGCGCATGGCGGTGATGACCCTGGTCAGCGCGGGAACGTCGTCGCGCAACCCGTGCAGGTTGTAGGTCGCTACGCGGATCGTCACGTAGGGGTGACTAGCGGCGCCTGGCCAGGTCGGCGGCGCCCACCACGCCGGCGGAGGCGCCCAGCTCCGCCAGCTTGATCTCGGCCAGCGGCCGGTGCCCGTGCCCGGTGAGCCGCTCGGCGAAGGTCTCGCGCGCCCGGTCGATGAACAGGTCGGCGGCGCGGGACACCCCGCCGCCCACGATGAAGCAGCCGGGGTCGAGCACCGCGGCCAGATCGGCCATGCCCTGCCCCAGCCAGTCGGCGAGGTTGCCGAACGCGGCCAGCGAGGCTTCGTCGCCCAGCCGCGCGGCCTCGGTGACCTCCTCGCCCTCGATCTTGCCGTCGGCCAGCCCCAGCAGGATCCCGGCCCGCTCCGGCTCCGCCTCGGCGATCTTCCTGGCCTCCTTGACGAGGGCCTGACCGCTGGCGTACTGCTCCCAGCAGCCGATGTTGCCGCAGCCGCACGGCCGCCCGCCGGGCAGCACCTGCATGTGACCCAGCTCGGCGCCCATGCCCCAGCGACCGCGGTAGAGAGCGCCGTCGAAGACCAGGCCGCCGCCGATGCCCGTGCCGAGCGTGATGCAGACCACGTGAGACTGGCCCCGCCCGGCGCCGAACCTGGTCTCACCCCAGGCCATGGCGTTGGCGTCGTTCTCGATCACGACCGGCAGGCCGAGCAGGCCGCTGATCTTCTTCTGCAGCGGCTCCTCGCGCCAGGCCAGGTTGGGGGCGAAGCGCACCATCGACCTGGTCTCGTCGACGAACCCGGCCGCGCCGACCCCGACCGCCTCGATCCGCCTGCCCTCCCCCAGCTCGCGAACGACGTCGGCCACCGTCTCGGCCACCACTTCCGGGCGGTCGGCGGCGGTGGGCCTGAGCGTGTGTTCGACGATCTTGCCGTCATCGTCGACCACACCGGCGGCCACCTTGGTTCCGCCGATGTCGACACCGATCGTGAGCATTGCCCCGTGTCTCCCTATCCCAGATCTATGTGTTCCACGTTGTCGCGGCGATCCCGATCGTCGCGTTGCCTGCGAGGGGCGGGCGGCCTGCTGAGGACGTCGAGCGCGCCGCGGACGGCGGCGAACAGCTCACCGCCGGCGGCCACCAGGTGCCCGGTCACGTCGGAGCCGGACTCGCGCTGGGCGGCGATCGCCCGGCAGACCGGGCAGGCACGGCAGATGTACTCGTCGTGTGGCTCGGACACCGCCTCTTCCCACACGTCGCGTTCCCTGCGACCGCCGCCGGCGAACGAGTTGAACACGGACTTGCCGACCTGGCGGGTGGCCCGCCCCTGGATCGACTCCAACAGCTTGCGCGCCTCGTCGGCGACGGTCCCGATCGGATCTCTGTCGTTGCTCTCGGTCATCTGGCCCTCCCTGCGTATGGGGTCGCTCATCCTCCTCAACTCGTCAGGTTGCGGATTCGCTCCCCGACCTGAACGGTAATGCAGAAATCGTCGTCACGCGGGATCGCCGAACCGCACGCTGAGCACGCCGTCGCGGAGCGCGGCCGCGCTGATCTTACGACGGGCCAGCGCGGCGGGCAGCGCCAGAATCCTGCGGTAGGGGCCGGCGGTGACGATCAGCTCGTCGCCCTTGCGGGCCAGGTCGATGTCGTCGCGGTCGGCCCCGGGCAGGGCGAGGGCCAGCTCGTCGGCGCTCATCCGCAGCGGAGGCTCGATCGCGTGCGGGGCGAACGGGTCGGACTCGCCGTACATCGACGCGCCGAGCTCGGCCAGGGCCTTCCTGCCGACGGGCTCGGCGGGCAGATAGGGGACGACGTGGACGGGCAGCGGCGCGAACGACTCCTCCGCCTCGGCCAGCAGCCTTCCCTGCGCCTCCACCCACCGCGCGCGCCACGCGTCGGCGTCGCCGGCGGGGAAGACGCGGTTGGCCACGACGGCGTCGACGCGGTAGCCGTACAGGTTGAGCGAGGTCATGGTGCGCCTGGCCTCGGCGAGCACCACGGCCTCCGGCGTGAGCACGAGCCGCACCGAGGCGTGGTCGCCGGTGAGCAGCTCGCGCACCTCCATCAGACCGCGGTGGAAACGCTCGGCCGCGCTCATGACCTCCTCGCCCGGCGCGCTGACGTGAGCCACGCTGCGCACGAACGGCGAGACCAGCCGCACGAGCTTGCGGCCCACCGGCATCAGCCTGCTGACGTGCCAGTCGAGCGCCTCGGGCAGGGCCAGCAGCCGCAGCGTCTCAGCCGTCGGCGCGCAGTCGACCACGATCACGTCCCAGCGGCCCTCACGGGCGTGCTCGCGCAGCTCCAGCAGGGCGATGATCTCCTCGGCGCCGGGCAGGACGGTGATCTCCTCGGAGGTGACCTCGTCGAGGCCCAGCTCCTCCAGCACTCCCCTGGCGTATTCGCGCAGCTCGCCCCAGTGGCGTTCGAGTGTCTTCTGGGTGTCGACCTGGTGCAGGTGCAGCCCTGGCGCGATCTCGCCCGGCTCGGCGGCGAGCGCGTCGGCCAGCGAGTGGGCGGTGTCGGTGGAGACGATCAGCGTCTTGAGGCCGCGGGCCGCGGCGAGCGTGGCGGTCGCGGCGGCGGCCGTGGTCTTGCCGACGCCGCCCTTGCCGGTGAAGAGCAGGACCCGAGGGCTCAACTCAGCGGCCCTCGACGCGCTTCTTGAGACCCTTGAGCGCGGTGTCCACGATCACCTTCTCCGCCTTGCGCTTGATCATGCCGATCATGGGCACGCTGAGGTCGACCGTCAGCTCGTACGTCACCTCGGTGCCACTGCCCGCGTCGGCGAGCCGGTAACTCCCCCTGAGGTCGGAGACCATCTTGCCCGGCTCGACCACCTGCCAGCTCACGCCGTCGTCGTCCTGCCAGGCGTAGCCGAGGGTGTAGGTGTCGCTGATCGGGCCGGCGTCGAGGGCGAATCGCACCTGCTCGGGCCTGCCGTCGGGGCCGGTGGAGAGGACCTCCGCGCTCTTGACCTGCCCGGCCCATTCCGGGTAGGCGGGAAAGTCCGCGATGACCGCCAGGACATCGGCGCGACCGGCGCCGATGGTGGTGCTCGAAGTGGTGCGATCAGCCATGCGACCACCGTAGTGCACAACACGCCGCTCGGGACGGACCGGAGGGCGCCGCCCGCGCTCACCACTCGAGGACGTACGGAACGCCCCTCCCCCGGAAGTGGCCGACGTTCACGCACTCGGTGCGCCCGACGCGGGTGCGGCGGTGAAGGGGGTTGTGCACGTGTCCGAACAGGGCGTAACGCGGCTGGGTGCGCCTGATCGCCTCCAGCGTGGCCTCGCTGCCGCGCTCGAACCTCCTGGCCACCACGTCATAGAGCAGTTCGGGCAGGGCCGGCGGGATGTGGCAGCACAGCACGTCGACCTCGCCGACCGCCTCGACCTTGGCCGCGTACTCCTCGTCGCCGATCTCGTACGGGGTGCGGTAGGGGGTCTTGAGCCCGCCGCCCACGAACCCGAACCGCAGCCCGCCGATCTCCGTGACCTGCCCGTCGAGCACCTCGAGCCCCGGCCTGAGGTAGTCGGCCCACAGGGCGGGGATGTCGACGTTGCCGTAGGTGAGGTAGGCGGGGGCGGGCATGACGGCGAAGAGGGTCTCGTACTGGGCGCGCACGTTGCGTTCGATGTGCTCGCGCCGGTCGCCGCCGAGCGTGGCCCACAGCCGCGCCGACATGGCCCTGGCCTCGTCGAACCGTTTGGCCGTGCGCAGGGCGATGAAGGCGGACGCGTTCTCCGCCCCGAACAGGTCGGCGAAGATGCCCTGCGCGTGGTCGTCGTAGTCGATGAAGAGGATCAGGTCACCGAGGCAGATCAGCGCGTCGGCGCCGTCGCCGGCCCTGGCCAGGGCGTCGGCCCTGCCGTGGACGTCGCTCACCACATGGACCCTCATGGGGGAAATCCTAAGAGCCCCGGCTGCTAGCGTGACATAACGCCTCAGCGACGGAGCTACCGGCGCGTAACTTGGCGCGGTAACGTCCAGGCCAGGTCGTCACGAAGAGGAGTTGATCCGTGCGCGAGTACAGCGTCCCCGTCCTGGTCGACGTGCCCGCCTCCGCCGGCCTGGCCGACACCGTCTTCGCGCGGGCCGAGGAGCGGCCAGGGGCCGTGGTCATGCGCCGCAGGACCGACGCGGGCTGGCCCGTCGTCACCGCGGCCGAGTTCCGCGACCAGGTGGTCGAGGTGGCCAGAGGGCTGATCGCGGCGGGCGTCGAGCACGGCGACCGGGTCGCGCTGATGTCGCGCACCCGCTACGAGTGGACCCTGGTCGACTACGCCATCTGGTCCGTCGGAGCGGTCACCGTGCCGGTCTACGAGACCTCGTCGGCCGATCAGGTGGCGTGGATCCTCGCCGACAGCGAGGCCAAGGCGGCGTTCGTCGAACTCGACTCGCACGAGGAGACCGTGCGGGAGGCGGCGCCCGGTCTGAAGGCGGTCTGGCGGATCGACGGCACGCTCGACACCGAGGGCGTCCCGGCCTCCGCCGTCGACGAGCGCAGGAAGCGGGTCGCCTCCTCCGACCTGGCCACGATCGTCTACACCTCGGGCACCACCGGCCGGCCCAAGGGCTGCCGGATCACCCACGACAACCTGCTGTTCACCGCGCTCAACGTGCTGCGCGGGCCTCTCGAGCCGCTGTTCGCCCGTAAGGACCCGGCCGCGCTGCTGTTCCTGCCGCTGGCGCACATCTTCGCGCGGATGATCCAGGTGGTGCTGTTCGAGGCGGGCGCCGTCATGGCGCACACCCCCAACATGAAGAACGTCGCCCCCGACCTGCAGGGCTTCCAGCCGACGTTCCTGCTGGGCGTGCCGCGCGTCTTCGAGAAGGTCTACAACTCCGCCGAGCAGAAGGCCAGCGCCGGCGGCAAGGGCGCGATCTTCGCCCGCGCGGTGGACGTCGCGGTGGCCTGGAGCCGCGCCGAGAGCTCCGGTGGCGCGCCGCTCGGGCTGCGGCTGAAGCGGGCGGTGTTCGACCGGCTGGTGTACGCCAAGCTGCGCGCCGCCACCGGCGGCAGGCTCTCCGCGGCGGTGTCCGGCGGCTCGGCGCTCGGCGACCGGCTCGGCCACTTCTTCAGGGGCGTGGGCATCGAGGTCTTCGAGGGCTACGGCCTGACCGAGACGTCGGCCCCCTGCTCGGTCAACATGCCGGGCGCCAACAAGATCGGCACCGTCGGAAAGCCGCTGCCGGGCGTCACGCTGCGCATCGCCGACGACGGCGAGGTCCTGGCCAGGGGCAGGAACGTCTTCGCCGGCTACTGGAAGAACGACGCGGCCACGGACGAGGTGATCGACTCCGAGGGCTGGTTCCACACCGGCGACATCGGCGAGCTGGACGCCGACGGCTACCTGCGGATCACCGGGCGCAAGAAGGAGATCCTGGTGACGGCGGCGGGCAAGAACGTCGCCCCGGGGCCCCTGGAGGACGCGCTGCGCGCCCACCCGCTGATCTCCCAGGCCATGGTCGTCGGAGACGGCCGGCCGTTCGTGGCCGCGCTGATCACCCTCGACCCCGAGGCCATGCCGGCGGGGGCGACGGCCGAGCGGCTGCGCACCGATCCGGAGGTGCTGGCCGGCATCCAGGCGGCCGTCGACCGGGCGAACCTGTCGGTGTCGAGGGCCGAGCAGATCAAGAAGTTCGCGATCCTGGCCGCCGACATCACCGAGGACAGCGGCCACCTCACGCCCACCCTGAAGATCAAGCGCAACCTGGTGCTGCGCGACTTCCAGAAGGAGATCGACGACCTGTACGGCGGGCCCTGACCCGCCGCACAGGTCCCGGCGGCGCGGGCGGGCCCTGCCCCGCAGTACAGGTCCGGGGGCGGGGTCCACGCGCCGGTCAGCCCAGTGCCTCCCCGACGCCCTCCACGTCGCCTCTCCTGCTCATGACCTGCTCACTCTCGCCGGTGGCCGGGTCGAAGACGGTCACCCCCATGGGCGGCGCATCGCGGGGCATGCCGAACACCAGCCGCGTCCCGTAGAAGGCCACCGGCAGGTTGCCGCCCGGCAGGGCCGGGACGATGGAGGTCCGCCCGCCCTCCTGCGCGGGCAGCACCTGCGCGGAGTCGCCCCAGGCCACCGCCACCCGGCCGTCGGGCGCGGCGGCCAGGGCCGCGGTCCCCCCGCCCGTGCTCCCGGCGCAGGCGCCGCACGTCGTGGAGCCGGCGAGTCCGGCGTCGTGGAAGAACTGCACCTTGCCGCATCTCGGCTGGGTCGCCGCCCACCTGCCGCCGGGCACGTAGACGACGGCCTCGCCGAACGCGCAACCGTCGCCGCCGTCGTGCTTGACGGCCTCGATCTGGCTCGCCCGCACGTCCGGGATCACGGTCACCGCGCCGTCGCGTGACCCCGTCCGGGACTTCCGCTGCCTGCCGCCGCCGTCGTCGCGTTCCCCCGGCGCGCCGGCCACGAGCCCCATCCGCCCGTCGCGCAGCGGCCCGACCGCCACCGCGGCGCCGAAGCCGTCGAAAGGCTCGCTGTTGCCCGGCACTCCCTCGGTGTCCTGGGTGATGCGCCGGGGCGGCGTGCCGTCGCCGGTCACGTAGATGGCGCCCGCCGACTGCGAGCCGCCGTCCTTCTCCTGCGGGGCGCCGACGGCGATCGTCCGGCCGTACGCCGCCACGGCCGCCCCGAACCGCGCCCCCGCCTGGGGTTGCGGCGAGACGACCTTCTTGACGGGCTCGGCGTTCCCGCCGTACAGGACATAGACGGCGCCCGCGGCGCCCTTGCCGTCGACCTTGGTGTACGGGGCGCCGACGACGAGATCCGCGCAGTTGTCCGCGTTGACCCGGGCCAGCGCCACCGCGGCGCCGATCCCGTCGGCGGCCTTGTCGGGGATGGTCAGGGGAACGAGCCGGTCCGCGCTCAGGATCGACACCTGGCCGCCGATGATCATGCGGTTGCCCACCGCGACGTCGTCCTTGCCGTCCCCGTCGAAATCCCGCGCGGTCGCCTTGGAGCAGTCCTTCACCGAAGTGGTCTCGGTGGGACGATTTGACGATTCTTCAGAAGCCGTGGGATTTATGTCCGACTCGCACGCGGAGATAGCGAGAACGAGCGCCGGAACCAACGCAATATGTCGCCGTAACATACACGGATCATTTCGGTTTAAAGCTCCCACGTGCCACCTGAACAGGGGAATCTCCATTCGATTCCGGCTTGCAGCCGGCAGTTCGCGGAGTATTCTCGTGGCAAAGAAACAGGACCGGAGATCCTTCACATCCCCGGTCCCTACCCACCACCGTAGGGGAGATTTCCATGAGCATCAAGGACACCTGCATCGAGCTCGGCGACAAGATCCAGGGCGAGCTGGTCAAGATCCGCACGGAACAGCGGCTGCTGGGGGAAGACCTCACCCATCGCATCAACGGCGTGGACAATCGCGTCAAGGATCTCGACCGCAAGATGGACGCGGGGTTCGCCAGGGTCGATGAGAGGCTCACAGGCCTGGAAGGCCGCATGGACTCCATAGAAGGCCGCATGGAAGTCGTGCAGGAGGGTCAGAAGACCATGCAGGCCACCCAGACGGAGATATTGCAGATTCTCGTCGGCATCCAGCGCAAGCTCGACGCGGCCTGATCGCTGTGACGAGGGCGGGTCCGCGTTCGGCGCGGCCCCGCCCTCGTCACGTCCGTCGCCTGGTCCGTCGTCACGGGCGCGCCGGCACCGCACCGGCGAGCCGGAGTGTGCCGGGCCTGCCTGATCTCCCCGTCACGCCGGCGGCACAGGCGGGCGGCGCTGGTTCGCCCCCGCGATGACGAGTTCGCCCACCTGACCGGCCAGCGCCTCCCTGGCCGGGGCCGCGAGCCCGGCGTCGGAGATCACCATGTCGGCCTCGCCGAGCTGGGCGATGGTGCTGATGCCCACGGTGCCCCATTTGGTGTGGTCGGCGAGCACCACGAGCCGGCCGGCCGACTCGACCAGGGCGCGGTCCGTCTCGGCCTCCATCATGTTGGGAGTGGTGAAGCCCGCTCTGACGGTCATCCCGTGCACACCGAGAAACAGCATGTCCACGTTGAGCTCGCGGATCGCCGCCACCGCCACGGGGCCGACGAGGGCGTCGGAGGGCGTGCGCACTCCGCCGGTGAGCACGACCGTCTGGTCGGCCCGGCCGCAGCGCCGGAAGACCTCGGCGACGCGCACCGAGTCGGTCACGACGGTCAGGGCGGGGACTCCGGCCAGATGGTGCGCGAGCGTCCAGGTGGTGGTGCCCGCCGACAGGGCCACGGCGGTGCCGGGTCGGACGAGAGCGGCGGCGCGGCGGGAGATGGCCTGCTTCTCCGCCTCCTGCCGCACCGACTTGGCGGCGAAGCCGGGCTCGTCCGTGGACCCGATGACGGTGGCGCCGCCGTGCACCTTGGTCAGCAGGCCGCGCTCCGACAATGACTCCAGGTCACGTCTGATGGTGATGTCGGAGACCCCGAACACCCGCACCAGCTCGACCACCCGGACGCCGCCGTGCTGCCTGACCAGTTCGAGAATCGCCTGCTGACGCTGCGGAGCGAGCATCGCATCACCAGATCCCAACAGGTTCCGACACCATCCCGATCGCATCATGACACGGCGGCGGCGGCGCGGCTGCCGGGGATTCGTCATGAAACCGTGCGTTGACAGTCCGAAATGTTGGCTTTTCGATGAAGGAAGATGCGCGAACTCGGGGGAATCTGAAGGGTCCGGCAAGGAGGAAACCCACGATGGCCCAACAGCTACCCATCTCCCGCCGTCATGTCCTGCTGGGAGCCGCCGCCGCGTTCGGCGTCCCGGCCGTGCTCACCGGGTGCGGCTCCGGCGACCCCGGCCCCGCCTCCGGCGGCGGAGGGCTGGGCACGGTCACGATCGGCTCCAACGCCTCCGACGAGATCCCGAAGAAGACCCTCGAAACCGTGGTAGGCGGCTTCACGCAGGCCACCACGAAGATCAACACCGTGGACCACAACACGTTCCAGGAGAACATCAACCGTTATCTCCGTGGCACGCCCGAAGACGTGTTCACCTGGTTCGCGGGCTACCGCATGCAGTTCTTCGCCCAGCAGGGGCTGGCCGTCGACATCTCCGACGTGTGGCGGGAGATCGGCGGCGACTACACGCAGGCGTTCAAGGACCAGTCGACCGGCACCGACGGCAAGCAGTACTTCGTGCCGTTCACCTACTATCCGTGGGCGGTGTTCTACCGCAAGAGCCTCTGGCGGGAGAAGGGGTACGAGCCCCCGGCCACGCTCGACGAGCTGACCGCGCTGGCCAGGAGGATGAAGGCCGACGGGCTCGTCCCGATCGCGTTCGCCGACAAGGACGGCTGGCCGGCGATGGGCACGTTCGACATCCTCAACATGCGGACGAACGGCTACGACTTCCACGTCTCGCTCATGGGCGGCAAGGAGTCGTGGACGGATCCGCGGGTCAGGCAGGTGTTCGACACCTGGCGCGGGCTGATGGAGTTCCACCAGCCGGCCGCGCTCGGCCGCACCTGGCAGGAGGCCGGGCAGTCGCTGGCGCAGAAGAAGACCGGGATGTACCTGCTGGGGATGTTCGTCGCCCAGCAGTTCCCGGAGGCCGACCGGGACGACCTCGACTTCTTCACCTTCCCCGAGATCAACCCTGCGTACGGGACCGACTCGATCGACGCCCCCATCGACGGCTACATGATCTCCGCCAAGGCCAGGAACGTCGACGGCGCGAAGGCGCTGCTCAAGCACTTCGCCCAGGCCTCGTCGCAGAACGTCGCCACCAAGCTGGACCCCGGCACGCTGGCCGCCAGTTCCAAGGCCGACACGTCCGGTTACAGCGCCCTGCAGAAGCGCGGCGCGGAGCTCGTGTCGAAGGCCACCCACATCGCGCAGTTCCTCGACCGTGACACCCGGCCCGACTTCGCCTCGACCGTGATGATCCCGTCCCTGCAGTCGTTCGTCGGCGAACCGGACGAGATCGACTCCTTACTGGCGAGCATCGAGAAGCAGAAGGCCAACATCTTCCGCTGATGGCCGCCAAGACCCGGCGCTACTCCGCCCGCGACGTGACCGTCCTGGTCATCGGGCTGGGGGTGGCCATCGTCGTCAACGTGAGCCTCGTCTGGGGTCCCACGCTGGCCTCCGTAGGGCTGTCCGGCACCGCCTGGAACGGCATCGGCCCCATCGAGTGGGTCGGCGGGCGCAACTATCACGACCTGGCCGCCGAATATCCTCCGTTCTGGTCGGCCGTCCGCAACAACGTGTTGTGGCTGGCCTTCCTCGGCCTGGTCGCGACGCCGTTCGGCCTGTTCTGCGCGGTGCTGCTGGACCGGCGGCTGCGGTTGTCGCGCGTCTACCAGAGCGCCCTCTACATGCCGGTGGTGTTGTCGCTGGCCGTGGTCGGCTTCATCGCGCAGCTCGTCTACTCCTCCGACTACGGCGTGCTGAACGCGGTGACGGGGCTCGGCGTGGACTGGCTCGGCGACAGCTCGATCAACATCTGGGTCGTCATGGCCGCCGCCGCGTGGCGGCACGTCGGGTACGTGATGATCATCTATCTGGCGGGGCTGAAGGCCGTCGACCCGGCACTGAAGGAGGCGGCGGCGATCGACGGAGCCAGCGAGCGGCAGGCGTTCTTCCGCGTCGTCTTCCCGACGCTGCGGCCGATCAACGTGATCGTGCTGGTCATCACGGTGATCGAGGCGCTGCGGGCGTTCGACATCGTCTACGCCATCAACAAGGGCAGGAACGGGCTCGAGCTGCTGTCGGTGCTGGTCACGGAGAACATCGTGGGCGAGGCCAGCCGGATCGGGTTCGGCTCGGCGATCGCGGTGATCCTGCTGGTGATCTCGCTGGCGTTCATCGTCACCTACCTGTCGCAGCTGTTCAGGGAGGAACGATGACGCTCACCGCCCCCGCCTCCGCTCCCCCGTCCCAGGCACGCGGGCCCGCCGCGCGGCGCCCGGTGCGGCCGCTGCGGATCCTGCTGCACGCCTTCCTCGCGCTGGTGGCGCTGGGCTGGCTGCTGCCGCTCGCGCTGGCCGTGTACGCGTCGCTGCGGCCGTACGAGGAGACCGCCCGCCTGGGCTACTTCTCGCTGCCGGAGGATCTCACGCTCGGCTACTACGCGGAGGCGTGGATCCAGGCCGAGCTGCCCCGCTACTACCTGAACACGCTGATCATCGTCGTCCCCGGCGTGCTGATCACGTTGCTGCTGGCGTCGTTCACGGCGTTCGCCATCGCCCGGCTGCGCATCCCGGGGCGCAAGGCGCTGCTGATCGTCTTCACCGCCGGCAACCTGCTGCCGCCGCAGGTGCTCATCACGCCGCTCTACTCCCTCTACACGCTGGTCCCGCTGCCCGCCTGGCTGTCGGACTCGCAGTCGCTCTACGACTCCTACCTGGGCCTGATCCTCATCCACGTGGCGTTCCAGTTCGGCTTCTGCGTCTTCGTGATGGCGAACTTCATGCGCACCATCCCCGAGGAGATCAGCGAGGCGGCGCTGGTGGACGGGGCCGGGGTGTGGAAACGGTACTGGCGGCTGACGCTGCCGCTGTGCCGGCCGGTGCTGGCGGCGCTGTCCACGCTGCAGTTCACGTGGATGTACAACGACTTCCTGTGGGCGCTGGTGCTGATGTCGTCGGGCGACAAGCTGCCCGTCACCTCGGCGCTGAACAACCTGCGCGGCCAGTTCTTCACCGACTACAACCTGCTGGCGGCCGGGTCGGTGCTGGTGGCGCTGCCGACGCTGATCGTCTTCCAGCTGCTGCACAAGCAGTTCGTGGCGGGCCTCACGCTGGGGTCGACCAAGGGTTAGGCCAAGGGCTAGAGGAGAGCCCGGAAGCGGGCGGCCACGTGGTCCCACGCCCATTCGCGGGCCACCCAGTCACGGCCGACCGCGCCCATCTTGCGCGCCTTGCCGGGATCGCTCAGCAGCTCGACGAGGGCCCGGGCGATCTCGTCGACGTCCTCGCCGTCGACGACCAGCCCGGTCTCGCCGGGCCGCACCGCGTCGATCGTGCCGCCGGACGCGCCCACGACCACCGGCAGCGCGGTCGCCGACGCCTCCAGGAACACGATCCCGAGCCCTTCCACGTCCAGGCCCTTCCACCGGGTGCGGCACGGCATCGCGAACACGTCGCCGGCGGCGTAGTAGCCGGGCAGGCCCGCCGCCGGCACCGCGCCGGTGAACCTGACCGACTCGTGCCCCGCCGCCAGCCGCTCCAGCGTCCTGCGGTGGGGCCCGTCGCCCACCAGCAGCAGGACCGCGTCCGGCACCGCGCGCAGCACCTGGGGCCAGGCCCTGATGAGCTGATCTTGGCCCTTGCGGGGCACCAGCCGCGACACGCACACCACCACCGGCCTGTCGCCGAGGCCCAGCTCGGCCCTGATGGACCGGCGGGCCGTGCCGGGGCGGTACTGGCCGGTGTCCACGCCGGGAACGAGGCGTACGAGCTTGGCCGGGGGGATGGCGGTGGCCAGGCGGGCTCGTGTGTACTCGCCCAGATACGTCACCACGTCGGCGTGCTCGCCGATCCTGCGCAGCACTGCGCGGAATCCGGGCGTGCTCGCCCACGACGCCTCGTGGCCGTGGGTGAGCATCACCACGCGCCGCGCGCCCGCCGCGCGCAGGCGCGGCGCGAGCAGGCCGAGCGGCGCCGCCGCGCCGAACACGACGGTCCGCACGCGATGCTCGGCCACCAGGGCGGCCGCCCTGCGCGCGACGGCCGGGGCCGGCAGCATGAGCCGCGTGGGATGCCGCACGATCCGGTACGGCTGGCGCAGGTCGAAGTCCGCGCACCCCGGCCAGGCGGGGGCGTAGACGGTCACGCCCGGCGTGCGCAGCGCGAGCCCGTGCACGAACGACTGGATGCCGCCCGGCCTGGGCGGGAAGTCGTTCGTGACGAAGAGCACGTCCGCATGGGTCACGGCACCGGGACGCCGTTCAGCTCGGCCCATGAGCGGGCCAGGGCGATGCGCTCAGGGCTGGAAGGATGGGAGGCATAAAGCACATATTCCACCGGATTCGGCGACAAGTCGGAAATATTGGTAATTGCCAGCCGTTTTTGCATGGCGATGAACGTGGCCGGATCCCGGGTGAGGTCGAGCGCGTGCACGTCGGCCCTGGCCTCGACGTGGCGGCTGATCACGTTCTGGGCGGGGCCCATGATCAGCGAACCCAGCGTCATCAGGCCCATGACCACACCCACCGCGCGCGGATCGGCGATCGAGGTGACTCCGGTGCGCCGGCGTACCGCGCCGAACACCAGGAACAGCAGGACCACGCCGAGCGCCGCCCCCAGGGCGCCGAGGAGGGTTCCGAAGAGCACGTCGTCGGCCTCGGCGTGGCCCAGCTCATGGGCGACGACCAGCTCGACCTGGGGCTGCGGCGCCTTGAGCAGCGTGTCGTAGACGACGATCCTGCGGGTGGCGCCGAAGCCCGACACGTACGCGTTGAGCGCCGTCGTGCGCCGCGAGGCGTCGGCGACCAGCACGTCCTGCACCGGCACGCCGTCGCGCTCGGCCATGTCCAGCAGGTTGTCGCGCAGCGAGCCCTGCGGCATGGACGTGAAGTCGTTGAACAGCGGCTCGAACACCACCGGGTAGACGAACGACATCACCACGGTCAGCGCGCACGCCCCGACGGCCGCCGGGATCCACCAGCGCCGCACCCGGCGGGCCAGCCCCACGAGGACGAGCAGCATGAGGCAGAGCAGGAAGGCCTCCACGCCGAGGCTCTTCAGCCGGTCGGCGCTCCAGCCCGCCCAGTCCTGGGTGGACAGGCCGTAGTCGCGCAGCAGCGTCTCGAACCAGACGCCGAGCGGCCACCTGACCGCCTCGACGATCGCGGTGAGCACCAGGACGCCGAGGACCACCCGCACCCACCAGGGGCCTTTCAGCCGGCCCAGCACCCTGGCCCCGAAGGGGGTGGCCACGAGCAGGGCCGCGAAGGCCAGCGTGAGCGCCAGCCCGAGATAGCTCGGCAGGGACGTGGCCGCGTCGAAGGCCCGCGCCCTGGCGATCTCGGCGGCGGTGAAGTCTCGCGCCGGGTCGGGCGGCCCCGCGGCCAGGACCCGCCACGGCGTGCTGAAGGCGGCCACGGCCAGGATCACCGCCGCGAGCACCGCCAGGACCACGGCGGCCTGCCGCCTGAACCGGCGCTCGGCCGCGTCCACCACCGGCTCCTCCCCCGGGTCCTGCGCCGGGCCGTCCGTCGTCGCGGGCACTCCATCACCCTGCCCCCGTTCGCGACGTCTCCACGCCCCCGCCGCGCCGCCGTCCGTCCGCGCGGGGTCCTCCGCGCTGACGGCGCCCGCGGGAACACCGTCACCGGGCCCTGTGGCGGTCACCTCGCCGCCGCCCGCCCCGGCCTCCTCAGAGGGGCCGTCCGCGTCCCGCCGTCCGCTCATCTTTCTCCCCACTCACGCGAGCTGCTCCCGCACGTACGCGCGCCACCGTGCCGTCAGCGTGGCCACGGAGAGCCCGAGCGCGGCGAGCGCCTCGTCGACGCCGGCCGCCTGCGCATCACGGTAGAGCCTCACCAGGCTCCTCTCACCGAAACGGCGGGAGAGGAACCGACACGCCAGCCAGGCCTCCTGGTACGCCAGCGCGAGGCGTCCGGGGTCGGGCCCGCCGACGGCGAACGCCTCAGGCCCCGGCAACGCGGCCGGCACGCGCCCGGCCCGCACCTCGGCCGCCAACTCGGCGGCGGCCGTGCGCACGGGCAGCCCGGCGTCCCGGTAGGCGACGTAGTCGGCGAAGCCTTCGTAGAGCCAGACGGGCAGCCCGCCGGTGCCCGCGGCGACGTGGGTCAGCTCGTGGGTGAGGACGACGTCCTTGCCGGTGGAGGTGAGCCTGCCGAACGACTCGGGGACGACGATCACCCGCCCGTCGTCGGCCACCGCCGCCAGCCCGTCGAGGCGCTCCACACCGGCCAGCCGGGCGGCGTCCTCAGCGGAGCCGGGAACGATGACCACGGGCCGCACCGGGCGGCCGAGCACGGCCGTGACCCGCAGCCCGGCCGAGTCGGCGCGGCGGGCGAGATCGCTGAGCGTGCCGGGCGCGGCGCGGTGGCCGGTGACGAGGGAACGTGCCCCGCGGGCGGTGGCCTGGCCGTCCGGCCACAGGTCACGGGCTTGCGCGGGGAAGACGGGCGATCCGGGGGCGGGCGCGTCGGCGGCGAGGCCGAGGAGGAGGAGCGCGGCCAGCGCAGTTCGTCGGCTCACCTGCTCGGACACGCTGCCGATCGTAGTGGGCCCGATCGAGGGGCCGGCCGCCTTACGAGGGGAGGGGCGGGCTTCCACGGGAGCCCGCCCGGGCCCCGGAAGATCTCCCGGGGGCCCGGGCGGGGCTTCATCAGAGGCCGGGACGGACCGCGCCGACGAACGACGACTTGCGCCATCCGCCCAGCTTGTCGATGCGCACCCGTTCGCCTGTCCGCGGCGAATGGATCATCTTGCCCTTGCCGATGTACATGCCCACGTGGCCGAGCCCGTTGAAGAACATGAGGTCACCGGGCTTGAGGTTGCGCCAGGAGACCTTGTTCCTGATGCCGGCGAACTGGCTGCTCGCCACGCGCGGGATTTCCACCCCGGCCTTCTTCCAGGCGTACTGGACGAGGCCGGAGCAGTCGAACGAACCAGGGCCTGTGGCGCCGTAACGGTACGGGTCACCGATCTGGTTCTTGGCCACGGCGATGGCCTTGCCGGCCTTCACCTTCTGCCGAGCGATCTTGGCTGCTCGCTTGCGAGCCGCCTTGGCCGACGTCGCGGTGGCGGCGGCCGTGGCCGCCCTCACCGAGGAGACGCCGGCCGTGTCGCTCGTCGTCGCCGCCTGAGCCGTGGGGGCGTGGAGGACCAGACCTCCGGCCGTCACGGTCATCGTGAGCACGACGCCAGGCAGGGCAAGGCGGGACAGGCGGGGGTTGTGCAGGGAGGTAGACAGGATTTCTCCTTGGGTCTTCCACGAACGCCTACCGGGTTAGCTGTCGGATTCGGGCCTGGAAGTCGCCCTACGGCGCGATGGCGCGCCGATTCACCCCTGATCCCTGGGGAACTGGGATCGCTGGGTCCCCGGTTCCGTGCCTCCTGACTGCACGGATTCGGCAGGTCATCGCCCGCGTCATGGGGATATCGCGGCGATGACCAGCGGATCTTCATCTGCCTTCACATCGGGAGGGACCGATGTGGGTTCGCGGCGCCATGGCTTGTGCACCGCGACGACGCCAGAAGCTACGCCGGACGGTCAAGGATCGGCAAAAGCCGAGTCAGGCTGTAAAGATCGACAAAGGCCCCAGTAAACGTCCGAACCCCTGCTGGAACAGGGGGCACCGTTACCAAAAAGTGACCCTTCTCACATTTCGCGAAACACCGGTCTTGTCAGGGACCAAATGTCGCGTTTGTCACATTCCGCCTCGCATGCGCTGGACCCACGGTGATCAAAAGGAAGCAGAACGTGATCAAGGGCCGCCCGCGCGGGCGGCAACGATGGCGCATCGTAAAAGGCGGACGAAATTACGGGCGGACGGCGCCCACGAGGTTGCGGCCGTAGGCGGAGAGGCTGACGACCTTGACCACGTCGCCCGTCTGCGGCGCATGGACGATCTTCCCGTTGCCCGCATAGATGCTGACGTGCCCCAGGCCCTCGCTGAAGATGAGATCGCCGGGCTGGAGCGCGTTCAGCGACACCTTGCGGCTGGCGCCCCACGCCCACTGCGCCCACGTCGTCCTGGGCAGCGACACGCCCGCGGCCCGCCATGACGCCTGGGTCAGCCCCGAGCAGTCGTAGCCGCCCGGCCCCGTCCCGCCGAACACGTACGGCTTGCCGACCTGCGCGAACGCGAACCGCAACACCGCCGCGGCGTTCCCCGACGCGGGTCCCGTGTACTCGATGCCGGTGCTGTTCGGATTGCCGGTCTTGTAGGCGCCCAGCTTCTTCAGAAGCTTCTTCTGCTCGGCGATCAGCCCGAGGATCTCCTTGCGCTCCTTCTCGACCTCGCCACGGACCTCGTCGGCCGACCGCAGGGCGTCCTGCGCCTTGTCGCGTTCCTTCTTCAGCCCGCGGTTCTCCCGGTCGAACGCGGCCAGCTTCTCCGAGCGCTCTTTGGCCATCTGCCCGGCCAGCGCCATCCCGGCCAGCCGTCCCTGCGGGTTGTCGGCACCGACCAGCCCCGGCATGGTGGTGGCGTAGCCGCCGGCCCGATAGACGGTGGCGGCCATGTCGGCGATCTGGGTGCGCAGGTCGGCGACCGTACGGAGTTTGCGCTTGTAGCTCGTGTTCAGCTTCGCGTAGGTGCCCTTGGCCTTCTTGTAGCGCTCGGTCGCCGTGTTGTAGCGGTCGACGACCTTGTCGGCCTTGTCGTTGAGCTTGTCGAGCTTGGCCTTGGCCTGCCCGATGGTCGGCTTCGGATCAGCGAGCGCCGCCCCCATGGGGGACACCACAAGCCCGAACGCGAGACCCACGGCCACCGGCACCCGGCCAAACCTCACTGCGTCGCCTCCCAGGGGATCTTTACTGGGGCGAAATAGTACAGAAGTGGCGGGCGAGGTCTCACCCGAACATACCAATTCGTAACTTAAGCCCGGCCCAGCCGGCGCAGCAGCAAGCCAGAGGGAACGGGTCTGGCTCCCATCCGCCTGACGGACTCGGCCACCTCCCGGTCCGACGACACCACGGCGATGGCACGGCCGGGCGGCTCGGCGCGGACGAGCTGGCGGATCAGGTCGTCGGCGATCTCCCCGGGCGCGCTGAACAGCACCCTCACGCCGCGCGGCGCCACGACCTGCACAGGGGCGTTGAGCTCCGCCCCGTCGAACACCGCGGTCACCTCTACCCTCGTCTGCGCCACCAGCCCGCCCAGCCCGGTCATCAGCCGGTTGCGCTGGTCAGCGAGGGTGAGCGTGCCGTAGCCGGTCTTGGTGACGTTGTAGCCGTCGATGATCAGGTGGACCTGCGGCAGCGCGAGGAGCTGGTCGAGGAGTTGCGGGTCGTCGTCGGCGAGCGCCCGCGCGGGCACGCGCACACCCGGCCGTTCGCCGGTGACCGCGGCGACCGAATCGGCCGGCCGGCTGATCGTGGTGGGCAGGGCCAGCTCCCTGCGCAGCCCGGCCGACGCGTCCTGCAGCGCGTCGAGCAGCACCCTGATGCGGGCGTCCTCGATGCTCCTGCCCTCGCGCGCGGCCCGGCGCGAGGCTTCGAGCTGCTTCTCCACGTCGGACAGCCGCTCGCGCAGCCGCCGCAGCTCGGACTCCCCCGCGCTGCCGGCGGCCGAGGCGGCCGTCCTCGCCTCATCGGCGGCCCGCTCCATCTCCTCTGCCCTGCGCACCGCGGCCTTAGCCCGTTCGCGGGCGTCGTGAAGCCTGCGGCGCAGGTCGGAGTTTTCCGCGCGGGCGGCCCTGACCTGCTCGCGCAGGCGTTCCGCCTCCTCCTTGGCGGCGCTCTTCTGCGCGGCGAGCTGCTCGCGCAACCGGGCGACGACCTCCTCGCGCTCGGAGTCCTCGGCGGCCGCGAGCGACTGCTCCAGGTCGGAGCGGGCGGCCTCGATCATCTCCGCCCAGCCGGGCGGGCGGGTGAGATAGGCGGCCGCGGCCACCAGCACGGGGTCGGCGGCGGGCGGCACGTTGCCCTCGGCGAGCGCGGCGACCAGCTCGGGCCAGCCCGCGGTCACCGACTCGGCGACCAGCTCGCGGAACTTCTTGTCGTTCTCCAGCTGCGCCGCGATGGGGGCGCTGCCCAGCTTGGCCCGCTTACGAGGGTCGAACTTGGCGATGCCCCGCAGCGGCGGCGGAATAGCGGCAGGGGGCATCGTGCCGAGGACTTGAGACGCCAAGTCGACGACATTGAGCCGCACCTGCTCGGGAAGCGGGCGAGACAGGCCTTCACCCGCTGAACTCATCCCACTTGTCCCTTCGTGACATGCCCTTTCAGACAAGGGTACGGCTGCCGCGTACCTGACCGTAACGGCCACGCCGATATGGGCAAGCGCTTGGTTGGGAAGGATCGGCCACGCCGGTACGGGCGTCCACCAGGGAGGCCGACCCTGGCGGAACAGTCTCGCACCGCCGCTCGTGACCTCGCAGAACCGCGTCGACCCGGCACCCCGCGGCGCCGCTGCAGGCCCGGCGAGCGCGCACTCGTCGGGGTCGCCGCCACCCGGCGCGAAAAGCTGGGATTCCAGCGCACCGGCCCGTCCGAGCCCGGCCCTCTGGGGCTGCTCGGTCCGGCGGCTCGCCGCGCCATGATCGGGACCTGCCGGCGCGGTGGCTCGCCGCGCACGATCGGGGGCCTGCCGGCGCGGTGACCCGGCTACGAGCCCGCGTCGTAGACCAGCAGCGCGACCTGGACCCGGTTGTTGAGGTCGAGCTTGGTCAGGATCCGCGACACGTGCGCCTTGACCGTGGGCACGCTCATGAACAGCTCGCGCCCGATGTCGGCGTTCGACTTGCCCTGGCCGACGGCCGTCGCCACCTCCCGCTCCCGCACGCTGAGCCGGCCGAGCAGCTTCCTGGCGCGTTCCGTGCGCTCGTCCGCCCCGCCGTCGGACACGTGCGTGATGAGCTGCCGGGTGACCGCCGGCGACAGGATCGGCTCGCCCTCGGCCACCTTCCTGATCGCCTGGACCAGGTCGCCCGGCGCGATGTCCTTCAGCAGGAAGCCGGCCGCCCCCGCCCGCAGCGCGCGCAGCACCTGCGCGTCGGCGTGGAACGTGGTCAGCACCACCACCTCGGGCGGCGCGGAGGTGCGGCGCAGCGCCTCGGTGGCGGTGAGCCCGTCGACGCCCGGCATGCGGATGTCCATCAGCACCACGTCGGGCCGGTGCTCGGCCACCATGGGCGGCACTTCCGAGCCGTCGCCCGCCTCGCCGACGATCTCGATGTCGCCGGCGCCGCCGAGGATCATCGACAGCCCGGCCCGCACCATCGCGTCGTCGTCGACGATCAGCAGCCTGATCGGCCCGCCGGCCGGAGTGGTCACGCGTCCTCCCGAATCGTCTTCGCCGGCCACGGTAGCCAGGCGCGTACCAGGAACTCGCCCTCCGGCGTCGCGCCGTGCTCCAGCCTGCCGCCCGCCAGCTCGGCGCGTTCCGTCAGCCCGATGAGCCCGGCGCCCGCGCCGGGGATGCGCAGGCCGTGGCGGGCCCGCAGCGGATTGCGCACCTCCACCGACACCCCCCTGCCCCGCCTGCCCGCCACGGTGACGGCCACCGGCGCGCCGCCCGCGTGCTTGCGGGCGTTGGTGAGCGCCTCCTGGACGATGCGGTAGAGATTACGGCCCAGACCTTCCGGCGCGTCCTCCACCCCGAGGCTCAGCCACACGTCCATGCCCGCCTGACGGCATTCCTCGGCCAGCTTGGGCAGGTCGGCGAGCGTGGGCTGCGGGCGCTCCGGCACCGGTTCGGCCTCATCGCCCTCCTCGCCCGGCCTGGCGGCGCGCAGCACGCCGATCACCTCGCGCAGGTCCTGCAGCGCCAGGTGGGCGTTGTTCCTGATGGCGCCGGCCGCCCTGGCGATCTCCTCGGTCGGCGCGTCCGGGCGGAACTCCAGCGCGCCCGCGTGCAGGCTGAGCATCGAGATGCGGTGGGCGAGCACGTCGTGCATCTCCCTGGCGATGCGCTCGCGTTCGCTCCGCCTGGCCTCTTCCGCGGCCACCCCGGCCTGCCGCCTGAGCGACCAGATGACCTGCCGCCTGGCCCTGACCACGATGCCCCACGCGAACACGGTCAGCACGATCGCCACCCCGAGTACCGCCGTCCAGCCCCGATCGAGGTCGCTCTGCGGCCGCAGCCAGACGTAGGGCGCCAGCGTGACGAGGGAGAAGAGCGCGAGCGGCCCGGAGATCCTGAACGGCCGGTGCACCGCCACCGTGAACAGCGCCACGACCGAGGGCCCGCCGGGCAGCTCCAGGTAGGACGCAAGCAGCGTCGTCACCACGGCCAGGCCGACCGGCCACCTGCGCCGCAGCCACACCGCCGCGCACGACAACGCCCCCATGACCTGCTCGATCACCAGCAGCGGCGCCGGCTCGTCCTGGATCTCCGTCAGGGACAACAACGTCAGGCCGCAGGCCAGCAGGAACATGACGGTGTCGACGATCCAGTCGCGCGTCGAGCGGCGCACGCGCCCGCCTTCCCGGGCGTCTCCGAGCAGCACCGACGGCAGCGCCCACCGATATTCGGGGACGGGAACGCCGTCCTGCCGGTGTGCCGTCACGTCCACCGAGGTTAGGCCCTGCCAGGGGCGGGGCGACAGCGACCAAAGTCGATGCCGGCCGAGACCTACGGCCGACGCGGGCCGCGCGGCCGCGCGGCGAGGCTGGAGCCATGCAAGCGGTTCTGACGGTATCGGGGTGGGTGCTGCTCCTGCAGGGTGTGGGCGGCCTGGTCAACGCCCTGTTCGGATGGTGGCGGTGGGCGCACGACCTGCTCGTGGTCAACCTGCTGCCGGTCCTCAAGGGATACGAGGTGTTCGCGGCCATCGTGCTCGGGGTGCTCGGCTTCGTGCTGCTGGCCGCGGCCGACGCGACGAAGAAAGCGAAGGAGGAGAAGTGAGCTCGACCATGCTCAGGCCGCCGCGCAACCAGGCCGATCCGCGGGTGATCCCGTGGTGGACGGTGCAGTGGCTGCTCCTCATGGCGCCGCTCGCCGTCGCGGCCGTGGCGGCGTACTGGATCTTCACCGAGCGGCCGCTCTGGCTGGGTGCGGCGGTCGCCGTGTTCGGGGTGGCGTGCGTGGCGCTGGCGCTGGTGGCGCCGCGGGCGTACTACCGGGTGGAGCGGTGGGAGGTCACCGGCGAGGCGGTCTACACGCGCAAGGGGTGGCTGACGCACACCTGGCGGGTGGCGCCGATGTCGCGGATCCAACGGGTCGACACCGCGCGGGGGCCGGTGCAGCGGCTGTTCGGTCTGGCCGACGTCACGGTGACCACCGCCTCGTCCGCGGGCGCCGTCAAGATCGAGGGGCTGGATCACGAGGTGGCCGCCGAACTGGCCGAACGCCTGACCGCCCTCACGCAGGCGACGCCCGGGGACGCCACATGAACGCGCCCGGGCTGCGCGGGCAGGACATGAACGCCCCGGAAGCGGCACAGGAAGCGGCACACCACCGCGACGGGCAGGACCGCTGGCGGCGGCTGTCAGGACGGAGCCTGTGGGTCTCGGGCACCAAGTCGCTGGCACTCGTGGCCGGCGCGGTCGCCGGGCTCACCCGCTTCCTGCTGGGCCTGGACTGGCAGCCGGGCTGGATCGTCGCGGCCTGCGCGGGCGCCGCGGTGCTGATCCTGGCCACCGTGCCGGCCTACGACCTGGCCAGGCTGCGTACGACCCGCTGGCGGCTCACCGCCGAGCGGCTCGAGCTGCGCTCGGGCCTCACCACGCGCCAGCACCGCTCGATCCCGCGCGACCGGGTGCGCAGCGTGGACCTCAGGGCCGATCCGATCCTCCGGATGTTCGGCCTGAGCGTCGTCAAGGTGGGCACCGGCGAGCACGCGGGCGACCACACCGAGCTGACGCTCGACCCGCTGGCCAGGAACGACGCCGAGGCGCTGCGCCGTACCCTGCTGCACCGGGAGGAGGAGCGGGAGTCGCGGGACGGGCCGCTGGCCGAGCTGCGCTGGTCGTGGATCAGGTACGCGCCGTTGTCGGTGTGGACGTTCACGGCGTCCGCGCTGGTGCTCGGCGCGCTCTACAAGCCGCTCAACGCGATCGGGCTCAAGTCCGTCACCAGCAGAGCGGCGAGCCACCTGTGGGGCTGGATCGTCGCGCAGCCGCTGACGGCGGTCCCGCTGCTGCTGGCGGTCAACCTGGCCGTCGGCGTGCTCGGCGCGGTGCTGCTGTTCGCCGAGTCGTGGGGCCGCTACCGCCTGGAGCACGAGCCCGGCCGGCTCAGGCTGCGCCGCGGGCTGCTGACCGCCCGGTCGCTGACCCTGGAGCTGCGCAGGCTGCGCGGAGTGGAGATCAGCGAGCCGCTGCTGCTGCGGCTGGGCGGTGGCGCCCGCGTCAAGACCGTCGCCACAGGGCTTGGCAAGAAGGCCGGGAACGAGACGGAGGACGCCGCCGCGCTCGCCCCGCCCCTCCCCCGTGACCTGGCCTGGCGGCTCGCCGCCGAGGTCGCCGGGGCCGGCGGGCCGGGGTCGCGTGTCCCCGCCGCCGAGGTCGCGGCGGCCGGCGTGCCGGGGTCGCGCGTGCCCGGCGCCGGTAGCGCGCTGATCCCGCATCCCCTGGCGGCGAGGCGGCGGCGCGTCGTACGGGCCCTGCTGGCGACCGCGCTCCTGGCCGCCGCGGCGGGGGCCGCGTCCTGGCCGGCGCCGTGGGTGCGCGCCTGGGTGTGGCTGATCCCCGTCGTGGTGCTGGCGGCCGGGATGTGGGGCGCCGTCGAGGGCGCCAGGAACCTCGGGCACGCGCTGGGCCCCCGGCACCTGGTCAGCCGGGGTGGCGCGGTGGTGCGGCGGACCGTCGCGCTCGACCGCAGGGGCATCGCGGGATGGACGATCACCGAGTCGTACTTTCAGCGGCGCTCGGGATTACTGACCGTCTCCGCCACCACCTCCGCCGGCCGCGGGCACTACGAGGTGATGGACGTCGGCCGCGAGACCGGCCTGGACCTGGCCTCCCGCGCCGTACCCGGCCTGCTGGAGCCGTTCCTCATCAGGGGGACGACGGTGGCAAAGCAATGAGCCGCGAGATCCCCCGTCGCTTGCCCATGCCCCTGTACTGGACAAACGTGATCGCGCGGCTCAAGTGCTTGCGGTCCTAACCGTATTTGTCACACTTGCAACCGGGTTGCAGGCTCTTTAACCGTTGACGCGAACCGCCGTCAGGAGAACACGACAACGCCGCCCCTCCCCTTCCCGACAGCGGGGCGAGGCGGCGTCACGTGAGGTCAGCTGCCCTTGGGCTGCCTGGTCAGCGTGGCCATGTAGGACTTGGCCAGGGTGAGCGCGCCGGCCATGGCCTCCTTCTCCGGCATGAACTCGACCTTGGACGAGTTCGTCGCCTCGCCCTCCGGCCGCTGGTGGCCTGAGTAGTCGACCCGGACGACCATGGCGCCCTTGCGGATCATCACGGTGGCGCTGGAGGCCGAGACCTCGCCCCGCCTGGTCTCCACGTACTGCTGGTAGGCCTGTTCGCCCAGCCCGTCGACCTCGGTCAGCTTGCCCCAGGTGATGCCTTCGAGCGATGAGTCGGCGGTGCTCTTGTCGCCGCCGTACTCGCCGACGTAGTAGGCCTTGGCAGCGGCCGCGTCGACCGCGCCGGCCCGGTTGGTGAAGCGGTGCACGGTGATCAGCACGCTGCGGATCTTCTTGGTGCCCTCCCCGCCGGGCAGGTCCAGGTTGAGCCAGCGGCACTCGGTCTGGTTGTCACCCCCGGCCGTGGTGCCGCGGGCGCGGGTGGTCGGCTTGGGCACGAGCTTCGTGGCCGCCTCCGTCACGGCGGAGCAGTCGGCGGGGAAGACGGTCAGCACGCTCGGCGAGGGCGTCGGGGTGGCGCTCGGCGACACCGTGGCCTCCGACGACTCCGCCCGGGCCAGCACGCCGGGATGCTTGGCCTGCCAGGCCGCCACGCCCTTCGCGAAGTGGCCGGCCAGTTTGGAGACCTCGCGGATCGCGTTGGCCTCGGTGATCGACTGGGTGGTCTCGTTGGACAGGATCTGGGCGTCCTTGCGCTGCTGGCTCGCCTGGTACTTGACCTCGATCGTCATGTCGCCGACGCGGGCGTAGGCCTTGCCGAACGAGTACCACAGCAGCTTGCCGTCGCGGCGCCAGGTGTACTGGGCGAACGCGCTGTCACCGACGCCCTGGATGTCCTTCACCGGCGAGGTGTAACTCTTCTCGCCGGGCTTGAGCGACGGGGTGGCGGTCTCGCCGTACTTGCCGCCGCGGTAGTCGACCTCGTAGGAGTTCTGGGCCAGCGCCCTGCCGGTCTTGGCGCCCTCGCCCTTGTGCTGTTCGATCCGGACGTCGATCTCCCTGCTGCGCCAGAACTCGCCGTACGAGATGCGCTGGTTCTGCCAGTTGCAGGTGAAGCTGACCGTGTAGTGGCCGTCCTGGGACCTCTTGGCGATGGTCGCGTCGGGGACGAGCCGGTCGGCCTCGTCCTTCGGCAGCATGGCGCACACGTCGGGCCTCGTCGCGGCGGCGGCCGAGGTGGCGGCCGGTTGCGCCGGCCCGTCGTCCGTCGTGTCGCCCGGCTGCGCGAACGGCGGCGTGGAGGTGCCCGCGACCTTGCCGTACACGAAGTAGGCCCCGACGCCGCCCGCCGCGACCAGCACGACGAGGGCGGCGGCCAGCGTGGGTAGCAGCCAGGCGGGCCGCCGCGGGCGCTGCGGCGGCGGCACCTGCGGCATCGGCGACATGGCTGGAGGCAGGTACGGTGGCGTGTTCCGTGGCGTGCCGGGCGGCATGTCGGGCGGCTCGAACTGCCTGCCTGGCACCTGGTAAGGGCTGGTAGGCGGCTCGTGCTCGCTGCCGGGATTCACAAAGACTCCTGGGGTTGCCTTGGCGTGCGGGGGTACATGGTAGTCACACCCCTTGCGAGAGGCTTGCAGGCGTTCACTTCGCCAGCGCCGCCGAGACCAGGCGTGCCGCGGCGACGGCCGGCTCCTTGTCCGCGGGGTCGGAGGACGGCACGTCATCACGATGCCAGACCACCTCGCCCAGCAGGTTGCTCATCCGGAAGAGGATGACGCTGTCGGACGAGCCCGTCTCGTTGCTGTTGAGGTGGAACTTGAACCTGTTCTGCATGATCGCCGCCTCCCCGACGCCCTTGACCTCGCTGACCGTGCCGCGCAGCTCGCGCATGTGCCTGCCCTTGGAGGCGGTGCGGGTGGTCCTCTCGCTGTCGAAGCGGCGCTGGGCGACCTGCGGCCCGCCGAGATCGGCGCCCGGCTTCTCCGCCCAGGCGCGCACGATGAGCCGGCGGCCGGGCGCCGAGCCGTCACGGACCAGCCACTGGCACTCATCCAGCCTGCTGCGCATGCGTTCCGGCTTGCCCTTCACCAGTTGGGCGGCCTCGGCGCCGGTGATCAGCGTGCACGGGTCGGGAGCCGTGGCGAACCTGCCGGTCTCCGGCCCGTCGACGAGAGCGCCGGCGGCGTACCAGCCGCCCGCGCCCAGGAGCACGACGGCCGCGACCGCCGCGGGCAGCAACCAGCGCCGGGACCTCGCGCCCGCCCGCCCGCCATGGGCGCCCGTGGTGACGCCGGTCAGGCCGCGCAGCACGTGGCGCACCTGGGCAGCCGTGGGCCTGGCCGCCGGATCCTTCGCGAGCATGGCCATCAGCAGGCCGCCGAGCTCCCGCCCGGCCCTGGCGGGGAACGGCGGCTCGTGCAGCAGCACCGCCGCCGCGACCGCCGCGGACAGCTGCCGCTCGAACGGCGCCCTGCCCTCCACGGCCGTGTAGAGGCTGGCGCCGAGCGACCACAGGTCGGAGGCAGGGCCTGAGGGCTGCTCGTTGAGCCGCTCCGGCGCCATGTAGCCGGGCGAGCCCGCACTGCCGAACCTGTCGGCGTGCCCGCCCATCGGCGCGGCGATGCCGAAGTCGGTCAGCATGGCCGAGCCGTCGGCGTCGAGCAGGATGTTGGCCGGCTTGACGTCCTGGTGCACCATGCCGTGCGCGTGGGCGACCTCCAGCGCGGAAAGGACGCGCAGCCCGATCTCGGCCACGTACGCGGCGGGCAGCGGCCCCCGCTCCTTGATCACCTTGTCGAGCGAGCGGCCGGTGACCAGGTCCATGATGATCCACGGCTGGTCACTCTCCAGGACGACGTCGTGCACGAGCACGATCGCCGGGTCGCGCAGGCGTCCCGCCGACCTGGCCTCGTGGATGGCCAGGTTGGCGAAGTCCGCCCGCTGGGGCGGGGTCAGCCCTTCTGGCACGCGTACCTGCTTGACCGCGACCTGCCGGTCGAGCACCTCGTCGATGGCGCGCCACACCGTGCCCGCGCCGCCCTGTCCGAGCCGCTCGATCAGCCGGTAGCGGCCCGCCAGCAGGTAGAGGTCACCCGGCATTGCGCAACGCCTGTTCGCTCGCCTGCGCCACCCTCAGCGCCGCCTGCTTGACGTCGTCGTCGGTCGGCTTGTTGGCCAGCGTGGAGTATTCGACGCTCACCACGAGGTTGGCCAGCCGGTAGTAGATGTGAGCGGTGTGCACGCGGCCGGTCGGGCCCTTCAGCTCGAAGGCGAAGGCCTCCTCACCCACGCCGCCGACCGGGCGCACCGGCGTGCGCGTGGCCTTCCTGGAGTCCTTCACGCCGATCTCGGGCCACGTCCAGGTGATCTCCTGGTATCTGGCCCAGTAGCGTTTCTGGTTCTCGAACAGCCTGCGGGCGGAATCATCGGTCATCGACCAGGGATCGACGGTGTCGGAGTCCTTCTGCACCTGCAGGCCCACGCCGCTGCCCGACATCGGCCAGCCGCACTTGGGCCCCACCTCGTCGGCGTCGGGGCTCCCCTTCGGCGGGCTCTGCGTACGCAGCACGCTGCCGACCTCCTGAGAGCTGAGCAGGGTGCACACGTCCATGGGCACCGTGAACGCCGACGGCACGCCGTCGTCCTCCCCTCGCAGGAAGAAGAAGGCCGTGGTGCCCGCGGCGACCACGACCACCGCCGCGGCGGCGATGGCGATCCAGCGGGCCGCGCCGCCGGGCCGCTTCGTTCTGGTCGGCGCGGTCACGGTCTGGGTGACCGGCAACTGCGGCGCCGCCCCGCCCGCGGCGACCTGGCGCAGCGCCTCCCCTGCCGTGCCCGCGTCGGGCCGCGCCGCGGGGTGGTGCGCCATCATGGCGGCCAGCAGCGGCCCCAGCGGACCGGGCGCGATCGGGACGGGCTCCACCAGCGTGGCCCGTACCCGCTGAGCCGCCGAACCGGAGTAGGCGGGCCCGCCCGTCACCGCGACGTAGAGTGTGGCGCCGAGCGACCACAGGTCGCTGGCGGGGCCGCCGGGCCGGCCCTCGAGGCGCTCGGGCGCGATGAACCCTGGAGAGCCGATCATGAGCCCCTGCTCGGTGAGGGTGGCCTGGCCCTCCTGCCTGGCGATGCCGAAGTCGGTGAGCACGACCCTGCCGCTGTCGGTCAGGAACACGTTGCCCGGCTTGACGTCGCGGTGCTGCACCCCCTGGGCATGCGCCATGCCCAGCGCCTCCAGCACGTCGGCGCCGATCCGCGCGGCGTAGTCGGGAGGCATGGGCCCGAACTCCCGCACGGTCTCGGCGAGGGTGCGCCCGCGCAGCAGTTCCATGACCAGCCACGGCCGCTCGTTCTCGACGACCACGTCGTGCAGCGCCACGATGCCGGGGTGGCGCAGCCGCGCGGTGGCCTGCGCCTCGCGCACGGCCCTGGTGATCGAGTCGGACCGTTCCTTGGGCGACATGCCCTCGGGCAGCGTGAGCTCCTTGACCGCGACCTCGCGGTCAAGCATCTCGTCCCTGGCCTGCCACACTGTCCCCATGCCGCCCGCGCCCAGCGGGCGCAGCAGGGAGTAACGGCCGGCAAGTCTTCCCGCGGACATAAAGGGAAGGGTAACTACTTATGGGGGTTCTGCCGAACAAAATGGCGGTACGGGGCCTGGCCGCCCGGTGACAACAGCGCCCCTCCGGTGACCTGTCCCGGTGATCGGGGGCGCCGGTCGTGGTTCCTGTCGGTCGGCCTCTCTATGGTCTTGGTTCGTGGACCCGGTTCAAGGCACTCTCGACGAGCTCGGCACCCCGCTGAGTGACGTCACGTTCGTCGTGTTCGACCTCGAGACGACGGGGGGCGCCCCCGCCGAGGACGCCATCACCGAGATCGGCGCGGTCAAGGTGCGGGCGGGCGAGGTGCTCGGCGAGTTCTCCACGCTGGTCGATCCCGGCGGCCCCATCCCGCCGTTCATCTCCGTGCTGACCGGCATCACCGACGCCATGGTCATGGCCGCGCCGCGGATCGACGCGGTGCTGCCGAGCTTTCTCGAGTTCATCCGCGGCGCCACGCTGGTGGCCCACAACGCCGGTTTCGACACCCGCTTCGTCAAGGCCGCCTGCGCCTCGCTCGGCTATCCCCCGCCGGCCAACCCGGTCGTCGACACCGTCGACCTGGCGCGGCGCGTGCTGACCCGCGACGAGACGCCCAACGCCAAGCTGTCCACCCTGGCCAGGTTCTTCCGCAGCTCCACCGAGCCGTGCCACCGTGCCCTGCAGGACGCGAGGGCCACTGTCGACGTGCTGCACGGGCTGATCGAGCGGGCCGGGTCGTTCCAGGTCCACACGCTGGAGGAGCTCAAGTCGTTCGTCCGCGCCCCCACCCCGGAGCAGCAGCGCAAGCGCCACCTGGCCGAGTCCGTCCCGCACGCCCCCGGCGTCTACCTGTTCGAGGACGACCGCGGCGAGGTCCTCTACATCGGCAAGAGCACCAACCTGCGCAACCGCGTGCGCTCCTATTTCACGGCGAGCGAGACCCGCCCGCGCATCCGCGAGATGATCGGCATCGCCGATCGGGTGCGCCACATCGTCTGCTCGACCGCCCTGGAGGCGGAGGTCAGGGAGCTGCGCCTGATCGGCGGCGCCAAACCGCGCTACAACCGCCGTTCCCGCTTCCCCGAGAAGGTGGTCTGGCTCAAGCTCACCACCGACCTCTTCCCGCGCCTGTCGATCGTGCGCGAGCTCAAGGACGACGGCGCCACCTACCTGGGCCCGTTCGGCAGCTCCCGCCTGGCCGACGACGCCCGCATCGCCCTGCACGAGGCGGTCCCCCTGCGCCAGTGCACGCAGCCGATCACGCTGCGCACCCGGCGGGCGGCCTGCGTGCTGCACGAGATGGGCCGCTGCGGCGCCCCCTGCGAAGGGAAGACCAGCCAGGAGGAATACGCGATGCACGCAGAGAGCGCCCGCCGCGCGATGACGCTCGACGCGTCGCCGGTCTTCTCCGCCGTGTCGGCCCGCATGGAGCGCCTGTCGGTGGAGCAGCGCTACGAGGAGGCCTCCATCGACCGCGACCGGCTGGCCGCGTTCGTCCGTGCGGCGGCCCGCATGCAGCGGCTGAGCGCCATCACCCGCATCCCCCAGTTAGTGGCCGGCAGCCCCGCCTTCGGCGGCGGCTGGGACATCCACGTGATCCGCTACGGCCGGCTGGCGGCGGCGGGCGTCATGCCGAAGGGCGCCCATCCGACCCCTTTCGTCGCTTCGCTGACGGCCGCCGCCGAGTCCGTCATTCCGGGGCCCGGGCCCGTCCACGCCGCCAGCGCCGAGGAGACCGAGTGCATCCTGCGCTGGCTGGAGTCGCCGGGGGTGCGGCTGGTGGAGGTCGACGGCGAGTGGAGCCTGCCCGCCCGGGGGGCTGCCCGGCACAAGGCGCGCATCGATCTCGCGTACCAGCGTCCTGATCGGCCGCGCCCGCAGGAGGGGCGACCTTTGAGGTGAAACGATAGAGTTGTTACATGGTCACGGCTATTGTCCACATCAACGCAGAGGTAGACCGCATCCCGGAGGTCGCCCAGACGATCGCCGAGATCCAGGGGGTCAGCGAGGTCTACTCCATCACCGGCGAATACGACCTGCTCGCCATGGTCAGGGTCTCCGCCTACGAGGAGATCGCGGAGGTCGTTCCCGGGCGGATCAACAAGGTCTCCGGTGTCCTGCACACCGAGACGCACATCGCCTTCCGCGCCTATTCCAAGCACGACCTCGAAGCGGCTTTCTCCATCGGCTTCCCCGAGGCCGACTGACCCCCGTACCCTGACACCGCCACCCCGGCGTATACCAGGGCGTTGTCCACGCGTCCTGTCGCGGTAGCGCCCATCCCGGCGCCCCACCTGAACCACCGCACAAGGCCGAGGACGCCGACGGGCCCGGACGAGCGGTGCTCGTCCGGGCCCGTACGGTGTGCGGCGTCAGCGCGTGAGGCTGTGGTCGTCGTCGGCTGAACCGACGGCGGCGTGCTCCTCCTCGTGCCCGTGGCCGTCCCCATGCCCGCCGTCCAGCGGGATCTTCTCCCCGCCGTACGCCTTGGACATGCGCGCACGCAGCTTGCCCAAAGGCCCGCGCATGCCCTTCGGCGGGATTCCCGAGCCGTCGGGCGCGACCGGGAGCATGAGCACCGGCTCCTTGCCGCGCATGTGCGCCTCGATGTCGTCGGCCGGGGTCGTGTGGACCTCGATGAACTCACCGTGCGGCAGCCGCTTGATCACGCCGGACTCCACACCGTGCGAGATGATCGCCTGGTCGGAGCGCTGCAGGCCGAGGCACATGCGATAGGTGATCATGTACGTCAGCGCCGGCGCCACGAAGATCAGCACCCGTCCTGCGTAGGTCGTCCAGTTGAGGCTGACGTGGAAGAACGCCGCGATCTCGTCGTTGGCGCCCAGCAGCCAGAGGACGCCGTAGAACGCGATGGCCGACATGCCGATCGAGGTGCGGTGCGGGTTGTTGCGCGGCCGGTCGGCGATGTGGTGCTCGCGGTTGTCGCCCGTCACCCAGCGTTCGAGGAACGGATAGAGCGCCAGACCGGTCATGATGATGCCCATCGGCACCAGCGCCGGGATGATGACGCTCAGCGGCAGCGTGCCGGCATGGGAGGTGCCGAAGAGGTTGATCTCCCAGGCGGGCATGATGCGCAGCGCGCCTTCGAGGAAGCCCATGTAGAAGTCGGGCTGCGAACCGGCCGACACGTCGGCGGGCGTGTAGGGGCCGAACAACCAGATCGGGTTGATCTGGGCGAACGTCGCCAGGCCCGCGACCACGGCCAGCGTGAACAGGAAGTACGCCCCGCCCTTGGCCATGAAGGCCGGGTAGAACGGTGCGCCCACGACGTTCTTGTTGTCGCGCCCCTTGCCGGGCATCTGGGTGTGCTTCTGCACCCACATGAGCACCAGGTGGGCGGAGATCAACGCCAGCAGGATGCCGGGGATGAGCAGGATGTGCAGCGAGTAGAACCGGGAGATGACATCCTCACCCGGATATTCCCCGCCGAACAAGAAGAACGTGATGTACGTGCCGACCAGCGGCAGCGAGATCGCCACGCCCTCGGTGATCCGCAGACCGGCGCCGGAGAGCAGGTCGTCGGGGAGAGAGTAGCCGGTCAGGCCCTCGGCCAGCGCCAGCGTCAGCAGCAGCACGCCGATGACCCAGTTGAGCTCGCGCGGCTTGCGGTAGGCGCCGGTGAAGAACACCCGGAGCATGTGGACCATCATGCCCGCCACGAACAGCAGGGCCGCCCAGTGGTGCATCTGCCGGATGAGCAGACCGCCACGGACGTCGAAGCTGATCTCCAGCGACGACGCGTAGGCCTCGGACATCATGACGCCCTTGAGCGGCGCGTACGAGCCGTCGTAGGCGATCTCCATCATGCTGGGCTTGTACCAGAACGTCAGGAACGTCCCGGTCAGCAGCAGGATGATGAACGAGTAGAGGGCGATCTCGCCCAGGAGGAACGACCAGTGGTCGGGGAAGATCTTGCGCAGGTTGCGCTTGAGGGCGTTCGCACCGCCGAGGCGGTCGTCGAGGAACGTCGACGGCCCGGAGACGGCCTTCGGAACATTCGTGAGCTCGCTCACGTCTGGCCTCCTTCCCTGACCGCGGCCTCGGCGTCACCGCGCTCCCAGTAGCTGGGGCCGACGGGCACCTCGAAGTCGTGCTGGGCGATGAGATAGCCCTCGGCGTCGACGGTGATCGGCAACTGCGGCAGCGGCCGGGCCGCGGGACCGAAGATGACCTTGGCACCGTCGGCGGCGTCGAACGTCGACTGGTGGCAGGGGCACAGGATGTGGTGGGTGTTCTGCTCGTAGAGGGCAGCGGGGCAGCCCACGTGGGTGCAGATCTTGGAATATGCCACGATGCCGTCGTGCGTCCAGTTCTGGCGGGTGCCGCTCTTGATCTCTTCGGGACGGAACTTGATCAGGATCAGCGTCGCCTTGGCGAGGGCGTTGAGGTCGTGCTCGTAGCCCTCGGGGACGACCGACAGGATGCCGCCGGGCGAGTTGAAGTCGGCGGCGCGGATCGGCTGGCCCGTGCCCTCGACGACGAGCCTCAGCGGCTTGCCCTCCTTGGTCTTCTCGCCCCAGACGGTGTGGCGCAGCGTCTGGTTGAACTTGGCGCCGGGCATCTTGCTGTTGTCGAGATCGCGCAGCAGCACCAGCGGCACCAGGCCGAGCGGCGCGGCCGCGAGCAGCAGCGTACGGCGCAGCAGCTTGCGCTTGACGAAGCCGCTCTCGTTGGCGCCCTGGACGAACGTGGCGGCCACGACGTCGCGGTCGGGGGCGGCGGAGGCCATCTCGTGGCGCTCCTGGATCAGGGAGTATTTCGGCATGATCTGGCGGACCCAGATCACGATGCCGATCGCCAGCCCCAGGATCGCCACGGTCAGGGTGCTGCCCAGCGCGAGGTTGGACACCCCGGTCGCCTCGGGCCCGCCGACCTGGAAGACCACGTAGGAGACGATGAACCCGATCGACGCCAGGAACGTGATCATGAAGCACAGGGCCACGAGCTTCTCGGCCTTGCGGGCCTTGGCTTCGTCCTGCAGCGTGACGCCGGGGACCTCCTGGCCGGCCTCCTGCGGCTTCTCGGTGGCGCCGAGCATCGAGGTGCCCGGCGCGGGGGTGCCGATGACGCGCTTGGGAACGCGTTCGTCCGGCTGCTCGATCTCGTGCTCGTTGTCTGTCATGACTTCTGTCGCTTCTTCGCGGTGATCCAGATGGCGGCCAGTGCGAGGGCGCTGAGACCCACAATCCACGCTACGAGACCCTCGGTGACCGGGCCGATCCGCCCGAGGCCGAAGCCTCCCGGGTCTTTCTGCGCGCGCACCTGCGTGATGTAGGCGATCATGCTGCGCTTCTCTTCCGGCGTGATCGTCGTGTCGTTGAAGACCGGCATCGCCTGCGGGCCGGTGACCATCGCCTCGTAGATCTGCGTGGGGGTCGCCTCGTTGAGGTTGGGAGCGTGCTTGCCCTGCGTCAGGGCGCCACCGGCACCGGCCCAGTTGTGACACTGGATGCAGTTGGCGCGGAACAGCTCACCACCCTTGCCCGCGTCGCCCAGCTTCGGGTCGACCTGCTCGGCGCCCGGCACCTGCGGGCCGCCGCCGAGCGACTGCACGTAGGCGGAGATCTGCGTGATCTTCTCCGGGGTGACCCACTCGGGCTGCGGCTTGCGCGGCGCCTGGGGCCCAGGGTTGGCGGCGGGCATGCGGCCCGTGCTCATCTGGAAGTCGACGGCCGCGGCGCCGACGCCGATGAGCGTGGGCGCCGTCTCGGTGCCCTCGGCGTTGGTGCCGTGGCAGCTCGCGCAGTGCGCCACGAACAGGCTCTTGCCCTCGGCCACGTCATCGACCTTGCCTGCCGCCAATGCCGCGTCGGCAGGCTTACCCGCCTGGACAAAAGCGGTGTATGCCATCCCGACCAGCGCCAACGCCAAAATCAGGACGGCGTATCTCGCTAGGGGATGCCGCCGCCAAGCGGTGATCCTAGTCACAGAAGTCCCGTTCCTTAACGAATGATGTAGATGGTCGCGAAAAGACCGATCCAGACGACGTCGACGAAGTGCCAGTAGTAGGACACGACGATCGCACTGGTGGCCTGCTCATGCGTGAAGCGCTTCGCGGCGTACGTGCGTCCCAGCATGAACAGGAACGCGATCAGGCCACCGGTCACGTGCAGGCCGTGGAAGCCCGTCGTCAGGTAGAACACCGAGGTATAGGCGTTGGCGGACAGGGTCGCGCCGTCCGACGCCAGCTCGCCGTACTCGTACAGCTGCCCCGCGATGAAGACCGCGCCCATGAGGAAGCTGACGATGTACCAGAAGCGGAGCTTGCCGACCTGCCCCTTCTCCGCGGCCCACACGCCAAGCTGGCACGTCACACTCGACAGCACCAGAATGATCGTGTTGACCGTCGCGAACGGGATGTTCAAGTCGTGCTCGGGGTTCGGGACCATGAGCGGATTCCACGCCAGGCCCTTCCCCTCGCTCACCGACCGGATGGTGAAGTACATCGCGAACAGCGCCGCGAAGAACATGAGCTCGGAGGACAGCCAGACGATCGTACCGACGCTGACCAGGTTGGGTCTGCGGTACGGCTGGGCTGCCGTCGTCGAAGTTATTGCGGATGCTGTCGCCACGGGCAGCATTATTGCGGCTCCAGTGGTCGGTCCGGCGCACGACCCCCCGTTAGAGGGCACGAACCGCGCACCAACCTGGGATAATTAGGGCAAACCACACCCAAACCGCCCAGCCTGCGCGGCACGCGCTCGGGCGGCCTGGGATTGCACACCGCCGCACCGGTACGATCCCAGGTGACCATACTGCTACGACACGATAGTGAGCGCGACAGCGATGTCCACTGGGAGCACCGACGACACGATGAAGGTCCTCGTCTACAGCGACGACGCCGCCACCCGGGCCGAGGTGAGCGCGGCCATCGGCAGGCGCCCGGCCGCCGACGTGCCTTTCGTCGAGCTCGTGGAGTGCGCCACCGAGCCCAAGGTCCACCAGTGGCTGGGCTCCGGCGAGATCGACGTGGCCGTCCTCGACGGCGAGACCCAGCCGGCGGGCGGCATGGGCGTCTCCCGCCAGGCGAAGGACGAGGTCTACGACTGCCCGCCCATCTGCCTGATCATCGCCAGGCGCGACGACCGCTGGCTGGCCGACTGGTCCAAGGCCGACGCCGTCGTGTCGCAGCCCCTGGAGCCGATGGTGCTGGCCGACACGGTCGCCGACCTCATGCGCCGCCGCTCCTCCACCCGACTCAACGCCAAGTAGGTGCCCATGGACTCCCGGACGACCTGGCCCACCCTGCTTTCCGCTCTCCTGTCAGGCGAGCACCTCACCTCTGACGAGACGGCCTGGGCGATGCGGGAGATCATGTCCGGCACCGCGACGTCCGCGCAGATCGCCGGCTTCGCGATCGCGCTGCGGGCCAAGGGCGAGACGGTGGCCGAAGTGGCCGGCCTGGCCCGCACCATGCTGGAACTGGCCACGCCGCTGAGCGTCGAGGGCCCCGTGGTCGACGTCGTCGGCACGGGCGGCGATCGGGCCCACACCGTCAACGTCTCGACGATGGCCGCCATCGTGGCCGCCGCCGCGGGCGCCAGGGTCGTCAAGCACGGCAACCGCGCCGCCTCGTCCTCGTGCGGCGCCGCCGACGTCCTCGAGCACCTGGGCATCCGGCTCGACCTGACGCCCGAGCAGACGGCGCTGGTCGCGCGCGAGGCGGGCATCGCGTTCTGCTTCGCCCCGGTCTACCACCCCGCGCTGCGCTTCGCCGGGCCCACCCGTAAGGAGATCGGCGTTCCCACGGTCTTCAACTTCCTGGGTCCGCTCACCAACCCGGCCCGCCCCGCCGCCCAGGCCATCGGCGTCTTCGACGCCGCGATGCTGCCCGTGCTGGCGGGCGTCTTCGCCGAGCGCGGAGTCTCCGCCCTGGTGTTCCGCGGCGACGACGGCCTCGACGAGCTGACCATCGCCGGCACCTCCACGGTCTGGGTGGTGAAAGACGGCACCGCGACGCAGACCGGCTTCGACCCGTCCGTGCTCGGCATCCCGCGCGCCGACGTGGGCGCGCTGCGCGGCGGCGACGTGGCGTTCAACGCCCAGGCCGTGCACGACCTGGTACGCGGCAAGACCGGCCCGGTGCGCGACGCCGTCCTGCTCAACGCGGCCGCGGCCCTGGTGGCCCTCGACGGGCCCGGCGACAACCTCGACTCGGCGATGATCGACGGCTACGCCCGCGCGGTGCAGGCGGTCGACTCGGGGGCGGCCGCGGCCACCCTCGACCGCTGGGTGGAGGTCAGCGGCGCCTGCGGCCCCGCCTGACGTCCTGGCCATGCCGAACCCCCGGACGCCACCGCCCCTGCCGGACGCTCCCGGCCGCGCCGCTCGGT
Source organism: Nonomuraea sp. B1E8 (assembly GCF_039871515.1). Classification (NCBI taxonomy): domain Bacteria; kingdom Bacillati; phylum Actinomycetota; class Actinomycetes; order Streptosporangiales; family Streptosporangiaceae; genus Nonomuraea; species Nonomuraea sp. B1E8. Next base: position 414,058 of record NZ_JBDPLS010000007.1, on the reverse strand, counting down.
CCGCCTGACGTCCTGGTCACCGGACCCCCGGGACCGATCCGACCGGGCGGCACATCGTGTGGCGGTCCGGCCGTCATGCCGGGGCCCGCGGTCGGGCGGAAGGCGGGTCTGGCGGCAGGAACCGCCGGACCGGGTGGCGTGACCCGGTCCGGCGGTCGTCGTACGGTGGCCGGCTACGGCAGGGTGACCGTGGGACCCGACTTGATCGAGCTCCACTTGAGCCACTGTTTCCAGCTTTCCTGCCAGTGCCCCCACCCGTTCGTGGGCTCCAGCTTCCGCGGCGAGCCCGTGATGACGATCGGGTCGCCGATCAGCGTGTTCTTGATGAACCACGCGGCGTTCGCCGGGCTGACGTTGACGCATCCGTGGCTGACGTTCGCGTGGCCCTGCGACCCGACCGACCAGGGTGCGCTGTGCACGTACTCGCCGCTGTTGGAGATGCGGACCGTGTTGTAGACCGTCAGCCGGTAGTAGCCCGGGGAGCCGGGCCCGATCCCCGGAGAGGTCATGATCGTCACTGGTTCGCGCGACATGGCCAGGTGGATGCCCGAGGTGGTGTAGTACTTCCACTGGCCGCCCTGGCCGGCGCTCATCGGCATCGTCCGGATCTTCTTGCCGTTCCGCCTGACCGTGAGCACGTGGTTGTTGGTGCTGCCCTTGGTGATCTGCTCGCGGCCGATCTTGAAGTTGAGCCGGACGTCGCGCTTGCCGTACATGCCGGGCCCGCCGCGCACTCCCGCCAGATTGGCTTCCACCCGCACCTTCGTGTGCGCGGGCCAGTACTTCCGCGGCCGGAAGTCCACGTGGGTGTCGTCGAACCAGTGCCAGGCGCCCTCGACCGGCTTGGACGTGCGGACGATGAGGTTGCGCTCGACGGACACGCGGTCGGCGACCGGCTGGTCGAACTCGATCATGACGGGCATGCCGACGCCGACCGTCAGCCCGGTGTAGTCCTTGTTCGGGGTGATCGTCTTGATGTCGAACGTCTTGTTGCTCCTGACCGTCTTGAACGTGCTCTTCGCCTGAGTCTGCTTGCCCGCGGCGTCCACCGAGAGCGCGGTGACCGTGTAGGTCACGCCTGGCCTCGCCGTGACGGTGCTGCGCCATCGCGTACGGTCGCCGCTCAGGACACCGTCCAGCGAGCCGGACTTGTCGCCCTCCACGCGCACGCTCCTGAGCGTGCCCCCTCGGGCCGACACCACGACGGGCTGGTCCGTGGGCACGTCGGCGGCCTTGTCGGCCGGAGAGAACGTCACAGAGAGCGCTCGCACCCCCGCGCCCGCCATCGCGACCCCGTCGGGCTTGCCCTCCGCGCCGCCCACCGTGCCGCCTTCCGAGCACGCGGTGAGCAGCGCCAAGGCCAGCAGGCCGGCCGATCCATACGCTACGCGCCCCACGAGTGACTCCCTTGTCCCGCTCCATTGCCTTACCTGATGAGAAATCCGCTCGCTTGGCGCCCCGTACCTGGTTAGGGCCATAGAGGCAGTCCGCATAGCAGATTTCTCATTAGTACCCTGAGTGATCGAATGACCACATCCGGGAACCGGTAAAGAACACCAAAAAGCGGGCGTCCTCCCTCGTGGAAGCACGCCCGCCTCAGATGTGGCTCAGTGCGAGAAGTTGCCCCGGTAGTACTGGAACACGAACCCGATCATGGCCATGATGACCAGGAACACGCCGATCAGGAACATCCAGAAGCCGATCACGAACCCGGCGAAGGCGAAGGCCGCCGCCAGGCAGAGGAAGAGCGGCCACCAGCTGCTCGGGCTGAAGAAGCCGATCTCCCCCGCGCCGTCGCTGATCTCGGCCTGCTTGCTGTCCTCCGGCTGGGCGCCGATGCGCCGCGCGGTGAACATCAGGTAGTAGCCGACCATGAACGCGAACCCGACCGAGATGGCCATGGCCGTGGTGCCGACCGGCTCGCCTCTGCCCATCTCCGCCTTGGTCCAGAACCAGTAGGCGATGTCGACGCCGGCGAAGAACAGGCCGCACAACAGGAACAGCCAACCCTGGACCTTCATCAGGCCTCGACCTCCTGGGCGGACTTGGCGGACACGTGCGGATAGTGCAGGTCGAACGCGGGACGCTCGGACCTGATGCGCGGCAGCGAGGTGAAGTTGTGCCGCGGCGGCGGGCATGAGGTCGCCCATTCGAGCGAGCCGCAGTAGCCCCAGGGGTCGTCGACGGTGACCTTGGGCGCGCTGCGCCAGGTCTTCCAGACGTTGTAGAAGAACGGCAGCGTCGAGGCGCCCAGGATGAACGCGCCGACCGACGAGATCATGTTGAGGTCGGTGAAGCCGTCGGCCGCGCTGTAGTCGGCGTAGCGGCGCGGGAAGCCCACCACGCCCAGCCAGTGCTGGATGAGGAACGTGGTGTGGAAGCCGATGAACAGCAGCCAGAACTGCAGCTTGCCCAGCTTGTCGTCGAGCATCTTGCCGGTGAACTTGGGCCACCAGAAGTAGAACCCGGCGAACATGGCGAACACCACGGTGCCGAACACCACGTAGTGGAAGTGCGCCACGACGAAGTAGGTGTCGCTGATGTGGAAGTCGAGCGGCGGCGAGGCCAGGATGACACCGGTCAGGCCGCCCAGCAGGAACGTCACCAGGAAGCCGACCGAGAACAACATCGGCGACTCGAACGTGAGATGCCCGCGCCACATCGTGCCGACCCAGTTGAAGAACTTCACACCTGTCGGCACCGCGATGAGGAACGTCATGAACGAGAAGAACGGCAACAACACCTGCCCGGTCGGGAACATGTGGTGCGCCCAGACCGTGATGGACAGACCGGCGATGGAGATCGTCGCGGCCACGAGGCTGATGTAACCGAAGATCGGCTTGCGGCTGAAGACCGGCAGGATCTCCGTCACGATGCCGAAGAACGGCAGGGCGATGATGTACACCTCGGGATGGCCGAAGAACCAGAACAGGTGCTGCCAGAGCAGCGCTCCGCCGAACTCCGAGTCGAAGATGTGGGTGCCGAGCTTGCGGTCGGCCTCCAGCGCCAGCAGCGCGGCGGCCAGCACCGGGAACGCCATCAGCACGAGCATGCTGGTCAGCAGCACGTTCCAGGTGAAGATCGGCATGCGGAACATGGTCATGCCGGGAGCGCGCATGCAGATGATCGTGGTGATGAAGTTGACCGAGCCGAGGATGGTGCCCAGACCCGACAGGGCCAGGCCCATGATCCACAGATCGCCGCCGACGCCGGGCGAGTTGATCGCGTTGGACAGCGGCGTGTAGGCGAACCAGCCGAACGACGCCGCGCCCCCCGGGGTGAAGAAGCCCGAGACCGCGATGATGCTGCCGAACAGGTAGAGCCAGTAGCTCACCATGTTGAGGCGCGGGAAGGCCACGTCGGGGGCGCCGATCTGCAGCGGCATCAGCTCGTTGGCGAAGCCGGCGAACAGCGGCGTCGCGAACATGAGCAGCATGATCGTGCCGTGCATGGTGAACAGCTGGTTGAACTGCTCGTTGCTGGTGAACTGCAGGCCCGGCTGCGCCAGCTCGGCCCGCATGACCAGCGCCATGACGCCGCCGATGAGGAAGAAGGCGAACGACGAGATCAGGTAGAGGTGCCCGATGATCTTGTGATCGGTGGAGGACAGCCACTTGGCGATGATCTGGCCCTTGGTGACGGGCCTGATCGGCGTCCTGAGTGGTTCTTGGATGGCGGTCACTGGGCACTCCCAGCCTGTTGGGTCGCGATGTACTGGTCGAACTCAGCCTGCGGAACGAGCTTCACCGAGAAGAGCATCCGGCTGTGGTCGACACCGCACAGTTCGGCGCAGCGGCCGGCGAACACGCCGGTCCGGTCGAGCGTCGTGATCTCGAACTTGCGACCCGGGTTGTCCTCCGGGATCCCGGGGATGACGTCCCGCTTGAACAGGAACTCCGGCACCCAGAAGGAGTGGATGACGTCGTCGCTCTGCAGCTCGAACTCGACCTTGGTCTTCGTCGGCAGGACCAGCTGGGGGCCCTTGTTGTAGTCGCTCACCGGCACGCCGGCGACCGGCGGCAGCGTCTTGCCGTTGACGGTGGTGGTGAAGCGCCAGCTCCACTGGTACGCCTCGACCTTGACCTTCACCGGCGCGTTGCCGGAGACCTGCTCCAGACGCTCACTGTCGCGTGCGGTGAAGAAGAAGAACACCGACACCATGACGAGCGGGATCAAGGTGTAGAGCATCTCGATCGGCAGGTTGTAGCGGACCTGCGGCGGGAGCTCGGCCTTCGCCTTGCGCTTGCGGTGGAAGATGGCCGCCCACATGATCAGGACAATGACGACGGCACCCGTGGCGAGCGCGGCGATCCAGGCCCCGTTCCACAGGCTTTGGACCACATTGCCCTCTTCGGTGATGTGGCCGGGAAGAAGGCCGCGAGACCAGTCGGCCTCGGGGACGTCATTAGCACACGCCGTAGCAGTGGCCAGCAGCAACGCCAAAGCGGCGGCGCGTGGCACCCTGCGCCGGGCCAACGAACGCCGCGTCGTACGGCGAGTCGGACTCACGGATCGCCTACCCCACAGATGTAGCCCAAGAGTCTTTCCCCTGGGCGCGTATTGCTGTTTCTGATTCATGCACAGACTGACAAGCAGACACATTAGCGTGCAGGGGCCTTGCCCCACCGCGCGACCCCTCCATGGCGCCGGAAGTGGGACGATGAGTCTCGTGGCGTATTTCGACGCGGCCTCGAGTGAGCCGCTCCACCCCCAGGCACGCGAGGCGCTGCTGGCGGCGATCGACGTCGGCTGGGCCGACCCCGCGAGACTCTACGGCCAGGCCCGCCGCGCGCACCTGCTGCTCGAACAGGCCCGCACGGAGGTGGCCGAAGCGCTCGGCGCGCGCCCCGACGAGGTGTCGTTCACCTCCTCGGGCACGCAGGCCGTGCATCTCGGCGTGCTCGGCACCCTACACGGCAGGCGCAGGGTCGGGCGTCATCTGGTCACCACGGCCGTCGAGCACTCCAGTGTGCTGCACGCCGGCGGCGTGCACGAACGCGACGGCGGCACCGTCGAGACCGTCGGCGTCGGCCTGACCGGCCGGGTCGACCTCGACCGCTTCACCGAGGCGGTGGCCCGTCCCGGCACGGCGCTGGCCTGCCTGCAGACGGCCAACCACGAGGTCGGCACCCTGCAGCCGGTGGCGGAGGCGGCCGCGGCGTGCCGCGCCAACGGGGTGCCCCTGCTGGTCGACGCGGCGCAGACGGCCGGCCGGATGCCGGTTCCGCCCGGCTGGTCGGTGCTGGCGGCCAGCGCCCACAAGTGGGGCGGCCCCGCCGGGGTCGGCGTGCTGGCGGTGCGCAAGGGCACGCGGTTCCGCTCGTTCCTGCCCGAGGACGAGCGGGAGCGGCGGCGGGTGCCGGGCTTCGAGAACGTTCCCGGCATCGTGGCCGCGGCGGCCGCGCTGCGCGCGATGGCCGCGGAGGCGTCGCAGGAGCAGGCGCGGCTGGCCGAGCTCGTCGGCAGGATCAGGGAGACGGTCCCGAAGATCGTCCCGGACGTGGAGGTGATCGGCGACCCCGACGAGCGGGCGCCGCACATCGTGACCTTCTCGTGCCTGTACGTCGACGGCGAGGCGCTGCTGACCGAGCTGGACAAGGCCGGGTTCGCCGTGTCGTCAGGAAGCTCGTGCACCGCTAGTACGCTTCGTCCATCGCACGTTCTGGAAGCGATGAGCGTGCTGACGCATGGGAATGTCCGGGTGTCGCTGCCCAGGGGCGCTTCCGCGGCCGAGGTCGACCGGTTCCTCGCCGTGCTGCCCGAGCTGGTGCGCCGCATCCGGCAGGACGCAGGAGTCGCATGACCGAGGTTACCCAGCCGGCTCTGACGATCGACGCGCTCGGGAAGAAGTGCCCGATCCCGATCATCATGCTGGCCGAGCAGATCAACTATGTCCCGCTCAACGCGGTGGTGGCGGTGCTGGCCGACGACCCGGCCGCCTACACCGACGTGCCGGCGTGGTGCAGGCTGAAGTCGCACCGCCACGTCGGGTCGTACGAGTTGCCCGAGGGCGGCTGGGCGATCCACGTCAGGCGCAACTACTGACTTTCTCGCGCCGAAACGGCGTAGAGCCGTCCCGCCCGGCGGCGGGACGGCCTGCGGCGCTCAGGGGTGGTAGCAGCGGATGTGCTCGGCGATCTCCGCGGCCGCCTCGGCGCCGTAGGCGGCGCCGAACCGCTCGAGGAAGACCTGCTGGCCGAGCTCATATTCCTGGCCGCCTACGCGCTCCAGCACATGGGTGGCGGTGAGGTTGCCGATCTGGCCGCAGCGCTCCAGCGGCAGGCCCCAGGCCAGGCCCGCGAGGAAGCCGGCGCGGAAGGCGTCGCCGACGCCGGTGGGGTCGGCCTTGCCCCGCTCGGGGGCGGGGGCGACCATGATCGACGGCTCGCCCTTGCGGTCGATGACGGCGCCCTTGGGGCCGAGCGTGGTGATCCGGACGCCGACCCGGTCGAGGACCTCCGCGTCGGACCAGCCGGTCTTCTGCTCGATGAGCCCCTTCTCGTAGTCGTTGGAGAACAGGTAGGAGGCGCCGTCGACGAGGGCGCGGATCTGCTCGTCCTCCATGCGGGCGAGCTGCTGGGAGATGTCGGCGGCGAAGCCGATGCCGCGCTGGCGGCACTCCTCGGTGTGGCGCAACATCGCGTCGGGGTCGTTGGGGCTGATGAGCACCAGGTCGAGGCCGCCGGCGCGGGCGGCGACGGGCTGCAGCTCGATCAGCCGGGCCTCGGCCATGGCCCCCGTGTAGAAGGAGGCGATCTGGTTGTGGTGCTCGTCGGTCGTGCACAGGAAGCGGGCGGTGTGCCGGGTCTCCGAGACGTGCACGGATCCGCAGTCGACACCGTGGCGCTCCAGCCACGAACGATAGTCGGCGAAGTCGTTGCCGACGGCACCCACCAGGATGGGGGTCAGGCCCAGACAGCCCATCCCGAACGCGATGTTCGCGGCGCATCCACCGCGACGGATCTGCAGGTCATCGACCAGGAACGAAAGCGACACCCGGTCGAGTTGCCCGGCGATCAGCTGATCGCCGAAGCTTCCGGGGAAGGTCATCAGATGGTCTGTCGCGATGGAGCCGGTTACGGCGATGCGCACGGGGTTCTTCTTCCTCGTTGTCAGCAGGCCAGTGGGCCCAACGAGAATACGCGAAGGTCCCGCGCGCACAAAGGCGCGCGGGACCGGCGACCAGTCGCCCGTCGCTCTAGTTGAACGAGTCGCCGCAGGCGCAGGAGCCCGTGGCGTTGGGGTTGTCGATGGTGAAGCCCTGCTTCTCGATGGTGTCGACGAAGTCGATCGAGGCGCCCATCAGGTAGGGGGCGCTCATCCGGTCGGTGACCACACTGACGCCGCCGAAGTCGGACACCACGTCGCCGTCCATCGACCGGTCGTCGAAGAAGAGCTGGTAGCGCAGGCCGGAACAGCCTCCCGGCTGCACGGCCACCCGCAGCTGCAGGCCCTCCTCGCCCTGCTGCTCGAGCAGGCTCTTGACCTTGGCCGCGGCCGCGTCGGTCAGGATCAGGCCCTGTGCCGTGGTCTCGCTGCTCTCAACCGTCATCTGCTGACTCCCTAACCCGGCTGTCTGTTTTCGACGTCCTACTGATGACGCTACCAACACCTCGGGGATGCCACACATTCCCGGGCCCACCTCCCCCTGATTGCCCGCTTTCTTCCGTGTGCCATGATGAGTATCGTCAATTCGACGATAAGGGGGTACGGCCATGGCCACCCAGACTGGACTGCCGCTTTTCGTCCTCGGCAGTGGCGCCGATCCGCACAGTGAGAGGGGGGTCGAGTGTCCCGGCGATCTGCCGCCCGCCTCCGACCCCGGCCTCGTGGAACGCGCCCGCAAGGCGAAGGAGGCCCTCGGCGACCGCCTCTTCGTGCTCGGTCACCACTACCAGCGCGACGAGGTCATCCAGTTCGCCGACGTGACGGGCGACTCCTTCAAGCTGGCCCAGCAGGCGGCGGCCCGGCCCGAGGCGGAGTACATCGTCTTCTGCGGCGTGCACTTCATGGCCGAGTCCGCCGACATCCTGACCGGCGACGCCCAGAAGGTGATCCTGCCGGACCTCGCGGCCGGCTGCTCGATGGCCGACATGGCCACGTTCGACCAGGTCGAGGAGTGCTGGGACGCCTTGGAGGACGCCGGGCTGGCCGGCCAGGTGATCCCGGTCACCTACATGAACTCGAGCGCCGACATCAAGGCCTTCTGCGGCAGGAATGGGGGCGCGGTCTGCACCTCCTCCAACGCCCGCCGCGCCCTCGACTGGGCGTTCGAGCAGGGCGGCAAGGTGCTGTTCCTGCCCGACCAGCACCTCGGCCGCAACACGGCCGTCCTGGAGATGGGCATGTCGCTGGACGACTGCGTGGTGTGGAACCCGCACCGCCCGGGCGGCGGGCTGACGCGGGAGCAGCTTGAGCGCGCGCGGATGATCCTGTGGCGGGGCCACTGCTCGGTGCACGGCCGCTTCACCGCCGAGTCGGTGGACGACGTACGCGCGCGCATCCCGGGCGTCAACGTGCTCGTGCACCCCGAGTGCCGCCACGAGGTGGTGCTCAAGGCCGACCACGTGGGCTCGACCGAGCACATCATCAGGACGCTCGAAGCGGCGCCGGCGGGCTCCAGCTGGGCGATCGGCACCGAGCTCAACCTGGTCAAGCGCCTGGCCCAGACGTTCCCCGACAAGAACGTCTCGTTCCTGGACCGCACGGTCTGCTACTGCTCGACGATGAACCGGATCGACCTGCCCCACCTGGTGTGGGCGCTGGAGTCGCTGGTGCTCGCCCAGGACGGTGCGGTCGTCAACCAGATCACGGTGGACGACGACACCGCCCACTGGGCCAGGGTCGCCCTCGACCGCATGCTGGCCCTCCCGTGACGCGCCGCCCGAGGCCCAGGACCGGGCCTCGGGCCTACGCGAAGTCGTAGCCGACCCGGACCCTCACCGAGAGGGTCTGGCGGCCGGGACTGATCGAGGCGCCGCTCTCCGCGGCGGCCATCGTGAGCGGCTGCGGGCCGCTCACGACCTCCTCGCTCACCGACACGACGCGGCCCAGCGGGCGGCCGGACAGCTCGGCGTACTGGGCCGCCTTGGCGGCGGCGTCGCGGAACGCCAGGGCCCGGGCCTCCCGCAGCGCGCCGGCCGGGTCCGACACCTCGAACACCACGCCGTTGAGCCGGGCCTCCTCGCCCACCCCCGCCACGGTGTCGATGACGCCGTCGGCCCCGGCCAGGTCGCGGACGACGACCTCCACGCCCCGCGCCCCGCGGTAGGCGGCCACCTTCGGATAGGACTCGTACTCGGGCCCGAGGGAGAGCTCGGCCGTGCGGACGTCCTCAGAGGCGATCCCCGCCCCGCGGAGCGCCTCGGCCAGCCGGGCGGCGGCGGCCCTGACGGCGGTGTAGGCGTCGGCGGCCGACGCCCTGCGCACCTCGACGCCCGCGTGCAGCCGCAGGATGTCGGGCACGGCCAGGACGGCGCCCTCGCCGACGACGGTGATGTCCATCAGAGTCTCCCGAGGGGACTGTCGCCTTGAGGCGACGGGTGCATCGGGAGCGGGAGGGCCGTCAGGGCCCGAGTGTGTCCTGACCTGTCAGGTCTGCGCTTCACGGATGTCCTTCCTGGTTTTGTCGGCGCCAGCCGATATCGTGGTGGTGTCATTACCGAACGTGACGGGAGGTGGGGTGTGCGCAGGTCGTTCCGATTCCTGCTGCGCCCCACCACCCGGCAGGCGGCGGCGCTCGCGGCGTGCCTGGAAGACCACCGCACGCTCTACAACGCCGCTCTGGAGCACCGCCGCACCGCCTACGCAAAGGCAGGGGTGAGCGTCCGGTACGGCGAGCAGTCGGCCGAGCTGAAACACATCCGCGCCGACGACCCGGACGGGCAGGCCCGCTGGTCGTTCTCCTCCCAGCAGGCCACGCTGCGACGGCTCGACAAGGCGTTCGCCGCGTTCTTCAAGCGGGTCCGCGAGGGTCGCGCGCCGGGGTTCCCGCGGTTCAAGGGGCGTGGCCGGTTCAACACGGTCGAGTGGCCGAAGGACGGCGACGGCTGCCGGTGGGACTCCCAGCCCGAGCACCCTACCGTCACCTACGTGCGCCTTCAGGGTGTCGGGCATGTCCGCGTCCACCGGCACCGCGCGGTCAGGGGCCGGGTGAAGACGATCGCGGTGAAGCGGGAAGGCAGCCGGTGGTTCGTGGTGCTGTCGTGCGACGACGTGCCCGCCGGACCGCTGCCCGCTTCCGGCGCGGTCGCGGGGATCGACATGGGCGTGGCGTCCCTCGTCACTACCAGCGACGGACAACATCTGAGCAGCCCCCGTCGCCTGGCCGCGTCCGCCGGCCGGCTGGCCGCCGCACAGCGGGCCCTGGCCCGGAAGAAGCGGGGCTCCAAGCGGCGGCGCAAGGCGGTGGCCCGCGTGGCCGCGCTGCACGCCAAGGTGCGCAGGCAACGTCTGGACGGCGCGCACAAGGCCGCGCTCGCCCTGGTGGCCGCCTATGACGTGATCGTGCACGAGGACCTGCGGATCGCGAACATGACCCGCTCGGCGTCCGGCACGATCGAAGCCCCCGGCCGCAACGTCGCCGCCAAGTCCGGGTTGAACCGGAGCATCCTGGACGCGGGCTGGGGGGTGTTCCTGACGATCCTCGCGCACAAGGCTGAAAGCGCCGGTCGCAAGCTGATCGCGGTGAACCCCGCCGGCACCTCCCGCACCTGCGCCCGCTGCGGGCACAGCGCGAAGGAGAACCGCCTCACCCAAGCCGACTTCGCCTGCACGGCGTGCGGGCATGCCGCGCACGCCGACGTCAACGCGGCGATCAACATCCTCAGGGCAGGGCTTGCCCTTCGCCAGGCTGCGCAAGCGGCTTAGCGAGAAGCCGCTTCCCTCAGGGAGCGGAGGAGTCACGCGGTGTCCTTCCCGGCCCGGCGGTCGTGTCCCTCACTGCGTATCAGATCCCCTGGCGGCTTACGAGGCGTTCCCGCTGAACCGCAAGCAGATGCGGTCGATCTCCCCCTTCTCCCGCGCCGTCGCCGGCACCCGGCTGACCTGGCCGGACAGGCCGATCACCACGGCCTCGCACCCGGATCCCCTGGTCCGTCGCCCCGCCAGCCGATGAGCCGCTTGCCGGCGAACGGGATGGCGACCGCGCCGGTCACCCGTCAACGTGACCACCTCGGCGTAGGCCTGAGACGGCGTCCACGATCGCCTCCGGGGCTTCGAGCGGCACCTGGCGGCCGATGGCCGGCAGGCGTACGAGCTCGGCCGCCAGGTCTCGCGCGAGCCGCTCCTGGCAGGCGTGCCGCTCGCCCGCGCTGATCACGGTGACCGCCACGCCGGGGACCGGCTTCTCCTCCCTGAGCCGGTGCAGGTCGGCCGCCATGTCGCGGCGGGCCAGCCACTCCCCCACGACGGCGGCCGGCACCTTGCCCATGCTGTAGACGCCCGCCGGGTCGGAGCAGCCCGCGAACAGCCGGTGCGCCGGAGGGCCGATCAGGCGGGCCAGCGCGGTCGCCCCCCAGGTGCCGCCCAGGGCGGGCAGCCACCGGCCCGCGGACCTGGCCAGCGCGAGCGGCCGCCGCTCCCTGGCGCAGGCCGGGGCCACAAGGACGAGCCCCGCCACGCAGAGCGGGTGCAGCCTGGCGAACGCCTCCGCGTGCCAGCAGGCCACGCCGTGGGCGACGACCGTCACCTGCTCGGGGTGGGCGGGGGCCAGCGCGGCCAGCCTGGCGACCTCGGCGTACAGGGTGGGCGGGGCCGGCGTGCGGGGACTGAGGCCGAGCCCCGGGCGGTCGAAGCGGATGACGCGGTGACGCCTTCCGAGCTGCGCGGCCACCGCGTCCCAGTGGAACCAGGCGCCCGCGGCGCCCGCCGTGATGAGCACCGCGGGCCCGGTCCCCTGCTCGACCACGTGGGGCGGCCCGTACCCGTCCACCGCTCCGAAGTCCGGCCTCATGCCCGGCGCCCTTCCCGGCGCGCTCGTCCCCGGCGGCACGCCCGCCACCGCGCCGAGGGCGACGCCGGGGCCCGCGTTCAGCGCCATGCCGGTGCCCGCGGACAGCACCTCGCCAAGGTCCGCGTCCGGCGGCACGCCCCCCGCGGCCTCCCCTGCCGCGCCCGGGGCGGCGCCCGGCGCGACGCCGGGGGCGGTGGCCGGCGCGGGTGGCGCGGGTCGTGCTTCGTGTGCCCGCGGGATGGGCGCGGGGACCAGGTTGGGGACCGGCGTCTCGTGGTCGTCCGACACGAGCAGGTGCAGGGCCGCGTACACGAGCCAGATCGCGAACATCGTCAGCTGGGCCCGGTGCGCGATCCCCACCCCCTGCCCCGCCGCGAGCGCGCCCACCGTGAGCAGCGTGGCGGCCACGCTGAGCCAGGTGAACAGCCACGACACCCACGACCGCCACCGCGCGCCGAGCAGCACCATCGCCGCCAGCCCGCAGACCGTGGAGAGCGCCGCCGCCAGCGTGTGCGCCCGGTGCGACCAGGACGGCTCCCGCAGCCCGCAGACCGGGTCGCTCAGCGCCGCGCAGTCGAGGGGGAAGACGCCCGAGGCGAAGGTGAACAGCCCGAACGCGGCCACCGCCAGCCAGCCCCGCCACTCGCGCGCCGTCCTCGGCAGGAGCAGCACGCCGGACACGCATGCCAGTCCGGCCAGCCCGTCGCTGACCCGGAACAGGCGCGTCCACGGCTGGTCGCGGGCGGCCAGCTCGCTGACGTACCCGTGGGCCCTGTCGACCGCCGGCGTGGTGAACTGGCCGGTGATCCACGCGCTGCCCAGCACCGCCGCCACGATGAGCGCGGATGCCGCAAGCACGACCAGTCTTCGCTCCACGTGAACATTAGACCACTGTGGGTAATTATCGCCAGAAACGCCCCCTGGTCAAAGGCCGGGCGCACCCCAGACGGGGAACCACCGGCTGAGGTCCTTCTCCAGCGGCAGCTCACCCTCCAGCGCGCCTCTGGCCTGCAGTTCGAGCGCGTTGTCACGCCGCTGCCCGGACAGCGGCGCGAACGGGTAGAACGTGCCCCGCTTGTACAGGTAGACGACCGCCAGCCGGCGCCCGCCGTCCGGGGCGGCGAACGACACCAGCGAGCACAGCAGCGAGGGCCCGAACCCGGCCGACTCCAGCGACGAGTTGACCGCGTGCAGCTCGGTGACCAGGTCACTGAGCGCGTCGGGCGCGCGGCGCACCAGCAGCCAGGTGTAGCCGTAGCCGTCGTCGGACTCCTCGACGCGCTCGCCGAGCAGCGCCTTGACGTCGCGTTCGAGCGTGGCGAACGCGCCTCCCTCAGCGGCCCTGAACGCCACCGAGCCGAGGCCCGTGGGCGTGAGCCCGGTCGCGGCCTGCAGCGTCACGGCCGCGGACGGCAGCGCGAACAGCGCGTCGAGGTTGGGCTTGACCGGCTTCGACCGGCCGAGCAGCGCATCGAGCCAGCCCATGCGGGTTCAGCCCCTTCCGAGCTGCTTGGAGATGTCCGTCAGCTGCTCCAGCCGCCGCTCGAGCCGCGGGTGCGTGGAGAACAGGTTCGCGAGCGTCTCACCGGGGGCCAGCGCCGGGGCGAAGTAGAAGGCGTTGAACGGCTCGGCCTCGCGCAGGTCGCGCGTGGGGATCCTGGCCATGTCGCCGGTGATCTTGACCAGCGCGCTGGCCAGGGCCGACGGCCTCTGGGTGAGCAGCGCGCCCGCGCGGTCGGCGGCCAGCTCCCGGTAGCGCGACAGAGCGCGGGTGAGCAGGAAGCTGATGGCGTACACGAGGACGGAGACCAGAACGATGATCAGCCCGATCGGCACGCCGCCCTGGCCGCCGTTGCGGCGGCCGCCGAGCCCGGTGTAGAGGGCGACCCTCGTCATGAGGCCCGCCACGATGCCGAGGAACGAGGCGATCGTCATGACGGCCACGTCACGGTGGGCGACGTGGGAGAGCTCGTGGGCGAGCACGCCCTCGAGCTCCTGCGGCTCGAGGCGCCGCAGGATGCCCGTCGTCACGCAGACGACGGCGTTCTTCTGGTTGCGGCCGGTGGCGAACGCGTTGGGGACGTCGGACTCCGCGATCGCCACCCGCGGTTTGGGCATGTCGGCCAGCGCGCACAGCCGGTCGATCAGGCCGTGCAACTCGGGGGCCTCCTGGGGCGAGACCTCCCGCCCTCCCATCGCGAACAGCGCGATGCGGTCGGACAGGAAATACTGCACCAGCAGCAGACCCCCTGCCAGCACCAGCACGGTCAGCGCCCGCACGCCCAAGGCGATCAGGACGCCGACGAACACCACGTAGAGCAGCCCGAGCAGGAACATCGTCACGACCATGCGGCTGGTCAGGCCGCGGTCGGACGCGAACCGCGTACGCACGGGCTCAGCCCGGGATGAGGCCTTGGTCGCCCAGCATCTCCCGGACCTCCTCGATCGAGGCGTCCGCGGGGGGAAGGATCAGCTCTGACGGCTCAAGGCTGTCGTCGGGGAGCGCCTTGCCCACGTGGCGCACCTTGTCGAGCAGTGCGTGCAGCTTGACGCGGAACGACTTCTCGTCGCCCGCGTCGATGGCCGCCTCCAGCTCGGTGTCGAGCTCGTTGAGGACCGAGATGTCGTCGGCGGAGATCTCCACCTGACCCTCGCCCATGATCCTGACAATCATGCGCCCTCCCCTGGCTGACGCAGCTGCTGGGTCTGGCCGGGCTGCTGCTGTGCCTGCTGCGGGGCCTGCTGGGGCTGCTGCTGAGGCTGGCCCTGCTCGATGGCGCCCTGCGGCGCCGGGCCCTGGCCCAGCTCGGACTTCATCCTGGCCAGCTCGAGCTCGACGTCCATGCCGCCGCCCATGCGGTCGAGCTCGGCCTGGATGTCGTCGCCCTTGGTGCCGCTGTAGTCGTCGAGCGCGCCGCTGGCCAGCAGCTCGTCGATGGCGCCCGCGCGGGCCTGCATCGACGCCGTCTTGTCCTCGGCGCGCTGGATCGCCAGGCCGACGTCGCCCATCTCCTCGGAGATGCCGGAGAACGCCTCGTTGATGCGCGTCTGCGCCTCGGCGGCGGTGTAGGTGGCCTTGATCGTCTCCTTCTTCGTGCGGAAGGAGTCGACCTTGGACTGCAGCCGCTGGGAAGCCGTGGTCAGCTTCTCCTCCTCGGCCTGCAGGTTGTCGTGCTGCACCTTCAGGTCGGCCATCTGCGCCTGCAGATTGGACCTGCGCTGCAGCGCCTCACGGGCGAGGTCTTCACGCCCCACGGACAGCGCCTTGCGGCCCTGCTCCTCGTAACGCTGGGCCTGCTTCTCCAGGCCGGTGATCTGCAGCTCCACCCTCTTGCGTGACGTGGCGACGTCGGCCACGCCCCTGCGCACCTTCTGCAGCAGCTCCAGCTGCCGCTGATAGGAGTAGTCGAGGGTCTCGCGCGGATCCTCCATCTTGTCCAAAGCCTTGTTGGCCTTCGACTTGAAGATCATCGAAAGTCTCTTCATCACGCTCATGCGCGTCGGCCGTCCCCTTCTAGGTCGTGCTGGTGTTCCCAATGCAGCGCAGCCGCCTTGGGATTACCCTACGCATAACGCGCGAGGGCGTCACTAAGTTGCAGTCCAGGTAGGGTTGACGTCGTGTTGCGACGCCGTTCCCAAACCTCCGTGGACGATACCCCCGCCCCCACTGACGATCCTAAGCCCAAGGGCAAAGGTCGTCCCACACCCAAGCGCCGGGATGCCGAAGGCAAACGGCGCCAGCCGGTCTCCGCGCCGAAAGACCGCAAAGAGGCCTATCGGCAGATGCGGGCCAAGCAGGCCGCCGAGCGCGATAAAGCCCGCAGGGGCATGCTCGCCGGCGACGAGCGCTATTTCCCCGCCAGGGACAAGGGCCCCGCGCGCAAGTTCGCGCGCGACTGGGTCGACTCCCGCCGCCTGCCGAGCCAGTATTTTCTGCCGTTCTCGCTACTGATCCTGCTGGCGACGTGGGTTCCCTGGCCGATGGAGATCCGTGCGCAGGTGCTCAACCTCGTCATCGCGGTCGGCTGGCCGATCATGATGATCGGCGTGCTGTTCACCTCCGTCTATGTCGCCTGGAAGGTGAAGCGGCAGGTGGCGGAGAAGATGCCGGACGAGAGCCTCAGGGGCGTGGGCTTCTACGCGGCCATGCGGGCCCTGCAGATCCGCAAGCTGCGCTTCCCCCCGCCGCAGGTTCTGCCGGGCGGCAAGCCGGTGCAGCCCAAGCGATAACCATATTTTCCCGATTTTCCGGAAGACTCCGACAAATCGGGAAAATTATGGATTGCCGTACTCAACGTTGTTCCAGCGCAGCACGCCTCCCCTGACCGCCGGCTGCCAGCCCTCGACCGCCGTGCCCTGCTCCAGGGCGTCGGCGACGGCCCGCATCAGCGCGTAGTAGGACGGCAGCCGGGGCGTCATGCCGGAGATCGTGTCGTTCCACCCGACGGTGCCCTCCGCGGAGTCGACCACGGCGTACACCCCGTCCTCGCCGTTGCGCTCCTCGAAGAGCACGAACGGGATCATGTGCCCGTTCCAGGCTTGGTTCGCCGGACCGGGGCCCAGGTCGGTGCGGTTCCAGGAGCACTCCGACCGCCAGGCGTCCCTGATCCGGCGGATGCTGAGGTTGGCGGCGCCGTCGTAGGAGAACCCGAAACCGAACGCCCTCGCTCCTCGCGAGCCGTTGTGGCGCAGGAGCGAGGCGCGCAGGTCGTCGGGGAAGTCGACGCCCATCTGGGCTTCGGCGATCGCGATCGTGCGGGCCCTGCCGGGCGCTCCGAGCGTCTTGTACGTGCGGGGCGCGTTCGCCTTCAGCCACCGCTCGATCCGCCGCCACTGGCGGTCCACGGCCCGCCTGACCTTCGGATCGATCGGCCGCACCCGCACCGGGCGCGGCTCGGGCGCACAGCCGGGGTCGGCGACCGGCACCGGCGGGCCGGTCGGGGCCGGCGTGGGGAGCGGTGTGACGGCGGGGCCGGTGGGGAGCGGCGCCGGGGGCTGAGCGTCGTTCTCCGACACCGGCAGCGCGGCGGTGAGGGCGTCCTGCTCCGCCTGGTGGGTCCGTGCCCGGGCCGAGGACGCCTCCTGCGCCTCCGTGGGGACCAGCGCGGCCACCAGGGTGACCGCCACGATCAGCGCGATGCCGGCCCACGCCGGGCCCATCCCGGCCTTGCCCGCGGGCCGCCGCGGCGGCGGGGGCGGGGGCGGGGTCTGCGGCATGCGGGCGCGGCGGCGCAGCCGGACCACAATGGCGGTCACGACGGCGGCCGTCAGCGCCAGCCGTACGAGCTTCAGCACGTCGCGCACCCTATCCCGAAACGGATCACCCCACGTGCCGGGATTAAGGTCGGACGCATGGAATTCCGACACCTCGGTCGCAGCGGTCTCATGGTCAGCGAGATCAGCTACGGCAACTGGCTCACCCACGGCTCCCAGGTCGAGGAGGACGCCGCCAAGCAGTGCGTTCAGGCGGCGCTCGACGAGGGCATCACGACGTTCGACACGGCCGACGTGTACGCGGCAACGAAGGCCGAGGAAGTGCTCGGCCGGGCGCTGAAGGGCGTACGCAGGGAGTCGCTGGAGATCTTCACCAAGGTCTACTGGCCGACCGGGCCCGGCAGGAACGACCGCGGGCTGTCGCGCAAGCACCTCACCGAGTCGATCCACGCTTCGCTGCGGCGCCTGCAGACCGACTACGTCGACCTCTACCAGGCCCACCGCTTCGACTACGAGACCCCGCTCGAGGAGACGCTCAAGACCTTCGACGACCTCGTACGCCAGGGCAAGGTCCTCTACGTCGGCGTCAGCGAGTGGACGGCCGAGCAGATCGCCCAGGCCCTCAAGATCGCCGACGAGATGGGCTTCGACCGGATCGTGTCGAACCAGCCTCAATACTCCATGTTGTGGCGGATCATCGAGTCCGAGGTCGTGCCGCTGAGCGAGAAGGAGGGCGTCGGCCAGATCGTCTGGTCGCCGATCGCCCAGGGCGTGCTCACCGGGAAATACCTGCCGGGACAGCAGCCTCCAGAGGGCTCGCGCGCGACCGACAGCAGCGGTGGCAGCAACATGATCGCCCGGTGGATGAGAGACGACGTGCTGACCCGCGTGCAGGAGCTCAGGCCGATCGCCGCGGACCTGGGGCTCAGCATGGCGCAGTTGGCCATCGCGTGGGTCCTGCAGAACCCGAACGTCTCCAGCGCCATCATCGGCGCCAGCCGCCCCGAGCAGGTGCGTGACAACGTACGGGCGTCGGGCGTCAAGCTGGATGCCGACGTGCTGCGGCGGATCGACGACGTGCTCGGCCCGATCGTGCAGCGCGACCCCTCCAAGACCGAGAGCCCCCGCACCCGCCCATAACCGCAGAAACAGCAAAAACCCCTTGAGCCACGAATGCGCTCAAGGGGTTTTCGTGTTTCCGTCATTCACTCCGGACGCAATGACATTCCCGCGTACTCGACGCGATCCTCCTCGAGCAGGGCCACCTGCTCCACTCCGGATTCGAGCAGGTCACGCCAGTTCTCGCCGAGCCACGACTCCGCGTCCGCCTGACTCGGAAAAACCTCTCGCGGCAAAGGACGATCCGTTACCTCACCACCATTTGCCTTTTCATAACGCCAACGCCATGTCATGCCATACGCTCCTTTTCCGCGGGTTCGCCGGCGCACCCTCCGCAGGCACTGGAACCCTACTCCCGAGCTTGGAGGTCCATCGATGCTGCGCGCGTTTCGTGTTGCGGCCGGAGTCGCCCTCGGGGCGGCCGCCTCAGTCTCCCTCCCCTGCTCTGCCATCGCCGCACCGCCCGTCTCCCCCGGAGACCCCGTCCCTGGCGCGGCCGATCCCGGCGCCGCGCGCGGGTGGAGCGTCTGGCAGAGCGACGGCACCGCCTGGCTGGCGGCCGCGCCCGGCGACTCACCGCCGGACGGCTCCGTCATCGGCTGGCGCTTCTCGGCCGCCCCGGACGGGACGGCGGGCGAACCTCCCGCCGGGGAGCTGCCCTCGTTCCAGGCCGTGTGCGGCAAGGACACCGCCGCGTCCGGGCACAAGCGCGTGGTCGTGGCGGTGGACTTCGGCGAGGCCGGCTCCGACGCCTACCCCGGCGAACGGCCGCCCGCCGAGCCGTCGGCCACGTGCGTCGCGGGCGCCGAGTCCGCCACCGCCGCCCGGCTCCTCGCCTCCGTAGGCAGGGTCCGGGTGAACGCGGGCGGTGACGTCGTCGCGGTCGACGACTATCCGGGCGGGGAGAAGGGCGGCGCGGCGCTCGACGCCGCCGTCCCCGCCGCCTCCGAGGGCGGGGCGCCGGCCACGTTGATCGCGGGTGGGGCGGGCGTGCTGGCCCTGCTCGCGGGCGGCGCCCTGGTGGCCACCCGCCGCCGCACCACGGTGAAGGCCGGCGGCTGACCCTGAGGTCGTGCACCCGGGCGAGCGGGAGCGGACGCGGGTTTGTACGCTCTGCGCGGTGAAGCTCCTCATCAACGGCACAGCGGGCGGCGCAGGCTGGCCCGAGCCCGGCTGCGGGTGCGCCTCGTGCGCCGGCTTGCCTGCCGGTCATCGCCGACCGTTCGAGCTGGTCGTGGACGGCGTGGCCCGCTACCCCTTCACCGGCCCGCCCGACGGCTACCTGCCCCTTGCGGGCGGTCTGGGGCTGGCAGGCCCCGACGGCTCCGCGCTCCTTCACCTGCCGGCAGGACGAACGCCCCCGGCGGGCGGGCCGGCGCGCTACGACGTCGTGCTGATCGACCTGCTGGACCGGCCGGAGCGGCTCGGCGAGCTGCGGCGCGCGGGGCTGGCCGACGAGGCGACCCTGGTGGTGGCCGTCGGGCTCGATCACCGGGTTCGGTCGGAGGAGGAACTGGCCAGGCGCCTGCGGCTGTGGGGAGCGATCGCCGTCGCGGACGGCACCGAACTGGCGTGCCGTCCTCCCGACCGCCCGCGCAGCGACCCTGCGGGCCCTCGGCGGAGCGCCTCCGCGGCCACGCGAGCGAACGACCCCGCGAACGGGCAGGCGAACGGCCCCTCACCCGTGCGGGCGACCGGTCGGGCAGGCCCGCCGCGCCGGACGTTGTTGCTGGGCGGGTCGCGCTCGGGCAAGTCGGCGGAGGCGGAGCTGCGGCTGGCGGCGGAGCCGTACGTCACCTATGTCGCCACCGGCCCCGCGGGCGGAGAGGACGGCGAGTGGGCGGAACGGGTGCGGGCGCACCGGGCGCGGCGACCGGCTCACTGGGCCACCGCCGAGACCACCGACCTGGCCACGGCCATCAGGCGCGCCACCACACCGCTGCTGATCGACGGGCTGGGAACCTGGGTGGCGGCGGTTTTCGACGAGCACGGGGCCTGGGAGGGCGACCGCGCGCCCGTGGCCGCGCGCTGCGACGACCTCGTGGCGGCGTGGCGGCAGGCCCCGGAGCGGATCGTGGCGGTGTCCGACGAGGTGGGGATGGGCGTGGTGCCCGCCACGGCCGCCGGGCGGGCCTTCAGGGACGTGCTGGGGCGGTTGAACGAGCGCCTGGCCGCCGAATCCGAGCATGTGGCCCTGGTGGTGGCCGGGCGGCCGCTGGAGCTCTGACGGTGGCACAGGCGCGAACGCGAACACCCGGGGACGGGATGGGCCGTGTCAGAGCCGGTGCCAGGAGGGAAGGCGGTGTCAGGGGTGTGCGGCCCTGGCGTACCAGCGGCCGTCCACGCGGTCCACGTGCAGGGAGCGGCCGAAGCAGTCGGAGAGGTTGGCGGGGGTGAGCACGTCGTCCACCGGGCCGGCGGCGAGCACTCTGGCGTCGCGCATCAACATCGCGTGGGTGGTCGTCGCGGGCACCTCCTCCAGGTGGTGCGTCACCATCACGCTGGTGAGCACGGGCCTGGTCGTGGCGAGGTCCTCGACGGCGGCGATGAGGTCTTCCCTGGCGGGCAGGTCGAGCCCCGCGAACGGCTCGTCGAGCAGCAGCACCGCCGGGTCGGCCATGAGGGCCCTGGCCACCCGGATCCTCGCCCGTTCCCCCTGCGAGCACACGCGGAACGGCCGCTCCGCCAGCTCCTTGCAGCCCAGGTCCGCGAGCAGCCGGTGGGCCCGGTCACGCTCATTGTCGCCGTACTTGTCCCACAGCGGGACGCTCGTCCCCGTGTGACCGGTGAGCACCACGGTGTGCGCGGTCGCGCCCTCCTGCTCCATCAGCTCCTCGTCGATCAGCCGCTGGCTGGAGGCGACCAGGCCGATGTGACGGCGCAGCTCTCGCACGTCGACCCGGCCGAGCGGGTGGCCGAGCACCTTGACCGTCCCCTCGCTGGGATGACGTACGGCGCCGGCCAGCGAGAGGAGCGTCGTCTTGCCCGCGCCGTTGGGGCCGAGGACGGCCCAGTGGTCGCCGTAGCCGACCTGCCAGTCGATGCCGTCGAGCAGCGCCTTGCCGACAACGCGGACGCCTACGCCTTCGAGTTCGAGCACGTGCATCCCGACAGACTAGTGGGCACCGGGATCGTCCGTTACCGATGTGAAATACGAACGCGTACCGGCGCTACGGTCTCTCCCAGGCACGAGGAGAGGGCGGCGGTCCGGTGAGCGGGTTTGTCAGGGTTCGGCGGTTCGCGGACGGCTGGCGGTTCTCGACCGGCACGCTGACCGTCTTCCCCGTGCGCGTGGAGCGGGTGGACCAGGAGGTCGCGGGGCGGGCGATGGTGCTGGCGCCGGCCGTCGGGCTGGTGCTCGGGCTCGTCGCCGGGCTGCCGTTGCCGCTGGTCTCGCTGCTGCACGGGCCACCGCTGCTCGGCGCGGCGCTGTCGGCGGGGTCGCTCGCCGTACTGACCCGGGGGCTGCATCTGGACGGGCTCGCCGATCTCGCCGACGGGCTGGGCAGCGGCAGGCCGTCCGCTCAGGCGCTTGACATCATGAAAAAGTCGGACATCGGGCCGTTCGGGGTGATGGCGCTGGTGTTCACGCTGCTCATCCAGGTGGTCGCGGCGGCCGACGCCGGCTACGCCGCCTTCGTGACCGCCTGCGCGACGGGACGGCTGGCGCTGGTGTGGGCGTGCAGGGCGGGCGTGCCCGCCGCCCGGCCCGGCGGGCTCGGCGCGATGGTCGCGGGCACGGTGCGCCCGCTCGCGCCGTGGCTCGTCACCGTGGCCGCGCTGCTCGGCGCGGGCTGGGCGGGCGCGGGCGTACTGCCGGCCGGCCTGCTCGCCGGGCTCGGCGCCGCCCTGCTGCTGCTCCGGCACGCCGGACGGCGACTCGGCGGGATCACCGGCGACGTGCTCGGCGCGCTCGTGGAGACCGCCACGGCCACGACGCTGGTGGTGTGCGCGCTACTCGGCTGAGTCGTGGTGTGCCCTGCTCGCCGAGGTCCGCGGCTCGGCGGCGACGGGCGGTGTACGGCCCGCCGGCTCCTGGCGTACCGGAAAGAAGCGGAGCAGCGCCGCGCCGGCCAGTGCCAGCACGACCCAGCCGACCAGGCCGGTCAGCCCGACCAGGAGTTCGTTGGGGGGCGCGGCGGCGTCGCCGAGCAGCAGGATGGGCGGCATGACCGCGTTGAGCGAGCCGTGGGCCACGACCGCTGGCCACACGCTGCCCGTGCGCAGCCGCAGCCATCCGATCAGCACCCCGGCCAGCACGCAGAAGCCGATGAAGAACAGCGCCGCCCACGAGCTCAGGCTGGGGTAGTTGTAGCCGAGCAGGGTGAGCGGGGCGTGCCAGACGCCCCAGATCGCGCCGGAGAGCAGCAGTCCGGCGAGCATGCCGTTCGTGGAGGTGAGGCGGGGCAGCAGCCAGCCGCGCCAGCCCCACTCCTCCCCCAGGGCGGGGATCGCGTTGAGCAGGGGGCCGGCGACGATCGCCACCACGATCTGCAGCGCCGCGACCGTGCCGAGCTCTCCGGGGATCTCCATGCCGCGGGCCTGCAGGGCCGCCCTGAGCAGGCTGAGCCGGTCGAGGTCGAGCGCGACCAGGCCGACGGCGGCGCTGAGCCCCATCGCGAGGAGCGCCAGCAGGGGCACCCCGAGCCAGGCCGCCAGCACGAGCAGCCAGGTGCGCTTCCTGTGCTCGCCGAGCGTGAGCCCGGTCTGACGGGCCCACTCTCTGGCGGGCGTGCGCGTGACGGCCCACACGCCGAGCACCGCCGCGGTGGGCGTGAACATCATGGCCGAGGCCAGCAGGGGCAGCAGCGGCGAGCCGAGGCCGCCGCCGAGCCACAGGGGCAGCGCGACCGCCCAGGACAGCCCGAAGGCGAGGACGAGGAAGATGGGGAGAGGTCTGTTCATTGCTCCACTCGCTCCGCGATGAGGGCGTTGATGAGGGATGCGCCGCGTGAGGCGTCGTCGATGCTGATCGCGAGCCGACCGCCGGAACGGTACCTGATGATCAGGCACTCCCCGCCGCGCACCATGATGGTGGTGCTGCCGGGGAGCCCGCGGAAGCCCCAGCCGCCGACCTGGCCCGGATGGCGGGTCTCCGACAGCGCCACGTCGATCTCCCCCAGCCGGATCCTGCGTACCGGCCAGCCGAACGGCCCGAACCCGATCGCCACCCCGTCGCCGCCCACCCTGACGGCGACCGAAGCGGACAGCAGCCCCAGGACGAGCACGATGACGAGCGCGGGCAGCGTGACGCCCAGGACGGCGCCCGCCCCGGACCCGAGGAAACGCAGCACGACCAGCACGCCCACGCCTCCGCCCGCGGCCGCGGCGACCGCGGCCGGCCAGGGGTTGGTGACACGGCTGACCCAGACCGTGCGCTCGCCCTCCCTGAGCCGCAGCCGCGGCGGGCGCGCGCCGGCGGAGGACGCCTGGTCGGGCTCACCCCTGCCGAGGTAGCCGGCGGCGACGGCCACGGCGGCGGATCCCGCGAGGGTGGCGATGACGTGCCAGGCCGTCAGGTGCGCCGCCGTCCAGACGGGTACGTCGAGGTTCGCGACAAGAATGCTGAGGCTCGCACCGGGCGCGAACACGCTCACGAAGCCCAGCGTGCCCCACCAGAACATCCGGCCGTCCCTGCGCGCGTGCGCCCAACCGCTGCCGGCCAGCAGAGCCAGCCAGGGCACCCCCCAGAGCAGCAGCCCCACGGCGACGAACCCGGGGAACGACATCGAGCCGTCCACCCTGCCCCCGTTCCCCCAGTGCGTGGCCATCGGGTCGGGCAGCCGGTCGCGCACCGCCAGGGGGACCAGGACGAACGCGGCGGTGACCGGCAGGCCCCAGGCCGCGGCGATGACTCGGGGGTTCATGGCAGTTCCTCCAAGATGGCGATGAGGTCGTCACGGCCGTAGCCGTGCTTCCTGGCCTCCTCCAGCAGCTCACGTGCCCGCTGCACCAGCAGGGCGCGCCCGTCCGCGCGGCCCGCGACGCTGACCCCCCTGCCTCTCCTGAACTCCAGCAGGCCCTCGTCCCGCAGGTCGCGCAGCGCGCGCAGCACGGTGTTGGGGTTGATGCCGAGCGCCTGGGCCAGGTCGCGGGCCGGTGGCAGCCGGTCGCCCGGGCGATAGGAGCCCTCGCCGATGGCGCGCCGGATGGCGCCGGCCACCTGCTCATGCAGGGGCCTGGCGTCATTCAGATCGAGCGTCAGCAACATGATGCCAATGACGCTAGCACCATGTCACATGAAAGGGCGCAGCGTCATTGGTAGGATGAACCCCTGTTTGTGAGTACCGAGAAACCGTGGATAGCATCGGTTTACGTGACCACTGTGCGGCTGAACTCAGCAGATCCCGTCTCCTTCGACACCGACGCCCTGATCGTCGGCTTCAGGTCAGGCCACGACGGCCCCCGGCCCGTGACGGGCGACGAGTCCCTCGACACGGCCTTCGGCGGCAAGCTCGCCGCCTCCCTCGCAGCCGTCGCCTTCACCGGCAAGGCGGGCGAGCTGGCCAAGCTGCCGACGTTCGGCGCCACCGCCGCACCGCTGCTGGTCGCGGTCGGCCTGGGCGACTCCCCCGACGCCGACGGCCTGCGCCGGGCCGCTGGCGCCGCCGTGCGCTCGCTGGCCGGCACCGCGCGCGCCGCGCTCGTCCTGCCCGCGGACAGCCCCGACGAGGCCGAGGCCGTCGCGCTGGGCGCGCTGCTGGGGGCGTACACGTTCTCCCGCTACCGCACCGACGGCGAGCAGAAGCCGCCCGTCTCCGAGCTCACCGTGGTCTCCGGCCAGCCCGAGGGCGTGGCCGAGCGCGCGAGCGTGCTGGCCGAGTCCGTCGCGCTGGTGCGCGATCTGGTCAACACGCCGCCCTCCGACCTGTGGCCGGCCAAGTTCGCCGAGATCGCCGAGCAGTCGGGCGGCGAGGCGGGGCTGAGCGTCGAGATCCTCGACGAGAAGGCGCTCAAGGACGGCGGCTACGGCGGCCTCATCGGCGTCGGCCAGGGCTCGGCCAACCCGCCGCGCCTGGTCCGCCTCTCCTACACCCACCCCGAGGCGAGCAAGACGCTGGCGTTCGTGGGCAAGGGCATCACGTTCGACTCCGGCGGCCTGTCGCTCAAGCCGTCGGCCTCGATGGACTGGATGAAGTCCGACATGGGCGGCGCGGGCGCCGTGTTCGGCGCGCTGATCGGCATCGCCAGGCTCGGCCTGCCCGTCAACGCGATCGGCTACCTCTGCCTGGCGGAAAACCTGCCCAGCGGCACCGCGCAGCGCCCCTCCGACGTCATCCACAGCTACAGCGGCAAGACGGTCGAGGTGCTCGACACCGACGCCGAGGGCCGTCTGGTGCTCATGGACGGCATCGCCAGAGCCGCCGAGGACGACCCCGACGTGATCGTCGACGTCGCCACCCTCACCGGCGCGCAGATCGTGGCGCTGGGCTGGCGCACCGCCGGAGTCATGGCCAACGACGACGCCGTCAGGGAACTCGTCCTCGAGGCCGCCAGGGCCGCGGGCGAGGGCGCGTGGGGCATGCCGCTGCCCGAGGAGCTGCGCAAGGGTCTCGACTCCCCGATCGCCGACCTCGCCAACCTGCAGCCGGAGCGGTGGGGCAGCATGCTGACGGCGGGCATCTTCCTGAAGGAGTTCGTGCCCGAAGGAGTGCGCTGGGCCCACATCGACATGGCGGGGCCCGCGTTCAACAAGGGCGAGCCGTACGGTTACATCCCGAAGGGCGGCACCGGTGCGATCACCCGCACGCTCATCGGACTGGCAGAGCGGCACGCGAGCATCTGAAACAAATGAAAAGATGAGGGCATCACAACACCCCGACAAGGAGCCTTCCTGTGGCCTATGACATCGTCGTCCTAGGTGGCGGCAGCGGCGGTTACGCCTGCGCGCTCCGGGCGGCCGAGCTGGGCAAGTCGGTCGTCCTGATCGAAAAGGACAAGATCGGCGGCACCTGCCTCCACAGGGGATGCATCCCCACGAAGGCCCTGCTGCACTCCGCCGAGGTCGCCGACGAGACCCGCGAGAGCAAGTCCTTCGGCGTCAAGGCGCGCTTCGACGGCATCGACGTCCAGGGCGTCCACGCGTTCAAGGACAAGATTGTCACGCGGGCGTGGAAGGGCGTGCAGGGCCTGCTGAAGGGGGCCGGCGTGACGATCGTCGAGGGCGAGGGCCGCCTCGCCGGCCCCGGCCGGGTCCAGGTGGGCTCCGAGGTCTACGAAGGCCGCAACGTCGTCCTGGCCACCGGCTCCGCCCCCAAGACGCTGCCCGGCCTGGAGATCGACGGCGAGCGCGTCATCACCAGCGAGCACACGCTCACGATGGACCACGTGCCCAGCTCGGTGATCGTGCTGGGCGGTGGCGTGATCGGCGTCGAGCTGGCCAGCGTCTACCGCTCGTTCGGAGCCGAGGTCACGATCGTCGAGGCGCTGCCGCACCTGCTCCCCACGGAGGAGGAGTCCAGCTCCAAGCTGCTGGAGCGGGCCTTCCGCCGCCGCGGCATCAAATACGAGCTGGGCGTCTTCTTCGACGGCGCCAAGACCACCGAAACCGGTGTGGTCGTCACGCTCGCCAACGGCAAGACCCTCGACGCCGAGCTCCTGCTCGTCGCCGTCGGCCGCGGCGCCGTCTCCTCGGGCATGGGCTTCGAGGAGCAGGGCATCGCCATCGAGCGCGGCGCCGTCGTGGTCGACGAGCACTGCCAGACGTCCGTGCCGGGCGTCTACGCCATCGGCGACCTCATCCCGACGCTGCAGCTCGCCCACGCCGGCTTCGCGGAGGGGATCATGGTGGCCGAGCACATCGCCGGCCTCAACCCGCCGCCCATCGACTACGCGGGCGTGCCGCGCATCACCTACTCCGACCCGGAGGTGGCCTCCGTCGGGATTACCTCGGCGCAGGCGGCCGAGCGCGGCATCGAGATCGTCGAGCAGGTCTACGACCTGGCGGGCAACCCCAAGAGCCAGATCCTCGGCACCTCGGGCGCCGTGAAGGTCATCGCCCAGAAGGACGGCCCCGTCGTCGGTGTCCACATGGTGGGCAGGCGCATCGGCGAGCTCGTCACGGAGGGCCAGCTGATCTACAACTGGGAGGCGCTGCCCGCAGAGGTCGCCCAGCTCGTCCACGCACATCCGACGCAGTCCGAGGCAGTCGGTGAGGCGATGCTGGCCCTGGCCGGCAAGCCGTTGCACGTACACAACTAGTCCAGCCCTCGAGATCAGAACGCGAGAGAAGAATAACGATGCCGGTCTCCGTACAGATGCCCCAGCTCGGCGAGAGCGTGACCGAGGGCACCGTAACCCGTTGGCTGAAGAAGGAGGGCGAGCGCGTCGAGGCCGACGAGCCGCTCCTCGAAGTGTCGACCGACAAGGTCGACACCGAGATCCCGTCGCCGTCCGCGGGCGTCCTCACCAAGATCGTGGTGGCCGAGGACGAGACGGTCGAGGTCGGGGCCGAGCTCGCCGTCATCGACGAGAACGGCCAGGCGGGCGCCGCCGCGTCGGCTCCCGAGGCGGCCCCGGCCGCCGAGCCGGCCCCGCAGCCGGCCGCGCAGCCCGAGCCTGAGCCCGAGCCCGCGCCGGCTCCTCCCGCCTCCTCGATCCCGCAGCCGGCTCCGGCCCAGCCCGCCCCGGCTCCCGCGCCCGCCCCGGCCCCGCAGCCCGCCCCGCAGGCGCCGGCCCCGGCGCAGCAGGCTCCGGCCGCCGAGCCCACCCCGATCCCGTCGGGCGACAGCCCTTACGTGACGCCGCTGGTGCGCAAGCTCGCCAACGAGCACGGGGTCGACCTCGACTCGATCACCGGCA
Organism: Nonomuraea sp. B1E8; assembly: GCF_039871515.1. Classification (NCBI taxonomy): domain Bacteria; kingdom Bacillati; phylum Actinomycetota; class Actinomycetes; order Streptosporangiales; family Streptosporangiaceae; genus Nonomuraea; species Nonomuraea sp. B1E8. Next base: position 385,971 of record NZ_JBDPLS010000007.1, on the reverse strand, counting down.
CCGGCGTGGGCGGCCGCATCCGCAAGCAGGACGTGCTCGAAGCGGCCAAGACGCAGCGCGAGCAGGCCGCCCAGGCCGCGCCGGCGCCCGCCGCCGCCCAGCCCACCGCCGCTCCCGCCCCCGCGGCCCAGGCTCCGGCCGCCGCCGCGGCGCCCGAGCCGGTGGAGGTCGACACGACGCTGCGCGGCCGCACCGAGAAGATGTCGCGCCTGCGCCAGACGATGTCCAAGCGGCTGGTCGAGTCGCTGCAGACGGCGGCGCAGCTCACCACCGTGGTCGAGGTCGACGTCACCAGGATCGCGCGGCTGCGCGAGCGGGCGAAGGCCGACTTCTTCCGCCGCGAGGGCGTCAAGCTGTCGTTCATGCCGTTCTTCGAGATGGCCGCCATCGAGGCGCTCAAGCAGCACCCGAAGCTCAACGCGACGATCAACAACGAGACCATGGAGGTCACCTACTTCGACGTCGAGCACCTGGGCATCGCGGTCGACACCGAGCGCGGCCTGATCGCGGCGGTCATCAAGAACGCCGGCGACCTCAACCTCGCCGGGCTCGCCCGCAAGACGGCCGACCTGGCCGAGCGCACGCGTGCCAACAAGGTGACCCCTGACGAGATCACCGGCGGCACGTTCACGCTGACCAACACCGGCAGCCGGGGCGCCCTGTTCGACACGCCGATCCTCAACCAGCCGCAGGTGGGCATGCTCGGCACCGGCGCCGTCGTGAAGCGGCCCGTGGTGATCGACACGCCTGAGGGCGAGGCCATCTCCGTGCGGTCGATGGTCTACCTCGCGCTGACCTACGACCACCGGCTGGTGGACGGCGCCGACGCGGCGCGCTTCCTGACGACGGTCAAGCGCCGTCTCGAGGAGGGCCGCTTCGAGGCCCAGCTCGGGCTCGCGTAGCCACAGGATGTCGTGACGCCGGGCGGTCCGCACGGGCCGCCCGGCGTCCGCATGTAACCCTGCCTCCGAGCGGACGCCCAGGCACAGGGGTTCGAACGACTCCCCGGCCTCGGACGCGAAGGGCCACGACGGCAACACGCACGGCTTCCTGGCGGGGCGCGACGTCGCGAACGGAGCGGCCCCGCGACAGCGCGCCGCCTCCCGCGCCGGGGCGACACGTGTGAGTGACGACACGCCGCCGGAAGGGCGGCGGCGTACATTGGGATGATGGCGATCATCGTGACGGGGGCGTCGGGGCTGCTCGGCTCGGCGCTGGTCGAGGGGCTGCGGGCCGAGGGCCGTGAGGTCGTCAGGCTGGTACGCCGGGAGCCCCGCGGAGCCGGCGAGGCCTTCTGGCAACCGCGGGAGCAGGTGATCGACCTGGCCGCGCTCGAGGGCGCCGACGGCGTGGTCCATCTCGCCGGGGCGTCGATCGGCGACCGGCGGTGGAGCGAGGCGTACAAACGCGAACTGGTCGCCAGCCGGGTGGAGGGCACCCGGGTGCTCGTCGACGCCCTGCGGGAGCTGGAGGCGCCGCCCAGGGTGCTCCTGTCGGCGTCCGGTGTCGATTTCTACGGCGACACAGGGGATCGGGTGATCGACGAGAGCCAGGGCCGGGGCGAGGGTTTCCTGGCGGACATGTGCGCGGTGTGGGAGGGCGAGGCGGAGCGGGCCGGGGAGGCGGGGATCAGGACCGCGTTCGCGCGTACGGGGCTCGTGCTGAGCCGCCGGGGCGGGGCGCTGGCCCGGATGTTGCCGATCTTCAGGATGGGGCTGGGGGCGCCGCTCGGGTCGGGCAAGCAGTACTGGTCGTGGATCAGCGTGGACGACTGGGTGGGGGCCGCACTCCATGTCCTGAAAAATCAGGACGTAGACGGGCCGGTGAATTTCACCTCGCCCTCCCCCGTCACCAACGCCGAGTTCACAAGAACGCTCGGCAAAGCCCTGCACAGAAGCACGATGCCGCTCCCCGTGCCGGCGTTCGCGCTGTCCGCGGGGCTCGGCGAGTTCGCCCGCGAGGCGCTGCTCCCCGGCCACCGGATCCTGCCGGCGAAGTTGTCCGCCTCTGACTACCGCTTCGCGCATACCAGTCTCGACGAGGCACTCAGCGCCGTACTCTAGGATGCCGTTCCACTACTTTCAGCACGTCGGGAGATTCTTGACATGATCCGGTCAGGACAGTCGCACATCCTCGCCATCGGCGGTGGATCGTTCCGCCCGAGCAACCGCTACAGCTTCATCGAGGCGAGCCCGCTGCTGCGCTACGGCCTCGACCTGACCGGACAGGACCGCCCGAAGCTCGGCCTGGTCGCCACGGCGCTCGGCGACTCGAGCGACTGGCTGCTGAAGATGTACGGCGCCTTCGCCGGGTGGGACGTCGAGCTGAGCCATCTGACGGTGTTCCCGATGCCCAACGTGCCCGATCCCCGGGCCTGGATGCTCGAACAGGACATGATCTACGTCAGCGGCGGCAGCGTCGCCAACCTGATGGCGTTGTGGCGGCTGCACGGCCTGGACGAGGCGTTCGACGAGGCGTGGCGGGCGGGCGTGGTGCTGTCCGGGCAGAGCGCGGGCGCGTTGTGCTGGCACGTCGGGGGCAACACCGACTCCTTCGGCCCGGAGCTGCAGGTTTGGGCCGAGGGCATGGCCCTGCTCCCCTACTCGTGCGGCGTCCACTACGACTCCGACCCCCAGCGCCGCGAGCTGTTGCAGAGGTCGGTGGCCGACGGCGAGCTGCCCGGCGGATACGCCGCCGACGAGGGCGTCGGGCTGCACTACGTGGGCACCGAGTTCATCCAGGCCGTGACCGTCGAGCCGGGCGGCTACGCCTACAAGATCGAGCACGACGGCGCCGGCGGGGTCAAGGAGCACAGGATCGAGCCACGGTTGCTGACCCCCTGATTACCCTTCGAAGGTAAGGGAACGGCACAATAGGCTCATGCGCCCCATCCGCGGGGACGATCCCCAACTCGCCATCGTCCGCCTAGGTGTCGACGTCCCCTACGAGCAGGCCTGGTCGCTGCAGCGCTGGGTGCACGACAAGCGGGTCGCCGGCGAGCTGACCGACACCGTCCTGTTCCTGGAGCACGCGCCGGTCTACACCGCGGGCAAGCGCACCGCCCCGCATGAGCGACCCGCCGACGGCACCCCGGTCATCGACGTCGACCGGGGCGGCCGGCTCACCTGGCACGGCCCCGGGCAGCTCGTCGCCTACCCCATCGTCGCGATCAACGACGTGGTCGCCTACGCCTGCCGCCTCGAAGACGTGATGATCCAGATCTGCGCCGACTTCGGCGTCACGGCCAGGCGCGTACGCGGACGCGGCGGCGTCTGGGCCGCCGGCGAGCCCAGCCTCGGCCTGCCCGACCGCCAGCTCGGCGCGGTCGGGTTGCGCGTCACGCGCGGCGTCACCATGCACGGCTTCGCCCTCAACTGCGCCAACGACCCGCGCTGGTTCAACCGCATCACGCCGTGCGGCATCCCCGGCGTGGGCGTCTCCTCGCTGTCGGCGGAGACGGGCCGCCGCATCGTGGTCGAGGAGGTCATGCCGATCGCGGAGAAGCGGCTGGCCGAAGCGCTCGGCAAGGAGCCGTACGACCTGCACGAGGAGGATCTCCTCCGCCGGTAACCGTACCGACACCTGACCGTGCCGGAAATAGGGGCGTATTCCGGCTTAGGCTCGCGCGTGTGACGTCCATCCTGGCTTTTCTCCTCGCGCTCGTGGTGCATCTGCTGACGCTGGCGTTCGTCGCCTTGGGCGGATGGATCATCATCAGCCACCCGGGCTCCCTGATCGCGTGGTTGTTCGGCGGCGCGAGCGTGGCCATCGGGTGGGCACTGCGGCCACGCCTGGGCGGCGGCCTGCCCGCCGACGCCGAGGTGCTCGACCGCGCCAAGGCTCCCCAGCTGTACGCCGCCGCGGAGCGGGTGGCCGACCGGGTGGGCGTCAAGCGCCCCGCGAAGGTGGCGGTCCTGGACCTGACCACGGACACCCGGTACGTCCGCGCCGGCCTCCTGCGCACCCCCGTCCTGCTGGTCGGCCTGCCGCTGTGGCTGGCGCTGCCGCCGAGGCAGCGGACCGCCCTGCTGGCCTCGGCGTACGCGCAGACCCCGACCGGCGGTGAGCTGGTGGTGAACGGCGCCCTGGACACCCTGGCGGCGTGGCATGACGCGCTGCTGGGCGCCAAGCCGCTCCAGGTCAGGGAGGAGGCGCAAACGACGATCGCCGCCTCCTCCCTGGGCGCGCTGGACCATCCGGGGACCACGTACGAGGTGGCGGGCTTCTTCGGCCGCCTGCTCGGCCGGGTGCTGGGCGTGCCGCTGCTGCTGCTGGAGTACACGCTGACCAGGCTGGCGCGCGCCGGCGAACACCGGGTCCTGGCCCGGCGTCGGGCGCTGACGCTGCGGGCCGCCTCCGCCGGGGAGATCGCGGCACTGGAGGAACTGGCGGCCAGGGGCGGCTACCTGGCGCCGATGCAGGCGGCGGCGCTGCGCGGCGAGAGCGTCACGTCGATCAGGCAGAACGCGCTGGCCAGGTTCCGGCTCACCGACGACGGCGTGCTCACCTCCGTCCCGCACTCCGAACTGCTGGGCGCCCACGAGTCCGAGCGGATCGACGAGGAACTGCTCCTCCACTACACCCGGGCGATCGGCGGGTTCGGCCTGGTCACGTGAGCGCGTACGCCCCCTCGGACAGCGCGGTTCGCGGGAGACGTAAGCTGAGAACGTGACCGTTGCTCCTGAAGGCCGAAAGCTCCTCCGCCTGGAGGTGCGCAACGCCGAAACCCCTATCGAGCGCAAGCCCCCGTGGATCAAGACCAAGCTGAAGACGGGCCCCGAATACACCGAGCTCAAGTCGCTGGTGCGCCGGGAGGGCCTGCACACGGTCTGTGAAGAGGCGGGCTGTCCCAATATCTACGAGTGCTGGGAAGACCGCGAGGCCACCTTCCTCATCGGCGGCGACCAGTGCACGCGCCGCTGCGACTTCTGCCAGATCGACACGGGCAAACCCAAGGAATACGACCGCGACGAGCCCCGCAGGGTGGCCGAGTCCGTCCAGCAGATGGGCCTGCGCTACGCCACCGTCACCGGGGTGGCCCGCGACGACCTGCCCGACGGCGGCGCCTGGCTCTACGCCGAGACCGCGCGCCAGATCCACGCGCTGCTGCCCGGCTGCGGCGTCGAGTTGCTGGTGCCCGACTTCAACGGCGACCGCGACCAGCTGGAGGAGGTCTTCTCCAGCCGGCCCGAGGTGTTCGCGCACAACGTCGAGACGGTGCCGCGGATCTTCAAGCGCATCCGCCCGGCCTTCCGCTACGACCGTTCGCTCCAGGTGATCACGACGGCTCGCGAGGCCGGGCTGGTCACCAAGTCCAACCTGATCCTGGGCATGGGTGAGACGCGCGAGGAGATCACCGAGGCCATGCGCGACCTCCACGCCGCCGGCACCGACCTGCTGACGATCACCCAATACCTCCGGCCGACGCCGCGCCACCACCCGGTGGAGCGGTGGGTCAAGCCGGAGGAGTTCGTCGAGCTGCAGGCGGAGGCCGAGGCCATCGGGTTCGCCGGCGTGCTGTCCGGGCCGCTGGTCCGCTCGTCCTACCGGGCGGGCAGGCTCTACAAGCAGGCCATCGAGGCACGCCAGACCGCTTGAGCGGCCGGCCGGGCCCCGGGCGCGCACCGCCCGGGGCCCTGCCGTACCAGCGCTGCCGTACCAGCGCTGCCCTGTCCGCCCTGCCCTGTCCGCCCCGCCCTGTCCGCCGCCATTAGCATGGCCAGGGTCGCCGACGGGAGGATGACGGACATGGCCGTGCTGATCCGGACCAGCGACTTACCCGCCAAGAGCCGCCACGACGCCTGGCGGGCTCTCGTGTGTGACACGCTCGGCCCGCTTGACCTGCGCATCGACCCCGACGCTCCGCTGCGGGGCGAGATGGAGCTCGGCCAGCTCGGCTCCGTGGGAGTCGGCAGGGTCCGCACCTCCACCCCGCACAGCGTTCACCGCACCCCCGGCCTGATCCGGCGCGACAACCCCGACGTCTACCGGGTCGTGCTGGCCGTGTCGGGCAGCCCGCGGATCTCCCAGGACGGCCGGGCCACCCAGCTCCGCCGCGACGAGTTCGCCATCTACGACTTCACCCGCCCGTACGAGCTGGCCTACGACGGGGCGGTGCAGCTCGCGGTGTTCAGCCTGCCGCACGACCAGCTCGCCCTGCCTCCGGGCGCCATGTCCGAGCTGACGGCGCTGCCCATCACGGCGGAGACCGGCGCCGCCGCGCTCGCCGCCCCGCTGCTGCGCAGGGTGGCGTTCGACCTCGAGAGTTACCAGCCGGCCAGTGCCGCCAGGCTGGCGACCGTGGTGCTCGACCTGATCGGCACCGCCGTCGCCGAGCGCATGGAGCAGGCCCAGGCCCTGGTGCCCGACACGCGCAGGCGCACGCTGCTGCTGCGCGTCCGCGCCTTCATCGAGGAACGCCTCGGCCAGGTCGACCTCGACCCCGCCGCCGTCGCCGCCGCCCACCACATCTCCGTGCGCTATCTGCACCGGTTGTTCGAGCAGGAGCACACAACCGTGGCGGCCTACATCCGCCAGCGCCGTCTGGAGCGCTGCCGCGCCGACCTGGCCGACGCCGCGATGCGCGACCTGTCCGTGAGCAGCGTCGGAGCCAGGTGGGGGTTGCCCGACTCGGCGCACTTCAGCAGGTTGTTCCGGCGCGCGTACGGGGTGCCGCCCGCGGAGTACCGCCGCTCCGGCATGCTCTGAGCAGCATGCGGACCGGCGCGCTTTGAGCAGCATGTGTGCCGGCCCGATCTGAGCACAGTGCGCTGAACGTCAAGTCGCCTGGCATGCAGATCCAAGACCCGGGAGCCACCGGTCGGCAGACTCAAGGGTGTTCCTCCCCAACGATGAAAGGTCTCGGACATGCAGCTTTTCGTGAACCTCCCGGTCAAGGACCTGGAGCGGTCGAAGGAGTTCTTCACCGGCCTCGGCTTCCAGCTGTTCGGCGCGTCCCCTGACATGGCGTCGGTGATCATCAGTGAGGAGACGCAGGTCATGCTGCTCACGGAGCCGGTGTTCGCCCAGTACATCACCAAGGACGTCGGCGACGCCGCAAAGGCCACCGAGTCGATCCTGGTGCTCGGCGTGGAGAGCCCGGCGCGGGTGGACGAGCTGGTGGACAAGGCGCTGGCGCTCGGCGCCACGCCCGCGGGCGTGCAGCCGAACGACGGTTTCCGCTACCAGCGCGGCTTCGCCGACCTCGACGGCCACCACTGGGAGGCGTTGTGCCTGATCCAGCCCGCCGGCTGAGCGGCAAGGCGACCTCGGCGGACGGCACCGCCATCGCCTTCGACCGGTACGGCTCGGGACCCGTCCTCGTCCTGGTCAACGGAGCCTTCACCGACAGGGGGCACGCCACGCTGGCGAGCGTGGCGTCCGCCCTGGCCCCGTGGTTCACGGTCGTCAACTACGACCGCAGGGGCCGCGGCGACAGCGGCGACACCGGGCCGTACGCCGTCGAGCGGGAGGTCGAGGATCTGGCCGCCGTCATCGGCACGGCGGGAGGCACGGCCATGGTATTCGGCGGCTCGTCGGGGGCCGCGCTGGCGATCGAGGCGGCGGCCGTGCACCCGGAGATCTCCAAGGTGGCCCTGTGGGAGCCGCCGTACCACGTGGACGACAGCGCGCCCCCGCTGCCGGACGACTTCGCGGCGCAGCTCGACGCCCTGGTGCGGGCGGGCAGGCGGGGCGAGGCGGTGGAGCGGTTCATGGTGGAGGCCGCCGAGGCGCCGCCCGAGGCCGTCGCCGCGATGCGCGCGTCGCCGTCCTGGGCGCCGATGGAGGCGGTCGCGCACACCCTCGCCTACGAGGCGGCCGTGATGGGGCCGGGCAACCGGTTGCCCGCCGGCCTGGCGGCACTCACCCAGCCGACGCTCGTGCTCAACGGCGAGGCCAGTCCCGCGTGGATGGCTCGGGCGGGGCAGGCGGTGGCGGCGGCGGTGCCGGTGGCGGTGCACCGCGTGTTGGACGGGCAGGCGCACAACGTGGCGCCGGAGGCCCTGGTGCCCGAGCTGCTGGAGTTCTTCGTCGCCGCGTGAGGACGAGCGCCCGGCGTGCGGTCGGCGAAGGCCCGGCGTAGGGTCGGCGGGCGCCCGGCGTGCGGTCGGCGTAGGTCACGATCCAGCTTGGAAGGGACAACGGCCGGGCCGCGTTTTCCATCCGGCACCAGTTGGTTTGTATCCTTCTGAGCATGGCGAAGTCCGAGGACCCAGAGAAGCCGGGGCGCATCAAGCAGCTCCGCATGATCGCGAAGATCATCAAGCAGGCCAATCCCAAGGGGATGCCGATCGTCTTCCTCTCGGCGGTGGGCACGCTGGCCGTGGTCGTCGTGATCGGTCTGGTCACGGACTACTTGTGGTATTCGGTGTTCATCGGCGTGCTGGCCGCGTTCACCGTCGGCCTGGTGGTGTTCGGGCAGCTGGCGCAGAAGGCCCAATACTCCATCCTGCACGGCCAGACGGGCGCCGCGGCGGCGGTGCTCCAGGGCATGCGGGGCAACTGGCAGGTCACCCCGGCCATCGCGGTCAACCGCGACCAGGACCTGATCCATCTCGTGGTCGGCTATCCGGGCGTCGTGCTGGTGTCCGAGGGGCCGGGCAACCGGGTGGCGAAGATGCTGGCGTCCGAGAAGAAGCGGGTCGCGCGGGTGGTGCTGGGCGTCGAGATCTACGACATCCAGTGCGGTGACGGCGAAGGGCAGGTGCCGATCAGCAAGCTGCAGCGCCACATCATGAAGCTGCCGCGCAACCTGAAGAAGCCCTCGGTCAACGAGGTCAAGGACCGCCTGCGGTCGTTGCCGAAGAACATGCCGATGCCCAAGGGGCCGATGCCCAAGGGCGCCCGCATGCCGCGCGGCCCCAAGATGCGCTAGTGCCGTCGGTCTCGTCGCGGGCCAATCGCGGCTGGTGGGACGGCAACGCCGACGATTACCAGGTCGAGCACGGCGGCTTCCTGCGTGACAGCGGGTTCGTGTGGTGCCCGGAAGGCGTGGACGAGGCCGCCGCGCATCTCCTCGGGGAGGTGCGCGGCCGGCGCGTGCTCGAGATCGGCTGCGGGGCGGCGCAGTGCGCCAGGTGGCTGGCGTCTCAGGGGGCCGAGGTCGCCGCGTTCGACATCTCCCACCGCCAGCTGCTCCACGCAAGGCGCATCGACCTCGACACCGGCCTGCGCGTTCCCGTGCTGCAGGCCGACGCCGAGTCGCTGCCCTTCGCCGGGGCGTCCTTCGACCTGGCCTGCTCAGCGTACGGAGCGCTGCCGTTCGTGGCCGATCCCCTCGCCGTGTTCCGCGAGGTGCGCAGGGTGCTCAGGCCAGGTGGCCGGTTCGTGTTCTCGGTGAGCCATCCCATCAGGTGGGCGTTCCCCGACGATCCGGGGCCGCGCGGCCTGACGTCCGACCGGCCCTATTTCGACCGGTCTCCCTACATGGAGCACGACGAGCACGGCGCCGTGACGTACGTCGAGCACCACCGCACGATGGGCGACTGGGTGAATCTGCTGGTGACGTCGGGGTTGACCGTCACCGGCCTGCTGGAGCCCGAATGGCCCGAGGGGCACGAGCGGGTGTGGGGTGGCTGGAGCCCGCTGCGCGGCCGTCACCTCCCGGGCACGGCCATCTTCAGCTGCTCGCGTTCCTAGCGGCCATGGCGTGGAAGACCTCCTTGGGCTCCCACCTCTTCTCGTCCAGCATCCTGACCACGCCGTACGAGCCGAGGTCGGCCTCGCCGGTCCTGTTGTAGGCGGCGAAGGTGAACCACAGGGCGGTGTCGACGCCCTCCTGCTCGAAGATGTCCATCAGTTCGGTGTAATAGCGGACCTGCTCCCCCTCGTCGCGCACCGCGCCTTCCGGCACCACCCACGCCGAGCCGCCGCGCTCGCCCGCCCCCTGGTAGGGGCAGGTGCCGAACTCGGTGACGGCGACCGGCTTGCCCGGCTCGAAGTGCGCGCGCAGCTCGTCGGTGAAGTCGTGCGCGTTGTACGCGGCGCGGTAGGCGTCCACGCCCGCCACGTCGAACGGCGCCCAGTCGACCGGCTCCCACGGCCCGGCGGCGTAGCTCAGCCGGCCTCCGAACAGCGGTCGCACGGTCTCGGCCACCTTCGCCAGGTAGGTGTTGAAGCGCGGCATGACCTGCATGAGCGTCGTCCACCACGTCACGTCGCCGGTCATCATCGTGTTGAGCCGGTCGCGGTAGGCCGCTCCCTCCATGAAGCCGTGGCCGAAGGCGGTGATCTCGCAGCCAGTGACCAGCACTATGTCGCCGCCGGCGCGGCGCAGTGCCTCGGCTCGCCCGGCTGACTCGGCGAAGAGCGCCAGCATCTCGTCCTCCGTCAGGTCCACGGGGAAGGGGGCGAACCAGACCTCCAGGCCGGCCGCCACCGCGTGTTCGGCGGCGGCGGCGATGCGCCCGGGGTCGCGGCCGGAGATGCGGACCGAGTCGCAGCGCAGGTCGCGGGCGATGGTGCGCATGTCGCGCTCGACGTCGTCGAGGTCGAACGACCTGCGGCTCAGGTCGTCACCTGGGAGGAACCCGGTGTCATAGTTGATGCCCTTCTTCATGCTTCTCCTCGTGCGTATGTGTCAGCCCGTGCTCCAGGAGGTCGAAGGCCACCTCGATGTCTGCGGCCAGCCGCCTGGCCGTCTCCTCCAGCGGCGCGCCCGCGGCGAGCCGGTGGAAGAAGGCCTCCTGGAGGGTGGTGATGGCGGCGGTGATCTGCGCGGCCATCAGGTGCGCCGTCAAATCCGGCTCCCTGCCCCCGGAGAGGGCCGCGGCCAGCTCGTGGCGCTGGCCCATCTGGACTCCGTGCACCGCGGCCAGCAGGGCGGGGCTGGACGAGATCACGCGGATCCTGGTGATCAGCGTCTCGACGTCCAGGTCCTTCGCGACCGGCACGGCCGTCGCCCGGTAGTGCGCGCGCAGGGCCCCGATCGGCGAGCATCCCTCAGGGCGGCCGGTCACGATGGCGGCCATGTCGTCGTGCACCCCGTCGGTGACCAGGCACTCCTTGGCGGGGAAATAGCTGAACAGCGTCACCTTGGCGACCCCGGCCGCCTCGGCGATCTCGTTGACGGTTACCTGGTCGTAACCGCGCTCGTCGAACAGCCGCAGCGCCACCTGGGAGATGCGCCGGCGCGTCTGCTCCTTCTTCCGCTCCCTGAGCCCCGCCATCATCATGCGAGACAGCATAAACCATACCAGGTTCATTTTTGAACCCGGTATGGTTTTTCTTGGCTCACATGCGGACGACCATTGTGTTGGACACGCGGTCGTGCACCCCGCGGTGGTCGCGGTCCCAGATCAGGGCCGGCAGGGCCAGGGCGAGCAGCACGGTGCGGACCACCACGGGCAGCAGCCGCGGATTCCCGCCGTCCATCGCGGCGACCCTGATGCCCGCCAGGCGGTGCCCGAACGTCTGCCCCATGAGCCCGACCAGGATCAGATACTGCACGGCGAAGGCGAGCACCGGCGCCCACGGCGAGTCCGCCGGGTTCATCTGGAACAACAGCTGCACGACGACCCACGTGCAGATCATCCAGTCGATGACGAGCGCGGCGATCCTGCGGCCCCAGCCGGCGATCGACCCGCTGCCCTCCTCGGGCAGCCCGAGGCGCTCCCCCGGATATCCGAGATCGACCCCGGCGGAGCGGAGCCCGCCCAGCCACGTCTGCGTCCACCGAGGTTCCTTGCCGCTCATGGAGTCAACGGTAGCCGCCCGATGAGGCGGTCCGCTTCGTGACCCGGCCGCGTCGCGGAGCCGCCATCATGGACGCCACGCCCGCCCGTTGCGACGTGGACGGCGGCTGCATCCACTCGCCCGCCGGCAGCGTGCCGCCCACCGGCGTGCCCACGGGCCCGTACGCGCTGGAGGACATCCCGTCCGGCGACGGGGGATGTGAGCCGTCGCCGCCCGCGTGACCCCGCGTAACACGTGCGAAACAATCGAGACACCGGACGGAAACGGCCAAGCTCTAGCGTCGGCATGATGGCCAGTCCCCAGGGAGGTTCGAGAGTGTTCAACTCCGCCGACGACGTCCTGAAGTTCATCAGTGACGAAGGGGTGCAGTTCGTCGATGTCAGGTTCACCGACCTGCCGGGGACGACGCACCACTTCACCTTCCCGGTAGAGAACTTCAGCGCGAGCGTCTTCACCGACGGGCTCATGTTCGACGGATCGTCGATCCGTGGATTCCAGGCGATCCACGAGTCCGACATGCTGCTGCTGCCCGACCCGGCCAGCTCCGTGGTCGACCCGTTCCGCCAGCACAAGACGCTCAATATCAACTTCTTCGTGCACGACCCGCTGACCGGCGAGGCCTACAGCCGCGACCCGCGCAACGTCGCGCGCAAGGCAGAGGAATATCTCAAGGGCACCGGAATCGCCGACACGGTCTACTTCGGCCCCGAGGCCGAGTTCTACATCTTCGACGACGTACGCTTCGAGACGCGGCAGAACGCCGGCTACTACTACATCGACTCCATCGAGGGCGCCTGGAACACCGGCAAGGCGACCGAGGGCGGCAACCTCGGTTACAAGCCGCGTTACAAGGGCGGCTATTTCCCGGTGCCGCCGATGGACCACTTCACCGACCTGCGCTCCGAGATGGTGCGCAACCTCATCGAGTGCGGCATCGACGTCGAGATGCAGCACCACGAGGTCGGCACGGCCGGGCAGGCGGAGATCGACTTCAAGTTCGGGACGCTGCTCAAGACCGCCGACAACCTGATGCTGTACAAGTACATCATCAAGAGCACGGCGCTCGAATACGGCCACACGGTCACGTTCATGCCCAAGCCGATCTTCGGTGACAACGGCTCCGGCATGCACTGCCACCAGTCGCTGTGGAAGGACGGCTCGCCGCTGTTCTACGACGAGGTCGGCTACGCGGGCCTGTCCGACACCGCCCGCTACTACATCGGCGGCCTGCTCAAGCACGCGCCGTCGCTGCTCGCCTTCACCAACCCGACGGTCAACTCCTACCACCGTCTGGTGCCCGGCTACGAGGCCCCGGTCAACCTGGTCTACTCCCAGCGCAACCGTTCGGCCTGCGTCCGGATCCCGATCACGGGCTCCAACCCGAAGGCGAAGCGCATCGAGTTCCGGGTGCCCGACCCGTCGTGCAACCCCTACTTCGCGTTCTCGGCGATGCTGATGGCCGGCGTCGACGGCATCCGCAACAAGATCGAGCCGCCGGAGCCGGTCGACAAGGACCTCTACGAGCTGCCGCCGGAGGAGGCCCGCCAGGTGCCGCAGGTGCCGGGCTCGCTCACCGACGTGCTCAACGCGCTGGAGGACGACCACGACTACCTTCTCGAGGGCGGCGTGTTCACGCCCGACCTGATCGAGACGTGGGTGGCGTACAAGCGCGAGAACGAGGTCGACCCGATCCGGCTGCGCCCGCACCCGCACGAGTTCGAGCTCTACTATGACGTGTGACGGTGGGGTTTTCCGGCCTCGGCGATCGTCCCGGAAACGGGCGCTGAGCTGGGAAAACCTTGTCGTTAGTTGTCGTTGTTTGTAGTTGCTGAGCAACGTCATCCGGAACAGAACCGGAACAGTTCGGCCCGGCACCGATTTCGGTGCCGGGCCGATCTGCGCTGGTCGGGCGACGATAAGGATGCCATGACCGACCAGCTCACCGCAGCCGCACGGACCGCAGGCTCGCCGTACGGCATGACGGCCGGCGACGCGCTGGCCTACCTCGCCCTCGGCGAGCGCCGACACGGCGATGCCCGGCCCGGCGAGTGCGGGCACCGTCGACCCGCCATCTCCTTCTGGAGGTGGAGGGGCCCTTTTCGCATGCTCGCCAACAGGTCAGCATCTGCACCTTGACGCACGCCTTCGCACGGTTGAGCATCAAGAGGTCCACACGAGTCAGGAAGGGCACCATCATGAGACTGACCCTGCTCGGCACTTCCAGCGGCGCCGACGGCTGCCCCGCCCTCTACGCCACAGATCGCGGCACGTACGTCGTGCAAGGCAAGCTCGTGCACGACCAGGAGGCCATCGCTGGCCTCGTCGGCCTCCGCGATGACGAGTACTACGTGGAGATCCCCGCGAACCTCCTCGACTTCGCCAGGAAGCCGGAGTGACCCGCTTCGTCGTCCGGCCGGAGTTTACCGAGCTCATCTTGTCGTTCCGGCATACGGCGTTCCGGCTGGAGCTTCGGGACCGCTATAACGAGCCGTCCGAGGCGGACACGGTACGTCGCTTCGCGGAGACTGGATCGGTGGACGCGTCGTTCCTGGAGACGTGGACCGACACCATCCGCGAACGCACCGACCAGGGGCAGCGCATGCAGCGCCTTCGCGTCGTGTCGGAGCCACATAGCACCTACACCCGGTTCGGCCTGGTCCTCGCCGCCCACAACGTGCAAGCCGGCGAGGACATCCTTTACCTGCCGCGCCACAAGGCGGCCGGCCTCGACCTACCCGGCCATGACTTCTGGCTGATCGACTCGACTACGCTGCTCATTCTGAGGTTCGGGGACGACGACGTGCTCCTCGGCGCCGACCATGTCACCGATCCCGCCGTGGTCGTGAAGCACTGCTACTACCGGGATGTGGCCCAGCACTACGCCGTCCCGTGGCAGGAGTACACCGAGCAGGATGTCCACCTACCAGAAGGCCCGTGAAGCGCTCGGGCTTCGCCTGCGTGAGCTTCGGCGTGATGCTCGGCTGACCGGCCAGCAGCTCGCCGAGGCTCACGGCTGGCACCGCACGAAGATTCCGAAGATCGAGGGCGGCAAGCAGACTCCCTCCGACGCCGACATCGAGGCGTGGGCCACCACCTGCGGAGTGCCCGAGCAGGTGCCCGAGCTGATCGCGTCGCTGCGCGCCCTTGAGAGCCACTACATCGAGTACCGGCGCATGTTCCGCGCCGGGATGGCGCCGCGTCAGGCGACGTTCGGAGAGTACGAGGCCGCGGCCGCGGTCATCCGCAACTTTGAGACGTGCTTCGTTCCCGGCCTGCTGCAGACGATGGAGTACGCCCGTCATCGGCTCACCGAGGGCCGGGCCGCGCATGCTGCGCCGGACGACCTGGACCAGGCCGTGGCCGCCAGGATGGCCCGCCAGCAGATTCTCTACAGCAGCGGCAGGCGGTTCCACTTCGTCGTCACGGAGGCCGTCTTGACCTTGCGACTGTGCCCCGTCGACGCGCTCGTCGGCCAGTTGGAGAAGCTTGCCGTTGCCTCGACGATGCGCACGATCCGGTTCGGCGTCATCCCGGCCGACGCGGTCTATCCGGTCGCGCCGATCCACGGGTTCCACATCTTCGACGATCAGCGCGTGATCACTGAGACCATCGCCGCAGCCCTGACCATCACGCAGCCGAGCGAGGTAGGGGCCTATCTCTCGGCATTCGACAAGCTTGCCAGCACGGCCGTGTACGGCCGTGATGCTCGTGCCCTGATCGAGCAAGTAGTGGACGAGTTGACGTCCGGCTAACGGGATGTGCGCCAGTGTGCGCGCTTCCCCCTGGCACGTGACTCCCTGAGCATCTTCGAGCACGTTGCTTTCGAGTGCGCGAGGGATCGGCTTACCGTCACGGCATGAACAGTCACGGGTCCGCGCCCCCCGCATCGCCCGCGCTGGGCGCAACGAGCAGGCCGGTCGGCCCCGACACCGTGACCGGGTGTCGGCCGGCCGTCGAGATCCCCGAGTTCCGCGACGTCGAACAGATGCCTGACGGGTCCTGGCGAGCCGTGCACAAGCCCAGCGGCGAGGTCATCGCGGCGCCCGGCTTCGAGCACCTGGAGCGCGTCGACGCCCCGATGGTGCGCCTCGCCTACGGCTGGCGGTGCGGCCGATGAGGATGCTGGCCGGCGACTCATGAACACCCCAGACCGGCGCGGCCGCGACGACCGTTCCCAGGCGTCCTCCGTCGCGTCGCCGCGTGAAGGGACAGGGCGGCAGCGGCGGCACGATCCCGGCCTGACAGCACCGGGACGTGCCGCCGCCGCACTCAAGCGCCTGAGGTGGACGTGGGCCTACTCCGCCAAGTCCTCGTTCCGGACTGGGGTCCTGGCGTGACGACTACCGTGCGCCTGCGGGTGCCGTACATCACGGCCTACGCCGAGGAGTTGGTGCCGTACAGGCTGACCTTCACGGCGGATCAATCGGCGACGGATGGCCTGCGGCTGTCCTACACCGATCCCGTGCCGCAGGACTGGATGATGGGTGTGCTGTGGGCGCGCGTCGGCCTGCATCGGCATGGCCGGCCTGAATGGAAGCTGATCAACACGATCCGGCAGCGACGCTGCATGCTGCGCCTGCTGTGCCAGGTGTGCGGCCGATCCGCCATGGATGACGACGGCCGGATCTCGTGGGTGCTGGCCGACGCCCCTGGCGACGCATCGGACGGCGCTGGCTACACCAACGCCCCGCCGACGTGTGCCGCCTGCGTGCCCGAGGCGCTCACCTCCTGCCCGCGTCTACGGCACGGCGCCGCCGTGTGCACGGTCGGGGGCGCGGAGCCGTACGGCGTGATCGCGGCGATGATGCGCCGGACCCGCGGCGGTCCAATCGAGGTCGCGCCCAACACCGTGATTCCGCTCGACGCCTTCCACCGCCTGGAGTATGCGCTCGCCAGGCAGCTGCTCGTGATGCTCGACGATGTGCGGCCCGCGGCATGACGCTCGCCAAGGTGGTCCGTGTCTGGGAGTTCGGCGGGACCGTCATCGAGGTGTTCATCGGCCACGCGCCGCCGGCCGCCCCGCTCGTGCGCTTGATCCGCCTCGACGGCGGCCAGCGCGTGCACGTGCGGGACATGGACCTCGAGTTCGCCGCCGAACTGGCGACCATCCTCGACCTCCTCGACGGCCACGCCGGCGAGTTCGCCGCGGCGCTCGGGGCCGCCGTCGAGGTGTTCGCCCCTCAAGCCCAGTGCGGCGGCCCGGCTCCTGCCGCCGCGCCATCGCAGCACCCTGAGTAGTCGTATGCTCAGCCACCTGTCCACGACCGACCGGAAGATCACCATGACCGATGCCCTGATCAACGCGCTGATCGACAGTTTCCCCGACCGGCCGCTGCGGATCGGCACCCGCAGCTCGCCCATGGCCACCCACCAGGCCGGCGACGTACGCGACCGCATACAGAAGCGGATCCCCGGCCTCGACGTCGAGCTCGTGCCGATGACCACCACGGCGGACCTGTGGCCGGGCGACCTGTCCGAGCTGGGCGGCAAAGGCCTGTACACGAAGGAAATCGACCGCGCCCTGCTCGGCGGCCGGGTCGACGTCGCCGTGCACTGCATGAAGGACGTCCCCGGCGACGTGCCGCTCCCGGCCGGGCTGGCGTTCGGCGCCTACCTGGAGCGCGACGACGTGCACGACGTGCTCGTCACCCGCGACGGCACCCCGCTGTCGGACATCCCAGCCGGCTCGGTCATCGGCACCAGCTCGGTACGGCGGCGCGCCCAACTCCACATGTACCGGCCCGACCTGCGGTCGGAGCGCATCCGCGGCAACGTCAACAGCCGCCTGGACAAGCTGGACAAGGACCACGCGTACGCCGGGCTGATCCTGGCCCGCGCCGGCCTCGGCCGGATCGGCGCCCTCGACCGTCACATCGAGACGCTGCCGGTGGAGTTCCACCCGGCCGACGAGGGCGTCGTGTCCATGGTCCCGGCCGTCGGCGCGGGCGTGATCGGCATCCAGGCCCGGCAGGCCGACGCGCCCATCATGCAGCTGCTCGACGAGCTCAACCACCCGGCGACGGCCGCGCACGTGCTCGCCGAGCGCACCATGCTGCACATGCTGCGCGGCCACTGCAACAGCCCGATCGCCGGGTACGCCAACACCACCGCGGACGGCGTCATGAGCCTGTACGGGATGGTGTTCAACCGCGACGGCAGCAAGTTCGTCCGCTGCCACCTGTGGGGCGACCCCGCCGACCCGGCCACGCTCGGCTCCCGGGTCGCGTCCGACCTGCTGCACCAGGGCGCCCGCTACCTCATCACCGCGACAAGGAAGTGAGTCAGCCGTACGGGTGCGCCATCACCGCGCACCTGCTCGCCGCCGACAAGGCCGGCCGGTTGCTGATCCTGCGCACCGCCACCAACCACGGCCGGTGGCAACTGCCCGGCGGCCGGGCCCACGCAGGCGAGAGCCCACGCACGGCCGCGGCCCGGGAGGCACGCGAGGAGATCGGCCTCGATCTGCCCGCCGGCGAGCTGCTGGTGTCGGCGTGGACGCCTGGTAGCCAGGGACGGCGTGACCGGTTCGCTCTGCTGTTCTCCACGCGCCAGCTGACGTCAGCCGATCTGGGCGCCATCACGCTGCAGGCGAACGAGGTGGATGCCTGGTCCATGGTCGAGTCCGCGGAGGTGAGGAACCTCGTGCACCCGCTGATGGCCGAGCGGCTGGCCGCGCTGCCGGCGTTCGGCCGAGGGCGATACATCGAGCACGGGCCCGCCGAAGGCACCCGCCGCAGCCTGTTGGTCGCAGAACACGACGACGCCCCGCCACCCGGAGATGGGTAACGGGCGTCGAACTGTCCGGTGCCGGACAGTTGATCAGCGCCTGCGGCGGCGGAGCCGCGCCTGCCGCCGCGCGCCACCTCGAACACATCACCGGCCGGATCTCTCCGGGCTGGGCTCCGTCACGACCAGCGGCGTCTACTCCAGTCCGCTCCAGAACCGCGCCGTCACCACGACCGCCACCACCTAGCGCGCCGCGGGTTTTCCGCCGTCTGCGGTGACCGGCCGCCGCAGATGAGACGGCACGTGAAAGGCCATCGGCTGCTTCGACCGATGGCCTTTCACGTGCGCCCTCGATGCGGGCCTCAGCTCCTGGAACCGGGCGCCGGCCCGGCCGTGGTGTCAGCCGCCCTCGCGGTCACCACCCGGCCAGATCGCCATCCGTCGGCCACCACTCGTCGTGGTCGTTGTTGGCGCCGTCCTGCTCGGGGCCGCGCTGGTCGACGTCGTGGTTCTCGAAGTCGTGGTTCTCGAAGTCGTGGTCCTTGAAGTTGTGGTCCTTGAAGTCGTGGTCCTTGAAGTCGTGGTCCTTGAAGTCGTGGTCCTTGACGTCCTTCTTCTTGACGACCTTGACCTTGACGTCGTCCTGGTGGTGACGGCGGTGCCTGTTCTTGTTGCGGTTGAGGTTGTGGACGATGATGTCGATCTTGGGCGGGCGCCAGCGCGGGCTGCGCAGGATCGGCTTCTCCCTCACGACGCGCCTCGGCTTCGAGACGTGCCGGACCGGCGCGGACGGCGGGCCACCGGCCTCGACGGCGACGTAGCCCGCGCTCGCGCTGGCCACCCCCTGGCCCAGTGGAAGGAACATGCCACCGGCGACGGCGCCGGCCAGAGCTAGTACCGCGAACCGCCCATGGCGCGGCGTCCGCGATTGCCGACTTCTAGTATTCACGAGCTCGTTTCCATTCATGGATAGATCAGCCGAAACCAGGCACCCACCTCGGATGCTCAGACGGAAGCAGACGTACCCATGCACATATTCTCAGCTACCTCTATAAACCCAAACGTCCCGTCAAAACCCAAACGTCCAATAATGATCTGGACAGCATTTACTGGTTTCGGGGCATATTCCTAGGGTCTTCGCGTCGGAGGTGCTCCGTGCGAAATCTCAGAACGTGAAGCGCGGCGCCGAGGCGGTCAGGAGGACGGGTTCCGGAGCCGCCCGCCAGAGGGCGCGCACCTCCCCTGCCAGTCCGGCGGTGAGCGCCTCGATGTCCGCGCGGGCCGTGCCGTGCAGGGCCTCCGCGACGATCAGGACGTCGGTCGTGGTGTCGCGCACGGCCGACCGGCCGCTCTGGCGGTTGGTCCAGCGGCGGGCGTGCGCCATGGCGTCGGCGTCGGCGAAGACGACCTCGCCGGCCGGCGGGCGCTCCGTCTCGCCGGAGAAGGTCACGTACGTCTCATCACCCGCCGCGTACCGGACCTCGACGTAGGACGAGATCCGGGAGACGTCGAAGACGGCCACCGGGACCGCGTACGCGAGGGACACCGCGTTGCACAGGTCGATCAGCGGGTGCAACCGCGGCAGCGCCCCCTCCTTCCTGAAGCGGCGCAGCAGCGACTCCGAGGCGCAGCGGTACTGCGTCGGCTTCAGACCCATCGCCGAGAACGCCCGGCGCCACGCCCTGATCTCCGGCAACTCGCCCTCGGAGGCAGTGGCCAGGCGCTTGGCGGCGATCTCGCCGTAGTGCGCGAGCCGGTCGTCCACGCGGACGTCCTTGGTGACGCCGGTCACGGACATCACCCCCGGAACGAGCTCGGGGAAGTCGCGCCAGATGTCGGTCGAATGCTGGAAGTGCACGTTCACCTCGTCGTCTCGGTCAGGGAGGACGGGCCGATCACGATACCCGCACCCCGGCGCGGGAACGCGGAAGGCGCGGCACGGACGCGCCGGACGCACGCAGCGGCCGAGGCCGTCCCGCCGGCCAGCGCCACGCGCGAGGACCGCTCTTCAGCCACTCTCCAGGACCGATCGTCAAGGCCGCCCTGCCGGCCGGCTGCACCCCCGGCATGCGGGACCACACGCTGGAGATCATCTTTGCCGGGTATCGCGCCTGAGCCGGTAGAGGACGTGGCGGCGCAGCGGGTTGTCTCCGGGGACCCTCGGGTGGTCGAAGTCCTCGGCCGGGTCGCGGGTCATGCCCAGGCGCTCCATCACCGCACGCGAGCGCGCGTTGCGCGCGGCTGTCATGGAGATGATGGCGTCGAGCCCCGCCTCGGCGAACGCGTACGCGGCGGCCCGCCTGGCCGCCTCGGTGGCGTAGCCGTGCCCCCACGCCGGGCGGGCCAGCCGCCAGCCGATCTCCACGGCGGGCAGGAAGGGAGCGTCGAACGTCTGCAGGACCAGCCCGGCGAAGCCGATGAAGAGCCCGCTCTCGCGCACCTCCAGCGCCCACAGCCCGTAGCCGTGCCGGTCGAAGCCCTGCTCGATCCGGTCGATCATGGTGTCGCTCTGCTCCCGGGTGAGGGTCGCGGGGAAGTGCTCCATCACCTCGGGGTCGGCGTTCATGGCCGCGAAGGGCGCCCGGTCCGTGTCGCGCCACCTGCGCATGATCAGCCGCTCGGTCTCCACCCGGGTCACAGTACTCCGGCTCAGGAACGCCTTCGTCCGCGGGCTGGCCGGGCGGTCGAGCACGTCCCGGGGGTGCCCGGCTCGACCACGACGCTCGGCGACGCCGCGGCACGGGCCGGCGTCGAACGCGCCCGTGACACCTACGCGGCCGGCGCGCGGCCGGCCGCCGACGTGATAGCGCGGGCCGCGACAGGCTCGCTGCTCAGCGCCTCGACCTGATCCCCGTCAGCCGGCGCAGGACGTCCCACCAGAACGGCGCACCGAACAACAACGCCACGTACGTCAGCAGGAACCCCGGCCAGTGGCTCGGCGTGGTCAGCCGGTCCCACCACACGCCGCCGTTCCAGGCGAACACCGGCTCGCCCCGCTCCGGGATCGACACGCTGAGCGGCGCCTGGCCGAGCATCCTGGCCAGCGCCGGCCGGCTGAGCGTCTCCGTGACGCACGACACCGGGTCGCCGCCCGCGCACCGCGCCTTGAGCTCGTCGTACGCGGCGGGCCCCGCCTCGGCGACGGCCGTCACCGAGGCGCGGAAGGCGTTGTCCCGCAGCAGCGTCTTGGCGTGCTCCAGCCCGTCCACGGTGAACAGCAGCGTCACCGCGACGCACAACACGGTGACGACCCATCGGACATAACGCCGGTAGAGCATGGTGAGCCGCTGCATCTCGCCGTCGAACCAGGTCTCCACGCCCTGCCTGAACCGGTCGAGGTCGCGCTGCGCCGTCTCCCACACGCCGTTGAGCGGGCCGTGCAGCGGGCTGCCGATCTCCTTCAGTTTGGCCAGGAACCCCTCGACGCCGCCGGGCGCGCCCGCGGCCAGCTCCATCACGGCGACCGCGAACCGCTCAGGCGGAAGGTCGGCGATGCTGGTGCGGCCCCTCTTGGGGTGGTCGATCTCGCGCACCCGCTGGTAGAGCAGGGTGACCAGGGCGTCGCCGGACTCGCCCGCGCGGGCCGGCAGCTCTCCCGCCTCCGCGGGGGCGGGTCGGCCACTGTGCCGTGGACGCGGGTCTCGCTGGAACGGCAGCGTCGCGAACACGTCGCGCACGCCGGCCGGTAACCAGGACCGGCCCTGGGCGTCCGAACCGTCCAGGGTGTCCCTGAGGTAGGCCCACAGGAACTTGCTGCGGATGGACAGCAGCCGCACCACGGCCTCGTTCACGCCGCTCACGAGCAGCGACAGCAGCAGGAACGACACGACGAGGCCGAGTGCCAGATCCACGTAAACGGAGAACATCGCGCTTTGATACACCCCGCCGGATCGAGCGATCAAGCCCCGGCGGGCCGTCAGGCGTAGAAGACGCGCTCCACCACCTGGCGGGCGCGGCGCGTCACGCGGCGGTAGTCGTCGAGGAAGTCCTCAGAGCCGTCCGGCGGGTAGCCGAGCGCCTGCGCGATCAGCCCGCGCTCCCGCGAGTCGCGCGGCACGCTGTCGCCCGGCCTGCCCTTGACCAGCATGATCGCGTCTCGGATGCGGGAGGCGAAGCGCCACGCCTCGGCGAGCACCTCCTCGTCCGCCTGGTCGAGCAGCCCCTCCGATACGGCCGCGCGCAACGCCTGCAGCGTACGGGTGGTGCGCAGGGACGGCAGCGCGCCCGCGTGGCGCAGCTGCAGGAGCTGGGCCACCCACTCCACGTCGGACAGGCCGCCGGGGCCGAGCTTCGTGTGCAGGGCGGGGTCGGCGCCGCGTGGCAGACGCTCGGCCTCCATGCGGGCCTTGAGCCGCCTGATCTCCCTGACGGCGTCGTCGGGCAGGCCGTGCTGCGGGTAGCGCAGCTCGTCGATCATGGCGACGAACGCGGCGCCCAGCCCGGGGTCGCCGGCCGAGAACCTGGCCCGCAGCAGCGCCTGCGCCTCCCACGGCGACGACCAGCGCGCGTAGTAGGCGCGGTAGGAGGCCAGCGTGCGCACCAGCGGGCCCTGCCGCCCCTCCGGCCTCAGGTCGGGGTCGATGGCCAGCGGCGGGTCGGGGGCGGGCAACGACAGCAGCCTGCGCAGCTCGTTGGCCACGGCGTGGGCGGCGTCGGTGGCCTCGCGCTCGTCCACCCCCGGCAGCGGCGAGTGCACGAACATGACGTCGGCGTCGCTGGCGTAGGAGCACTCCATGCCGCCGAGCCGGCCCATCGCGACGATCGCGAACGAGGTGACCTGCGCGGCCCTGTCAGAAGCGGCGCCGAGCGCGGCGTCGAGCGCGGCCTGGAGGGTCACGTCGGTCAGCCGCGACAGCGCCGTGCCGACCGTCTCGATGTCGATGAGCCCGGCGATGTCGGCGACGGCCGTACGGAACAGCTCCTTGCGCCGCAGCGCCCGCACGGCCGCGACGGCGTTCTCCGGGCCGCCCGCGTGCCGCGACACCGCGGCGGACGCCTCGCCCAGCAGCGACTCCCGCGAGCGCACGGCCAGTTCCTCGTCCGAGCCCAGCATCGCCACCGCGTCGGGTGCGTGCATGAGCAGGCCGGTCGCGTAGCGGCTGGTGCCGAGCACGCGCGCCATCCTGGCCGCGACCGCCGTCTCGTCGCGCAGCAGCCGCAGATACCACGGCGTGCTGCCCAGCTTGTCGCTGACCTGCCGGAATCCGAGCAGCGCCGCGTCCGGGTCGGGCGTGTCGGCGAACCAGCCGAGCATGACGGGCAGCAGCGTGCGCTGGATCGCGGCCCGCCTGGACACCCCCGTGGTCAGTGCGGCGAGGTGGCGCAGCGCGCCGGTGGGGTCGTCGTAGCCGAGCGCCTCCAGCCTGGCCGCGGCGGCCGACGTCGACAGGCGCGCCTCCGACTCCGGCAGCCGGGCCACGGCCTGCAGCAGCGGGCGGTAGAACAGCTTCTCGTGCAGCCGCCGCGCCTCCATCGCGTGCCGCCGCCACCTGGCGGTGAACTCCCCCACCGGGTCGGCCTGCATGCCCAGCGCCCGGCCCAGCCTGCGCAGATCGGCCTCGTCCTCCGGCACGATGTGCGTGCGCCGCAGCCGGTGCAGCTGCAGCAGGTGTTCGACCCGGCGCAGGAACGCGTACGCCTCCGCGAGGCCGCGGGAGTCGTCACGCCCGACGTAGCCGCCGCGGGAGAGCGCGGCCAGGGCGGGCAGCGTGCCCCGGCGGCGCAGCAGCGGGTCGAGCCTGCCGTGCACGAGCTGCAGCAGCTGCACCGCGAACTCGATGTCGCGCAACCCGCCAGGGCCCAGCTTGAGCTGGCGCTCGCCCTCGGCGCGCACATGCGCCTCCACCCGGCGGCGCATCGCCTGCACGTCCTCGACGAAGTGCTCGCGGGTGGCCGCCGACCAGACCAGCTCGTTGACCGCCTCGACGTAGGCCGCGCCCAGCTCCAGGTCGCCGGCCACCGGCCGGGCTTTCAGCAGCGCCTGGAACTCCCACGTCTTCGCCCAACGCCGGTAGTAGGCCAGGTGGCTGGCCAGCGTGCGCACCAGCGGCCCTGACCGGCCCTCCGGCCGCAACCCGGCGTCCACCTCCCACAGCGAGCCCTCGGGGGTGGTCGCTGTGCAGGCTCGCATCATGGCCTGGGCCAGCCGGGTCGCCGAGCGCAGCGCCTTCGCCTCGTCGGCGCCCTCCCGTGGCTCGGCCACGAAGATCACGTCGACGTCGCTGATGTAGTTGAGCTCGCGGGCGCCGCACTTGCCCATGCCGATCACGGCCAGGCGCACGTCGGCGGCGTCGACCTCGGCCCGCGCGATGGCCAGCGCGGCCTCCAGCGCCGCGCCCGCCAGGTCGGACAGCTCCGCCATGACCTCCGCCGGCGTGGCCTGGCCGGTGAGGTCGCGCGCGGCCAGATGCATCACCCTGCCCCGGTAGGCCACCCGCAGCGCCGTCAGCGCCTCGGCCCCGTCCCGCTGCCGCGCATCCGGCCCGTCGGCGCCGACCGCCCGGAGGAGTTCCTCACGCGGGTCGCCCAGGCGGGGTTCGGCGAGCAGCGCCACCTGCTCCGGGTGGCGTACCAGGTGCTCGCCGAGCGCCTCGCTGACCCCGAGCACGGCGACGAGCCTGGCCCTCAGCTCGCCGTCGGCGCGTAGCTTTCCCGGCACGGACGGGTCGCGCTCGGCCAGGCGGGCCAGCGAGGCCAGTGCCTGGTCGGGGTCGGCCACGTCGACCAGCGACTCCAGCAGGTCGTCCAGCTCGCCTCCGGCCTGGCCGACGAGCCTGGCCGCCCTGGCGCCGTCGGCGAAACCGAGCTTGGCGAGCCTGGCGGCGGTGGATTCGATCCTGGGCACCCCTCCATAGTGGCAGTTCCGCCGCCGCGGGCCGTAGCAGGCCGACCTCCGTTTCGGCCCGTGGCCGCACCAGGTCAGCGGGCGGGATCCCGGATCATGTCCGCGAACGCCCTCGCCACCGGGCGCCAGGTCGCGATGAGGTCGCCCTCGGCCGTCTTGACCTCGGCGTCGAGCTCCTCGGCCCCTTCCAGGGCCGTCTCGCCGGTCCAGGACGCGAAGATCTCGGGGGTGGCCTCCGGATGGAACTGCACCGCCCAGGCGGCATTCCCGAGCCGGTAGGCCTGGTGAGGGTACGGAGAGCCGGTCATCAGCGGCACCGCGCCGCCGGGCGGCCGCGTGATGACGTCCTGGTGGTACTGCACGGCCACGGCCGTGCCGATTCCGGAGAAGAGCCGGTCGGAGGCGGCATCGGGCAGGGCGGCCACCTCGCGGGCGCCCACCTCGAACCCGTACGCGCCGCGCTCGACGGCGCCGCCGCAGGCCATGGTCAGCAGTTGCGCCCCCAGGCAGATCGCCAGCGTCGGCGTGCTGTCCTCGACGGCCCGCAGCAGCAGGTCGCGGGTGGCGGGCTGCCAGGGGCTGCGCTCGTCCTCCCAGGCGGCCGCCGCGCCGCCGAGCACGATCAGCCCGTCGCCCGCGCGTACGGGAATCTCGTCGCCCAGGTACGGCCGTACGACGTCGAAGTCCAGCTCCAGCCATTCGCCCAGGTATCCGAGCCCGGCCTCGGCCTCGTGCTGGATCACGGTAACGCTCATATCGGCCCATTATCCGGAAATTTCGTTTGGTGGCCATGTCACCTGCGTATATCCGGTCTTAGCGCTGAAAGGGGAACTCGTGAAGATCGTCGCTCTCGAGACCGTCCGGCCCGCCGTACAACCCAACCTGCTGTTCGTCCTCCTGCACACCGACACCGGGCTGACCGGGCTCGGCGAGGCGTTCTTCGGCGCGCTGACGGTGGAGGCGTACCTGCACGAGAGCGTCGCCCCCGTCCTGCTCGGCCTGGCCGGTCCCACGCCGGAGCGGGTCGCCCGCCTGCTCACCCCGTACACCGGCTACCAGGGCTCCGGCGCCGAGACGCGCGGCAACGGCGCCATCGACCTCGCCCTCTGGGACCTGCTCGGACAGGCCTCCGGGCTGCCGCTCGTCGACCTGCTCGGCGGCGCCGTCCACGACGGCATGCCCATCTACAACACGTGCGCGGGCCCCGGGTACATCGCCACCTCGGCCCGGCAGGAGAGCGGCAACTGGGGCCTGGCCACCGGCCGCTACGAGGACCTGAACGCCTTCCTCACCGACCCGGCCCGGCTCGCCCGCGACCTGCGCGAGCAGGGGATCGGCGGCATGAAGGTATGGCCGTTCGACGCCGCGGCCGAGCGTACGGGCGGCGCCATGATCTCCCGGGCCGACCTGGACCAGGGGCTCGAGGTGATCGCCGCGATCCGGGACGAGGCCGGCCCGGACATGAAGCTGATGGTCGAGCTGCACGGCCTGTGGAGCCGGCCCGCCGCCGAGACGATCCTGGCCGCGCTGGAGCCGTACCGGCCGTTCTGGGTGGAGGACCCGCTGCGCTCGGACGCCGCCGACGCCTACGCCCGCCTCGACTCCCCCGTGCCGGTCGCGGCCGGGGAGACGTGCGTCGGGCGGCGCGGCTTCAAGCCGCTGCTGGACTCGGGCGCCGTCGACGTCCTCACCCTCGACGTCCAGTGGACGGGCGGCCTGACCGAGGCCCGCAAGGTCGCCTCCCTCGCCGACGCCTACGGCGTTCCGGTGGCGCCGCACGACTGCACCGGGCCCGCCACGCTGGCGGGCTGCGTGCATTTCGTGTGCGGCCAGCCCAACGGGCTCATCCAGGAGACGGTCAGGGCCTTCCTGCACACCTGGTACGGCGAGCTCGTCACCGGGCTGCCCGTCATCGAGAACGGCGTCGTCACCCCGGGCCGCGAGCCCGGTCACGGTGTACGGCTGCACGAGGGCGACCTGGCCGCCCAGCGGCGCGTCTCCCGCCTGTCGCCTTGAGGGCCGACGTCCGCGAGGGAGCGGCGGTGACGGTGCGGGGTCAGAGTGGGGCGATCCAGGTGGCGCGGGCCGCGGCCACCAGGGTGCCGTCGTCCTCGTAGATGGCGCTCTGCCCGAACATCTTGCGCCCGTCGCGGCCGGTCGGACGGGCCACCACGGAGTAGCGTGCGCCGGGGTGCACCGGCCGGTGGATCTGCACGGCGAGCCGCCCGAGCAGCGCGGTCTCGCCCGGGCCGAAGTGGGCCCAGCTGGTGATGCAGTCGAGCACCGCCCCGACGATCGAGGCGGGAACGCCGGCCTCGTCCGTCACGTTGAACGGCACCCGCCATCCGGCCGCCACCAGGTCGGAGCCCTCCACGGGCCCGGGGAAGATGCGCAGGCCGTCGCCGGGCTCGCGCATGCCGCAGGCGAAGCACTCGGCGAACGGGTGCGCCCGCAGGCCGACGAATCCCGCCTCGGCGCGGGCGGCGTCGGTGAACGGCACGAAGCCGGGGCCCTCCAGGTCTTCGGCCACGGGGATCGCCTCGACCAGGAGCCGGTCGCCGTGGGAGAGGGAGACGGAGTTGGCCACGTGTTCGAGGCGCAACTCGGTCTCCAGCGGGGTGGGAGCGTGGAGCGTGACTTCGACGGCTGATCGGCCACCGTTCAGAGCCTCCGCCATGGTGCCCGCTATCCAGCCGCCGTTGGCGACCCCCACCGGGCCACGGAAGCGCTCGGGAACGGTCAGCACGGTCTGCAAGGCAGCCGTCGTCATGCCACACCCTCCTATATCGCCGCCAAAGGCGAAAAGTCCGCAAATGTCAATAGAAGCAGGCCGATTTTACCCAGACTCCCGATTCCCGCAGATGCCGGGGGTCTCGCGGCTGATCGACATGACCTACAACGCCTCGATGAGGTCCGTTGCTTCCCGCCCGTCGCGCGGCCATGCCTGCCATCACGCCTACCAGGGGACGGTAGGCGCCTCACATCGCGCGGACGTGAGCCGGGGGTGAGAAGCAACGAAAATCGGCCTCACTCCGAACCGCTGCCGGGAGTGAGGCCGATCAAGGCGTCGGGCAGCACCCTATCCCGGCTCTTCGCCTCCCGCGACCAATCTGCCGATACCCGCCTAGAGCGACCGGCGGTCATGCCGTCAGACTGTCGGGATGGATCGGCTGACCTCATGGGAGCGCCGCACGAGTACGGCACTTCTCGCCATTGGCACCGCGTTTCTCCTCAGCTGGGCGATCCCCATCGTCTTGCCCGGCCTTCCGCCCTTCGTAGACCAGATGTTCTGGTACCTCCAGGTCTGCACCTATCTCCTGTTCACCACGGACTACCTGATCCGCGTCTACCTGGCTCCCCGCCGCCTACGCTTCGTCCTCAGGAACATCCCCTCGCTCCTGGTTGTGGTGCTCCCCCTCCTGCGCCCGCTCTGGCTGCTGCGCGCGCTGCTTCTCCTGCAGGTGGTCGCCGAACGCATCCAGCTCCCGCTGCGGCTACGCGCGGTCGTGTACGTGAGCGGCACCGCCGTCTTCCTGGCCCTGGTCGGCAGCATCGCCGTGCTGGACGCGGAGCGGGGCAACCCCGCCGGCAACATCCAGACGATCGGCGACGCCCTGTGGTGGTCGCTCACCACGATGACCACCGTCGGGTACGGCGACCGTTTCCCCGTCACCTCCGAGGGCAGGCTGGTGGCGTCAGGGCTGATGCTGGCGGGGATCGCCCTGCTCGGTGTGGTCACCGCGGCCATCGCGTCCTGGTTCGTCGAGCGGTTCGAGCACAACGCCGCCAGGGAGCGGCGTACCGAGGCCGACGTGGCGCAGATTCTCTCCGAAATGAACGAGCTGCGCAGGGCGGTGGACGAGCTGGCAGGCCTCCGCGACGACCAGGCCCGGCTGCACGATCGGCTGGACTCCCTGACCACACGCCTGGCCCGCTGATGCCGGCCCGGCCGCGCGCCACGGCCCGGCTTCGACGAGTCTCTAAGGCACGCGGTCCCCTCGCCGGAACGGCACGGGACCTGTACGTTGATCATTCGGGGGTGGGCCTGTGCAAGGGTCGAGATTGCGGTACCCGCCCGGATCCCTGGTCATCCTGACCGGGCTCCCTGGCGCGGGCAAGACCACCCTGCTCCGCCGCCTGTACAACCTGGGCGAGGCCGAGAGCCTGCCCGTCACCGCGGGCGCGGTCGTGGTGATCGACTCGGCGCAGGCCAAGCGGCACTGGCACGGCAGGCTCGGCTGGATCCCCGGCTCGGTGCGCCGCGCCCTGGTGTTCGCCACCCATGTGGGCCGCATCCGGCGGGCGCTCGCCGGCGGCCGTTCGGTCATCGCCCACAACCGGGGCTGCGCCCCGTACGTGCTGAGAGGCTTCGCGTGGCTGGCGCGGCGGCACCACGCCCGCCTGCACCTGCTCCTGCTGGACGCGTCGCCGGAGGCCGCGCTGGCCGGGCAGCGGGCCAGGGGCCGGGTGGTGGCGCCGCGCACGTTCGCCCGCCATCAGCGGCGGTGGGCCGGCCTGGTCGCGCGGGTGAAGGGCGGCGACCCCACGCCCGCGGCGGGCGGGCTGATCGTCGACAGGGCGGAGGCGGCCCTGCTGGAGGCGATCACCTTCGACGGCGGGGACGACGACCTCCTGCGGGAGATCCGGATCACCGGATCGTTCCCCGACCACGACGGATGACGGCGGACCGGGACACGGCCGGATTTTTCCGCGCGCGTGTCGATCCGGGCGCGGGCCGTTCGTGTGAAGGGTGAACTCCGAGGAAAGGACACCCCGATGAGGCATTACGTGCTCACCATGTACCAGCCCGACGGCGAACCGCCCGGGCCCGAGATCCTCGACCCGGTCATGCGGGACCTGGGCGCGCTGGAGCAGGAGATGAAGGACGCCGGCGTGTGGGTCTTCTCCGGCGGCTTGCGACCGCCGGACCAGGCAGCCGTGGCGCGGCTGAGGGAGGGCGAGGTGCTCATCACCGACGGCCCGTACACCGAGGGCAAGGAGCACATCGGCGGGTTCACCATCATCCGGGCGGCCGACATGGAGGCCGCGCTCGGGTGGGGCCGCAAGATGGCGAGGGCCGTGGCGCTGCTCCCCGTCGAGGTGCGCGAGTTCCAGGGCTGAGCAGGCTCCGCCCCCGAACGGGCCTCCTCACAACACGGGCAGGTAGCGGCCGAGCTCGAACTCGGTGACGGTGCGGCGGTAGTCGCGCCACTCGGCCCGCTTGTTGCGCAGGAAGAAGTCGAAGACGTGCTCGCCCAGCGTCTCGGCCACCAGCTCGCTGCGCTCCATGACGGCGATCGCCTCGTCGAGCGACCCGGGCAGCGGCTGGATGCCGAGGGCCCGTCGCTCGGCGCTGGTGAGCGTCCACACGTTGTCCTCGGCCGCGGGCGGGAGCTCGTAGCTCTCCTCGATGCCTTTCAGCCCGGCCGCCAGGATCAGCGCGAACGCCAGGTAGGGGTTGCACGCCGAGTCGAGCGAGCGGAACTCGATGCGCGTCGAGCCGCCCTTGTGCGGTTTGTACATCGGCACCCGGACCAGCGCGGACCGGTTGTTGTGGCCCCAGCACACGTAGGAGGGCGCCTCGCCGCCCTGACCGGCGATGAACTCGGCGCCGCCCCAGAGCCGCTTGTAGGAGTTGACCCACTGGTTGGTGATGGCGGTGATCTCCGCGGCGTGCCTGAGCAGCCCGGCGATGAACGAGCGGCCGATCTTGGACAGGCGGTAGTCGGTGCCGGCTTCGTAGAAGGCGTTGCGGTCGCCCTCGAACAGCGACATGTGGGTGTGCATGCCGGAGCCCGGGTGCTCGGTGAACGGCTTGGGCATGAACGAGGCCCAGATGCCCTGCTCCAGCGCGACCTCCTTCATGACCAGGCGGAAGGTCAT
Source organism: Nonomuraea sp. B1E8 (assembly GCF_039871515.1). Lineage (NCBI taxonomy): Bacteria > Bacillati > Actinomycetota > Actinomycetes > Streptosporangiales > Streptosporangiaceae > Nonomuraea > Nonomuraea sp. B1E8. Next base: position 354,824 of record NZ_JBDPLS010000007.1, on the reverse strand, counting down.
GATGTTGTCGGCCGTGGTCAGCGCGTCGGCGTAGCGCAGGTCGATCTCCTGCTGGCCGGGCGCGCCCTCGTGGTGGCTGAACTCCACCGAGATGCCCATCGACTCCAGCATCATGATCGCCTGGCGCCGGAAGTCGTGGCCGGCGCTGTGGGGGGTGTGGTCGAAGTAGCCGCCCGAGTCGATCGGCTCGGGCCGCCCGCCCGGCTCGGGCCGGTTCTTCAGCAGGAAGAACTCGATCTCGGGGTGGGTGTAGAAGGTGAAGCCCATGTCGGCGCACTTGGCGAGCGTGCGCTTGAGCACCCAGCGGGGGTCGGCGTGCGACGGCGAGCCGTCGGGCATGAGGATGTCGCAGAAGATGCGCGCCGCGCCGGGCGTCTCGCTGCGCCAGGGCAGGATCTGGAACGTGGCCGGATCGGGCTTGGCGAGCATGTCGGACTCGTAGACCCGGGCGAAGCCCTCGATGGCCGAGCCGTCGAAGCCGATGCCCTCGGCGAAGGCGCCCTCCAGCTCCGCGGGGGCGATCGCGACGGACTTGAGGAAGCCGAGCACGTCGGTGAACCACAGCCGGATGAACCGGATGTCGCGTTCCTCGAGCGTGCGGAGCACGAACTCCTGCTGGCGGTCCACGGCATCCCCTCAAGACGACAGTACGGGTCTCCTACCAGCATGCCGTGTCCGTGTTTCGCGCACGTTACGGGGGGCGCCGGGGAGGGCGCCCGCGGAGGAGCCCGTGAACAAGCCGGTGCGAGCCTCGCTGACAAAGGGCCCGCCCCGACTTACTGTGATCACGCAGTCAGTCTCGGGGGAGGCATTGGTGGCCATCGACCTGCTCAATCACAAGCTCGATCGAGCGTTCGACCACATCGACGCGAACGGCAACGGCGTCGTCGAGCGCGAGGACCTGCTGGGTCTGGGCGCCCGCATTCTGGTGGGCTTCGGGGAGTCCCCCACCTCGGTCACCGGGGCGAGCCTTGTCGGCGGCTTCGACGGCATCTGGTCCACCTTGTCGCTGGCGCTCGAGCGCGACGGTGACTCCGGCATCGCGCGGGAGGATTTCCGCAAGGGGATGACGGCGGCGTTCGTCACCGGCGACCGCTACGACCCGGTGTTCAGGCCGGCGACGGTGGCGGTGGCGGAGTTGTGCGACGCCGACGGCGACGGAGAGGTCGGCCCCGCCGAGTTCCGTACGCTGCTGTGCGCGTTCGGCGTCGCCTACGACGACGTGGACGCGGCGTTCGACCGGCTCGACAGGGAGGGCAGGGGCACGCTCACCGTGGACGGGCTGGTCCAGGCCGCTTCCGACTACTACAGGAGCGGCGACCCCAACGCCGCGGGCAACTGGCTCTTCGGACCGCTGTGAAGACCCCGGTGAAGACGACCGTGAAGACGACCGTGAACACCACCGCGAGCACCACCGTGTTCGCCACGGTGCGCACCGCGCTGCGTTCCGCGCTGACGTCCATGCTGCCCCTGCCGCGCAGGGGCCACTCGGCCGCCGTGGCGCTGCTGCCGCTCACCGAGCGGGTGCCCGCGATGGCGGCGCCGTGCCGGATGCACCCGGCCGTGTACGCGATCGAGGCCGCGGTCATCGACTGGGCCAGGCGCACCGGCCTGCGCGCCGACCCCGGCGTCGGTTTCCACCGGATGGCGGGCCGGGCCTTCGCCGAGTTCGACGCGGCCGCGGCGGCGTTGTTCGCGCAATGGCTGACGTGGCTGTTCCACCTGGACGACGAGCTGGACGAGGGGTCGTGCCGGCTGGACATCTTCGACGGCATGCTCAGGGGCGCGGCCCGCCATCCGCTGGAGGCGGCCTTCGCCGATCTGTGGCGGGTGACGAGCGCGCGGATGAGCGACCGGTGGCGGTCGAGGTTCGCGGTGGGGCTGCAGCGCCAGCACGACGCGTGCCGCACGGAGGCCGACAACAGGGCGGCCGGCCGGATGCCGACGCTGGAGGAATATCCCGAGCTCCGCAGGGGCACGGTGGGGCCCTACCTGTACGACCTGGTGGAGCCGTGCCTGCGGGTGGAGGTGCCGGGCTGGGTCCACGACGGCGAGCCCTGGCGCCGGCTGGTGGACGCCTGCAGCGACGTCACCGCGTGGTGCAACGACGTCGCCTCCCGGCCGAAGGAGCGCGGCGACGTGCACAACTTCGTCGTGCTCGCGATGCGCCAGCTCGGGCTGGGCGAGCGGGAGGCGACCGCGTGGGTGCTGGACCGGATCGCCGATCGATGTCAGGACATGCAGGAGGCGGCCAGGCGGCTGCCGCTGGCGGACCTCGCGCCGAAGGCGGCCAGGGACGTCAGCAAGGTCGCCTGCGCCTACCTGGCGGCGCCGCGCGCCCACCTCGACTGGCTCCTGGAGTCCCAGCGTTACGCCTGACCGCACGTGCACGCGCGTCCGTGCTGCAGGGCGCGCGGGAACGTGCCTGGGCGCTAGGCGGCGCCGCACGCGAGCATGTCGCCCGCGGGGGTGCGGCGGTAGACGACCTGCTTGCCGACCCGCATCCCCACCGCGAGCCCGCCGCCGCTGAGCACGCCGAGGTGCTGGCTGACGGCGCCCGGGGTGAGCGACATGCGGGCGGCCAGGGCCGAGGTGGTGGCGGGCTCGGCGAGCGCGAGGAGGATCTGCGCCCTGCTCCTGCCGATCAGCGCGGCCAGCGCGCCCGGCGCGGGCGGCGGCCCCTGTTCCCACAGCGTGCCCACGCCGCGCACGGGGTAGACGAGCATCGGCTGGTACGGCGGCGCGATCACCCCCACCGACGGCCACCAGAACGCGCTGGGCACCAGCACCAGGCCGGCACCGCGCACCGCTTCGTCCGCGCACCACGGCCGGTCGATGAGCAGCTTCTCCCCCGTCCAGGTGACGGCGGGGTCGAGCGTGGCGAACAACTGGTGCGCGCCGCCCTCGGCCAGCAGGCGGGAGCGGCGCAGCACGTCGCGCTCCAGCAGCCCGTACACGCGCGGCCAGAACTCCGCGAAGCACGTCTCCCAGTACGCCTCCAGCGCCCGCGCGACCCGGGCCACGCCCGCCTCGGGGTCGGCCGTGAACCGCTCGATCACCGCCCGGTCGGTCCCCTCGACCCGCAGGGCCTCCCGCCGGGCCGTCTCGGGCGGCGTACGCCTGACCCGGTCGAGCTCGGCGGCGAAGTCGGGCATCGGCGTGTCGGGCGGCGGGGTGATGAAGTCGGCCAGGTAGCCGGTCGGCGGGACGAGCGCGAACAGCTCGCTCAGGTCGAGCCCCGCGAGCCGGGGCCGGACGGCCTTGATCCACGGCAGGTGGAGTGACTGCCGGGCGGGCCCCTGGAGGGTGCGCAGGCTCGCGACGAGCTCCCACATGGGCGAGAACGCGAACCGGATGCGGGCGACGTCCTCCGAGGTGAGCACCCAGGTAACCGACATGCTTTTAGTTTCCCCTAAATCGTTCGCACCCCAAAGACTGAAATATCACGATTCCTTGCGTGTCACACATCGCCACCGAGAAGCCGTCAGACCCGCAGGGGAAGCCGTCCTTCCTCCAGTCCATGGTGGGCGGGCTGCCCCGCCCGTTCTGGGCCCTGTGGGGCGGCACCCTGGTGAACCGCCTGGGCACCATGGTCGTCCCCTTCACCGGCGTCTACCTGACGCAGAGCCGCGGCCTGTCGCTGGCCGCGGCGGGCCTCGTGATGGGCGTCTACGGCGCGGGCTCGCTGCTGTCGCAACTGCTCGCCGGGGTCCTCACGGACCGGATCGGGCGCCGGGCCACGCTGTCGGGCGGCATGGTGGCCACCGCCGTGAGCATGCTGGCGCTCGGCTACAGCTCCACGCTGCCGGCGATCCTCGTCTCCATGTTCGCGCTCGGCCTGGTGATCGACGTCTACAGGCCCGCCTCGACCGCCCTGGTCGCCGACCTGGTCTCCCCCGCGGAACGGCCCCGGGCGTACGGGCTGCTGTTCTGGGGGATCAACCTCGGCTACGCGATCGGCATGACGAGCGGCGGCCGGCTGGCGGAGCTCGGGTTCGTCTGGCTGTTCTGGATCGACGCTGTCTCCTGCGTGGTCTTCGCCGCGCTGGTGTGGCGGGCGGTCCCGGAGACCAGGCCGGAGGCGAGGGAGTCGGCCGGCGGCTTCGGCGTGGTGCTGCGCGACCGGGTGATGGTGGGGTTCACGCTGGTCGTGCTGGGCAACGCGCTGGTCTACGGGCAGACGATGACCATGCTGCCGGTGGCGATGACGGAGGTCGTGAAGCTGTCGCCGGGCCAGTTCGGGCTGGCCATGGCGCTCAACGGGGTGCTCATCGTCCTCGTGCAGCCGCTCGTGTCGGGCTGGCTCGGGCGCAGGGACGCCTCCCGCACGCTCGCTACGGGGCTGGCCGTGATGGGGCTGGGGTTCGCGATGACGGCGTTCGTCACCAGCACGCTCGGGCTGGCCGTGACCATCGTGGTGTGGACGGTGGGAGAGATCATCACGGCCGGCGTCCCCGGCGCCGTCGTGGCCGCGCTCGCACCCGCGCACCTGCGCGGGCGGTACGCGGGGTTGTTCGGCTTCGCGTGGTCGATGGCCGCGGTGCTGGCGCCGCTGATCGGCGGCCCGCTGCTGGAACTGGGCTCGAAGGCGTTGTGGTTCACGGTCGGCGGGGTCGGCGCGGTGTCGGCGCTCGGCATGCTGGCGCTCGGACCCGCGATCCGGCGCCGCTGAGCGACATATGTCACTTTTCGTCGCTTGGACGATAAAAAGCGGGACGTATTAGGCTGAGCGCGTGGCTCAACTGCGGATTGCCCTGGCACAGACCAACCCGACCGTCGGCGATCTGGCGGCCAACGCGGACCGGCTGATCGTGTGGACCCGCGACGCCGCCGAACGCGGTGCCCACCTGGTCGTCTTCACCGAAATGTTCCTCACCGGCTATCCCGTCGAGGACCTCGTTCTGCGTACGTCGTTCGTGGACGCCAGCATCAGGGCCCTGGAAGAGGTGGCGCGCAGGCTGGACCGGGAAGGCCTCGGCGAGCTGCCCGTGGTGGTCGGCTACGTCGACCGCGCCGCCCGGGCGCCCAGGACCGGCCAGCCGAAGGGCGCGCCGCTCGACGCCGCCGCGCTGCTGTTCAAGGGCGAGGTGGTCACCCGTACGGCCAAGCACCACCTGCCCAACTACGGGGTGTTCGACGAATACCGCTACTTCGTGCGCGGCGACCGCCTGCCCGTCTTCCGCCTGCACGGGGTCGACGTGGCCATCGCGGTGTGCGAGGACCTCTGGCAGGACGGCGGTCCTGTGTCCGTCGTCGGGCAGGCGGGAGCCGGGCTGCTCGTCGTCCCGAACGCCTCGCCGTACGAGAAGGAGAAGGACGACGTCCGCCTGGAGCTGTGCGCGCGCAGGGCGCGCGAGGCGGGGTGCGCGCTCGTCTACGTCAACCAGGTCGGCGGGCAGGACGAGCTGGTCTTCGACGGCGACTCGATCGTGGTGGACGGCTCGGGCGAGCTCCTGGCGCGGGCCGGGCAGTTCAAGGAGGAGCTGCTGGTCGTGGATCTCGACTTGCCGCCCTCGCAGGCGCAGACGGGGACGTTCCCGTACGACGCGGGCGACGGCACCACGATCACGGTCGAGCGCCTGGCGTTGTCCGCCGACCCGGTCGCCCCCTATCCCCCGGTGCCCGCCCCCATCGCCGAGCGGCTGGACCCGCACGCCGAGGTCTACTCCGCGCTGGTGCTGGCCGTCCGCGACTACGTGGCCAAGAACGGCTTCGAGTCGGTCATCCTGGGCCTGTCGGGGGGCATCGACTCGGCGCTGACGGCCACGATCGCCGCGGACGCCATCGGGCCCTCGCGGGTCCACGTGGTGCTCATGCCGTCCCGCTACTCCTCCGACCACTCGCTGGGCGACGCGGAGGAGCTGGTGCGCAGGCAGGGGGTGACGTCGCGGGTCGCGCCGATCGCCCAGATCGTCGACGCGTACGAGAAGGAGATCGACCTGTCCGGCCTGGCCGCCGAGAACCTCCAGGCCAGGGTGCGCGGCATGATCCTCATGGGCCTGTCCAACGAGCACGGCCACCTGGTGCTGACGACGGGCAACAAGAGCGAGCTCGCGACCGGCTACTCCACGCTCTACGGCGACTCCGCGGGCGGCTTCGCGCCGATCAAGGACGTGCCGAAGACGATGGTCTGGGAGTTGTCGAAGTGGCGCAACACCCACTCCGACCCCTCCTTCCTGCTGGAGGCCGAGCGGCCGATCCCGGAGAATTCGATCACCAAGGAGCCGAGCGCCGAACTGCGGCCCGGGCAGCGCGACACCGACTCGCTGCCGCCGTACGAGGTGCTGGACCGGCTGCTGGACGACTACGTGGAGAAGGACATGGGCTCGCAGGAGCTCATCGCGGCCGGCCACGATCCCGAGCTGGTGACGCGGGTGATCAGGCTGGTGGACGTGGCCGAGTACAAGCGCAGGCAGTATCCGCCGGGCCCCAAGATCACTCCCAAGAACTTCGGCCGGGACCGCCGCCTGCCGATCACCAACAGGTGGCGCGAGACCGCCGGCTGAACCTCCACCCCGGCTCATGACTCCCGGGCCCGGGAGTTGTGCACCAGCGACGCCTGGTGGGCCAGCGCGGACGCGAGCTCAAGCGCTCCACCGCGCTGGATCCGCTCGGCCACCCCGGCACTGCGCATGCCCGCGCTGACCCGCCGCCGCGACTCCGCGTGCCACAACACGGCCGTGGAGGTGCGCTCGCGCCAGATCCGCCACCCCGGGTAGGTGTCGCGCAGCACCTGGAGCTGGCGGACGGCCGGCTGGACGGACGGCTGGGAGCGGAAGGCCCGATCCGGCGCCTCGGCGGCACCGGGAGAGCCTGCGCCGCCGCGGGCGATCGACGAGGAGAGATCTACGGCGCCTTCCGGCTTGCTCATGCTGCGAACCTCCGCCATCCGTGGCCGCTGCGAGGAAAGGTCTAGATGTATCTGGGCCCATGAGAGGTTGCCCGGACGTGGCACCCCAACTCTGGCCAAACGCGTAACCAATAGGTTACGCTTTTCGGGTGGACGAAGTGGCGGGAGCGATCGCCGACCCCGTGCGGCGGCGGATCCTGGTGATGCTGCGCGACGGGCGACTGTCCGCCGGGCAGATCGCCGAGCAGTTCGCGATCAGCAGGCCGGCCGTGAGCCGTCACCTGCGCGTGCTCAGGGAGAGCGGCCTGGTGCACGACGAGCTGGTCGGGAGGCAGCGCCTCTACGCACTCGACCCTGGCGGGCTCGGCGAACTGCTCGCCTGGCTCTCCCAGTTCGCCCGGCCCTCCGGGTGGGAGCACCGCTTCGACGCACTGGAGACAGAGGTGTACCGAACGCGCCGCGAGCGCCGCCCCAGCACCAGCACCAGCACCAGCACCAGCACCAGCACCAGCGAGGAGAACATCGCATGAGCCCGATCCCCACCGGCCGGCTGTTCGGCACGGCCTCAGGAAACGATCTCGTTCTCACCCGCACGTTCCGCGCGCCCGCCGAGGACGTGTGGGCGAGCATCACCGAGTCCGAGCGCACGGCCCGCTGGTTCGGCCCCTGGGAGGGCGAGGCCGCGCCCGGCCGCACGATCAAGGTGCGGATGGTGCACGAGGAGCAGGAGCCCTTGTACGACCTGCGCATCGAGGCCTGCGAGCCGCCGCACCGGCTGACCGTGTCGGCGCTCGACGCGTTCGGGGCCTGGCGGGTCGACCTGCTGCTGTCGGAGTCCGCCGGCATGACGGAGTTGCGCTTCGTCCAGCACCTGGAGGGCACGGACCTGGCCGGCGACGTCGGGCCCGGCTGGGAGTACTATCTCGACATGCTGGTGGCCTCCCGCGACGGCTCCCCCGCACCTGATTTCCACGACTACCATCCCGCCATGCAGGCGTACTACCGCGACCTGTCGCCGGAGACGCCGAACGGCGCATGACCCCCGGCGGACGGCGCATCGGTTGCCGACGCGGCGCTGCCCACGGTTTCTCCATGACCCGGTGGCGCCCGGGGCATGCTCGCGGCCAGGGAGACGGCGAGCTTCCCCGCGTTCACCCAGGGCCGGGGGCGTGCAGGGTGAGAACTGTCGGGGGCGGCTGGCACAGTATCGCCGTGGCTCAACCGCTGAAAGAAATGATCAATTCCGCCTCCGTGCAGGTTCTGGCCGACGGGCTGACCGCGGCCTGGGCGCCGTTCCCCCGCGCCCGCTTCACCGAGCGCGCCCTGGCCGGGCTCGGCGGGCTGGAGCTCAAAGACCGCGTCAGGCATGTCTCGGCGGCGCTGCACGACGCGCTGCCGCTGCCCTATCCCCAGGCCGCCGAGATCGTGCGCGAGTGCGCGTCGCGGGTGCGGCTCGACATGTGGAGCGGCTGGCCGGCCACCGACCACACGGCCGCCGCGGGGCTCGAGCATCTGGAGCCCGCGATGGCCACGCTGGCCGCGCTCACGCCGTACGCGACGGGCGAGTTCGCCGTACGCCCTTTTCTGGAGCGTTACCGCGACGACGCTCTCAAGATCATGCATGCCTGGGCCGAGTCTCCCGACGAGCACCTGCGCCGCCTGGCCTCCGAGGGCTCCCGGCCCCGGCTGCCGTGGGCCGGGCGGGTGGCCTGGCTGATGGCGCCCGGGCCGACGTTGCCCCTGCTCGACCGCCTGCGCGACGACCCGAGCGAATACGTGCGCCGCTCGGTCGCCAACCACGTCAACGACCTGGCCAAAGACCATCCCCAGGTGGCTCTGGAGTTGCTCGCCCGCTGGCGTTCGGACGGCGGCTCCCACGTGGAGAAGGTGCTGCGCCACGCGGCGCGCGGGCTGCTGCGCACCGGCCACCCCGAAGCGCTCGCGCTCATGGGCGTCACCCCGGGCAGCGGCGCGGTCGACGCGCTGGCCCTGGAGGCCGACACCGTGCCCATCGGCGGGAAGCTGTCCTTCACCGTCACGGTCACGGCCGGCGCGCCGGGGCCGATGCTGCTGAAATACGCGATCCGGCGGCCTGGCTCGCGCCGCGTGTTCCACCTGGGCCAGCGGGCGGCCGACGGGTCCGGCGCGGTGTTCACCCTACGCAAGAGCCATTCTTTCCGCCCGGTCACCACCCGTGACGAGCCGCCGGGCGGGAGGGAGCTCGACGTGATCGTCAACGGCAGGGTGGCCGCGACGACCGTGTTCACCCTTGTCGATCCCGCACCCGGGCCGGCCCCTGCCACCGGCCCGTCCCCCGAAGCTCTCAGGTAGATTGCCCCGGTCACTACGGCCCGCGCAGCCGTCCGCGCACCGCACCGACCTGGAGGCGGACCCACCGTGACCCCCGACGTCGACCTGCTGGCCATCGAGATCGGTGTCATCTGGCGCCTCGACGACCGCGGCCGCCTGCCCGGGCCGGGCCTCGCCGCGGCGACCACCGCCGCCTGGGCCGGTCTCCTGCCGGGCACCCGCCTGTTCTACAGCACGAGCGCGGACGACCACTCCTCGCGGCGGGTGGCGGCGCGGCTCGGGCTCCGTTCCATCGGCTGGTTGTGGAAGCTCACCCGCTGACACGTGCAACCTCAGCCAGGCAGGCGGCAGCGAACCCTGGCCAGTGATCCGCGGTCAGGGTTCGGCCGGGGACGGCGATGACCGTCTTGGTCAAGCGACCTGTTCAAGGGAATCCAGGTCCGTGACCAGGCCTTTCGCGCCGGTGTACTGACCAGCCCAGAGGACTTCGAGACTCTTCTGCCGAGGTGACCGAGCACTTTCCCGGGATGCTGGAAGCGGGCGAGGAGTTCTGTCAGTTCGGCGTTCGTACGGTTGCGTCCTGCGGGATCGCCGGCTTCATGACGCCGTGTTCGCGGCGCCGAAGCGCCCAGGATGTGAGAGTGCACAAGGTGAAAAGCGAGGTGTAGGCCACGTGGTACCACTCGGAGCCGGACACCAGGTGTGAGACGACCGCGCCCGAGAAGTTGAAGAAGGCGCCCGCATAGGCCCATTCCTTGAGCCGGGTGAATCGCGGCAGGAGAATTGCCGCAGGGGCCAGCACCTTCCAGAATCCGATGATGTACAGGAAATAGCCTGGATAGCCGAGCGCGGCCATTCCGGCGACGGTCTCCGGCCGGTGTATCAGGTCCGCCACGCCGCCGCTCAGCAACGCTCCCGTGAAGCCCAGCGTGGCCGCCCAGTAGATGATCGTCGTACCCCTGCCGCGCCGCGAAGCGAACGGTGGCAGGCGGGGGAACGGCGTGGGGTGCGGCGCGAAGTCACGGCGGACCGCCGGCCGCAGCGCCCAGGAGATCATCGTGACGGTGGCGAAGCCGAGCGGACCGATGCCCGCGCCGACGTTCCCGACGAAGAAATGGGAGGCGGCGGCCGCCGTGTAGACGAATATCGCGCCGGCGTAGACCCATTCCTTGAGCCGGGGAAAGCGCGGGATCACCAGCACCACCGCACCGGGTATCTTCCACACGCCCAGGATGACGGCGACGTACCACGGATAGGCCAGTTGTTGTTCCAGGACGTCGCGGACGTAGTCGGTCCGCAGAAGGTCCCATACGCCGCCGACCGCGGACTCCACGGCGATGATCGAGGTGGCGGTCCAGTAGCTGACGACACGGATGCGGGTCGTTTCACGCACGCTGGTACACCCTGGGCAGTCGTTCCCGGCGCAGCAGGTCCCGCCAATCAGCCGGCCAGTTGATCAGGGCGAAGACGATCATGATCACCAGGTTGGTGGGGGCGGCGACGCGTTCGTAGAGTTCGCTGCCGGCGATGATGTGCGTCGTGGTCGCGGCGGTGAGGACCAGGATCAGGGCCGTCGCGCCGATGAACTTGAATCGCCGGCGGGGAAGGACCAGCAACACGGCGCACACTCCCTCGATGGTCCCGACCACGAACCTGAACCAGGACGGGTAGCCCCACTCGACGAACTTCACCGAGTACGCCGGCCCGAAGAACGTGGGGCCGGGCCAGTATTTCGTGACGAAGCCCATGAAGAACGTGAATGCCACGAACCAGTAGAAGGCCGTGAGCAGTCGTCGTGGCCACACGCGGGTGGACATGATTGTTTCCTCCGAAGTAACTCGTCCGGAAAATGGATGCCGCCGGTTCAGGCCGGCTGGATGAGGCCGATGACGTTGCCGTCCGCGTCGGTCACCGAAGCGATCAGCTTGCCCCCGCCGACGTCCTTGACCTCCTGCGACGTCTGCGCCCCGGCGTCGAGGAGCGCCCGCAGGCTCGCCTCGATGTCGTCGACGTGCCAGTAGGAGACGGGCCCGGACATCCCCTTCTGAAAGCCCTGCGGGTCCAGGCCGATGTTCTGGCCGTTGGCGGAGAAACCGACGTAATAGGGCTCGTCCATGTACGGCTCGACGCCCAGCAGTACGCTGAAAACGGCCTTGGCGGCGGCGAGATCCTTGACCGGGTGAATGACGGTCTTGATGCCATGGTTCATGACGTACTCCCCTGGTGTGTCGGTCACATCGGCGAAGGGCGATGGGTCATAGATATGACACGACCCGATCAAGGAATGTGACCGATGGATGACCACGCGTTTCTGGCCGACCGATTCGAGGAGCATCGCCGTCACCTGCGAGCGGTGGCCTACCAACTGCTTGGGTCACAGAGCGAGGCCGATGACGCCGTTCAGGAGGCGTGGCTGCGGGTCAGCCGCTCCGACACCAGCGCGGTCGAGAACCTGGGGGGATGGCTGACCACGGTCGTCGCCCGCGTGTCGCTGAACATGCTGCGCTCGCGCACCACTCTGCGCGAGGACCCGTTGGAGGCGGTGGCTCCGGACTCGGCCGGCGACGGCGGGAGCGATCCGGAGCAGGCCGCGCTGGTGTCCGACTCGGTCGGCCTGGCGATGCTGGTGGTGCTGGACATGCTCGCTCCCGCCGAGCGGCTGGCCTTCGTCCTGCATGACGTCTTCGCCGTGCCGTTCGAGGAGATCGCACCGATCGTGGATCGCAGCCCGGCTGCGGCCAGGAAGCTCGCCAGCAGGGCCCGGCGGCGGGTCCAGGGGGTGGACCCGCCGTCCGGTGCCGACCTGCTGCGGCAGAGGGAGATCGTCAGCGCCTTCCTCGCGGCCTCGCGGGCCGGAGACTTCGACGCTTTGCTCGCTCTGCTCGACCCGGACGTGGTGCTGCATGCCGATCGTGCGGCCGTGCTGACGGGCGCCTCCGGGCAGCTCCGCGGCGCTTCGGCGGTGGCCGAGACTTTCCGCGGCCGTGCCCGAGGCGCGCGACTGGCGCTGCTCGACGGGGCCGCCGGAGCCCTTTGGTCAGCGGGCGGGCAGCCGCGCATGGCGTTCGATTTCACGATCGCGGCGGGGCGGATCGCCGAGATCAACCTGATCGCCGACCTCGACCACCTTCGCGAACTCCACCTGGAGGTCATCGAGAGCTGACGAGGGCGCCGTGCCGGACTACGGGTTCGGCTCGTTGTCCGTACCACTCGACCGGCATTCGGCGCCAAGAAGGACCTGCCGTCTGAGCATCACCGCGTTCGCGGTGGGCCGTTCTTGAAACGGCTGCATTGACGTTGACGGGATCCCTTCTGATCACCGGCTGTGAGGAGCCTGCCGTACTCCTGACAGATCCTGGACCAGCGCCGCGCGCCGGACGGCGGCGTCGAGCCACGGGTTGTGACCGCCGGGGTCGTCGCCCGCGCCCATCAGACGCTGGTCTGGGAACGCACCCGCCACATGCTCCGGCTACGTTCGGCGCTGCGGGACTACTTCCCGGCCGCCCTGGCCGCCTACCAGCCGCTGGCCCTGGCCTCCAACGCGGTGCTCGCCCTGCTGGCCAAGGCCCCACCCCGGTCACCGCCGCGAAGCGGACCATCGGCCAGATCATCCGGGCCATCACCGGCATCAGCTCCACGCACCCCGCCATCGGCGCGTTCCCGGCTCACCCGCCGGCGCCGCCGTGCAGGACCTCCCGGTCCCAGCGGGACCTCGGCTGGGTGTGCAGGCGCCAGTAGTGCTCGGCGATGTCGTCGGGGTCGAAGTCCGTGCCGGGCGCGACGGGCCCGGCCACGGTGACGCCGGCCACGTGCACGCCCGACGGTCCCCACTGCTGGTCGAGGAGGTGCACCAGGGTCCGCACGCCGGCCTTGCCGAGCGAGAGGCTGGTGTAAGCCGCCTTGGGCTCGGGCATCCCGCCGGTGATGAGGAACGAGCCGCCGCCGCTCCTGGCCATGGCCGGGACGACGTGCGCGGCCGCGATCAGCGCACCCACCACGTTGACCGCCCAGGCGTCGAGGTGCGAGCGCATGCTCGCCTCGGCGGGCGTGTCGGGCCGGATGACGGCCGCGTTGTAGACCACGACGTCCGGCGTGCCCAGCTCGGCGGCGGCCGCGTCGAGCGCGGCGCGCAGCTCGTCCTCGTCGGCGCTGTCGGCCCGGTAGCCGCGCGCCCCGTCCACATCCAGCGTCGTCCCTGACCGTGACACGAGGGCGACCTCCATGCCCTCTTTCGCGAACCGGCGGGCGACGGACCGCCCGATCCCCGGTCCTGCCCCGACCACCACCACACCCGGCATCATCGGCTCCTTCATGTTGTTGCCCTAAGAACAATGGGACGGTAAGGCGTCACATCGATGTGAAGGTCAAGGGAACACATGCGGATCGGTGACCTGGCCCGGGAGACCGGGGTGAGCAGGCGGCTACTGCGTTACTACGAGGAGCAGGGCCTGCTGCGGCCCGTGCGGCTGCCCAACGGCTACCGCGACTACGGCGACGCGGACGTCGCCGCCGTCCGCCACATCCGGGTGATGCTCGCCGCGGGGCTGCCGACGTCGGTGATCGCGCAGTTGCTCGACTGCGTGCATGACGACGGCGGGCGGATGGTGCCGTCCGGCTGCCAGGGCATGGCCGGCAGCCTGCGGAGGGAACGCCGGCGCATCGCCGAGACCATCGAACGGCTCCAGACGTCCCAGCGGGCGCTCGACTCCCTGCTGGCCGCCGTCGCGGAACAGCGGTGACCGCGTGAACAGGTCCGGCCCCGCCCCGTCCGCCGTCCCTGGATGATCGCGGATCAGAGCCCCTTGCCACGCCGGGCGTCCCCGGGTGATCGCGGGTCTGGGTCACGAGCCGCGCGTGCGGTTCCTGGCGATCGCCTCGAGGGCCGGGAACGATCGCGTTCGGCGAGCCACCACTCGCGTTCAGAGAACCGGCAACCTCAACCGGGTGGCAGGCGGGTCGCGATGCCGTCGAGGACGAGGTCGAGCCCGAGCAGGAACTGGGCCTCGAAGTCGCCGTTGTCCACCTGGGCGTGCCGGGCGAGCTCGCCGACGTGGTCGTCGAGGTGCCGGGTGACCTTGCCGCGGATCTCGGCGTCGGCTTCGGGCGTGCGTACGGTGTCCCACCAGGTGTTCTCCGACGCGACGAAGCCGTTGACGTACGAGCTGAGCGTGCCGACGGCGGCGACGAGCGTGGCGCCGCTCAGCCCGGCGTCGGCCAGCGCGGAGTAGAACACGCGGGAGCGGGCCAGCGCGTTCGGTCCGAGCAAAGGGCGCGTGGCGGTGAGCGCGGGCACCCAGGGGTGGCGGCGCATCACCTGCCTGCTCTGGGTGAGCTGGCGCACCAGCAGCTCTCGCCACGGGCCGGCCTCCGCGGGCTCGATCTCGCCGATCACTTCGTCGAGGGCCAGGTCGAGGACGTCCTCCTTGCTCCTGACGTACTCGTAGAGCGACATCGTCCCCGCCCGCAGGCGCGCGGCCAGCGCCCGCATCGAGAACCCGGCCACGCCCTCGGCGTCGAGCAGCGCGACGGCGGCCGTGACGATGCGCTCGCGCGTCAGGCGTGGCCGGCGCGGCCGGTCGTCGGCGCGGAACCAGATGGACTCCGGCACGCTCCCGCTTCCTTTCCGTGCACTGTACGGAAAACCGTACGGCTAGCTTAAGGCGCCCAGAGCAGAGGAGGAGATTCCATGGCAGAGCAGCGGTGGCGGCACGACTACGCGATGCTGGCGTTGCGGGTCGACCAGGTGCTGGGCGGCGGCATGCTCATCTACTCGGGTCCGGCGGAGTGGAGGGCGACGGTGGAGTCGGAGCCGCCCGCAGCCCCGGGCGGGCTGGCCGGGGAGGCGGATCGGCTGCTGGAGTCCGCCCCGTCGGCCTATCTGGCCGCTCAGGTGCGCGCGCTGCGGGCCGTCGCCCGCCGGCTGGACGGGGAGCGGCTGCCCCTGGCCGAGTACGCGCGCGAGTGCCTGGGCCTGGAGCCGCGGCGGCTGCCCGAGGAGGTGTTCGAGCAGGCGCACGCGGAGCTGGACGCGGCGCTCCCGAGGACCGGCGGCTCGCTGGCCGACCGGATGCGGGCGTGGCAGGCGGCCCACACGCTGGAGCCGATCGAGCGGCTGCCGGAGCTGGCGGCCGGCGCGGTGGCCGAGACGCGGGCGCGGACGAGCGCGATCATCCCGCTGCCGGAGGAGAGGGTGGAGGTCCGGCTCGTGGAGGGGGTGGCGTTCCACGCGGCCGGCGCGTACGAGGGCGGCCTGAAGTCCACGATCCACGTCAACAAGGCGATCCCGTTCAACCTGGCCGATCTGCTGTACGTCATCGCGCACGAGGGCCATCCCGGGCACATCGCCGAGTCGCTGCTCAAGGAGCGCCAGGACGACCAGGACGTACGGTTCATGTTGTCGCCGTCGTTCGTGCTCAGCGAGGGCCTCGGCCTGCTCGCCGAGGAGCTGGTCTTCCCCGGCGGCGAGGCGCGGGCCTGGCTGGACGAGCACGTCTTTCCCGAGGCCGGCATCCGGCCCGACGGGAGCGACCTGGCCGCGATCCACCACGCGAAGAACGTGTTGTGGGGCGTCTGGGGCAACGCCGTGTTCATGGCGGAGGAGGGGCGGAGCGAGGCGGAGCTGGCCGCGTACCTGGGCCGGTGGGCGTTGTACAGCGAGAGCGAGGTGGCGCTGGCCATGGGGTTGATCAAGCCGACGCCGACAAGCCCGTACCTGTTGGGATATTTCCATGGATGGGAGCTTCTGCGGCCCTGGGCGACCACCCCCGACCGGGTCCGCCGCCTGCTCACCGAGCAGCTACTTCCCGCCGACGTCAGCCCCTGACGCGCGCCGCGCGATCAGCGCCTCGACGCCGTCGAGCAGCAGCTCGAGGCCGAAGTGGAAGTCGCCGTCGTCGACCCACCCTTCGGCGCCGCGCAGCGCGCCCGCGCGCACGGCGGCCGACAGCGCCGGGTAGGTCTCGGTGTCGAGCAGCCCGGCGAGGACCTCGCCGTAGTCGTCGGCTCCCCCGACGCCCGGGTCGTCGACGTACGGCTCTCCGGACGTGGCTACGAGCGCCGCGTCGGTCAGCGCGTAGCCCGCCAGGGCACTGGCCACGTTGATCTTCTCCCCGCCGTCCAGCCCTATGCCGTCGAGCGCGGCGAGCAGGCGGTCGAGCCAGAGCAGCCGACGGGGGCCCAGCGGCGGGGTGAGCCGCGCGATCGGCAACAACCACGGGTGCTCAAGGAGGGTGTCGCGCTGGGCGCGGGTCCAGAGCTCGAGATAGTCGCGCCAGGACCGGCCCGCGAGGTCGGGCGGCTTCGGCACGACGAAGTCGGCCATCGCGGTGAGGAGCTCTTCCTTGCTCCCGACATAGCGGTAGAGCGCCGTCGCCGCCACCCCCACCCGCGAGGCCACGCTCGCCATCGAGACCCCGGCCAGGCCCTCGGCGTCGGCGATCTCGATGGCGGCCGAGGCGATCATGGTCAGGTCCAGCCGAGGTCTCGGCCCTCGGCGCGAGACCGGCTCGCGCCCCCACAACCGCTCCACCACGGGCGGCAACGACCGATCCTGCGACATTCGGCTTCCTCCTTGACTCACTCCTAGGATTCTGCATTACCTTGAAACTATGAACGTCATACACAGTACGTCATTCACAGAAGCTGTGCACGCCAGAGGACTGACCAAGTCCTTCGGCGGCAGGCCGGTGCTCGCGGGGATCGACCTGACCGTGCCCACCGGCTCCCTGCTGGCCCTGCTCGGACCGAACGGCTCCGGCAAGACCACCACCGTGCGCATCCTGACCACCCTGCTCGCGCCGGACGGCGGCACCGTCACCGTGGGCGGCCACGACGTCACCCGCAAGGGCGTCGCGGTGCGCCGCGTGATCGGGCTGACCGCTCAGCAGGCCACGGTCGACGGGCTGCTGACCGGCCGGGAGAATCTTGAGCTGTTCGCCGGCCTCTACCACCTCGGCGGGAGGCAGGCCCGGCGGCGAGCGAGCGAGCTGCTCGAACGCTTCGACCTGACCGCCGCGGCCAACCGCCAGGTCTCCGCCTATTCCGGCGGGATGCGCCGCCGCCTCGACCTCGCCGCCAGCATGATCTCCAACCCGAAGATCCTCTTCCTTGACGAGCCCACCACCGGACTCGACCCGCGCAGCCGGGCCGAACTGTGGTCGGTGATCCGCGAACTGCTCGCCTCCGGCACCACCATCCTGCTGACCACCCAGTACCTCGACGAGGCCGACCACCTCGCCGACCGCGTCGTGGTGATCAACGGCGGGCGGGTCGTGGCCGACGACTCCCCCGCCGCGCTCAAACGCCAGGTCGGCGCGGAACGCCTGGTGATGCGCCTGTCGCGGGCCGACGACGTACCCCGTGCCGGGGCCGCGCTCGCCGACGCCCACCTCGACCCGGACACCCGCGAGGTCACCGTGGCCGTCCAGGACCCCCGGCACCTGCACAGGACGCTGGACCTGCTCCACCGGGCCGGGATCGACGTCGAGCACGTGGCCTTGCGCGCCCCCACCCTGGACGACGTGTTCTTCGAGCTCACGGCGGCCGCGGCATGAGCGCCCTCGTCACCTCGGCAGGCGACCTTCGCCGCCTCGTCGTCCGCGACCTGCGCCGCGAGCTGCGCGTTCTCGACGGCCTCATCGTGAACACGGCGCTGCCCGTGATCATCATGCTGCTCTTCGTGTACGTGTTCGGCGGCGCGATCACCACCGGCTCCAGCGGCCTGTCCTACATCGACTTCGTCGTCCCCGCCGTGCTGCTCATGTCAGGCGGGTACGGAGCCGCCCTGTCGGCCGTGAACATCTCCGAAGACCTGACCGGAGGCATGATCGATCGTTTCCGCACCCTGCCCATCAGCGGCTGGGTGGTGCCCGCGGGACACGTCGTGGCCTCGGTGGTGCGCAACGTGGCATCGTCCGCCATCGCCCTGCTCGCCGCGATCGTCCTCGGGTTCCGCCCCGAGGCCACCCTCACCGGCTGGGCTCTGGTGCTGGCACTGGTCGCGGGATACGTCCTCGCGATGTCCGCCCTCGCGGTCGTGTGGGGGCTGCTGGTCAAGTCGACCCAGGCGGCGGGAGCGTTCAGCTTCGCGGTGCTCTTCCTGCCGTACCTCTCGGACGGGATCGTCCCCGCGGAGACGATGCCGGGCGTGCTGCGCGACTTCGCCTACAACCAGCCGGCCACACCGATCATCGAGACGCTGCGGGCGCTGCTCCTCGACCGGCCCGTGGGCTCGTCGGGGGCGGTGGCGGCGGCGTGGCTGATCGGCGTGGTGGTGATCAGCGTCCCGGTCGCGGCCCTGCTCTTCCGCCGCAGGACCGCCGCCTGACGGCCCCGCCGATCAGGGTCGGGGCGTTATCCCGGCCAGGACCACGTCGACCACCCGTACGGCGAGGTCGGGAGCGAGCTCGCCGCCGGGCCCCCACTTGGTGTGCCAGAGCATCGTTCCCGAGAGCAACGCCATGCCCATGTCGACGTCCAGGTCGGGATTGAGCTCGCCGGAGGCGATGCCGCGCTCGATCACCGCGCGCATCGCCTCCCTGCGAGGGGTGATGGCCCGCTTGACGAACCGCTCCATCAGCTGCGGATAACGATCGGCCTCGCTCATCGCGATGTTCATCACGCAGCGGCTGCGGGGCTGACCCGCCTCCCTGCGCATGGCGTCGAGCAGGCTGATCAGGTCGTCGCGCACCGATGTGCCGCCGAGCTCCGGCAACGGCGCCTTGAGCGTGGCGAGGGCGTCGACGACCAGATCTTCCTTGTTGGACCAGCGCCGGTAGATCGTGGTCTTGCCGACGCCTGCCCTCGACGCGATCGCCTCGATGGACAGCTCGGACACACCCATGCCTTCGCCGAGCAGGTCGAGGGTCGCCTCGATGATCGCCTTCTCGGCCTTCTCGCTGCGCGGACGGCCCGCGGGGCGGGCAACCGCTGGTTCCTGGATCGTCATCGCGGCCTCACACTGTAGCGGGTTCCCTCTGTTCCGTCTGCCGCACCGGGCGCGGCTTGCCGGGCATCCACCTCGCCACGACCACGATGCCGATCAAGCCGACCACCGCCGACACCATGGCCGTGACGTGCATGCCGTCGACGAACGCGGCGAACGCCGGCTCGATCAGCGCCTGCCCCTGCTCTCCCAGAGCCTGGGCGACACCCATCGTCCCCATGATCGACTCGCCGGCGGCGTGCTGGGCGTCGGCGGGCAGGCCCGCCAGCACCGGCGCCATCTCGCCCCGGTAGCTGGAGGACAACACCGAACCGAGCACCGCCACTCCGAGCGCGCCGGCCAGCTGGCGGACGGTGTTGCTCATCGCGGATCCGACACCGGCCTTCTCCCTCGGCAGCGATTCCATGATGGCGGTGGTCGCGGGCGGCATGATGTTGGCCATCGCCGCACCCTGCACGAAGAAGACGATCTCGATCAGCAGGATCGGCGTGTTCTGGTCCATCAGAGCGTAGCTGCCCAGCGCCAGGGTCACCACGATCATGCTCACCGTGGCCGACAGCTTGGCGCCGAACCGCTCGTTCACCCGCTGGCTGAGGGGCGCGAAGATGAGCTGCGCCGCGGCGAACGGGATCATCAGCGCCCCCGCCTGCACCGGCGTGAACCCCAGCACGATCTGCAGGTAGAAGGTCAGGAAGAACATCCCGCCCATCATCGCGAAGAAGACGATGCCCATCATGCCGATGGCCGAGCTGAAGCGGACGTTGGCGAAGTTGCGGACGTCGAAGACCGGGTGGTCGATGCGCCGTTCCCACCACACGAACACGCCGAGCACCGCCAGGCCGAACAGCGTCGGCACCAGCACTTCGGCGCTGGCCACGGTGGCGAGTTCGCCGCCGCGGATGATGCCGTACACGACGGCCACCAGACCGATGATCGACAGCGCCACGCCCAGCGGGTCGAGCCTGGACGGCTTCGGGTCACGCGACTCGGGCACGACCATGGAGATCAGAACCAGGCTGACCAGCACGATCGGCACGTTGACCAGGAACACCGAGCCCCACCAGAAGTGCTCGATCAGCAGGCCGCCCGTGATCGGGCCGATCGCCACCGCGAGGCCGACGCCGCCGGCCCACACGCCGATGGCCTTGCCACGCTCACCGGGCGGGAACACGTTGGAGATGATCGCCAGCGTGGCCGGCATGATGGCCGCGCCGCCGATGCCCATCGCCGCCCTCGCCAGGATCAGCTGCGTCGGATCCTGGGCATAGGCGCTGGCCAGCGAGGACAGCCCGAACAACACCATGCCGATGAACAACATGCGCTTGCGCCCTGTTCGGTCGCCGATCACGCCGAACGTGAACAACAACCCGGCGAACACCAGCGTGTAGGAGTTGATCGCCCATTCGAGCTCGCTCTGCGTCGCCCCCAGGCCCACCGTCTCGTCGGCGATGGTCTTCATCGCGACGTTGAGGATCGTGTTGTCCAGCACGACGGCCAGCAGGCTGAACACCAGCACGCCGAGGATCGCCCATCGGCGTGGATGCCCCGTTTTCGGGTCCATGACAAGGTCCTTAATTTCGATACGTTCAAGTTTCGCAACGACACCGTAGCGCAATGCATTCCGATACGCAACGGTCTCGTTTCGTAAATCGTGAGTGAACTCCGTGAACCAGCGGGATCACTGCCGCCGCCCCCACCACTCGGCCGTCCACCCCTCACACGGGGCGACACGGGCGTCCTGCCGGCGCAAGGGAGGTGTCCTTCTCCAGCACCCGGACGACCTTCTGTCCTTACACGCCGGACGTCCCCTCCACCGGCACCACGGCCACCTGCTCCACCGGTGCCGTGGCAACCGTCTGGGCCGGCGCCGTGGCGATCGTCGCCGCCGGCGCCGTGGAAGCGCCCTCCGGCCGCGGCGTAGCGGGCCGGATCGGCGCGGTGGATGCCATCGGGCGGCGGCGCCAGAACGGGAGGGCGATCACCACCGTGGCCACCCCCACCAGGCCGGCCACGGCGAACGCCCACGCCGGGCCCGTACCGTCGATGACGGCCCCCGCGATCGGCGCCGAGACGGCACCACCCACCAGCAGCGCGGTGCCGTGGAAGCCCATCGCCTCCCCCCTCGCCCCTGCGGGCACCCAGCGGCTGAGCACGTCGACGGTGGACGACAGGGACGGCGCGCAGAGCATGCCCGAGGGCAGCAACGCCAGGACCAGCCAGTGCCAGCCGCCGCCCACCCACGCCACGGGGACGGTCAGCAGGCCCATGGCTCCGATGAGGACCAGCGGCGAGAACCCGCGGGACAGGCCACCGTACAGGAAACCGCCGCTTAGGGAGTAGACCGCCCAGATGGCCACGGCGAGCCCGACCCACGCTGTCTGGCCTGCGTGCTCCATGGTGGCGACCAGAGCGAGCTCGGCCGCCGTGAGCACGAACGTGGCCGCCGCGACCGTGCCGAGCAGCGCCACGAACGCCGGCGTGACCCACTGCCTCCTGGGCACCTTGACCGTCTGCTCCGCCATCTCGTCGGCCGAGCGGGTGGGCGGGTTGAGCACGATCAGCCCCACACCCGCCGACGTCACCCCGAGCCCGATGAGGGCCATCGTCGGGCCGCTGCCGAGCGTCGTGACGCCGGCCACCGCGAGCGCGGGACCGGTCATGTAGGACAGCTCGACCAGCATCGAGTCGAGCGCGAAGCCGCTGCGCCGCTGGGGCTCGGGCACCATGGCGGCCAGGCACTGCCGGGTCACGCTGAAGACCGGCAGCCCCAGCAGCCCCGCCACCGCCGCCGCCACGGCGAGGACGGGGAACGGCAGCGCCCACGCGCACGCCCAGAACACCGCCTGCGCCACGGTCGTGACGACGACCACGGGACGCAGCCCATGCCTGTCGACGAACCTGCCCGCCAGGGGCGAGCCGATCGCCATGCCGATCGTGCTGGCCATGGTGACCAGCCCGGCCTTGGCGAAGCCCAGGTCGAGCGTGGTGGCGACGTGCAGGGTCAGCGCCATGCCGACCGCCGTGGACGGGATGCGCGCCAGCAGCCCCACCAGCAGCAACGTGGGGAGACCCGGAATCCTGAGCAGGCGCCGGTAGGGGTCAAGAGCCATGGTGTTCGCTACCTCCGCGCCGATTCTGGCAAGAGGCACCGACAGTTCTGCCACTCGTTTTCCGCGCGTGCCATCATCGGAGGAGTCCGGGGACGCCACTGGGGCGCCTCGAGACCTTCCTGGAGTGATGACACATGTCCTCTTCGACCACGCTGTACGGCGGCGCCGCCGGACGCCGCGTCACCGTCCGCGACCTCGTCGCCGCCAAGGAGCGCGGAGAGCGGTGGCCCATGGTCACCGCCTACGACGCGATGACGGCGAGGGTGTTCGACGCGGCGGGCATCCCCGTCCTGCTGGTGGGCGACTCGGCGGCCATGGTCGTCTACGGCCACGACTCCACGCTCCCCGTCACGGTCGACGACCTGCTGCCGCTCACGGCGGCCGTCGTACGCGGCTCGTCGCGCGCGCTGGTGGTCGCCGACCTGCCGTTCGGGTCGTACCAGTCCTCTCCGCGGCAGGCGCTGGAGACGGCGGCGCGCTTCGTGAAGGAGGCGGGCGCGCACGCGGTCAAGCTGGAGGGCGGCCGCCGGGCCGTTCCCCAGGTCGAGGCGCTGGTCTCGGCGGGCATTCCGGTCATGGCGCACCTGGGCCTGACCCCGCAGTCGGTCAACGTCATGGGCGGTTACCGCGTCCAGGGCCGCGGGCCGGCGGGGGACGAACTCATGTCGGACGCCAAGGACCTGGAAGGGGCCGGAGCGTTCTCGGTGGTGCTGGAGTGCGTGCCGGCCGATCTGGCGCAGCGGGTCACGACGTCGCTGGCGATCCCGACGATCGGCATCGGAGCGGGCCCGTCGACGGACGCGCAGGTGCTGGTGTGGCAGGACCTCATGGGGCTGACGCCGCGGCCGGCCAAGTTCGTCAAGCAGTACGCGGATCTGGCCGCCGAGATGGACCGCGCCGTCCGCGCCTTCGCCGCCGACGTCACCTCCGGCGCCTTCCCCGCGCCCGAGCACACCTACCGCTGACGGGCGCGGCTCACGGGCAGTCAGGCGGCCAGGGTGGCGGGATCGGTGTTGGAGCCGCAGACGACGACCGCCACCCGCTCCCCCGGGCTCGGCGTGTAGACGCCTGACAGGAGCGCCGCGTACGCGGCCGCGCCGGCGGGCTCGGCCGCGATCCGGTGCCGCTGCCAGAGGGTGCGACGGGCGGCCACGATCGCCTCGTCGGTCACGAGCGCGCTCTCCACCCTGGGCCCGGAGAGGATCTCGAAGGCCAGACCGCCGATCTTGCTGGCGCCCAGCGCGTCGGCCCCCACGCCGCTCACCTCGACGGGCACCGGCCGGCCCGCCTGCAGCGCCGCCCGCAGGGTCGGGATCCGCTCGGGTTCCACGGCGACGATCCGCGGTCCCGCCCCGGAGACGCCCGCCGTGCTCGCGGTGCCCAGCGTGACGCCGCCGGCGAAGCCGCCGCCGCCGACGGCCACCACCACCGTGTCCACGCCACCGGTCTGTTCCACGATCTCCAGCCCGGTGGTGCCCTGCCCGGCGATCACCTCGGGCTGGTCGTAGGCGTGCACCGCCAGCGCGCCGGTCTCGGCGGCGCGTTTGGCGGCGGCCTCGGCGGCTTCGGCATAGATGGCGCCGGTCTGCGTGATGTGCGCGCCCAGCGCCTCGAGCCCCGCCACCTTCACCGGACTGGTCACCTCGGGGACGAAGATCTCGGCCCGCACGCCCAGCTCTCGCGCCGCGTACGCCACCGCCAGCCCGTGGTTGCCGCCGCTGGCCGCGATCACGCCGCCCGCGGGCAGTTCGCCCGCCGACAGGATGCGGTTGAACGCCCCGCGTACCTTGAAGGACCCCGAGTGCTGGAGCAGTTCGAGCTTGAAGAACAGCCCGGGCGAGATCTCGAGCACCGGGGTGCGGAGCGCGAGGCCGTCGATCCTCCTGGCGGCGGCCAGCACGTGCTCATGGGCGACGGTGGTCACGTTGTCCTCTTGTTCGTCGTTGCGGATCTGATCGCAGAACCCGACCCTATGCCAACGCCTGGGCGATGTCGGACCACAGGTCCTCGGGGTGCTCGATGCCCACCGCGATGCGCACCGTGCCCTCGCCGATGCCGCTGCGCGCCAGTTCCTCCGGGCTGAGCAACCGGTGTGAGGTGGTGGCGGGGTGCAGGATGAGCGTCTCGACGCCGCCCAGCGAGGGGGCGAGCAGCGCCAGGCGTACGGAGCTCATGAACTTCTCCCCGGCCGCCCGCCCGCCGGCCAGGTCGAACGCGAACACCCCGCCGAACCCCGGCAGCAGCTTGCCCGCCAGCTCGTACGAAGGGTGCGAGGCGAGCCCCGGCCAGTGCACGGCCGTCACGGCGGGGTGCTCGGCGAGCCGGACCGCCAGGTGGTGGGCGTTGGAGCAGTGGCGTTCCATGCGCAGCCCCAGCGTCTGGAGCCCGCGCAGCGTCAGCCAGGCCGCGAACGGGTCGGCCGAGGCCCCGAGCTCGACGGAGAAGTGCCACACCTTCTCGTAGAGTGCCGCGTCGGCGAAGACGGCGAGCCCGCCGACCACGTCGGTGTGCCCCGACAGATATTTGGTCGTGGAGTGGACCACGACGTCCGCCCCGTGCTCGATCGGCCGGCAGAGCATGGCCGTGGCGAACGTGTTGTCGACCACGGACAGGATGCCCAGCTCGCGCGCGGCCGCGCACATCCCGGGCAGGTCGGCCACGAGGGTCATCGGGTTGCTGATCGTCTCCAGGTAGACGAGCCTGGTCTCGGGCCGCACGGCGGCGCGCAGGGCGGCGGGGTCGTTCTCCGGCACGTACGTGACCGCGATCCCGAACCTGCCCGTCAGCTCGTTGAGCATGGCGGCGGTCCCCCCGTAGAGAGATCGTTGGGCCACCATGTGGTCGCCGGGCTTGAGCAGGCCGAGCAGGACGGTGTTGATCGCACCCATGCCCGATCCGGTGGCCACGGCTCCGGCGCCGCCTTCGAGCCCGGAGACGGCCAGTTCGAGGGAGCGGACGGTGGGATTGGTGTTGCGCCCGTAGACGAACGCGCCGTCGGGGCGGCCCATCGACGCGGCCATCACGGCGGGGTCGTCGAACACGAACCCCGAGGTCTGATAGATGGGAACGCTGATCGGACGGCTGCCCTCGACGGCCGGCCGCGGCGGGTGCACGGCCCGCGTTTCAGGTCGGAATTCGCTCATAGGCTAAGGATCGCCCACAAACGGGACTCACAGTGAGAGCCAATGCCTCAGAATTGGTCCATGGATGGGGCCAATCATGATGACCTCGTCGACCTGCTGGGCCGCTGGGCGTCGGGGCGCGGGCCGCTGTACCTGCTGCTCGCCACCCGGCTGCGGGAGCTGATCGACGACGGCGTCGTACCGCCCGACGAGCCGCTCCCGCCGGACCGCGTGCTCGCCAGGCGGCTGGCGGTGGGCCGGGGCACGGTGGTGGCGGCGTACGACCTGCTGCAGCAGGAAGGGCTCGTCGTACGCCGGCGGGGCAGCGGCACCCGCGTGGCCGCGCTCGACCTGCCCGCGACGCGCTCGGCTGACGGAGTGGCGGCCAACCCGCTGCTGCTGCACCTCCTGCACCCGCCGGACAGCGTGCAGCAGCTCATGTGCGCCGCCCCGGCCGACCCGCCGGAGGCGATGTTCGAGGCGTACGCCGAGGCCGGGGCGCGGCTGGCGGGCACCCGCTCCATGGGGTACCGGCCGGCCGGGGAACCCGCCCTGCGGCAGGCGCTGGCCGCCTACTACACCGGGCGCGGCGTGCCGACGACGCCCGAGGAGATCATCGTGACGACGGGCGCGCAGCAGGCGCTCACCCTGCTCGCCGGGCTGCTGCTGACCCCCGGGGACACCGTGCTGGCCGAGACGCCCACGTACCCGGGCGCTCTGGAGGTCTTCCGGCACGCGGCCGCGGCCATCAGGCCGGTGACGGCGGAGCAGGCGGACGCGGCCATGCGCGAGCGTCCCGCGCTGGCGTACTTCGTTCCCACGGCCCGCAACCCGGACGGCGCCGTCATGGATTGTCCGGCGCGCAGGCGGCTGGCCGCGCTGGCCGCGGAGCACGACGTGCCGCTGATCGACGACGAGGTCCGCGCCGAGCTGTGCTTCTCGGGCGAGACGCCGCCACCGCTGGCGGCGTACGGCCGGGGTGAGCAGATCATCACGGTCGGCTCCCTGAGCAAGCTGGTCTGGGGCGGGCTGCGTGTGGGCTGGATCCGCGCGGCGGCGCCGCTCGTGGCGCGGCTTGCCAGGCTGCGGGCCGTGCGCGACCTCGGCGGCGAGGTCGTCAGCCAGCTCGCCGCCGTCGCCCTGCTCCGCCGCCTCGACGAGGTACGGGCCGCGCGGGTGAGCACGTCCCGCCGGCTGCACGACCACCTCTGCGCCGGGCTGCGCGAGCGCCTGCCGTCGTGGTCGATCGCGCCCGCGCTCGGCGGCCAGACCCTCTGGGTCGGCATCCCGCGCGGCGACGCCGGCTCGTTCGCCCAGGTCGCGCTCCGTCACGGGGTCGCGGTGGCGCCCGGCCGGTCGTTCGACCCCGCGGGCGGGCACGGCGGCCACATGCGGCTGCACTTCCTGCTCCCCGAGGACGAGCTTTCGCAGGCGGTGAACAACCTGGCCGCGGCCTGGGCCGTCTACGACGGAACGGACAAATCGGTCTCCCGCCGGACGCTGGTCGTCTGACAGAGTGTGGTTATGGATTCGACCTTCGTACTCGTGCACAGCCCCTCCGTCGGGCCCTCGACGTGGGCTCCCGTGGCCGAGTCGCTGGAACGCCGCGGGCACGCGGCGGTGGTGCCCGACCTGACCGGCGTGACCGCGGGAGAGGCGCCCTACTGGCCGCGCTTGGTGGAGACGGTGCGCGCGGCCACCCCCGGCACCCGCGTGGTGCTCGCCGGGCACAGCAACGCCGGGCTCTTCCTCCCCTTGATCAAGGAGGGTCTCGACGGGCGGGTGGTGGCCTGCGTGTTCGCCGACGCGCACCTCCCGCCGCGCGAAGGGCCGGTCAAGGTCGCCGACGACGGGTTCCTGCCGTTCCTGCGCGATCTGGCGGGCCCCGACGGCATGTTGCCGCGCTGGACCGACTGGTGGGACGAGGAGGACGTCGTGGCCCTGCTGCCCGACCCCGCGACGCGCGTGCGGGTGGCGGCCGAGCAGCCCCGGTTGCCGCTCGACTACTACACGCAGTCCCTGCCGGTGCCCGCCGGGTGGGACGACGTCAGGTGCTCGATGTTGTGGTACGGCCCGCCGTACGACACGATCGCCGAGGAGGCCGCGCGGCGCGGCTGGCCCGTGACCCGGCTGCCCGGTCAGCACCTGCACCAGGTGATCGATCCGGAGGGTGTCACCGACGCGCTGCTCAAGCTGTCCGGGAAGTCGTGAATTCTTCACTGCCGTCCGCGATCGCGCCCCGCGATAGTCGGACCCATGAGAGCGATAGAAGTCAGCGGGCTCAGCAAGAGCCACCAGGGTTTCCCCGCGGTCAGGGACGTCTCGTTCGAGGTCGCCGAGGGCACGGTCTTCGCGCTGCTCGGCAGGAACGGCGCGGGCAAGACCACGACGGTCGAGGTGCTCGCCGGTTTCCAGCGCGCCGGCAGCGGCACCGTGCGGGTGCTCGGCCTCGACCCCTGGTCCGACAGGGCGGCCCTGCGTCAGCGCGTCGGGATCATGTTGCAGGAGGCCGGGTTCTTCCCTGAGCTGACGGTCGCCCAGACCCTCGACATCTGGCGCGACTTCACCGCCGCGCCGCGCCCGCGCGACGAGGCGCTGGAGCTGGCCGGGCTGGAGGGCCGGTCGGGCACGCGGGTGCGCCAGTTGTCCGGCGGCGAGAAGCGCAGGCTCGACCTCGCGCTCGCCCTGCTGGGCCGCCCTGACGTGCTGTTCCTCGACGAGCCGACGACCGGCATGGACCCCGAGGCGCGGTCGAGGACCTGGGAGGTGGTCCGCGACCTGGCCGGGCAGGGCACCACGGTCCTGCTGACGACCCACTACCTGGAGGAGGCGCAGCGCCTGGCCTCCGCCCTCGCCGTCATGGACCAGGGTGAGATCGTGGCCGCCGGCGGGATGGCGGAGACGCTCGCGGCGCGGCGCGGGCGGGTGGCGTTCCGGATGCCCGCCAAGGTCCGTCCCGCGGACCTGCCGCTGGAGGTCACCCTGGAGGGCGACCTCGCCGTCTGCCGGGCCGAGGATCCCGATCTCGCCGCGCAGACGCTCCTCAGCTGGGCGGCGGCGCGCGGCGTGCGCCTGGCCGGCCTGGAGGTCCGTACGGCCACCCTCGAAGACCTCTTCCTCGACCTGTCCAGGAGCGCCCGATGACCGGCCCGATGACCGGCCCGATGGTCAGCCCGAGGACCAACCCGAGGAACATGGCCGCCACCTACCGCCTCGCCACCCGCCTGTTCTGGCGGGACAAGTCCATGGTGTTCGCCTCTGTGGTCACCCCCGTCGGGCTGGCCGTCGGGATGCCCGCCCTCATGCGGAACGTGACCGACGTCGCCGCGGCCACCCACATCTTCCAGGGCGCGCTCGCGCTGCTGCTGGCGATCACCGCGTTCATGAACGTCACCGTCGTCCTGGCCGGCCGCCGCGACCAGCTCGTGCTGAAACGGCTGCGGGCGAGCCGGCTGACCGACGCGCAGATCCTCACCGGCCAGATCGCCGGCACGGCGACCCAGACCGTGATCGTGATTGTGTCGTGCACGCTGACCGTGCACCTCGTGGCGGATGTTCCGCTGCCGGCCGACCCCGTCGCGTTCGCCGCCGTCGTGATCGCAGGCTCGGCCGTGTTGTCCCTGCTCGGCGCCGCGTACACGGCCGCCGTCCCGCGCGCGGAGCTGGCAGCGGCGTTCACCACGCCGGTGTTCCTGGTGGCGGGCGTCTCCGCGGGCGCGATGGGCCCCATCCCGCTGCCTTCGTGGCTGCCTCCCGTGCTCGACCTGCTGCCGACCACGGCCGTCGTCGACGCCGTCAGGACCGGCGAGCTCGTCGTCCCCCTGCTGATCCTGGCCGGATGGACGCTGGCCGGGCTGGCCGCGATCCGGCTGTGGTTCCGCTGGGAACCCCGCAGGTCATAATCGTCACCGTGATCTCGTCAACCGCCAGGCGGCTCGCGACCGGGCTGATCGTCGGCGTCTCATGCGCCTACACGGTGATCGCGCTGCTCTACTTCCAGCACGGTGCTGTCTACGGCGTGCTGGCCGCCATGGCGATCAGCGCCGTCATCACCACCTACTCCCTCAACATGCGGGCGGCGCTGCGCGATGCGCGCCCGCCCCTCTTCCCTGCCACGCTCGTGCTCCAGGTGGTCGCGACCTACCTGCCGGAGCTGCTGCCGGGCGGCTGGTCGGCCGTGGCGGCCCCGCTGCTGGCCGGGACCCTGCTGGTGTACCTGCCGCTGCGCTGGGGCGGCGCGCTGGTGGGGCTCATGATGGTCTACGAGGGTGCCGCGTTGTCCCTGTCCGGTGCGATGCCGGTGATCGTCGCCTTCTACGTGATCACTGTGCCGACGACGGGGGCGATGACGTACGCGCTGGTGCGGTTCGTCCGGGTGACGGCCGAGCTGGAGGAGGCCAGGGCCGAGCTGGCGGAGGCCGCGGTGATGAGGGAACGCCTGCGTATCTCCCGCGACCTGCACGACGGGCTCGGCCGCAGCCTCACCGCGATCGCGCTCAAGGGCGACCTGGCCGCCCGCCTCATGGACGGCGATCCCGGCCAGGCCCGCTCGGAGGTGGGCGAGCTGGTTCTGGTGGCCAGGGAGGCGGCCAAGGACGTACGGCAGGTGGCCAAGGGCTACCGGGCGCTGTCGCTGACCGGCGAGGTCGACAGGGCGGTGGCGCTGCTGGAGTCGTCCGGGGTGGACGCGCAGGCGCACCTGGCCGACGTGCCGCTCCCCCGGCGGTCCGAGGAGGCGCTGGCGTGGGCGGTGCGCGAAGGGGTCACCAACGTCCTGCGCCACAGCCGGGCCACGACCTGCACGATCACGACGTCGCTGCACGGCACGACACTCCGTCTCGAGGTGGCGAACGACGGCGCGCTCACCGGCTCGCTAACGGCCGGCGGCGGGCTCACGGGCCTGGCGGAGCGGGCCGCGCAGGCCGGCGGCTCCTGCGCCGCCGCCCCGACGGGCGCGGGAGGTTTCCTGCTGGCCGTGGAGGTGACGACGTGATCAGAGTGCTGCTGGCCGAGGACATGCACATGATCCGCGCCGCCCTCACCGCCCTGCTCCGCCTCGAGTCCGACATCGACGTGGTCGCGGAGGTCACCCGCGGCGACGAGATCGTGCCCAGGGCCATGGAGAT
The DNA here is from genome assembly GCF_039871515.1 of Nonomuraea sp. B1E8. NCBI lineage: Bacteria > Bacillati > Actinomycetota > Actinomycetes > Streptosporangiales > Streptosporangiaceae > Nonomuraea > Nonomuraea sp. B1E8. The sequence goes on along the minus strand of NZ_JBDPLS010000007.1, from coordinate 324,363 downwards.
CCGCCCCGACGTCGCCGTCGTGGACATCGACCTGCCGGTCGTCGACGGCATCACCGCCGCCGCCGAGCTGCGCGAGCGCCTGCCGTCGTGCCGGATCCTCGTGCTCACCGCGATGGGCCAACCCGGCCACCTGCGCAGGGCGCTGGCCGCCGGCATCGAGGCGTTCCTGGTCAAGGACGCGCCCGGCGACCGACTCTCCGACGCCGTCAGGCGTACGGCCTCCGGCCTGCGCGTGCTGGACCCCGAGCTCGTCGCCTCGGCCATGGAGCACGGGGAGAGCCCGCTGACGCCCCGGGAGTCGACCGTGCTCAGGGAGGCGGCCGGGGGCGCGTCGGCCGAGGACATCGCCGCGCGCCTGCACCTGTCGCCCGGCACCGTACGCAACTATCTGACCGGAGCCGTCACCAAGACGGGCGCCCGCAACAAGATCGACGCCATCCGCATCGCCGAGGACGCCGGCTGGTTGTGAGCCGGGTGCCTCACTCGGGTCAGATGTCGGTGATGCGCAGTCCGGCGTGTGCCTTGTAGCGGCGGTTGATTGAGATGATGTTGGCGGTCAGCGCCTCCACCTGGTGGGCGTTGCGCAGCCGTCCACCATAGACGCCCCGCACTCCCGGGATGGCCTCGGCCAGGGCCTGCACCGTGCTGGTGGCCTCGCGGTCGTCGCCCAGCACCAGCACGTCGAGGTCCACCTTCTCCACCGACGGGTCCATCAGCACGACGGCCGACACGTGGTGGAAGGCCGCCACCACCCGGCTGTCGGGCAGCACCGCGGCGGCCTGCTGCGCCGCGCTGCCCTCCTCGACGGGCAGCGCGTACGCCCCCTGCTTGTCGAACCCGAGCGGATTGACGCAGTCGACCACGATCTTGCCTGCCAGCTCGGCGCGCAGGGACTCCAGCAGCGCCTTGTGCCCGTCGTACGGCACCGCGACGATCACGAGGTCCGCCCGGGAGGCGACGGCGGCGTTCTCGTCGCCCGTCGCACCCGCTCCGATGGAGCCGGCCGCCTCCTGTGCCCGCTGGGCGCTGCGCGACCCGATCAGCACCGGATGCCCCGCCAGCGCGAACCGCCGCGCCAGCCCTTTGCCCTGGTCGCCGGTGCCGCCGAGGATGCCGATGGAAAGCCCGTTAACGTCAGTCATAGCCAGATCATGCCAGTTCCACCCCGCCGGACCGGCAGCCGGGCCCGCCGCGAACGTGCCCGGCGAGAAGGAGCACCGGCGAACCCGGCGGGCTCACCGGGCGCGCCCGGTGAGCCCGGTGAGCCCGGTCCGGTGAGCGCGCGCCCGGCGGGTCAGCAGTTGCCGGACGCGGGCAGCCCGTACATCCGCAGCGCCAGCCACTCGATGGCCAGCGGCCCGCCCTCGATGGCCCCGGTGACGTGGTCGGGCGCGGGCAGCGCAACCCAGCGCACGGTCACCCCGGCCCGGCAGTACGCCGAGCGCAGCGTCGATCCCACCGAGAGCGGGATGATCTCGTCCCCGGTGCCGTGGTACAGGAACATCGGCACCTGCGGGGCCGCGGACCCGAGCCGGTTCTCCGCCAGGCGCGCCTGCCACTTGGGCTGGCCGAGCAGGTCGATCGGGCTCAGGTCGGAGAAACGGAGCCCGGCCAGCCTGTCCAGCTCGCCCACGCAGTCGTCGGCGGCGTCGGCGAGCAGCGCGCGGCCCCGGTCGTTGAGGTCGGCGTCGAGGCCGAGCTCGGGGTAGGCGGCGTCGAGCCCCACACCGGCGGCCGCGGCCAGCCCGAAGTCGTCGCCGCCGTCGAGGTGGTTCGCCACGGCGTGCAGGTCGGCGGGGACGCCGCCGGCCGCGACGCCCTTGAGCCGCAGCTCGGGCGCGTACGCGGGCTGCAGCTGGGCGGCCCAGCCGGCGGACGCGCCGCCCTGGGAGTAGCCCATGACGGCGACGGGCGCCCGGCTCGACAGCCCGGAGCCGGGGACGCGGGTGGCCGCCCTGATCGAGTCGAGCACGGCGTGCCCCTGCGAGATCCCGGCCATGTACGTGTGCGGCCCGGGCGTGCCGAGCCCTTCGTAGTCGGTCATCGCCACCGCGAACCCCTTGAGCAGGAACAGGCTCACCAGCGCGAGCTCGGCCTCCCGGCCCTGGCTCATGGCGGCGGAGGGGGCGCACTGGTCGCCGAGCCCGTGGGTGCCGACGGCGTACCCGACGATCGGGCGTGTGCCGAACGGGTAGCGGCCCTTCGGCACGAGCAGCGTGCCGGAGACCGTGTTGAGCGAGCCGGTGGCGGAGGTGGAGTGGTAGAGGATGTGCCAGGCGTTGACCGGCACCTCGAGCAGCCTGCCGGGCAGCAGGTAGACGGTGGCGGGCTGGGCCGAGACCACGTCGCCGGCGGTCGCGGCGCGGGCGGGGGTGGCGATGAGGGACATGATCGATAACAGGATCACTGACATGCTGACGCGGACACGAAAGGTCATGTGCCGCCCCTCTCCTTGAGGTTCACACACTCGGGGACGGCGGCGCCGCGAGCCCGATCGTTACTCGCAGGTAACCCCCTGTCAAGGCCCGATTTGACCGGTAGATCCACCTCGTGTCCGTACGCCACTCCCGAATCAGCCACCCCGGAAGTACGACGTCAGGCACCATGGATGCATGGACTCAGGATCAGTGGCACTCCTGCGCGAGCTCCTGGCCGACACCGGCTGGATCGACCGCGCGCGCGAGCTGGGGCTCGCCCTGCGCGCCACCCGCTCGCCCGGCGGCCTGCTGCTGGTCGGCCCTCCCGACGACGAGCCCTGGCACCTGACCGCGCATCTCAGCGACGAGGCCAGATACTCCGGGCTGACGCAGCTCGCACCCACCCTGGTGCGCTGGACACCGCCGGCCGACGCTCCCCCCCACCTGCGCGTCGGCCTCGACCGCCTGGAGCGGGCGGCCCGGGGCGAGACGTTGTTCGTGCTGGCCGAGGAGCAGGCCCCGGTCCCGCTGCTCGAACGCGTCGACGACGCACGGCGCACGGGCGCGACGATCCTGGCGATCGAGGGCGGCGACGCCGAGCTGACCGGCCTCGCCCATGACGCGATCGCGGTGCCGCGCGGCGGGCTGGTGTCGTTCGACGGCGCGCAGCACCTCGTGAGCGCGGCGGCCGGCGAGGTGGAGCGGCGCCCTGGGCTGCGCGAACGCCTGGCCCGGCTGCTGGAGAAGGTCAGCGGCCCTCAGGTGACCGACTAGGAGGCTCCGCGTGATCGTCGAGCTCAGCCACCGCATCGTCGAGGGGATGACCACCTATCCCGGCGTCCCCGCACCGAAACTCGGGGTGCACCTGAGCCGGGAGGAGTCACGCGGCATGTACGCGCCGGGCACGGAGTTCCACATCGGCGTGATCACGCTGGCCGCCAACACCGGCACCTACGTGGACACCCCGCACCACCGCTACGCCGGCGGCGACGACCTCGCGCAGGTGCCGCTGACGAAACTGGCCGACCTCCCCGGCCTGGTGATCCGGGCCGGTGGGCAGCGCGCGGTGGCCCTGGACCGGGCACTCGACGTACGCGGCCGGGCCGTGCTGATCCACACGGGATGGGACCGCCACTTCGGCACCGACGCCTACGTGCACGGCCACCCGCACCTCGCCCCCGAGTCGGCGGCCTGGCTGGCGGAGCAGGGCCCGGCGCTGGTCGGGATCGACTCGCTCAACATCGACGACACCCCGCCGCACGGCGAACGCCCCGCCCACTCGATCTTGCTGCGCGCGGGGATTCCCATCGTGGAGCACCTGACAGGGCTGGACGCGCTGCCCGAGGAGGGTTTCCGTTTCCACGCCGCGCCACCGATGGTCGCCGGCCTCGGCACGTTTCCCGTCAGGGCCTACGCGGTCGTGCCCTAATCGTCGTCGTCCTCCTCGGCCTCATCCCATGCCTTGTTGCGGTCGGCGGCGCGCTGCAGCGCCCCGGCGGCCTCCTGCTCGGACGCGTAGGGCCCCATCCGGTCCTTGTTGGGGCACCCCTTGTCGGGCTCGACCCTCATGTGCTTGAGGCAGAACCACCACTGGCCTTCGCTCACGGGGTCAATTCTGCCCCGTAGACTCATGTTTCATGACGACACTGCTCCAGCCAGGGCGAGTTTCGCCCATGCGAAAGGTCCCCGCCCACATCGAGCGGCCGGAGTACGTCGGCAAGAAGCGCCCCACCACCGGCGAGTCCGACGTGAAGACCCCCGAGATGATCGAGCGCATGCGGGTGGCGGGCAGGATCGCCGCCCAGGCACTCGAAGAGGTCGGCAACAACGTCCGGCCGGGCGTCACGACCGACGAGCTCGACAGGATCGGCCACGAGTTCCTCATCGACCACGGCGCCTATCCGAGCACGCTCGGCTACAAGGGCTATCCCAAGTCGCTGTGCACGTCGATCAACGAGGTGATCTGCCACGGCATCCCCGACGACACCGTGCTGCGCGACGGCGACATCGTCAACGTCGACATCACCGCCTACATCGGCGGCGTCCACGGCGACACCGACGCCACCTACCTCGTGGGCGAGGTCGACGAGGAGTCGCGGCTGCTGGTGGAGCGCACGCGCGAGGCGATGATGCGCGCGATCAAGGCGGTCGCGCCGGGGCGGCAGCTCAACGTCGTGGGCCGCGTCATCGAGGCGTACGCCAAGCGGTTCGGCTATGGCGTCGTGCGCGACTTCACCGGCCACGGCATCGGCACGAGCTTCCACTCCGGCCTCATGGTCCCCCACTACGACGACCCGTCGCTGCGGGTGGAGCTGGTGCCCGGGATGACGTTCACGATCGAGCCGATGCTGACGCTGGGGACCATCGACTACGACATCTGGCCCGACAAGTGGACCGCGGTCACGAAGGATCGCAAGCGCACGGCCCAGTTCGAGCACACGATCGTCGTCACCGACACGGGCAGCGAGATCCTCACCCTGCCCTGACCGCGCTCCGAGGCACCGTCACCGCCGCATGGGCACCACCCCGGTCACCGTGGTGCCCTCTCCGGGCACGCTGTTGACCGACAGGCTTCCGCCGATCTCCGCGAAGGCCGCCCGCATCCTGGCGATCCCGCGCCCCGCCAGCGGCGCGGGATCACCCATGCCGTTGTCGCTGACCGTCATGCGCAGCCCGCTCCGGCCCGCGGTGACAGCGATGGAGACGGTCTTGGCCCGGCTGTGACGCTCGACGTTCGACAGCGCTTCGCCCATCGCGGCCATGACGCCGCGTGTCACGCGCGACGGCACGTCCGTGGCGGGCAGCGCCCAGGTCTCGACCTCGATCCCCGTGCGCTCCGACCACTCGACGAGGCAGGCCTCCAGCGCCTCGGCCAGGCTCTGCCCCCCGCGCATCCGCGTCTCTTCCGACAATGGTCTCGCCTCTCTCGGCACCCCGGGCTCGCGCCGCACCCCACTACGGCGCTCCCAACCGCGCGGCGCGCAATCCCCCCTCAAGGTTGCGCATGCCGGCGAATGAGGTTATGCCCGTCTCCCCTGAAAGTCAGGCTACCCGGCGGTCCTGAGACGTGTACGGAGAAGATAGAAGGCCGTGTCCGATCGGCTACTCGCCCTTGTCAGCACGGTTGAGACGGGCGAGATAGGCGTTGTAGGAGTCGAGTTCCGGGTCTGCGGCGCCGGAACGGTCGGCCCTGCGGTCGGTGCGCCGTGCCTGCCGGTCGTCGTCCTGATACCACTGCACCGCGATGGCCAGCAGCACGATCAGCGTCGGGATCTCGCCGAACCCCCACGCGATGGCCCCGCCGTCGCGCTGCGTCTGCAGCAGCGTGTCGCCCCAGGGGCGGCCGAGCTGTTCGTACCATCCGGACGCGATCACCGCGCCCATCATCATCAGCGCGATGCCGAAGAACGCGTGGAACGGCATGGTGACGAAGAGCATCAGCAGCCGCCAGACGTGCGGGAGCCGGTGGGGCCCCGGATCGACCCCGACGATCACCCAGAAGAACAGGCACCCGCTGATGAGGAAGTGCAGGGTCATCCAGATGTGCCCGAGGTGCTCCTGCATGGCCGACTCGAACAGGGGCGTGAAGTAGAGCGCGTACGTCGACGCCACGAAGATGGAGGTCGCCACCAGGGGATGCGTGACGACCTTGGTGAACCGGCTGTGCAGGATCGTGGTGATCCACTCCCGCGGCCCGCGATCGCCCCTCCTCGATGCTGGCCTGAGCGCGCGCAGGGCGAGCGTGACCGGCCCGCCGAGCACGAGGAAGATCGGCACGACCATGGAGAGCGTCATGTGCTCGATCATGTGCACGTTGAACATGACCTTGGCATAGCGGGCCAGCCCGCTCTGCGTGGCGAACACCAGCAGCGCCACGCCGATGAACCAGGACGCGGTGCGGCCCCACGACCAGGCGACACCGCGCCGCGCCAGCCGGTAGACGCCGGCTCCGTAGAGCCCGGCCAGGACCGCGGCGACCGCGGCGAAGAACAGGTCGAGCCACCACAGCGTGAACACGTTCGCCAGCGACAGCTCCGGCGGCATGGGGAAGCCCAGCAGCTCGAACGCCCGGTCGGCGGGCACGACGACCTCGGGCGGCCGCGTGCGCGACAGTGCCACGGCCAGCCCGACGGTGGCGAGCATGAGCAGCGTCTCGCCGCCCGCCAGCCGGGTGAACGCCCGGGGCCGTGCCGCCGCGAGGTCGGCCAGCGTGCGCTGCCGGTGCCAGTAGCCCACGTAGCCGAGCAGCACGAACGCCACGATCTTGGCCACGGCCAGCAGGCCGTATTCGGACGTCCACAGGTCGGAGACCGCACCCAGCCGCGCCACCAGGCTGAACAGCCCGGACAACCCCACGCCGACGTAGCACCACACCGCCATCCGGGAGAACCTGGCGGCGGCCACCTCCAGCTGCGGCTGACGGCGCAGCGCGTGCGCGGCCAGCACGACGAGCCCGCCCACCCACAGGGCGAGGGCGAGCAGGTGGAGCGCCACCGACGAGGTGGCCAGGTCGTGGTTGGGCGAGGAGGCGCTGTGCCCGGTCAGCGGCGCGGGCAGCAGCGTCGCCAGCGCGAACACCAGCAGTCCCGCCGCGGCTCCGGCGGTGATGGCGCCGCGCGAGAACAGCGCGATCGCCACCCCGAACAGCACCACGAGCGTCAGCGCCACACCCTGCGTGGTCTGGGTGGCGTAGCTGGTCAGGATGGTGCGCTCGAGAATCTGGGGCACGGTCCTGCCGATGGACTCGGCGGCCCCGAAGAGGATGGCGAGGAACGCCGACCCGGCCCACGCCAGCGCCGACCACGAGCTGGCCTTGACGTAGTCGACGGCGGTCCTGCCGAGCACGCCCTTGTCGTTGGGCAGCAGCGCGGCGGCCATCAGCAGCAGGCCGACGGTGAGCACTCCCGACGCGTCCATGAGCAGCTTGGACAGCGGCAGCCCCCACCTGACGACCGCGCCGGCGTCGGGCAGCCCGGGAATGATCTTGGGGAAGGCGCTGCCTCCGGCCATCATGCCGATCACCAGGGCGGCGATCGCGGCCCCCGCGCCGGCGAGCGCGAGACGCGCCGCCCGGCTCATGGCTTCTTCTTCCGCGCGCTGAGCAGGAAGCCGATGCCGATGCCGACGAGCGCGCCGATCACGATGATCAGCCAGACGGGGAACATGGCCTCCTGCTCGGCCGACGCCTGCTCGGCGCCCGGCGACGAGGCCGCGGGCGCGGCGGGCTCGGACGCGACGCTGCTCGCGGGTGCGGGCGCCTGGCTCGTCGCCGCCTCCTCGCTGGGGCTGGGACCGGGGGACGGTGTCTGCGCCCCCTCGACCCGGAACGGGATCTCCCCTTCGATCGGATGGCCGTCGGAGGACACGACGCGGTAGGCGATCGTGTATTTCCCGTCGGGCAGCGGCCCCTTGACCGCCTGGCGCACGACCGCGCCGTCCAGCTCGGGCTTGCCGAGCTGGTGCTGGTCGTCGCCGGGCCCCCGCACGATCACGAACGGCATGCGCACCTTGGCGGTGAACTCGAGCTCGACCTCGTCGAGGGCCTTGACCTCGGCGCCCTTGGCCGGCGAGCTGCTCTTGAGCGCGTCGTGCGCCAGGGCGGGAGCGGCGCCGGACACGAGCAGGGCGGCGGCGAGAATCGCGGCGAGCACCGCGAACGGGGATCTCTTCATGGCACCTTCCAGGCTACCGACGCCACCGCCCGGTCCGGACCCCGATGGATGGGCCCGATGCCGCCTACAGACCCGCGCAGGCCAGCGCCCGCTGGTAGGCCTCGACGGCCCCCTCCGCGTCGCCCAGCTCCTCGATCGTCTCGGCCGTGGCCAGCCAGGTGGAGGCGGAGCGGCGGGAGTCGGGCAGCGGGGTCAGCCAGTCGCGCACCGACGCCACGTGACCGGCTGCCTCGGCGGAGCGCCCGACGGAGCCGTAGGCCCGGCCGAGCAGGAGGTTGGCCTCGGCGCCCAGCACGTGCCCGTATTCGGGGACCAGGCCTCTGCCGATCTTGGCGTGCTCGACGGCCTTGTCGAGGTCACCGGTCATGTATTCGGCGTAGGCCAGTTCCACGTGGACCCGGGCCTTGTCGATCATGCTGGTGGAGGTCTGCTCGAACTCGGCGACCGTCGCGCGCAGCTCGTCGCGCACGGCGGCGGCCTCGGCGGGCCGCGCCTTGAGCCGCTGCTGCAGGAGCGCGAGGCGCATCCTGGCGACGCTGCGCGGATGGCCGTTCTCCAGCTGCACCGCCATGGCCCGTTCGGCGAAGGACAGCGCCTCCTCGTTGTGGCCGGTGTTGTAGGCGACGTTGGAGGCCATCCAGTTGGCGGCCACGATGGAGCGGGGCGTGCCGAGCGCGTCGGCCGCGTTGAGCAGCTCGGCCGCGAACTGGCGGGCGCGGAGCAGGTCGCCCCGGTGCATGTAGGCCGACAGCAGGGTCGCGGCCAGCTCGACGAGCGGATCGGTCCACGGCAGGCGGGCGCTCCCGCCCAGCATCTGCTCCCCCACGGTGACGGCTTCGGTCAGCCGCTCGCTGTCGCGGTAGGCGCGGCACAGCACCATGGCGACCTCGATGCGCCGCTCGGGTGACAGCTCCTCTCCGCGGAGCTTGAGGAGGATGGAGATCGCCTCGTCGAGGTCGCCGGCCGCCTCGGTGGCGAGGGCCAGCCCGAATTCGGTGTCTTGACGAAGTGTGGGCAACCCTGTCAGGTTGCTGTTGGCCAGCAGCTCGCGGAAGCGGGTGCGGGCCTCGGCGACCTCGCCGTTCTCGAGCGCCAACCGTGCGTAACCGAGAGCCAGTTCGATGTCCTCCATCTGCTCGGCGGTCACACCGTTGATCAGATAAGACAACGAACACTCCAGTTTCTGGGCCAAAAGCTCCAGAACGGCAGGAGTCGGGGTACGCTTGCCACTCTCGATCAATGAGACGTAGCTGTCCGACAACTCGGGATGCGCCAGCTGTGCCTGTGACAGGCCGCGTTGTCGCCGAACTGTCTTGATGCGGAGTCCGACCAGGTCAGATGTGGTCACAGTCGTCGCTCCCTGAGAAGATATAGTCCGAGCAACCCCCACATAGGCGAGGGAGAACCCCCATGCGTATGCGTATTGCCCTGTCGGCACTGGTCACCGCGATGATGGTCGCTGCGACCCTTGCGGGCAATGTTACGGCCGCGAGTGCCGAAATGTCCCCCGTCGGCGTCAATCAGGATTCCAGCGACTGCTGCTGAGGCCGCCCGGCCAGAGGGGCACACTCCCGGCGTCAGGGGCGCGTACACCGCACCTCGCTCCCGACACTCGCCGGGACGATGAGGCACGCCCTCGTCATGTGTGCCCCTCGACCCCGCTCCGAAGTGTTCCTCCAGCCCGGGGCGGCGCGCTCGGCAACCCGCGCTGGGAGCGGCGGCTCGCGAAGGAGCAGGCGGCCGTGCACGAGGCGCTGCACCGGGCCTGATTCGCTAGCGCGGCGGGCCCGTGTCCCTGAGCGCGAGGAAGAAGTCGACCCGGTCCGCCATCGCCGACAGGTCCCTGCCGGTCAGCTCCTCGATCCTGCGGACGCGGTAGCGGACGGTGTTGACGTGCACGTGCAGCCGCTCGGCGCAGGCGTTCCACGAGCCGGCGCAGTCGAGGTAGACGCGCAGGGTGCGCACCAGCTCCGACTGGTGCGTGCGGTCGTAGTCGAGCAGCGGAGCCAGCAGCCGGGCGGTGAACGAGCGGCGCACGTCGACCGGCACGGTGGCCAGCAGCAGCGCGTGCGTGTAGATCTCGTCGCTGGTCACCACGCCGCCGGCGCGGGACTCGGCCAGCCGTCTGGCGTGCCGGGCCTCCTCGACCCCGCCCTTGACGGCGGCGGCACCGGTCAGGGCGCCGCTCAGCCCGACGCTGACGCGCGTGTCCGGCAGGGCGGACAACACCCGGACGCCGGCGCGCAGCCGGCCTGCGACCTCGGAGGCGGTGCGCTCGCGCAGGGGCACCACGGCGACCGCGCCCTCCCCCGTCACAGCCGGGTCCGCTGCCGGGTCCACGGCTGGGAGCACCGCCGCGACCGCCTCGCGGCCGAGCAGTTCCTCGACCACCTGGCCGCCGAGCGCGGACGGGCCGGGGGCGCCCTGCCCGGACACGGTGGCGTTCACGATCGTGTACGGCTCCGCCGCGTCGATGCCGCACGTCCGCAGCCTGGCGTTCAGCTCGGGCAGGCCGGCCCCGGCGAGCGCGGCGGCGACGAGCTGCTCGATCAGGCGGCGCTCCACCCTGCGCCCCTCCTCCATCCGGCTGCGTTCGAGCGCCACGCAGGCGGCCAGCTCGTAGCCGACGTCGGCCCGGCCGAGCAGGTCGCCGTCGCAGGCCAGCGCCCAGCCCGCGGCCCGGTGGCCGCGCCCGACCGCGAAGACCGTGGTGGCGCCGGCGAGCGCGGGCAGCCGTGGCGCCGTCAGGTACGCCGTCGCGAGGTGTGCCGGGTCGTCGGCCGCGCCGACGATCACCTCGCCCGACGCGGACACGACGGCGCCGGTGACGCCCAGCTCGGCGGCGGTCAGCCGGAACAGCTCGGGCAGGTCCGCGCCCTCGGCCATGGCCGCGACGAGCCTGCGGTGGCTGCCGAGCGCCTCGCGGACGTCGCCGGACAGACGGGGCACGACCAGCTCGGCCAGCGTGCGGAACGACACCTCGGTCGGCACCTCGATCAGGGGCAGCCCGGCGGCCCGGCAGGCGGTCACCAGGTCGCCGGGCACGTGGCCGAGCCGGGCCTGCCCGGCCCCGAGCGCGGCGACGCCGGCCTCGGCCAGCGCGGCCACGAAACGCGCCGAGTCCCCGGCCTGGTGCCACCACATGAGCCCGGTCAGGACCAGCTCTCCGCCGCCCAGGTAGCGCCCGGGCTCGGGCAGGTCGGTGATGTGCACGGTGCTGAACTCGCGGGCGGGGTCGCCGGCGAGCAGCGTGAGGCGCAGCTCCTCGATGGCCAGCAGGTCAGAGATCCGCATTTGGAGGAATATACAAGGAGGTGCGGACAACCGCTGACCCGGATTTGACGCCGGGCGCATAGGACGAAACCGGTGGCGGTGCTCTACTCGGAGGATGACGGAGACGGCGAGCACCACCACCGCAGGACAGGGCGTCGGTGAGAGCGCGCGGCGGCCGGACGCCGTACTGAAGGTGACCGGAGAGTTCTCCTACGCCTCTGACCTGTGGCTGGACGGCATGGTGTGGGGCGTGACGCTGCGCAGCCCGCACCCGTCGGCGTGGATCCGCTCGATCGACACAGGCCCGGCGCTGAAGATCGACGGGGTGCTGGCGGTGCTGACGCACGAGGACGTGCCGGGCGCCAAGTTCTTCGGACTGGACCGCAGGGACCAGCCGGTGCTGGCAATCGACCAGGTCCGCTACCAGGGCGAGCCGGTGGCGCTGGTCGCCGCCGACCATCCGGAGACGGCCCGCAGGGCGGCCGCGGCGATCGTGGTGGACTACGAGGTCCGCGAGGCGGTCACCGACCCCCGCCAGGCCAGGGACGTCGTCCGCCACCAGCCGGTACGCCGGGGCGACACGTTCGAGGCGGAGGTCGTCGTCTCCGGCGAGTACGAGGTCGGCATGCAGGACCAGGCCTTCCTCGGCCCGGAGTCGGGGCTGGCGGTGCCGGCCGAGGACGGCGGCGTCGACCTGTACATCGCCACCCAGTGGCTGCACGTGGACCGCGACCAGCTCGCCCCCTGCCTCGGCCTGCCGCACGACAAGGTACGCCTGACGCTGTCGGGCGTCGGCGGCGCGTTCGGCGCCCGCGAGGACCTGTCCATGCAGGTGCACGCCTGCATGCTGGCCCTGCGGCTGAACCGGCCCGTGAAGATCGTCTACGGGCGCGAGGAGTCGTTCTTCGGCCACGTGCACCGCCATCCGGCCCTGATGCGCTACGAGCACGGCGCCACCCGTGACGGCCGGCTCGTCTACGTCAAGGCCGACATCCTGCTGGACGGCGGCGCCTACTGCTCGTCCTCACCCGCGGTCGTGGGCAACGCCGCCTCGCTGGGCGTGGGGCCGTACGAGGTGCCGAACGTGCGCGTGGACGCCACCGGCGTCTACACCAACAACCCGCCGTGCGGCGCGATGCGCGGGTTCGGCGCGGTGCAGGCGTGCTACGCGTACGAGTCGCAGATGGACCGCCTGGCGGAGGCGTGCGGCCTGTCGCCGGTCGAGATCCGCGTCCGCAACGCCGTCGCGCAGGGCTCGCGCCTCATCACCGGCCAGCTGATCGACGCTCCGGCCCCGCTGGCCGCGATGTTGCGCGACCTGGAGTCGATGCCGCTGCCGGAGGGGCCGCCCGCCACGGACCTGCGGGCGCTGCCGGGCGGCGTCTCGCAGACGACCCACGGCGAGGCGGTGCGCCGGGGCGTCGGCTACGGCGTCGGGATCAAGAACATCTGCTTCTCCGAGGGCTTCGACGACTATTCCACGGCCCGGGTGCGTGCCGAGCTGGTCGGGGGCGAGCCGCACGTCACCGTGCACACGGCGGCGGCCGAGGTGGGCCAGGGCCTGGTGACGCTCCAGGCGCAGATCGCCCGCACGGAGCTGGGCATCGCGAACGTCACCGTGGCCACCGCCGACACCGCGGTCGGCTCGGCCGGCTCGTCGTCGGCCTCCCGGCAGTCGTACGTCACCGGGGGCGCGGTGCGGGCGGCGTGCGAGGCCGTGCGGGAACGGTTCGGCGGCCGGCCGGCCCGGGAGGCGCTGGAGAGGTCCGGGCCGATCGAGGAGACGCGTGAATACCGGCACCGCCCCACGTACCCGATGGATCCGGTCACGGGGCAGGGGGACTCGCACACGCAGCTCGCGCTCTGCGTGCACCGGGCGGTCGTGGACGTGGACGTGGAGCTGGGCCTGGTCAAGGTGGTCGAGCTGGCGGCCGTGCAGGACGTGGGCAGGGTGCTGAACCCGCAGGCGCTGGAGGGCCAGATCCACGGCGGCTCCGCGCAGGGGCTGGGGCTGGCGCTGATGGAGGAGATCCAGGTCCGCGACGGCCTCGTGCTGAACCCGTCGTTCACCGACTACCTGATCCCCACCATCCTCGACATGCCACCCATGCAGACGAAAATCCTGGAAAATCCAGACCCTGCGGCGCCGTACGGATTGCGCGGCGCCGGCGAGCCTCCGACCCTCTCCTCCACCCCGGCCATCGCGGCGGCGGTGCGCGCGGCGACCGGCCTCCGGTTGACTCGCGTTCCGATGAGGCCGGAAGATATCGCCTTGTTCGACAACGGGGAGGTTTCTCATGGCAAACGCACGTGAAGCGGCCGAGGCGGAGTTCCGGCGTTTCGACGCCGACGGCGACGGCCTGCTGACCGCCGCCGAGATCCGCCAGGCCAACGAGGCACTGGGCGGGCAGGGCGCGTCCGAGAGCGAGATCGAGGCGTTCATCGCGTCCGCCGACAACGACGGCGACGGGACGATCGGGCTCGACGAGTTCGTCGGCCTGGTGGGCCACGGGCGGCACGAAAAGGCGTGATCTCGTCCCCCGCCGGGTAATTCCCCGGCATTCCCCCTGATCGTTGGGGGGATGGCGTGCTCGACAGGTTCTTCGAGCTCACCGGGCGGGGGACCACCGTCGGCCGTGAGGTGCGTGGCGGGCTCACGACGTTCATGGCCATGGCCTACATCATCCTGCTCAACCCCATCATCCTGGCCGGCGCCAGGGACGTCACGGGCGCCCGGCTCTCCATCACCGAGCTGACCACCTCGACCGCCCTGGCCGCCGCCGTCTCCACGCTGCTGATGGCCGTCGTCGGCAACGCCCCCTTCGGCCTGGCCGCCGGGCTGGGGCTGAACGCGGTCGTCGCCTACCAGGCCGCGCCGCACATGACGTGGGCGCAGGCCATGGGCCTGGTGGTGCTGGAAGGTCTGGTGATCATCGTGCTGGCCGTGACCGGCCTGCGCACGCTGATCATGAACGCCATCCCGCTCGCGCTCAAGCACGCCATCAGCGTGGGGATCGGGCTGTTCATCGCCCTGATCGGCCTGGTGGACGCCGGATTCGTGGCGGCGGGCGAGGGCACGCCCGTGCAGCTCGGCGCGACCGGCCACCTCACGGGCTGGCCGGTCGCGCTGTTCTGCTTCGGCCTGCTCCTGATGATCGTCCTGTACGTCCGCAGGACCCCGGCCGCGATCCTCATCAGCATCGCCGTCACCGCCGTCCTGGCCATCCTGGTGAACTCGCTGGCCACCATCCCCCCGCAGGAGTGGGGCGTGGTCGCGCCGCGAGTGCCCGAGTCGCTGGTCTCGGCGCCGGACTTCGGGCTCGTCGGCGCGTTCGACCTGTTCGGCGGCTTCGCCAGGGCAGGGGCGCTCACGGCGACCGTGGTGCTGTTCACGCTGGTGTTGTCCGGTTTCTTCGACGCCATGGGCACCATCATCGGCGTCAGCGACGAGGCCGGGCTGATCGACGAGCGCGGGCAGGTGCCCCGGCTGGGCCGGATCCTGACCGTGGACGGCGTGGCCGGCATGGTGGGCGGCTCGGCCAGCGCCTCGGCGAACACCGTCTTCGTGGAGTCGGCCGCCGGCGTCGGCGAGGGCGCGAGGACCGGCCTGGCCAGCGTGGTGACCGGGGCTCTGCTGGGCGTGACGCTGCTGTTCACGCCGCTGGCCGCGGTGGTGCCCGCCGCGGCGGCCGCGCCCGCGCTGGTGCTGGTCGGGGCGCTGATGATGACGCAGAGCAGGAACGTGCCCTGGGGCGACATGGACCTCGCCGTGCCGGCGTTCCTGACGATCGCGTTGATGCCGTTCACCTATTCGATCACGAACGGCGTGGGCGCCGGAGTGATCGTCTACACCCTCATCAAGGCGGCCAGGGGCCGCTTCTCGGAGATCCCCCTGCTGCTCTGGATCGTCTCGCTGGTCTTTCTGGCCTACTTCGCCATCGACGGGCTGGAGCAGCTGTTCACCTAACGGATGTCGGCGCTGTTGCAGGCCACGCCGTTGCGGTCGACGTCGGTGTACCAGCCGTATTCGGCGTGCGTGCCCTGGTAGTAGGGCCCGTCGCCGGCGGCCACTGCCTCCTTGCAGCTCGCGTAGCGGCGGTCGGTGGAGCGCGCGGCGCCGGTCTGTGTGGTGCCGGTGCCGCCGGTCCGGGTCGTCTGCGGAACGCCGGTGGACGGCTGGGACGGGGCGCCGGTGGAGGTGGGCCCCATGGAGGTGGGTGCCGTGGACGCGGGGCCGGTCGGGAGGGGGTCGCTGGAGGCGGGGCCGGACGGGGTCGCGCTCGGTGTGCCGCCCAGCAGGCGTGCCACCAGCGCGTCGGCCTCCTCCTTCGTGTATCCCGCGATGCTCATGCTGTCGCCGTCCATGTGCTGTGTGACGATGGGCGCGGCCAGCACGGTCTTGGGCACCTCGGGCTTCTCCGGCGCCAGCACGACGGCGACCTGCCGCTGCTCGGGCACCTGCTCGTCGATGAGCTGGACCAGCCGCTCCTTGAACGCCGGCGCGATCGCGATGCGCACGGAGTACTGGCCGTCTCTCTCGCGCACCGGCTCGATCTTCTGCACGGCGCCGACCGTGACGCCGTCCTCAAGGAGGTAGCAGGTGGTCTGCCCGGCGTCGAGCACGGCGGGGTCGCCGGGGCAGGGGGCGGGCTTGGTCTCCCTGACGGGGGCGAAGTGGATCGGCACGGACAGCCGCGTGGGCGGCGTGCCGCCTAACAGCGGGGTGTCGGGACTGCGGGTCATCAGGACCGCGACCGTGCCGAGCACGCCTGCCACGAGCACGACGAGGACGAGCGAGACGATCAGCACGATGGTGGTGAGCCTGCTGGCCTGCGGCTCTCCCGGGTCCGCGGGTGGCGGCTCTTCGGGTTTGTCCATCGATGGCGACCTCATCCTGATGTTCGGGATGCGGGTGAGCTTATCGAGGACGGGCGGCACGCAGGTAATCAGCCGAACAATCCTCACTTCTCGGCGCTATAGAAGGAAGACTGGGGGTAAATCAGCATATTGGCGAAAAGAGTTGTCTTATGAAGGTCGGTGTACCGCGAGAGGTCAAGAACAGCGAATATCGGGTGGCCCTGACCCCGGCGGGGGTGCACGAGCTCGTCCGTCACGGCCACCAGGTCTACGTCGAGCGCGACGCGGGCGCCGGCTCGTCCATCCCCGACGCCGACTTCACCGCGGCGGGCGCCGTGCTGGTCCCCGCGGCCGACGAGCTCTGGTCCGCGGCCGACCTGGTCATGAAGGTCAAGGAGCCGATGCCGGAGGAGTACCACCGCCTGCGCAAGGGCCAGGTGCTGTTCACGTACCTGCATCTGGCGGCGAACAAGGCCTGCACGCGAGCCCTGATCGACTCGGGCTGCACGGCGATCGCCTACGAGACCGTGCAGACGCCCGGCGGCGCGCTGCCGCTGCTCGCGCCCATGTCAGAGGTCGCCGGACGGCTGGCGCCGCAGGTCGGCGCCTACCACCTGATGCGCTCGGAGGGCGGCAGAGGCGTGCTGATGGGCGGCGTCTCCGGCGTGCGGGCGGCACACGTCGTGGTGCTCGGAGCCGGGGTGTCCGGCATGAACGCCGCCACCATCGCCCTCGGCATGCAGGCCGAGGTGATGCTGCTGGACAAGAACATCGACAAGCTGCGCCAGGCCGACCTGATCTATCAGGGCCACTGCCAGACGATCGCCTCCAACACGCTGGAGATCGAGCGCGCGGTGCTGGAGGCGGACCTCGTCATCGGCGCCGTGCTGGTGCCCGGCGCCAAGGCGCCGACGCTGGTGAGCGACGACCTGGTCAGCCGGATGAAGCCGGGCTCGGTGCTGGTGGACGTCTCGATCGACCAGGGCGGCTGCTTCGCCGGCTCCCGCCCGACCACGCACGAGCAGCCCACCTACCGGGTGCACAACTCGATCTTCTACTGCGTGGCCAACATGCCGGGCGCGATGCCGCACACCTCGACGTTCGCGCTCACGAACGTCACGCTGCCGTACGCACTGGCCGTCGCCGACCGGGGCTGGCAGCGGGCCATGCGCGAGGACCCCGCGCTCGCGCTCGGCCTGAGCACCCACGAGGGCCGGCTGACCAGCCGGCCCGTGGCCGAGGCGCACGCGCTGGAGTGGACGCCGCTGGAGGACGTGCTCGCCTGAGCGCCCTTACTGCTGGGACTCGCTGGGCGCCGGGGAGGTGGTCTCCATCGGCGACTGCTGCTGGCCCGTGGGCTCGGGCGGCAGGGGCGCCTGGTCGGCCGTGGTGGTGATGGCGGCCTCGCCGCCGCAGGTGGCGCCGAGCTCGGGGGTGTCGGGCCCGTTCTGGTATTTCTTGATGAACGCCCCGAGCTTCGGGTCGTTGGCGTCGGTCAGCTTCAGCTGGTGGCCCCACGACGAGACGACGATCGGCGACGGCAGGTTGGGGAACGGACTCATCAGCATGTAGTCCTGCTGGCCCGTGGAGGACGCCACCTCCGTCAGCGCGTCGAGCTGCGCCTTCGGCAGGTCGGGCCGGTAGGTGATCCAGATGGCTCCGTGCTCCAGCGAGTGCACCGCGTGCTCGCTGTGGATCGGCTTGTCGTAGATCGAGCACTGCTGCCAGTTGTTGTGGTGCTGGCCGCCCACCGGCGGCGTCTCCTTGTAGGAGACCTTGTCCCACACGTGCTGGCCGCCTTCGTACTTCGCGCTGGTCACCGCGTCGAGCGAGGTCTCACGGGCCTGCTTGACGAGGTAGAAGCCCACCACGCCGACGAGCACCACGATGATGAGACCGCCGGTGCCCCACATGAGCAGCGCTGCGCGGCGCTGTTTGCGCCGCTGCTCGGCCCGCATCTTCTCCAGATGCTCGCGCCTCGCCTGCGCCTTCTCCTTGGCCATCGTTCCTCCATCGGCGTACCAACTCCGGTCACCCTATGCCCTCCGGGCGTATGGGGGTAATAAGAGCTCTATAAGGGTCCGATCACGGCCGCCGCCCCAGGTGGGTACGCTGTACTGACCATGGAAATGCCCGCGCGGAAATCGTTTCTCGCCATCGCCGGCGTGCTGGTGCTGGCCGTCGCGGCGTTCCTGCTGTTCGGCCGCGGCGGCACCCCCGGCGACACGTCCCCCGAGGCCGGTTTCGCCCGCGACATGGCCACCCATCACGCACAGGCCGTCGACATGGCGTTCAAGATCAGGGACAAGGGCCCCGCTCCCGAGATCGACAGCCTGGCCTTCGACATCATCAACACCCAGGCCAACCAGCGCGGCATGTTCCTGGGCTGGTTGCAGCAGTGGGAGCTCACGCAGTCGACCGACCAGCCCGCGATGGCCTGGATGCGCGGTCACGGACACGGCGGCACGTCACCGGCTCCCGGCGCCCCCGGGACCATGCCCGGCATGGCGAGCCCGCAGGAGCTGACCGAGCTCAGGCAGGCACAGGGCAAGGACGCCGAGGTGCTCTTCCTGCAGCTGATGATCCGTCACCACGAGGGCGGCGTGGAGATGGCCGAGGGCCTGCTCAAGCTCTCCACGCGGGCCGAGGTGGTCAACATGGCCCAGAAGATCGTCGCCAGCCAGAGCGGTGAGATCGAGCTCATGACCACGCTGCTCGAGAAGCGGGGCGCGCGGCCCTACCCGTCGATCCTGACCCCCCGATAGGGCCATGCGCCCCGACGCCGCCGTCGTGGGGTCCGGGCCCAACGGGCTCGTCGCCGCCGTCCTGCTGGCCCGCGCCGGGCGCAGGGTGCTGCTGCTCGAAGCCGCCGACCGGTTCGGCGGCGGGCTGCGGTCCGGCGAGCTGACGCTTCCCGGCCGGGTGCACGACCTCGGCGCGACGGTGATGGCCATGACGCTGGCCTCCCCCGCCTTCCGCGAGCTCCGTCTCCACGGCGTCGAGTTCGCCCATCCGCCGGTCGCCGCCGCCCACCCGTTCGACGACCGTCCCGCCGTGCTCGTGCACCGCGACGCCCGCCGCACCGCCGAAGGGCTCGGGCGCGACGCGGGCGCGTGGCTGGCGACCGCAGGGGCGACCGCCAGGGCCGGGCTTCCTCTGGTGGAGCTGCTGCTCAAACCGCTCGGGCCGTGGACGGTCCCGCCGTCCACGTTCGCGCGGGCGGCCAGGTTCGGGACGATGGCGGCGCTGCCCGCGACGACCTTCGCCAGACGCGCGTTCGGCACCATGGAGGGACGGGCGGCGATCGCCGGCATGGCCGCCCACTCCATGCTCGACCTGCGCTCACCCATCACCGCCGGCTACGGCCTGCTGCTGGCGTCCCTGGCCCACCTGGTGGGCTGGCCGCTCGTACGGGGCGGGTCGCAGGTCCTCGCCGACGCCCTCGTCGCCGAGCTGCGCTCCCTCGGCGGGGAGGCCGTCACCGGCCACCGCGTCCGCCGGCTCGCGGAGCTGGACGCGCCCACGATCGTGCTCGACGTGACGCCCCGGCAGCTCATGTCGATGGCCGACCTCCCCAGCGGCTACCTGCGGCGCCTGCGCCGCTTCCGTCACGGGCCAGGAGTGTTCAAGCTGGACTGGGCGCTGGACGGGCCCGTGCCGTGGCGGGATCCCGCGGTGGCGGGCGCGGGCACCGTGCACCTGGGCGGGACGCTGGAGGAGATCGTGCTCAGCGAGGCCGAGACGGCCGCCGGGCGGCACTCGCCGCGACCGTACGTGCTGCTCGTCCAGCCGTACGCGGCCGACCCCACGCGGGGCGGGCACACGCTGTGGGCCTACTGCCATGTCCCCCACGGCTCGGACGTCGACATGACGGACGCCGTCGAGAGCCAGATCGAACGGTACGCCCCGGGCTTCCGCGACCGCGTCCTCGCCCGTCACGCCATGGGGCCCGCGGCGCTGGAGGCGGCCAACCCCAACCTGGCCGGAGGCGACATCGGCGGCGGCCTGGCCAGTCTGGCGCAGTTCGTCAGGCGCCCGGTCTGGTCGCCCGCGCCCTGGCGTACGCCGCTGCCCGGGGTGTTCCTCTGCTCCTCGTCGACGCCGCCGGGGCCGGGCGCGCACGGCATGGGAGGCTGGCAGGCGGCCCGCCTCGCCCTCCGCCCCTGACCTCCGCCCCGGCGGCGCACCCGGCCCGGCGCCGGCGTTCCCGGCAGGCACCCACACGAACCGCGACCGCGGCGGGCGGTGCCCGGGAGGTGTCAGGTGGCGGGCCGGGCGGAGGCGGCGGTCATCTCCTCGGCGACGGCGGCGGCGAAGGCGTCCACGTCCGCCTCCGTGGTGTCGAACGCGCACATCCAGCGCACCTCGCCCACGGCCTCGTTCCACATGTAGAAACGGAACCTCTTCTGCAGCCGCACGACGACGTCCTTGGGCAGGACGGCGAACACCGCGTTGGCCTCGACGGGGCGCGGCAGGCGCACCCCCGGGATCGGGCGCACGGCCTCGGCGAGCCGCCGGCCCATGGCGTTGGCCTGGCGGGCGTTGCGCAACCACAGGTCGCCGTCCAGCAGCGCCTCGAACTGCGCCGACACGAACCGCATCTTCGACGACAGCTGCATGAAGGTCTTGCGGATGTAGTCGACGCCCCGCGCCGCGTCGGGGTTGAGCACCACGACCGCCTCGCCGTACAGGAGGCCGATCTTGGTCCCGCCGAACGACAGCACGTCGACCCCGGCGTCCGTGGTGAGGGCCCGCATCGGTACGCCGAGGGCGGCGGCGGCGTTGGTGAGCCGCGAGCCGTCGAGGTGGACGAGCAGGCCGAGGTCGTGGGCGTGGGAGCAGACGGCGGCGATCTCGTCGGGGGTGTAGACGGTGCCGAGCTCCGTGGTGTTGGACAACGACACGACGCGCGGCTGGGCGCGGTGCACGTCGCCGAACCCCCACGCCTGCCGGTCGATCAGCTCGGGGGTGAGCTTGCCGTCGGGTGTGGGGACGGTCAGCAGCTTGATGCCGCCGGCGACCTCGGGCGCCCCGCCCTCGTCGGTGTTGATGTGGGCGCTCTCGGCGCAGATGACCGCCTCCCAGTGGGCGGTCATGGCGCGCAGGGAGACGACGTTCGCGGCTGTGCCGTTGAACACCGGCCAGGCCTGCGCGCGCTCGCCGAAGTGCCGCCGGAAGGTGTCCTGCAGGGCCTCGGTGTAGACGTCGTCGCCGTAGGAGATCTGGTGCCCGCCGTTGGCCGCCGCGACGGCCTCGAGGATCTCGGGGTGCACGCCGGCGTAGTTGTCGCTGGCGAACGAGATGAGCTGGGGGTCGTGCCGGGGAATCAAGAAGTCAGGTCCCATCGCGTGCCGTTGATCTCCGCCGCGGGCCGGTCGTAGAGGCTGCCGATCGCCGCGGCCAGGTCGTTGACGTCGGTGAAGCCGGCGAACGCCGCGTCCGGCCTGGCCGCGCGCATGGCGTCGTTCACCAGGGCCTTGACCACCAGGATGGTGGCCGCGCTCGAGGTGCCGCGGAGCGCGTCGGCCAGGGAGAGCGTCCAGGCCTCCGACGCGGCCTTGGCCGCCGCGTAGGCGGCGCCGCCGGCCTCCGGGTTCTGGGCCGCCTTGGCCGAGACGATCACGAAGCGGCCGTTGTCACTGCGGCGCAGCAGCGGCTCGAAGGCCAGCGACACGTGCTGGAGCGTGCGGATCAGCAGGTCGTGCAGCACGTCCCAGTCGGCGAGGTCGGTGTCGGCGAACGAGCCGCCTCCGCGCCACCCGCCGACCAGGTGCACCACTCCGTCGACGCGCCCGTGCTCGCGGTCGATCCGGCCGGCCAGGTCGTGTACGGCGGCGCGGTCGAGCAGGTCGACGTCCTGCTTGTCCACGCCGATCACGGTGTGCCCATTTTTCCGGAAATATGCGGTAACTGCCTCGCCGGTGGGCCCGCCGGCCCCGGTCACCAGAATGATCATGCTCGGAGTCCCTTGGTCGATTCGACGACGTCGGCCAGCTTACGGCGGAGCGCCTCGTAGAACATGCTCAGGGGGAACTCGTCCGGCAGCACCGCGTCCACCTTGGCCTTCTGCTCCTCGGGCAGCGCCTGGATCCCCCGGGCCCAGGTCGAGGCCGGGTGCGGCGGCACGTACGCGCTCACCAGCTCGTACGCCGCCAGCCAGTGCGCCAGCTTGGACCTGTCGATGCTGTCGCGGTACAACTTCTCGACCTCGCCCCGCAGGTCGGCCACGCCGTCGGCCACCCGCTCCCAGTCGATGGTGAGCCGGTTGTCCGTCCACCGCACGATGTCGTTGCGGTGCAGGTACGCGAAGAGCAGTTGCCCGCCGAGCCCGTCGTAGTTCCGCACCCGCTCCCCCGTGATCGGGAACCTGAACAGCCGGTCGAACAGGATCGCGAGCTGCACGTACCGGGCGTACGGAACTCCCCGCGCCTCCAGCTTCACCGCCTCCCCGAACGCGGTCAGGTCGCAGCGCAGCTCCTCCAGCGAGTACAGCCAGTACGGCATCCGCTGCTTGATCATGAAGGGGTCGAACGGCAGGTCGCCGTGGCTGTGGGTGCGGTCGTGCACCAGGTCCCACAACACGAACGTGTCCTGCGCGAGCCGCTGCGACGCCAGCAGCCTGGCGGCGTCGGGCGGCAGGTCCAGCCGGAGCGTCTCGGTCGCGGCCCTGGACACCCGCCGGAACCTGGCGGCCTCCCGGTCGGCGAAGATGCCGCCCCAGGTGAACCGCTCGGGCGCCGTCCGCACCGCGACCGTCTCGGGGAACAACACGGCGGAGTGGGTGTCGTAGCCGGAGGTGAAGTCCTCGAACGCGATCGGCACGAACATCGGGTTGTCGTAGCCGTCCGCCTCCAGTCCGGCCAGCCAGCCGGGCCAGATCGTACGGATCCAGACGGCTTCGAGGTTGCGGTTCGGGTTGCCGTTCTGGGTGTACATGGGGAAGACGACGACGTGTTCCAGACCGTCCTCGCGCTGGCGGTCGGGGTGGAACAGGTCGAGGGAGTCGAGGAAGTCGGGCACGCCGAGGCCCTGCTCGGCCCACGCGGCCAGGTCGGCCTGCACGGCCCGCAGGTAGGCGGCGTCATGGGGGAAATATGGCGAAATTTCGCCCAGGTGTCCCGCGATCGCCTCCACCAGCTCGCCGGCCCTGGCCTTCGACTCCTCCGGCACCGAGCCGTCCTTGACCTGCAGCGGCCTGAGCTCCTCGACGGCCTCCTTGAGCCTGCCGAACACCGCCGCCCTTCCGCCGCGGGCCTCCTCACGCGCAGAGTCGCCCGCACCGCGAGCCGGGACGCGGGCGGCCCAGGTGACGACGTTCCCCCAGAGCGTGCGGTGGTCGTAGTCGTCGATGGAGTCGTCACCGAACAGGTCGGAGTCGGCGAACACGACGACGCGGCCCTGGCCGTACCGGAGCGTGACGGCCAGCGGCGCGCCCGCGGGGTCGGCGCTCGGCGAGGTCGCGAACAACACGGTCGCGCCCGTCCCCGGCACCGCGCCCCCGGCGGTCACCGTGCGCCCACCCTCGGCGGTCACGGTGAGCGCGCCGGAACGGTAGAAGCAGGCGGTCCGGACGCCGGCGAGCAGCCCGCCCGAGGTGGCGGGCTCGGCCAGCACCCACGTGGCCACGTCCCGGTGGGCGCGCTTCGGGTCGCGCACGGTGGTGTGCTCGACGCCCACCCCGAACCGTGCGAGCAGCTCGTTCAGGTTGTTGCCGTACTTGTCCTGCTCCTCCTCGGCCAGCACCACGAGGCCGCCCCCCGCCGCGACGAAGGACTGGACGGCGTCCAGCTCGGCTGCGGTGAGGACGGGGCTGCCCTGGCCGGTCGTCCGCTCCCACCGCTCCCCCGACGGATGCGCGATGACCAGGACGTCCTGGTCCGCCAGCGCCTCGGGGCCGAGCGCTCCGGACGTGTGCGCCGCGACCGTGTGCCCCAGGTGCCGCAGCAGTCCGGCCGCGCGGGCGTAGCTGTTGTCGTCGGGATGGGCCGGGTTGATGGCCTCGGCCACCTCGCGCCGGACGGTCCACGACTCGTTGTGGGCCTCGTCGAACAACACCCGGGGGAACGCATGCATGAAAGATCTCCTGCTTCTGCCGCTTTCAGGCGCAGAATATACACACAGGTCCGGCATGCTTCGCCAAAGCCTCCCGAATGATGAGACAGAACGGCGGTCAGGACACGTGGACGCTCTGCCTGATGCGCGCCTGGGTGGCGTCGTCACACGTGGCCTTGGCGCAGAAGTACATGACGAGCATGGTCTTCGGCTCGCGGTCGATCACGTAGCTGACGAAACCGAGCCTGGTGCCGGTGGCCGGATCGCGCAGCGTGCCGTCGAAGCGGGTCGCTGGGCTGTTGCCGGCCTGGTCGGGCACGGGTCTGCCGACGTCGACCTGGCCGGGCAGCAGGGCGTCCATCTTGGCCTTCATCTGCTCGGAGGTGCCGCCGGCGTCGAGCGTGTCGGAGACCTGGACGTACAGACCGGAGGCGCTGTCGGGCTCGTCGGCGACGATCTCCGAGACCGTCGACCAGTCGGCGGCGGGGCCGGCGACGAACAACTTCTCGAACTCGGTGGCATGCGGCGAGGCCACCGCGAACAGGTCCTGATGGGTGCGTACGGCCCAGTCGCCGGGGTACTCGAACGTGAGCGGCGCGGCGGAGCTGGTCTTGTAACGGGACCAGGTGTCCCCCTGGTGGTTCACGACGATCATCACGACCAGGGCGAGCGCCGCGGCGGCTGCGACCAGCGTGGCCGCCACGATCGGGACGCGTCCGGGACGTCTCGGCGCGGACGGCTGCGTGGGCGCCCCCTGGGCGCCGCCCGGAGACCGCGCGAACCCCGGACCAGCGTGCGGCCCCGTGTGGGACCCGGCATGTGAACCGGCAGGGGCCCCGGGGCCCGAGCCCGGTGTGGGGCGGGGCACGAGATGCGGCCCCGAGGACCCTCCCGGCGAAGGCTCCCCCTGGCGCCCGCTCATCGCCTCGCGCAGCGCCGTCACGAACTCCGCGCAGGTCGCGTAGCGCTGCTCGGGCGCCTTGGCCAGCGCGCGCATCATCACGGCGTCGACCTGCGGCGGCAGCTCGGGCCTGAGCTGCGACAGCGGCGTCGGCTGCTCGGCCAGGTGGGCCCAGAGCAGCGCGATGTCGTTCTCACGCTGGAACGGCAGCCGCGCCGACAGCGCCTCGTGGACGACGCAGGCCAGCGCGTACTGGTCGCAGCGGCCGTCGACGGTCTCCTTGTTGATCTGCTCGGGCGACATGTAGCGGGGCGTGCCGATGAAGTGGTCGGTCTGGGTCAGCCCGGAGATCGACGAGCGGTGCTTGGTGATGCCGAAGTCGGTGAGGTAGACGTGGTCGCCGGCCAGCAGGATGTTGGCCGGCTTGACGTCGCGGTGGATCAGGTCGTGCGCGTGGGCGGCGTCGAGCGCGGCGGCGACCTGGGCGAAGATCCGGTTGGCCGGGCCGAGCGGCAGCGGCCCGCGGTCGTGGATGAGGCGGCGCAGGTCGAGGCCGTCGACGTAGCGCATGGCGATGTAGAGCACGCCGTCGGCGTCGGCGTTCGCCTCGTAGATCGGGATGATGTTGGGGTGCTCGATGCTGGCGACCGTCCTGGACTCCAGGATGAACCGCTGCCTGAACCGGTCGTCGACGCTGAGCACCGGGTTGAGGATCTTCAGCGCCACGCGGCGGCTCAGCCGGGGGTCGAGCGCCAGGTAGACGACGGCCATGCCGCCCTTGCCGACGATGTCCTCGATGTAATATCCGGCCACCTCCTGGCCGATGAGCGATCTTTCGTTCACGTGCATCACGTCTCGATGGGGTGGCCGCAGTAGCCGCAGAAACGATGCGCGGGGCCGAGCTTCATGCCGCACGAGGTGCAGTACTTGATCGCCGGGTCCGGCGCGGTCATCACCTGCTGGTGCTGCGGGGCCACGTGGAACGGCTGGGAGCGCCGTACGACCACGGTCTGGTGGGCGCCGTCGTCGTCGGGCGGTGGACCGGCCGCGAGCGGCTGCGCCGGTGTGGTCACTTCTTCGGGAGCGCGGCGGCGCCACAGCAGATACGCCCCGCCGCCCGCGGCCAGGAAGAGGATCCCCGCCGCCAGGAGGAACGGCCACAGCGGGGTGGAACCGGCCGGTTCGGCCGCAGCCTCCCGCGTGCCCTGGTCCTCGGGGCCGCCCCGCTTGGCCAGCGAGGTCTTGAGCAGCTCCGCGGCCACCACGTTGCCCGGATAGAGCTCGAGCACCCGCTGGAAGCCCGGCGCCGCCTCGGTGAAGTATTTCGTGTGGTAGCGGGTCAGCGCCGCCTCGAACGCCGTGTCGATCGCGCCCCTGCGCGGCTCCACCCCGGCCTCCGCGAGGGTCTTGGTGATCTCCCTGACGCCGATCATCCTGGCGTCGTCGCCGCCGCCGACGAGCAGGCCGATGACGTGGCCGTCCTTGTCGCCGATGACCGGCGCGCCGATCATGCCCCTGTCGGCCAGGCCACCGAGCTTGACCGGCTCGTCCACCTTCTTGTCGGGGTCGGTGAAGGGCCTGCCTGCGTCGCCCGACGTGCCGCCCTTGCCCAGGTGGGCGATCTCGACCGTGTGGGTGGTCTTGGGGCCGGGACGGCCCAGGAAGCCGGCCACGCTGGTGGGCGCGCCCTGCTGGTCGGGCACCTTGTCCGCGAGCGGCGCGGTGGGCATGCCGACGCTTCCCGTCGCGGGGTCGAGCGGCACCAGCACGGCGGGGCTGTCGGCCTTCCCGCCCGCCTTGGCGAGCTTGAGCTTGTAGCCGTCGGCGCTGGCCGGCGACACGTTGGGGAAGGCGGTGATCTCCGTGGTCACGGTGATGATGCAGGTGGACGTGTCGCTTCTGGGCGGGTAGCAGTCCTGTAGGTGCCGGTCGAGCAGCTCGTCCGGGAGCTCGTGCTTCTCGTCGTCGTCTGGGATCTCGACGTCGTGGTGCTCGGCGAAGATCTTGTTCGCGGCGCGTACGGCGACGTCGTCGTCGTTCACCGCCAGGCGGCGGAGCGCGACGACGCTCCCGTCGGGGTTGACGACGGTCCCCGTTCCCTCGGCGAACGGGAAGTCGTAGGACCGCTCCACATGTTTGAGCCGGCCGACGTGGTCGAGCAGGGTGATCTCCACGTGGGACACGGCCTCCAGCCGTATCACGGCGGGGCTCACCAGGTCGGTGATCCCGCTCGGATGCTCGTGTGCGGCGACCGGCGTCGCGACCAGCACGAGCGCCGCCGCGACGCCACTGGCAAGAGCTCTGAGGCGCGCCATCTCTCCGCTCCCAAAGGCTGGATTAAGACCAGGGTCCCAATCGGGTGCCGTAAGTCAATAGACGACTACGTAGACAAGCGCTTGCTAGGGGACATAGCGTACGCGGATGGGGTTCGTGATCGGCGTCGATGCCGGCGGCACCTTCACCGACGTGGTCCTTCGCGCCAAGGAGACCCGGCGCGGCACGTTGGCCGTGGCCAAAGTATTGAGCACCCACTACGACCCCATCGCGGGAATCCTCGCCGGCGTTACGCGCGCGCTCGGCGACCGCGACCCCGCCCGGGTCGAACGGGTGGTGCACGCCACCACGCTGGCGACCAACGCGGTGCTCGAACGCACAGGCGTACGGGTGGCTTATGTCACCACCCAGGGCTTTCGCGCCACCATCCCGCTCGGCCGTTACGCCCGGGTCGAGGAGGACCGCTACGACCCGGGCCGCGACGGCGGGTTGCCGGGGCCGCTGGGCGGGTTCTTCCGGCGTCGTCTGGACGGGACCGTGGAACGCCTGGCGTCGAAGGTCGGCAACGTGCGGTTCGCGGCGGGCGAGGCGTTCATCGTGGAGACCACGGGCGGGGGCGGCATCGGCCCGCCGGGCGAACGGGACAGGGAGGCGATCCTGGCCGACCTCGAGGCGGGGCGCGTCACCCCCCGGGGAGCGGCCGAGGACTACGGGGTCAGCCTCTGAGACGCATCAACTGGGCGGGATCGAAGGTCACGGAGAAGGGCGCCGGCAGGGTGACCATGTTTCCGGCCTTGTGAACGGCGGGTCCCGCGTAGGAGTGGCCGTCGAGTTCGTAGACGTAGATTCTCGGCCCTTCCATGGGCTCGACACGCCAGTAGAGGGGAATGCCCGCTTCCGCGTACGCCTCCACGTTGACCGCTCTGTCGACGGACTTGCTGCTCGGGCTGACCACCTCGACGGCGAGGAGCAGGTCGCCGGGTGAGTACATCAGGTCCACCCCGTCGGACACTGCCTCGGGAACGACGACGAGGTCGGGGATGTAGAAGTTCTCGTTGCTGTAGCCAACGTTGACCGTGGTCAGGCACTCCAGTTCGGGCGGCGCCGCGCTCTGGAGGATGATCATCAGCCGGGTGATCACACGCTGGTGCAGGGGGGTGGGGGCAGGGCTCACGAGCAGGCTCCCGTTGAAGAGCTCGTATCGGTTCCCGTCGTCGGGGAACCTGAGCAGGTCGTCGACGGTGAACGGCGGCGCACCCGGGAGAACCGTGCGCCTCGTGGTCGGCTCATCCGCGGCCGTTCCGCTCTTCGGTTCGATCGTCGCCATTGCGGTCACCCACTCAGTATCGGGAGTCACGCCCTCGCCCACATGCTACTTCCCCGAAAATCAACACCCTGGGTGACGGATACGCCACGATTCGGCACCGCGCCGGACCGCCTGGTGCACCGCCCGCGCCACCCGTGCACCCCACTCCGAGCGCGGCCCGCCGAACACCTCCCGCGGCCCGCCGGCGGGAACGGCCACGCAGACCGCGTCGGAGGCCGTGCCCGTGCAGGGGAACCCGGCCTCGACGAGCGCCTGCGTCTTCGCCTCGGTGACCGTCATGACCGTGTTGACCAGCGCGGCGTCCGTCATCGCCACCGGCAGCACGGTGACGATGTTGACCGTGCCCACCCGCATGGGCGCGAGCTCGGGGTCGTCGGTGCCTTCCGGGGCGGCGGCCCATGTGGGCACCCGCAGCCCGACGGTGGCCACCGCCTCCACGCCACCGTCCGCGGCGCGCGTGCAGCGGTCGACGGACGCGGCGGTCATCATCCCGACCCCGTCACCCGCGGGACCTAACGACCGCAGGTGCTCGGCCGGGTCCATCCGCGCGTAGCCGGCCACGACCTGCGCGTTCAGCACCCACGCGCGGGCCCCGATCCCGCCGCCCAGCATCGCGGAGGAGATCATCCGATATCCGGGTCCGAACTCCCACAGCAGCGACCCGAGCCGGGCGCCCCCCTCCACGCGGTACGTCAGCTTCACGGTCCTCCCCTGACCAGGTGCACGACGGGCCGCCCGTCGGGCCCGGGCTCGATTTTGACCTGGGCGTCGAAGTGCCGGCCCACCAGTGCCTCGGTCAGCACCTGGGCGGGCTTGCCCGCGGCCACCGCGCGTCCCTCGGCCATGAGGAGCAGGGAGTCGGCGTAGAGCCCCGCCACGGTCAGGTCGTGCAGAGTGGTGACGACGGTCAGCCCGTCGGCCCTGCGCAGGCGGTCGACCAGCTCCAGCACCTGCTGCTGGTGCCCGAGGTCGAGCGCCGTCGTCGGCTCGTCGAGCAGCAGCACGGGCGCCTCCTGGGCGAGCGCCCTGGCCAGCACCACGCGCTGCCGCTCCCCGCCGGACAGCTCGCCGACGCGGCGGGTGGCCAGCCCTGTGAGGTCGAGCCGGTCGAGCACGGAGGCGGTGACCCGCCGGTCGTGCCCGCTCTCCCTCCCGAGGTAGGGGATGTACGGGGTGCGCCCGAGCAGCGCGTAGTCGAAGACCGACATGTCGGGCGGCAGGGCCGGCGACTGCGGCGCGTACGCCACCAGCCTGGCCCGTGCGCGGGGCTTGAGCGCGGCGCCCGGCCGGGAGTCGATCGTGACCTCGCCCCGGTGCGCGACCAGGCCCATGACCGCTTTGAGCAGCGTGGACTTGCCGGCGCCGTTGGGCCCGATGATGGCCAGCCATTCGCCGCGCCGCACGTCGAGGCCGACGTCCGCGACGACGTCGCGCCCGCCGAGCCGCACGGAGACGGCACTGACCCCGATCATGTGGCCGCCCGCCTGGTCACGCGCAGGATGCCGACGAAGAACGGCGCTCCCACGAACATGGTCACCACGCCGATCGGCAGCTCGGCGGGCGCCAGCACGGTGCGCGCGACGAGGTCGGCCAGCACCAGGAAGGCCGCGCCGCCGATCAGCGAGAGCGGCAGCACGCTCCGGTACGAGCCGCCCGCCAGCCGCCTCACGACGTGCGGGACGACGATGCCCACGAACCCGATCAGCCCGCTCACCGCCACGGCCGAGGCGGTGGCCAGCGACGCCGCCAGCAACACCGTGAAACGCACCCTCGCCGCGCGCACCCCGAGGCTCGTGGCCTCCTCGTCGCCCACGGACAACACGTCGAGCATCCTCCCGTGCAGCAGGAGCAGGACGGCGGAGACGGCGCCGTACGGCAGGACCAGCCAGAGCTGGTCCCATCCGCCGCCGACGTCGCCGAGGATCCACGAGTAGATGCGCTGCAGCTCCTCGACCTTGAGCTGCTGGACGAACGTCTGGATCGCGGTCAGGAACGACGTGACCGCCACCCCGGCCAGCACCAGCGTGGCGGTGCCGCCCGCGCGCCCGGCGGCGTTGCCGAGCGTGTACGCCAGGAAGACGCCGCCCACGGCCCCGGCGAAGGCCGCGATCGGCACGCTGCCCTCCGCGGCGGGCAGCAGCACGATGGCCGCGGTCGCCGCGAGCCCCGCGCCGGCGGCCGCGCCCAGCAGGTAGGGGTCCGCGAGCGGGTTGCGGAACACGCCCTGGTATCCCGCCCCCGCCATGGCCAGCAGCCCGCCGACCACGGCGGCGACCAGGACCCGGGGCAGCCGCAGCTCGAACAGCAGCCCCTGCTCGACGGGGGCGAGCCCGGAGTCGACGCGGACGAGCGGCAGCCAGTCCGCGACCTGCAGCACGACCTGCCACGGCGAGATGTCGGCGGCACCGTCGAGCAGCCCGGCGACCATGGTGGCGGCCAGCACGCCCAGGGCGCTCGCCACCCAGGCGGGTCTGGCCCTGGACGGGCGGGCCTGCGTGGTCACGGTCAGCTCGTGCCGTCCCCTGCGCCCGCTTCGGCCACGGCGGCGCCGATCGCCTCGGCCAGGTCGACGACGCGTGGCCCCCAGCGGGAGGCGATGTCGTCGTCGAGCTGGATCACCTGGTCGTTCTTGAGCGCCGACAGGTTCTTCCATCCTGGCCGCTTGGCCAGGGTCTCCTTGCTCTGCCCGCAACACTTGACGTCCGCCAGGAAGATCAGGTCAGGGTCGGCCTGGGCGACGAACTCGGCGGAGAGCTTGGGGTAGCCGCCCGCGGACGCGGGCGCCTTGTCGGCGATGTTGGTGAGGCCGAAGATGCCGTAGATCTGGCCGATGAACGTCTTCGACGTCGCGGCGTACGGCGTCTGGTCCAGCTCGTGGTAGTAGGTGAGCTTCTTGTCCTTCGGCGCCTCGGCGGCCAGCTTGTCCATGGCCGTCTTCATGCCGGAGACGACCTCCTCGGCCTTGGCCTTGTTGCCGGTGGCGGCGCCGAGCTCGAGGATCTCCTCGTACGTGTCGTCGAGCTCGGTGGCGGCGGGCTGCACCAGGACGGGCACGTTCACCTTGCCCAGCTCGGCGACGATCTTGTTGAGGTCGTCGGAGACGACGACCAGGTCGGGCTTCTCGGCCACGATGGCCTCGACGTTGGGCTCGAAGCCCGACAGGTCGGTCTTGGGAGCCTCCGGCGGGTAGTTCGACTGGTTGTCCACGGCGACGACCTGAGGGCCCGCGCCGATGGCGAAGAGCGTCTCGGTGTGGGTGGCCGACAGCGAGACGACGCGCTCCGGCCTCCTGGCGATGGTGACCTGGCCGTTGCCGGCCTCGATCGTGACGGGGAACTCTCCCGAGGGGGCGGCGGGGGCCGAGGACGCGGGGGCGGAGGAGGGGGTGGCTGTCGTGCCGGCCTGGCCACAGCCGGCCAGGACGAGCGTTCCCAGCAGCGCGCCCGCGAAGGCCGTTCGTACAGGCCTCACGAGTAGTCCTTTCACACTGTCGGAACCGAGAGACCCGCATAGAGCGACGGATCACCCTTTTCCACGAGGGCTGATGACGTCGGCGCAGCGGCAGGCGACCTGGCTATGACAGTTGCGGGACAGCGCCGGATTCGCACCGGACTTCGCTGCAACGCTGCGCGTCGGACAAACGCTATCAATCCCCCGATGGAGCCGGGCGTCAAGGGGCCAGTTGGGCCTCCGCCTCGGCGATGATCCGCTGGAGCCGGAGCCCGTGGGCGGCGTCGAGCGGGTGCCCGCCGCCGTTGCGCACGGTCTCCGCGAACTCCGCGGCCACGTTCTCGAGGGGGTCGTCGTCGAACGGCAGCAGCACGGCGTTGCCGGTGCGGCCGTACACGGCGAACGACGACGGGGGCAGGTCGCCGACGGCGGTCATGCACAGGGACGCCTCGCTGACGGCGCCGTTCTCGTGCTCCAGCAGCAGCCCGGTCCAGCCGAGGGGGTGGCCGTGCGCGCGCACGCCGGTCACCCGGCCGAGCGCGGCGTCCAGCAGGTCGATGACGTGCGGGCCGACGTCCAGGAGCGCGCCGCGTTCGAGCCGCCACGGGGTGGCGAAGTGGTGGTCGCCGAGGAGGGCGCCGGAGATGTTGGCGGCGTGGCCGCCGAACGCCTCGATCTCGGCGCACCGGGCGAGGAAGATGCGGGTCTGGGTGGCGTACCGCATGGTGAGCACCATCTGGGAGGCGACGCCCGCCTCCGCCACGGCGCCGGCCAGGCGCTCGGCGGCTTCGAGCGAGTCGGCCAGTGGCTTCTCCAGCAGCAGCGCCTTGCCCGCGCGGGCGGCGCGGACGCCGATCTCGGCCTGGACGGCCGGCGGCACGCAGAACGCGACGGCCTCGCAGGCGTCGAACAGGTCCTCGACCCGCTCGAACACCGGCGCGCCGAACCTGGCCGCCGCTTCCGGCCTGCGGGCCCACACCCCGGCCAGCCGCGTGTGCGGCCCTCTGGCCAGCATCGGCGCGTGCGCCATCTCCGCCCACGGTCCCGCTCCGACCAGCCCGACCGCCACCGGCTCCATGCGCCCCTCCTCGACCTATACAAAACCCGCAATATTGGACATCTAACCCTCCAGTAGCGTTCCTACGCTCCCATCTCACCCCGGAAGTGACGCCTTCCTGCTCTAACCGGACGTCACGACCTCTCCTGCGCGCGCTCGCCCCCTGGCGCCGGGCCGCGACGGGCCGTACCGGATGATGGACAACATGGACGAGATGGTGCTGCTCCGGCACGGCGCGACAGAGTGGAGCAAGGCAGGCAAGCACACCGGCCGCACCGACCTGCCGCTGACCGGCGACGGCGAGGAGCAGGCCAGGGCGCTGGCGCCGCTGGTCAAGGGGCGCGAGTTCGGCCTCGTGCTGGTCTCGCCCGCGCAGCGCGCGCGGCGCACGGCGGACCTGGCCGGGCTCAACGGCTACGAGGTGGACGCCGACCTGTGGGAGTGGGACTACGGCGGCTACGAGGGCATCACCACGCCCGAGATCCGCGAGAGCCGCCCCGGGTGGTACCTGTGGCGCGACGGCGTGATCCCCGGCGACGCCGAGCATCCAGGGGAGAGCGCCGCGGAGGTCGCCGCCCGTGCCGACCGGGTGATCGAACGGGCGCGCGCCGCACGGGGACGGGTGGCGCTGGTGGCGCACGGCCACTTCCTGCGCGTCCTGGCCGCCCGCTGGCTGGGGCTCGGCCCAGCGGAGGGGCGGCTGTTCAGGCTCGACACGGGCACGTACTCGCGGCTCGGATTCGAGCACGCCGAGCCGGTGCTCATGACGTGGAACGCCCCGGCCGACTGCCTCAGGGCGTCCTGACCGCGCCCGGCGCGGCGTCGGCCGGCGCCGGGGAAGGTCGCGGGCCGCGCCCGGTGAGCCACTCCAGGACCCTGCGGTGCCCGGTGGCGGCGTCCTCGAAATGGCCCCAGTGCCAGTACCGCGGCTGGTCGCGGATGCCGGTCACCCAGGTCCGGTAGGAGACGGAGGCACCCGCGGTGGCGGGAGCCACGCCGTAGGTGCGGATCACGACCTTGCCGCCGGGCGCGAACAACACGTCGTCGGCGATCGGGTACCACGTCATCTGGTCGAGCATGACCCCGATCCTCACCCCGGCGGGAGGCGGGGCGATTACACCTGCGGCTCGCCCCCGTTAAGCGGGTGAGCCGCAGGTGAACACGGTGTTACACGAGCAGTCCGTCGAACTCTCCGTCCTTCACCCCGAGCACCAGTGCCCGGATCTCGTCGCGGGTATAGATGAGGGCAGGGCCGTCGGGGAAACGCGAGTTGCGCACCGCGATCCCTCCGTCGGGAAGCTCCGCGAGCTCCACGCAGTTGCCCTGCGAGTTGCTGTAGCGGCTCTTGCGCCAGGCGACCTGGGTCAGGTCCGCCGCGGGCATGCCGTTGTAGGTCTGGTTCATCTACATCTTTCTGAGAAGACCGCCGATGAGCTCGACGGTGCCCCCTGGCGTGGTGCTCTCCACGCACAGTTGCTCCATAGCCGTGAGATACGGATCGATGTCCTCACGCTTGTCCAGGTACAGGGCACCCCAGAGCTGCTCGACGTAGACAACGTCCGACAAGTCGGACTCGGGAAACCGCAAGATGCTGAACGCGCCCCCTTCAGCGGCATGCTTGCCGAACCTGAAGGGCATCACCTGAAGGGTGATGTTGGGAAGGGCAGCGACTTCCAGCAGATGCTGGAGCTGCTCGGCCATGACCTCCTGCCCGCCGATGGTCCTCTTGAGCGCCGCCTCGTCGACGACGGCCCACAGACGGGGCCCGTCCTTCTGCGTGAAGCGCTCCTGGCGCTGCATGCGCATGTGCACGCGGCGCTCGATTCTCTCCGGACTCGCATCGGGGTTGCCGAGCTGGAAGACCGAACGCGCGTACGCGGCCGTCTGCAGCAGGCCCGGCACGAACTGCACCTCATAGGTGCGGATCACGCTGGCGGCCTCCTCCAGGCCCACGTACGTGGTGAACCACGTCGGCAACTCCGCCGAGTACTTGTGCCACCACCCGGGGGTGTTGGCCTCGCGAACCATTTCCAGCAGGGCACGGCGCTCGGCGTCGTCGACGACGCCGTACAGGGTGAGCAGGTCTTCCACGTCACGTGTCTTGAAGCCGACGCGCCCGAGCTCCATGCGGCTGATCTTGGACTCGGACGCCCGGATGTGGAATCCGGCCTGAGCACGGTCCAGGCCGCTGGTTTCGCGCAGGCGCCTGAGACTCGCCCCCAGCATGATGCGCCGAACGGTCGAGCCGGAACCGGGCGGATCAATGGACACGTGCTGCTCCTTGGTCGTTTCCTTGCGACTCAGTCTGTCACTTCACGGCCCAAAGATCATGGGCCGCGGACAAGATCCCCTTTCCCCCATATTGACCTTTTGAGGGAAACCGTAGCGCGTGCACGTGTTGTCTGCACGTGCATTCGCTCTTGCAGTTGCACGAGAGTTTGGCGCAGAATGATCTACGTGCAATCCACCACGGCGCCCGGCCAGTGGACGACGTTCGACTGGTGGCCTCCGGTCGGCTGGTGGCCGGAGGCGGCCCGCGATCTGCTGGCCCCCGGCCCGTCGACGAGCGCCACGTTCGTGCTGCCGCCCACCGCCTCCTCGGTCCACTCGGCCCGCAGCTTCGGCGCCGGCGTCCTGACCGGGTGGGGTCTGACCGAACTCATCGAGAACATGGAACTGGTGGTCTCCGAGCTGGCCACCAACGCCCTCCGCCACGGCCTCTGCCTCGACGACCCACGCCGCGAACGCGCCGTCCACATGTCCCTGGTGCGCCGCGGGCCGCTCGTGACCAGCGCGTTCACCGATCCAGGGTCATCGGTGCCGGTGCTGCGATACCCTGGCCCTCTTGACACCGGTGGCCTCGGACTCCACATCGTCGAATCACTCAGCCTCCGCTGGGGCTGGTCCGCACTCGCACCTCACGGAAAGATCGTCTGGGCAGTCCTCTCCTGACCGGGGGTGATCTGCATTACCGTGGATGGTCATGGCTCACGGTGAGTCCCTTGCGCGCGACCCCATGAGAGTGCTGACAGATGGAAGATCACCTGCTCGGCTGGCTGCGAACACTAGAGGAAGACCGGCTCGGCCGCGTCCTGGCCAACAGGCCTGACGCCATCGCCGCGCCCTGGCCCCGGCGGCTCGACACCCTGGCCCAGCGACTGGGCAACGGCTTCGCCGTCATGGAGACCCTGCGGAGGCTCCCGCTCCCCTGCCTGCAACTGGCCGAGGCGGCCCTGGCCATGAGCCGTCCCACGGCCGACCGGCTGGCGGCATTCGTCGACGCCAGGGTCGACGACGTGACCCCCTGGCTCGAACACCTCTACGACCACGCGCTGGCATGGCCGGGCGACGACGGCGTGATCCATCTGGCCGAGGGCGTGACGCGCTGGTGGTCGGCGCCGCTGAGCCTGGGCGAGCCGCTCGACCACTACCTCAACTCCTGGACGATCAGCAACGACGCGCTGCACGCGCTGGCCCGCAACCTCGGCCTGCCCGCGCAGGGCGGCAAACGCCGCACGATCGCCCGCGTCACCGAGGCGCTCGGCGACGGCGAGCGGGTCCGGGCGATGGTGTCCAAGGCCCCCGAAGGCACCGTCCCGCTGCTCGACCGGTTCGCCTGGGAGGGCCCCACGCTCAACGTCGACGGGGGCCGCTTC
The DNA here is from genome assembly GCF_039871515.1 of Nonomuraea sp. B1E8. Classification (NCBI taxonomy): domain Bacteria; kingdom Bacillati; phylum Actinomycetota; class Actinomycetes; order Streptosporangiales; family Streptosporangiaceae; genus Nonomuraea; species Nonomuraea sp. B1E8. The sequence continues at coordinate 287,427 of NZ_JBDPLS010000007.1, read as the reverse complement.
GTCATCCCCGGCACGCCGGAGAAGTGGTGCGCCGACCACGGCTTGTTGTTCCGGCCGAGCTGGCACGTCGCCGAGATCCCCCGCGAGGTGGCGATCTGCCTGCGCGGTCCCGGCTACCACCCGCCCTACATGCCCGAATCGCCCGAGGTGGCCACCATCCCGGTCGACCCCGAAGAGGTCGACCACCTGATGACGCTGGCCGCGCCGCACGTGGTGGAGCGGTGCGCGGCCCTGCTGGACAACACCGCGAAAACGCCGCTGCCGCTGCTCAAGACCGGCGGCGTGGGCGTGCGCGAGGTGCGCAGGATCGCCAAGGAGACCGGCTGCGACGAGGACGAGACGCGGCTGCTGCTGGAGATCTGCGCGGTGGCCAGGCTGCTGGCCTGGGACGAGCAGTCCGGCGGCATGATCCCCACCGAGCGCTACGACCGGTGGCGGCTCGACGAGGGCTCGGCCAGGCTCAGGGTGCTGCTGTCGGCGTGGTGGCGTATGGAGCGCTCGTCGCTGCGCAGGGTCGACGGCAAGTACGGCACCGTGCTCGGCGACGACCCCACCGGCAGCGCGGTGGCCAGGGTCCGCCGGGCCGTGCTGTCGGTGCTGGCCCATCTGCCCGCCGGCACGGCGTTCGCCGGCCGCGACAGCCTCATGGGCAGCGTGCACTGGCACGCGCCGCTGATCGACCTGGAGCTGCTGCGGGAGTGCGCCCCCGCCGTGCTCGACGAGGCCAGGCTGCTGGGGCTGCTGGCCAACAACGCGCTCACCGACCTGGGCCGGGCGCTGGCGGGCCTGACCGCCAGGCCGGGCGACGAGAACGACGCCGCCGTGCCCATGGTCGAGCACGACCCGGTGCTGTCCGAGGCGGCCACGAGGGCGCTGGCGAGCGTCCGCAGGAGCGCCCTGTTCGGCCCCGACCTCACCGCTGTCGTGACCGGCCCGCCGTCGGCCGAGCTGGCGGAGCTGCTCGACCGGACCGCCGAGCGCGAGTCGCGGGGCGCCGCCTCGGTGTGGCGGTTCACCACGGAGAGCGTGCGCCGGGCGCTCGACCGCGGCTACGAGCCCGACGAGCTGCTCGACGAGCTGGCCGGGGTCGGCACCATCCCGCAGCCGCTGGAATACCTCGTGCGCGACACCGCGCGCCGGCACGGCGAGGTGACGGTCACCACGGTCGGCTGCGTCGTCCAGGCCGCCGACCCGGCGCTGCTGGCCGAGATCGCCGCCCACCGGCGGCTGGGCAAGCTGGGCCTGCGGCTGCTCGCCCCCACGGTGCTCGTCAGCGCCGCGCCCGCCGAGCGCACCCTCGCCGCGCTGCGCGAGGTCGGCTACTCCCCCGTGCCCGTGGCCGACACCGGCGAGATCACCATCCACCGGGCCAGGTCCACCCACCTGGACGAGCCGCACAACGGCAAGCTGATCCTGCTGCCGGGCGGCCAGGTGGCCGAGCTGTCCGACTTCACCGGCATCACCGAGCTCGAAGCGCCCCCCTACATGCTGGCCGAGCCGCCGCCCGACCCCTACGAGCACGCCCGCCGCCTGATCGTCGCCAGCCGGGCCGACGCCGGCTCCAGCGGCCGCACCTGGGCGGTCATCGGCCGGATGGCCACCAGGCTACCGACGGCCCAGCAGTCGCTGCTCGGCTTCGTGGTCGACCGCGGCGTGCGCGCCGGCATCACGCTCACCGACGGGCTGACCGCCACGATCAGCCACGGCGAGCTCAAGGGCGGCGCGCTCGACGCGTGGTGCGAGGAGGCGGGCGACTACCTGGAGTTCCCCCTCGCCGAGATCGTCGAGGTCAGAGGCGCGCACTGACGGTGCGTGTCAGGCGGAGGCGGTGACGCGGCGGCGGGCCTCCGGAACGATCAGCGGCGTGGCCGTCTGCGGGTCCTGGATGATCTCGCAGCGCAGGTCGAACACCTGCCGCACCAGCTCCGGCGTGACGACGTCGGCCGGCTCCCCCTCGGCGACGATCTCGCCGCCGCGCATCACGATCAGGTGGGTCGCGTACCGGCAGGCCTGGTTCAGGTCGTGCAGCACGGCCACCATGGTCCGCCCGGCCTCGTGCAGATCGGCGCAGAGGTCGAGCACCTCGATCTGGTGGGAGATGTCCAGGAACGTGGTCGGCTCGTCCAGCAGCAGGATCGGCGTCTCCTGCGCCAGCGCCATGGCCAGCCACACCCGCTGCCGCTGGCCTCCCGACAGCTCGTCCACGATCCGGTCGCCGAGCTCGGTCACGTCGGTGGCGCGCATGGCCTCGGTCACCGCCCTCTCGTCGGCCTTCGACCACTGCCGCATGAGCCGCTGGTGCGGGTAGCGGCCGCGGGCCACCAGGTCGGCCACGGTGATGCCGTCGGGCACGATCGAGGTCTGCGGGAGCAGGCCGAGCCGCCTGGCCACCTCCTTCGACGGCAGGGAGGTGATGACGCTCCCGTCGAGGTGCACGGCGCCCGTCCTGGGCTTGAGCATCCTGGCCAGCGCCCGCAGCAGGGTGGACTTGCCGCAGGCGTTCGGACCGATGATCACGGTGAAGGACTCGTCGGGAATCGACACGTTCAGGTCCGTGGCCACGACGCGCTGGTCGTACGCGAGGGTGAGGCTGGTACCGGACAGGCGGGAGGCCATCAGCGGAGATCCTTTCGCCGGGGCGGTGGCCATCAGTGGCGGTCCTTTCGCAGGAGCAGCACGAGGTAGGTGCCGCCGATGGCGGCGGTCAGCACGCCGACGGGCAGCTGCGTGGGGGCCAGCAGCCGCTGCGCGGCCAGGTCGGCGGCGGTCAGCAGGACGGCGCCGGTCAGCGCCGAGGCGCCCATCGTCACGCCCGGCGAACGGGTGAGCCGCCGGGCGAGCTGCGGCGCGGCCAGCGCGACGAAGATGACGGGGCCGGCCGCGGCCGTGGCCACCCCGGACAGCAGCACCCCCGCGGCGATGGCCACCGCGCGCACGGCCTCGACCCTGATGCCCATGGCCCTGGCCGCGTCGTCACCCATCTCGATCATCCGCATGGGCCGCGACACGTACGCGCTCACGGGCAGCAGCACGGCCAGCGCCAGCGCCACGGGCCCCGCGTGGTCCCAGCCGCGCCCGCTCAGGCTTCCCGTCAGCCAGGCGCCCGCGGTGGCGGCGTCGTTGATGTTCGCCCGGGTCAGCAGGTAGGAGTTGACCGCGAGCAGCAACGCGTTCGCCCCGATGCCGACCAGCACCAGCCGGTAGCCCCGCACGCCGCCCCGGTAGGCCAGCGCGTAGACCAGCACGGCGGTGACCACGCACCCCGCCAGGGCGCCGCCGGCGATCGTCATGGCCGAGCCGCCGGCGACCACCGCGATGATGCCGCCGGTCGACGCCCCGGCCGTGAAGCCGATGAAGTCGGGGCTGCCCAGCGGGTTCCTGGTGAGGCTCTGGAAGATCGCGCCGCTCAGCCCGAACGCCGCCCCCACCAGCAGCCCCGTCACGACCCGCGGGGCGCGGAGCCTGCCGACGATCAGCTCGGCGACCGGGGTGCCCTGGCCTAAGACCGCGGTGACGATGTCCGGCACGGGCACCGTGTACTCGCCCGTCGCCAGGGCCGCCACGCTCACCGCGCAGGCGAGCACGACCAGCGCGGCGCCGACGAGCAGGGCGCGAGGCGCGAGCCGTACGGACCAGGATCCGACGCGGATGGTCACAGCGCCGCCACCCGCCTCCGCCTGGCCAGCATGATGAAGATCGGCGCGCCGATCACGGCCCACACGATGCCCACCTGCACCTCTCCTGGCCGCGCGATGAGCCGGCCCGCCACGTCGGCCGCCAGCAGCAGCACCGGCGCGGCCAGCGCCGAGTACGGCAGCACCCACCGCTGGTCGGGCCCCACCACCGCGCGCACGGCGTGCGGCACGATCAGCCCGACGAACCACAGCGGCCCCGCGGCGGCGGTGGCCGCGCCGCACAGCAGCGTGACGGCGACCCCGGTGAGGATCCTGGTGCGGTTGACGGCGACGCCGAGCGCCCTGCCCGCGTCGTCGCCGAGGGCGAGCGTGTTGAGCGGGCGGGCCAGCATCAGGCCGAGCACCAGGCCGGCGGCCATGAACGGCGCCAGCCGCGCCAGCGTGTCGGCCGTCTGCCCGGCCAGCGAGCCGGTCAGCCAGAACCGCATGCGGTCGAAGGTCTGGGAGTCCATGCGCAGGATGGCCGAGGCGATCGCCGTGCACACCATGCCGAACGCGACGCCCGCGAGCGTCAGGCGTACCGGGCTGGAGCCGGAGCGGCCGGAGGAGGCGAGGGCGTAGACGGCGGCGGAGGCCAGCGCCGCCCCGCCGAACGCGAACCACACGTAGACGGCGGGGTCGGAGAGCCCGAACAGGCCGAGCGCCAGCGTGACACCGAGCGCGGCGCCTTCGTTGATGCCCAGCAGCCCGGGGTCGGCGAGCGGGTTGCGGGTCAGGCTCTGCATGAGCGCGCCCGCCAGCCCCAGGGTGGCGCCCACGCCGATGCCGAGCAGCGTGCGCGGGACGCGCAGCTCGCGGATGACCGTGTGGTCGTTGGAGCCGTCGGGGGCCAGGAAGGCGTCGATCACCGTGCCGAACGACACGCCGCGCGCGCCCAGCGCCACGCTGGCCATCGCCGTCAGCGCGAGCACCCCCACCGCGACGGCCAGCCCGGTGGCCAGGATCGCGGGGCGGCCCTTGCGGTCGCGGGCGGTGCTCGCGTCCCTGCCGGTCCCGGCGACCGGTACGGCCGTGTCCTCAGCCGGACGCACCCGGCCCCCTCTCGTAGCGGTCAAACTTAGGCAAGGCTAATCTAATGGCCTGTAAAGAAGGCAAGCCTAACCATTGAGGAGATGCAGATGTCGGGACCCGTACTGCCGCGCAGGGGTTTCCTGTCGGCCACGGCAGGCCTCGCGGCGGCCCTGACACTCGCGGCGTGCGGAGGCACGGAGACGGCGCCCACCGCGGCGGGCTCCTCCGCGCCGGCCGGCCAGGGCTGGTCGTTCACCGACGACCGCGGCAAGAAGCTGGAGCTGGCCCGGCCGCCCGCCAGGATCGTCGCCCAGGTGGGCTCGGCCGCGGCCCTGTGGGACTTCGGGGTGCGCCCCATCGCCGTCTTCGGCCCGCACAAGCTCAAGGACGGCGCCAAGGACCCGCAGGTCGGCAACGTCGACATCACCGAGGTCGAGGGCCTGGGCAACGTGTGGGACGAGTTCAACGTCGAGAAGTACATCTCCCTCCAGCCCGAACTCCTGGTCAGCAGCATGTACGTCAAGGGCACCCTCTGGTACGTGCCCGAGAAGTCCAAGGACACCATCGAGCAGGTCGCCCCGACCGCGGGCATCATGCTCACCGGCAGGAGCGCCACCGAGGTGATCGGCACATACGAGGAGCTGGCCACGTCGCTGGGCGCCGACATGTCGGGCGTGCCCGAGGCCAAGACCCGCATGGAGGCCGCCACCGAGGAGCTCGCGCGGTTCAAGGACCTCAAGATCCTCATGATGTCCGGCGGCCCCGACCAGATGTGGGTGGTCAACCCGCCCGAATATCCGGACATCGTGCACCTCACCGCGGCCGGGCTCGACGTCGTCACGCCGTCGAAGGTGGACGAGGGCGGCTTCTTCCAGACCTTGAGCTGGGAGAACGCCGACACCTACGACGCCGACGTGATCCTCTACGACACGCGCACCCAGTCGCTCAAGCCGGAGGAGATGCTGAAGAAGCCCACCTTCGCCAAGCTGCCCGCGGTCGAGGCCGGCCAGTTCTACCCGTGGCGCGCGGAGGTGCCCTTCAGCTACCAGGGCTATGCGGCGTTCCTCGAGGAGCTGGTGGCCAACCTGAAGAAGGCCCGGCCGCTCGGCTAGCCCAGCCTGGGGTCAGCGCGCTCCGCAGCGGCGCACCGCGAGCAGGGCCAGCGCGCGTGTGACGTCCAGCAGTTCGCCCAGCGCGACCTGCTCCCTGGGGGCGTGCGCGAACCGCACGTCTCCGGGGCCGTAGTGCAGCGTCGGGATGCCGCCCGCCGCGTAGAGACGCAGGTCGCTGCCGTACGGCGCCGCCGACTCCACCGGCACGGCGCCGGTCGTGTCGGCGACCGCCCGGCTCACCTCGCCGAGCAGTTCGTGCCCCGCGGGCAGCCGGCCGCTGGCGAACTGCCCGCCCGGCCACGTCACCACCGGCGGGTTGGCCCGCAGCCAGGGGTGTGCGACCTGCGCGACCGCCTCCTCGAACGCCGCCCGCGCCGCGGCCGGGTCCTCGTCCAGCCGCACCCCGAGCCGCCCCTCCGCGACCAGCAGGTCGGGCACGGTGCTGGCCCAGTCTCCTGCGCGCACGGTGCCGATCTCGATCGGGTACGGCAGTGCGGTGCCGCGGAACAGCTCGGGCACGTCGTTGTTGCGCGCCGCCTCCAGCCGCCTGATCGCCTCGAACACCGGCCAGAACACCTCGACCGCGTTGACGCCCTCCCGGCGGGTGGCGCCGTGGGCGGCCAGCCCGGCGATCTCCAGCCGGAACGTCAGCGCGCCCGCGTTGGCGGTGATGACCGCGCCGCTGGTGGGCTCGCTGATGACCGCGGCCTCGGCCGTGTGGCCCCTGGCCAGGGTGGCGAACGCGCCCAGCCCGCCGTCCTCCTCGCTGATCACGCAGTGCACGGCCAGCGGCCTGACCAGCCGGATCCCGGCCCGGTGGATCGCCCTGGCCACGGCCAGGTTGGCGACGAGCCCGGCCTTCATGTCGCACGCGCCCCTGCCGTGCAGCACGTCGCCGCTGATCCTGGCGGAGAACGGGTCGCTGCCCTCCCACTTGGCCAGGTCGCCGGTGGGGACCACGTCGACGTGACCTTGGAGCGCCAGCGCGGGGGCGCCCTCCCCCTCGGTCACGGCCACGACGCCGTACCCCTCGGTTCGCGGGGCCTCGGTGCCGGGGAAACCGGGGCGGTCGCCGAGCTCGGCGAGGTCCAGCTTCCACACGTCCACGTCCATGCCCAGGCCGGCGAGCAGGCGGGCGTAGTGGTGCTGCAGGTCGGACTCGGCGTCGGTGCCGGTGACGCTGGGAACCCTGACGGCTTCCGCCAGCAGGTCGACCGTCTCCGCCGTGTCGATGGCGTCGAGTACGCGGGCTTCTACGTCGTGCACGCTGCATTGTCGCATGCCGCCCGCATTGTCTCGTTCGGGGTGTTCTTCCGTGGGCGGCGTTCAGCAGGCCTCGGCCCGCACGTCGCTGAAGCGCACGGCGAAGCCCTGGCCGGCGGGGGCGGCGGCCATGGCGCCGGCCATCGCGGGCCGGCCGGGCGGGAAGTGGGCCAGGCGGAGCATGGTCTCCGGCGGGTCGCCGTCGAGGCCGTAGCGCACGGTGACCGCGTCGCCGGCGCGCTCGAGCGTGAACGTCACCCACTGCGCCGCGCGTCCGAGCGGGAGCACCGACCAGTCGGAGAACTCCCTGGTCACGACCGTGCTGAGGTGGAAGCCGCCGTCGACGTATTCCACGCCGGCCTTGATCCAGTGCTGCTCGTCGATCCGCAGCACGGCGCCCGCCTGGTCGTACTGCTCGGCGTAGTCACCCGTGAACGTGACGGAGAGCAGCAGGTCGCCGGGCAGGGTGCGGCCGAACATGTGGGCGCTGTCGTAGGTGTAGCCGTAGTGGGTACGGCGCCACATGTCGGTGGCGGGATCGCAGAAGAGGCTCAAGCCGTCGTCGGCGGTCCATTCGCGGGGAGCGTTGAGCCATTGCCAGCCGGTCTCACCGAAGGCCATGATCATGACGTAATCCTGCCACGATCCGGGCGTCCAGGTAAGCGCGGCGGCCGGCCTGGAATTCGGTCGCCCGGCGGCTCGTAAACTTGGGCCTGTGGAAGAGCCCAAGTTCGAGATTCAGATGCTGCACGACCGGGTCATGATCAGCATGGAGCAGGAGCCCGGGGAGCGGCGCAGCGGCTCCGGGATCGTCATCCCCGCGACGGTCAAGATGGCCAACCGCCTGGCCTGGGGCGAGGTCTGCGGCGTCGGCACGAACGTGCGCTCGGTCAAGGTCGGCGACAAGGTGCTGTTCAACCCGGAGGACCAGTCCGAGGTCGAGGTGCACGCGCGGGTTTATCTGGTGATGCGCGAGCGCGACCTGCACGCGGTGGCCACCCAGGAGACCGACCACGGCACCGGCCTCTATCTATGACGCCGGCGACGTCCTGACGAAGGAGAGCCAGAGGTCGGCGTCCCACGTCCTGGCGGGCACGTCGGCCAGCACGCGGGTGACCTTGCCCTTGAGGTCGAGCACCGCCAGGCGATAGGCGTCCGCGTGCGCGAGGACGGCGATGACATGCTCGTCGTCCCACCAGCCCCACACCGCGCGCGGCGCCGCGCCGACCCGTGCGGCGGTCTTTCCTCTGGCGGCGTCGATCAGGCAGAGCTGCTCCCGGAAACGTTCGGGGCACCACGTGGCCAGCCGCTCGCCGGACGGGGAGAAGGCGTCCTCGGGGCCGGTCGGCGGGCCCGCGTCCGCGTACGTGCGCATGACCGCCCCGTCGGACGCCCGATAGACGCGCAGGCCGGTGCCGTGCCTGGACACGAGCCGGCCGTCGGGGCTCCACCAGAAGCCGGCGTTCGCGCTCAGGCCCGCGATCCTGACCGTGCGGGCGGTCTTGGCGGCCACGTCCACGACCGCGAAGCCGAGCACCCGCCACGTGCCGCTCACCTTCTGCTCGACCGTGAGCGCGACCTTCTTGCCGTCGCGCGACCAGGAGGCGTAGGAGGCGGTCATGGGCCTCTTGACCGTGCGGATCGTGGTGGTCTCGCCGGTGGCGCGGTCGGTGACGAGGAGCGCGTCGTGGCCCGATAGGTACGCCCTGGGCACGCCCGCCGCCAGCCGTCCGCCGGGCGAGACCGACACCTCGGAGAGGGCCTTCTGCCGGGCGAAGGCGTCGCCGGTGGCGGATCGCAGATAGGTGTCCCGGGTGCCGAGGCCGTAGGCGGTGAGCCGTACGGGATCGCCTGCTTTTTCGCGATATTTCATGCCGCCGGTGCCGGGGAGCTCCAGATCTGCCCGTACGGCTGCCCGTGCGGGCAGGGACGCGGCCGGCGTGGGCGACGCCGCGATGGGGGTGGGAAACGTCAGGGACAACGCGATGGCGATGGTGGCGATCACGCCCGCAGAATAGGCACGAATCCGCGGGTTTTCCGGCGTGATGCCGACTAGGTATGTACGTAGCTCAGCGCGAACCCGATGACGTCGAAGCCGACCGTGCGCAGGCCGAGATAGACGATCAGCCCGGCTGCGGCCAGAGTCACGACGAGCACCACGATGCGCACCGTCCAGCCCTGCCGTTTGTACCACTCCGTCCAGGCGTGCAACACGCGCTTGCCGAACTCCAGCAGCTTGTGCGCCCAGTGGAACTCCGTGGCCAGCACCGCCAGCCCGGCGAACACGACCAGCCACCCCGGACCCGGGAACGGCACCATGATCAGCCCGCCGACCACCATGACCGTCCCGATCACGCCGATCACGATCTTCAGCGTCAGCGCGCCCGTACGGGTCGAGCGGATGCCGTCCAGCCAGCCGTGGATCCCCCTGCGCCGACCGGGCATGCTGGACCGATCGGCGGCCCGCCGCTTGATCACGTCGGCGTCGCCGGTGTCGGAGTTCTGAATCGTCACATTTCCCCCCGGCAGTCGGTGTGCCCCCCAGGATACGGTGCTGCCCTCAGCCACACTTGCAGACAGCTAGCAAAACACCAAACCCGCAAATGGGTAAAATCTCCTGCTAGAGCAGGCTCTTACCGGCAAATATCGGTTAATGTCTGCTATGCCCGACGTATTGCTCCGCACTGTCACCGGCCCTGTACGCGCGGCCTCCATCGAGGGCGCCGTGCTCCCCCACGAACACCTGCGCACCGACATGCGCTGGGCGGTCGGCATCGACTCCGACCCGCACCGGTGGCTGGACGAGGAGGCCACCGTCACCGCGGAGTTGCGCGAGCTGCGGCAGTCCGGCGGGCTCTCCCTGGCGGTCGATCTGACGTGCCTGGGCATGGGCCGCGACGCCGGCACCCTGGCCCGGGTCGCGGCGGGCAGCCGGGTGGCCGTGATCGCCTCGACCGGCCTGTTCGCCGAGCCGTACACGACCGTCGGCGACGCCGACGTGGACGCGCTCACCGGCCTGCTCATGGAGGAGATCTCCAACGGAGTGGACGGCACCGGCGTCTTCCCCGGCGTGATCGGCGAGGTCGGCTCCTGGGGCGCCGAACCCACCTCCCGAGAGGAACGGTTCCTGGTCGCCGCGGCCCGCGCCTCGCTCCGCTCACGCCTGCCGGTCGCCACGCACGGCAGGAACGCCCTGTCCCTGCTGGAGATCCTGCTCAGCCAGAACCTGCCCGGTTCCCGGGTCGCCGTCGGGTACGCGGGCGCCGAGCCGGCCACCGCCAGGAAGATCGCCGAAGCGGGCGCGTACGTAAGCCTCGGCACTCTCGGGCTCGCCCGGCGGCACGGCCCCGACCAGGCGGCCAGGATCGCGCTCGGCCTGATCGAGGACGGACTCGCGGACCGCCTCCTCCTCAGCACCGGGCTGAGCCGGGTGGCGCAGACGCGCAAGTACGGCGGGCCCGGCTACGCCCACCTCTTCCACGACCTGCTGCCGCGCCTGCGCGACGCGGGCACCGGCGAGGACACCCTCCGCCTGATCAACCACGACAACCCGCTGCGCTGGCTGACCTCCGGGCTGACTTGACCTCAACCGATGTCAAGGTTGCAGACTGCTGTGCATGGTCTTCACGCAAGCAGAACTCGACTACCTGTCCACCCAGCACATCGGCCGCCTGGCCACGGTCGCGCCCGGCGGGCAGGTGCAGAACAACCCGACCGGGTTCTTCGTCGACGCCACCACCGGCACGATCACCATCGGCGGGCACGCCCTCGGCACGTCGAAGAAGTTCAGGAACATCCAGGCGGGCAGCACGGTCGCGTTCGTCGTGGACGACCTGGCCACGGTGGACCCCTGGGTGCCCCGGGGCATCGAGATCCGCGGCACCGCCGAGGCCCTGACGGACCACGAGCCCCCCGTGGCGTTCTTCTCGAGGGAGATCATCCGGATCACCCCCACCAAGATCATCTCGTGGGGTGTGGACGGGGCACGGAAGAGCCGCACGGTGCGCCCCTAGGCTGATCGTATGGTTTCTGTGTGGGTGGTCAGCGGGCCGCCGGGCGCGGGCAAGTCCTCGGTGGCCGCCGCGCTGCTCGCCCGGCTCGACCCGGTGCCCGCCCTGCTCGACAAGGACACCGTCTACGGCGACTTCGTGGCGGGGGTCCTGCGCGGCCACGGCAGGCCCGACGGCGAGCGCGAGGGCCCCTGGTACGACAAGAACGTCAAGCGCTTCGAGTACGCCGGCCTCACCAGGACCGCGAGGCAGATCCGCGGTCACGGCTGCCCGGTGCTGCTCGACGGCCCGTTCACCACGCAGGTGCACGACGCGGCGCGGTGGGCGGAGTGGGTGACGGATCTGGGCGGGCCGCCGGTGCGGCTGCTGTGGGTCCGGTCCGACGGAGCGACGCTGCGCGGGCGCCTCACGGCCCGGGGGTTCGCGCGAGACGCGGGCAAGCTGGCGGCGTTCGACGCCTACCTGCGCGACATCCGGGTGGACGAGCCGCCCGTCGTGCCCCACCTGGAGATCGACAACCGCCGGGGCGCGCCGCCGATCGCCGAGCAGCTCGCGGCGGCGGGGATACCGGCGAGGGCGCGCCCCGGAGATCACGAGGTCACCCGCCAGCGGACGGAGGGGGTCACGAGGAGACCCGATAGTCGTCGTCCCGCGCGTCCATGATCGCCATGTGCCCCGGCAGGTGGCCGATCGCGTACTCGACGCCGCTGGCCATCACTGCCGCCTGGGGCGTCACGCCGCACGCCCAGAACACCGGCGTCTCCCCCGCCCGCACCTCCACGGGGTCGCCGAAGTCGGGCCTGGCCAGGTCGCCGATCCCGATCGCCGCGGGGTCGCCCACGTGCACGGGCGCGCCGTGCACCATCGGATAGCGGCCGCTCACCTCGACGGCGGTCCTCACCCGCTCCTCCGGCACCGGACGCATCGAGACGACCAGCGGCCCCGACAGGCTGCCGACGGCCTCGCAGGCGACGCCGGTGACGTACATCGGCACGTTCGTCCCCAGCTCCAGGTGCCGCACCGGCACCCCGGCGGCCAGCAACGCCCGTTCGAAGGTGAAGCTGCAGCCGATGAGGAACGGCACCAGGTCGTCGCGCCACTCGGCCACCACGTCGTCCAGGTCGGCGACCGCCACGCCGTCGCGGAAGAGCCGGTAGCCGGGCAGGTCGGTACGCAGGTCGCCGGGGAACAGGCGGGTGGACCAGGCCCCCGGCTCGCCCACGTCGAGGACCGGGCACGCCTGCGGGTTGAGGTGGGCGAACAGCAGCAGGTCGTAACCCAGCCGCTCAGGCACGGCGATGAGGTTGGCCTGCGTCCAGCCCCGGCACCAGCCCGCGGTGGGCACCCGCTCGCCGGCGCGGAAGCGCTCTCGCGCCTGCTCGGGACTCAGGTCGGCGACGTCCACCTCTTGACGTTATGACCCCCGCGCACCCCGGTCCATCACCGCGCCCGCCACGTGATGTTGTGCTTTTCCGAGGTGGCGGGTGGCGGTGCGGCCAGGTGTGAACCTCCTGGGGAACACCACGCGGTTCCCGGCCCGCCCGGTGCGGGCAGGACCCGTCAGTATTCGACCTCGAAGGTGTGCGGGCCCAGTGTGTACCCGTCGCCCCTGGGCACCACGTAGCCGTGCTCGATGAGCCTGGTCAGGCTCTCCCGCACGTCGCCCTCGTCCAGGCCCGCCGCCCGTACCAGCCTGGCGAGCCCCGCGCCGCCGTGCTCCACCGCCTCGGCGGCCACGGCCTCGTACACGTGGATGTCCACGTCAGACAGGGACTGGACATCGTGGCCTTCTGTCATGATCGCTGCCTCGCTCCCTCCCTCAGCCGCATCGGATCGATCTCGCGCTCGGGATAACGCCGGAGGTATTCGGTCTCCAGCTCGTCGGTACGCGACGTGTGCGTCGAGAGAGCATCGTCCGACCCGTGGAAGAACGTCTCACTCCGGGTGGCGTGCAGTCGCCGCAGCTCACGTACCAGATCGTGGTCGCTGAGTTCGCCCGCGTCTATTCCCATTATCGTCATGGGCTCCCACTACCCCAGAAGACAAGCAACAATATCTGTCACATTTCCTGACATTTAGCCATTGTTTGTAAGACATCGCCGCCTTACCTTCCCGTTATGGACCTCGAGCTCAGGCACCTCAGGATCGTCCGCGCGGTCGCGGACGCGGGAAGTGTGAGCAAGGCCGCGTCCCTGCTCGGGCTGGCACAACCGGCCCTCACCGCCCAGCTCAAGCGCATCGAGAGGGTGCTCGGCGGCGCCCTGTTCGAGCGCGACCGCCGTGGCGCCCGGCCCACCCGGCTCGGCGAGCTGGTGCTCGCCAGGGCGCGCGTGCTGCTACCCGCAGCCAAGGAACTCCAGGACGAAGCGCTGCGTTTCGCCCAGGCTCCCTCCCCCGGCTTCCGCATCGGCTCCACCAACGGCCCCATCCTCGGCGGCCTGGTCGACCGCCTCGCCGCGGAGCGCACGATCAGCACGTTCACCTCCTGGTCGGCGCACGAGCTGAACAGCATGGCCGAGCTCGGCCGCCTCGACTACGTGCTGACCGGCGCCTGCGGCGACTCCGGCACCCCCACCGGCTCGCTGCTGTGGGAGACGATCAGCGTCGACCCCGTCTTCTGCCTGGTGGCCGAGAACCATCCCGCCGCCAAGGAGAAGGAGATCGAGCTGGCCGACCTCGCCGAGGAGCAGTGGGCGGTCACGCCGGGAGACGGGTGCTTCGCCGACTGCTTCGCGATGGCCTGCGCCAGGGCCGGTTTCACGCCCGGCACGATCTACGAGACGGACGTGCCGACGTGCACGCACCTCGCGCAGGTCGGCCGCGCCGCGGTGTTGTGCCAGGCCACCCACCAGCCCGCCCAGGGCCTGGTCATGGTGCCGCTGGCCGGCGCGCCGCTGCGCTGGCGGCAACTCCTCGGCCGCCACCCCACCGCCCCCGACGCCGCCTGGGTCGTGGCGCAGGCGAAACAGGCCCACATGGACGCCGTACGCAAGAGCCCGGTCTACAACGACTGGCTGGTACGTAACCCCGGATATGGGACAGCTCCATAACGCTGCGATAGGGGCAAACTAGTACTCCTCCGCTTCTGCGTTCGCCGTTACCTTTACGGCACCCCCAGCAGCAAGGAGACCCCCCATGCTCCGAGCCCCCGCGCTGATCGCCGTCGCGATCGGCGCCTTGGTCGTGACCGCGACCCCAGCGGCAGCGGCGAAACCCCCCTCCGGCGTGGTCGACGCCATCCAGCGTGACCTCGGCATCACCAAGGAACAGGCGATCAACCGCCTCGCCAACGAGTCCCGCGGCAACGCCGCAGCGCCCACCCTGCGCAAGAGGCTCGGCGACGACTACGCCGGCGTCTGGTACGAAGGGGCCGAAAGCACCCTCGTCGTCGCCAGCGTCGACCCCTCCGACACCGCCGAAATAACCCGCGCGGGCGCGCGAGCACGCATCGTGACCCGTACGTTCGCCCAGCTCACCCAGACCAAGGAGAGCCTCGACAAGGCCGCACCACCCGCCACCGTGCACAGCTGGGCCGTCTCGCCCCAGGACAACGCGGTCGTCGTCCAGACCAGCGACGAAGCGACGGCGCGATCGTGGATCGCCTCCAGCGGCGTGGACGCGGAAGCCGTGAAGTTCGAACGGTCCGCCGAACGCCCGCGCCCGTTCTACGACATCCGCGGCGGCGACGCGTACTACACCTCGGAAGGCTACCGGTGCTCGATCGGCTTCGCGGCCAGCCGCGGCAGCCAGCTCGGCTTCACCACGGCCGGCCACTGCGGCGGCACCGGCGTCACCACCACCGGGTACAACCGGGTCGCGCAGGGAACCTTCCAGATCTCGTCGTTCCCGGGCAACGACTACGCCTGGGTGGCGACGAACTCCGACTGGACCGCGCCCGGCGTGGTCAACGGCTACAGTGCCGGCACCCTCCCCGTACGCGGCTCGACCGTCACCCAGCCCCAAGGCTCCGTGTGCCGCTCCGGCTCCACCACCCAGTGGCACTGCGGCACCGTCACCGCGCTCAACGCCACCGTCAACTACCCGGAGGGCACCGTGTCCGGCCTGACCAGGACGAACGTGTGCGCCGAAGGCGGCGACTCGGGCGGCTCGTTCATCTCCGGCGACCAGGCCCAGGGCATGACCTCCGGCGGCTCCGGCAACTGCAGCGTCGGCGGCACCACATACTTCCAGCCCCTCGGCGAACTCCTCTCCGTGGGCGGCCTCACCCTGATCACGTCCGGCGGCGACCCGGACCCGCCGGAGGGCTGCCAGAGCTACGAGGACACCTACACGGGATCGCTGAGCGGGAACCAGAGCGCGTACCAGCCGAACGGCTCCTACTACCAGGCCACGACCTCCGGCACCCACGCCGCCTGCCTGGACGCGCCCGACGGCACGGACTTCGACGTGTACCTGCAGAAGTGGAACGGCTTCTCCTGGACCGTGGTGGCCAGAGGCGACAGCCCGAACGCCGACGAGACCATCACCTACAACGGCACCGCGGGCTACTACCGGTACCGCGTGCACGCCTACAGCGGGTCCGGCGCGTACACGCTGGGCCTGAACCGGCCATGAGCACCACCCCCTGAGGCCCATGGGCCGGCGAGTGCCGAGCAGCAACACCTGAGACCCGAGGGCCGGCGAGTGCCGAGCAGCACCCGACATTCGCCGGCCCTCCCCCTCCCCCGGCGCCTGGGCGCGAACGTTCTAGACCAGCTCGAACTCCCACCCCGGCCGCCACTCGAACGCACCGACCAGGTCCTCCAGCGACGTGCCGTGCAGCAGGTTCCGCAACGCCCAAAGATTCGCGGTGTGCGCCACCACCAGCACCGTCCGCCCCTGCCACTCCCCCATCACGTCCCGCAGGAACGCCGCCGTCTCGGCGACCACCTGCCGGTAACTCTGCCCGCCCGGCCACGGGGTGTCGACGTGCCTGCTCCGCAACGCCGCGACCTCGCTCACCGGCCGCCCGTTGTAGATCCCGTAATCGCACTCCCGGAGCCGCCGGTCGAGCCTGATCTCCTTACCGTCCCCGAAGGCGATCTCCGCCGTCTGCACGGACCGCCGCAGGTCAGACGAGTAGACGACGTCGACCTTCCGCCGCCGCACCCCCAACTCCACCGCCTGAGCACGCCCCAGCGCCGACAGCTCACCCGGCAACCATCCGGTGGCGATGCCCGTCTCGTTGTCCACGGTGGTGGAGTGGGTCTCGTAGACCAGTCTGACAACCACGCCCAGACGGTACCGGGCTTACCTGCGTACCCGCTGGGAATGTCCGCCCGGCCCCTCGGTCGCGGTGCTGGAGGGCCCGGCCGAGACCCGATTATGATCGCCACAGGCTCCACCAACACGTCCGGGCGTGGAATGATGTGTACGGGGATGTCTTCCGTCCGGCCGGGCGCCACAAGCGGTTACCATGCTCTAGCCTTAGCTTGCGCGAGGCGGCGGCATGATCCTCTCGACGCCCACCGCACGTCACACAACTGAATCCAGGGGCGGTAGCTCAGCCGGTCAGAGCATCGGACTCATAATCCGTGGGTCGTGGGTTCAAGTCCCACCCGCCCTACTCACCAACACCACGTCCGACCTGGGCTTTCTCGGTTCTTGTCGGCCTCGGATCTCGTTTTTGATCATGGTCGGTTGCTCGGTGGTTGCTCTTGTGTCCGGACCGTGTATCGCGGTAGATCATTCCGACCGCCATCGTCAGTTAAGACCCCCGTGACGACCATCAGAAGATCAAGCCACAAGGTCTGCACAACGCCGCCGGTCAGCGATGGCCTCATGCGCGGTCAAGTCTCCTCCAAGCCGCCTCGTCGCGCTCACCAGGCGTTTCTGACCAGCAGATAAAAGATCCGCTACTTCTCGCGGCGATCCTCTCGGCCCAGTGTGCCAGGCAGGCTCGGGTCGATCGACTGCCTGCCATCTGCGCTGCGGCCGCTGCAGGCAAAGAGGCAGGCCCGCCGGAGGGTCGGCAGGCCTGCCTGGGTCGGTGGTTCAGGTGGTGGTGTCGCCGGTGTGGCTCTGCAGAGTGATCAGCCGGGCGGTCTGGGCGCGTGCGGCGGTGTTGATCAGGGCGGCCGTGGATTCCGCGGCGGCACGGGCCACCTCTGGATAGACGCTGGTGTAGTTGTCGCGGGTGAAGGTGGAGGAGACGTGGCCGAGGGTCTCCTGCACAACGTTCAGATTCCTGCGTACCCTCTGACGCCGCTCCCCCGTACTTCGGCGAAGGTCCATCTGGTGTCCCGCGCGCTCGCACCTCAACCGCCGAAACCGCCCCCAGGGGTTCGATCGGTGTCATCGCCGGCGGTGCGCTCACCCAGGACGTCGGCGGCATGCAGGAAGGCCAGAGCGGACCGGAGAATTCAGTCTGGTTCCGCGTCGTTCGGCGCAAGGGAGTTGGCGTCCCCAGCGACGATTCGCGTGCGTGCCGGGCGCAGCCAGCCCCGCCAACCAGCCGACCTCGGCAGTGCGCAGGGCAGGAGTCGAAGCCGGGCACACCGGACAGGTGCGGAACGTCGCGGACACGATGAGCCGGGACTTCGCGAACCTGCGCACCGCGGGCATCACGGCCACCGACGAGTGGGTCCGGGAGAACCCCCGCGCGCTGGCCGCCTTCCAGCGCGCACTGGCCGAGGCGCAGCGCCTGATCGCGAGCGACCCCCAGCAGGTACGCCACCGTCTCCACCGAGGGCAGCTACTGGGTGCCGCACTCCCGCTACGGCCTGGGCCTGTTCGAGCTCGGCAAGCAGGCGACCGGCGGCCGGACGCTGCGCGGGATCGGCGGCAGCTTCTGGGGCACCTATTTCTTCGCGATCGGCACCCACGACGGCCAGCACACCATCGCCGTCCACACCAACACCGAGTGGAAGGCCTGGGATCCCATGTTCAAGGTCATCGAAGCCGAGTTCGGCGTCTCTATCGGTGCGTAGGCACGCCACCGGCTCAGCGGGAGCCGGTGGCAACCTCTCCCCCTGAAAGAAGAACATCGAAAAAACACCCGCAGCGCCATGAAGAGCGATCATCCCTGTCAGCAACCGGAACTCCGAACCCCAGGTCAGCCCCAACGGCCGAGTTTCGGGCACCCACATATCTCATTAGCCGAGCGCGCTCGAGCCCTGGCATCACGAAGCAGCCAGTAGGCTGGCCGAGGGCGCTGCCCTGGCCACCCCTATACGGCGGCCACGCCCGAAGGCAACGGAATAGCGCCTCGGCCCACGCCAGCAACCGCTCGTTCAATTACGGTCATCCCATGGGATCAATGCACATCGAGCTACACCTGTTGGGATCCACGGAGCTCGTCGTGAACGGCGCCCCCGTTGCCCTGACCGGGAAGCAGCGTGCCCTGCTCTCCATCCTGTTACTCGAGGCGGGACGCATGGTACCTGCCGAGCAGATCGCAGACCGCCTTTGGGAGGGCAGGCCGCCGAGCAGTGCCAGGGCCCGCGTGCGCGCGCTGATCGCAGAGCTGCGCCGATCCTGCGGCGACGCCGGTCCCCGGCTGTTGATCACCCGGCAGCCCGGCTATCTCCTCCAGGTCGACGGTGTGACCGTGGATACCTCGCTCTTCGAGCATCAGGTGACCGAAGCGATCAGGGCGGCGGAGCTCGACCGGTACGACGAGGTGATCGAGCTCTGCGACCGGGCGTTGGGACTGTGGCGGGGAGAACCCTTTGCGGACGCGCCGGGACTCCTGGCCCTCCAGGAGGCGGCCCGGCTCGATGAGCTCAGACTGACCGCGTTCGAGACCAGGAACGACGCCAGGCTGGCACTGGGGCGCTACGAGGAGACCGTAGCCGAGCTACGCGGCCGCATGGACGGTTACGATCTCCGCGAGCGCCCCAGGGGCCAGCTCATGCGCGCTCTGCGTGCGACCGGCCGGATACCCGAGGCGCTGGAGGTGTTCCGCGGCTACCGGCGGCGACTCGTCGACGAGCTGGGCGTCGAGCCCACGCCCGAGCTGCAGCGTCTGCACCAGGAACTGCTGGACGGCGCTCCGACTCCCTCCGTCGGTCCGGCGCCGACGCCAGATGTCCCGAGGCAGTTGCCGGCCGGCATTCGGCGGTTCGTCGGCAGGGAGTCCGCGCTCTCCCAGATCGACGAACTCGACGCCCGTGCAGAACGGTTGATCGTTGTCGCCGGCCCCGCCGGCGTGGGCAAGTCCGCCCTGTCCCTCCACTGGGCCCATCGGGCCGCCCACCGGTTCCCCGACGGGCAGCTCTTCCTCGGGATGCGCGGCTTCGACACAGCCGAACCCATGGGACCGGACGAGGCCTTGCCGCTGCTGCTGCAGGCACTCGGCCAGTCGTCGCGGACCATCCCCGTCGGCGTCGACGCCCAGGCGGCACTGTACCGCTCGCTGCTCGCTGACCGGCGCTGCCTGCTGGTCTTCGACGACGTCTCCGAACCTGCCCAAGTGCGGCCGTTGCTGCCCGGCGGCTCCGGCTGTCTCGTCCTCATCACCAGCAGGGACCGGCTCGGCGGCTTGGTGGCCTTCGACGGTGCGCGCCGTCTGACTATCGATGTGATGCGGCGCGACGATGCGCTGGCCTTGCTGCAGCAGGTGGGCGGTCGCCAGATCTTGGACGAGGACGGCGCCGCCGAACGGCTGGCCGAGTTGTGCGGCTACCTGCCCCTGGCCCTGTGCATAGCCGGCGCTCGCATCGCCGAGCAGGGCGGTCGGCCAGTCCGCCACATAGTCGAGGAATTCTCCCGGCGCGGGAGACTGACGCGCCTGCAACTGGCGGGTGAGCCGCACACGGCAGTGCGGGCCGCTCTCGACCTGTCCTATCTGTCACTTCAGCCGGCGGACCGCCGGATGTTCCGGCTGCTCGGCCTCGTACCGGCCAGACGGATCTCCGTGGCGGCCGCGGCCGCACTGGCCGGCCTGCCGCTTCCGGAGGCCCAGGATCTGCTCGACTCCACAGCGCGGGTACACCTCGTCAGCGGCGGCACCGAGCTCGACTACGGCGTCCACGGCCTTGTCCTGGACTACGCCGCCGAGCGCGCCCGGGCGGAGGAGACCGCGGATGACCGGGCGAACGCCGTGCGGCGACTGCTCGACTACAGCCTCCACTCCGTGCGGGCAGTGGCGCGGGCACACGGGCTCCGCGACACGATCCTGCCCGATGAACCGCCGGCCCCCGGTGTGTACCCCGAGGAGTTCGACGGAGCCCCAGCCGCACAGGCCTGGCTGGACACCGAGTGGGACAACCTCGTCGGCCTGCTGGCCCATGTGGCCGAGCACGGTCCCCGGCGCTACGCGTGGCTGATCGTGGACGCGCTGCAGGATCTGCTCCACCACCGCCGGTCCCTGTCCGAATGGCTGCGGCTGGTGGGCCTCGCGCTGGGGGCCGCCGAGAAGGAGCAAGACGGGCAGGGCGAGGCGGCGATGCTCCTCTCCACGGGGCATGTCCGCTGGCGTCTGACTGATCTGCGCGGGGCGCTGGAAGCGTACGAGCGGGCGCTCCATCTGGCCCGCGGGGCGGGCTGGCGGCTGGGCGAGGCATACGCGCTGGTGGGTTGCGGAGTGGCCGTCAAGCAACTGGGCGACCCCGGGAAGGCGGTCGGACTGTACGCCACCGCAGCAGAGATCCACCAGGAGTTGGGCAGCGCGTACGGCCAGGCGCAATGCCTGAACAACGTCGCCTCCGCCGAGCTCACCCTCGCCCGGCTGCCCCGTGCCGAGAAGGCGCTCCAGCGGGCGATTCCGCTGGCGGTGTCGGCGAAGGCCAAACACCTGGAGGCTCTCGCGTGCAGCAACCTCGGCCTCATACGTCAGAAGCAGGGAAGACTCGGCAATGCCCGGCTTGTGCTGCGCCGGGCGGTCAGGTGCGCCGTGGAGGCAGGCTCCGCCTTCGCGGAGGGAATGTCACTCGAGTATCTCGGCCGCGTGCACTGCGACGCCGGCCGCTATACGGAGGCCATCGCGGTCCAGGAGCAGGCACTGAGCATCGCCGCCCGAGTCGAGCACCAGAACTGCCAGGTAGACGCCCTGGCGTGGCGCTCTCGCGCCGAACTCGGCCTCGGCCGGACCGCCGACGCCGCGGAGCACGTCCGGATCGCTGTAGAGATCGCCGAGCGTACGGGCTACGCGGAGGGACTGGTGGAGGCGCTGACCGCGAGAGCGGAGATCTCCTGCGCCGCAGAGAGGCTGTCGCACGCGCGTGCGGATGCGGAGCGCGCAGTGCTACTGGCGCAGGAGAAGGCACCGGTAGTGCTCGCCCGGGCGCACGGCGTACTGGCGGTCGCGCTGCTGGCCCTCGGGGAGCACGCCGCCTCCGAGACCGAGTGTGACCGTGCCCTGCTGCGCAGTGGGCAGTCGGGGGAGCGGTTGGTCCAGGCCAGGGTGCTCCTCACCCTCGGACGGCTCCGGGCGGCGACCATGGGCGGTTCCGCGGCTACTTGGCTGCTGCGGCGCGCCCATGGCCTGTTCGCTGAAATGGGAGTAGGCGCGGGCCAGGAGTCGGCATGCCCGCTTCTCGTCGCCCATGCGGATTCCATACGGTAGCCGAACGGGCCGGTGCCAGGCTTCAGGGCAGGCCGTCCGCGTTCGCTGACCACACTGCCAAGGGGGTCCGATGGACCATGCCGCCGAAACCCCGGCCCCGCTGCTTGCCGTCCTGCACGATGTGGGAAGCGCGTCCGCAATGCAGATCGCCGCGTCCGCCCGCGGGCTGTGCGAGCTGGTCTTCCTCGCGGACCGTTCGCTGCCGCACGTGGCGGAACAGCTGCCGCTGATGCGAGACCTGGCTGAGGTCGTGGACATCACCGGTCTGCCGTGGCAGCAGGTCTGCGAGGAAGTCGTCGCGCTCCGCCCTTCGGGTGTGATGACCTGCGCCGAGCACCAGATCGTCGGAGCGGCCGCCCTGGCTCGGGCCTGCGGAACGCCTGGGCACGATGAGGCGGTCGCCCGTGACCTCACCGACAAGTTCCGGCAGCGCGAGGTGCTGGCGGAGCGGGGAGTGCAGTCGACGGCCTGCGTGCCTCTGTACGGGCCGGAGGACGTGGCGGCGGCCGGCGAGCTGGTCGGCTTTCCTGCCGTGCTCAAGCCACGGCATGGCGCGGCGAGCGTCGACACTTGCAGGGTGGAGTCGGCCGGGGAGGGCATGGCGGTGGCGCGGCGCTTCGCGGTCGGGCCCGACCGTCCGTTCGTCCTGGAAGAGCTGCTGCTCGATGGGCCGGCACGACCGCCGCTCGGCGACTATGTGTCCGTCGAGTCGGTTGTCCAAGCCGGGGAGATCTCGACGTTCGGGATCACCGGGAGTTTCCCCCTGGCCGCACCGTTCCGGGAGACCGGCAAGGCGATTCCCGCCATGGTGACGCCCTCGGAGGCCGAGCAGATCACCGCTCTCGCCCATGCGGCCATCACGGCGCTGGGCGTGCGTGACTCCCTGTGCCATACGGAGGTCAAGCTGACCCCGCAGGGGCCGCGGATCATCGAGGTCAACGGGCGCCTGGGGGGTTGGGTCGGCGAGCTCACGTTGCGCGCCACGGGCGTCGACATGGTGCGCGCCGCGATGTCGGTGGCGCTGGGCCGGCCCGCGGAGTTACCTTCCGGCGCGGCACCGGAGCGCGTCGTGTTCCAGTACTTCGTGGTGTGTCCTCAGGACAGCAGCGAGATCGTGTCCATCGCTCCACTCGAGGCGCTCGCGGAGTTGCCCGCCGTGGAGTGGGTGGAGACGCGCGTGCGCGATGGACAGCGCATTAGCTGGCGGCTCGGCTCCCTCCAGCAGCTCGCGGTGCTGCGGGGGACCGTTGGCAGGCACGAAGAACTGGTGGAGCTGGTGGTCGCGGCCGCCCTGGCCGTGAAGCGGGCCTGCCGATGACTGATCAGGTCGCGATCGTGGGTATGTCCATCCGCACAGCCGGGGCGGCCGATCCGGCCGCGTTCTGGCGGCTGCTTGCCGAGGGCCGCAGCGGGCGGCGTGAGCTGGACCGGGCGGAGCTGGCCCGACGCGGCGTTCCGTATCGCACCTACACCCATCCCCAGTACGTTCCCGTCGCCTACCCGTTGGCCGATCCCCTCGCGTTCGACGCCGCCGCTTTCGGATTCAGCGCCGGCGAGGCCGCACTGACCGATCCGCAGCATCGGGCCATGCTGCAGGCGTGCTACCGCGCCGTGGAAAGCGCCGGTCACCACATCGCGGACCTGCGGGGGCAAGTGGGCCTGTACGTCGGCACGCGGATCGGTGACCACGGTCCGATGCTTCGCGGCCGGCTCAGGCACACCGACAGTGTGCTGGACGAGACGTGGCTGGTCACCGGGAACAACGCCGATTTCCTCGCCACGCGGATCGCGTACTGCTTCGGGCTCACCGGTCCTGCGATCAGCGTGCAGACCGCCTGCTCCACCTCAGGGGTTGCCATCCACCTCGCGAGCCAGGCCATCTTGGCAGGCGAATGCGATGCGGCGGTCGCCGGCGGGACCGCCATCGATCTGGAGGACGCCGGGTACTTCTACTCCGAGGGGGGCGTGTTCTCGCCGCGGGGACGCTGCGAGCCGTTCACCGTTGGAGCGGACGGCACCGTGGACGGGAACGGGATAGCGGCGCTGTTCTTGAAGCGGTTGGACGCCGCCGTCGATGACGGCGACCCGATCCTGGGCGTGATCGCGGCCACCGTCGTGAACAGCGACGGCAGGGACCGTGCCGGCTACACCGCGCCGAGCGTGAGCGGGCAGTCCGCCCTCATCGCCGAGGCACTCGATGTGGCCGGGCTGAGGGCCGATCGTATCGGCATGTTCGAGACGCACGGCACGGGGACGGCCGTGGGCGACCCCCTGGAGATCGAAGCCGCCACTCTGGCCTTCCGAGAGGCAGGCGCCACGCGCGGCGACATCCGGCTGTCCGCCATCAAGGCAAATGTCGGTCATCTGACGGCCGCTTCAGGCGCCGCAGGCGCCATCGCCTGCCTGCTGGCCCTGCGGCACGAGCGTATCCCGCCCAACCTGCCCATCGTGGAGGGCGCGGCAGCGATCGATCTGGGCGGATCACCGTTCAGGCTCTCCGCCGAGTGCCAGCCCTGGCCGCGGGGTGCGGAGCCGCGCTACGCCGCCGTCAGCAATTTCGGCCTGGGCGGCACCAACGCCCACCTGATCATCGGTGACCCTCCGGCCGGAGGATCTCCCGTCCGCGGGAAGCGCCGCGCCTGGCAGTTGCTGCCGTTGTCGGCGGACGACCCGGAGCGGCTCGCCGAGACCTCCACCGCATTCGCGGAGGCCGCAACCGCGGGAGGGCCCGAGCAGCGCCATGACCTGGGACACACCCTGCGCACGGGACGGCCCGCGCTCGCGGTCCGCGCTGTGGCCGTGGTGCCCACCGAGGGCGAGGTCCCCCAGTCGGCCTGGCCCGGCCCCGAGTCGTTCGCGACCGCGCCTGCCACCACGCCGGCCGTGGTCTATCTGCTGCCCGGGCAAGGCGTGCTGAAGGATGGAGCCGCCCGGCAGCTCTACGGGGCCGACCCCGCATTCACCGGGATCGTCGACGAGGGGATGGACGTCGTCGCGGAAGCGGCGGGCGGAAGGACGGCCGATCAGGTCCGGTCGGCGTTCACCGAGGGACGGCTCACGCCGGACACCCGCGTCGCGCAGCCGGTACTGCACTTGCTGGCCTCCGGCGTCCACGCCGCACTCGCGGCCGCCGGCGTGCACCCCGACGCGATCGCGGGGCACAGCGTCGGCGAGCTCACCGGGGCCTGCCTCGCGGGGGTACTCACCTTCGCCGATGCGACCGAGGCGATCTGCCGCCGGGCCGAGGCCATGGCCGCGATGCCCGCGGGCTCGATGCTCCTCGTGAGGGCGGGTCAGGAGCTGCTGCGCGATCTGCCGGAAGATGTGCGCGTGTCCGTCGTCAACTCGCCCACGTCCACCGCGATCTCGTACGGACCCGAGGCGGCAAGCCGTCTGCTGGCATGGCTCGACCACCGAGGGCTGACATACCGGCCCCTGGACACGTCCCACGCGTTCCACCACCCGGGCATGGCACCCGCCGCCGCCCACTTCGCCGCGCGACTGCCCGCGCGGGTGCTGCATGCTCCCCGCATCCCGCTGATCTCGTGCCGCAGCGGCGAGTGGCTGCGCCCAGAAGAGGCCACCGACCCGGGGTACTGGGGCGCCCAGTTGCGCGAACCCGTTGAGTTCGCGCGGGCCTTGCGCACTGTGGCGGGTGCGTATCCCGCGGCTCTCTATGTGCAGCTGAGCCTGGGCTCGGGGCTCCTGCGGGCGGCCCGGCAAGGCGGAGTTCCCGCCGAGAACTGCGTACCGGTGCTCCCGGAGGAGCCCGCGGACCACCCGGCGGCACTCGTACCGCGGGCCGTCGGCGAGTTGTGGCGGCGCGGATGCGCAGTCGACTGGACCGCCTACAGCGCTGCCGACCGCGGGCTGCGCATCGAGGCTCCGCCGCGGACGTTCCTCACCGCACCCGTGCTTCACCCGGCTCTGGAGGACCTGAGGCGCGGCATCGACCCGTACGGCACCAGGCCGCGGCCGCGAACGGAACCCGAGCCGGCCGCCGACGCACAGGACGGCGAGATCGCCGAGCTCCTGGAAGCCGTCCGCGACTGGTGGGAGCAGATTCTGGGCGCCCGACCGGAGCCGGACGAGGATTTCTTCACCGCGGGCGGTGACTCGATCGCCGCCGCCCAGCTCGTCGCGCGCCTGAGGCCCATGTTCGACGTCGACATCCCCGTCCACCTCCCGCTGACGGCGACAACCCCGCGCGCGCTCGCCCGGGCGGTCGACGAGCTACTCGTCGCGGTCGTCACCGGCCGCTGACCGGCACCGGGCCGGCATTCACACGATCAGGAACGAAGCGAACCGTCAATCGGCACATGAATGGAAAAGGTCCTCGGCATGTCCTACGAACACCACGCACGCTCGCTCACAGACGAGCAGCGAGAACGGCTGGCCGCACTGCGCCGGGGCCGTGGGGCAGGGCACTCCACGTCGGCGATCCCGCGGACGGGTCGAACCCACGCGCCGATGTCAGCAGGGCAACGGCGGATCTGGTTCCTCAGCTCGTTCCTTCCGGACAGCAGCGCCTACCACATCGCCGGCAGCTATCGCGTCACCGGAGACGTGTCCCCGTCGGCACTGCAGCGCACCGTTCACAGCCTGGTCGATCGGCATCCCGCGCTGCGCACCCGGTTCGAGAGCGTGGACGGCGAACCGGTCCAGATCATCGTCCCCACCTCCGAAGCCATCACGGACGTGCGCA
Source organism: Nonomuraea sp. B1E8 (assembly GCF_039871515.1). NCBI lineage: Bacteria > Bacillati > Actinomycetota > Actinomycetes > Streptosporangiales > Streptosporangiaceae > Nonomuraea > Nonomuraea sp. B1E8. The sequence goes on along the minus strand of NZ_JBDPLS010000007.1, from coordinate 261,124 downwards.
CCGAAACGGCTTCGGACACAGCCGTCGACGGGCTGCTGGCCGACTTCTTCCGCGAGCCGTTCGACCTTTCCTGCGGCCAACTGTTGCGGGTCCTGCTGATCCGCACCGGCCCGGCCGAGTCCGTGCTCGCGATCGTCATCCACCACATCGTCGCGGACGGCTGGTCGCTGAGCGTCTTCATACGCGAGTTCACCGCTCTGTACAGCGAGTTCGCCGCCGGGACGCCCGCCCAGCTTCCCCCGGTTCCGATCACGTACCTCGACTACTCGCTCTGGCAGCGGGACCAGGAGGACACCGAGGGGTACCGAGCGCACGCCCAATACTGGAAGGACGCCGTGTCGGGCAGCTCCGAGGTCCTTGAGCTACCCGCGGACCGGCCGCGCCCCGCAGTGCAGAGCTTCAGGGGCGGCCGGCGTAGGTTCGAGGTGCCTGCGGCCCTGCGCCGCGCGGTAGAAGGGCTGGCCCGCGAGCACGCCGCAACGCCGTACATGGTGCTGCTGGCCGCGTTCGACGTTCTGCTGCACAGGTGGAGCGGACGTTCCCGGTTCACCTGCGCCACCCCCGTGGCCAACCGGCCCCGGGTGGAGTGCGAATCGGTCGTCGGGTTCTTCGTGAACACGCTGGTGCTGCCGGCAGACCTCTCAAGCGATCCCACCTTCGCGGAAATGATCGATCGGGTGCGGCGAACCTGGCTCGACTCCCTTTCCCACCAGGAGTACCCGTTCGAGCGGCTGGTCGAAGAGCTGTCTCCGGAGCGTGTGCTGTCCCACAACCCGCTCGCCCAGGTGATGTTCATCCTGCAGAATGCGCCGGCCAGCGCCATGGAGCTGGCCGGCGCGCGGCTGGAGCCGCTTCCCGCGAGCACCGGCACCACCAAGTTCGACCTCACGCTGGAGCTCTTCCCCCGCGACGAGGGATACACCGGCTTCGTCGAGTACGCCGTCGACCTCTTCGACGACGAGACGGCCGCCCGCTTCGCCGATCACTACCTCCACCTCCTCGGGGCACTGGTCGCGGAACCCGGGCGGCGTATCGCGACCGCGCCGATGCTGACCGGGCCCGAACGACGGCAACTGGCCGAATGGAACGACACGGACAGCGACCTGCGGCCAGGAACCAGGGTCACGGATCGCATCGCCGCCGGGGCCGCAGCATATGGCGACCGGATCGCCGTGCAAGTGGCCGGCCTCGAATTGACCTATCAGGAGCTTTCCGACCGCGCGGGGCGCATTGCGCGACTGCTGCGTTCCCGGCACGGGGTGGGAACGGACCGGCTCGTCGGTCTCTGCCTGCGCCGCTCGCCGGAGCTGGTACCCGCCTTGGTCGGCGTCCTCGCCGCCGGCGGAGCATACGTCCCGTTCGACCCCGGCCAGCCCGCCGGGCGCATCGCGGAGCTGGTCCGTGGCAGCGGCGTGGAGGTCCTGCTGACCACGACAAGCTGCCGGTCGGCGTTGGCGGGCGTTGACCCCGGGATCGCCATCGTCTGCCTGGACGACCCCGCGACGCTGCGGCTGCTGGCAGAGCAGGACCCGTCCTGGCCACGGCTCGACGGCGGTTCCGACGACCTCGCCTACGTCATCTACACCTCCGGCTCCACCGGAGAGCCGAAAGGCGTGATGGTGGAGCACCGCTCCATCCTCAACCGCCTCGTGTGGATGCAGCGCGAGTACGGATTGCAGGCCGGTGACCGGGTGCTGCAGAAGACCACCTACACCTTCGACGTCTCTGTGTGGGAGTTCCTCTGGCCCCTGATGTACGGGGCAACGCTCGTGCTGGCCTCCCCCGACGCACATCGGGAGCCCCGGCAACTGGCCTTCGAGATCCGCGACTTCGGCATCACTCATCTCCACTTCGTGCCCACCGCGCTGTCGACCCTGCTGGCGTCCGAGACGCTGGCGGGCGGCGCGCTGCGCCGGATCTTCTGCAGCGGAGAGGCGTTGTCCTGGGAGCTGTGCGAGCGTGTCCACGCCGACTGCGGGATCGCTGTCGACAACCTCTACGGGCCGACCGAATGCGCGGTGGACGTCACGTACTGGCGATGGGATCCGGCTGCCGGGGTGCCGTCGATCGGAGGGCCGGTCGCCAACACCCGGGCGTACGTGGTGGACGAGTACGGCAATGAGGTCGGTGTCGGCCGGCCGGGCGAGCTGTGGATCGGCGGAGTGCAGGTCGCCCGCGGATACCTCGGCCGGCCGGATCTCACCGCGGAGCGCTTCCTGCCGGACCCCTTCTCGGGCAGTACCGGTGACCGCGTCTACCGCACCGGCGACCTGGTCCGCCGACGCCCGGACGGACTGCTGGACTTCCTCGGCCGCATTGACGATCAAGTGAAGGTGCGCGGCTTCCGGGTCGAACCCGGCGAGGTGGAGACCTGCCTGCGCCGGCAGCCGGAGGTCTCGGACGCGATCGTGCTGCTGCGCACGGATGCTGCCGGTGACGGTCAGCTTGTGGCTTACGTGGTGGCGGACACCGCCCGGCTGGGCGCCAGACGTGAGGCGGCCACCGTGGCCGACTGGTCCGACGTATTCGACCGGGCATACGAGGAGGGCGAACCGACGCACTCGCCGGGGCTGAACTTCAAGGGCTGGAACAGCAGTTACACCGGCGAGCCGATACCCGAGGCGCAAATGGTGGAGTGGCTCAACGCCACAGTCGACGCGATCAGCGCCACCGGGGCCCGCAGCTACCTGGAGGTCGGCTGCGGCACCGGGCTGCTCGCCTTGCGCCTGGCACCGGGTGCCGAGAGCTATCTCGGCGTCGACGTCTCCGCTGTCGGCCTGGAGCATCTGGCCGGCGAGACAGCACGGCTCGGCCTCACCGACCGGCTCGAACTGCGTCGGCTGGCGGCCCACGAGCTGTCCGTGCTGAAGGAGGAGGGCCGCTCCTTCGACTGCGTGGTGCTCAACTCGGTCGTGCAGTACTTCCCGGCCCAGGACTATCTGAGCGACGTACTGCGCTCCGCGGCCGGGCTGCTCAACCCCGGCGGCTGCGTCTTCGTCGGCGATGTCAGGAACCTTGCGCTCGCCGGGGCCTTCCACCGATCCGTACTCCGGCACCACGACCCCGCCGGCGACGCGGCGGGGCTGGCCGCGCAGGCGGGCCGCCGGGCGGCGGAGGAGACCGAACTGCTCATCGACCCCGGCTACTTCGCTGAGCTCGCCGACACGGTGCTGCCGCTGCGGCACGCGCGGGTCACGGTGAAGCCGGGGCGGGCCGGCAACGAGCTCACCACCTACCGCTACGACGTCCTGCTCTCCACTCACGAGGAGACGGCCGAGGCTGCGGAGTACATGGACTGGTCCACCGCCGTCGGCACGCTCGAGCGGCTGCGCGCGGCGCTGGAGGCGGCCGACGGCCGCGTGCTGGCAGTGGACGGCATCCCCAACGCCCGGATGGCGGTAAAGGGCGGAATCCACCCCGACGACTTGGCCGAACTGGCCAAGGAGCTGGGTCTGGAGGCCCAGGTCACATGGTCTCCGTCGGGCGTTCCCGGCAGCCTGGCGGCGCTGTTCCACCAGGCGAGCGCCCCCATCGTCGTCCGGCATCCGGTCAGCCCGCCGCACACCAATTCCCCGGCTGCGGGACAGGCGCTGCGTGCCCTGCCCCAGTTGCTGCGTCATCGGCTGCGCGACCTGCTTCCCGACTACCTGGTCCCCAGCACGGTAATCCCCGTCACCGCACTGCCCACGACCGAAAGCGGCAAGATCGACCGCGCCGCGGTGGCTCGCATACCTGCCACGCAGCCGGCCGCCACTGGCCGCACGGCGCCGCGAACCCCCACCGAGCGGCTGGTGGCGGACGCCTTCTGCGAGGTACTCGGCGTCGCAGAGGTCTACGCGCAGGACAACTTCTTCGAGCTCGGAGGCGACAGCATCAAGAGCACCCGGGTGGCCGCGCGGGTGCGCCAGGCGGGCCACAGCGTGCAGATCCGCTCGATATTCGCCCATCAGACGGTGGAGCGGCTGGCAGAGTTCCTGGACACGAAGGGCCGCTCACCTGATGAGGTTGACGGGTCTCGCCCAGCCACGCAGCATGCGGACGGCCTCGTCCCGGCGTCTCCGCTGCAGCAGCACATGCTGCGCCGGCTCCCGGGCCGCGGCACGGACGGCGTCTTCGTCGTACAGCGCGTACTGCGCTACCACGGCGCCGTGGACGCGAAGGCGGCCGCCGATGCCTGGTACGAGACGATCGCCGCCACCGCGATCCTGCGCACCGGGCTGGTGTCCACTGCCGACGGGCCGGTCCAGCGCCCTGGCATCGCGGAGGCCGGCTCCATCATCGAGCACGACTGGTCAGGCCGCGGCGACGCCGAGCGCATGCTGCGGGACTTCCTGGTGGCCGACTGCGAGCGGGGCTTCGACCCAGCCGATGAGATCCCGACCAGGTTCGCGTTCCTGCGGCTGGGACCGGAGCACGGGTGCTGGGTGATCACCATGGACTACCGCCGGCTGGACGGCTGGAGCTTCACCATCTACCTGGGCCGCTTCCTGGACGCCTACCACCGTCTGGCTGGGAGCACCGGCGGCGGGGCTCTCCCGCCGGCCACGGAGTTCGACTACCGCCGTTACGTGGCGTGGCGCACCGAGCAGATGCGAGCCGGTGGCGTGCGCGACTGGTGGCGCGCACGGGCTGACTCGCTGGAGCACTTCGAGGTGACACCCGTCGAGCGGCTGTCCAATCGCGACTTCCACGTCGTGCAGACCACCTTGGACTCTGCCACCATGCAGCCGTTCGCCGCGGCCTGCCGGGCGGCAGGCGTCACTTCCGCCGCAGGTGTCCAAGGGCTGTGGGGAGCGGTGCACACGCGTCTCGACGGGCGCGGACAGCCCCAGTTCGGGGTCACGACCTCCGGGCGCTCCGCAGAGGTGCCGGGCATCGAGCACGCCATGGGGATGTTCATGAACACGCTGCCGGTGGGCTGGTCGGCCGGCGAGGGCGACTCCGTACGGCACTGGCTGTGTGGAGCGTCGTCAGCACTCCTCGATCTGATGGAACACGACATGATCCCTCTGCCCGTCCTGGACGACCTGGCGGGCGTGCGGGAAGGTCGGGCGCTCTTCGACTCCTACGTCGTCTACCAGAACGCCCCGCCGGCCCATGTCGGCGAGAGCGATGCCGGGTTCCGGCTGGTGGACGAAGCCCCGGTCGCGTATGCACGACAGGACCACCGGCTGCGCTTGGACGCCTTCCCGAGCGACGACGCCCGGGTGGACCTCGTCCTCTCCGGCTACGAACCCGCCGCCCGGCTGGCGGAGTACCTGACGGCCCTGCGCGATGCCGCCCTCGGCCTTCATCCCGGTGCGCTCGACCTCCCGATGGGGCACCTGCTCGACCACCGCCCGCCCGCCTCCCCTCCGGTGGTGGACAACGACCTCCTGGTGGCCACGATGGCGCGCGGCGAAGCGTTTTCGGCGATCATGGACAGGGAGGAGCAATGGTGACCGGCGACAGCACGCTCCCAGAGGCCTATCCCGCCTCGTTCGCACAGCAGCGACTGTGGTTCGTCGAGCAACTGGTGCCCGGTACCCCACAGCACAACGTCGCCCGCTGCTACCGCGTGCAGGACGGGACGGTGGACGTCGAAGCCCTGCGTCAGGCCATCACGGCCGTTGTAGCGCGCCACGAGTCGTTGCGCACGTCGTTCGGCTCTGCTGACGGCGCACCCGTCCAGATCGTGGTGCCGGCCGCGGAGCCGACGGTCGAGGTCATCGACACCGAAGACGTCCGGCGCGCGCTCCACGCCTTCGAGTGCGAGCCATTCGACCTGTCCCGGCCGCCACTCGTCCGGGTCGCCCTGATCCGCGGGACCGAGGGGAGCGTGCTGGCGTTCGTCCTGCACCATCTCGTCGCGGACGGCTGGTCGATGGGCGTCCTCGTCACCGAGATCTCGGAGTTCTACCGGGCCGCCCTCGACGGCACCGTACCCGGGCTGGACCAGCCGCCCCTCCAATATGTCGACTTCACGATCTGGCAACGGGCTCAGGCCGAATCCGCAGATGCTGCCCGGCAGCTTCGCGCCTATGCGGACGAGCTGGCCGGAGTGCCGCATCTGCTGGAGCTCCCGTACGACCGGCCGCGTCCAGCGGTGCCGTCCTTCGTCGGCGCCGTGCACCGCTTCGACATCCCTGCCGAGACGGTGTCCGCACTGGAGCGGCTCGCCCAACGCTCTGGGGCGACGCTCTACATGGCCATGCTCGCCGCCTGGTTTCTCGTGCTCAGCCGGTGGTCCGGGGCATCGGACCTGCTGGTGGGCACGCCCGTGGCGGGTCGCACACGCAGCGAGACGGAAGAGCTCATCGGGTTCTTCGCCAACACGCTGGTACTGCGCGGGGACCTGACGGGCGACCCCTGCGCAGAGGAGTTGCTGGAGCGCGTACGGGACCGGTGCATCGCGGCGTTCTCCCGGCAGGACGTTCCGTTCGAGCGGCTGGTGGAGGAGCTCGCTCCTGAGCGCAGTCTCGGTCACAATCCCCTCGTCCAGGTCATGTTCGGCTGGCAGAACACCCCGGCCGGGCGACTGGAGCTGCCCGGCACGCGGTTGGTGGCGGAAGATCTGGAGACGGCTACGGCGCAGGTCGACCTCACCGTGAACCTGACTCCGGCCACCGACGGCAGGCTGACCGGAGAAATCTTCTACTCCACCGAGCTGTTCGAGGCCCGAACAGCGCACAGGTTGGCTGAGCACTTGCGGACCGCCGCGGCGGAGCTGGCGAGGGACCCCGGCCGCCGGGTGTCGGAGATCGACATCCTGGGTCCCGCCGAGCGGGCCGACTTGCTACGCCTCGGCGCCGGACGGGAGCCCGCCGGGCCGCCCGAGCCGCTCCCCCAGCGGATCCGCCGCTACGTGCGCACCCACCCCCACCGGGTGGCTGTCACGGATGCCGACGGCTCGTGGAGCTACCGTGAGCTGCTGCAGCACGCCGACGCCGTCGCAGCCGCCCTGCTGCGACTCGGTGCCGGTCGCGGGGACCAGGTCGCCGTGTGCCTGCCGCGCAGCAGGTTCATGGTTTCGACGCTGCTCGGAGTGTGGACGGCCGGGGCCGCGTATGTGCCGCTCGACCCGGGCTACCCGCAGGCCAGGCTGGCGTTCATGGTCAAGGACAGCGGGAGCCGCCTCCTGCTGACGACCAAGGAGCTCGCGGACACACTTCCGTTCGCCGACTGGACCGGACCCGGGCCCGACGCCGCGGTCGTCTTCGTCGAGGACCTCTCTCCATCCGGCTCCGCCTCCCCTGACCTGCCGCCCGCCCGGCTGGAGGACTTGGCGTACACGATGTACACCTCCGGGTCGACCGGGCAGCCCAAGGGCGTCCTGATCGAGCACGGAGGGCTGGCCAACCAGATCGAGTCATTCGCAGACGCGCTGGGCCTGAGCGAGGGCGACCGCATGCTCGCCCTGACGTCCATGTCGTTCGACCCGGCCTGGCTGGAGCTCTTCCTGCCGCTCGTGGTCGGCGGAGTCGTCGTGGTGACCGGCTCCGACACCGCCCGCGACCCCGAGCGGCTGCACGCGGTGCTCTGTGATCAGGAGGTGACCATCGCACAGGCCACCCCGACCACCTGGCGGCTCTACTGCGACCACGCCGATACCCGGCCGCCGCTACTGCGACAGGTACTGACAGGCGGCGAGGAGCTGTCTACGGCCCTGGCCGGCCGGCTGCTGCGGCTCGGAGTGCGCGTGCACAACGTGTACGGGCCCACCGAAACGACGGTCTGGGCGACACGCGCCGAGGTTACGGACCCTGCCACGGTGTCCATCGGCCGCCCCATCGACCGCACCCGGGTATTCGTCGTCGATGCGGCGGGGGGCCTCGCCCCGATCGGCGCAGTCGGCGAGCTGTGGATCGCGGGCGCGGGCGTCGCGCGCGGCTTCACCGATTCCTCCGCGACGGCTGCCAGCCGCTTCGCGACCGGACCGGACGGGACGCGAGCCTACCGTACCGGCGACCTGGCCCGCTGGAACCCCGACGGCACCTTGCGGTTCCTCGGCCGGGCCGACCACCAGGTCAAGATCCGGGGACATCGCATCGAGTTGGACGAGATAGACGCCGTGCTGCGTTCGCACGCGGGAATCGGGGACTCCCTCACCGCCGTGAGGACCGATGCCTCCGGTGAGCGGCTGCTCGTCACGGCCGTCGTCCCGGACCCGGCTGATGCACCGCCCGGCGACCTGACCCGCGAGGCCCGGGAGTGGGCCCGCAGCCGTTTGCCTGACCATATGGTCCCGCGTCGTGTGCTCACCTTGTCCAGCCTGCCGCGGACGCCCAGCGGTAAGAGCGACCGCCAGGCCGTGGCACGACTGGCGGAGCCGGACATGGTGGTCGGCGGGCACGCGCCGCTCGCTGACGGGCTGCAACGCGAGCTGCACGACGTGTGGTGCGACGTGCTCGGCGTCCCCTCGGTGAGCGTCACCGAGAACATCTTCGACCTCGGGGCCACCTCGTTGACGACGGTTCGGGTCAAGCAGGAGCTGTCCCACCGGTACGGCATCGACCTGCCGCTGACCGATTTCTTCGCATATCCCAGCATCGCCGCGCTCGCCGTCCGGGCGGGCGCAACCGGCGGCCCGCCGGCCCGCTCGCCCGCGGCACAGCGCCGCTCGATGCAGGAGACGGCAGCCAGGCGCCGTGGCGCACGTACCGGCGGACGGCCATGACGATGGCGAGGGCGCAGGGCGAATCCTTCAGGCTGCGTGACGAACCGGACTTCGCACGCTTCTGGACCGGACAGTCCATATCCCTGATCGGGAGTGAGATCACCTCGATGGCGATCCCGGTGATCGCCATCCTCAGCCTGGGAGCCGGCGCTCTGGACCAGGGTGTCCTGTTCTTCTGCCAGTTCCTTCCGGCACTGTTGTTCGGGCTGCACTTCGGCACCCTCATCGACCGCTTCGCGAAGCGCTCGCTCCTTGTCTACTGCGACCTCGCCCGCATGGTCCTTCTGCTGGCGATCGCGGTGCTGCACGTGCTCGACGCGCTCTCCATCGCGGCCCTGGTGGTGATCGCCTTCCTGGTCGGCACGTTCAGCGTGCTCTCGGCCATCTGCGGTCAGGCGTACGTCCCTGACCTGCTGCGTGACAACAGGCTGCTGGACGGCAACACCAAACTGCAGAAGGTCACCACCTTCGCCGAGGTCTCGGGGGGCTCGCTGGCCGGCGCGCTCGTACAAGCGCTGACCGCGCCCTTCGCGGTGATCGTCGATGCCGTCAGCTACGCGGTGTCGGCGTGCTTCATCTCCCGGGTGAGGCTGCCGGGAAGGGTGCCCGATACGGAGGTCCACGAGAAGCCGCAGATCTGGGAAGGGCTGAGGTTCGTTCTGCGCGGAGCAAAGTTGCGAGCCATCACCTTGTGCGCCGCGACCAGCAACTTCTTCAGCGCGATGATGGTGTCTCTGTACCTGTTGTTCGTCATGGATGGCCTGGGGCTCAGCCCGCTCCTGGCGGGGCTGCTGCTGAGCGCGGCCAGTTGCACAGCGCTGGCGACCGGCTTGCTCACCTCACGGGTCACCGCCCGGCTGGGCGTGTCCGGAGCTCTGGTGGCCGGCCAGGCCGTGATGGCCGCCGGCTGCTTGATACTGCCGTTCGCACAGGGCCCGCTCCCTCTGGTCAGCGTGTACCTGGTGGCGTCGCACGGCATCTTCGTGATCGGCATGATCGTGTTCTCCACGACGCAGCTTACCTACCGCCAGCAGGTTACGCCGGCGCGCATGCAGGGCCGGGTGCACGCGGGAAACTACGTGATCACGTACGGCGCATACGCGCTGGGGGCGATGGCCGGCGGACTCGCGGGCGAGTGGATCGGCATCAGGCCGACGCTGGTCATCGGCGCATTGGGGCACATCCTCGCGGCGGCCTGGCTGCTGCCGCGACGGGTCAGGATAACGGCCGAGGACGGCCCGGCGACTGGCCCCGAACGCCGCCCCGACGGCGGCGATGAGGACGAATCGCGAGGCGACTTTGTACATCCGTAGCCTCAAAGAGGCACTCGGCGCCCGGCTCCATGTGGTGGTGTTCCCGGGGGCGGGCGGCTCCTCCGCGCACTTCCGCGAGTGGGCCGGGCACCTCGGGCGGGACGTCCGGCTGAGTGTCGTCGACCCCTGGCCGCTGCACCTCGCCGTCGGCGACGGCGCGTTGGCGGATTCCGCGCGCTTGTTACTGCCCGAACTCTTCACCTTCCAGGGCCCATTGGTACTGGCCGGACACAGCCGCGGAGCCGTGCTGGCCTACGAGACGGCGCAGCACCTGGTGGCGGCCGGTGCCGCAGACCGGTTGGCGGCCCTCGTCGCCATGGCCTACCGGGCCCCATCCTCGCCGCCGCGACGCCGGTTCAGCCGGGAGGACGACGGCACCCTGCGCGAGCTGCTGCGCCAGTTGGGCGGCACTCCGCAGGAGGTCTTCGACGAACCGGAGTTGCTCGATGCCGTGCTGGACCGGCTGCGTACGGAGTTGCGCGCAGCCGAGGATTACACCGATGCGTGGGCCGTGCCGCTGCCCTGCCCGCTGCGGCTCTATCTGGGCCGGAGCGATGAGAGCGTGCCGGCGGCCGAAGCCGGCGCCTGGCAGCGGTCCGTGACCGGCGACTTCGCCGTCCGGATGCTGGACGGCGGCCATTTCTTCCCCTTCGGTACGGGCAGTTCGCGGACGGTCGCCGCGCTGCTCGACGACACCTTGCACCTTGCCCAGGGAGGCACCCATGACAGCGTCCGGTGAGCCTGAGACCGTACCTTCGATGGTCCGACGGGTGGCCGCCCGGCAGCCTGGCCAGGTCGCGATCAGCGCCGAGGACGGGCAGTTGACATACGCGGACCTCGTCACGCGGGCTGGTGGCCTGGCGGCGGCGCTGCGCGAGCGCGGCGTACGGCGCGGCGACCTGGTGGGCGTCTGTCTACCTCGTGGCAGCGACGGAATCGCCGCACTGCTTGCCGTGTGGGCGGCGGGCGCCGCGTATCTGCCGCTGGACCCGGGGTATCCGACACGGCGCCTCGAATTCCTCGCCACCGACAGCGGCTGCACAGCGCTGCTGACCACCAGCGCGCTGGCTCGACGCATCCCGGCGGGCAGAGCGGAGGTCGTCCGCACGGACCTGCTCGACAGTACGGGTTCCGCCGACTGGCCCGCACCGCCAGAGCTCGACGACCTTGCCTACGTCATCTACACCTCGGGCTCCACAGGGGCACCCAAGGGCGTGATGGTGGAGCACAGCCAGTTGGTCGGCCTGGTGCGCTGGCACCGCGACAGTTTCGGGATCGGCCCCACGGACCGCTGTTCCCACCTCGCGGCCGCCGGCTTCGACGCGGCCGTCTGGGAGGTGTGGTCGGCACTCGCGGCCGGGGCAAGCCTGCATGTCGCCCCAGACCAGGTGCGGAAGGCCTTCGACGAGACGCTTGACTGGTGCGCGACCGAGCGCCTCACCGTGGCGTTCATGCCTACCTTGCTGGCGGAGTACGCCATCCGGCACCCGGATCGGGGCCGCCTGCCGTTACGGCTGCTGCTCACCGGCGGCGACCGGCTGCGCACCCGGCCGGTGGACCTTCCCTACACCCTGGTCAACAACTACGGGCCCACAGAATGCACAGTCGTGGCCACGTCCGGCATCGTCGCGCCCGCCGGTTCGGACTCGAACGGGGAAACTCTTCCACCCTCCATCGGCAAGCCGATCGCGGGGACCAGCATCCACCTGGTGGGTGAGAACGGCCGGCTCGCCGCCCCTGGGCAGGCCGGCGAGATCTGGATCTCGGGCACCAGTGTCGCTCGCGGCTATCTGGGCAGACCCGAGCTGACGCGGGAGAAGTTCGTCTCGGCGCCCTTCGCCCGCCGTGCCTATCGGACCGGCGACCTGGCCCGCCTCAACCCGGACGGCACCCTGGACTTCCTCGGCCGCGTCGACGACCAGGTCAAGATCCGCGGCTATCGGGCCGAGCCGGCAGAGGTTGACGCGGTGCTACGGGTCCTGCCCGGCGTACGCGACGGGGTCACGGTGGCCCGGCCCGGCCCGGACGGGGAACTGCGCCTCGTCAGCTATGTCGTCCCCGGGCCGGGGCTGGGCGACGTGCCAGGGCTGCGAGAATCGCTGGCCGCGGCGCTCCCTCCGTACTTGGTGCCGGACACCCTGGTCGCGCTGGACGAGTTGCCGCTGACGCCCCACGGCAAGCTCGACCGGGAGGCGCTGCCGGAGCCGCCGCACGACCAAGCTCCGGCAGGGGCGGCGGACGAAGCAGCCGCCGTCGACGAACTGACCGCACTGTTCGCCGAGGTGCTGGGAGGTCTCCCGGTATCCGCCGACACGGACTTCTTCGCGGTCGGCGGGCATTCCCTGCAACTGACCATGCTGCTCGCGCGCATCCGCGACCGGTACGGGGCCGAGCTGAGATACCGCGACTTCTTCACCGCCGCAACGCCCCGCGCGCTCGCCACTCTGCTCTCGGACCGGGTAGCGGACACAGGCGCCGACTCTGCTGTCGCGACCGCGGACACCGGTGGTCCGGCCGAGGAGGAAGGGACCTGGGAACCGGCTCCGCTCTCGCCGAATCAAGAGCAACTCTGGCTGGCCGGCCAGTTGGCGCCCGGCACGGCCATCCACAACGTCAGCGACGTGTATCGGGTCCAGGGCCGGATCGACCTGAACGCGCTGGAGTGGGCACTCGGCGAGGTCGTTGCGCGGCATGAGATCCTTCGCACCCGCTTCGCCGTGGTCCACGGCAACCCGGTCCAGATCGTGGAGAAGCAGCTCCGGCCGCACGTGGAGCTGGTCGACGCCGAGGGTCCGGCGGCCGTCGAGGAAGCCGTCTCCGCCCTGGCGTCCCGGCCGTTCGACGTGTCCAGCGCGCCCCTGCTGCGCGTGGCCCTGGTGAACGCCGGGCCCGAGACCCGTCTCGTCTTCGTCCTCCACCATCTCGTCATAGACGCCTGGTCAATGGGCCTGCTCCTCAAAGAGGTCGCCACCCACTACCGCGCCCGGCTGGCTGGATCGCCGGAGCCGGCCGTGGCGGCGCCGGTGCAGTACGGCACGTACGCTCGCCGGCAGCACGAGCGCGCCGGCTCAGCGCAGGTGACCGCACTGCGCGACGAGTACGTCCACGACCTCGCCGGCTACCCGCACGTCCTGCAATTGCCGTTTGATCGCCCCCGTCCTGCCGTGCGCACCTTCGAGGGTGCGGCCTGGTCCTTCCACATACCCGCTGACCTCCTGCACCGTGTGGAACGGCTGGGACGTGAGCATGACGCAACGCTGTTCATGACCCTGCTCGCGGCCTACCACATCGTCCTGAACCGGTGGATCGGCCAGGAGCGGTTCCTGGTCGGCTCGCCGGTCGCCAATCGCACCACGGTGCAGTCCGAAGGTCTTCTCGGCTTTCTCGTGAACACGCTGGTGTTGCGTGCCGACCTCGCTGGCGACCCCTCCTTCGCAGAGCTGCTGCGGCGGGTCAAGGACGACTCTCTGGCTGCGCTGGCGCGCCAGGAGGTCTCCTTCGGGCAGTTGGTGGAGGAGCTGAAGCCGGAGCGCTCGTCGGTCTCGACCTCGCTGGTTCAGGCGCTGTTCGTGCTGGAGAACGTGCCGGCCGTCGCGCTCGACCTGCCGGGTGCCAAGCTTTTGCGGCAGCCGGAACCGGTTACGTCCTCCCACTTCGACCTGACCGTACGCTTCGTGCCCACAACAAGCGGACTGGCCGGTCAGGTGGAGTACGCCACCGAGCTGTTCGACGCGGCCACCGTGGAGCGGTTCGCGGACCAGCTGTGCCGCGTGCTGGAGGAGGCCTGCGATGCCCCCCGGCAGCCTGTGGCCGAGTTCGACGTGATCGGTCCCGACGAGCGCGCCGCGCTGGCCGCCTTGGGCACCGGACCGATCCGGCACCACGATCCGACCGTACTGCCCCGGAAGATCCGCACCGTGGCCGAGCGGAATCCGGGCAGCGTTGCCGTGGAGGATGCGGAGGGTAGCTGGACGTACGCCGAACTGTCCGACCATTCCCGCAGGCTGGCCGCCGTCCTGAGCGACCGCGGGGTGACCCGGGGCTCGCTGGTCGGCGTGTGCATGCCGCGCAACCGCCTCATGCTGGCCGGCCTGCTCGCGGTCTGGGAAGCAGGCGGCGCGTACGTGCCGCTAGACCCTGGATATCCGGCGCAGCGGCTGGAGTTCATGATTGCCGACAGCGGAATGACTCATCTGCTGACGGCAGGTGACGCGGCAGGCCACATCAAGCCCGGCGACCAGGTGGACGTGATCCACGCGGACCGCTGCACCCAGGCAGCCGACGAGGAGTGGCCCGACGTGCAGCTCGACGGCGGCGACCTCGCCTATGTCATCTACACGTCCGGCTCGACCGGCCGCCCCAAGGGCGCCATGATCGAGCATTCCTCCCTGCTCAACAATATGGATGCGTACGCCGCAAGCCACGGCTTCGGTGCCGACGACTGCTTCCTCGCCCTCACGTCTCTGTCCTTCGACCCGGCGGGGCGCGAGCTCATGCTGCCGTTGACCGTGGGAGGGCGGACGGCCATCGCCCCGGAGGCGACAGCGGATCCGGCGGTCCTGCACGAGCTGATCCGCCGCCACGGCGCTACCGTGATCGACGTCACCCCGGCCGCCCTGCGGCTTTATACGACCCACACGTCGGCGCCGCCCTCGACCCTGCGGCAGATCTGGTGCGGTGGCGAGGAGATGCCGCAGTCGCTCGCCGAAGCACTTCTCGCCCTGAACGTCAGGGTGTTCAACGGCTACGGTCCCACGGAGACGACGGTTTCGGTCTCGTACGCCGAGATCGCTCCGGGCCAGTCGGTGACCATCGGCCGGCCGATCGCGAACACCCGGATGAGCGTGGTGGACACCTGCGGCCGGCTCGTCCCCCGGGGCACCCCAGGAGAGCTGTTGATCTTCGGAGCGGGCGTGGGCCGCGGCTACCTCAACCGCCCTGAACTGACCGAAGCACGATTCATGACGGCGCCCGACGGATCGCGCGGCTATCGCACAGGCGATCTGGTGCGCTGGACGAACGACGGCCGCCTGCAATTCCTCGGCCGTATGGACGGTCAGGTCAAGATCCGCGGGACCCGGATAGAGCTGGGCGAGGTCGACCACGCGATCCGTGCCTACCCGCAGGTGGCAGACGCCTTGACGATCGCGGATGCCGACCCGGCAGGTGGCAGGCGGCTGGTGGCCTACGTCATTCCGAGGCCTGGAGCATCTGTCAACCCTGCGGCCCTGCGGACGGCGCTTACGGAGACGCTGCCCGTTCCGATGCTGCCGTCCGTCTGGATGATCATGGACGGCGTGGAGGCGTTCCCATTGACGCCCAACGGCAAGATCGATCGCAGCGCACTGCCACGCCCGACAGCAGCCGACGGCAGTGAGGGCGGCGAGCCCGCGACGCCTGCCGAGAAGGCCCTGGCCGCTATCTGGAGCGAGGTTCTGGGCCATTCCGACGTAAGCCGGGACGCGGAGTTCTTCGCTGTCGGAGGGCATTCACTGGCGGCGTTGCGGGTCGTCACCCGGATCCGGGAACGGCTCAACGCGGGCATCTCCTTGACGGACTTGTTCGCGCTCCCCCGCCTCCGTGATCTAGCGGCGCGCATCGACACGCTCCAGCAGTCCCCGGAGGTCGGCACCGTCGAGGCCATCGGCCGCATCGACCGCTCCCAGCACCGAGCAACGGGGACGATTCGCCGCTGACGAGCGCATGCTTGGTAGCAACGCACCGACAGGCTGGCGGACACCCGCCGGCCTCGTCGGCTGCCAAATGGCACCAGCCGTTTGCGGTCCAGAGAGCGTCCGTTCCACCAGTTTCCGCACCCCACAAGCTCGGCCTTGCGCTGAGCGGGCCGGCGAAGGCCGTAGGTTGGATCGTCGCCAGGAGTAGACGACCCGGCCGACGGGCTGATGAGAGATCGCGATGGCCCACCATGATGCCCGCCCACGCCCCTGAACGCGCAGTGCTGTCAGCCGGTCGGTGGCCTCATGGGGTGTCAGGGCAGCGTCCCTCTGGTAGGCGGTGTCGTAGTCAGAGCGGCCGAGCCGTTCCGCGAGCACCTCAGCAAGGGAACGCCGTTCGGTGTCGCCATGGTCGAAGGTGCCACAGATGGCCTGGCTCAGGCCGAGCATGGCGGGGACCAATCCCCCGTCGTGACGGCGAGGTGCCCCTGCGGGACCTGATCGGCGATCAGGTACTGGATCTGCTGCTGGAGCGCTCGCGCGACGGGGCGGGCGGGCCGCGGCTGACAGGTGAGGGCTCGATGCTCGGCGAGCTAGTCAAGGCGCAGTGCTGGAACGCGCTCTGGAGGCCGAGCTGTCGTCGCATCTGGGCTATGGCAAGCACGAGGTGGCCGGCCACGGCTGAGCAACGGCTGCTCGATGGCCGCTCGTACGGGGTTCGGTCAGCCGTAAGCTCGAGCCTCCCCGTCGAAGCCGGATCTATTCAGCCACGCCGAGGAAAGGGATTTAACGGCATATGTTACCGATGGTCAAAAACGCATGGTTGCTCTGTGGTTGCTCGCGTGTATGCGCTACGACATGGTACGCAACCACACCGACCGACACGGCGACGGGAGGAATCCCGGCCACGACGATACAAAACAACACTCGGCGGCACAGAGCGACACAGCTCAAGGATTCTCATAATCCGTGGGTCGTGGGTTCAAGTCCCACCCGCCCTACTCACCAAAACCGCGTCCGACCTGGGGTTTCTCGGTTTTCGCTGGCCTCTGCGCTCGCTGTTGATCATGGCTGGTTGCTCGATGGTTGCTCTTGTGTACGGACCGTGTATCGCGGTAGATCGTTTAGGCGGTCACCGTCAACTCAGACCCCAGTGATGGCCATCAGAAGACCAAGATAGAAGGTCTGCACAGCGTCGCTGGCGAGTCGTCGTCGGATCCGTGATCGGCTCCGGGACGGTGCGTAGCGGGGCCGCTTGATCCAGGGCTTGATGGGCGCGGTGCCGGTTGTAGAACCGCTCGTACTCACGCAGGGCGTGACGCAGGTGGCGCTCATTCCACACCAGGCAGCGGTCGAGCAGTTCGCGGCGGCAGGACTGCACCCACCGCTCCATGGCCGCGTTCATCCGCGGTATCCGGATCCCGGTGAGCACGGTCCGGATGCCGGCCTCGGTGAGGATCTCGTCCATGAGGGCGGGGAACTTCCCGTCTCGGTCGCGGATCAGATAGCGGGCCCGGCAGCCGGCCTCTTCCAGGTCCATCACGAGGTTCTTCATCGCCTGGATGGTCCAGGCCGCGGTCGGGTGGGCGGTGGTGCCCAGTACCCGGACGTGCCTGCTGGCGTGCTCGATGACGGCCAGCATGTACTGGCGCCGCCCGGTGAGGGTGACGGTCTCGATGAAGTCGCAGGCCAGTAGCGCGTCGGCTTGCGAACGCAGGAAATCTGCCCAGGTGGTGGACGCCCGTTCGGGGGCCGGATCAACGCCTTCCTGCTTGAGGATCTCCCACACGGTGGAGGGAGCGACCGTGATACCGAGCATGGCGAGTTCGCCGTGCACGCGACGATATACCCAGGACGGGTTCGCCCGGGCCAGGCACAGGATCAGAGCTCGGATGGAACGGACCGTGGGCGGGCGCCCCGGCCGCTTCGGCCGACACGTGCGGGCATGACGCCGCCTCATCAGATCGCGGTGCCAGCGCAGGACAGTGTCTGGGCGGACGATAAGCCGCAGCCGGTGCAGGACCTCGCGGGGCAGTGATGTCAGCAGTGCGGCGAGGAAGGCACGGTCCGCAGGAGCGAATCTCACCCTGGTATCGGCACCGAGTTGGCGTTCGAGAACGGTGATCCGGTGGCGGAGGACGAGGATCTCGGCGTCCTTCTCTCGATCGCCCATCGGCAGCGACCGCAGCGCGGCGAAGGTATTCGTGACGGCGAGATAGGCCAGACGAAAGAGCACGAACGATCATCATGCCGCACTCCGAGCGGCTGGAGATCCTACGCGTCAGGCGCTCCCCCAGCAGGGCCATGACCTGGCCGGATGACATTATCGGCAGGTGCACAGTACGTACGTTCCTGCGCTCCTCACCATTCAGGAGCGGCGATGCGATCATGCGCGGTCTCGCATCTTGCCTTCCGGCACGAACACCGGCCAGCACGTCCCGCAACGCGAAGTTGCCTGAGGCCACGAGATCCTGAACTCAACTGCGACGCAGTTCCATGAGGCCCTCCGCGATCCTCGCCAGGCCTTCGCTAATCACGCGCTCCTCGGCACTGAGGCTGATCCGGAAACACCGAGTGGCGTACGCAGACTTCATGGACAGTGGATTCACGAAGAAGTGACGACCGGGAACGACAAATACCTCCTTGCTTTTCATCAGACGATACAGAGCCATGTCGTCAAACCAGTCATGATCGACCCACAGCCAGCAGAACATCCCGCCTTCACTTGCGTGTAGTCGCCAGTTGACCGATTCGGGCAGGAGATCAGCGAGCAGGCGCTCGGCAAAGAGGCGACGAGCTCGATAGAACGGGGAGATCACCGATGAAGCGAGTCGATCCAACAGCCCGGTGGTGAGCGCCCTGGCTCCCACCATTTGCATGAGCTGTGGAGCATGCAAGACGGAATTAGCCATGAAAGAGACCATCGAATAAATATATCTACGTGGCCCGATCGCAAACCCGATACGTTCGGCCGGCAGACCCGCCTTGGACAACGTGAAGCAATTGATCAGGTGTTCATCCCACCGCGGCGTTACTTGAGAAGTGGCGATGCGAGGGAATGGGGTGCCGTAGGCATGGTCCACAACCAGCGGTACGTCGCGCCGGCGCGCCACGCCGATCAGCCGGGTCAGCTCATCGCCATCAATACTGCGGCCAGTCGGGTTGCTCGGGCTGGACAGGAGAAGCATGCCGATCTCCGAGCAACGATCCAGTGCGTCGAAGTCGAATGCATAACGAAAGGATCGGTCGCCGAAAAGCTCAATTTTGGGAGCTATGCCGGCGATACCATCGCGGTCCATTGACAGCCCTAGATACCCGGCATAGTCCGGGGTCATGGGCAGAACTACACGTTGGAGCGAGCCCTCCGCCGCTGGACCTGCGAACATGGCGGCGGCGATGAAGAGAAGCATCTGGCTGCCTGGGCCCACCACGACGTTGTCCGACGTGATACCCCAGCCGTAGCGAGCGTTGAAGTAGTCGACGATCGCCTTCACCAGGGTCGGCGTACCTCGCGAAGGTCCGTACCGGCAGCTCGTCGCGGCAAAGTCCTCTGCGGTGATCGTCACAGTAAGATCTCTCCAGGCGTCTATGACCTCCTTGATCGGGGCAGGGTTACCGATGCTCAAGTTCAACCAGTTGGAGGAACCCGAGGCGGTCGACGTCGCAACATCCTCCATAATGGAGCGCAGACCTGACATGCCAGACATCTTCTCGCCGGTCCGCGATAACTTCACCTGTCCGCGCCCTTTCTCAAAGGTATCCGGAAATCTACTGCGCCTGCGATCTCCAAAGAAAATCTTCTTGCGAAGAGCCAAAGAGACAATAGAGTCTGTCCGTCGAATGACCTGCCACCCACGGCCCCTATCGAAACCTAGCGACACCAGGGAAGCGCGGGTCGCACTCAGTCACATCTGGTAGCCAGTCATAATACCGCTCTCGAAGATTTCCATCATCAAGTGCCCGGCCCATACGGCTTCCGGAAGAGGTTCTGCTGATCACCCGTTCCAGGTAGTTTGATTGCCTGCCCGGCAGGACCAGTTACTCAAATAGAGAACTGTGGCAGTCCAACTGCCCGACTGCTCCCTCATGCTGAATCCCGGATCACGGCAGGGGCACCGGTCAGCTTCGCGGTCTATGACCACACACCATCCGCGCCGACCAGAAGATATGCCTGCTCTGCAACCTCCGCACCGTTCGTTGCGCGAAGTCGTGCTCCCACAGCTGTCATGGTCCCGGACGGCTCCGGCCCGGCCGATCATCTGAGCTGGGTCAGTAGCTCACCATAGGCCTCCACATACCGCGCCACATCCGCGCTGGTAGAGGGAACACAGACGGCAGGCCCCGCGTCCGGCAGCGCTTCCCATACGCCCCGGTTGGCCAGCCAGATTCGCATGAGGCGGGTCAGCTCGCCGTCGGTCAGCGCGTACGCCTCGGCTCCGGTGCGGGGCATCGGCCCGAACCACTGCCCGGACCGGGGGCCGAACCGGATCGCCGTCCAGGGCAGGCCCGCCGACCGGATGGCCTGCTCGATCCCGTCGGCGAGTTCACCGCCCAGGGCGGCGGTGTGCGCATATGCTTCGGGGGTCAGCACCTCGGTCAGCGCCGCCTTCGCCGCAGCCGACGACAGCGGGTTTCCGGACAGCGTGCCACCGGTCGCGACGTTACGCGCCCCGTCCAGCTGCTCGCCCAGCTCGGCGACGACCCCGTAGGCGCCCATCGGCAGGCCGCCGGCCACCGCCTTGCCGAGCGTGACCATGTCGGGCTCCAGCCCCCACAGCGCGGTCGCCCCGCCGGGCCCGATGACATTGGTGTGCGTTTCGTCGAAGGCCAGCAAGGTGCCGTACTGGCGGGTCAGGCTGCGAAGTTCCTCGTGCCAGCCGGGCTCGGGCAGCAGCAGGGGGGCGTTGGTCATGGTCGGCTCGGTCAGCACCAGGGCGACGTCGCCGGGCTCGAGCGCCTGACGCAGCGTGGCGGCGTCGTTGAACTGAGCGATCCGCACGCGGCCAGTGACACCTTTGGCCAAGCCGCGCTGCACCGCGGTGACCTGGCCGTCCTCCAGATCCACCCGGCCCTCATCGAAGGTGCCGTGGTAGTGGCCCTGGAACAACACGATCACGTCGCGTCCGGTAGCAGCCCGGGCCAGCCTGATGGCTTCAGTGTTGGCCTGCGTCGCCGACAGCGTGAACTGCCACTGCGGCAGGGAATAGCGGCGGGCCAGTTCCTCAGCCACCTCGACCGTGTTCTGAGTCGGCAGCAGGAATTGGGTGGACCGGGCAGCCTGCGCCTGGACCGCAGCCACGATCTGCGGATTCGCGTGCCCGCAGAACATCGCCATACCCGAGACATTGAAATCCGTGTAGGTGAATCCGTCTAGGTCGGTGAAACTCGCGCCCTGGCCATGCTCGACATAGATCGGCAGATCGTTGTCGAAGTCCATCCAGACCATCGGCACCCCGCCCGGCATGTATTTCCGCGCGCGGTCGATCATGGCCACCGACCTGGGCCGTTCCTCTCGGAACCGCGCCAACTCGCGTGCGTGTAGGGCTAGAATCCGCTTTCGGTCAAGGTCACCCATCGCCGTCACGAATCGGATAGTACCACGCACATAACCGTCTCGATCATCCTTTCTCCGGCGAATAGATTTGTCACCCCGCATCGGCGCAGATCTCTGCGCAGGAGGATCGGGCAACGTCCAGCGAACCCTTGGCTGATGTGCCGGCCTTCCCCACCAGGAACCTGGTAAGGCGGGCGGATGTTTGCGCCACGAGTCACCCTCGCATTCTTGGTCACCCGGTCAGGAACAGCGCGAGTCGGCGCCGTTGCACGCACGGGCCTCACCGGGAAACGGTCCTTTCATCGGGCTGCTCGCCCTACTGAACGGAACGACCGTCCTGCGACGCCGCCTCACCCACCGCGACGTGCCGACTGCCGGCAACCCGCATCCCGTGCCCGGCCCTGCCCCTGCACAATCGAGTCCGCGACCCGGCAGTACAACCTGCGCGGCAGTTTGCCCTCGGACAGGCGCATAGCAAGAGTTAATACCGGGCAAGAGGTTCATTACGGTCGGGGCATTTCTCTCGGCCGAAAGTGAGACGATTTCCCTGGTAGTCGCCGTTGGCGTCGTCCACTGTAAGCATGAATCGTCAAGGTGCGTAGCCGGGGCTACCATCTATCTCGGCCGTACGAGAAGCCGGCGGACGCGCACCCCGGCTCAGCCGGCGACCGGCTCGCCGGACAGCGGGAAATGACAGGCGGCGATGTGGCCGGGACCGAACGAGCGCAACTGCGGCTCCTGCTCGGCACACAACTCCTGGGCGAACGGGCAACGGGTCCGGAACCGGCAGCCTGACGGCGGGTTGATCGTGCTGGGCAGTTCGCCCTTGATTCCCGAGTCCTTCCGCGCCCGCGCCTGCGCCGGATCGGGAACCGGGATGGCCTCGATGAGACTGGCTGTGTAGGGGTGCGCCGGGCGCTGGTAGATGTCCTGTGGCGGGCCGATCTCGAGCAGCTTGCCCAGGTAGACAACACCGATCCGGTCGGCCATGTACCGGACCACCGCGAGGTCATGGGAGATGACGATGTAGGTGAGACCGTGGTCTGCCTGGAGCCGTTTCATCAGATTGAGTACCTGAGCCCGGATGGATACGTCCAGCGCGCTGACTGGCTCGTCGGCGACGATGACCTTGGGGCTGAGGGTGAGTGCTCTGGCCAGCCCGATTCTCTGGCGCTGTCCACCGGAGAACTCGTGCGGGTAGCGCTCCACGGCGCTTCGCGGCAGGCCCACCTCGTCGAGCAGTTCGAAGACGCGCTGCTGCTGTTGCCGACGGGTCCCGATGTTCTGGATGCTCAGCGGCTCGCGGATGAGCGAGCCGACCCGCATGGTCGGGTCGAGCGAGGAGTAGGGGTCCTGGAACACCATCTGTAGGTCATGCCGCCGCCTGCGCAGCGCACGACCGCTGAGCGCGGTCAAGTCCTGGCCGTCCACCAGCACCGACCCGGTGTTCGGGCGCTCCATCGCCGCGATCAGGCGCCCGATCGTGGTCTTGCCGCAGCCCGACTCGCCGACCAGGCCGAACGTCTCCCCCGCGGCCACCGTGAAGGAGACACTGGAGACGGCGTGCACGAACGCGGCCTTGCGCTGCGGGATCGCTCCCCCGGCGACCGGGAACGTCTTGACCAGGTCCCGTACCTCCAGCAGAGGCGGGTTGGACGGCGCCGAGGTCTCGCCGTCGGACCCGGACTGGCGGGCGACCGCATGCAGGCGGGGCATGACACCGAGCCCCGTCGCGGTATCGGCGGGCCCTTCGATCGGGCGCCAGCACGAGAACAGGTGTCCGTCGGTCTCCCTCGTCAGTGGCGGCTCCTGATCCTCGCACTCTCCGACGGCCCGGTCGCAACGCGGAGCGAACCGGCAACCTACCGGCGGTCGGGACAGGTCCGGTGGCAGCCCACCGATCGTATGCAGCCGCTCGCCGTTGTCCTGGCTCAGCCGCGGGATGGATGCAAGCAGCGCCTGGGTGTAGGGGTGCCGCATTTCGGCGAACAGCTCCGGCGTCTCGGCGATCTCCACCATCCGCCCCGCGTACATCACCTGGACCCGGTCGGCATGCCCAGCGATCACCCCCATGTCATGCGTGATCAGCAACATCGCCATGCCCAGGCGGTCTTTGAGATCATGCAGCAGGTCAAGGATCTGCGCCTGAATGGTGACGTCAAGCGCGGTCGTGGGTTCGTCGGCGATCAGAAGCCTGGGCTCACAACTCAGCGCCATCGCGATCATCACGCGCTGCCGCATGCCGCCGGAAAGCTGGTGCGGGTAGTCCCCCAGCCGCTCGGCCGGCCGGGGCAGGCCGACCAGGCCGAGCACCTCGGTGGCCCGGGCCATGGCAGCCGCACGGCTCACACCCTTGTGCAGCCGCACCGGCTCCGCCACCTGATAGCCGATCGTCTTCGTCGGGTCGAGTGACGTGAGCGGGTCCTGAAAGATCATTCCGATCTCGTTGCCGCGAATCCTGCGCAGCTCATGGTCGGCCAGGCCGACCAGTTCCCTGCCGTCCAGCTTGATCGAGCCACCGACGATCGCTCCGCCCGGCGGCAGCAGCCCGATGATGGACAGGGCCGTCATCGACTTGCCGCATGCCGACTCACCCACCAGCCCCAGCGTCTCGCCGGGTGCGATGCTCAGATTCACATTCTCGACCGCGCGCACGACCGACCTGGTCAGGTGAATGTGTGTCGATAGATTGCTGACTTGCAGAACAGGCGCCGTCCCTTGTCGCATCTTCGCAGCCCAGCCCCCATCATGATTTGCTGCCTGTGGAAGACGGCCATCTAGGGGTCACCATAACAGATGCATTGAGGTGATCTCAGGCAAATAATTCGGACGATGAGGGATGTTCCCGGCGCTGGTGGTGGCGTTTCGGGCCTTTCGGGGGGAGTTGTCGAAGGCCGGAGATGGACGTGGAGCCTCCGGTAGATGAGTTCTCACCACAAAGAAAGCACAACCGCCGATAGGCTCCACGTGATTGCTCATCGTGCCACGCTCGACGTCTCCCGCGCACTGATTCACCACGTTGCCCGGTCACTCCGAGACGAACGACGCCGCCTCGGCACCCCCAAAGGACAGTCGCGCCCTGCCCCGTTCTGGCAGGCAGTGCTGATCCTGCGCTGCTTCCGCGGCGAGCACGACATCCCCAAACTCGGCCGCGACCACCGCGTCTCCCGCGCCACGGCCTACCGCTACATCGCCGAAGGGATCAACATCTTCGCAGCTCAAGCCCCTGATCTGCACGAGACGCTAGACCGTGCTCGGGCAGACGGGCTGGCCTATGTGATCCTGGACGGCACCCTGATTCCCATCGATCGCTGCGCCGAGCAGGCCATCAGCGTCAAGGGCGAACCCATCGACGCCTGGTACTCCGGCAAAGCCCACCGGCAAGCCGCCAACCTCCAGGCGCTGTCAGCGCCCGACGACCTGCCGTTGTGGATCGCCCAGGTCGAGCCGACAGCGGCTACGACGGCGCCGGAATCGGCATTCACACCCCCATCAGGTAACCCGAGGAAAACCAGGTCCTCGGCCCGGACAACCGCACCTACAACCGGCTCCTACGAGCCCTATGCTGCCTCGGCGAACGCGGAATCGCCCTGCTCAAAGGCCGCTGGCGGATCTTCCAGCACAGCACCGCCTGCCCCAGCAGAATCGGCCACATCGCCCGCGCCGCGCTTGTCCTCACCCATTTCGAGCACAACTACCTACCGGCGATTGGCTGAGATCACGTCATTGTCGGCTTCGAAGGCTTGTTCATTTTCCATGACCACGAATCCGTTCATATCCTGGAAGGACTCGCTGCATCGCTATACAATGCCGACGAGCCATCGGTTAACGCACTCGTCGCCGAGCCCCACGCGGAGCCGACGAGACACGGGAGGTGCGGTCGGTGCCCTCAGGCTGGAGGATCCGCGGCGAGAGCCCGGCACCGCGGACGCGGCGTCTGCGGCGCCACCGGCGGTCAGCGCCTCGCCTCAGCTCATTCACTCCCGGTTCGCACACCTGGGAGAGGCCTGCGGGGTGACACTTGCTGAATACGGAGACATCGGCCAGGTCATTGTTGGTGTGCCGTTCTGCAACGGGATGAATCGCGAGCAGCGTTCCCTGCCCTTGCCGGGTTTGTCGCCAAGATGCCGCCCATGGCCATGACCGGCATCGGCCGCCGAGGCGCGGATCACGGTCGCCTGATGAGGAAACCCACACACTGCTCAGGCCGACCTTCTCAAGGAAAGGACACGCACGATGGACACCACTGTCCCCGTACTCGACCTGACCGTGACGAATCCCGACGAGCTGACCCAGACCCTTGCCGACTGGTCATGCGTGTTGATCAGCGGTCACGGGGTCTCGGACGAGCTCCAGCAGGAGCTGGCCGACGTCTCAGCCCAGTTCTTCGACCTGCCCGAGCACGAGAAGGACAAGGTTCATACGCGAGCAAACGGCATGTGGCAGGGATGGGCACCGGTATACCGCGGCGACCGCGAGTTCGTCGAACCTGGCCAGGCCCCCGACCTGGTCGAGTGGTTCCAGGTCCAGGACCTCGAGTCCTTCGACCTGTGGCCAGAGCGGCCAGAGCGGATGCGGCCGGTGTGGGTGGCCGCCTTCCAGGCGTTCCGTGACCTGTCCAGCAGGGTGATCGACATGGTCGCGACCTCACTGGACCTTCCTCCGACAGACGTCCCGGCCTGGACGGAGCGGCCGTTCTGCGACATGGCGGTGAACAACTACCCGTCGAGACACGAAGCGCCCCTGCCCGGCCAGGTGCGCCTGAGCCCTCACACGGACGAGGGCGGCATCACGCTGCTCATGTCCAGGAATGACCCTGGCGGACTGGAGATCCGGCGTCCGCATACACCCGAAGACGACTGGAGGCCTGTCCGTATACCGCCGGGCGCCGTGTTCATTCAGGCGGGGGACGTGCTGGCGAGATGGACAAATAGGGTAATCCATGCCAATCACCATCGCGTGGTGAACCCTCCCGGACTGGGCACGCCAACCCCGCGACGCCAGTCGATCGTCTTCTTCCACTACCCCGCATGGGACACGATCGTGACACCGGCTCCGAGCTGCGTCGCCCGGACCAGCGAGGTCCTGCCTCCGCTGCACGTCGGGAGCCACATCCTGAGGAATCAGCAGGTTTACTCGGCCGGGGACGAGCGGGCGCTGCTGGATGACATGAAAGACTGAGGGCTCGCCCGACCTGAAGGCATCCCCCGTCACCCGCAAGCCCGGCGCGGCCGGCACGGCACCAGCCGGCCGCGGCCGTCGTCATCCTCTTCACCTGGCGACACCGGGCGCGTCCCAGATCCCACTACATTCGGTTGCCCTGCCATGCATCGCAGGCATGACGCAGGCGTTGCAGTCCTTCCGCCCATTCTTCTTCTGGCAGGGCGAATGACAGCCGAGTGAAGTAGCCTCGCTTCGTCCACCATGCGGCATCGCGGCCGAACGCCGGAGCAGGCAGCGTCTGCAGCCCGTAGTCGCGAAAGAGCTGATAGGTCGTCGCGAGATAGTCGAATCCGTGTAGTGCCGGCAACCGCACAAAGGTATTGAAGTCGCCGCGCCATTGAGGCACCTGGCAGGCCAGGTCTGAGAACTCCGCCGCCAGCAGGGCGACGTTAGCGGCGAGGGTTTCCCGCAGGGAGCGTCTCCAGAGCAACAAGGAACCAAGGATTCGGCTCGTCGCCATGCTTGCCATCGAATCGTTTACGAAGGCTTCCAGCCCTGGGAACGCCCCGTAGTGGGGCTCGATCATCTGGCGAATCAAGCCGGCCGCGTCGCCATCTGCAGAACCGGCCTCCCGTGGCTGGCCCTCAGGCGACCTCCCGTCATCAGCCATGTCCGACTGGGAGCAGGTGGCAATCCGGTCCACCAGTAACGCCGGGGAGGCGATCGCGGGCGACGATGGCGCGACAAGGTCGTTGAGCCGGGCGAATTGGCGCACCAGACCGGTACTCGCGATCAGCCAGCCGACGCGGAAACCGGGAATGGCACGCGCCTTTGACATGCTGCCGACCGTTACCACCCCGTCCAGATAGTGTTCGGCGTCGGCGATCGACAGCAGATGAGGGATGGGGTCCGCGCAGGAGATGTCCGACGAAACAGTATCGTGCAGAATGATGATGCCCCGGTCCCTGGCGCAGATCACCAACTGGCGCAACTCTGTCGCATCGTAGAGCTCACCGCTTGGATTGTTGAAGGTGTTGATGTACAGCACGCGGGTGGCCGGCGTCAGGGCCGCGATGACTTCATCGACGGAGGGCAGCCATCGGTCGGCTTCGGCCGACGCCAGTTCAATGATCTCGAATCCGGCCTGGGTCAGGCACCCGCCGGCCATGGAGAATGTGGGAACCGGGATGATGGCCTCCGGCGTTTCGGAGGTACCTTCCACGGCCATCACGCGACGCAGTCCGTGGGCGACTATGGTCAGCGCAGCACTGGCACCGGCGGTGACGATCACATTGTCGATCCCCAGTGGGAGTCGCCGGTCGCCTCGCAGCGACTCGCAGGCGGCAACGGCGGCCCGGCCGACCACATGTCCTCGGGGGCCGTCGTAGTCATCCCAGAACAACGGGTGACCCGCCGCATGCACGACGAAGGAAACAAGCTGCCCAGGCGGACGGCAGGAGTTGATGCCAGACGAGAGGTTTATTACCGATGAGGCCTTTCTCTCGGCTGAAAGAGAAACGATTTCATGGGAGTTATAGTTGACGTCGTCCACCGTAAGCATGAATCGCCAAGGTGCGTAGTCAGGGCTTACGAGATCGGTCCAAACCAGGGTTACCACCCCATAACGGCCGAGCGAGAAGGCTCCTCGATTATTGCCATGGTGACTCAGATCCGCAACGCCTGAGATCAAGGACGATGTGCGCCAGGCGTACGCGAACGTGACTCCGGCCCACTGGCGGGATTGCCGCTACTCCTATCACGTGCACGTGAACGCCTTCCAAATCCTCCGATCGCCGAACGGCCGGGCGATGCGTTCGGTTTCGCGCCCTGGACGTGCAAGCGGTGGCCGCTACTCTGTTGGCTATGGAGCTTCGGATCCTCACCGAACCGCAGCAGGGAGCAACTTACGCCCAGCAGTCAGCAGTGGCGCAGCTTGCCGAGGAGTGCGGCTTCACCGGCTATTTCTGCACTGATCATCTGCAACGGGAGGGCGATGCCGACGGCCTGCCAGGGCCGGCCGATGCGTGGACCACACTCTCCGGACTTGCCAGGGAAACCTCCCGGCTCCGCCTGGGCACGCTCATGACTTGCTCGACATTCCGCAACCCAGGGCACCTGGCGATCATCGTCGCCCAGGTCGACCAAATGAGCCGTGGGCGGGTGGAGCTCGGGCTCGGCGCGGGTTCGTTCGCCGGCGAACACCATGCGCTCGGCATTCCGCTGGCCCCGGCCAGAGAACGGTTCGAACGCCTGGAAGAGCAGCTCGCCCTGATCACAGGGCTATGGACCGCCCGACCCGGCGAGCCGTACTCGTTCGAGGGGCAGCACCATTCGGTCCGCGATTACCCGGCTCTGGTACGGCCGGTGCAGTCACCCCACCCGCCGATCGTGGTCGGCGGCCAGGGGCCGAAGCGCACGCCGGCCCTGGCCGCGAAGTTCGCCGACGAGTACAACACCGACGGAGTGTCACCCGCGAAAAGCGCCGAGGCGTATGACCGAGTCCGCGCCGCCTGCGAGAATGTCGGGCGTGACCCGTCAGAGATAACCTTCTCGGCCGTGGTCACGCTCTGCTGCGGCACCCGTGCAGCGGAGATCGAGCAGCGGAGAGACCTTATCTCGGCCAAAAGCGGTGGTGACTTCGCTGACCATCTCGAAAATGCCGCGATCGGGAGTCCGGACCAAGTCGCCGACCGCCTTCGCGAGTTCAAGAAGGCAGGCGCGAGCCGCGTTTACCTACAGCTCTTCGACCTGACCGACCTGGACCACCTCCGGCTTGTCGCCGAGGAGGTGCTTCCGCAGCTTCAGTGAACCGACCCATCGCTGCGGCGTACCTGGCGGCGGGGTCGTGGAGGCCTCAGCGTCGCCCATCGGATGTTCCACGAAACTCAGAACATCGACTGTTGGCTTTAATATTGTGTCTTATATTAAAGGGACCGCTGCGTCTGGCGAGGGAGCAGCGGCACCAGCTGAGGTGCCAACACCCTCGCATCGCCGGAAGAACACGAAGCAGACGGACACCACGGGAGGTCGGCTGGTGCCTTTGGGGTCGGACGAGCCGCGGGGAGAGCTCGGTGCCGGGGACGCAGCGACCGCTCCGTCACGTGCGTCCAGCACTTCTCCCCTGCTCATTCATTCGCGATTCGTGCACCTCGCCGAGGCCGATCCCGACCGCCCGGCGCTGTTTTCCGCGGACCAGTGCCTGTCCTATGGCGAGCTTCTCGAGTCAGGTCGACGTGTTGCCACGGCGCTGACGGAACAGGGACTGGCGCCCGGCTCCCGGGTGGCGATCGTCGCCAGGAGAAATCCCCGCCTTGTCATCCAGCTCCTCGGGGTGCTGCTGGCCGGGTGCCAGTTCGCGATACTGGACCGAACCTACCCGCGGGCCCGGATGCGGGCCATGGAGGACGCGTGCCGGCCCCATGCCGTGCTGGACGACGACCGCCTGGACAAGCGGGACCCGGTGACTCCTGCGGCGGGGGCGGTCAGCCAGGACGACGCGGGCCCTGACACGGCGCGTGCTGGACAGCCCGCCTATCTGGCGTTCACCTCCGGCACGACCGGAACGCCGAGGTGCGTGCAGGGCGGGCACGCAGCCGTCGTCCACTACCTCACGTGGTCTCCGGAGGAGTTCGACCTGCATGCCGGTGACCGCTTCGGCATGCTCTCCGGCCTGTCCCACGACCCGCTCATCCGGGACGTCTTCACCCCCCTGTCCCTGGGCGCTCAGTTGTTCATCCCGGACCTGCGCACGTGGGCGCGCCCGGAGGCACTGGCGACGTGGATGCGCGAGCACCGGCTCACCGTCACGCACCTGACCCCCACGATGGCGCGCCGCATCTTCATCCCGGGGCAAGTGTCGCTGCACGACCTGCGACGCGTGCTCCTTGGCGGCGAAGTGGTCCGGTTCGGTGATCTTCACTCCTTCGCCCAGGTCGCACCGGAGGCCAGGTTCACCGTGGTCTACGGCTGTACCGAGACCCCCCAGGTCGCCATGCACTTCACGGCCGCCGACGATGAGCTTGCCGGTGACGCGGCCGCGGTGGTGCCCCTCGGTGAGCCGGCGCCGGCGGCGGAGGTCGAGATCATCTCGGCGACCGGACTGGCGGTGCCCACCGGGGAGCGCGGGGAGCTGGTGGTACGAACTCCGCATCTCGCGCTGGGCTACCTGCGGCAGGAGGGCGCGGCACTGCGGCTCGAACCGTTCGGGTCTCAGTACGCCACCGGGGACCTGGCCTATCGTGACACAGACGGGCGGCTGCTGTTCGCGGGCAGGTCGGACCGTCAGGTCAAGATCCGTGGTGCTCGCGTCGAGCTCGATGAGATCGAGCACCACTTCCGGTCTTTCCCCGGAGTCGTCCTGGCTGCCGCGACGGTGGCGCAAACCCATGACGGGCCGTCCCTTCAGGCTACGGTGGTGGTGCGGCCCGGCAGCGGGGTCACGGAACAGGAACTCAGGAAGCACATCGTGGCACTGCTGCCCGCTCCGGCGGTGCCGTCGGCCATTACCGTCCTCGACACAATACCTATGACCCCGAATGGAAAATCGACATTGAGCAGTGACCAGACCTTCCAGTCCGCCGATGCCGTAGCCCGCCGAGTCAGCGAAATCCTCGGCGCCGTCCTCGGCCGGGCGCCCCTTGCTCCGGATGAGGACTTCTTCGAGCAGGGCGGCGACTCGCTGGCGGCCATCGAGGCAGCGGCGACGATCGAGAGCGAGTTCGGATACGAGCTCTCCATCGAGGACATCTTCATGCAGTCGGGGGCGGCGGAACTGTCCAAGCTGGTCTGGAATGGCCTGCGCCCCGGATCTGGACCCTCATCCGACGCCGTTTAGTGCCGCAACGGCCTTTCGTGATATCTACGACCTGATCTTGGAAACCGGTTGGGACGGGCGGAGCCACGTCGTCAGGCGTTGGCATACGTGCGTGCCCTGCCGACGCAGATCCGAGCAAGATGAAGGGCTGGCATGACAGAGCGTGAAGTGCCGATGGCGCCGGGACAACTGGAGATGTGGCATGCCGAGCGGACCACGCAGTCCGTACCCGACAATCTCTACGGCGCCATCAGGCTGCACGGCCGCCTCGACGTCAAGGCCATGGAGCGGGCATTGGCCGCCGTGGTGGCTCGGCACGAGCCGCTGCGTACAAGGATGGTCTTCGACTCGGAGCCGGCGCAGCTGATCTCCGACGCCATTCCTTGCAGCATGAGCCTGATCGAGGCGGCCGACGAGGAAGAGGTTGTCAAGCTCACCAGGCCCGATGCGGGCACTCAGATCCACATGGATGCGCCTCAACTATGGCGCATCAAACTCATGCGGCTCCCCGACGGCGACCACGTCCTCGGATTCGTGTTCCATCACGTCATCATGGACGGCTGGTCGCTCAGCGTCTTTTTCGCCGACCTCAGCCAGGCATACGGACAAGCAATGGCCGGGCAGGATCCCTCGCTCGCCCCGCTGCAGTACACCTACAGTGACTACTGCCGCGAACAGCGGCGCCTGACAGGTGCCGAGGAATTCAAGGATCTCCTGGCGCACTGGCGAAAGCTCCTGCCTCCAGCCTTGCCGGAGCTTCGCCTGCCCAGGGACGGGGAGCGAACCAGCGGTACCGAGGCGCATGGCGAAGCGCTGGACGCATTCCTCGATGCATCCGCGACAGAGCAGATGGAGCGGCGCGCTCGCGCGGCGCGCTGCACCCTCTTCACACTGATGCTCGACGCCTCGGGGGCGACCCTCAGCGAGCTCGGCTCCACGGATGACGTCATTATCGGCGTCCCGTTCCACAACCGGACCAAGCGCCATCTGCATCCCTTGATCGGATGCTTGGCCAACGATGTGCCCATGGCGTTGACCGGCATTAGCCACCGGGGCACGGATCGCGATCGGCTGGACTACGCGAAGTCGGTCACCGCCGCCGCCCTGCGCTACCCGACCGTTCCTTGGCAACTGCTCAGGCGGGAGATCTACGGGTTGACCGACGTGGCACAGTACACCTTCTGCCTCAACGTCCAGAGCCCGCCTGACACCGCCTATGACCTCGTCGGTATCGAGATGATCGATATCCCCATGCTCAACGAGGGAACCATGTTCGACTTCGACCTGACACTGTCGAGGGTTTCTGATCACATCGAAGGGGATCTGGTGTACGCCTCGGACTTGTACTCGCGGTCGCGCGCCGAGGTGCTCTGGAGCGGCATCACAAGCAGATTGCTGAAGCCGGCGTCCTGAGAGCTTCGACCATTCCGATCATCCCGGAACGGTTATGCAGTGGATTCCTGGCTGATGTCGCCGCGTAGACGGACGGCGGCCGACCAAATGAAGGCGACGGCTCCGAGAACGAGTCCCGTGCCGGCCAGGGCCAGAGCCAGGCGAAACCCAAGCAGGCCGCCGGCAGCGCCGCCGGCCAGCGCGCCGAGCGCGATCACCCCGAAGGTGATCGTGCGGTAGCCGGCGTTCACACGCCCGAGCATGGTCGACTCCACGCGCAGCTGGCGGACCGTGATCGTATGGATGTTGAAGACCGTCAGGCCGAGGCCGTAGAACGCGAACATCGCACTGAACGCGATCGACGCCCATAAACCGGAGTTGGCGACCGCGGGCAGCAGTGCCAGCGACACAGACCCGACGACCATCCCGCCGCCGAGGGCGCGCCCGAAGCCGAGTCGTCGGCTTATCCAGCTCGAGGACAGGGCACCGACGACTGATCCCACACCCGCCGCAGCCATGACAAGGCCGATCGCGCCAACGTTCAGGTGCAGCTCTCTCGTTGCGTAAAGCAGGAAAAGGGTGAGCACCGCCTGCTCGAAGAAGTTGAAAGACGCGCTGACCGCGACCAGCCCGCGCAGGACCGGATCCTGGACCATGCGTCGCGCACCGTCGCCGATGTCGCGCGCTGTGCCCCGAGCCACTGCCCTCAACTCGTCCCGGGCCGATGCGTCGGGTGTGGCCTTGGCCTGCTCTCTGGAGCGAACGGCCCACAGTGTCCCTCCCGCGATCAGATAGGACAGCGCGTCGAAGAGAATGGCCACGGGCGCGGTGACGATCTGGATGAGCACGCCGGCCACGCCCGGGCCGACCATGGAGGCGCCCGAGAGGCTCGCTTCGATCGCGCTGTTCGCGCCGACGAGGTCGTCGCGCTTGACCAGGGTTGGCACGTACGAGAGGTAGGCGACATCGAAGGCGGCGGTACAGCCGCCGACCAGCAGCGCGATGACCGCCAGCGTCGGCAGATCGAGCATCGACGCCCACACGAGCAGCGGGACCGTCGCGAGCGTCACCGCGCGCGCGATGTGAGCGACCAGCATCAGTGATCGCGAGCCGCGCCGATCAACCCATACGCCCGTGAGCGGACTCACCACCAGGATGGGCAGCGTGGTGCATGCCGTGATGAAGCCGACCCAAGCCGGCGTGGCGTCGAGCGTCAAGATCGCTGTCATGGGCAGCGCAAGCAAGGTGATCTGATTGCCGAGTTCGGACACGGTATCGCCGGTCCAGAACAGCAGGAAATCCCTCGTCAGCCATTGCGGCCGCCGCAACCTCATGCGCATAGACCTCATTCCACTTTTGCGGTTGATTCGTCAGCATGACGGCGCAGCGACCGACGCTGTCTTCCGCGCTCCCGCCTGAGAGCCGCTGCAGCACAAGATTGACTCGGCACTCCAGCATGGTGCCACGCACCGCCCCTGGCAATACCGTCAATCGCCGATCCTGCTCACAGGATCGGGCCGCAGCTCCGGCAGCAAGGGGTCGGACGCGTCGGTGAAGTACCGCGCCACCTGCGGGCCGATCTCGGCTCGTAATGCGTCAGTGACCCGCCGGACCGCTCCGGAGGCGACGCCTTCTGGCCACTCCCATCCGATCGGCAGGGCCCACAGCGAAGTCAGCCGAGCGCCTCGCAGCACCTTGGCGTGCAAGGAATCGACACCGAGATGCAGGGCCCGCGCGCTGGTCTCGTAGGCGTGCGCGATTGGCGCGTAGTACACGACGTTGAAATACGCGTATGCGGCCTCGGGCTCGAGATCGTAGTCGAACCCGGTCGCCCGCACCTGGAGGCCGTGGCCGTGCCGGTACACGAGCGCGAACGCGCCGAGCCGGCCGTGTCGTCGGCCGGCGAACACGATCGCGTCCTCGCCGAAGACCTGCTCTTGACGGGCAAGCAGCCGCGCCAGCGCGCGTGGCTCCGCCAGTGCGCCATGCTTGCGCTGAAGCGCCGCCAGCAACGGCACTACCTCATCGATGACTGCGCCCAGGGAAACAATCTCTGTGCGCCATCCGGCCGCGTCGTACACCTTGAGCTCATGCCGAATCCTCCGGCGGCGCCTCGGGGCGAACTCGCCCAGCCAGTCGGCGAACGAGCAGCCAGGAAGCGACATCGTCGCGTCGGCGCCGATGGGCACGCCGACACCGACGTCCGCCGCAAGCTGGAGGCAGGCATCCGCGGGCACATACAGCAGCACCGCCTGTCTGCCGTCACGAGCGGCCAGCGCCGCGACCTCGCGCAGGAGACTCGTGCGCACCACGCTCGCGTCGGCGGGGGAAAGGCGGTCGCTCACGGGGACGTCGCTGCGATAACCGGATCTCCCGCCTGCGAGGACGAGCTCACGTGAGCTGGGAACATCGTCACGCCCGAAGAGCACCCGCAGCCTGTATCGCTCGCTGCCGGCCACCCGTGGCCTGTAGCACGGGAGCCCGCCCACAAGTGATCTGTTGTTGTCGCGAGCGAGTAGATACGATACATCCGCTGATGGATCGGCCTCATCACCGAGCAACCACGTGTGCGAGGTGAAAAGGCCGGCAGCGGACGTGAGACTGTCCCACTCGACTGGATCAACCGATCGAAGTGAGGAGGCAACATTGACATGGATGCCGCCAATCATGCCGACCATGCTAGCGATGCCGATGCCCACAAAGGAATCTTCGTAGCCGACGGCGCGACCACTCCCGCGTTCTCGATCAGAAGGCTCTTCGAGCACGCGACCGCCGCCGTGACCCCGCGATCCACACAAGTCAGGTGATCATGTCGGTGGAGCGGAGCGGCCCGACGCTGCTGGTCATCGGAGCCGACGTACTTCGCGCGGGCGCATTCCTGACCTGGGCCAGACAGGGCTGGCGGATCGTGCTGGCCGATGGCAGCTCGCAGGCCCGGTATGAGCACGCCGTCGATGAGTTCCACGGGGTCGATGCCCGCGATGAGCACAGCGACGTCGAGGCGCTCGTCCGTCTCGGTGCCGGCGCGGACGCGGTACTGACGCTCTCGGACGGCTCGCAGATCACCGCGGCGATGGTGGCCCACGAGCTCGGGCTGCCCAACGCCGGCGTCAGCGCAGCCAGGACCGCGAGGTCCAAGACCCGCCAGCGAGCTGCCGCAGCCGCGGCCGGCCTGGTCGTTCCGGCCTGGCAGGAGGTACGCGGCCCGGACGACATCCGCGCGTTTTACGCGGGAGGCCCTCGCCCCGCCGTGCTCAAGCCCGTTGACGCGGCTGCGAGCACGGCCGTGTACCGGGTGGACGACGAGGCGTCGGCGCTGGCGCGCTGGAGTGAGGTCCGCTTGTTCTCCCCGTCCGCGACCGGCATCGTCGAGGAATACGTGCCGGGGCCCGAGCTCAGTGTCGAAGCCGTGTTCGCACAGAAGCGTCTGGTGTTCTCGTCTGTCACGCGAAAGGTGACCGGAGGCCCGCAGGGCTTTCTCGAGCTGGGGCACATCGTCCGGCCGATCGCGGCCGAACCCGATGCCGGCCGCGCCGCGGCGGAGGTCGAGCGGGTCGCCCGGGCTTGGGGGCTTGAGAGCGGGGTCATGCACGCCGAGTTCAAGATTGGGAAAGATCGGTGGACGCTGGTCGAGGCGGCCGTACGCCCGGCCGGCGACCTGGTCCCCCAGCTCATCCTCCGCACGCACGGCGTTGACCTGTACGCCCTGATGTCCGCGGTGGCCAGCGGCGCTCAGGCATCCCCGGCTGCTCATGCCGCGGACGGCGTCACATCGGCGGTCCGCTTCGCTCTTGGCACCGGGATGGTCCGGCGCTTCGTCCGCCCCGCCGAGGTGCTCGCCGGCCTTTCCGAGGTTCAGGTCGCCAACCAGCTGATCGAAGCCGGACGGCGGGCTGGCCGGATCCACGGCAACTGGGGACGAGTGGCTTACGCGCTCGGCGCGTCGACGGATGCCGACCGGCTCGACGCGGAGCTGACGACGGCGCTCGATCGGCTGATTGCGGCGTTGGGGCTAGTGGCCGACGACGGGTGAAGAGGATCGGCTGGGCTGCGGAAGTCGACGCGCCCGTTCCGGGACAGGGTGGCCATCTGGTGGGCGCGCTCGGTCACGCTACCTTTCCTGTGGCAATTCGGGGCTGCTTGACGACTTCTGCCCCTTTTATAAGACTGATTGCAGGTTTGTCGGCTTAAGTGAGTCCGGAATCCTCGGAAAGCCGCCAGGCCGGTTGCTCGGTACCGTTCATGCTTCGCTACCGGTAAGGATAGGACCAGCAAGATGACAACTGCGACCGTCCCCGTCCTTGACCTGGCCACGACAAGCGCCGGCGAATTGACCCAGGCCCTGATCGACTGGTCGTGCGTTCTGGTCACCGGGCATGGGATCCCCGATGACCTGCAACAGGAGATGGCTGATGTCTCGGAGGAGTTCTTCGACCTGCCTGAGCAGGAGAAGGGAATGGTTCGCTCGCCGGGGCAGGGCCTGTGGCAGGGGTGGGTGCCGATCTATCGTGGCGACTCGGACCTCGTGGAGCCCGGGGTGGTTCCCGACTTGGTCGAATGGTTCCAGGCGCATGAGTTCGAGTCCTTCCGTCTGTGGCCGGAACGGCCGGCCCGGATGCGGTCGGTGTGGCTTGCGGCCTTCCAGTCGTACCGTGACCTGTCCACACGGGTGATCGACATGGTCGCGACAGAACTGGACCTGCCCCGGGAGGATGTCCCGGCCTGGACGGAACGGCCCTACTGCGGCCTGGCGGCGAACAACTACCCGGCAAGGAACCATTCGCCTTTGCCCGGCCAGGTGCGCTTCAGCCCGCACACCGACGAGGACGGCATCACCTTGGTCATGGCCGCCAGGGAAGACCCCGGTGGGCTGCAGATTCGGCGCCCGCACACACCTGAGGACGACTGGAGGCCTGTCTTCCTTCCCCCGGGGGCGGTGTTCATCCAGCCTGGAGACCTGTTAGCAAGGTGGACCAACCGGGTGATTCACGCCAATGAGCACCGCGTGGTGTACCCACCCGGCACCGGCACGGCCATCCCACGCCGCCAGTCGATCATCTTCTACCTCGACCCCGCTCGGGAGACGATCGTGACGCCCGCTCCGAATTGCGTTGCGCGGACCGGCGAGGCACTTCCTCCGCTGCACGTAGCGGAGTACATCTTGAGAGGCCAGAAGGTTCTTTCATCCGGGGACGAGCAGGCACGGTTGCAAGACACCAAGGACTGAGCACTCGGGCAAGCCAGGGCAAGAAGATTTTGGCCGCAATAAAGGGGGGACTTATTGCCTTCTACCGGATATATTCGGGTATGTGATACTCGCAGATGGTCTGGGCGAAGTCGTCTGTATACAAGAGCCGGAGTCCCAGCAATTGTGGCGGTTCGTCGAGCAACTTGCCGCTGACGAGCAGGTCGAAAGGCTGGACGCCGAGCAACTGGCTGAAGTCGGCACCGTGTTAGGGGCGAAGCTGCCGGAACCTGTACTCCGGTCCGGCCATCGATTCCGTAATCACGGCAACAGAAATGACGTTCTGCTGCTGCGCGGTGTCCTGCCCTCCAGCTACGGCCTCGGGCCAACTCCCGAATCAGCCACCTCGCCACGGGACGAGACGGCGAACTTGTGCGCTCTGTACCTAATAGCCGTGATGAGCATGTTCGGTGAACCGTTCACGTTCAGCGACCTTTACGAGGGACGCCTTGTCCAGGATGTCGTTGCCGCACCGGGTAAAGAGCACGCGCAGACCAGTGAGGGCAGTGACTCTTTCCTGGAGTGGCATGTCGAAGATGCGTTCAGCAGCGATCGGTGCGACTACTTCGGCCTGCTGTGCCTGCGCGGGGATCCGGCCGCGGCGACGATTCTCGCACCAGCCCGTGCACTGGTGATTCCCGATGAGGCACGGAAGGTGCTGATGCTGCCGCGTTACACCGTTCTTCCGGACGTCGCTCATGGCGAGAACCCGGAACCCCGGACGGACGTGGCGGTTCTGACCGGCACCCATGAGGCCCCCGAGATCCGATTCGACCCCGTCTATATGACTCCCACCGATCCGGCGGACGATGAGGCTCGGATGGCCTTCGAATGCCTTACCGAGGCAGTCAAGGCGGCTGCGATCAGCTACGTCCTCCAGCCCGGCGATTTGCTCGTCATCGACAATCGCCGGGTCGTGCATGCCCGCACACCGTTCCCGCCGCGGTTCGATGGCTCTGGCAGGTGGCTGTTGAGGGCGATGGTGTGCTCGTCACTGCCACGCCATCGCCGCCGAAACTCGCGGCGCGCTATTTGATTGGATGCCACAAGAACAATGATGACCGATGACTTTGGCTTTCCAATGCCCTCACCCAGTATTCATGCAGCTTACTCGTGCGATGAATTCTCCCCCCTCCGCGAGGTGATCGTCGGGAACCCGTCCGGTGCCCGGATCCCTCGGCAGGACGTATCGGCCTGGCTGAACCTGTACGGCGACCTATCGCGCAGCGAGATGGAACGCGTGCATACGGGAGAGTTTCCGGTCCGGGTGATCGAAGAGACAAAGGAGGACCTGGAAGTCCTGATCAGCACGCTGCGCAGCCTGGGCGTGGTGGTCCACCAAGCCTGGGCCGGTGATCACTCGCAGGAGTTCGGCACACCGCAGTGGCAAACCGACGGGTTCTACAACTATTGTCCCCGCGACCTGGTCCTGATCGTCGAATCGACGATCATCGAGACAGCGAGCCCGATGCGTGCCCGCTACTTCGAGCTGTTCGGCATGCGGCATCTCCTTCAGCGTTACATGCTGAACGGATCGGCGTGGATCGCCGCCCCCAGACCGCAGCTGGTTGACGAGCTGTTCCAGGTCGATGAACAGGGACGCCCGGCCCTGGGCGATCATGAGCCCGTCTTC
The DNA here is from genome assembly GCF_039871515.1 of Nonomuraea sp. B1E8. Lineage (NCBI taxonomy): Bacteria > Bacillati > Actinomycetota > Actinomycetes > Streptosporangiales > Streptosporangiaceae > Nonomuraea > Nonomuraea sp. B1E8. Next base: position 221,680 of record NZ_JBDPLS010000007.1, on the reverse strand, counting down.
GAGGCGGCCAACGTGCTGCGCTGCGGCAAGGACCTCTTCTACCAGGTGTCGGCCAGCGGCAACGAGCTCGGCCGGATATGGCTCGAGCAGACGCTTCGCGCCTATGGACAATTCACCATCCACCCGCTACGGAAAATCTACGAGTTCACGCACATCGACAGCACGATCGCGCTCCTGCGACCAGGGTTGACACTCCTCAATCCCGAGCGGATCAACGATGAGAACCTGCCCAGTGCCCTGCGGAAATGGGATGCCATCTGGTGCCCACCGATGAATACGACTTCTGCGAGCTCGCCGTATCCGCTCAGCTCGCGCTGGATCGGGATGAATCTCCTGATGGTCAACCCGGAGCTGGCCATCATAGACGCGACACAGCATGCGCTCATCCGGGAGCTTGAACGGAACGGCATCGACACACTGCCGCTCACCCTGCGGCACGCGCGAACTCTCGGTGGCGGGTTCCACTGCGTCACCCTGGACGTAGTCCGCGACGGACCCATGGAGAGCTATTTCGACTGAACGAGCAACCTGCTCTTTATTCCGGCCCAGAGAGCATTGGCCTGTGACCGTGAGTACAGGTCGGCGTCATACAGGAGATTTCCGGTTATCTCATCAGCTGATTTTTCCAGCATCAGCTCGAAGTCGTGGACGAAGGTCCCGTTGTGCACAGGGAACTCCTCGGTCATGTCGATGCCGGCCAGGCCGTAGGAGATGCGGGGCGGGCCTTGGATGTTGAGCATGAAGGTGTACGGCTCCACGTCCGTCGATCCGTTGAGCTCCCGCATCAGCATCTGCCGAGTTCTGGGATAGCGTAGGGCGGCGGCAGTGACCGACTTCGCGTAGTCCAGCCGATCGCGATCTGTGCCTCGGCTGCTCATGTCGGTCAGCACCATGGGCACGTCGGTGACGATGTATCCGATCAGCGGATGCAGCCGGCGCTTGGTCCGGTTATGGAACGGCACGCCGATGATGACATCGTCGGTCGCCGCATGCTCGCTGAGAGTCCTTGCGACTGCGTCGAGCATGAGCGTGAACATGGTGCAGCGCGACGCGCGAGCGCGCCGACCCAGCTGTGCCGTCGTGGACGCGTCGAGAAAGGTATCCACAGTGGCCCCGCGCACCTCGGCCTCGTCGATGCGTCCTCCGTCCTGGGGCAGGCGCAGTTTGGGCAGGGCGGCGGGCAGCAGCTTTCGCCAATGCGCCAGGACGTCACTGAACTCGCTGGTACTCGGCAGGCGCCGCTCTTCGCGACAGTAGTCGCTGTAGTTGTACGGCAGCGGGGCCAGCGAGGGATCGTGACCGGATATCGCTCGCCCGTAGGCCTCTCCCAGGTCCGCCAGGAAGACGTACAGGGACCAGCCGTCCACGACAATGTGATGGAACACAAATCCCAGGATGTGATCGCCGTCGGGCAGCCGCATCAGGCTGATACGCCACAGCGGCCGCGCATCCAGCGGAATCCGCCTGGCCGCCATCGCCCCGAACAGATCGACAGCCTCATCATCGCCGGCCACCTCGATCAGCTCTAAGCTGCAGGGCATGACATCGGAGACGAGCTGGACCGGTTCCTTATCAAAGATCATCGTGGTGCGGAGCGGCTCGTGTCTGGTCACCACGGCGGCCAGTGCCCGGCTGAAGGCATCCACGTCCAGGCGGCCGCGCAGCTTGATGGCGCCGTAGACGTTCTCGCGCGCGGACGTTGTGGCCTGCTCGGCGTGCCACATCTCCAGTTGTACCGGTGCCATCGGAACCTTGCGTTCTGTCATGCCAGGCTGTTCCCCTTCCTGGGCGCACGACCCCGCGGGTTCACCGGCGGGACCTGGTGACACTTGAACAGGCCCTAACGGCGGCGAAGGCGCACGTCGAACGAGTCACGCAGTGCGTCTCCGACGAGATTCAGGGCCATGACGGTCAGCACGATGCAGGTGGCGACCGGGAAGACCAGCCACCAATAGCCGTTTTGTACGTCCTGGATGCCGTCAGAAAGCTGATTGCCCCAGTCGACACTTGGATAGTGCAGGCCGAAGCCAAGGAAACCGACGTACGAGACGAGCAGGATCGATTCCGCCACTTGGAGGGTGACGCTGACGATAATCACCCCTAGTGAGTTCGGCAGCAGGTGGCGGAAGATCAGGCGCCAGTTTCCGGAACCTGCGCCACGCGCCGCCAACACGAAGTCCATGGATCTCAGCGACAGCACTTCACTGCGTATGAGCCTCGCTGAAAACAGCCACGAAAAGGCGCCTATCACCAGGCTCAGAGATAGAACGCTCGCGCCGAACTTAACCGACAGGATGAGCACCACGAAAACGACGGGCACGGAGAGAAAGACATCCACCACGCGCATCATGATCGAATCTATGATGCCTCCTAGAAGTCCGGACACCATACCCCAGAGGGTGCCGACGGTGGTGGCGATGAAAGCTGCCAGAAAACTGATCTGGAGTGCAGTCTGACCGCCCTTCATGATGCGGCCGAGCTCATCGAAGCCGTGGCTGTCCGTCCCCAGAGGATGTGCCGGGCTCGGCGGTTCGTAGGCACCGGCCAAGTTGGGCGTGATCTGATCCGTGCGATACACCCATGGTCCGATGAAACAGAAGGCCACGACGAAGACCAGGATGGCCACGCCGATGACCGCCCGCCTGTTCTTCGCGAAGTCGCGTAGCGCAAGTCGCCAGCCGCTCTGAAAGACGCCGACCTCGCCGCCCTCGGGGGCCAGACCGCGGTCGTGCATCGCCTGGATCTGTCCGGTCATGTCACGCCTTCCCGCTCGGCCGGTGTCAGGTTAGCTGGATTCGAGGATCGGTAACAACGAGGCCGATGTCCGCGAGGAAATTCCCGGCAACGACCAGGATGGCACCGAGCATGGAGAAGGCGAGTAGCACGGGATAGTCCGCCCTCTGCAGGCTGTTGAAAAAGAGCAGACCCAGGCCGGGATAGTTGAATAGATATTCAGTTATCAGGTCGCCGGTCAGCAATGTCGGGATGAACAGACCGATCAGGGTGATTATCGGCGCCGCGGCATTCCGCATGAGATGCCGCGCGAGCACCAAGCGCTCCGGCAGCCCTTTGGCCCGCACCACCCTGATGTAGTCCTGGGCGAGTACGTCCAGCGACGACGACCTCATATAGCGCGAGAAAATGGCGACCGAAAGGCCGGTAAGAGTTGCTATCGGCAGTGTCATCTCGTGCCACGCAGTCATCACGTCCAGCATGGAAGCGGATTGACTGGCCTCGAATGAGAAGATGGGCAGCCAGAGCGCGAACACCTGTATTAGGAGCAGGCCGAGCAAGAATAACGGCATCGAGTAGGTGATCAACGCCAGACCGGTCACCACATTGTCGCCGATGCTGTTCCGTCTCGCCGCCTGATAGACGCCGACCGGCAGCGCGATCAGCACAGAGAGGAGCAGTGAGATGCCGGCAAGGTAGGCGCTCCGCGGAGCCCGCTGCAGGAGCAAATCGGCAACAGTCTGATTGTTCACGTACGAATATCCCAGGTCACCGCGCAGGACATCGCCGACATAGCGAAGATACTGAATGGCGACCGGATCGTAATAGCCGTTCGCCTTGTTCCATGCATCGACTGCCGCCACGCTCGCGCGCATGCCCAGCACCTCCCTCGCGGGCGAGGGGTAGGTCGCGTGCAGCAGGCCGAACATGACGATCGAGATGCCGAAGATGACGACGATCGAGGCCATCAGCCGGCGAGTCAAGTAAGAATTCAATGCCGCCCCCGAGCGAGCAGATGACGGACCCGGTCCAGGGGAGCGGGCCAACCGGGCGCCTTATTCATTTCTGGGGATTGGTGAGATACCAGAATTCCGGCGTCACATAGTTCTGAGTCAAGTTCTCGAACGCGGCGCGGGGTCCTGAAACACTGGTCTTCCAGGCCCAGATGACATTGGGGATCGGTTGCCACAGGACCGGCAGGTCCGTGGTCAGGAAGGCAGCCTCCTTCCGCACGGCCTCAGGATCGCTCCCCGAGATCGAGGCGTTGATCAGCTTGTCCGCCGTAGGGTTGCTGTAACTGCCGGCCTGGAAGACCCCGCCTGTGTTCAGAAACCCGAACTGTGTGGGGTAGGGCAGGTTCAGCTGTCCTGGACTTCCCCAGATCTGCATGGCCCATTTGTTGATGTTGGCCGGCGCGTACGGGTTGGCGTAGTGGCTCACGATGTAGGGGGTGCTGGCGCTCTCCAGGCTGATGGTGATGCCCGCCTGCTTGGCCGTGGCGGCAAGGTCGGCGGAGATCTGGCCGTACAGGGCTGGGCTGTTGGCGTAGACCAGGTTGAAGGCGAGCCGGGTGCCTGCCGGGATGCCGGCGCCGCAGGCGTCCGGACCGGTGCCGGGCCGGGTGCAGGTGCTGGTGCCGCCCGGCTGGACGGTCCAGCCGTGCGCTTCGAGCAGTTGGACGGCCCTGGCCACGCTGAAGGGGTAGGGGTTCGTCTTGGCGACGTCAGGCACCCAGCGGTTCGGGGGCACGGTGGCGATGGGACCGTAGGAGGGGACGCCTGCGCCGTGCATGAAGGCCTTGATCCAGCCTTCCTGGTTTTGCAGGTGGGCCATGGCCTGGCGAAAGTACAGTTGCTTGGCGATGGCGCCGAAGTGGCCGGTGGTGTTCTCGAAATTGAAGGCGGCCAACGCGCTGCCGAAGGTCGGCATGCCGAAGACGTGGTAGCCGTTACGACGGATCGAGGGGATCTGGGGGACTGCCGTGGGGTCGACGTAGCCGACGTCGATGCTGCGGGTCTTGAGCGCGTTCTGCTCGGCGGTGTTGGAGGTGAACGGCACGCCCTGGAAGTTGGACATGTTGGCGGTGCGCGGACCACCGTAGGACCGGTTGGGGACCATCGTGAAGGCGCCGCTCGTGGGGTTGTAGTCGGTCAGCTGGTAGGGACCGTTAACGATTTTCCACAGCGGGTTGGTGGCATACGTGGCAAGCGACTTGTTCTGTGCAATCAGGAAGTTGTAGATCTTCCTCGCGTTGGCCGGCTTGGTGAAGTCGAGGACGGGGCCATCGATCGACTCCTTCGCCCACGCGTGGCTCGGGAGGGGGGTACCCGCGATGGCGAGGATGTTCTGCACGAACCAGCTCGGATTGACCGGCTTGGAGAGCTTGAGTACCAGCGTCGACGGGTTCGGCGTGCTGGCACTTGCCAGGTCGTCCGGAAAATGGCCGGGGGTGTAGTAAACCCAGTTTGCCGGGTTCACCTTGATCCCAGCCTTGATCAGTTCGATGCCGAACAGGACGTCCCTGGACGTGACCGGCTGCCCGTCGGACCACTTGTAAGCGCTGTTCATGGTGATGGTCAGCGTCTTGTTGTCATCTGACCACACTGGCAACTGCGCCAGGCTCATCGCTGGGACGATCTCTGGGGTAGCGCCATTTTGCGTCCAGTACAGCGGCCGCCACATCTGCCACTGAAATCCCTGGACATTGCTGGGTGAGCTGCTGAGTGAGCTGTTGAGGGGGAAGATCCACGTCGGCACAGAATTAGGAGGCATGGCCCAGGTGATCGTGCCGGTGTACTGCTTTCCCGTCGCAGGCGCGGGCACAGAGCCAATCACGCCGTTCGTCGTTGAATCCTTCTTGGCCGCAGGGGCATTGCTGCCGGTGCAGGCCGGGAGGATTAAGAGCCCAATGGTCGCCAGGACGAGCGCGGGTATTCCGCCTCCCTTACGTTGCCGCGCCCTACGAGCCGGATCTCTGAGGTGGACCATCGGGCATATCCCTTCATCCAGCCGTTTCTCCATGGTATATACACTTCGTATTCATCTCCCGGATCAGGCGACGGCAACGCATCGCCGGCCAGGTCGGCGAATCAGGAGCTCGATCCGCCGCCGTCCACTCGGCATCTCACGGGGACGCCTGGCTCTATTGGGTCCGATCATGCACCGTCCATGCGCGGATGTGTAGTCCCCCGCCCGATCCGGGGCCCGTCTGCGTACTCGTCGTGGCGCTCGCCAATGGCCGGTGGACACGGCGATCGGGAAGGGCCGGGCCAGGGTCGCAGAACATCTGCCGGCCGGGAGACGACGACTACGCCACGCACGAGCACCCGACCCTCCAACGGTAGCCGGTCGCCCACGCCAGACGCTGGAAGCTGACAGCGCGCATTATCAAGTCAAGGCTGGAATGACAAGCCCATCTATCTATCTGGATCACGACCGCCGACAAGATCAACCAGTCCTCACACCACTTATCCAGCAATTTCATACGCGAAGCCCTAACTGTGGCTCGCATGCTCGGCTCCACAACACCGGCGGTGTCACAGCCGAACCTCCCCCGGCGACCGAGCCGCCCACGGCGTCGCACCCTGATCTTTTTCGGGCATGCCGTTGCGGGCTCCGCCTTAGCATAGTAATAATTGGATCGTTCATGGGAGATCATGACCCAATGACTCGATTGGTCGGTCAATCGTGGAAGATTACGTGGTCACAGCCACCGACGCAGCACTCCTGGTGGACTCGCTCAAGCAGCTAGAACGCGAATACAAGCAGTTCGACAATCCCGCCTATCTGAACGCTATTCCCAGCTTGGCGCATCTCCTGCCGTCCGACCTCGCTGACCGTCTCGCACGATTGCGAAATCGAAGTGCACCGTCAGCCTTGCGGATTCGCGGCATGTCGCTCGAACTGACCACGCCCACGCCAGCGCACTGGCGGGAATGGCAGCCCGAGACCACGACCCTTCACGACTTCTGGCTGACCCTGACGTGTGGGCAACTGGGCGATCTCTTCTCCTACGCGTCCCTGCAGGACGGGCGCCTGGTCGAGGACCTCCTTCCCATCGCGGGCCTGGAAGACGCCCAGCTTGGGCTCAGCAGTCTCGGAGGCTTCGCCCTGCACGTCGATGACCCCTTCGACGATGACCGTTGTGACTTCTTCGGCCTGCTCGCCATGCGCAACCCAGACCGGACCGAAACCATGCTCGCCTCCATCGAGGAGGCCGACCTCTCGGGCTTGGACATGGACGTGCTCTTCGAGCCTCGCTTCACCATCCAGGTCGACTCCGAGCATCTGGAGGGCATGGGCGCCACCGAGGAGGTGACCCTGCAGCGCCCGGTGCTGAGCGGAAGCCGGTCCGCACCGACTCTGTGCCTGGATTGGGCCTACACCGACGCGGTACCCGGCGATGACCGAGCGCAGACCGCACTGGCCGACTTGCGCTCGCGGATGGAGGCCGTGATGACCACCGTCGCGCTGGAACCCGGGGACCTGCTGATCATCGACAACTATCGGTCGGTGCATGGCAGACGGCCGTTCCGGGCACGGTACGACGGTGCCGACAGGTGGCTTCGCCACGTCATGGTCACGCTTGACCTCGGACGCTCACGAGCTCGCCGGTCCAGCGACGAAGACCGAGTGGTCGGCTTTTTGCCCTTGGGGAGCTAGCGTCCTGCACCGGCAGTTCACCGCTGGTCTGGTATGACTGTTCCTTCTGATGGGGCCGCTGCGGCGTCCGGAGCCGAAGCTTCCTGCGCTGACCTTGTCCGAGCAGGAACGCACGACGCCGCAGCGGTGTACGCGACGCGCCCGAGACTCGCAGGCTCGGGCGCCGCGGTCACAGATGGTGTTGGCATGCGCCGGACACTGAGCCTCCCGCGGTCGGGCCGTGGCCAGACAGAGGGGATCATGCCGGGCAGGGCCAGCCATCAAGGGGCGAACTGATTACCAGAAAGGTGCACTCCCATGGAGTATCGTCGCCTCGGCCGAAGTGGCTTGAAAGTTAGCGAAATCATTTACGGGAACTTTCTCACGCACGGCTCACAAATCGACGATGATGCTGCGCTGACCTGTGTCGCGACAGCGCTCGACGAGGGCATCACTACCTTCGACACCGCGGACGAATATGCGGCGACCAAGGCAGAGGAGGTGCTCGGCAAAGCGTTGAGTGGCGTACGCCGCGAGTCCATCGAGATCTGTACCAAAGTCTACTGGCCGACCGGCTCGGGGGTTAACGATCGCGGGCTGTCCCGCAAGCACATCATGGAATCCGCGAACGCATCGCTCAGGCGGCTGCAAACCGACTATGTGGACCTGTATCAGGCTCATGCGTTTGACCACGAGACACCGCTTGAAGAGACGCTCCGGGCCTTCGATGACCTGATCAGGCAGGGCAAGGTGCTCTATATAGGCGTCTCGGAGTGGCGGGCTGAGGAGATCGCGGCGGCACTCAAGATCGCTGGAGAGCTGGGGCTGGATCGGATCGTCTCCAACCAGCCGGAGTACAACATGATCTGGCGCGTCATCGAGTCCGAGGTCGTCCCGCTGTGCGAGAAGGAAGGAATCAGCCAGATCGTCTGGGCGCCGCTCGCGCAAGGCACGCTCACTGGCAAGTACCTCCCCGATGCCGCACCGCTCGCCGGGTCACGGGCTGCCGACAGCGGCGAGGGCTCAGAGTGCATCGCACAGTACATGACCCACGACATCCTCAGCCGGGTACAGCAGCTGAGACCGATCGCCGACGAGGCGGGCCTCACTCTCGCCCAACTTGCCGTGGCGTGGACGCTGCAGAATCCGAACGTTGCCGCGGCGATAGTGGGTGCCAGTCGGCCCGAGCAAATCCGGGAGAACGTGCAGGGCGCCGGATGCCGGCTGGATCAGGCAGTGCTGCGGCAAATAGACGAAATCTTTGCAGAGCAGATAGTTACTGATCCATCGAAGACTGCCAGTCCGGCGATGCGGCCCTGACCGGTCACAACCCGGCTCTGGACTCCGCCCCAGCCGGCCAGGAGGTGACGGCGGCGCGGTCGCGATTCAAGGTGGCCGGCGCGCATTTGCCCCGCAGCTCGGCGAGCGCGGTACCGATCTCGGTGCCGGCGATCTCCGCCAGTAGGCCGTGCGCAGGGCGGCCGCGTTCTGGGCGTTGCGGGGCCTGCACGTACGCAGCATCCCGCGCCCGCCGATCTGGACACCGCGCACTCCATGGGAATGGACACATGCCCGCATAACGCCGACGGTAAAGGATGCATGATTGCTCGGCGGTTGCTCGCGTGTACACCATGCGACCCGGCACGCATGGTCACTACCCCGCACGACGCGGACGCTGATCCCGACCAGAACGATACAAAGCGGCACTACGCAGCACCCAGCGACATTGACGAGGATTCTCATAATCCGTGGGTCGTGGGTTCAAGTCCCACCCGCCCTACTCACCACTACCGCGTTCTACCTGGGCTTTCTCGGTTCTCGCCAGCCTTCGATCTCGTTGTTGATCATGGTTGGTTGCTCGGTGGTTGCTCTTGTGTGCGGACCGTGTAGCGCCGTAGATCGTTTAGAGCGCCACCGTCAGCTCAGACCCCAGAGACGACCATCCGAAGATCAAGCCAGAAGACCCGCACGATGTCACTGGTCAGCAGTGGCCTGATGAGCGGTCGCGTCTTGTTCAAGTCGGCTGGCCTCCTCCGCCAGGCCGCTGGTGACCAGCAGATAAAAGATCCGCTGCGTCTCGCAGCGAGCGCACCCGCAGGCTCATCCGCCAGGCCCTCATTGAGCTGGTGGAGGAAAAGGGCTTCGGTGATGTCACCGTAGGCGACATCGCCAGACGGGCGCTGATCAACCGGGCGACGTTCTACCGTTACTACCAGGACAAGTACGCGCTGGTCGAGGAGATCTTCCGGGAGGTCATCTCCGAGTTGCCCGCCGAACTCGACCCCACCGGCCCGCATATCGGTGCCGGACCGGATTGCCGGCTGGGAGCGGCTGTTCGATCATGTGGATCGGCATCACCGGTTGTATGCGGCGCTGCTGGGGCGGCGTGGAGACCCCTCATTTTCGGCGCGGTTGCGAGAACACTGTGTGGAGCTGGCCCGCGACCGGCTCCGCAACGTCCGCGACCATAACGCCTCGGACACCGGGCAGGAGATGCCACCAGGAGAACTGGAGCTCGTGTTCGCCGCCAACCTGACCCTCACAGCGATCATCTGGTGGCTGGAGCAGCACCGCCCTCTGCCCGCTCGCCAGATGGCCGAGGCGGTCGTCCGTTTCGCGACCCAGGGCTACTTCGGCGCCCTGAGCCTCGATGTACTCCCTCCTCGCCCGTAGCCATCAGCCACCTTCAGTCTGGCTGTGCTCTCGCCTGCGAACGTGGCCCGTCACGCTTGCTGCGACCTGCCGCTGCTGCTGGCCACCGCGCACGCCGCCAGCGACGCGACGGCGGACAGCGCCGCCTTACTGGCGGAGATCTACACCTTGAGCACGCGAGGCCGAACGCCTGGGCGCGACCCCAGAGGAGCTCCAGGAGCTGACCGGCCAGTCCTGTTCTCCGCAGGGGAGCGGTGTAGCCCTGGCGAGGATTTGCTTACATGAGCTACGGTTTGCTTATGCGAGCAAATCAGCCATCGTCCAGCGAGGGTGGCCGGACGTTCACGGAGATCGGGCGGCGGGCGCAGATCGTGGCCGCCGCGATCGAGACGATCGCCGACCTGGGTTACGCCCGTGCGTCGTTCGCTCAGATCGCCAAGCGCGCGGGTCTGTCCAGCACCGGCCTGATCTCGTACCACTTCGCGAGCAAGAGCGAACTGGTCGAGCAGGCGGTGGTCCAGATCTACGGCGAGATCGTCGCGTTCATGACCCGGCGGCTGGAAGGGCAGCCGACGGCCTCAGCCGCTCTTCGGGCCTACATCGAGGGGAACGTCGAGTTCTCCGGTGCGCATCCGGTCGAGATGAAGGCGCTGCTCGACATCTTCACCAACGGCGGCATCGACTATGACGAGTCCAAGGAACGCACGGCGGTGTCGCCGTTGGAGCAGATTCTGCGCTGGGGGCAGGAGTCCGGCGAGTTTCGTGACTTCAACGTTCGGGTGATGGCGACGAGTCTGCAGCGTTCCGTCGAGGGGCCGAACTTCCTGCTGGCCGGCGACGCGGCCCTCGACCTGCCGGCCTACGCGCGGGAGTTGGTGACGCTGTTCGAGCGTGCCACTCGCGCGGACCCGTGACCGCGTACTCCGCACCATCGATAGGGAGACCTTCTTCATGAGAATCGTGCACCGACTGGTGTACTTCGCCGTCGTCCTGCTCACGCTCGGCGCGGCGGCACCCCCGCAGACGACCGGCCCGCCCACACCCGCGCCGCAGCCCGGCTCGCCGATCGTGCGCCTGCACTCCGGGCAGGTTCGCGGCGTCGACAAGGGCGGGGTCCGGACGTTCTCCGGAATCCGTTACGCCGAGCCACCGATAGGCCGCCTGCGCTGGGAATCTCCCAAGGCCGTGCGGGCTTGGCGCGGGGTGGCCGACGCCACGAAGCCCGGCGCAGCGTGCCCCCAGGCCAAGATCCCCGGGCTGCCCCCCACCGACGAGGATTGCCTGTTCCTCAACGTCACCATGCCGCGCAACGCCGACGGCAAGCGGCTTGCGGTGATGGTCTGGTTCCACGGTGGCGGCTTCACCAGCGGAGCCGGCAGCCAGTACGACGCCCAGCGCCTGGCCACTCAGGGCAACGTGGTGGTCGTGACGGTGAACTACCGGCTCGGCGTGCTCGGCTACTTCGGGCACGAAGGGCTGGCGGGCTCGGGCACGTTCGGGATGGCGGACCAACTCGCCGCGCTGCGCTGGACGCGGCGCAACGCCGCCGTGCTCGGTGGTGACCCGCGTAACGTCACCGTCTTCGGCCAGTCCGCCGGCGGCATGAGTACGTGCGCCCTGCTGACCAGCCCCGCCTCGGCCGGCCTGTTCGACAAGGCGATCGTCTCATCCGGCTCGTGCCTGATCGACTGGCCGGACGGAGGGCTTTATCCCAGCTCTCCCGGGCACACTCCGTACACCTCCCTGGCGACCGCGCGCAAGGACGGCGCTGCGCTCGCCGCCGGCCTGAAGTGCGACAAGGGCTCGGCCAGGGAAACCCTCGACTGCCTGCGTGACCGGCCCGTAGCCGATCTGCTGCCGCACATGGCCGCGTTCAGCGATCACCTCACGTACGGCACTCCTCTGCTGCCGGCGAACCCGGCCGAGGCGCTGCGCAAGGGGACGTTCCATCGGGTGCCGGTGATCTCCGGCGGCAACCGCGACGAGATGCGGCCCTTCATCGGCGGCGCCATCATGGCCGGTCAGAAGTTCACCGCCGAGCGCTACCCCGAACTGCTGAGCAAGGCGTTCGGCGACAAGGCCGACGAGGTGCAAGCCCGCTACCCGCTGTCCGCCTATGACTCCCCGGCGCTGGCGTGGGCCACGGTGATCACCGACCGATCCTGGGCCTGCGCCACGTTGGAGGCCGACCGGCTGCTCGCCCGCCGCACCAATGTCCACGCCTACGAGTTCGGCGACCGTAACGCCCCGAACGTCAACGGCATCGAGGTGCCCGGATTCCCCATGGGCGCGGCCCACGCCGGCGACCTGCCGTCGCTGTTCGACCTGAACGGGGTGAACCTCCTGCCAACGCCGCCACAGCAGCGGCTGGGCGCGCTGATGGTCGACTATTGGACCACCTTCGCCCGAACCGGCGACCCCAACGGAAAGGGTTCGCCGCGCTGGTCCCGCTTCACCGGGCAGGAGCCCGTTCTGGGCTTGGTGCCGGACCGGGTCCAGCCCATCGACTACGGCGCCAACCACCAGTGTTCCTTCTGGAAGAAGCTCGGGTGAGGCTCATCTCGTGGCGCCCGCGCGCCTGCTGCGGGCGCCACCCCATGGTCGTGGGAGTCAATGCCGGCGCGCGCAATGCTGCTGACCGTGGCTCTTGTCGTCGGCATGTCCGGTTGCGGGGTGTTGAACGCATGAAGCAAGCAGCGCTCCTCGCCGCCATGATCGTGCTTGCCATCCTCTCCGGCACGGGCCAGGCGCACGCCGTCGGCCAGGCGTCCGCAGACGGTCCGGCGGACGTGGGCCGGCTGATCGACAGCGTCGTGCCGGGACAGCTCGAGAAGTATGGGCTGCCCGGCGCGGCCGTATCGGTGGTCTCGGGTGGGCGGCAGGTGTTCGCCAAGGGGTACGGCTACGCCGACCTTGCCAGGAGGACGCCGGTGGACGCTGAACACACCCCGTTCTTCACCGCCTCGGTGGCCAAAGGGTTCACCGCAATGGCCGTGCTCCAACTCGTCGGACAGCACAAGCTCGACCTGGACGCGGACGTCAACCGTTATCTGCGCACCTTCACCATCGACAACACCTTCCCCGGCCGTCCGGTCACCCTGCGCCACCTCCTGACCCACACCGCGGGCTTCGAGGAGAACGTCATCGGCACGTCCACGGCCGACCCCGCGGCTACGAGATCGTTGGCGCGTACGGTCGAGGAGGATCAGCCGGAGCGGGTACGACCGCCCGGCACCCTGCTCGCCTACAACAACTACGGATACGACCTCGCCGGATACCTGGTCGAGGTGGCCTCAGGGCTGCCGTTCGACCGGTACCTGCGCGAGCGCGTCCTGCAGCCGCTGGGCATGACCGGCACCTCGTTCGCCGCACCTCTCCCTGACAGGCTGGAGCAGGCGCTGGCCACCGGATACGACGGGGACAAGCCGTATCGGCCCTACTACGGCCACCCTGCCTCAGGGACCGGCGCCGTCACCACGGCCGCGGACATGAGCCGGCTGATGATCGCGCTGCTGGACGACGATCCCCGGCTCGGCCACGGCATCGGCGAGCTCATGATGCGGCGCCACTACACGCAGGACAAGCGGCTGACCGGCATGGGCTACGGCGTCGAGGAGATGCTGCGCAACGGCCATCGGATCTTCTTCAAGGGCGGCGACATCAACGGCTTCCACCACCTTCTGGCGATGCTGCCCGACCAGAGAACCGGGATCTACGTCGTGTCCAACGGTGAAGGTGCCCAGCCGGCGCTCTACGACCTCGTCAACCGCATCGTCGACCACCAATTTCCCGGCCGGACCGAGGCGCCCCGGCCCATGGGCGGCGACACCTCGGCCTACGCCGGCACGTACATCACGAGCCGGTCCTTCGGCGACCTCCTGCGCTTCGGCAGCCTGATCAACCACGTCACCGTGACCTCCAGCGGCGACGGGAGGATCACCACCACCGGGCTGTCTCGTGATCCCGCCGTTGCGGCCCAGGAGTGGATCCGGATCGGGCCCGGGCTCTTCGCCGAGCAGGGCGGCCAGGAACGCATCGCCTTAAGCCCTGACGGTGTGCTCGCCGGTGGCCATCAGGAGGAGGCCACGACGTTCGAACGCGCGCCGGCCACGCTGTATCTGTCGCTCCTCTACTCCGGGCTGGCGGCCTTCGTGATCGGCGTCGTCGCCATCCCGGCCGTCGCCCTTCTTCGCCGGATCCGGCACAGGCCCGCCGAACACCCGGCCGCCTGGTGGCTGGCCTGGGTCACCGGCGTCCTCATCCTGCCGTTCCTGTACGGGCTGGCCGTCACGATCGTCATCGCCCCGAGCGACGCCATCTTCCTGGGTTCGCCGACGCTCACGGGGGCGCTGCTGGCCTCCTCGACCGCGTTCGTCCTCACCGCAGGAGTTGTGGTGTGCACAGCGGGCGCGTGGTGGAAGGGCTGGTGGCGACTGCCGGGGAGGATCTCCTACACGGTCTACATGCTTGCCGCGGTGTCCTTCATGACAGTCGCCTACCTTTTCAACCTGGTCGGGGGGGTCTTCGCCTGACTTGTCCGGATCGTGAATTCTGCACCGGTCGCCGGTGCGGGCGGGCGGCAGTGGTCGCCCCGCGGGCCGGGTCGGGATCGTGGCGGGCATGTTCGGAATGACACGATCGATGCTGGCCGCCGTGGCGCTCCTGGCTGGCCTGAGCGCCCCGGCGGCGGCGCACGCCGATACGCCCGAGTTGAACCGGCTGATCGACGAGACCATGAACGCTCAGCTCGCCAAGGAGAAGGTTCCGGGAGCGACCGTCGTGGTCGTCTCCGGTGGCGAACAGATCTTCGCCAAGGGCACGGCGCCGCCGACCTGACGACGGGCCAGGCCGGTGGGCGCCGCGAGCACCGGCTTCCAGATCGGCTCGGTGGCGAAGACGTTCACCACGACGGCCGTCATGCAACTCGTCCGGCAGGGCAAGCTCGACCTCGACGCCGACGTCAACCGCTATCTCACGACCTTCAAGATCGAGGACACCTATCCTGGCCGGCCGATCCGGCTGCGGCACCTGCTGACCCCCATACCGCCGGGTTCGACATGAACGAGATCGGCCAGTTCACCACCGATCCGAAGCACGTCGCTTTCCTCGGCGACGACCTGGCCGCCAGGCGACCTTCCCGGGTACGCCCGCCCGGGAGGTGGTCGCCTACGACAACTACTGCACCGCGCTGGCCGGTTACCTGGTCGAGGTGGCCTCGCACCGGCCGTACGAGAGGTATGTGGAAGAGCACATCCTGCGCCCGCTCGGCATGAACCGCACCACGATCGGGCCGCGCTCCCGCACCCCGCTGGCGACGGCGTAAGGCCTGACCGGAGGGCGGCAGGTGGCCGTCGGCCCCTGTACGGCGCCTGGACGCCGGGTGGCGACGGTCCTGTCTCCACCGCCGCCGACATGGGCAAGTTCGTGATCGAGCTTCTCGGGTCCGACCTGGAGGGCGGGGGGACGTCAACTGCCGGCCAGAGCGCGGAACGCGTCGCGAAACCGCGCGATCGGCTCTGGATGGCCGATGAGAATGGCTGATCTCGCCTGACAGTGCCTCCGAAGGCGCTGTCAGGCCGCTATCAGCGCGAATGCGCATGATCTGGGTCGTCACAGAACGGACCGCGATGGCGGTCCTGTCTCGAACGATGCAGGAGAAGTCTCATGGCTCATCCACGCCGATGGTGGATCCTCGGCGTTCTCTGTCTGGCGCTGCTGGTGCTCAGTGTCGACAATATGATCCTCACGCTGGCCATCCCCGCCCTCATGCGCGAGCTGGGGGCCGGTCCGGCCGACGTGCAGTGGATCCTCGACGCCTACATCCTGGTGTTCGCGGGGCTGCTGATCACAGCGGGGAGTCTGTCGGACCGGTACGGCCGCCGCCGGCTCTTGATCTTCGGATTGGTCATACTCGGCGGGGCGTCCCTGCTGGCGGCGTTCGCCGATCAGGCATGGCAGCTCGTCGTGTGCCGTGCGCTGATGGGGGTGGGCGCGGCCCTGGCCATGCCCAGCACCATGTCGATCCTCATCGTCGTTTTCGACGAGACCGAGCGGCGCAAGGCGATGTCGATCTGGGGCATGGTCAGCATGGTCGGCATTGTGGCCGGGCCCACTCTCGGCGGGCTGCTGCTGCAGCATTTCTGGTGGGGGTCGGTCTTCCTGGTCAACGTGCCCCTCGCCGTGCTCGGGATCATCGGCGCCTTTGCCGTCGTACCGGAGTCGCGGGGGCCGGCACGACGGGCCGACCCGCTGGGGGTGCTGTTGTCCATCGCCGGGATGGCCGCGCTGGTCTGGGCGATCATCTCCCTGCCGCACGAGGGCTGGTCGGCAACGGTCATGATCGCCATAGGTGTGGCCGTCTTCGCGCTCGTCGCCTTCGTGCGGTGGGAGTCACGGACGCGACATCCGATGCTGCCGTTGGCGATGTTCCGCCACCGCGATTTCACCGGGGCCGCCGCGTCGGTGGTGCTGCTGGTGTTTTCCACCGCGGCGGTGCAGCTGGCGTTGACCCAGTTCCTTCAGCTGGTCCTCGGATATGGCGCGATGACGGCCGCGCTCGCCTTTGTGCCGTTGGCCGTGGCCGTGGCGGTCTTCAACCTGGTCGGCGCCACGTTGGCCAAGCGTGTCAGCAACAAGGCGCTGATCGTGGCCGGCATGCTGGTGATCGCCGCTTCGCAGGGCGTCTTCGCGCTGATCGGCCCGGGTGACGGATATCCGCTCCTGGCCGTGGGGCTGGTGGTGATGGGAGTCGGCACCGGCCTGGCCACTCCCAGCGTCTACGCCACGCTCATGGGCGCCATCCCGCCGCAGCATGCCGGGGTGGGTTCGGCGGTCAGCGACACCATTCAGCAAGGCGGCATGGCGCTGGGCGTGGCGGCGCTGGGGAGCCTGCTGTCGGCCGCCTATTCCGCCGCCCTGCCCGTGGGCGTACCGGATGCGGCCAGGACGTCGCTGACGGACGGGCTGGGCACGGCGGCCGAGACGGGCTCTGCCGACCTGGCGCAGGTGGCGCGGGAGGCGTTCGTGTCGTCCATGTCGCTCGTGAGCACCGCCGCCGCTCTGCTGTCGGTGGCCGGAGCCGTGCTGGCCTTCGCCGTGCTGCGCAGCCGTGCCCCTCGTACACGCGTAAACCCCTTGATCGAAAGGAAGATCTGATGAGACACCTTGATGTGACGGCCTATCAGACGGCGGAGCAACTGCTGCCGCACCACCGCTCCACGCTGGTGTCCGGGGGAAGGGTCAGGCCGGTGTGGATCGACGACGGTGCCCGCTTTTGGTACCGCTCGGACAAGCGGTTCGTCCTCGTAGACCCGGCCGCGGGCACCCGTGTTCCGGCCTTTGACCATGAGCGGCTCGCCGCGGCGCTGGCGAAGGCATCCGGGCAGGACGTGGATGCGGCGGCGCTGCCGTTCACCGCCATCCATGTGACCGGCCGGTATGTCGAGTTCACCGCCTTCGGCACGTACTGGCGCTGTGCGCTGGATGTGTACGTGGTGGAAAAGAGCGAGCCACGCCCTGCCGCCGCCTTCGTCGAGGCCGCCTCGCCTGATCAGCGGCACGCGGTCTTCCGCCGCGAACACAACCTGTGGGTCCGCCGGTTGAGCGACGGCAAGGAATGGGCGCTGACTTCTGACGGCCGGCCGGATCACGACTACGCCACCGCGCCGGACTGGTGGCAGAACTCCGTCCTGGTCCGCAAGCTCGGATTTGCGACCATGCCCCCGGCGGCGACGTGGTCGCCGGACGGGACACGCGTGCTGACCCATCGCACCGATCAGCGGGGCGTACGCGAGAACCACCGAATCGAAGCCCTGCCCCCGGACGGAGGCGCGCCCCGCCTGCACACGCAGCGCTACGCCCACCCGGGCGACGAACGGGTGCCACTGGCCGAGCTGGTGGTGCTCGACATCACCACCGGCGCCGTGGCACGGGCCTCGGGCGAACCCCTGCCCATGTCCGTGGTCTCGCCGATAATGACGCGATGGGCGTGGTGGGCGGCCGACGGCACGGCGGTGTACTACCTGAGCCAGCCCCGCGACGGACGCAGCCTGTCGCTGCACCGGCTCGACCCGGCCTCCGGTCGCGTGACGACGCTGCTGACCGAGACCGGCGAGACCCGGGTGGAGCCCAACCAGTGGGCGGAGGGACAGCCGCCGATGGTCGAGGTGCTCGGCGACGGGTCCGAGGTGGTCTGGTACTCCCAGCGCGACGGCTGGGGACACCTGTACCTCTACGACGGGCGCACCGGCGAACCGCGCGGGCAAGTGACGTGCGGTGACTGGGCGGTCCGGCAGATCCTGCACGTCGATGAGATCCGCCGGGTGGTGTACTTCACCGCCGCCGGTCTCATCCCCGGGGACCCCTATCGCCGCTCGCTGTGCCGGGTCGGGCTGGACGGTCACGGGTTCGCCCGCCTCACCGACGACGATCTCGACCACGACGTGATGCCGGCGCCGAACGGGGCGTACTTCGTCGACTCGGTCTCGACCACCGCCACCGCGCCGGTGACGACCGTGCGAGGCCTGGACGGACGAATGATCGTCGAGTTGGAGCGCGCGGACATCACCCGCCTTCTCGCGACGGGCTGGACGCCTCCGGAACGCTTCCACGTCAAGGCCGACGACGGTGTCACCGACATCTACGGTGTGCTGTACCGGCCGCACGGGTTCGATCCCACGCGGCGCTACCCGGTCATCGACACGCCTTATCCGGGCCCGCAGACCAACCGCGTGCATCCCACCTTCGACCCCGGCATCCTCGGCCATGAGGCCGAGGCGCTGGCCGCACTCGGCTTCGTCGTGGTCGCCGTCGACGGACGGGGTTCACCGGGCCGCGGCAAGGCCTTCTCCGACGCCTCCCTCGGCAACCTCGGCGACGCCTGCGACCAGGTCGCCGCGCTGCGGCAACTGGCGCGGACCCATCCGTGGATGGACCTCGACCGGGTGGGCGTCGTCGGCATCTCCGCCGGCGGCCACCAGGCCGTACGGGCCATGCTCGACCACCCCGGCCTGTACAGGGTCGGGATCTCCAGCTGCGGAACCCACGAAATGAGGCATTTGCATGCCGGGCACGCCGAGCTGTACCACGGTATGCCGGGCGAGGCCGACTACGACCGGGTGTCCAACGTGGACAGGGCCGACCGGCTGGCGGGCAAGCTGCTGCTGATCCACGGCGGCATGGACCCCAACGTTCTGCCCGACCACACGATGCGCCTGGCCGAGCGGCTCATCATGCTGGACAAGGACGTCGAGATGCTGATCATCCCCGGCGCCGAGCACCTCTTCCTCGGCTATGAGCACCATCTGTACCGGCGCAGGTGGGACTTCCTGGTGCGACATCTCATGGGCGCGGAGCCTCCCGGCCACCGCATCACACCGCTCGTCTTCGACGCCGACTTCCTGGCAGCCTGGTTCTGACACTCACGCCGCCAGCCGCCTGAGCGCCTCATCCCTGGGCAATCGCGCGCCCCGGTGGTACGCCTGGTCGTACCCCGGGGCGCCGAGCCGCTCGACCAGGGCGGCGACGAGGCCCTGCAGTTCCGGATCGCCCCGGTCGAACGCCCCCCGGATGGCCTGGCTCATCCCCAGAGCGGTCGCCGCACCGGCCGGGTCGCCCTCCACCAGCAGCAGCCGGGCCAGCAGTTCCGCCGCCGAAGCGGTGTTCCGGGCGGTGACCGCGGACCTGACCGCGCGCGGAAACAGGCGCCGCGCCTCGGCCACCGCTCCTACTGACAGCAGGTTCGCCACCCGTGCCGGCGCCACCAGCACCTCGATCGTCTCCTCCTGGACCGACAGCTCCCCGGCCAACTCCTCCAGCCGATCGAGCGCCTGCTCCGCCTGCTCATACGCGCCACAGCGCCGGTGCAACTCGGCGACGCAGCGCTGCAGTTCAAGCTCGGCGTGCCGCTGGCCCCGGCCGCTCACCAGCTGTCGCGCCCGCGCGACGTCCCGCCAGGCGCCTTCCAGGTCACCGGCGCGCATGCGCTCGGTCGCCAGCCAGGTGCGGTGGCCGATCTCCTCCTCCGAGCCCAGCTCGGAGACCAAGGCGACACTTCGCTCGGCGGTGATGAGCGCCCGATCGTGCTCGCCCTGGACGGAATGGGCGTGAGCCGAGCCGATCAGTGCCATCGCCAGCCCATGGCGCTCGCCCACCTCCTCATAGCGCCGCAGGGCCTGCGCCCGCGCCGCCGCGCCGCCCTGCCAGTCGCCATGATCGGTCCGCACGTACGCCTCCACCCAGCACGCGCACGCCCGCGCCCATGGGTCCCGATGGCCACGCGCCCGGCGCAGCTCGCGTTCCGCCAGATCGTCGAGGCCGAGGAAGAACGCCGCTGGCAGGACCACCGGCACCAGGATCGGATAGTGCTCCATCGCCGCGGTGCGGACACAGTCCTCGACCAGCGCACGAGCCGACTCGCCATCGGGCAGGAACCCGCTGTTGTTGGCCAGCACGCGCACTGCGGTGAAGGCCGCCCGCACGTCGCCGGGTAGCGCCTCGCCGAAGCCGAGCACCTCATCCAGCAGCGACTCGGATCTGGCGTCGAACCGTGCCATGTTCCAGTACCAGGTCAGCGCGGGCAGGAACCGCCACGCCGAGTCTGCGTCCCCGGCTGCGACGGCCGTCCGTAGCGCGAGCACCAGGTTGTCGTACTCGGCATCGAAGATCGCCATCGAGCGCACCTGCTCACGCGAGCGCAGCAGCGGCTCGTGCTCTTCGGCGAGCTGCCGGAAGTGCCGCACGAAACGGGCCGCAACCACCTCCTGCTCACCGGCTTGGAGCAGTTCGTCCGCCGCATACGCGCGCATCGTCTCCAACATGCGATACCTGCGACGGCCCTCACCGCCCGCCTCCACGATGGACTTCTCCACCAGCGCATCCAGGACGTACGCGATACCCTCACCGGGACACACCGCCTGCACCGCAGCCTCCTCCGCCCCGCCGGGGAACACCGACAGCCGCCGCGCCAGCACCCGCTCGTCCTCCGTCAAAAGATCCCAGCTCCACTCGACCACCGCGCGCAGCGTGCGCTGATGCGCAGGCGCCGTCCTGTTCCCCGAGGCGAGCAACCGGAACCGATCATCCAGCCGCCGCGCGATCTGCGCCACACTCATCGAACGCAGCCGGGCGGCGGCCAGCTCCAGCGCCAACGGCAGCCCGTCCAGCCGCCTGCAGACCTCCACCACGGGACCAGCCGTCGACTCATCCAGCACGAACCCGGGCCGCACCCTGGCAGCCCTGTCCAGGAACAGCCGCACCGACGCCGCCCCGGCGGCCTCCTGCGCCCCCGTGGGCACCTCCAAAGGCCCGAGCTGACACAGCGCCTCACCCACGATGGCCAGCGACTCCCTGCTCGTGGCGAGGATGGTCAGATACGGCAGGCGGTCCAGCAACTGCTGGGCCAGCTCCGCGACGTCCGACACCAGGCGCTCACAGTTGTCCAGCACCAGCACCGCTTCACCGCCGGCGAGCAGACCGGCCACCACGTCGACCGGCTCCGGCGGCATGTCCCGCCCCCGCTCCGCAGGCCGCAGACCCGCGGCGCTCAGCGCGCCCAGCACCGCGTCGAACAGCCGGCCGGGCTCGTCCACCCCGACCAGGGGGACAAACCACAGCCGCCCGCTCCGATAGGTCCGGTGCCGGGTCAACGCCTGCACCGCCAGCCGGGTCTTGCCGACCCCGCCCGGACCGACGACGGTGACCAGCCGGGAGCTCTCCGCCAACTCCAGGACCAGCTTCAGCTCCTCCTGCCTGCCGACGAAGCTGGTCAGCCACCGGGGCATCCTGGGCTCGGCGCGTCCCGCGGGCCTATCGAACTCTCCCCGGAGCACCGCGAGATGCGCCTCCCGCAAGTCCCGCGAGGGATCGACGCCGAGCTGCTCGGCCAGCCCGGCGCGCATCTCCTCGTACACGGCCAGCGCCTCGGACTGCCGTCCGGTCGCATACAGAGCCCGCATACGCAGGACAGCCAGCCGTTCCCGCAACGGGTGCCGCACACCGGCCGCCTCCAAATCGGCCAGCACCTCCTCATGCCTGCCGAGCCGCACCTCCGCCTCAAACCGGTCCTCCACCGCCGCCACCCGCAGTTCCTCCAGCCGCGAGGCGGCCGCCTCGGCGAACGGCACATCGCTCAGCTCAGCCAGCGCGGCGCCCTGCCACAACCCGAGAGCCTCGCCAAGCGTGACGGACGCCGCCTGGGGCCGGTCGGCGGCCAGCTCCCTCCTGCCCCGACCCGCCAGTTCCTCGAACCTGTGCGCGTCCACGTCCCGCCCACCGGCCACGAGCCGATAACCGCCCGCCCGCGACTCCAGGCCCCCCACCCCGCGCAGGGCCTTGCGCAGCCGCGACACCAGCGCCTGCAACGCGTTGGCCGCCTCCCCCGGCGGGTCGGCGCCCCACAACCCGTCGATCAACGTCTCGGCCGGCACCACCCGCCCCGGCTCAAGGGCGAGCCGGGCCAGCACCATGCGTACACGAGGACCCCCGACCTCAATCGGCGTCCCATCGTCGGCATAGACCCGGATCCGCCCCAGCAACTCAACCCGCACTGCCCCAGCCTCTCAAACCCCACCGACCATGGCCGGATCGACATGAACCGCTGAGACATCGGACAACACAGACCAGGACGGGCTGGGTCAGGCTTCCTCCCCGTCATCGTGGCCGCTGTGGATGAGCGCAACGACCGCAATCCCTGGCTGGGGCCGGAGGCGGCGATGGCACAGCGGCCCAAGACGTAGCGATGACCGTCGTCAATCGCGCGCAGATGACCGGATCCCAAGGGTTCGTGTACGTTCGTTTTGGCCATGTGTGATGAGGCTATGTGACCCGATTGTTGCCTCCGGGCCCGCCCGAAAGGCAGCCCTGGGCAAGAGGCCGGCGAGCGGCCCGCTATCGTCCGACGACGTGCTGGAAGAGGAGAACAAGCAGCTCAAGGCCCGGATTCGGGAGCTGGAGCTGGAGCGCGACATTCTGCGCCGGGCGGCCAAGTATTTCGCGGGCGAGACGAACTGGTGAGCCGCTTCGAGTTCGTCGCCGACCACCGCGGCGCCTTCGGCGTGAAGCGGCTGTGCCGAGTACTGGAGGTCTCTCGCTCCGGCTTCTATCGGCGGCTCAAGGCCGCATCCGCCCGGGTGGCCCGCGCCGCGGCCGATGCCGCCCGGCCGCGGAGATCGAGCAGATCCACGAGGAGTTCGACGGCACCTACGGCAGCCCGCGCGTCACCGCCGAACTGCGCGAGAAGGGCCGCACGATCAACCACAAGCGCGTCCTGCGCCACGGGCCGCCGTGGACCGTGCATCCTCGGCCGGGGATGGCGATGCCGGTACACGGTCGACCGGGATTTCCCGAGCGTGTCACACGCGAACTTGGTGCTACTGATCGGCTCTAGCTCGTCGAACGCCGCGTCGATTACTTCTTGCGCTTCTCGTCGGAGTCCGCACTCTCGGAGAGCATTTCCAAGAGTGCGTGTGCTTTTCCCACAATTTCCAAGGCGGCCTTCGTCTGTGCGAGCTCCTTGGCGAGTTTCTCTTTCTCCTTGCGTAGTTTGTCGTTCTCGATTTCGGCCGGGCTGCGCCCGGGCGTGCGGGTTCGAGGCTCCAGCGCCTTGAGGGCTCCGCCCTTGCGGGCTCTGCGCCATTCAGAGATATGGGAGGTCAGCAGGCGTTCGCGGCGCAACAGCGCGCCTCTGCCCGCGGCGTCGGCCTGGTCGTACTCCTCCAGGATCGCCAGCTTGTACTCGGCGGTGAAGGTGCTTCGCCGACGCGGCCAGGCTCGCCGCGGACGACAGCGCCGAGGCCGTCATCGCCCAGGACTGGGAGGCCAGCGGTCACAACTACGGCGGCCTGCCCACCATGGTCGACGTGCCCGCCATCGCGGACGCCGTGGGCGAGCGCGCGATGGTCCTGCCTGCGGGCGGGATCATCGACGGACGGCAAGTCGCCGCCGCCCTGTGCCTGGGCGCGGACAGGGTGTGGGCCGGTACCCGGATAGTCCGAGGCCCGCGTACATCCCGAGCACCACCGGCGGCTGATCGCCGCCACCGGAGACAGCCCGGTGCTCACCTCAATCTTCGGACCGGAGTTCCCACAGCTCAACCCGATGCGCCTCCAGCGCAACCGCGTGGTGACAGAGTGGCACGACCGGCTGGCGGAGATCCCCGCCGATCTCGACTCCCTGGAACAGATCGGCACTACGGTCCTCCAGGGGCAGGAGACGGCGATGCCCAAGTTCGGCCTGCTACTGCCTGTCCCGGAGACGGAGGCCGACTGGGAGGAGATGGCCTGGCTGATGGGACAGGGCGGGTGATCCACGACATCCAAACCGCCGCACAGATCGCAGGGACATGATGGAGCGGGCCGAGTGGGTACTGACCGGCTTCGGAGCCGGACCCGGCCGGCGGGCTGACCCGGTTGAGGGGTGGACCCAGAGCCGAGCGGCCCATGGCCTCGCCCTCATCGCGACCTGACCATCGCCCCGGGCCGCCTTTTCCATGTCACTTCCGAGGACCTGCATGTCGAGCTCATCCCCGACCGCGCGCCGTACCCGATCGGTTTTCAAGCGCGGTCGGAAGTGATTGCAGTAGCGCCGACCACGGCAGGACAGGCCCGACCAACACCAACCAAGGACCTGTGCCCTTGCCGTCTGCCGTCGTCGACGCCGTGGTACGCCAAGAGGCCCTGACCAGGACGAGCGCAGCACTCCATGTTGCCTCGGGTCAGCGACGAAGGTCAGAACGTGATCAGCGTTCTCGATCTCTCAGCGTCATTGCAGTCGAGGGGGACTGCTTCGATCTCACCGATTCCGTCTTGCGACACGCGGATTCCGGTGTCCTCGAACCGCCTGATCGTAGGACTGAACCGGCGGTCACCGTTCGGTGGCACGACAAGGAAGCGATGCCCCTCAGGACGCCCTTCGTGTGCCCGGAACACGGTCCTGTTGTTCACCCGCGCATCGAAGATCACATTGAAGTAGAACGAGGCAGGGAAGTCGCTGCCACGCTGTTCGGCAACGATGGCCTCCTTCTGTCGCTACGGCGCGGAGTGCGGCGAAGGCGATGCCGACCGGTGCATCCGACGGAGCCCACGATGGTGTCGGTCCGCTGGAGAGGTGCGCGATCAGAGGCAGGCTTCTCCCCGGAGGCAGGACTCGAGAGACGGCATGGGCGAACTCTTCGCCACCCAGATCGCGACGACCCGGGACCTTTGCCCCTCGCCACCCAGATAGTCCTCAGTTAGCAAGGTTGAAACCATACGGTTGATGAAGTGGAAGATCAACGCAGTGCCGATGTACTCATGTGCGAGGTGGCCGGGGAACGGAGGCGCCGATAGTTCTGGAGCGCCAGGTCTGCGGCCAGCTTTGGCCCAGTCGATCAGTCGGGAGTTCTCACCATCCGCTGGGCTCTCACCGCAGTAAATGGCGCTGGCAAGTTGGGATGCGCCGACTGCATCCAGGATCGCGGTATGCGCGTCGACGCAGAAAGGGCATCGGTTACTCCAGGATACGGCGGCTGCGACAATTTCCTTACAGGGCCTGGGCACCGCTCCCGCGACGAGCGACTCCCTCAAAGCGGCCCACGTGGCCGCCAGCACATCGGGGGCCGGCGACAATGTGAGAAAAAACGGGAGCCGTGGGTATTCTGAGGTCGGCGGCCACTTGGGCGTACACGTCAGCGACCAGCCCAGTGGCCACTTTCCTCGCCACTGGGGTAACGTAACGGAACGGCGTAGGCATCTGCCGATCTCCCTCCTGGTAGAAACCGGGCGGAACCCGCCGGGCGACGTACCGTTCTCGGGCCCGAGAAACGTTTCCTGCCTCGTGCGAGACGCGATACCTTGTCTTCACACGCGCGTGCTACGCCTATTCGGCGGGCGGCACCAGCTTTAGCACCGGCGCGGGATGTTCGGGCGTCGGGTTGCCCTTGGTCGGCATCTCATCCCAGCGCCTTGTGCAGCGCGAGAGCCCCGACGGTGAGCAGGGCGAGTGCGACAATGATCCAGCCGGTGCCGAGTCCTCCCAGCCAGTTGGCGATGGTGGCTTGTACGGCTGTCGCGGTGTTCACGATCGGGTCATCGGCGTCGGCTCCGGCGAAGACGCGCAGCTCGTACCAGCCGTAGTAGACGACGTACAGGCCGGCGAGGGTGAGCAGGCCGCCGCTGGCTCTGGACACGTACGGCAGCAGGCCCCGCAGCCTGGCGACCACGGCGGCGCGGGCGAACGCCACCGCCAGCGACAGCACGGCGATGACCATGCCCATGCCGAGCCCATAGGCCGCGAAGGCAGCCACGCCGCCGAGCAGCCCGCCGCCGGACAGGGAGGCCGAGGTGACCGCGAGGAACGGCCCGACCGTGCAGGACAGGGAGGCCACCGCGTACGACAGCCCGTAGCCGTACAGGGACAGCGGCGAGGTGGTGGGGCGGCCGGTGGCCAGCCCCGGCAGGCGCAGCAGCAGTTCGCGACCGGACAGCAACCACAGGCCCAGCCCGACCAGGACCACTCCGATGACCAGGCTCGCCCACGGCAGGTAGCCGCCCACCGACACCGCCAGCGCGGTCACCGCGAGCCCGAACAGGCCGAAGACAGTGACGAATCCGGCGGTCATGGCCGCCGAAAGCATCAGCGCCCGTCCGACGGGCCCGCGGCGTGTGGTCTCCTCATCGTTGATCAGCAGAGTGAGGTAGGCGGGCAACATGGCGAAGCCGCACGGGTTGAACGCGGCCACGGTGCCGGCCGTGAGCGCCAGGGCGAGCGGGAGGTCGGCGGAACTCACGCGGGCGCTCCCCCGCCGCGGGGTCCGGGCGTCGCGGCCCTGTCGAAAGGTCCGGGCACCGCCGTCACCCGTCACGCAGCGCGCGGACGAGCTCGTCCAGCTGCTCCTTGCCGAGCGGCCCGGACGCCTTCGCGGTGGTGCCGTCAGGCTTCATGAACACGAACGTGGACTGCTGGCTGACTCCCAGCTTCGTCCACACTGCTCCCTGCTCGTCCGAGAGATGCGGGAAGTTCTCCGTCTTGGTGCGCTGGACGAACTCCTTCATCGCCGCCTCGGTGTCCAGCCCGGCCACTCCGACGAAGGCGACGTCGCCGTACCGGGCGGCGGCTGCCTTGACGTGCGGCGCCTCGGACATGCACTTGGGACACCACGGCGCCCAGAACCAGAAGACCACGGGCTTGCCGGCCAGGCTCGCCCCCTGGAAGGTCTCACCATCCAGCGTCCGGGCGGAGAACTCCAGCGCGGCGGGCACGGAAGCTTTGCTTGCCGTCTCCTGCGACGCGGCCGGCTCGGGCGTTATGGAGGTCGAGGGGGCCGCCGCTGGTGTGGAGGTCACAGAGGCCGACGTGGTGCCGCTCTCCGCCCCGTCTTGCCCTGGCCCGCCGCACCCGGCCGCCAGCAGCGCTGCTGTCGCTATCGCGGTCGCGGTTCGTACTGGGATCATGCGCTTCATCATAGAAGTGCTGCTCCGCGTCACTTCTTACAACCCGATGACGGCCACCTGCGGCCATACCCCGACACGCTGATCGACGAACTCGACCCCGCACTGCTCGCCGAGCGGCGCGAGGAGGTGGCGCGCGCTCGCCGACGGGAGGGAGGCGAGGACCTTGGACACAGGGAGAATGTGCAAGGTAATGCATGGCTATGCACACCTACGGCTCGACTCGCCCAGGACTCGTGCACGCCCGGGCCCGTCGCAGCGGACGCCGAGCGGCTCAGCCAGGGCCCGCGGCGCTGACCGCTATCCCGTGCCGGCGAGCCAGGCGGTCTCACCCTGGTGGAACGCGTCGAGCTCGGCCGGCCGGTCGTCGCCGAGCAGGTCCTGACTCACCGTCACGCCGCGGGTCGACTGGATCCAGGTGAGGAACCGGTAGGACGGCCGAAGCCCGGCGAGCTGGGCCACGTCCACCGGGAGCACCTCACCCGCGTGGACGGGGCGCAGCTCGTCGCGCTCCAGCAGGACCTCGAAGCTCATCAGCCTCCACCGTCCTTCGTCCCGAACGGCACGTGAGAAAAACCGGCAGTAGACGTGGAAGTCGACCTCCACTCCCTCCACCGTGGTCCGGTTGAAGATCTTCGCCGGGCTCTCGACGGTCGCCCGGTCGCCCTCGACCCGCGCGTAGGCGGGGAAGACCCAGTGCTTGCTGTTCCCGGTCCGCCCCATCCACGTCTTCGTCGCCTCGACGTAGGCCTCGCCGCCGCGTCCGTCGTACCACGTGGTCCGGACATAGGCGTCGTCGTGGAAGCAGTCACGCATCACGTCGAAGAGTCGCTGGTCGCGGGCGAAACGTTCCCGCCTCACCAGGTCGAAGAGCTCCTCCCGCTCCAGGAGGACTGCCAGCCGCTCGCTGGGGTCAGGGTTCACCATGTCGTCCTCTCGTTCACTGCGGATAGCCGAGCACGGCCTTCACCTCGAGGTACTCCTCGAAGCCGAACCGCCCGAACTCTCGTCCGTTCCCGGACTGCTTGTAGCCGCCGAACGGCAGGCTGCGGTCGAACGGAGCGCCGTTGAGGTAGACGCGGCCCGCACGGATGCGGTTGGCGACCCTGCGGGCGCGGTCGGGGTCCTTCGACTGCACGAAGCCCGCCAGCCCGAACGGCGTGTCGTTCGCGATCTCGACGGCCTCGTCCTCGGTCTCGTAGAGCAGGATCGAGAGCACGGGGCCGAAGATCTCCTCGCGCGCGATCCGCATCCGCGGCGTGACGTCGCCGAACACGGTCGGGCGGACGTAGAACCCCTTGTCGAGCCCGTCGGGGCGCCCCGGGCCGCCGACCACGAGCGTCGCGCCCTCGTCGATCCCCGACTGCACGAGCGCGGTGATCTTCTCCAGCTGAGCCTGGCTCACCACGGGCCCCATCGTGGTCGACGGATCGAGCGGCTCCCCGAGACGGACCTCCTCGACCGCCCGTCGCGCAGCGGCGTACGCCTCGTCGCGCTGCGAGCGGTGCACGAGCATTCGCGTGGGCGACTGACAGTTCTGGCCGGCGTTGGTGAAGCACGAGTGCACCCCGGCGACGACCGCGGAATCCAGGTCCGCGTCGGGCAGGATGATGTTGGCCGACTTGCCACCGAGCTCGAGCGCGACGCGCTTCACCGTGTCGGCCGCGAGCTTGGAGACCCTGATGCCGGCACCGGTCGAGCCGGTGAGCGAGACCATGTCGATGTCGGGGTGCGCCGCGATGGCCTCACCGACCGTGGGACCGTCACCGTTGACGAGGTTGAACACGCCGGGCGGCACCCCGGCGTCGTTGATGACCTCGGCGAGCACCATGGCGCTGAGCGGCGCGATCTCGCTCGGCTTGAGCACCACGGTGCATCCCGTGGCGAGGGCCGGGGCCACCTTCGACGCGACCTGGTTCAGCGGCCAGTTCCACGGCGTGATGAGACCGCAGACGCCGATCGGCTCGCGCCGCACGATCCCGGCTCCCATCTCCTCCTCGAAGCAGTAGTCCGCGAGCACGCGGGCCGCCTCCTCGAAGTGGAACAGCGCCACCGTGGCCTGGCGTTCCGTCGAGAACGTGATCGGCGACCCCATCTCGCGCGTCATCGTCCGGGCGATCTCGGGCAGCCGAGCCCGGAAGCCGGAGATGATCCGCTCGAGGTACTCCAGCCGTTGCTCCACACTGACCTGCGGGTACGCGGCGAAGGCCGCGCGCGCCGCCACCACCGCGCGGTCGACGTCCTCGGCCGTCCCGAGGCTGATCTCCGCGAACGTCTCCTCGGTCGCGGGGTCGAGGACGCCCAAGGTCCGCGGCGCGGCCGGATCGACCCACGCACCCCCGATGTAGAACTGGTGCCTGGTGGACATGTCGCTCTCCAACCTCCTGACGAGCGTGGTCACGGTGTCGCCACGGTGAGCGGGACGTCGACGCGCGAGCGGAGCTCGTGGAACGAGATCCCCCACGTCTCCCGGACGAGGACCTGGTCCCCCCCGGTGATTTCGAACGTGGCGAAGTCGGTATAGACCCGGTCCACGCATCGCAGCGCGGTGAGCGGATACGTGCATTCCCTGACGAGCTTCGGCTCGCCGGTCCTGGTGAACAGCGACATCAGCACGAAGACCTGCTTGGCGCCCACGGCGAGGTCCATCGCCCCGCCGACCGCCGGGATCGCGCCGGGCTCGCCGGTGTGCCAGTTGGCGAGATCCCCCGATGCCGAGACCTGGTAGGCGCCGAGGACGCACAGGTCGAGGTGGCCGCCTCGCATCATGGCGAACGAGTCGGCGTGGTGGAAGTACGAGGCGCCGGGCAGCTCGGTCACCGGGAACTTGCCGGCATTGATCAGGTCGGGATCGATCGCGTCGCCCGTCGCCGCCGGCCCCATGCCGAGCATGCCGTTCTCGGTGTGGAGGATGACCCCCGACTCCGGGGGGAGGTGGTCGCCGACGGTCGTGGGCTGACCTATGCCGAGGTTGACGTACGCCCCGCGGGGAATGTCGCCCGCGAGCACCCGGGCCATCTCGTCCCGTCCGAGCGGGCCCCGGTCGGTGTGCTCGACGATGCTCGGGGACACCACGTTCATGACGACACCTGCACGATCCGGTCGACGTAGATGCCTGGGGTGACCACGGCCTCAGGATCCAGCACTCCCGGCTCGACGACGTGCCGCACCTGCACGACGGTGGTCGTCGCGGCCGTCGCCATGACGGGAGCGAAGTTGCGTGCCGTCTTGCGGTAGACGAGGTTCCCGAGGGTGTCCGCGGTGTGGGCGCTGATGAGCGCGACGTCGGCGGCGATGGGCAGCTCGAGGACGTACGTCCGGCCGTCGATCTCGCGGGTCTCCTTTCCCTCCGCGAGGAGGGTCCCGACTCCGGTGCGGGTGTAGAACCCGCCGATCCCGGCTCCGGCGGCGCGCATGCGCTCGGCCAGGTTCCCCTGCGGCACGACCTCGAGCTCGATCTTCCCGCTGCGGTACAGCTCGTCGAAGACCCAGGAGTCCGTCTGCCGGGGGAACGAGCACACGATCTTGCTCACCCGCCCGGCCGCGAGCAGCGCCGCGAGCCCGGTGTCCGCCTTGCCCGCGTTGTTCGACACGACGGTGAGGTCTCGCGCTCCCTGCCGGATCAACGCGTCGATCAGGTCGAACGGCATGCCGGCCGTGCCGAAGCCGCCGACCAGCACCGTCGAGCCGTCGGCGATGCCGCTGACCGCCTCGTCGACAGAGGTGCAGAGCAGCGTCATGCGACGTTCTCCAGCACGACCGCCAAGCCTTGACCCACACCGATGCAGATGGCTGCCACGCCCCATCGTTCACCGGACTCCACGAGCCGCGCCGCGAGGGTCCCGAGAATGCGCCCGCCCGAGGCACCCAGTGGGTGCCCGATGGCGATCGCCCCGCCCTTGGCGTTGACGACCTCGGCGTCCCGCAGCCCGAGCTCGAGCCAGGCGTCGACACAGGCGATCGACTGGACGGCGAACGCCTCGTTCAGCTCGACGGCGCCGATGTCGTCCCAGGTGATGCCCGCCCGCTCGAGCGCGCCGTTGGCGGCCTCGACCGGGGCGTAGCCGAACTGCTGCGGCTCCAGCGCCGCCCAGCCGCGACCGGCGATCCGCGCGACCGGGTCACGACCGATGGTCGCGGCCGCGCTCGCCGAGCCCAGCAGGACCGCGCTCGCGCCGTCGTTCAACGGTGAGCAGTTGCCGGCGGTAATCGTCCCGTCGGGCCGGAACGCCGGCTTCAGCGCTGCCAGCGCCTCGAGCGAGGTGCCGGCACGGATGCTCTCGTCCTGGACCAGGTCGGTGCCGGGGACGGGCACCACGAGGTCGTCGTAGAAGCCCTTCGCCCACGCCTCCGCCGCGAGGCGGTGCGAGCGAGCGCCGAACTCGTCCTGCCGCTCGCGCGAGATCGAGAACTTCTCCTGCAGTTGCTCGTTGCACTCGCCCAGCGAGGCCGTCCACTCGGCGGGCATCCGCTCGTTCACCAGACGCCAGCCCAGCGTCGTGGAGACGGCGGTGACGTCGCCTGCCGGGAACCGACGCGACGGCTTCGGCAGGACCCACGGCGCCCGCGTCATCGACTCCACGCCTCCGGCGATCGCGATCTCCGCGTCGTCGACCTCGATCATGCGTGAGGCCATCATGGCGGCGTCCAGCGACGAGCCGCAGAGCCGGTTCACCGTGGTGGCGGTCACCGAGACGGGCATGCCCGCCAGCAGCACGGCCATCCGGCCGACGTTGCGATTGTCCTCGCCGGCGCCGTTGGCGTTGCCCCAGAACACGTCGTCGACCAGGCCGGGATCCAGGCCCGGCGAGCGGTCGAGAAGTCCCTTCAGCGCAGTCGCGGCCAGATCGTCGGTCCTCGTGTCGGCCAAGGCTCCGTTGAACCGGCCGAACGCGGTCCGGACCGACGCGTACACGAATGAGCTGCTCATCGGAGCGTCTCCACTTCCTGCCCCATCTCAGGAGGCGTCCTTCGCTTGCTTGCGGATGTCGTCGTAGGAGAAGTCGTTGATGGCGTCGAGAAGGTCGGTCGTGTAGATCTCCGTGGCCGGGAACGCCTTGCCCACGAGCCCGGCGGACGCCATGAACTCGACCATCCCGGTTGCCGCCTTCGGATCGATCCGGCCCCAGTCGTCGTCCTCGACCCCCTGGTCGGCCAGCCGGACCTGGAGGATCTTGACCTGGGACGCCATCGCGTCCTTCTCCGGTCCGGTGCCCCGGGTCTCCGGGTGGAGCTTCCACAGGTCGCGGATCGCGGCCTCAGGGTTGGCCTGGGCGAAGGCGAAGCCCTTCGCGATGGCGCGGCCGAACCGCTCCAGGACGTCCTTCCTCTCGTCGACCGTCTTCTGCGTCGCCGCGAACCCGCCGCCCCAGATGCCGGCGGTCTGGGGCACCGGCAACGGGGTGAGCTCGATCCCGGAGTCCTCGACGATCGCGTACTGGGTGTCCCAGAGGGCCAGCGCATCGACCTGGCCGCTCTTGATGGCGTTGATCTGCTGGGCGCCGGCACCGATCGGCACCAGGCGGGCAGCGTTCTGGCTCATCCCGTTGAGCTCCATCGCGGTCCGGGCGAACGTCCCGCCCGAGCTGGCCACCGCGGTCACCCCGATCTTCTTGCCCTCCAGGTCCGCGATGCTCCTCACACCCGAGCCCTGGGGCAGCTGCAGGCTGTAGATCCAGTGCGGGTAGTACGACGCGAAGTAGACCAGGCCCAGGTTCTTGGCGTGACCGATCGCGACCGGCTCACCGGTCATCAGTGCGATGTCGGCGCCGCCGGCGGCCAGCTGCTGCGCCGACTGCGTGCCGGAGGGGAACAGCTGGACCTTGACGTCGAGCCCCTCGTCCTTGAAGTAGCCCTCGGCCTCGGGGACCACCAAGGTGGTGTACCCGGCGTTCCAGCTGGGCGCGCTCAGGGCGAACGTGACGGTGTCGAGGTCGCCGCCGCCCGCCGGGTCGCCCCCCTCCGAACCGCACGCGCTCAGCGTGGTCACCATGAGGATGCCCGCGAACAGGGCGGTCAGGCTCTTGAGTGGTCTCGTCATCGTCGGTCATTCCCCATCAAAGCTCGTGATCGCGTCGGAAGTCGTCGTGTCGTGCCAGTGCGGGAGGACGTGCCGCCCGACCAGGTCGAGCGTGTGGCGGGCGACCTCCGGCGGCGTGCCGAACGGGGCGACCCGCAGCTGGACGGACGTGACCCCCGCCCGGACGTACCGGGCGATCGTCGCGTCGATCTCGTCGGGCGTGCCCACCATGGGGAGCTCGAGCTCGGCGGGGCCGTCCGCACCCATCCACAAGCCCCGCTCGGTGTAGTAGCCGGTCGCGGCTTTCAGGTGGCGCGCGGCGAGCTCGCGGGCGGTGGCGGCGTCCTCGTGGACGACGCAGAACCTGGTGGTGGCGACCACTCCGCCCGTCCCACCGCGATATGACCAGTAGGCGGCCGACTGCTTGATCAACAGGTCGTCGCTGTAGTTCGTCGCGCCGTAGAATCCGTCGGCGAGCGTCGCGGCACGACGGGCCGAGGCAGCCACCTTGCCGCCCACCAGGATCCGCGGCCCGCCGCGCTGCACCGGGGGTGGGATCGCCACCGGCGAATCGGCACTCGCGTCGGCGGACCAGGCGTCGCGCAGCAGCTTCAGCGTGGCGTCGAAGGCCGCGCCGGCCGGACCTGACGCGGGCAGCCCGACCCGTTGGGCGACCTCCGGGCTGCCGAGCCCGAGGCCGAGGGTGAGCTTCCCGCCGCACAGCTGGTCGAGCAGCGCGGCCTCGTAGGCCAGCTTCTCCGGACTGTACGCGCGCAGGAGCAGCACCGCTGATCCCAGCGCCAGGGACGTCCGTCCGGCCAGATGTCCCAGGACCATCAGGGCGGACGGGAGGTGGAACGGCTGAGCGGCCGCGTGATAGCTCTCCCCCGCCCACGCGGAGTCGAAACCGTGCTGCTCCGCGCGGGCGAGCATCGTGACCGCGCGATCCACCTGTGGGCGGACCGGCTCCTGGGAGCTCAGGTCGAGCGCGATCCCCAGCCGCATTCAGCCGGCGCTCTCTGCTTGCTTGACGACGTCGTCGTAGGAGAAGTCGTTGAACGCCTTGAACATCTCGTCGGTGTAGATCTCCTTCGCGGGGAACTTCTTGATCAGTCCGGCCGAGGCCATGAAGTCGAGCGAACGGGTGAACGCCGCCTCGTCGATCCTGCCCAGG
This sequence comes from Nonomuraea sp. B1E8, assembly GCF_039871515.1. NCBI lineage: Bacteria > Bacillati > Actinomycetota > Actinomycetes > Streptosporangiales > Streptosporangiaceae > Nonomuraea > Nonomuraea sp. B1E8. The sequence continues at coordinate 187,038 of NZ_JBDPLS010000007.1, read as the reverse complement.
GTTTTGTCGTCGAAGCCCTGTCCGTCCAGGCGGACCTCGAGGACCTTGACCCCGTCAGCCAGCGCCTTCTCCTCCGGGTCGGACCCGCGGGTCTCCGGGTGGAGCTTCCACAGGTCGCGGATCGCGGCCTCGGGGTCGGCCTTGGCGAAGACGAACGCCTTCGCCACCGCACGACCGAACCGTTCGAGGACGTCCTTCTTGGCCTCGAGGTTCTCCCGGGTCGTCGCGAAGCCGCCGCCCCACGCGTCCGCCGTCTCCTTGACCGGAAGCGGCGTCAGGGTGACGCCGGCGTTCTTGACGCTCTGGTACTGGATGTCCCAGAGCGCCAGCGCATCGACCTGGCCGCTCTTGATGGCGTTGATCTGCTGGGCGCCGGCACCGATCGGCACCAGGCCGGCAGCGTTCTCGCTCATCCCGTTGAGCTTCATCGCGGTCCGGGCGAACGTCGCGCCGGAGCTCGCGACGGCGGAGACTCCGATCTTCTTGCCCTTCAGGTCGGCGATGCTCTTCACGTCCGAACCGTCCGGCACCTGCAGGCTATAGATCCATTTCGCCCAGTAGGAGCTGAAGTAGGCCAGGTCCAGGTCCTTGTCGTGCCCGATGGCCACGGGCTCGACCGTCATGAGGCCGAGGTCGGCCCCGCCGCCGGCGACCTGCTGCGCTGCCTGGGTGGCCGACGGGAACAGGTTGGTCGTGACCTTCAGACCCTCTTCCTCGTAGAAGCCCTCGGCCTCCACGACGGCCATGACCGCGTAACCGGCGTTCCAGCTCGGGGACGCCATCGCGAACGTCACGGGCGTCAGCCCGCCGGACTTGGCCGAGGCCTCGGGTTCGCTGTCGGAACCGCACGCACTCAGCATTGCTGTCGCGCACAGGACGGTGAGCGCACCACTCACGACTTTCATGGCTCGTCTGGTCTTCACGACGGAACCGCCCTCTTACTGGTTGGGGAGTGGGTAGGTGTCCTCGTTGAGCACCCGGCCCGGCGTCAGGGAGAAGTCCAGACGCGGCGGACAGAAGATGTCGATCAGCTGGTTGGTCGCCGAGCCCACGGCCTCGCTGGTGTGGATCATGGGCGGAGGGATCACGGCCACCGAAGGACTGCCGCACCGCAGGTGCCGGTCCTCACGCCACTCGGTGCGACGCTTGGACCACGGGGTCCGCAGGTGGTGGACGTACTCCCCCTCCACGGCGAGCGAGCACTGCTCGAAGTCGTCGTGGTCGTGCGGCGAGAGGGTGTTCGGATCACGCGGACCGATCCTGGGCGCCAGGAAGTTGACCATGAAGGTGCTGCACCGCACGATCTGGCCAGGGCGGACGGCGTCCTGCGTCACCTTCAGGTCGGCCAGCCGGTAGGGCCGGATGCGATACCCCTCCGGCGGGTCCGGCCACGGCTCGAACGGCCTGACGTTCGGGTGCGGCTCTGCGTACGAATTCCGGTTGCGCGCCTTGTCCAGCAGGTCGGTGGACCGAGAGCTGAACAGCCGCACGACGGTGCAGTCGTCGACGCCGGCGATCGCGCTGCTGCCCGGCGGGACCATCACCACCGCCTTGCCCGAGACCGACGCGACCTCCTGCGACGCACGGACCTCGACGCTGCACTCCTCGTAGGGGAGGATCACGACGTACTCGTCCGGCTGATCATCCCGCTCCAGCACGTCGCCGGCGACCAGCGTCGTGTAAGCGAGCACGAAGTTGTGTCCGCGGAAGTACCACGTCGACGATCCGCCAGGGGTCGTCTCGTCGGGATCGCCCGTACCGAGGTCGGAGAACTCCACGTCGGGCGGGGTGGCCAAGGTGGTCATCGTCTGTCCTCATCAGTGTTGGCGGGTCGCCTTGCGGCAGACTCGGTGGTTGGTAGCCGTCTTTCGGGTCAGCAGCAAGATGCCGGTTCAGTCGTCCAGGCCGAGCAGGAAGGCCGGGTTGTCGCAGAAGATCTGCCGCAGCGACCTCTCGTCCAGGCCGAGGTCCAGCAGCGCGGTCGCGACGCGGATGTAGGAGTCCACCGGCAGCGGCCGATCCTTCTGGCCGAGGTCGGAGGCCATCACGGTGTGCTCCGGGCCGATCTTCTCGATCCAGTCCAGGAGGAGCCTCGGGTCCCACTTCTTGGTCCCCTCGGGGTCGTAGAAACCGGTCTCGTGCTCGATGAACGCTCCGTAGCCGACCAGCTCACGGCATTTCGCCTCGTCCGCGCCGATGACGTAGTCGGGATGGTTGAGCAGCATCCGGGTGACGCCCTTGTCCTTGGCCGCGGCGAACAGCTGGGTGATCGACTCGGTCTCCATGTGCCCGCCGGTCACCATCGCGCCGGTCTCCTTGACCAGGTCGAGCACCTCGTATACCTCGGGGATGAGCTCGCCGTTCTGTTGGTGGACGTCGACCCGGGACGACGGCACCTCGACGCTCGCCGTGGGGAAGCCGACGCCCTCCGGATGGCAGTCGATGTGCCGGCCGGCCGAGAACGTCGGAAACCACACGGCCTTGCCCCCCATGCGCAGTGACATGGCCACCGCGTGCGGGTTGATGCCGCCGACCATGCTGTTCAGGGTGATGCCGCCGAAGACCGGGGTGCTGATCTTCGCCAGCCGGTCGCTCATCGCGAGCAGGTCCATGACGGTGTTGTGGTGGTGGGACTTCACCAGCACGCCCCGCATGCCGAGCCGCTCGCCGTCCTTGCCGGCCTCGGCATGGTCGATCCGTCGGGGGAACGGGTTCGGGCCGGAATGGCAGTGCAGGTCAACGCAGCCGTTCAGCAGCTTGATGATGGCGGGTGTGTCGGTCATGAAGTCTCCAGGCGTCGGCGGTGTTCGCATCACAGACTGTGAGTTCGCTATCCGGTCTGTCAATAGGGCGCGTTCGGAAAACGCTGCTGCGAATCCCCAGCAAAACCTTGCAGCGAGACGCAGGGCACACTTACTCTCTGTCCGTACTACGAACTATGAGAACTCTTTGTGGACACTTAACGAGACGGGGGGCCGATGACGGAGTACGAGGTCGACAAGCCGGTGACTGCTCGCGAGCAGGACATCCAGGCGGTGAGCCGGACCGCGCAGATCCTCGGACTGTTCGATCCGGAGACTCCGGAGCTCTCCGTCGCGGAGACCACCCGCCGGCTCGGTCTGAACCGGACCACGGTGCACCGCTACTTCAGCTCGATGATCAGCTCCGGCCTGCTCGAGCGTGTGGAGGACTCCGCACTCGTCCGTCCTGGACGGTCGATCCTGCAGCTCGGCAGCTTCATGCTGGGACAGCAGCGCATCATGCAGATGGCGCCGGCCTACATGCGCGAGCTCGCGCTCGAGATCAAGGTCAGCACCGTGCTGTCGCTGTGGGGCACCTCCGGCCCGGTGGTCTCGCTGGTGGAGGAGGCCGACCATCCCACCCTGGTGACGGTGCGCGTGGGCTCGCAGCTCGCCCTGGACTCCTCGCAGGCCAAGGTCTTCCTGGCCTTCCTCCCCGACCAGTTCCACGCCGACCGGCTCACCGGCAGCCTCCCCGAGCCCCAGCGCACCGAGACTCGCCGTCGTATCGAGGCGATCCGGCAGGCCGGCATGAGCAGCCACGTCAACCACCGCGGCATCTGCATCGTCGCGGCGCCGGTGTTCGCGGCGACCGGGATCTGCGCCACGATCGCGGCCGTCGGCACCGAGCGGATGCTGCCGGAGGCGCTGGACTCCCGAGAGGCCACGGCGTTGAAGGCCGCCTGCAAGCGGCTGACCAAGGAGATGGGCGGCACGTGGCCCGAGGCGGCCGACTGACTGCTGCCAGCACGACAACCGGGGCGCGGGCAGCGCGCTCGAATCAGGTGAGGAATGACAGACATGCCGACCAGCACCGACACCGACTGCGTGATCCGCCTGGACTCGCTGTCCATGCTCTACCCGACGAAGTCCGGCGGGACCGTCCAGGCTCTCGACGACGTCTCCCTCAGCGTCCGAGCCGGTGAGTTCATCTCCATCGTCGGCCCCAGCGGCTGCGGCAAGAGCACGCTGCTGCGGATCATCGTGGGCCTCTCCCGCCAGACCTCCGGACAGGTCACCTTCGGGCCGTCGGAGGACACCCACCGCAACCAGCTCGGGATGGTCTTCCAGCAGCCGCTGCTGCTGCCATGGCGCACCGTGCGGACGAACCTGCTGACGTCGCCGGACCTTCACCACGCCCGGGACGCCGCGACCCACGCGAAGGCCGACGAGCTACTGGTGATGCTCGGCCTGGAGGAGTTCGGCGACCGGTACCCCAACGAGCTGTCCGGCGGGATGCAGCAGCGGGTCGGGATCGGCCGCGCCCTGATGCACGACCCGCGCATCCTGCTCATGGACGAGCCGTTCGGCGCCCTCGACGCGATGACCCGCGACCAGATGGGACTGGACCTGCTGAAGATCTGGGACCAGGACCGCAAGACCGTGCTGTTCGTGACGCACAGCATCCCCGAAGCGGTGCTCCTCGCCGACCGCGTCGTGGTCATGACACCGCGACCCGGCCGGTTGGCGGACGTCGTCGAGGTCGCGCTCCCTCGACCGCGGCGGCTCGAGAACATCAACACGCCCGAGTTCGGCGAGATCGTCCTGAAGATCCGCAAGCTGCTCGACTCCGAGCACAGCGCCCACTAGGCCTAGGAGACCTGATGTCCACCCACACCAAGCGCCATGCAGCCGACCGAGAGGCACTCGCCGTCCCGGACGGCGAGACCGTGCCGGTGGAGGCGCCCACGAACTCGGACACCCCGGCCCGACGCCGACGCCGCCGAGTACCGGAGATCACCTACAGCGTGCTGGTGTTCATCGGGCTGTTGGTGGTCTGGCAGGTCGTCGTGGAGATGTTCGACGTCTCCAACATCCTCGTCCCCGCGCCCACGGCCGTCGCCGCCTCCCTGGTCGACGGCTTCCAGGACGGCAGCCTGATGACCCACTCGATCGTCACCCTGAAGGAGATCCTGATCGGGTTCGGCATCGCGGTCGGCTCGGCACTGGTCTCCGCGGTGCTCATCACCCAGTTCCGGACGGTGGAGCGCGTGCTCTTCCCGCTGCTCATCCTGACCCAGACCATCCCGAAGGTCGCCATGGCGCCTCTGCTGATCGTCTGGTTCGGCATCGGGATCAGCTCGAAGGTGTTGACCGTGGCCCTGATCGCGTTCTTCCCCCTCCTCATCAACGCCATCTTGGGATTCCGGTCCGCCGCCTACGAGCAGGTCGAGATGCTCCGGTCCTTCGGCGCGTCCCGCATGCAGGTCATGCGGCACCTGCAGATCCCGTCGGCGCTTCCGCACATCTTCGCGGGACTGGAGGTCGCCGTCATCCTGTCCGTGACCGGCGCCGTGGTCGCGGAGTTCGTGGGCAGCTCCGAAGGTCTGGGCTACCTGATCCAGGCGAGCAACTTCACCCTGGACGTGGCCAGGACCTTCGCGGTGATCGTCGTGCTGTCGGCCGTCGGCATCGCACTGCACGCGGTCGTCGTGCAGCTCGGCAAGTGGCTGGTCTTCTGGACCGCCACCCCCACCGACACCGCCAGCGAGGTCTGAGCCATGGCACGGGTGCGCAACGGGATCAACGGCGGCACGCTCGGGACCTGGATCAAGCTCTCCAGCCCCGAGAGTGTCGAGATCATGGCCCACGCGGGCTTCGACTTCGTGGTCATCGACCTCGAGCACACGACACTGGACCTGGGCGCCGCCTCGACCCACATCGCGATGGCCCGCGCCCTCGGGGTGGACCCGCTCGTCAGGGTGCCTGACCACGGCCTCAGCGTGATCCAGCGGGTCCTGGACGCCGGCGCGGCCGGTGTGGTCGTGCCACACGTCGACACGGTTCAGCAGGCCGGGGCGGTCGTGCGGGCCACCCGCTTCCCGCCACGCGGCGACCGCGGGTCCGGCGGCACCAGCCGAGCGGGTCGCTGGGGGCTGCTGCCACGGGCGGACTACCTCGAGTACGGCAACGAGCAGGCCCTGTGCGTCGTCCAGCTCGAGAGCGAGGTGGCGATCAGGAACACGAGGGAGATCCTGGCCCTCGACGGCATCGGTGCCGCGTTCGTCGGGACGGCCGACCTCGCGATGTCGATGGACGTCGCGGCGGGAAGCGACGAGGTGAACCGGCTCGCCACGTCCGCGCTGGCGGCCGCCGCCGCCGCAGGTGTTCCGATCGGCACCGCGTCCGCCACGAGTGACCAGGCCCGGGCCGCGCTGGCCCGGGGCTACGACTACGTGGTGGTCAGCAACGACACCTCGATCCTCGCCGGCGGAGGCCGGGCGATCGTGAACGCGCTGAAAGCGCCCGTCGCCGAGCGAGTCGCCCGGTGAGCGCGCCACGTGTCGCCATCGTGACGGGCTCGAGCTCCGGGGTCGGAGAAGGGATCGCCCGCGCGCTCGCGGCCGACGGCTTCACCGTCGTGGTGAACTCGGCCACCTCAGTCGACGCCGGTGAGCGGCTCGCGGCCCAGCTCCCGGGGGCGAGCTACGTCCAGGCCGACATCGCCGACCCCTCCGACGCCGTGCGCCTGGTGGAGACGGCCGTGGAGCGACACGGCCGGCTCGACCTGCTGGTGAACAACGCCGGGGTGTCGCGACCCGTCCCCCACGCCGACCTTGATGCGATCACCGCTGACGACTGGCACCGGATCCTCGGCGTCAACGTCGTCGGGACGTGGCAGGTCTCCGTCGCCGCCGTGAAGGTCATGGAGCCCGGCGGCCAGATCATCAACATCACCTCGGTGGGCGGCTCGCGCCCCCTCGGCAGCTCGATCCCCTACTCCGTCAGCAAGGCCGCGCTCGACCACCTGACGAGGCTGCTGGCCAAGGCCGTGGGTCCGGACGTCCGGGTGAACGCGATCGCCCCGGGGCCGCTCCAGACCCGACTGACCTCGGACAGCCTCGCCACGCGGGCGGCGCGCACCGCGGCAATGACACCGCTGGGCCGGCTCGGGCAACCATCCGACGTCGCAGCGATGGTCCTGGCGCTCATCAAGGCCCCCTTCGTCACCGGTGAGGTGATCCACGTCGACGGCGGCATCAACCTCGTCACCCACCTCGACGTGCCTCGCAACGACGACGCGTGATCCGTCCCGGCCCTTCAGGTCAACCGGGGCGCTGCGCTGCGCCGATAGCACGCGCGACACCTTCAATCCGGCCGGAATCCTCGAAGCGCTCGGCGCAGCCGTGCCCAAGGCCGCCTCCGGCGGTGCCCCTGACCGGTTCAACGCGGCCAGCCCGTTCAACATCATCCGCAAATCGCTGCGCCTGGGCGACTTCACCGCCGATCAAATTGCCGAACTGTACGGCCAGCACACCCAGGCGACCGGCCAGGAGTTCACCAAGGACGCGGTGGACCGGGTCTTCGAGCTGACCCAGGGACAACCCTGGCTGGTCAACGCCCTCGCTGATGAGATCATCACCGAGATGAGGGTGACCGGGACGATCGGCGACAGGCAGGTAGAGGACGCGAAGGAGCGGCTGATCCGGGCGCGCGCCACCCACCTGGACTCCCTCGTGGCCCGGCTGCACGACCCCCAGGTCAAGCAAGTGATCGAACCGATCGTGGCCGGCACGTCGCCGGGCACGGACATCGCCTTCGACCATGCCGCCTCCTACGTACACGACCTCGGCCTCATCCGGGGGACCAGAGACCTGGAGATCGCCAACCCCATCTACCGGGAGGCCCTGCTCCGGGTGCTGGGCGACCGCACCGAGCGGTTCGTACGCGCCGACCCGCACAGCTTCGTGCTCCCCGACGGCCGGTTCGACCTGCCACGCCTGCTGGAGGAGTTCGTCGTGTTCTGGCGCGAACACGGCGAGGTCCTCATCCAGCAGGAGGGCTACCACGAAGCCGCCTGCCAGATCATCCTCATGGCCTTCCTGCACCGCCTGGTCAACGGCGGCGGCCACCTCGACCACGAATACGCCGCCGGCACCGAACGCCTCGACGTACTCGTACGCTGGCCCTACCCCGGCCCCGACGGCGAACATCTGATGCAACGCGAAGCCATGGAACTCAAGGTCTGGCGACCCGGCGCGGACGACCCCGAGCCCGAGGGCCTGGCCCAGCTCGACCGCTACCTCGACCGCCTCACCCTGCCCACCGGCGTCCTGGTCATCTTCGACCGCCGCCCCGAAGCCCCACCCTGGAAGGAACGAGGCGGCTTCGAGCAGACCACCACCCCGTCCGGCCGCCAGGTCACCGTCCTGCACGTGTGAGGTCCGCAACCCGGTCGCCGACCCGTACCTGCTGGGCCTGTCCCACGGCGCGTCTGTCGGCGGACGATCAGCTTCCTCGGCAGGTTCACCTGGGGCTGCTCGTAGCAGGAGAAACAGCCCGCTGGAGCCACTCCGGGCGGCCGGCCCGGACGGAGTCCCCGAAGGCTCGTCAGGCGAGCACTGTTCCTTGACGGCGAAGCCAGGCACCGACGATCACGCCGGCTCGTCAGAGGCCGAGGCCTTGTTGCATCGTGACCGTGGGCGTGATGAGTACGCCGTCGAAGGCGTCGGCTACAGGCATGGTCATGGTCGCACTCTGTGTACGGATGTGGGTGAGGTCGCGGAACCGGTCGTCGTGCCGGGCACGACGCAGGTCGACCAGGCCCAGGTCGATGCCGGCACCCAGGGCGGCCGCCTCGACGCTTCCCTGCCCGGGCGGGCCGAGCCGGGCCTCACCGATCGTGAAGCCGAGGGCGGCGTCCGCATCGGGATACATCTCGACGGTGTGCTCGGCCGTGCTGGTGAGCGCCAGCGCGAAATAGTCCTCCCCCAGCATCCGGTGCAGGTGCTGCCCCATGGGCAGGCTCACGACCGGGCCACCGAAGGCCACCGGGTGCTTCTGGATGTGGTTGTTGTGCGCGGCCAGCACGACGCGGGTGCCCGCTTCGGCGTGCGCGAGGTACCATTGCACCGATTCAGCCATGTACAGGTCCCTGATCGACAGGTCCGCGGGCAGGGCCGCCCCCGCGAACAAGGCCGCCCCGGCCCGGAGTATGTAGTCGGTGCGGACCGCACTTTCCAACTGCCACAGGGCGGTGTCGTAGCCGCGCTGGTCGCTGCGTGAGACGTAGACGGGTTCCAGCGCGCGGAACCGCAACCGCAGCCTCGCCAGCGCGGCGGTCAACTCGTCCTGCCGAGCGCTGCCGAGCTTCTCCCACGCCGGAGCGGCCGACGCCCCGGACCCGCCCGCGATCCGCTCGGCGATTCCGGCCGCCGACTCCGCCAGGGGCACGATGTCCGCGTCCACAGTCCGCAGGTATGCGATCACGGGGACCAACGCGGGTAGCAACGACCCGCCGGCCTCGGGGACGTCGATGCCGACGAAGCGCACCGGATGGTGCGAAGTGCCGTTGTGCCGGCGGATGAACCTGAACAGGTCACCGGTGCCCCAGGTGTCGGCCGTCGCGCTGATCGTGGCGAGATCGGCGTCGCCGCCCGCGCCCTGGATCCACGGGGCCAGCGCGAGACCTTCGCTGAAACCGAACTCGTAGGCGAAGACCGTGAACCCGCATCGTTCGGCGAGGAAGCGCAGGATGCGTTTCCTGGCCAGGTTGTACTCGTCGACGAAGTGTGCGCTCTCCCCGATCGCGACGACCCGGGCGTCGCCGATGATGTCACGTAGTGGCTCCAGATCGTCAAGCGGAGCGTCCGGATCGAGGGTCGTCAGGGGGACCACGCCGGCGAGCGGTCGGGTATCAGGCATTGCGGGTTGCTCGTTTCACGGGTTGACGGTGCGGGGAGTACGTGCGGATCCTCATCGAGAGAACATGCCCTGCCCGGGCGACAGGAGGTGGCCAGGGTCGAAGGAGGCCTTCGCCTGCTCGATCGTGGGCCACAAGGGACCGAAGTGCTCCTTCCAGTCAGCCTGCGTGAGCGCGACGGCGCTGACGGGATAGCCGTAACCGCCGGCGGCGCGGACCCGGTCGTACACCGCTCGGTTGGCTTTGACCAGCCTGTCCACCAGAGCAGGATCGTTGGCCGGGAAGCGGATGAGATTGCAGACGAAGGCGATCCCCCCTTCCGGCAGCCGCAACAACGGCGTGTCCGCGCGACCCGGCGCTATGGGATATAGCAGAACACGGCCGAACTCACCCAGGTCCTCCGGCCTCAAGGCGGTGAGCAGGTCCGCGACGACCTCGTCCGTGACCGGGTCAGGAAGGAAGGAGTTGTGCCAGGGGTGCGGATCGTGCCATGCCCCCACCGCGCGCAAGTGCACCTCCAGCTTGCTCAACCGCTGGTAGAGCTCGACGTACGACATGTCGGCGCTTTCCGCCCGGGCACGGTCGTCGGAGAGGCCGGCGAGCGTCGCGTCGTCGTCGGGAAGCGAGTCGGCGGCATACCCGACCGCCGTCTCGATCACGAACTCCCAGCCCGACGGATGGGGTCGGATCGCGCCCTCCAGGTAGTCGACCTGCCCCGTGGCGAGCAGGCGGCGCTGGTCGGCCGTCATGGCCCGGGCGTCGGGGTAGAAGAGGGTGTGCAGCCGGACGCGTTCCGGGGCGGGCTGGAGCCGTAGCACAGCCCTGGTGATGATCCCGAACTGGCCCAGCCCGGCGCGTACGGCGTGAAAGAGCTCGGGATGCCGGTTCGGCGAGCATGTGACGATGTCCCCCCGGCCTGTCACCACCTCGAGCTCGATGACGTTGCAGCTCTGGAACCCGGAGCGGAACGTCGTACCCCCGAGTCCGCCCACGGACACCGTCCCTCCCACCGACAGGGCCAGATAGTCGGTGAGCACGGGAGGGGTGAGTCCGTGGGGAAGCGTGGCTTCCAACACGTGCTGCCAGGTCGCGCCGGCGTCCACGATCACGCGGTCAGGCTCGACGGCGTGCACGGCGTCGAGCCCTGTCATGTCGATGACCAGGCCGTTCTCCGCCTGCGCTCGACCATAAACCGAATGGCCCTGGCCTCGGGCCGCCAGCGGCATCCGCCGCTGGACCGCCCAGCGCACCGCTCTGGCGACATCCTGGGTGGATGCCGGCCGGTGTACGGCAGCGGGTCGCCGCCTCACCAGATGGCCGAAATCCTCAGCCGCGGCCTCGACGGTTTCCGGATCGAAGTCGAACTCCACGGTCCCGACAGTGGCGTCCGGCCACTGCTCCTTGTCCATATCAGCCCCCGAATACAGCCGGTCGTACGTGTGCCGCATCACCGTAGGCTCAACGGTTCCAGCCTGTCTTGAACGTAATTAACCACTCCCGCGCGTCCGTGCTGTGCATGGGTGACGCATCCGGCTCCTGGCTCCGCTGGCGGTCTTGTCCACCGTGCCGCTGATCGTATGTGCGGATCATCCCCGAATCCCAGCGCGGCCAGGCCGTGGGGCTGCTGTCCAGCGACTCATCGCCGCCCAAGGCGCCGGAATTCTGGCAGGCGGCCTGCTCGCGGACCACCTCGGTCCAGCCACGGCCATCGCCACATGTGCGCTGGCCGGCCTGGCCGCGGGCGCAGGATCTATCGGCGGGCTTCGTGCCCATTCCGCCGAACTGTCGACGCGGAAAGAAGCGTCACCATAACGCAGGCCGAACTTCGTGGCCGCGATAATCTCGCCATGGTCCGGCGATAGCCTTTCTCACCCCTGCTCTGTGTCGCATCAATCGATTCTCGTGGCCTGGGGGTCGGCCTTACGACGCCGCGACGGAGAGGGTGTGCGATATCTGTGTACGTATTTCGGCGATGACTGGACGGCTGCAGGCGAAGCGCCGACGGTGAGGTCAGAAATCCGTCGCATGCCCGCACCACCGACCGGCGCTCCGTGGCTACGGCGTCAGGGGCCGTGGGTGCCCTGGTAGGCGACCGGCACGAGGTGGTCCTGGATGTCGTGGACACGATCGGCTGGGCGCGCGTCGTCGAAGAAACCGCCGGGGGTGGTTCCGGTGAATTCGCGGAAGTCGCGAGCAAGATGCGCTTGGTCGGCGTAGCCACATTCGGCCGCGAGCTGACGCCAGCTCGGCATTGTCGAGTCGTTCAGGCAGGACAGCAGCCGATTGAACCTCACCAGCCGCGCGATCGTCTTGGGCGTCAGCCCTACCTGCTGCTTGCACATGGTGATCAGGTGTTTGTGGCTCCACCCGACCTCGGCGGCGATGGCCTTGATGGGCGCGGTGCCGTTGCTGGCCAGCAGCCGCTGCCAGGCGAAAGCCACTTCGGGAGCCGCATGCGGCCCGGCCTGCGCCCTCCGCAGCAGATGATCGTCCATGAGCCGGAAACGAAGATCCCAGGTGGGCGCCGCACGCACCTGCTCCAGCAGCCGTTCGCTGTCCTCCCCGCCGAACACTTCACGCAGATCCACGATGCCGGCACTCAGTTCGCTCAGAGGGATGCCCAGCATGGTGTACGCCCCCAAGGGCGCCAACCGCACCTCCAGATACGCCGGGGCACAGGCCCCTTCGATGATCACGCACCGACCGTGACCGCCGTTGACGAATGCCGGAGGCCGGTGGGCGGAGTCACGGATCTTGACAATCAAAGAGACAGAGGCGGTCGCGGGGCGCACCATGTGGTCACCCCGGGAGGGCCCGTCATAGCCGGCGTACGCGCGAGCGAGGAAAGGGCCGAGCCTCGGGTGCGGCGTGCCAACGGCTCGAGGGAATCGCGCTTGCTCGAAGTCCGCTGCTACATGTGCTGGCATTGCTCCTCGTCGATCAAACATCACGCCACGTAGGATTTATCACCTCTTTGTAGTCGATTATCTGAACGGACCGCAACCGTATTTCCGGTTGTCACGTGACAGGTCACGGGAAACGCGACTCGGCCCAGTTCGCACAGTACGTACTTTCGGCTTCCGACATCCCCGGAAAACGGTTGAAGGGCCATTCCACATCCAGAGCAGAGACCAGACTGGTCACCATCCTGCTGCTGGCCTTCTACCTTTCCGCCGACGGCCCTCGCCTGCGCCGCTGGATCGCGCGCCTGTTGCCATGCTGCTGGGCGCGGCGTTGTTCGGCCCGGTGGGCGCGCTGCTGTCCATACCGGTGGTGGCCAAGCTGTTCTCGCTTGCCGACACCTACGCGGCCACCCGGCCGGAGGTAAAAAGAGATGTTCACGGGCGGGTGAAGGTAGCGGCCGTGGCCGTGCGGCGGCCTCACCGAAGGGAAGGTCGTTGTCATGGCAGACCTTCCCTTCGGTGACCGGGCGGACTTCGAGGCCGCCGACCGTGGTTTCCTGGCCGCGCTCGACCTCGGAGTGATCAGAACGGCCGATGGCCGCGTCGTGTGGGACACCGCCTCCTACGGCTTCCTGAACGAGACGTGCCCGGACACCGCGCACCCCAGCCTGTGGCGGCAGGGTCAGTTGTGCGTCAAGCAGGGCCTGTACGAGGTCACGGACGGCATCTACCAGGTCCGCGGCCTGGATCTGTCGAACATGACGCTGATCGAGGGCGAACGTGGCGTCGTCGTGATCGATCCGCTGCTGTCGGTCGAGTGCGCCGCGGCCGGCCTGAAGCTCTACCGGGAGCAGCGCGGAGACCGTCCGGTCACCGCGGTCGTCTACACCCATTCGCACGCCGACCACTTCGGCGGCGTGCGCGGCGTCACCGACGGCGACGTGCCGATCGTGGCGCCGGCCGGGTTCATGGAGCACGCGGTGTCGGAGAACGTCTACGCCGGCACCGCGATGAATCGCCGCGCCACCTACATGTACGGGCCGGGCCTGCCACGCTCACCGGAAGGACAGATCGGCGCCGGCCTGGGCATGACCACCTCCACCGGGACCATCTCCCTGATCCCGCCCACCAAGGACGTCACGCACACCGGTCAGGAGGAAACCCTCGACGGCGTCCGGATCGTCTTCCAGCTCACCCCCGGCACCGAGGCGCCCGCGGAGATGAACTTCCTCATCCCCGACCGGCGGGCGTTGTGCATGGCCGAGAACGCCACCCACAACCTGCACAACATCCTCACGCTGCGGGGCGCGGTGGTGCGCGACGCCCGCACCTGGGCGCGCTACCTGACCGAGGCGATCGCCCTGTTCGCCGACCGGGCCGACGTGGTGTTCGCCTCCCATCACTGGCCCACCTGGGGCGGGCGGAACATCGTGGCGTTCCTGTCCCAGCAGCGCGACATGTACGCCTACCTGCACGACCAGACGCTGCGCCTGCTCAACAGGGGCCTGACCGGAGCCGAGATCGCCGAGCAGCTGCGGATGCCGCCCGCCCTGGAGCGGGCCTGGCACACCCACGGCTACTACGGCTCGGTCAGCCACAACGTCAAGGCCATCTACCAGCGCTACCTGGGCTGGTTCGACGGCAACCCGGCCCACCTGTGGGAGCACCCGCCCGTCGAGCAGGCCCGCCGCTACGTCGAGTGCATGGGCGGTAGGGAGGGCGTCCTGTCTTATGCCCGCCGCTATCTCGACGACGGTGACCTGCGGTTCGCCGCCTCTCTGCTCAACCACGCCGTCTTCGCCGACGCCGGCGACCAGCGGGCGCGCACGATGCTCGCCGAGGTCTACACCCGGCTCGGGCACGGCGCCGAAAACGGCACCTGGCGTAACTTCTACCTGGTCGGCGCGCTGGAGTTGACCGGCGATGTGGTACCCGCGGATCTGGACACCACCTCGCCGGAGATGCTCGGCGCCCTGTCCATGGAGCAGATCTTCGACTCCCTGGCCATCCGCGTCGACGGGCCCCGGGCCTGGCAGGAGAGCCTGGCCATCGACTGGCACCTGACGGACCTGGACCGGCGCTATCGCACCACCCTGTCCAACGGCGCACTCATCCAGCAGGCCGATCCGCCACCGGGGCAGGTGGACCTGACGCTCACGCTCACCAAGCAGCGGCTCCTCGGGCTGCTCACCGACCGGGCGGCCGACGATATTCAGCACGAAGGCGACATGAACGCCTGGAACCGCCTGCTGGCGGTGCTGGACGACCCGGCTCCCCCGTTCGCGATCGTCACCCCGTAAGCCGCAGGAGAACACCGACAGTCGCCATCGGGCTGACCCTCACCGACAACGCACGAAGTCGAACAGGAGAGCTCACCGGTGCACGGACCGCTTCCGCCTGCTGGTGAGGCAGCGGTTGATAGATGCCACCGGCTGGGCCGTGAGACGCCGGTGCTCCGGCATCACCTGAAGAACGAGCCACCGCGCCGCGCTCGTCGGCTGGGTTTCCGCATGGTGGCGAACTCAGTCGTCGCCGCGAACGGCGGTGGGAGCGAAGCGGGTGACCAAACCATGCAGGACGCAGTCCAGCCCGGTATCGAAGTCGTCGTCGCGGATGCCGCCATGGTTCTGGAGGCGCTGGGCGGCGTAGAGTTTTCGCAGCCGCGGGTAGTCCTTGACGGCTTGTTCGGCGACCGGCCACAGGCGGTCAGCCCACTCCTGCTCGCTTTGACCACTGCGGGCGAGCATGGTCAGCCACGCGGCCTCGCTGGTCGAGATCCCGATGACGTAGGCCACGACGGTGTTCAGGGCCTGGTCTGCCGCTTCGAGTGAGAAGCCCGCCTCTTCGAACACCGCGAGCATGGCCTCGGTCAGCCGCAGCATGTTCGGCCCTAGGTAGGCGAGGCCTGACTCCCCGAGCACGGAGACGATCCAGGAGTGGCGCAGAAGCGTTGAGCGCATGCTGCGGGCGCAACCGGTGATGGCCGCCCGCCAGCCCGCCGCGTCGCCGGTGCTCGGCACCTGGACCTCGCCGTAGACCTTGTCCACGACGAGTTCGATCAGCTCGTTCTTGTTGGTCACATGGGTGTACATCGAGGTGGCCCCGGCGTTCAGGAGGGCGCCGAGTTTACGCATGCTCAGGGCGTCGATGCCCTCGGCGTCCAGCAACTGAAGCGCCGCGGACACGATCTGCTCCCGGCTCAGGGCCGGCTGCTCCCGCCGTTGCTGCTGCACACGAGTCCACACCGATGGGAACACCTGCTTGCCGGCTGGCATGCGCTCTCCTCGTATCTCACGGCCACCCTCCCCGCACAGTGTACGGCTTTGCCACCATCGTTCGATACCCGTACAGTGTACGGCGAGCAGAACGCTGTGCGGCAAGTGAGTCTTTGGAGGGAACCTCTTCATGTCTTCACCACGATTCGATGGTGACCGTTGGCAGGCCAGGCTCGATGAGCTGCGCGCGTCCCATCACGTGCCGGGAGCTTCCCTGGCCGTGCTGACCGGTGGAAACATTCACGAACTGGCCAGCGGTGTGTTGCACCGGGGCACAGGGGTGGAAGTGACGACCGACTCGGTGTTTCTGGCCGGCTCGCTGGCCAAGGCCTACACCGCAACGCTGGTGATGCAGCTGGTCGACTCCGGCGCCCTGGATCTGGACGCGCCGGTCGTCAGCGTGCTGCCGGAGTTCGCCACCCCCGATCCACGGGCCACCAAGACGATCACCATCCGGCAGCTGCTGTCGCACACCGGCGGGGTAACCAACGACTTCAACTACGACAGTGGGCGTGGTGACGACTGCCTGGCCAAGTACGTTCAGGCGGCCAGGCAGGTGGCACTGGACTGCCCGCCCGGAACGGCGATCTCCTACGGCGGTCTCGGCTACGTCGTGCTGGGCCGCGTTATCGAGGTGCTGACCGGCAAGACCTGGGATCAGGCGCTCAAAGACCTGCTCTTCACCCCGCTCGGGCTTGAGCACTCGATAACGCTGCCGGAGGAGGCGCTGCGCTTCCGCGTGGCGATGGGCCACCAGGGCGAACCCGGACAGGACCCCGAGCCGGCACCGGTCTGGGACCTGATGCCGCGCTCGGCTGGGCCGTACGGCAGGGTCATCGTCTCGGCCGGCGATGTCGCCCGGTTCGCCAAGATGCACCTGGACGGCGGCCTCGCCGCCGACGGAACCCGCGTCCTGTCCGCCGACACCGTCGCCGCGATGCAGCGCCGCGAGGTTGACAGCCCGGACAAGTGGTCGATGTCGGCCGACGGCTGGGGCCTGGGGTGGACCCTGCACGACTGGAACGGCATTCCTGGCTACGGCCACGACGGCAGCGCCGTCACCCAGCACTCCTACCTGCGTGTCATCCCGCACGCGGGCGTGGCCGTCGTCCTGCTGGCCAACGGCGGTGACTTCAGCCGACTGTACGTCGATCTGGTCGCCGACCTACTGGACGAGCTGGCCGGGGTGCGCATTCCGCCTCCCTTCGCCCCGGCGGCGACCCCGCCCAAGGTGGACATGACGGAGCTGGTGGGCGCCTACAGGCGCGAGGGCGTCCTCACCACCATCACCCAAGAAGACGACGGAGCCGCACGCATCCGGTATGAGTTCGTGGACGGTATGAAGGGCTTCTCCGCACCGCTGGAGGCGAACCTGACGCCGGTGTCGCAGACGGTGTTCGCCGCCTCCGGCGGGCCTTTCGGCGAGACCTACATCCCGGTGGTGTTCTCCACTCTGACCAACGGCACTCCCTGCGTGTACGTCAGCATGCGCTGCACGCCCAAGATCGCCTGACGTCGACCGCCCCAGCATCGCCCCGGCTCCGATCAGCTCCTGCCCGGAGAGCCGGGGTGCTGCGTCGAGAGCCGCGGCACGACGGCGAGCCCGGCCCGCAGGTCGGACAGGACACCTGCTTTCCGCACAGCACGCGGCCGCAGCGGGAGCAACAGCGCCAGCAGGCCGGCCAGCGCGAGCATCCCCGCGATGAACAGGACGACGGCGGTGGCGGAAAGCAGGGTGGCCAAGGTCGCGGCGGCCGGCGGCCCGGCCAGTTCCGCGACGTTGTAGCTCGCCGAGTCCAGAGCACGGGCGCGCATCTGCGTTCCCGGAGCGACGAGGTCGTCGAGCCCGCTGGACAGGCCGCCGGTCACGAGCGGGCCGCAGCATCCGCCGACCGCGGCCAGCGGGACGAACAGCGGCGCGTTGCCCAGCGTCAGCACCACCCCGGCCAGGCACACGCCGAACAGCAGCATGGCCGCCGAGTAGACCAGCCAGGGTCTGGCGCTCTGATCGGCCAGCATGGCCGGAGGGTGAATCGCCTGGTGAACTACTCCGCTCTCGTCGCCTCGGGGCTAGTGGGCGGGACGGCCCGGCGGAAGAGGGCAAGAAACCTCCCCGCCGTGTCCATGCCGCCGTCGACACGGAGGTCACCACCGACCACCGCTTCTTCGGGAGAACGCACCCCTCTCAGCAGCGAGGCGAGCGTGGCCGTGTCGGTATCGAGGGTGACGTCGGGGTGCTCGAGCGTGCCACGGGCGATGGCGATCTCGCCGCCGGTGACCATGACGCGAAACTCGTCCCCGCCAAGCCGTACCGCTGCCCTGATCTCGACATCGCCGGACTGCCCGGGATCGAACAACGCTTTCAACGACAGAATGAGCGAGTCGACGCCGATCGGGGCGTCGAGCGGCAGCGACGAAGAACCTCCCGCCCAACGCCCGAGCCCGGTCACCACCGGCTCGAGCCCCATCCCCCACTCGGTCAGTTCGTAGACGGGAACGCCCGCCGGCGGGGGGAGCTGGCGGTGGCGGACGACACCGCTTTCCTGGAGCTGGCGGAGCCGCTGGGACAGCATGTCCGGGCTGGCGCCGGGCAGCCCGGTTCTCAGATGGGTGAATCGCTTGGGGCCGAGCAGCAACTCGCGCACGATCAGCAGGGCCCAACGCTCGCCGACCAGGTCGAGCCCGTGCGCCACCGCGCACCCGTCATCGTATTTGCGCCTCCCTACCATGCCCTCGATCCTACCGCGCCGATTCAACAGTCCATGCGGTAAGTTGTTTTTTCCAATCATCTAGTTCTATTGTTCAACCACAGGCCTCCCAACCGCGGGAGGTACTCGACCGGGAAAGGTGGCCACCGTGCCCCTGATCTTCATCGAAGGCCCACAAGGGATCCGGCCCGACGCCAAGCGCGAGCTGATGCGAACAGTCACCGAGGCGCTCTCCGACACGTACCACGTTCCTGACGTGCGAATATTCGTGCGCGAGCACCCTGGCGCGAACGTCGCCCAGGATGGTCTCTCGGAGGCCGAGGACATCCGGCCGGTCTGTTTCCTGGAGGTGCCGGAACTCCGTGATCTCGACGCGAGGAGGGTGCTGGTCAAGCGGATCCAGGACGCAGTGGCTGCGGCCTATCAGGGCATCGCCAATACGGACGAGCTCCTCGTCATGATCAACCACTACCCGCTGGAGAACGTGGGATTCCACGGCCGTCTCCAGTCCGACGACCCCCAGATCGTCGGACTGATGGAGCAGTTGAACCGTTGAGAACGGACGGCGGGACCGGTCGACCGGTCCCGCCGTACCGTCCGACGGCGAGCGCTCCTCCATGGACGGGGCGGCAGGTCCGTCACGCTCACGAGCACGTTCGTGCATGGCCGCCGCGACCGAGGTGGCGCGCGGCCTTCGCCGAGCGACGACGGCCACAGGGGTACCGGAAGCGAGAAGTCCGGTTCGAGCTGTTCGTGGCCGAGGCCAGCTACGTCCACGGCGGCTCCTTCCTGGATCAGCCGGTGCACGGGCACCTCCTCGGCGACCAGGTTGGTGTGCCGCAGGATCGCCTCCTCGGCCTGGTCGGTGACCGCCGCTCCCCCGGCAACCGGCCGAACGCCCCGCGCCGGATCGACGGCGATCAGGTTCTGCGCGGAGCCGGCAACAGATCGCCTACCAGCGAAGTCGCCTGATGGCGTGGAACAGGAATCATCAGACGGGCGGCATCAGATCGCTCTCGCTGATGGTGTACGTAAGCATGGGGTAGGTGAAGTCCGTCTCCTGGTTCTCACGGCGCCGCAGTTGGTAGAACTCGCGCCTCTGTTCGTCGTCGGCCGGGGTAAGGCGTGCACCGTCCGGGAAATAGGTCTGCCCGTCGCGAAACCGCACGAAGGTCTTCGACGTTCGGAAGGTCACGCCCAACCAACGGTTCTCGGCCGGATGGGAGGGCTTGTCCAATACGATCTTGTGCCTGTGTCGCCGGTTCATGTCCACGGAGAACACGACGGCACTGTTGTGGGTCAAGGGGATTTCGACATTCTCACCGCCGGACTCCTTCGATTCGACGATCAGCTTCCTCGGCGGGTTCACCTCGGGATGCTCGTAGCAGGAGAACACAGCGATGAACGACTCGTCCGCCAGGTCGATGGCCTGGTCGGAATGGCTGCCCATGGTCGTGTAGGCGTTCGTGTAGATCTCGATGAGAGCGTTGTTGAAGCCGGCAGCCGGCGCCGCACCTTCTTGGATCCGCTGGGCCAGCCACTCGTGCACCGCCCGGAAACGTTGCGCCGGAGCGCCGTATCGGGTGGTGGTGCGTACGAGTGGTACGTCACCCGTCTCGTCAACCTTGACCAGGACAGCCCCCGACCGCCCCTTTCCCACGTCTTCGAACCGCGCCGATCCGCACAGCTCACCGAAAAGATCGCGTTCGGTGGGCAAAGTGTACGAGCGGAACTCGTCCAGCGTCCTATGTTCGGGGGGCAAGGTAGTCTCCCGTGTTCATGCTGAAGAGAAACCCGTCGCCGTAATCGATGAAGGACTGGGTCTTGTTCTCCTCGGCGTACAGCTTGCGCAGCTCGTTCATGCCCTCGGGGGTGGGTGGTTCCAGCTTCGCCACATTGCCGTCTCTCTTAAGGAACGTGTGACCGTTCTTGTGAACGGCTTCGGCACTCGAACAGCGAACCACGTAGCCCAAGCGGATCGGGAGCAACTCGGCGTCCAGTGTCGACGGCCGGATTTCGTGCGTGTACAGCCGGTTGGTGGACAACGGCATGAAGAAGACGGAGTTGGGATACAGGGTGAGGGTGAACTGCTGGGGAAGCGCGGACTCGGCGCGGCCTTCGGCCGGCTCTTTGAGTCGGAAGTGGAGCTTGGTCAGGCCGCTGACACCGTTCAGACCGTGGTCGAAGGTGTCTTCGGCCAAGGGGCGCAGCTTGTCGAACCGGTCGTAGAAGGTGCAGAAGGCCATGATGCCGTTGACGGGCATGTCCTTGGTCTTGTCGGCGTGGGCCGAGATCTTGGCCTTGGACTGCTTGCGCTCGGCGCCGGCCGGGGTGTTGTGGTATATCTGCGCGAGGACGTGATTCAGCGGAGCGTGGTCCCGGAATATAGAGGCGGCCACGTGGTTCAGGGCCTCGACGATCTGCGAGTCTGTCGCAGAGAAGTTCTCGGTCGGCCCCGAGAGGTTCGTGGAGCACCGGAGCAGGCGGAAGTGCAGTTCGTCACCGACTCGCGTCACGGGGGTCAGATAGATTCCGGTGCGATGGGCCGTACCGGACTTGGTGGACTCCGTGAGGGACTGGAATGCGTGCTCCGAACAGATCCGGCTGAAGTGGTCGGAGCCGAGGCCGAAAAAGCGCCGATAGTACACGCCGACGCCGTGTACGCGGATGGGAACCTGTCCGAGGTCCACAAGCTGCCAAGGCTGGTCAGCCTCCTCGTCGTAACCGTACGAAAGCTCCCGGACAACGAACACCCGCGCGGCCGCATCGGGCTCGTAGCCGCTGATCCTGGATATGTCGCCACACAGGTACACGGTTTTCTGCCTCAAGTCGGGCGAGCCGGAGAGAAAGTCGTCCAGACTGATCACGGACCCGCAGAAATTCCGGATCAGGTCATCATCTCGCCGTAAAGCCGATGACACGACCAAGAAGTTGCTCGCATCCTCGATACGGGCAACTTTTCGTCCTGTTGTGTGCATGGAACCGTACCTGCTATTCGAATCCGCGATACGCACGATGGAGAGTTGACAATACGGTCCTACTGTATCGAACAACGTCCTCACCGACCTGGCCCATGCCGGCACCTCATCGCACACCCTGCCCGCCTACGGACGCGGCGTGTCCGATGATGTCCCGGCCGATCTCGCCCTTTGCCGACGATCATGTCCACGAGGGTGTCGCGAGGTCTTCGGCGGAGACGACACCCCACTTGGGGTCGGCGACGACGGCGAGAAACTCGGCCTGGCTGCGCTGAGCGGCACGGGCGAGCGCCGCGGAGTCGCCGGGCGCCCGACGTTGTCCACTGCCGGGCCGCGCTGGCCGACCCGGCAGTGGCCGCCCTTCCGCGGGCAGGCGTATGGTCAGCGGTCAGGCGTGATCAGTTTGAGAGCTCTTCCTTGTTCGTGTCGGACGGCAAGCCGGCGGGGCGTCAAGATCGGCTCATTGCCGGTTTCCCGCATCTCGGCTGGACCCGTTCACCGGGGCGACGTCATGAGGCCGGCGATTGCGGTGTGGACCAAGGCCTTCTCCTCGCCGGTCAGATCCATGGGGCGGTGTGTGAAGGCGTTGTCTGTGTGGACGCGGGCCTGGAGCCCCGACGCCTTGGCACCGGCGAGCAGGAGGTCGGTGAAGGCGAGCAGGAGGGAGGCCGACTCGGTGGCGGAGTCCACGTCCTGATGCTTGTCGAACTCCGCGGCGAGAGCACGCAGACCTTCCGCGAGATCCGGCTCCGGCACGGTGAGGGCTCCGGCGACCCGGCGCGCCTGCTCGGCTGACCTGTCCTCCCAGTTCGACCAGTGCCAGCCAGGCCACCCCTGCCCCACGTTCCACAGGGCACCGCGCAACGTGGAGGAGGTCCAGACACCGGCGGTCTGCTCATCGAGGTCGAGGTGGACACCGGCGACGACCTTGCCGGGGCAGGACGTGATCGTCGGCCAGGCAGAGCGGTGGTCGTCCAGGCTCCTCGCCCCGCTGCGGATGACCGATTCGGCCGAGTCTACGAGGTGGGCCCGTGTCTGACCTTGGTGGATCACGGTGACCAGCACGTCGCACCATTCTTCGCCCGCCCGTGGATCCCCAGGGCCTGTCACGGCGGCGAGGTCGGTGGCGTGGCCGACTGCCACCTTGAGCTGCTGAAGGCCGTCATAGGCCCACTCCACCCGCCAGCCGGGCCAGGTACGGGCGAGCGTCGCCAAGGCCGCGAGCCGATAGCTCTGATCGGCGCCGCAGTGACAGAACAGCAGCAGTCGCCGTTCGTCATGGTCGATCAGACATGCACCGTCGCATTCGAGCTCCCACATCCATGAGCTCACCTCACGCTGTCGGCGGGCGAACCGGGTTGCGGGTTCAGGGCCGGGCAGGAGGTCGAGTTCGAGCTGGTGGGCGCCCCACTGCGAGTAGTAGAGCCCGAGGGTGCCGTCCTGCATGGTGGCATATTGTGCGCGACTACCCATGGCCACACCGTAATTCAGATGTCACTTACTGTGAGGCTCTTTCCGCAGTCCCGCGCAGGGGACGGCCGGCGGTCTGTAACGGAACGCCCCACCTGCACGACGGCGCGCCCGGTCATGTCGGGATGCGATCGGTCGCCCGCCATGCCGTAGCCGCCGCGTTGTCGAGGAGCGTGGTGCTGATCTGCTGGCGGGAGGCGATGCCGAGCTTGGCGAAGACCTTACGCAGGTGCCATTCGACGGTGTGCGAGCCGGGCGGCTGCTGACCGCCTTCCAGGTGCAGCCCGGCCTGTTCGTCAAGCCGTACTACACCGACGACCCGCTCGGCGCCACCGGCTGGAAGCAGGGCGCCTTCACCAACCAGCCCAACATCCGGCGATCAGCC
Source organism: Nonomuraea sp. B1E8 (assembly GCF_039871515.1). NCBI lineage: Bacteria > Bacillati > Actinomycetota > Actinomycetes > Streptosporangiales > Streptosporangiaceae > Nonomuraea > Nonomuraea sp. B1E8. Next base: position 163,656 of record NZ_JBDPLS010000007.1, on the reverse strand, counting down.
GCGAGCTGGAGCCGAGCACCTGCGGCCGCGCCGCTACGAGGGCCTGTACAAGTCGGCCGGGTACAGCTGTCCGAAGAGCAGGTGTGGCGGGGCTTCCTGTACGCGGCCTACGGCACCAACAAGGAGGACGTGCAGCTCAGCCGGGTCCCGAGCGCCGACCTCGTGCGACGGCGACCTCCATGGGCACGGTGACCGCCGGGCGGTGACGTGCGAGACACCCCGGATCTTCCGGAAAGCTGGCGGAGGCCCGCATGAGGATCTTCGGGTCCCCACACCAGGATGGTGACAGAATGTGACCATGTCGCCACCCCGAGCAAGATATTTCAATACCACCGGCCCCTGTGATCCGCAGCTTCACTACATGCTGCCCCCCGCACCACGGCTGCCCGAGGCGCGCGTGCTCATCGTGATGGACCGCTACTTCGTGCTGCACGCGCCCCGGCAGACCGGGAAGACGACCACGCTGGCTGCTCTGGCGTCCGAATTGACCGCCGAGGGCGACATCGCGGCGCTGATGTTCTCCTGCGAGGACGCCAAAACGGCCGGTGACGATGTTGCTCTCACGGAAGCGGTTCTGCTGGATACACTCCGCGAGGCTGCCGAGGGTTCGGGATGGCCCGACGAACTACTGCCGCCTGACCCCTGGCCGCAGGCCCAGGTGGGCAGCCGGTTCCGTAAGGCGCTGAGCGCGTGGTGCCGCCGCTGCCCGCGCCGGGTGGTGCTGTTCCTCGACGAGATCGACGCGCTGCAGGGCACCAGCCTGGTCAGCGTCCTCAGCCAACTCCGCCACGGCCACAACGTACGATCGGAGGGGCGTCCATTCCCCGCCTCGGTAGTGCTGTGCGGCTTGCGCGACCTGCGCGACTACAAGGTCGCCTCCGGCGGCCACCCCACACGATTCAGCCCGGCCAGCCCGTTCAACATCCTCGCTGACTCACTGCGCCTGAGCGACTTCACCACCGATCAAATTGCCGAACTGTACGACCAGCACACCCAGGCGACCGGCCAGGAGTTCACCAAGGACGCGGTGGACCGGGTCTTCGAGCTGACCCAGGGACAACCCTGGCTGGTCAACGCCCTCGCTGATGAGATCATCACCGAGATGAGGGTGACCGGGACGATCGGCGACAGGCAGGTAGAGGACGCGAAGGAGCGGCTGATCCGGGCGCGCGCCACCCACCTGGACTCCCTCGTGGCCCGGCTGCACGACCCCCAGGTCAAGCAAGTGATCGAACCGATCGTGGCCGGCACGTCGCCGGGCACGGACATCGCCTTCGACCATGCCGCCTCCTACGTACACGACCTCGGCCTCATCCGGGGGACCAGAGACCTGGAGATCGCCAACCCCATCTACCGGGAGGCCCTGCTCCGGGTGCTGGGCGACCGCACCGAGCGGTTCGTACGCGCCGACCCGCACAGCTTCGTGCTCCCCGACGGCCGGTTCGACCTGCCACGCCTGCTGGAGGAGTTCGTCGTGTTCTGGCGCGAACACGGCGAGGTCCTCATCCAGCAGGAGGGCTACCACGAAGCCGCCTGCCAGATCACCCTCATGGCCTTCCTGCACCGCCTGGTCAACGGCGGCGGCCACCTCGACCACGCTGGCCCTACCCCGGCCCCGACGGTAAACATCTGATGCAACGCGAAGCCATGGAACTCAAGGTCTGGCGACCCGGCGCGGACGACCCCGAGCCCGAGGGCCTGGCCCAGCTCGACCGCTACCTCGACCGCCTCACCCTGCCCACCGGCGTCCTGGTCATCTTCGACCGCCGCCCCGAAGCCCCACCCTGGAAGGAACGAGGCGGCTTCGAACAGGCCACCACCCCGTCCGGCCGCCAGGTCACCGTCCTGCACGTGTGAGGGGTGTCCTGGTCGGTGGCCGTGCTGTCATGCCGCCCCAGAGGCGGCGCTGGAGGCGGCCCATGGTCTTCGGTCGTAGCCGGCCGCCGACCATGATGACGTCGTGGTCGGTCTGACGGTTGAGTTCGGCGGCGATGGTCAGCGATCGGGTCACGACGGTCATCCGCTGCAGCCGGCGCATCGGCCCGACCAGATCCTCCGGCAGCGCTCCCTCGTCGAGGAACACCGTGTCGACGTCGACCATCATGGCAACCGCGGCTTCGGCGATCATCAGCCGCTCCTCGGTCTTGGCCTTGCGCCGGTGCTCCACCGGCGTCTCGTAACGGCCGATGTCCGTGGGGTAGAAAACGCCGTAGGACCGGGCGATCAGCCGCTGCGCCTCAAGCGCCCGCAGGTCCCGGCGCAGCGTCGCGGGCGAGATCGAGAACAGGTCGGCGATGTCGGAGACGACTGCGCGGCCTTCGCTCCTGACATAGCTGAGGATCCGCTGCTGACGATCGAAGGCACGGCCGTGAAAAGGACGCGCCGGGCGTGCCGACCGGAGGCGACGATCTCCGAGATGCTGATCGTGCTGCAGAAGGTGTACGCCTCCAACGCCGACCCGGGCGAGGCGCTGCGCGAGGCGACCCGGAATCTCGACCCGGCCATCCAGCGGGTGCTGCCGAAGTATCGGCGGCTGGTGGCGTCCTGACCCTGATCCTCTCGTGCCGCCGCTCCGCCGGCTGCCCGCACGAGATTCCACCGGCACGCGACAGTCTCGGCGAGAAAGGAAGATCGTGGCATTTGCCATCGTCGGACACCGCGGCGCCATGGCCGAAGCACCCGAGAACACCATCGCGTCCTACCGCGTGGCGGAGGAGGTCGGCGTCGACGAGCTGGAGACCGACGTACGGATCAGTTCCGACGGGCAGCTCTTCATGCTGCACGACGCCACCCTGGACCGGGTCGCGGCCGAGCCGGCCGGCAAGGATCTGGGCCCCGTCGCGGAGCTGACCTGGTCGGAGATCAGCTCGGTCGACGTGGGCGGGGGTGAGCGGGTGCCCACGCTGGAGCAGATGTATCAGGCGACGACGCGGCTCGTGCAGCTGGAGATCAAGGATCTGGCCGCCATCGACGGTCTGGCCGGCTTCTTCCTCCGCCATCCCGGCTACGCCGAGCGGACGATCCTGACCGGTTTCTCGGTCGAGGCGATGGCCACCGTGGCCGAGAAGCTGCCGGAGATCCCGCGGGGCATCATCGTGTCCAAGTGGACCACCGCCGAGTCCCACCCGGGCGGTTACCGGAAACTGATCGAGGACACCGGGTCCTGCCGGATCCACAGCGGCGCGGAAGGGCTGACCGCCGAAGTCGTCCGGCAGCTGCACGACGAGGGCTTCCCGGTGCATGGCTGGCCCACCCGCGACGAGGACGACCTGCGGTACTGGCTTGAGCTCGGCGTGGACGGGACGACCAGCGACGATCCCCGTACGGCGCGACGCTGGCTCGCCGAGGCCCTCCCGCGTACTGGTTGACGAGCTGCTGGCCCGGCTCGATCCCGGCATGTTCGACACCGTGCTCTGCGGCGACGAGGTGACGCGCCCGAAGCCCGATCCGGAGTCCTACCTGACGGCGGCCGCATGGCTGGGCGTCGATCCGCGCGACGGGGGTGACCACGAGGCGGTCGAAGCGCCAGCTGTGACGGGCGACCAGGTCGGCGAGTTCGACGCGGCCGGCGAGTGCGGGATCAGGGTTTCGGTGCTGGTCATGACGGCCTCCTCAATTGGTTGGACGTGTGGCCAAGGAAGAAGTCGCGGATGTCCTCGGCGAGCAGGTCCGGTACCTCCATCGCGGCGAAGTGGCCGCCGCGCTCGAACTCCGACCAGTGCCTGATGTCGTACAGCCGCTCGGCCAGCGGTCGTACCGGCTGGGTGATGTCGTGGGGGAACACCGCCACGCCGACCGGTACCGGGCACGGCTCGGTCCGCCGCGGAGTCTCGCGGGACAACCGCGCCGAGGAAGCCGCGGTGACGGTCAGCCAGTACAGCGAGATGTCGGTGAGCATGCGCTCGTCACTGATCTGCGAGCGAGGGTCCGTCCACTGTGCGAAGCGCTCGGCGATCCAGACCAGCTGGCCGACCGGCGAGTCGGTCAGCGCATAGCCGATCGTCTGCGGGGTGAGGGCCTGCAGAGCCTGGTACGGCGGACGATTCGCCATCAGCTGCCTGACCTTGTCCAGCCGGGCCTCATCGGTTTCGGACAGCTCGATGTCGGCGTCCGGGACCGGCCGGGTCGGCAGGTAGTTGACGTGTACCCCGACGACCTGCTCGGGTGCCTCCGCGCCGAGCGCCATCGAGATGCCCGCGCCGAAGTCGCCGCCCTGCGCGCCGTAGCGCTCGTAGCCGAGACGGCGCATCAGCTCGGCCCAGGCCCGCGCGACCCGGACGATATCCCAGCCGCGCTCATGGGTCGGCCCGGAGAAGCCGTAACCCGGGATGGACGGAATCACCAGGTGGAAGTCGCGCGACAGTGGCTCGATCACGTCGAGGAACTCCAGGAACGAACCGGGCCAGCCGTGGGTGAGGATGAGCGCGAGCGCGTCCGGTTTCGACGACCGGACGTGGACGAAGTGGATGTTCTGCCCCTCGATCTCGGTGGTGAAGTGCGGAAGCTCGTTGAGCTTGGCCTCGTGCTCGCGCCAGTCGTAGCCGGCGCTCCAGTATTCGACCAGTTCCTTGAGCCGCGCCAGCGGGAAGCCGTAGTCCCACCCGGCGTCGGCGACCTCGTTGGGCCAACGGGTGCGGGAGAGCCGGTCGGTCAGGTCGTCGAGGTCGGCCTGGGGGATGTCGATGCGGAACGGCTTGATCATGCTCTCAACTCCGGACGGTTCGTTCGCTGAACAAACGTTCATGTCACAAACGTTTGCTAAACGAACGATATCACGATCGTTCGTGCCTCTAACGGTTCGTTAGACTTCTCACATGGAGAACCCATCCGAGAAGACGCCTGCCAGGTGGGAGAGCCTGCCCAGCTGGCTGCTCACGCAGACCGCCGGCCACGCTCAGCGTCTGGTGGGCGACGGATTCTCGGCGGTGCAGGCGCGCGGCTACCACTACCGCCTGCTGGCGACGCTGGAGGAGTTCGGCCCGGCCAGCCAGGCCGCGCTGGGCCGCCGTAGTGGCATCCACCTCAGCGACATGGTCGCGGCGATCAACGAACTCGCCGATCGCAAACTGGTCGAGCGCGCTCCGGACCCCTCCGACCGGCGGCGCAACATCATTTCGCTGACCACCGCGGGCAAACGGCAGCTGCGGCGACTGGAGAAGCAACTGGCCGAAACCCAGGACGAGCTGCTGGCTCCGCTGTCACTGGAGGAGCGACAGCGGTTGACCCAGCTGCTGTCCGTACTGTTGGACCACCACAACCGGCGAACCGGCACCACCGAGGGGGCTCAGTAGCGTGGCCCCATGCCAGATGCACCTCAGGAGCTCCATCTCGATCACGAACGGGCCGGGTCATTCGGTGCCGCGGCGGAGCAGTACGACCGCTACCGTCTGACGTACCCACGCGAACTGATCGATGACCTGGCCGGCCCGCAGCCGACGACGGTTCTCGACGTCGGATGCGGCACCGGCAAGGCAGCCGAGGTGCTGAACGTGGGTGGGACCATCGCGCGGTCCTGGACCTCAACCGCAGTCAGCTTCTCGGCCGTAAACAGTGAACGCCCGGGGTTCCACGCCAGATCACGCTGAACGAGGGTGTCAGCGCCGCGTTCGATCCGATCTACCGCAGGTATGCGCCCGAAGTCGCACAGGTATGGCGTCCCGCGCAGAGCACGTCGCGGGTTCACGCCTCCAGTGCCGACCTGTTCGAACGTAGCTCCGTGTTCTCGCCGGTAGAGATGAGGCGCTGGTCGACGACATGCGCACGGGCCGCCCCAGGGCGGAGCTGACGGTGTCCGATGCCGAGCGGGCGGTGCTGCGGCGATGGGCGCGGCGAGCCAAGTGCGCGCAGGTCTTGGCGAGGCGCGCCGTTGCGGGAGCGGCGAGGGCGTCAGTGGCTGCCGGACAGTTCGCCGGACAAGGTGGCGTGCATCTTGGCGCTGGCCTGGTTCAGTCCGATGATCCGCACGGTCTTGCCGCGGGCGGCGTACTTGGACTCGACGGCGTCCAGGGCGGCCACGGAGGAGGCATCCCAGATGTGGGCGTCGGTCAGGTCGATGACCACGTCGCCGGGGTCTTCCGCGTAGTCGAACTGGGAGACCAGGTCGTTGCTGGAGGCGAAGAACAGCTCACCGGTGACGGCGTAGACGACCTGGCCACCATCCGGGTCGATGACGGCGGAGACCTGGGCCAGGTGGGCGACGCGGCGGGCGAAGATGATCAGGCCCGTCAGGGAGCCGACGACCACGCCGACGGCCAGGTTGTGCGTGACGACCACGACGGCGACCGTGATCACCATGACGGCGGTCTCGCCGGCGGGCAGGCGCTTGAGCGTGGAGGGGGCGACGGAGTGCCAGTCGAACGTGCCGAACGAGACCAGGATCATGACGGCGACCAGGGCTGCCATCGGGATCTGCGACACCCAGGGGCCGAAGACGATGCACAGCACCATGAGCATGACGCCGGCGGTGAAGGTGGACAGCCGGGTGCGGGCACCGTTCTTCACGTTGATCATGGTCTGACCGATCATGGCGCAGCCGCCCATGCCGCCGAAGAAGCCGGTGACGATGTTGGCGATGCCCTGGCCGATGGACTCGCGGGTCTTGGAGGAGCGGGTGTCGGTGATGTCGTCCACCAGTTTGGCGGTCATCAGCGACTCCATCAGCCCGACCAGGGCGAAGGCCAGCGCGTACGGGGCGATGAGGGTCAGGGTGTCCAGGGTGAAGGGCACGTCCGGCAGGCCGGGCACGGGCAGCGCGGACGGCAGCGCACCGCGGTCGCCCACGGTCGGCACGGCCAGCGCGGCACCGACGGTGATGGCGGTCAGCGCGGCGATGGACACCAGCGGAGCCGGGACCGCCTTGGTCAGGCGGGGGAAGAACACCATCAGCGCCAGCCCTGCGGCCACCAGCGGATACACCGTCCACGGCACGTCGACCAGTTCGGGCACCTGCGCCATGAAGATCAGGATGGCCAGGGCGTTGACGAAGCCGACCATGACGCTGCGCGGCACGAACCGCATCAGCTTGGCCACGCCGAGCGCGCCGAGCGCGACCTGGATGAGGCCGCCGAGGATGACGGTGGCGATCAGGTGGCCGAAGCCGTATTCGCGCGCCAGCGGCGCGACGACCAGCGCGATCGCGCCGGTGGCGGCCGAGATCATGGCGGGGCGGCCGCCGGCGATGGCGATGACGACCGCCATGGTGAACGAGGCGAACAGGCCGACGCTGGGGTCCACCCCGGCGATGATGGAGAACGAGATCGCCTCAGGGATGAGGGCGAGCGCGACGACCAGGCCGGACAGGATCTCGGTACGGGCCACCGAGGGTGTCAGCCAGGCCGGGCGGCCGGCCAGGGTCGCAGACGGGCGGGCGGGCACAGAGGAACTGGGCAACAGACGTCCTTCAACATGGATCGGCCCCACACGGGCCGGCGGGCAACACGCCACCAGGCACGGCGGCAGCGGGTGAGGTGGCGGCCGGGCAGAGGGCCGCGGGGCACGCTCGCGGGGCGTGCCCCGCATCAGAGGGGGCAGGCCGGGGGACGTGGGCGGGGCTACCGAGGGCGGGTCACGGCGGGAAGCAAGCGGTGGCGATCAAGGGCATGCGCGCGTCGATGTTCCTTACCGTGCGAAGAAGGGGCGCTCGGATGGCGCCGATACAGGGTCGTCGGGCCGGGGATGTGCCAAAGTGATGGGCTGCCCGGCCTGCGCCGGGACATCCGACTTGGTCCGCCCATCGACAACTCTACCCTAACGTTAAGGTAGAGATTCGGTGGGAGCGGGTGTGACGACCCGCACCGCCCTACCAGCTGAGCAGTGAGGTCGTGCAGAAGATGGACCGACCGGCGCTTTCCGCCACCGGAGACGACGTCCCGGCCTCGCCGGACGGTGGCGGAGATCACATGCACATCGGGCAGGTGGCGGCGCGAACCGGGCTGTCACTGCGGACCATCCGCCACTACGACGAGGTGGGGCTGGTGCGGCCCTCGGCGCGCAGCCAGGGCGGCTTCCGCCTCTACACCGAGGCCGACGTCGCCCGGCTGATGGTGATCCGCCGGATGAAACCGCTCGGCTTCACCCTGGAGGAGATGGGCGAGCTGCTGTCCATCACCGACCGGCTCGACGCCAGCGGCGCGACGGCCCCGGAGAGGGCCGAGCGCGAGCAGTTGCTGGCCCGGCTCGGCCACTTCGAGCAGGCCACCCGCGAGCGCTGTGAAGCCTTGCGCGCGCAGCTGAGCAAAGCCGAGGAGTTCGCCACCGACCTGCGGCGCCGCGCCGGCCGGCTGACCGGCGGCACTGCCTGACCAGCGGGCCGGGCTCGCCCGCCCTCGACACAGTCATCAATAAAGCCGGCAGAACGCCCAGGGCCGGATGAGCCATCATTCACATTCTGTCGGCCAGGATCCGGGCGAACAGGCCGGACCGGACAACGATCACACCGATTCACGCCGTGGACGCACGGCTTAGCCACTCCGCTGCCTGCTCAACGTGCAGCGCCCGGAGTCCTTTCCGCGCGCCGACGTCGATGATGCGGAACCGGTCCACGTTCTCATGGGATCTCAGATACAGCCGGTCGGCGCGTTCGAGGTCGTCATCGAACCACACGAACGGACGGCGGTTGACGTAGGCGGCGACAGGCGGAGTCTTCGGGTGGACGTGCGGTGCGCCGGGCCCAGAGTTCACCGCGATCACCGGGAGTTCGGGTAAGCCGACCAGCGGGCCAATCTCACGGTTCGCCTGATCCTCCCATGTGGTGGCCCACACCAGTTCGGCGTCCGTCTCCTGAGCGAGTTGGAGCAGCATGGGGCCGTGCTCGGGGTTCAGCACCACCGGGTAGGTGACACCGTCGCAGACGGCCTTCACGCTCAGCCAGTGCGGACCCTGCCGGTGCCAAGGGTTGAGGACGCCATCCACGTCCAACAAGATCAGAGGGTGGGGGTCTTCAGCCACGGTCGCCCATCCCTTCGGCCGCACCGCTGATCATCGATGACAGGTCCGCCACCGCGCGGGTGCGTCGATGACGCGCCACACGATGACCGGGTCCTTCCTCGGCCAGAGGCTGGGGCATGAAGGCCATGCTGCCACCGATCGCGTCCGAGCGCGTCTGCCCGGCCGCGGCCGGTCGGTGAGACTCGGCGCCCCCGCGGTCATCCGGACGACCACACCCGCTCGCCGCCCACCCAGGTCGAGCGCACCCGGGTGGCCGCGATCTCGTCGGGCTCGACGGCGGTCAGGTCGGCGTCGAGGACGACGAAGTCGGCCACCTGGCCGGGAGAGAGCCGGCCTCTCCGGTGCCCGTCGCCTGTGGCGTGCGCCGAGCCGTGCGTGTAGACGCCGAGCGCCTCGATCACGCCGAGCCGCTGAGCGGGGCCGAAGTCCAGGCCCGCGGCCGACCTGCGGGTGACCATGCTCTGCACGCCGAGGAGCGGGTCGATGGGCACGATGGGGTAGTCGGACGAGCCGGCGACCTCCAGCCCGGCGTCCAGCAGCGAACGGTGCGCGCAGATCCGGCCGGCCCGCTCCTCGCCGTAGAAGCCGGTGAGCGCCTCGCCGTACAGATGGGCGAAGGCGGAGAACGGCACCGGCGTGACGCCGAGCGCGACCAGCCTGGCGATGATCTCGTCGTCCACGATGCTGCAGTGCTCGATGCGGTGGCCGGCCCCGGTGGCGGGCAGCGATGCGAAGACGTCGAGCAGCTTGCTGATCGCCAGGTCGCCGTTGGCGTGCACCGCGACCCGCGCTCCCGCGGAAGCCACGGCGCGCACCCGGCCGGCGAACTCCTCGTCGGTGAGGATCTGCAGGCCGTTGTCCGTGCCCGTGCTGCTCGGGTAGGGGTGGCGGCACAGGCAGGTGCCGCCGGACAGCGCGCCGTCGTACATCATCTTCACCCCGCTCAGCTGCAGCCGCTGGTCTGCCTCCTGGCCGGGCCAGGTCGCGGGGTCGAAGTAGGTGTGCCACAGCAGCATGCTCACCCGCGGCGTGAGCGCGCCGCGGTCCCGTGCCTCGGTGTACATCCGCTGCTCCACCGGGGTGACGATCGCGTCGCAGTAGGAGGTGATCCCGGCCCGGTGCAGTTCGTCGTTCACCTCCGCCAGCGCGGCCACCTGCGCGGCGAGTTCGCCGGCCGGCGCGATGGTGTCGCGCCGCGGTCCTGGCAGCCACGGGTCGAGCCAGGCGCGTTCGAGCAGCCGGCCGTCGAGCCGGCCGGCGGCGTCGGTCATGAGCTGCCCGCCGTCCGGCGCGTCCGCGGCGGTGCGGTAGCCCAGCAGTTCGAGCGCCCTGCTGTTCACCACCGCCCGGTGGAAGGAGTAGTGGATCAGCACGACGGGGTGATCGGGCGAGACGGCGTCGAGGAAGTCGCGGTCGACGCCGGGGATGAGGCGATCGTCCAGCGGCTGCCCGACGACCCACGCGCCGGGCGGCGTCCGGGCGGCCCTGGCCCGCAGGGCGGCGGCGACCTCCGCGGCGCCGGCCGCGCCCGTCAGGTCGACGCGGACCCTGGCGAGCGCGGCCTGCGAGACGTGGCAGTGCGCGTCGTTGAACCCGGGCACCACCAGCGCGCCGTCGAGGTCGACCTGTTCCGCGCCCGGTTGCCGTCGGGTCAGGGCGGCCCGCGTCCCCGTCGCGACCACGACGCCGTCCTCGACGGCGAACGCCTCGGGCTCGGTGCCGTCCAGGGCCAGGATCCGCCGCGCCGTGAACAGCTTCACGGCGCCACCACGGCACCGTAGGACTCGGGCCTGCGGTCGCGGTAGAAGGCCCAGCGATCCCTGATCCGCCTGATCTCGTCCAGGTCGAGGTCCTGGACGACGAGGTCGGGGTCGGTGTCGCTCGCTGTGTCGCCGATGACCTTCCCCTCCGGGCCGACGAAGTAGGAGGTGCCGTAGAAGTCGTTGTCGCCGTACTCCTCGACGCCGACCCGGTTGATCGCGCCCACGAAGTAGGCGTTGGCCACGGCCGCGGCCGGCTGCTCCAGCTCCCAGAGGTATTTCGACAGCCCGCGATGCGTCGCCGACGGGTTGAACACGATCTCCGCGCCGCCCAGTCCGAGCGCCCGCCAGCCCTCGGGGAAGTGCCGGTCGTAGCAGATGTAGACGCCGACGCGGCCGACCGCGGTGTCGAACACCGGGTAACCGAGATTCCCCGGCCGGAAGTAGAACTTCTCCCAGAAGCCCGGCAGGTTCGGGATGTGGCTCTTGCGGTACTTGCCGGCGAAGGAACCGTCGGCGTCGATCACCGCGGCGGTGTTGTAGAGCACCCCCGGCTGCTCCTCCTCGTACACCGGGAGCACCATGACCAGGCCGAGCTCCGCCGCCAGCGCGCGGAAACGCTCCACCGCCGGCCCGTCGGGCACGGCCTCGGCCCAGTCGTAGAACCGCTGGTCCGTCACCTGGCAGAAGAACGGGCCGTAGAACAGTTCCTGGAAGCAGATCACCTTCGCACCCCGCTCGGCGGCGCGGCGCGCGGCGTCCTCGTGCTCCCGGATCATGCTCTCCCGATCACCTGTCCACCGCGTCTGATACAGCGCTGCCCGGACGACCCTGCTCATCGTGACGACTCCCTTCGTCTGTGACTTCACGGTTCTCGGTGTTCTCCCCGTCGAGTGGCTTCGCCGGCGCGGCGGAGACCGCCACCAGGGTGATCACCGCCACCACGGACAGGTAGGCGCCGACGGCGAGGCTGCTTCCCGTCGACTCGAAGAGCCAGGCGGCGATGAACGGCGCGGGTGCCGATGCGACGATGCCGCTCAGCTGGTAGGACAGTCCGGCGCCCGTGTAACGCACCCGGGTCTGGAACAGCCCGGGGATGAAGCTCGTCAGCACCGCGCTGGAGAACGCGTGGCCGATCGGCAGGGCGAGCACCACGGCCAGCAGGATGCCCCAAGCGGTGCCCGTGGCGAACAGCGCGAACATCGGCACCCCGATGACGAACCCGATCACCGCGCCGAGTTGCAGCAGCCGCTTGCGCCCGATCCGGTCGCCCAGCATCGCGACCAGCGGCAGCGAGACGATGTCCAGCGCCGCGGCCAGCATGAGCATCAGGAGGATCTGGCCGCGATCGAAGCCGAGGTCCTGCGGCCCGTGCGCGAGCATGAAGACGGTGGACAGGTAGAAGACGGTGTTGCCGACGCCGACGGACAGGGTGCCGATCAGCACCGCCCGCTTGTGCTCACGCAGCACCTCGAGCAGCGGCACCCGGCGCTGCCGCCGGCGCCGCGCCTCCGCCTCCTGCATCTCGGTGAACTCGGGCGACTCGCTGACCTTGCTCCTGACGTAGAACCCGACCGCGATCATCGCCGCGGACGCGAGGAACGGCAGCCGCCAGCCCCAGGACTGGAACTGCTCCTCCGGCATGCTCTGCACGAGGAAGAACGCGCCGTTCGCGAGCAGCAGCCCGGCGGGCACCCCGGCCTGCGGCCAGCTCGCGAAGAAGGCCCGCTTGCGTCGCGGCGCGTGTTCGAGCGCCATCAGCGCGGCGCCTCCCCACTCGCCGCCGACGGCCACACCCTGAACGATCCGCAGGAGGACCAGGATGAGCGGCGCGGCGATCCCGATCGTGTCGTAGTTCGGCAGCAGGCCGACCAGGACCGTGGCGATCCCCATGCCCAGCAGCGACCAGATGAGCATCTTCTTGCGGCTCATCCGGTCGCCGAAGTGGCCGAACAGGATGCTGCCGAGCGGCCGGGCGACGAACGCGATCGAGAACGTGGCCAGTGAGGCGAGCGTGCCGGCCGCCGGGCTCAGCGTGGGGAAGAACTGCCCGTTGAGCACCAGGACCGAGGCCGTGCCGAAGAGGATGTAGTCGTACCACTCGATGGTGGTGCCGACGAAACTGGCGAACGCCACCCGTACCGGAGGTACGGCAGGCGGGTTGGAGGTGGAGGACATATGAGTCACCTCTGCAAGCTCACGGATATGTGTTTGCGCTGGGTGTAACTGTCGAGCATCCCCTCGAGGGAGAACTCGCGACCGATTCCGCTCTGTTTGAAACCCCCGTAGGACTGCCCGAGCACCTGTCCGCCCCCCTGGTTGACCTGCACCCAGCCGGCCTCGAGCGCGTGCGCGGTGCGCAGCGCCCGGCTCACGTCGTGCGTCCAGACGAACGCGGCCAGCCCGTACGGCGTGTCGTTGGCCATCGCGATCACCTCGGCCTCCTCGCGCCACGGGATCGCGCACACGACCGGTCCGAAGATCTCCTCCTGCGCGATCCGCCAGTCGTTGGCGACGCCGGTGAAGACCGTGGGCTCGACGAAGTAGCCCTTGGACAGCGGGCCGCGCTCCGGAGGCAGGCCGCCCAGGGCGATCCGCGCCCCCTGCTGATCCATGCCGTCGCGGATGTAGCCGCAGACCTTGTCGAACTGCCTGGCGTTGACGATCGCGCCGATGTCGGTGGACTCGTCGAGCGGGTCACCCACCGTGAGCGAGCCCAGCCGGCTGGTGAGCTTGCCGACGAACGAGTCGAAGACCGTCTCGTGGACGAACAGCCGCGAGCCCGCCGTGCAGGACTGGCCCTGGCGGAAGAAGCGCATGCCCGCGATCACGCCGTCGACGACCCAGTCCTCGTCGGCGTCGGGGAAGACCAGTTGCGGGCTCTTGCCGCCGAGTTCGAGCGAGACCGGGGCGACGCGGTCGGCTCCGGCGTGCATCACCTGCCTGCCCACGGAGGTCGAGCCGGTGAAGCTGAGCTTGGCGACGCCGGGATGCGCGGTCAGAGCCGCGCCCGCCTCCTCGCCGTAACCGGTCACGACGTTGAGCACGCCGGCCGGCAGGAACTCCTGGCAGATCCTGGCCACTTCCAGCACCGCGAGCGGGGCGTCCTCGGCGACCTTGAGCACCAGCGTGTTGCCGGTGATCAGCGCGGGGGCGATCTTCAGGGCGGAGAGCATCAGCGGGGCGTTCCACGGGACGATCGCGCCGACCACGCCGAGCGGCTCGCGCCTGGTGTAGTCGAGTACGGCGTCGCTGAGCGGGATCGTCTCGCCCTTGGCCTCGCCGGCCAGACCGCCGAAGTAGCGGAAGCAGTCGACGACGAACCGGGCCTCGCCGCGTGACTGGGTGCGCAGCGCGTTGCCGTTCTCCAGCGAGACCAGCCGGGCGAGCTTCTCCACCTCCGGTTCGAGGGTGTCGGCGACGCGGCGGAAGAGATCGGCCCGTTCGCGCGGCGGGCGCGCCCGCCAGGCGGGGAAGGCGCGGGCGGCCGCGTCGACCGCACGCCCGACGTCGGCGGCGTCGCCGCGTGGCACGCGGGCGACCGTGGTGCGGTCGCCGGGGTTCTCCACCTCGATCCACCGGCCGTTGCCTGCCGTGACCCACTCGCCGTCGATCAGCATCGGTTGCTCGGACACGTGCTCCTCCTCAGCCGGCGGCGTACTCGTCGGCGATCTTGAGTGCCGCGTCGTAGACGGCGAGCCCGCGGTCCAGCTCGTCGTCCTCGATGATCAGCGGTGGCGCCACGTGCAACCGGTTGAAGTGGGTGAACGGCCACACGCCGCCCTCGCGGCAGGCGGCGGCGACCCGCGCCATCGGCTCGTTGGCCTGGCCGGCGGCGTTGAACGGCACCAGCGGCTCGCGCGTCTCCCTGTCGCGGACGAGCTCGATCGCCCACATCAGGCCCATCCCGCGCACCTCGCCCACGCTGGGGTGCCGCTGCGCGATCTCGGCCAGCCGGGTCTCCAGCCGCTCGCCGAGTGCGCGTACCCGGGGCAGGATCCGCTCCTCCTCCAGGACCTTCATGTGCTCGACCGCCACCGCGCAGGCCAGCGGGTGACCGCTGTAGGTCAGCCCGCCGGGGTAGGCGCGGTCGCCGAAGAACCCGGCCACCCCGGCCGAGATGATCACGCCGCCGAGCGGGACGTAGCCGGAGTTGACGCCCTTGGCGAAGGTGATCAGGTCGGGCCTGACGTCCCACGCCTGGCAGGCGAACCAGTGTCCGACGCGGCCGAATCCGACCATGACCTCGTCGCAGATCAGCTGGATCCCGTGCCGGGTGCACAGCTCGCGCACGCCGCGCAGGTAGCCGGGCGGCGGGACCAGGACGCCGTTGGTGCCGACCACGGTCTCCAGGACGATCGCGGCCACGGTGTGCGGTCCTTCGAGTGTCACCACCTCGTCCAGGTGACGCAGTGCCCGCTCGCTCTCCTCCTCCGCGCTCGTGGCGGAGAAGGCGGAGCGGTAGGGGTAGGGGCCGAAGAAGTGCACGGCGCCGGGCAGGCCCGGCTCGCTCGGCCAGCGCCGTGGTTCGCCGGTCAGCGAGATCGCCCCGGTGGTTGCGCCGTGGTAGGAGCGGTAGGTGCTGAGCACCTTGTGCCGGCCGGTGAACAGCTTGGCCATCCTGACCGCGTTCTCGTTGGCCTCGGCTCCGCCGTTGGTGAAGAAGACCTTCGCCATGCCCTCGGGCGCCCGCTCGACGATCATCCGGGCCGCCTCGCTCCGCACGTCCACGGCGAACGAGGGGGCGGCGTAGGCGAGCCTGGCCGCCTGGTCGCCGATCGCGGAGATCAGCCGTGGGTGGCCGTGTCCGAGGTTGGAGTTCACCAACTGGGAGGAGAAGTCGAGGTAGCGGTTGCCCTCGTAGTCCCAGAAGGTCGACCCCTCCGCGCCCGCCACTGGCACGGGGGAAATGTGGTCCTGTGCCGACCACGAGTGGAAGACGTAGCGGCGGTCGTCGTCGGTCACCTGTCGCGCGGTCACTGATACGCCCTTTCGCTGGTGGGTGGCATGAGATTACGTGTAGCGATGTCGGTGGACAATAGAAACTTTGTGATAGTACAAAGAGCTGTGGACATTTCTGCGTCGGTGAGCGACCGCACGGCGGCCGGCATCGCCAAGGCGTTCGGCCGCCTGATCACCAGCGGAGAGCTGCCGGCCGGCGCGCGGCTGCCGACGGTCAGGAAGCTCGCCCAGGAGCTCGGCGTGAGCCCTGCGACCGTGTCGCAGGCGTGGCAGCGGCTGCTCAGGGCGGGCCTCGTCCGCACCGACGGCCGGCGCGGCACGGTGGTGCGCACCCCCGCCAACCTGACCGGCCCGACCAGATACAGCCGGCTGCGGGCCGAGGGCTTCGCCGGCCTGCTCGACCTGTCGGAGAGCTGGCCGGATCCCGCGCTCCTGCCGCGCGTGGAGTCCGTGCTGGAGGAGCTGAGCAGGGATCAGCGCACGAGCAGCTACTTCGACCCGCCGCTGCTGCCCGGCCTGGAGGAGGTGTTACGGGCGGACTGGCCGTTCCCGCCCGCGGTGCTCACGCTGGTCGACGGGGCCATGGACGCGGTGGACCGGCTGCTGTCCGGACTCGTCAGGCCCGGCACCAGGGTCGTGGTCGAGAACCCGACCTTCCCCCCGATCCTCGACCTCCTTGAGCTGTTCGGCGCCGAGGTCGTCGCTCTGCCCGTCGACGACCGCGGCATCGAGCCCGGCGACCTCGGCGCCGCGCTGCGCGAGGCCGACGCGGACGCCGTCATCCTCCAGCCGCGCGGCCAGAACCCCACCGGCCACAGCATGGACGAGCCGCGCGCCGAGGAGCTGGCGGCGGTGCTGCGCGACTCGACGGCACTGATCATCGAGGACGACCACTCGGCAGGGATCTCCGTGTCCGAGCCGGTGAGCCTGGGCCACCACCTTCCCGAGCGGACCGTGCACATCCGCGGCTTCTCCAAGTCGCACGGCCCTGACCTGCGGATGGCCGCCGTCGGCGGCGCCGAAGGGCCGATCATGTCGCTGCTGCGTCGCCGGATGCTCGGCTCCGGCTGGACCAGCAGGCTCCTGCAGAACGTCCTGCTGCGCCTGCTCACCGGTCAGGAACCCCAGGAGCAGGTCGCCGCGGCGCGGAAGGAATACGCCGCGCGAAGATCGGCGCTGCAGCGGGCGCTCACCGCACGCGGCGTGACCGCCCACGGCAGAGACGGCACCAACCTCTGGGTCGGCGTGCGCAACGAGCAGCAGGCGCTGGTGTCGCTCGCGCTCAACGGCGTGGCGGTCGCGCCCGGCTCGGCGTTCATGGCGACGCGGCTGCCCGGCGACTTCCTCCGCGTCGCCTGCGCGCCGCTCGACCAGCACGACGTCGACGGCGTCGCCGAGACCATCGCCGAGGCGGCGCACGCGACCCGCCGCCGCTGAGCCGAGTATGTCGCCGTCGTGGTCAATGCCGTCGGCGCACCGTGTTCGATGTCCTCATGGTGTGCACAGTGAACCATGAGAGTTTACGGTGTATATATCGCCGCTGCCGCCAGGATCAGCCGGCCTCCGCGAGCAGATGTACGACACCGGCCGGGTTCTTGATCCAGTGGGTTCGGGAATCGAGGTTCTCCAGGGGCTCGACCTCGTCACACGGGTGAATACCGATGTCGGCCAGTCTGGCCGCTGCCGCGTCCAGGTCATCGGTGTGGAGCTGCAGCCACAGGTCGGGCCGGCTGTAGTTGTCGACACAGTCGAGCCACAGCGTGTTGGGGCCGAACCGCACCGAATGAGTTCTCGAGACGGTCGGAGCGTAGGAGACGTCGTCTTCTTTGACGTCGAAGCCCAGAGTGTCTCGGTAGAAGGCCACGGTGGCGTCGTACTGTGCCTTGGGGATCTTCATGGCGATGTTCAGTCCGGCGGTGAATTCAGGCCTGCTCATAGTTGCTTGACTCCTTCGTGTCGGTGGCGTCCAGTGCGCGTTCCAGGGCGTCCAGCCGGTCATCCCACCGGTTGGCGAGCCTGGCCAGCCACACCTGGGCTGTGCGAATGGCGGCTGGTTCCAGCCGGTAGGGATGGCGGCGGCCGACCGGTTCGCCGGAGCTGATCAGGCCCGCTTCGGCGAGTTGGTTCAGGTGCTTGGCGATCGCCTGGCGGCTGATCGGCAACCGTCGCGCCAGATCAGTGACGGTTGCGGGCCCGGCGCGGGCAAGCTCCTCCAGCAGCGCCCGCCGCGTCGGATCGGTGAGCGCCGCGAACACCGCAACGGCCCGTCCTTCCGCATCAGGCAGTCGCATCGAGGTAGGTCTCCAGGTCGACGAGCTCCGTGTCCCATCCCTGGCTGTTGGCCTTGTGGGCGGAGTGGGCCACGTCGGCGGCGGCCTGGGTGAATCCGCTCTCCACCAGGCGCAGCCGGGTGCCGCCTGCCACCGGTTCCAGGGTGAAGTCGACGAGCGTCCGGGGTGCGTCATCCTCCGGCAGGCCCTCGATCGCCCACCTGAACGCGAACCGGCGTGGTGGGTCGACCACCGCGATGGTGGCGACGGATTCCTCGTCGAGGTCGTCCCAGCGGAAGAACGCGCGCCCACCGGGCCGCAGATCTATCTCCGCCACCGAGCCGAACCACCGCGAGAGCCCTTCCGCGGTGGTCAGCGCGGTCCACACCCGCTCGATGGGGTGCCGCAGCACCACCACACGTTCGATCGCGTCCGCAACCATGCTCACCCTCCTTCGCAACCTGTAGGTTGCCATTGATGGCAACCTACAGGTTGCTATAGCAGCCCCGCAAGAGCCGGCACGGAGGGCGGCTTACGCGGCCCGGCTCGCACAGACGCTCGGACATGGCCCTGAACCTCCGGCCACTGTGACGCACCTGCTCGAGATCGGCCGCCGCCGGATCGGCGTGCTGGGTGCCCCGGCAGCCCTCAGCCGGTCGGCGCGCCGGACGTCGTGATGCGGTAAGTGCGGCCGGCTCGTCCGGCCAGGGCGATGACGTCAGGCTCGGGTCCGGTGACGCTGACGCTGCCGCCGGTCGTGGTGTCGATCACCTGGTAGGCCCCGGTGAACATGCGGCCGCGTACGTTGACCGTCGCGTCGCGGTCGAAGGTGATGAGGATTTCGGTGGCCGCGCCGGAGCTCCAGGTCGTGTCCACGGTGTAGCCGCCGCGCCCTCGCAGACCTCGCACCTTTCCGTCAGGCCAGGCCGCCGGCAGTGCCGGCAGCACGTGCAGTTCGCCGTTGTGGCTCTGCAGCAGCATCTCGGCGATGCCGGACGTGGCGCCGAAGTTGCCGTCGATCTGGAAGGGGGGATGCAGGTCGAACATGTTCGGCGCGAGCCGGTCCGTCCTCACCAGCAGGCGAAGCAGCGCATGCGCACGGCCGCCTTCCTCCATCCGCGCCCAGTAGTTGATCTTCCAGGCGAGTGACCAGCCGGTCCCGTCGTCGCCGCGCAGTCCGAGGGTCCGCCGGGCGGCGGCGTACAGCGCCGGGGTGCCGCGTTTGGTTATCTGGTTGCTGGGATGCAGGCCGTAGAGGTGGGAGATGTGCCGGTGCGCGGGCTCGGTCTCGACCCAGTCGTACAGCCACTCCTGGATGTTGCCGCGCGAGCCGGTCTTCATCGGCGGGAGCCGGTCGCGGGCGGCCAGGACCCGCGCCCGGAAGTCGGCGTCGACGCCGAGCGCCTGGCAGGCCTTGGCGCAGCCGTCGAACAGGTCCCGCAGGATCTGGTTGTCCATCGTGGGGCCGGCGCAGACGCTGACGTTCGTATGGTGGGCCAGTTCAGGCGAGTTCGACGGGTTGGTGACCAGATATCCCAGGTTCGGCTCCTCCACGAGGGTCTCGAGGAAGAACTGCGCGGCACCTTTCATCGCCGGGTAGTACCGCCGGAGGAAACCCAGGTCGCCGGTGAAGCTGTAGTGGTCCCAGATGAGCGTGGCCAGCCACGCGCCGCCGGTCTGCCACATGCCCCAGAACGCGCCGTCGACGACCGACGTCGCCCGCCAGGCGTCGGTGTTGTGGTGGGCCACCCAGCCGCCGGCGTTGTACTGGACGCGGGCCGTGCGGGCGCCGCTGACCGCGAGCTCGTTGATCATCTCGAACACCGGCTCGTAACATTCCGGCAGGTTCGTGGTGTCGGCCGGCCAGTAGTTCATCGGCAGGTTGGCGTTGATGGTGTATTTCGAGTCCCACGCCGGCGTCAGCGAATCATTCCAGATGCCCTGCAGGTTGGCCGGCTGGGTGCCCGGCCGCGAGGAGGAGATCAACAGGTATCGGCCGAACTGGAACAGCAGAACCGAGAACTGCGGGTCGTCGCTGTTCGCGTGCCGCGCGATCCGCACGTCCGTCGGCTGGTCGGCCGCCGCGGTGCGGCCGAGGTCGAGCGTCGTACGCCCGAACAGCCGCTGGAAGTCGGCGACGTGCCGGCTGCGCAGGTCGTCGTACGTTCTGCCGGTGGCGGCGTCGAGATGGCGCCGGGCGATGCCCTGGTAGTCGCCGCCGACATCGCGGAAGTCGAGGTAGCTGGAGCCGATGGAGATCAGCACGGTCACGCTGTCGGCGTTCCTTACCCACAGCGTTCCGCCGGAGCTGCTGACGCTGCCGCTTTCGGTGACGGCCCGAGCCAGGGCCAGGAATCTAACGGAACCGGTCACTCCTTCCATATCGCCCGAGATGCCGTCGAGTGCCACGGTCGTCCTGTCCGGGCTGGAGCGCGTCGTCCGCTGAGGGCTCCCGAACGTCGCGGAGAACGTGATCGAGCCGGGCCTGTCAGCGGTCAGGCGCATGGCGATCACCTGGTCCGGCGCGCTCGCCAGCACCTCGCGCCGGTACCGTACGCCGTTCCGCAGATAGGACACGGCCGTGGTGGCCGTGGTGAGGTCCAGATAGCGGTTGTACTCCGTGACCCCGGCGGCATCGCCGAAGCTGAGCCGCAGATCGCCGACGAGCTGGTAGGCCAGCTGGCCGGCCGGGGTGCCCCGCATGTTCTGGTCGATCATCGTCTGGGCCTGGCTCCACTGGTTCTCGAAGACCAGTTGCCGGATCCGCCCCAGCGCCGCCGCCCCCCTGGGATTGCTCTGGTCGTAAGGCCCGCCCGCCCAGACCGTGTCCTCGTTGAGCTGCAACCGCTCGGCACCGACGTTGCCGAACACCATGGCGCCCAGGCGGCCGTTGCCGATCGGAAGTGCTCGCAGCCAGTCCGTGCCGGCGCTCTCGTCGTACCACAGGGCCAGATCGTTCGCGGCGGCCACCTCCGGAGGGGGCGCCGAGGCGGCCCTGGCGGCGGCCGTCCACGGCGACGGCACCATCGCGGCTCCGGCTCCGGCCGCGCCGAACCTCAGCACTTGTCTTCGCGAAAATTCAGACATCTCGCCTCCCGTTCTCTGGGGTTGCGGCCGGCTCAGCCATGCGGCGCGAGCCCTCCGTGCCGCCCTCGGCCGGGTGGTCTGTGCGCACCACCGGGGCGGCAGGGTCTGTTCAACCGATCTGCACGAGTTGCCATTGCTGGTTGGCGCCGCCCCAGTCGTCGTACTGGACGATGTCGGCTCCGTCGGCGGTGGAGGCGTTCTGGACTTCGAGGGCCTTGCCGCTGTTGCGGTTGGTGAGGCGGATGTGGCCGCCGGCGGAGTCGGCGAGTCTCCACTGCTGGTTGGCGCCGTTGTGGTCGGCCCACTGGACGATGGGGGCGCCGTTGGCGGTCGACCAGTTGTGGACGTCCAGGACCTTGCCGGAGTGGCGGGACCTGAGCCGGTAGTAGCCGCCGCCGGAGTCGGCGAACTGCCACTGCTGCTGATTGCCGTCGTTGCGGGCCCATTGCGTGATCCGGCCGCCATCGGCGGTGGACAGGTTGTACACGTCCAGCGCCTTGCCACTGTTGCGGTTCACCAGCACGTACCATGCGCTGGTGTCGACCCCGCCGGGAGCGCTGGACGCACCGGTCACGAAGGTCGTCACGCTGCGAGCGGGGAGCGTGACGGTGAAGGAGCCGTTCGACACGCTGGTCGTGCCCTGGGACGCGACGTTCCTGCTCGCGTCGGTCAGCCAGGACGAGACGCTGGACGCGGTGCTGTTCGCCAGGCTGAACTGCTGGCTCACCGCAGAGGTCCCCTTGTTGATGGCGACGACGACCGTGGAGTCGCCGCCCAGGTACGCCGATACGTAGACGTTCGGCGCCGGGTTCGCGGTCGCCTCGATCCGCACGTATCCGGGGCGGACGAACCTGGCGAAGTGCGCCATGTTGGCGCCGCGCTTGCTGATCTGGCCGTCCTCCCGCATGGGACCGTAACTGCGCCGGACGTACCACCAGATGTACGCCTGGAACTCGGCGTCCACCATGGCGCGGTGGATGTGCTCCCCCACGTCGAGCGCCTGGGGCCAGAGGTCCGCCGAGTCGCTGCTGTTGGGGTGGTAGACCTCGGTCATCCAGAGTTCCTTGCCCGCGCCCCTCTGCTGGAAGAGGGGATAGGGGAAGTTCGCGTACGGCGTGCCGTAGAGGTGGGCCCCGATGATGTCCACGTTGGCGAGCGCCGCGGAGTCGTTGAGGATCGGGTCCGACATGTTCTTCAGGTACTGGAAGGACTCGGGCGCGATGACCCTGGTGCTGATCGAGCCGGCGTTCTCGCGTAAGAACCGCACCATTTCTGTGGGGGTCCACCACGTCCACTCGTGCGCGTAGTCGGGCTCGTTCTGCACGGATATGCCGTACAGGTTCACCCCGTTGTTCCGCATGTGGGCGGTGAAGTCGTTCAGGTGCTGGGCATAGGCGCCGTACATGTCGTACCTGAGGCGTCTCGCGTCGGTCTGACTGCCGCGGACGAAGGTCTCGACCATGCGGGCGGGGGGATTCCAGGGCGACGCGATGACGCTCGCCCCGAGCTCGACCGCACGCCTCGCCGTCGCCAGATCACGGCTCCAGTCCGCCTGGTCCTCGGGGACGGGGATCCTCAGCACGGAGAACCCCAGCCGGCCCTCGCCTGTGCCGAACGCCGTGTCGCGCTGGGCGGCGGTCAGGTCGCCGATCCAGGCGGCATGGGCCATGCCGCCGAAGCCCCGGATCGTCTGCCGCCGTGCCGACGGATCGATGACCACCGTGGCGGCCGCGCCCGCCGAGGCGGTCGCGCCCGAGGTCATGGCCGCGAGGACCGGCAGGGCCCCCATCGTGGCCAGCGCGCTTCTCCGGCTCAGCCAGGTTCGTTCCCCGCTCACGGGCTCGTTCCAGCCATGCGTCATGTCTCCTCCTCTGGCTGTCGGCGCTGATCCGTGCCCTCCGGGTCCCACCGGCTCCCGGTGGCCACGAGCGACGACGGCCACCGGGAGCGGTGCTCCCAGCCGGAATGGCTCCGCGCCGGTCTTCTGGGGCGGGAGGTGCTGTGAACGATGTCTCGGCCGGCCCTCGGCACGCGAACAACAGGTCCGGCACCGGCCCTCGCAGCAGGCGGGGGACCTTCTCCCGGTGTCGTTGTTCGCGCTAACACTTCCAGCTGGAAGGTAAAGGCCTCTGACGCGGCTCGTCAACCGCTCACCGCAAGAAACGTAACTAAGATCAAATCCGCTCTCCCCGCACCTGCGCGGCACGGGACGGGCCGGTACGCCCGGTATGAGCGCGATACGGGCAGCAATCTAACGTCGAGCCTGTCGCAAGTTAACTGCTGCCATAGCGGCTTTTTCCGTGAAACTTTCACCTGGGCTTGGGCGCGACACGATCCTCCATGGAGGCGTAACTCCAGGCGAGAAGGCGTTGGCGACAACAACGCCCAGGCCGGCAGGGTCCGCCCCTCGTTGACGCCAGGTAGGGCCGTCGGATGTACTCCGCGACGAACGCACTCACCGGAACAGGCCCCATGCATCCACTAAATGTTAACGCTAACCATGCGGCTCGGCACCGTGCGGACAGTCGACATGCACGGCTGGACTGAGGAGAGACATCGATGAGCAGGAAACGACTCGCCTTCACCGTCACTGTGCTGCTGGCCCTGACGACGGGCGCCGCGGCGGCCGGCTCGGCCCTTCCGGCGCAGGCGCTGGACAACGGCGTGGGCCGTACCCCGCCGATGGGCTGGAACACCTGGAACACCTTCGGCTGCAACATCAACGAAACGCTGATCAAGCAGACGGCCGACGCGCTCGTCGGCTCCGGCATGCGCGACCTGGGATACGAGTACGTCGTGGTCGACGACTGCTGGTTCGATCCCAGCCGCGACTCGGCCGGCAACCTCCAGGCCAACCTGTCGCGGTTCCCGAGCGGCATGAAGGCGCTCGGCGACTACCTGCACGCCAGAGGCCTGAAGTTCGGCCTCTACCAGGCGCCGCTGGACCGGACCTGCGCCCAGTACTTCGGCGCCTATCCGGGCGCGACCGGCAGCCTCGGGCACGAGGTCCAGGACGCCCGGCAGTTCGCCGCCTGGGGCGTCGACTACCTCAAGTACGACTGGTGCTCGCCCACCGGCACCATCGACGACCAGGTACGCACCTTCGCCAAGATGCGGGACTCGCTGGCGGCGACGGGCCGGCCCATCCTCTACAGCATCAATTCCAACAGCATTCACGAGAAGACCGGTCCACAGCGCAACTGGGGCGACGTCGCCAACATCTGGCGCACGACCGAGGACATCACCAACGCCTGGAACACGGGCCAGACCAACGGCTACCCGATGGGCATCCAGAACATCGTCGACGTCAACGTCCCTCTCGCGGGCAACGCCCGGCCAGGGCAGTTCAACGACCCCGACATGATGGTCGTCGGCCGGGGCGGCATGAACGACACCGAGATGCGCAGCCACTTCGCCCTCTGGGCCGTCATGGCCGCCCCTCTGATCGCCGGGAACGACGTCCGGAACATGGACAACGCGACCGCGACGATCATGAAGAACCGGAATCTGATCGCCATCAACCAGGATCCGCTCGGCCTCCAGGCCACCCAGGTCGGCAACGACGGAACCCGCCGCGTCCTGGCCAAGCGGCTGAGCGACGGCGACGTCGCGGTCGCTCTGTTCAATCAGGGCGGCAGCACCACCACGATCAGCACCACCGCGTCCGCCATCGGCCTGACCGGTGCCGCGTTCACACTCCGTGACGCCTGGACGGACGCCGTCACCACGACGACCGGAAACATCTCGGTGAGCGTCCCGCCCCACGGCACCGTCGTGTTCCGGGTCAGCGGCGGCACCTCCTCGCCGCCCACCACCCGGATCCAGGGTGTCGGCTCGGGGAGGTGTCTCGACGTGTCCGGCGCATCCCAGGCCAACGGCACCCACGTGGTGATCTGGGACTGCCACGACCAGAACAACCAGCAGTGGACCTCCACCACCGCTGGTGAGCTACGCGTCTACGGCAACAAGTGCCTGGACGTCAACAACGCTGCCACCGCCGACGGCACCGGCGTCATCATCTGGGACTGCAACGGTCAGAGCAACCAGCAATGGCGCTTCAACGCCGACGGAAGCATCACCGCCGTCGGGGCGGGCAAATGCCTGGACGTGACAGGCAACGCCACGGCCAACGGCACCAGGCTCCAGATCTGGACCTGCACCGGCGCGCCCAACCAGCGCTGGACCCGCGCGTGAAGGGCCGTTCGCAGGACCGCGGCATCGCCGGGCCCGGACCCACCGACCTGGCCTGATCACCCCGGTGCGGCCGGTCAGCAGCCACCCGCCGATCCGCTGCCGGAGCTTTCGGAGCCCGGGATGACAGACGTGGTCGTTCCGTTCAGGGTGAGTCGGAGCGTCGGCGCGAGGGTGCCGCCGAAGCTGGCCCGCGCCCGCGTGGCCGCCGCCTGCCGGATCTCCACGCCCGGCTCCGACCGGTAGTTGGCGAAGCTCACCACGCGCAGGTCGGGCAGGACCAGCCAGGCGTAGGCCTGATCCGGTTCGGCGCGGGGATTCTGGATCACGAGCCCGGATCCGTTGAGCGGTTCGTACGGTCCCGTGAGGCTGGGCGCGGCGAAGCCGTACAACCCGGTGGGCGCGCGCCCTGCCGGATGGAAGGTGTGGCGCTGGGTGGAGAAGAAGAGGTAGTACGACGATCGGTGCACGACGACGTGCGGTCGTTCGAGCTCATGGTTGACGCCTTCGGCCACGACGAGGGGCGGCAGCAGGGACCAGGCGCCGGCCCGCCGCCCGGCCAGGGCGACCGCACCGGTGAAGCGGCCGGCCCAGGCGGTGGACGCGGCGACCAGCAGGTACTCGCGCCCGTCCGCCGGGTCGCGAAACCAGCCGGGGTCGCGGAACGCCCTGATGTTCCCCGGTGACCCGTGGGACTCCTCGGCGGGCAGGTACACGCGGCCGTCCGGGCGGAGGACCTCCCGGTGCCCGGCGTCCCCGTCCAGCAGGATGCGCCCGCAGCCGGTAACCAGGGCGGGGCGGGTCTCGACGACGCTCTGCCGGAACGTGGGCCGGGCTTCGCCGCGCCGCCCGGCGGCCGTGTAGAACACCGACACCGTGCCGTCCGGCCGGCGGACCGCCGATCCCGACCACTCGCGGCTGCCCGGGGAGGCGCCGTCTGCGAAGGCGTGCCCGCGGTCGCTCCACCGCCCGTCGCCGTCTCTGGCGAGCAGGCGGATGCGGGCCTGGTCGTGGCGTTCCTCGGGGTGGCCGGCGGCGGGGGCCGACAGCGCCATCCACAGTTCGCAGCCGTCGATCAGAGCCGTCGAGCCGTCCTCCTCCTGGATCGGCCACAGGTCCCACAGATCGTGCTCCGGCAGGATCCGCGGTACGGCCGCCGGGTCGATGACGGGCGCCGTGGTCTGGCTGCTCTCCACGAGCAGATCGAGGTGCCGGCTGGTCCAGAGCGCGGGCCGGGCGCCGTTCACGCGACATCCCGCCCGCGGCCGGCGGCGAGCCAGCCGGGCACTCCCGAGCGCGCCACCGCGCCTGCCCGTCCTTCTCGGAGCATGAACGACCTCTGCTTTCACGCGTGTTGTTGTCCCGTCAGCCCTTCAAGGAGCCCTGCAGCAGGGCCTTGACGAAGTGGCGCTGGAAGATGAGGAAGACCAGCAGCGTGGGGGTCAGGATCAGCAGCGATCCGGCGCACAGCAGCGGGATGTCGGTGCCCCACTGGCCCTGGAAGGCGCCCAGCGCGCCGGACATCGTGCGCTGGGCGGGGTCGTCGACGAGGACGATGGCCAGCAGGAACTGGTTCCAGGTCCACAGGAACAGCAGGATGCCCAGGGACGAGATCGCCGGCAGGGCCAGGGGGACGTGGATACGCCGGAACAGCTGCCACACGTTGGCGCCGTCCATCCGGGCGCTCTCGGACAGTTCCCCGGGCATGTTGACGAAATGCGCGCGCATCCAGAAGACGCTGAACGGCATGAACAGGCCGATGAGCGGCAGGATGATCGCCCAGCGCGTGTTGAGCAGCCCCATGTCGCGGATCTGGTAGTACAGCGGCGTGATGATGCCCTCGAAGGGAAGGGTCAGGCCGAGCACGAACAGCAGGAAGACCACGCGAGCGCCGATCACGCGCAGGTGGCCGACCGCGAAGCCGGCCATCGTGCCCAGCAGGATCGAGATCGGCACCACGCCGAGCACGATGAGGACGCTCGACTTCAGCAGCTCGCCCATGTTCGCGGCCTCGAAGGCGCGCAGGAAGTTGCCCCACTGCGGATCGCTCGGCCAGGCCAGCCCCGGCGGGTAGGTGCCCGAGGGGTGCAGGGCGGTGACGAACAGGCTGAGGAACGGCAGCAGCGTGATCGCCATCATGAGGACGAGCAGCAGCCTGCCGGTCCAGGCCTCCCGCCAGGCGGTGATCATCGATTGCCGTCCTTCGCGAACCACTGGATGGGCAGGGCGCAGGCGATCACGAGGAGCATGAGCACCATGGCCAGGGCCGAGGCCGTGCCGACCTCGCGGTCGGAGAAGGCCAGGTAGTAGATCTGCAGGCCGGGCACCATGGTGGTGTTGCCGGGGCCGCCCTGGGTGGCGATGTAGATGATGTCGAAGCCGGCCAGGGCGGCGATCACGGTCACGGTGACGCAGACGGCGATCTCCTGGCGGAGGCTGGGGACCGTGATGGAGACGAACTCGCGCCACGGGCCTGCGCCGTCGAGGCGGGCGGCCTCGTACAGTGCCGGATCGATCTTGCTCATGCCGGCGAGGAGCAGCAGCGTGCAGAGGCCGAGCAGCACCCACGCGCCGATCATGCCGACCGCCGGCAGGGCGGTGGCGAAGTCGCCCAGCCAGGCCCGGGTCACCCCGCCGAGGCCGATGAGCGAGAGCAGCTGGTTGATCACTCCGGTGGAGGCCAGCAGCCAGCTCCACGCGATGCCGGCCGCGACCAGCGGGATGACCTGGGGCAGGAACAGCACGGTACGCGCGACGAGGGCCAGCCGGCTCTGGGCGATGCGCCGGATGGTCGCGGCGATGGCCAGGCCCAGCACGACCGGGATCGCGCTGAAGAACACGATCAGCTCGAAGGCGTTGACCAGGGAGTCGAACAGGTCGGGGTCGGTGAAGACCCTGCCGTAGTTGGCCGCCCCCACCCAGGTGGACGGTCCGATGCCGTCCCATTCGTACAGCGAGTACTGGAACGTCAGGGCGATCGGGCGCAGGACGAACACCGCGTAGAAGGCGAGCGCCGGGAGGACGAACAGCCACCCGGTCAAGCCGCGCGTACCTCGCAGCTTGGCCGCGGCCTGCCGCCGGTGCGCGGACCGGGCCATCACCGCGGTCAGTTCCCTTCGAGCTGGCCTGCGTAGTCGGCCTGGACCGATGTCAGCAACCCCTGCGGGGTCTGCTGCCCGGCCACCAGCTTCTGCAGGTTCGGCGTCCAGCTCTTGGCGTAGATGGCGCCGGTGGCGTTGGCGATGAAATCCATGGCGCCGTTGTCCTCGGCGATGTCCGCCCCGGCGGCCAGCGTGCTCGCGGTGACCTTGTCCTTCGCCACGGTCGGCATGTACGCATCGGCCGGTCCCATCGGACGTGATCCGCCGACCTCGACGCCGATCTCGCGGGCCCGCTGGTCGGTGGCCACCCAGTTGAGGAAGAAGGCGGCGCAGCCGGCGTTCTTGGCGTTCGCGGCGATACCGAAGGTGAGGGGCGCCGACATGGTGGCGAGTTCGCCGCCCTTCTGTGCGGGTGGCATCAGGGAGAAGCCGGCGTTGCCCGCCATCTGCTTGTCGAGGTTGCCCGACTCCCAGTCGCCGTTGAACATGAACAGGCCCTGCCCGTCGATGAAGCGGCTCATCATGGTGGCGTAGTCGACCGCGTTGACGTCCTTCTGGAAATAACCGGCCTTGATCCACCGCTCCAGGTGCTGGGCGGCCCGCAGGTTCGGCGGGGTGTCGATGGTGGCGCCCGGCTTCTGGAAGATCCAGTCGTTGATCGGGGCGGCCGGGCCGTAGGAGGCCATGAGGTTCTGCAGCGGGAACGCCAGGCCTCCGGTGGCGCCGCCGTTGAACTGGACGATGGGCGTGATGCCCGCCTTCTTGGCCTTGTCCAGCACCTCGTCGAGCTCCGCCAGGGTGGCGGGCGGCGCGGACATCCCGACCTGGGCGGCGAGCTTCTTGTTGTAGAAGAGGCCGGTCATGCTCATGTTGAGGCCCAGGGCGTACAGGGAGCCCTCCCCGCGCGGGCGGCCGCCCTGGCCCAGGCGCAGCTGTTCGAGCTGCGAGGCCGGCCACTTGTCCCAGCCGAAGGCCTGCGCGTAGCCGTCGAGGTTCTTCAGCAGGTTGTCCTTGACCAGCTCGGAGACCTGGGGCAGGCGCATGAGATCGGGCGGGTTGTCCGCCAGCACGCGGGGCGCGTTCTGCGTGATGACCGCGAACTGGTCCTCGCGGATGTTCCATGTGACGTTCGGGTGCTGCTTGGTGAACTCCGTGGTCAGCGCCTTGGGCAGCGGAAAGCCGGTCTCGAAGTAGCCGCTCATCGTGATCGGCGCCGTGCCGCAGGTGGGCGCCGTGGACACCGGTGAGGCGCCGGTGGCCTGCGGCTGCGGGCTGTTGCCGCCGGGGGCCGAGCAGGCGGCGGCCAGCGTTCCCATGGCGATCATGAGCGCGGCGCCGGACGTGCCGGGGCGGACTCGACGAGCCATGTGCATCTCCTCTGCTGCTTGGGACGATCGGCACCCGGCTGACGTCCCGAGTTCGTTGCTAAATCGGGTTAGCGCCCGTAGTCTCACCACGTGCGTCGTACGATGTCAACCCCCCGCAACCCACTCTTGACGGTCGGAGGTCCTGGGTGAGCCCACGACGGGTCACGCTGGCCGATGTGGCCAAGGCCGCCGGTGTCTCCCGCACGACCGCCTCGCTCGTGTTGTCGGGCCGTGGCCGTGAGCTGCGGATCTCTCAGGACGTCGAGCAGCGGGTGCTGCGAGCCGCCGAGAGGTTGCAGTACCGGCCGAACATCGTCTCCGTGGGCCTGCGTACGGGCACCAGCCGGACGATCGGCTTCGTCTCCGATACCGTCGCCACCTCGCGGCTTGCCGGCGACATGATCAAGGGAGCGCTGGAAGCGGCCCGCGACCGCGGCTTCATGCTGTTCATCGGGGAGACCGAGGGCGACGCCGAGCTCGAACGCCTCCTGCTCCAGGCCATGCAGGACCGCCAGGTCGACGGCCTCATCCTGGCCTCCATGTTCACCAGGACCATCAAGGTGCCCAAGGCGATCACGGCGGTGCCCGCCGTCCTGCTCAACGCGCTGCCCGAGCAGCCCACTCCCCTGCCCGCCGTCCTCCCTGACGAGGTCGAGGCCGGCCGCACCGCCGCCCGCGCCCTGCTCGACGCCGGCCACCGCGAGGGCATCTACCTGATCGGCGCCGGTCCCGGCCTGCGTGACGTCCCCCGGGAGAGCGTCGCGGCGGTGGAACGGCTCATCGGCATCCGTGAGGCGCTCGGCGCGGCGGGGGTCGAGGTGGCGGGCGCTCGAACCTGCCCTGACTGGCAGCCGGAGCACGGTTTCGCCGCGACCCGCGACCTGCTGGGCGCCACCCGGCCGCGGGCGCTGATCTGCTTCAACGACCGGATCGCCATGGGCGCCTACCAGGCACTCGACGATGCCGGGCTGGCGGTGCCCGGCGACGTGTCCGTCGTCTCCTTCGACGACCACCCCATCGCCTCATGGATCCGGCCCAAGCTGACGAGCGTGGCGCTCCCCCACGACGAGCTCGGCCGCAGGGCCGTCGACGTGCTGTTCACGGAGATCGGCCGCGACCACGCCGGCCCTGACCGGGTCGGCCCTGACCGGGTCGGCCCTGACCGGGTCGGCCCTGACCGGGTCGGCCCTGACCGGGTCGGCGAGGTGCATCGGGTGCCGATGCCCCTGCGCAGCCGCGAGTCCATCGCGCCGCCACCCGGAGTGGAGTCCGCCGGCTGACGACCCCGGATGCAGCGCTCCAGCCGGAACACCAGATGGCTCGCCCACGGCGCTGTCCGCTTTTAGGAAGGGCGACTGCTCGGCGACTACCCCGGCGTCTGCAAGGCGGGGGCGGTGTTCATGCGAGCCGGAGCTCTCCGCGGCCCGTGACAATCCCGGACCCGGAGATCCGCACCCGGTCGCCGTCGACCTCGAGCTGGATGCGGCTGGGCCGCCCGAGCCGGTGGCCCTGCTCGATGACGACCAGACCGCCACCGACCCGTTGGGTACGCGTGAGCAGGGCGGCGAGCGGACCCGCGGCCGTGCCGGTGGCCGGGTCCTCGACGATGCCCACGGTGGGATTGAAGAAGCGGCTGTAGGCGTCCGCTTCGGGCTCCCCGGGTGCGGTGGTGTAGACGTAGCAGCCTTCGGCGCCCACCTCGGCCAGGATCGCGGCCAGGACCCTGCTGTCGGCGGCGGCGCGGTCGACAGCAGGTCGGTCGACCAGCGGGACGAGCAAGTGAGCCACTCCCGTGGAGACGACCTGTGCCTGCCCATCGGCGGGCAGGTCCCCGGGCTCCAGTCCGAGCGCGGCGAGGAGGCGCCGTGCGTCCTCGACCACGGGCCCGAACACGGGCGCCGACTGCTCCATCACGATGCGGACGTCGCGCCCGGGCCGGCGGACCACCTCCACCGGCAGCACGTCCCCGCCTATTTCCTGCATCAGCGTCCGTGACGGTTCGTCCCCGGTCAGCCCCTGGTCGGCGAGCCACAGCCAGGCGCCGAGCGCGTTGTGGCCGGCCCCGTCGACCTCGGCGCCGATCGGGGTGAACGACCGCAGCCGCCACGCGGCGCCCGGCAGGGCGGGCCGCAGCAGGAAGGTGGTCTCGGACTGGTTGAACTCGCGGGCGATGTCGCGCATCTGGTTCACCGTCAGGTGGTCCGCGTCGGGCACCAGTGCCAGCGGGTTGCCGGTCAGCGGGCGCTCGGCGAAGACGTCGATGAAGAAGAACGGTGTCGTAGTCGTCATGAGGACAACGCTAGAAAGCCCGGATCGCGGTTCACACCCCGAATCGTTCGACTACCAGGGATATCAGCGCAGAATATGCGGGATGCTGCACCAATGACGAACACACCAGACGTCAGGCCACTGGATGACGTGGACCGTGCCCTGATCGCCGCCGTCCAGACCGACGGACGCGCGACCCTGGCCAGGCTCGCCGAGATCATCCAGCTCAGTGTCTCCGCCACGCGGATCCGGCTGCGCGCGTTGGAGGAGCAGGGGGTCATCGCGGGCTACCGGGCCCGCGTCGAGCCCGAAGCCCTGGGCTACACCCTGCGCGCGATCGTCCGGATGAAGGTCCACGGTTCCCTCTACGACAAGGTCAAGGCCATCCTGGCCGACCGGCCGCAGATCGTGCGCTGCCTGCGCGTCACGGGAGAGTCCTGCTACGTGATGGAGATCGTCGCCACCGGCATGGGCGACCTCGAGCAGATCACCTCCGAACTCGCCCGTGTCGGCTCCATCACCACCGACCTGGTCTACGAGATGGTCGTCGACCGCCCCATCCCCCTGCTCACGTGACTGCGGCGCTGGTCGCGCCCGCTCGTACACGGCTGCCCCGCGCCATGACGCCAGAGTGGCCCCTTCATCCGTTGCCATGACGCCATAATGGTGCCATCATGACGTCATGGACCTTGCGCCGTACGTCGATCACCTCCGCCGCGAGCTCGCGATCGCCGCGGGAGCGGGCGGCGAGGAAGCTCGTGCCCTGGCCGAACGTCTCGCCGCGACGCTCGAATCGGCCGCCCGGCTCGCGCTGCTGGACGCTCTGTCAGCCGCCGCGGACGAGATCACCCAGGACCTCGCACCAGGCTCTGTCGACGTGCGCCTGCGCGGGCGCGACCCCGCTTTCGTCGTGACGCCACCGCCGGACGCCCGTTCGTTCGCGGAGGAAGGCGAGACCGGGCAGACCGGCAGGCCGCCCGCCCCGTTGCCGCCCCCCGACGCCGACGACGGCGGCACGTCCCGGATCTCACTCCGGGTCCCCGAGCACCTCAAGCCGCGGATCGAGGAGGCGGCCAACCGGGACGGGCTGTCGGTCAACGCCTGGCTCGTCCGCGCCGTTTCCGCCGCACTCGATCCCGGTGACGCCGATCGCCGCTCCGGCCGGCGCCCGGCGCAGCGGAGCGGCAACCGCTACAGCGGCTGGGTGCGCTGATGACCATGCCGACCCACGACAAGGGGACCGCCGTGCCGACCTTCGACACCCCCGAACCCATCTCCGCCGTCATCGACCTGCCGGCCGCCACCATCCGGGTCAACGCGAGCGACCGCACCGACACGGTCGTCGACGTCCGCCCGAGCGACCGGCTCAACGACGCCGACGTGCGAGCCGCCGAGCACACCGAGGCCGAGTACGCCGGCGGCAGGCTCCTCGTACGGACCGGCAAGGAGCATGCCGGCTCGGCCTCCGGCTGGGGCCTTTCGCTCGACGAGCTCGTCGAGTCGCCCGCGAGCTGGGCACGTTCGCTGCTGCACGGCCCTGGCTCGGTCGACGTGACGATCGACCTGCCGGCCGGCTCCCGCCTGGATGCCAGGACGGCGGCGGCCGTCCTGTGCCGGGGATCGCTCGGCGAGGTGACGATCAGCACCTCGCATGGAGACATCCGGATCGAGCGGGCCGGCCGGCTACGGCTGAAGAGCACCTACGGCGACATCTCGGTCACCCGCGCGACCGGGCACGCCGAGGTCACCACGACCCACGGTGGCATCCACATCGGCGAGATCGACGGCACCGCCGCAATCAGGACCTCCCACGGCGACGTCCGCCTCCGCGAGGTGACCGGCGACCTGCGGCTGAACAGCGCCCACGGCGACATGACCGTGGACCGCGCCCTGGCCGGCGTCACCGTCAGGACCGCGTACGCCGGCGTGGAGATCGGCGAGGTGGTGTCCGGCTCGATCACCATGGAGACCACCGGCGGCGGCCTGGATCTCGGCATCCGCGACGGCACCGCCGCCTGGCTGGACGTGAGCTCCACGTACGGCACCGTGGACGTCTCCCTCGACCCCGGCGACGCCCCCGCCGAGACGGACCAGGTCGTCGAGGTGCGCGCCCACACCACCCACGGCGACATCGTCATCCACCGTTCCTG
Organism: Nonomuraea sp. B1E8; assembly: GCF_039871515.1. Taxonomy (NCBI): domain Bacteria; kingdom Bacillati; phylum Actinomycetota; class Actinomycetes; order Streptosporangiales; family Streptosporangiaceae; genus Nonomuraea; species Nonomuraea sp. B1E8. The sequence goes on along the minus strand of NZ_JBDPLS010000007.1, from coordinate 129,554 downwards.
ACCAACCGGGGAGATTCTCATGCCTGACGCGATCGTGGCCGAGGGACTGACCAAGAAGTACGGCGACGTGGCCGCCCTCGACGGGATGGACCTGACCGTTCCCGAGGGAACGGTGTTCGGGCTGCTCGGCCCGAACGGCGCCGGCAAGACCACCACGGTGCGCATCCTCACCACGCTGCTCAAGCCGGACGCGGGGCACGCCACGGTGGCCGGATGCGACGTCGTCCGCGACGCGCGCCGGCTCCGCGCCCGCATCGGCGCCTCCGGCCAGTACGCCGCCGTCGACGACCACCTCACCGGCGCCGAGAACCTGGAGATGGTCGGCCGCCTCTACCACCTGGGCACCAGGCGCAGCCGGCAGCGCGCCCGCGAGCTGCTGGAGCGCTTCGACCTGGCCGACGCGGCCGAGCGCCCCGTGCAGGGCTACTCCGGCGGCATGCGGCGCCGCCTCGACCTGGCCGGAGCCCTGGTCGCCAACCCGCCCGTCCTGTTCCTCGACGAGCCCACCACCGGCCTCGACCCCCGGGCCAGGATCGGCCTGTGGGACGTCATCGCCGAGCTCGTCGCCGGGGGCACGACGGTGCTGCTCACCACCCAGTACCTGGAGGAGGCCGACCGGCTCGCCGACCGCATCGCCGTGGTCGACCGCGGGCGCGTGATCGCGCTCGGCACCGCCGACGAGCTGAAGGACCAGGTCGGCGGCGACCGGATCCAGCTGTCGGTGACGAACGCGGCGAACCTGGAGACCGCCGCCGCAACGCTGGCGCCGCTGGCCCTCGGGGAGATGCAGGTCGACGCCGCCGCCCTGCGGGTGACGTTCCCGGTGGCCGGCGGCGCGGCCACGCTGACCCGGGCACTCGGCCGCCTGGCCGACGAGCGGATCACCGTACGCGATGCCGGCCTGCGCCGGCCGACCCTGGACGACGTGTTCCTGAGCCTCACCGGGCACCAGCCCGACGGGAAGACCAAGGAGAGCCTCCGATGAACGCCCTGCAGATGGCAGCCGCCGACGGCATGACGATCGCCAGGCGCAACGCCCTGAAGATCCGCAGAGCTCCCGACCTGCTGGGCGGCGTGGTCATCCTCCCGATCGTGTTCGTGCTGCTGTTCACCTACGTCTTCGGCAGCATGATCAGCCTGCCCGGCATGTCGTACGCGGAATACCTGCTCCCCGGGATCTTCGTCATGACGATCACCACGAGCGCGCAGATCACCGGCTACACGCTGACGCAGGACCTGCAGAAGGGCATCTTCGACCGGTTCAGGACGCTGCCGATGTCGCCCTCGGCGGTGCTCACCGGCCAGACCGTCAGCGATGTCATCATGAACCTGACCAGCATCGTCACCATGACACTGGTCGGGCTGCTCGCCGGGTGGCGCATCCACAGCTCGCCGGCGGAGGCCGCCCTCGGGTTCCTGATGCTGCTGCTGTTCGCGTACGCCTTCTCCTGGGTGACGGCCACGGTCGCGCTGGCCCTGCGCACGCCCGAGGTCTTCAACAACGTCGCCACCATCGTGTCGCTCCCGCTGGTGTTCCTGTCCAACGCCTTCGTCGACAGCGCGCGGCTGCCCGGACCGCTGAAGCCGATCGCCGAGTGGAACCCGGTCTCCACGCTCGTCCAGGCCGCACGCGAGCTGTTCGGGAACACCAGCCCGGCCATCCCCGCGCCCGGTGCCTGGCCGCTGCGGCACGCGGTGCCGGTGTCGCTGCTGTGGTCGGTCCTGCTCCTGGCCGTGTTCGTGCCGCTGGCGACGCGGCTGTACAACAGGGCCGTCAGCCGATGAACCACGACGTCGTCGGCAGGCGCGGATCAGGGCGCCCACTCGTACGACGTCGCGGGACGCATCCGCCCGTCCTCGACGACCAGCATCCGGTCGCCCGGCTCCGCCGACGGGGACCGGTGGGTGATGACCACCAGCGCCGGTCGCCACGCCACCGTCCCGGCGGCAGGCTGGGCTCGCCGACGGCGCATACGTCTGCCTCGTCGGTCCGTCCCTGTAAGGTGAGCGGCCATGGCGAGAAAGCTCGGCGTCCTGCTCGTGTCGCTGGCGCTCACCGGCTGCGCCGCCTCCGGCCCAGCACCGTCGCGGCCCGCACCGTCGCGGCCCGCACCGTCGCGGCCCGCACCGTCGCGGCCCGCACCGTCGCCCGGCGCGTCTTTTCCGGCCGCGGTCACCCCGGCCGCTTCGCCACCTTCGCCGCCACGGTGCGCCGGGGATGCGGAGCCCGGCGATGTGAACGGCGATGTGAACGGCGATGTGAACGGCGACGGGTATGCCGACCTCGCCTTCGTCTGGACGGGCGCGACGGGCGAATCGCTGGAGCGGGGTCGGCTCGTGGTGGTGCACGGATCGGCACGCGGGCTCGACCCGTCCACAGCGTACGTCGCGGGCGAGGGGAGCATGACGGGTGAGGTGCTCCCCCAGCTCGCGGATCTTGACGGCGACGGTTGCGCCGACGTCGTCATCCCGGACCGGTCACTGATGATCTTCTGGGGCGGCCGGGGCCCGGCCACCGTTCTGCCGTACGGCAGCCGCTCGGGCCTGGCCGACCTCGACGGGGATGACGCGATCGACATCCTGGCGGCCACGTCGCGCGAAGGCGACGCGGACGGCTCCCGCCTCGTCTTCCTCCACGGCCCGTTCACCAGGTCCGGCGAACCGGCCCGCGAGACGGGCCGCCCGCTCCCCGAAGGCGAATGGCCCGGCAAGCTGGTCACCGATCCGCGCGGGTCCGGCGCGGTCCTGTACGGTCCCGACGACGGCGAGCAGGCCGACGCCTGGCTCCTGACCGGCGAAGACCTCCGCGAGGTGGCCACGGGCAGCTCGGCCGTGTTCGGCGACTTCGACGGCGACGGACGCCGCGACGTGGCGATCGGCGACAGCGGGGCACGCAACAACGAGCCCGGCAGCGATACGGAGGCACCGTCCGTCGACGGCATCACCCGCGTCGTCTACGGCCGCGACCGCGAACCGCAGATCCTCACCGGCCTGCGGGGCAGCCTGGCCTCCGGCGACCTGAACGGCGACGGCCGGGACGACCTCGTCTCCGGCGAGGTCACCGGCAAGAGCGCCACCATCACCGGCAAGGCCGAGATCCTCACCGGCTCCCCGCAAGGCCTGCGCCGCCCCGGCCTGGCCGCCACCCACGGCGGACCCGACCGGACCTCCGCCGGCAAGCCCCTCAAGCAGTGGCAGCGCGGCACCGTGAAGACCTGGGCCGTGGCCGACTACGACGGCGACGGCACGGACGAGTTGCTCCGCGTCTGGCGTGGCGGCCTGAACTTCGCCCGCTTCTGGCGGCTCGACGCCGAGGGCAGCACCCGGCAGACCTTCGACCTGGGAGGCAGCGAGGCTGAGGGGCGGAACGGAGAGATGGGCGTGCGGCAATAGCGGGGCGAGCCGTTCCCGCGGCGGGACCTGTGGAGCTCACAACTCGAGCACTGACGGACGGGCTCGGGGCCGCCCGTAGGTCAACACGCAGCAGCCCCTCGCGCAGCCTGTCGACGTGCCAGGCGCAACGTCCTGCTCATCGGGCTCGTGGAGATCACACATCGCCGCCTTCGATCTCGGCGGGGACCGGCTCGAGCAGGCCGGTGCTCATGAGGGCCCTTGAGGCCTACTTTCTGCCGTCGAGGGTGTGGGCGACGAGGGCGTTGGCGTGACCGTGGCCGAGGCCGTGTTCGGCCTTGAGCCAGGAGACCAGCTCCATGTGCTTGGTGAGGGGCGAGGAATCGATGAGATCGATCCATTCCTGGACCGGGCGACCGTACTTCTTCTCGATGGCGGGAAAGTAGCTGGCGGGGTTGCCTCTGGCGGGGGCGGTCATGACGGGCGTCCTTCGCGTTCGTGAATGGATGGCAGGGTCGCCGAATGCAGCAAGCTTGTCTTTTACAAGCATGCTTTGTCAACCCAAGTAAGCGGTAGGATCCGCAGCATGACGGCTCGTGAATACGGCCAGTTCTGCGGCCTGGCCCGTGCGCTGGAGATGGTCGGCGAGCGCTGGACCCTGCTGATCGTCCGCAACCTGCTGTCGGGGCCCCAGCGCTACACCGACCTGCGCAAGGGCCTGCCCGCCATCCCGACCAACATCCTCGCGGCCCGTCTCAAACAGCTCGAAGAGGCGGGTCTGGCCGTCCGTCGCGCGCTGCCCCACCCCGAGCGCGCGGTCGTCTACGAGCTCACCGGCTACGGGCTCCAGCTCCAACCGGCGCTGATCGCGCTCGGCCGCTGGGGCGCCCGGACGATGACCGAGCCCCGCCCCGGCGAGATCGTCACCGCCGAGTCGGTGGCCATGGCCTTTCGCACCACCTACCGGCCGGACGCAGCCCGGGACTCGACCATCGGCTACGAGGTCCGTATGGGCGGCTTCACCCTCCGCCTGCAGATCACCGATGGCGCCCTGACGGTCGGCATCGGCCCGCATCCCGCCCCGGACCTCGTCGTCGAGAGGGTGTCCGATCAGGGCATCCACGCCCTGATGACCGGCGCCAAGACCTCCGGTCAGGCCCTGGCCGACGGCAGCGTGCGGGTGGAGGGCGATCCCGAGCTTCTCCACCGGTTCGCCGAGACCTTCCAGTTCTGACCGGCCACCCCGCGGCGACGCCGATGAGGTGGCCGCCGCCGGCCCCGCCCGCACCCGGCCGTGGGTCACGTGGATGCCCGACCGGCGGAAGCCCTTTCGAGGTACGCCTCCTTCCGCCGCACCGGACCGGCGGGCGGCTCTCGAGCGGGGCCGTTCGCGGTTCGGGAGCGGGCGATCTTGGTCTTTTGACCACGTGCGCCCGCATTCTCTGCGACGCCTCAGAAACGTTACCGACGACACCCCCAAAACAGCAGGTCAGACGCTGTGCCGCCCGGCCATGCCCAGGCCATGACCTATCTGAGATCTTCGCTTCTGTGCCTGCCGCGTCCCTGCCCCGCTGACACGGACCCCCTACAGCGAACGAAGATAGGAGCACCACCTCATGCGACACATCACCAGAGCCGCCCTCACCGCCCTCACCCTCGCCGGCGCCTTCGCCGCGGCACCTACGGCCACCGCCGCCGCGCCGGCGGGCAACGCCCCCTCGTGCGTGGCCGTCTGGCAGACGACGGGCACCTTCACCAAGAAGGGATACGCGCGCAACGACTGCGACCGCCGGCTACGGCTGAAGATCAAGTGGGCGCGCGGCACCGACGGCGCCTGCCACACCGTCGACCCGGGACACACCATCTACTCCCAGGTCGCTCGGGGCCCTCGCACCTTCGACGGAGCAGACACCTGCTGACCCGCCACGCCCGGTAAGGGCCGCCCACCACGTACGAGCGCATCCCGCACGAGCTGTGCGTGCTGGTGGCGCTGCGCAAGGCGATCCGCCGACGGAAGAGCTGGGCCGAGGGCGGCAAAATCTGGCGCACCCCGGAAGCCGGCCTGCCGGCTGACTTCGACGACAACCGGGACGTGCACGTCTCGGGTGCACCTGCGTGGTTACGGGCGCGCCCTCGCCGCAGCGTCCCGGACCGCGTGGTCCGGGACCGTCTCCGCCAGTTCGTCCAGCACCTCCAGCGCCTCCGCGGTGCCGATCCGGGCGATGGCGTCGACAGCCTTCACCGCGCGGGCCCTGGTGCCCCGTGCCACCCAGCCGGGGATTAGGGCGGCCAGGTCGCGGGCCGTCCGGCCGTCGCCGAGCCATCCCAGCGCGGGCAGCGCCCAGGCGTCGCCGTGCAGGAACAGCGCCCAGCCCAGGTCGGCCAGCGAGCGCCGGTCGCAGGCCTCGCGGACCGTGTCCAGCCGCTCGTCCGGCTTCTTGGCCAGCGCGACGAGCCTCCTGGTCGCGTCGGCGGGCAGGGCCCGGCCGCCGCCCTCGAGCAGCACCTGCGGCAGGACATCGGGATCGGCGTACGCGGGCGGCCGGGCCGCCCGCCCCGGCGTGGTCAGCACCGCCGGGACGTCCTCGCCGGGCGCGTCCGGGACCCGCGGCGCCGGGTCCGGCCCGGGCAGCTCCGGATGCGCCTTGAGATGCATGCGAAGCAGCCCGGAGGCAAGGAGCGCCGACGTCGAGTCGCTCGCGGCCACCGCGGTCAGCACCCGCGCCGCCCGCACGGGGAAGCGCTCCATCATCGCGAGCGTGTACTCACGCGCGAACTCCCGCTCGTACCGCTCCAGCAGCAGCTTGAACGCCTCGTCGCTCGGAATCAGGGAGATCAGCTCCACGAACTGCTCCCGCCACGGCTTGTAGATCCTGAGCCGATCCCAGGCGTCGACCAGGACCGGGGCGGCCGCCGGGCCCAAGCCGTCGGCCATCGTGGCGCGCATCCCGTACGTGAACGCGTCGAAGTCGGTGTCCTCCAGTCTCCAGCCGAGCAGTTCGAGGTGCCGAGGCGTGCTCACCGACGCCCACAGTCGTTCGCGGTAGAAGGCGTTCGAGCCCCACTCGGCGGACGGCGGGTCGGCGCAGCACTCGTCCACCCAGTCGTGCCGGGTGGGCACCAAGTAGGAGACGACGAACCGCCGCGAGCGGGTGCCGCGGTGCGCGGCCAGGCGTTCCACCGCCCGCCGATACTCCTCCTCGGGGCAGAAGGCCAGCAGCCCCCGCACCCGGCGCAGGCTCACCGGGTCGACCTGCCCAAGGGAGTCCAGCGGGCGCAGGTCTTCCGTCGAGGAGGCGATGCCGCTCAGTTCGGCGAGCGCGCAGGCGGCGAAGGCGAGCCCGAGGGAGGCGATCCACCCGTCGGTGAAGGTTCGCGGCGTCTCACTCCCGTTCTCCAGGCGGTCGACGATCGATGCGATCGCCGCCGCCCCGGCGGGGTCGTCAGCGCCGCTGAGGTATGCCCGCGCGTGCGCGACCAGGGCCTTGTCGCTCCTGCCCGCCGACAGCACGGCTTCGATGCGGCCGTGGTGCTTCTCGGTCAGCTTCGCTGCCACGTTTGCGGCGCCGGGGTCGACGGTGTCGCTCGGCGCGACCTCGCCCAGCGCCCAGTAGCCCGGTTCCGCGGGGAGCGCGCCGCCCCGCCGGGGGTGCAGATCTCGGCGCAGGGGCTCAGAGAGGACCAGGACGTCCTCGGCCGGGGGGAAGCGATCATCCATGGCGGATCACCGTAGCGGAACCGGGTGACACTCACCCCCGTCCGGCAGATACCGCAGGTCGCGCTCCACCTCGGCGCGTCCGACGGGCGCGCTGGCGACCGTGGCGGCGCTGATCACCCGGACCCGGCGGCCTCTCGCCCACAGGCTCGTGTGACCACCTGGCCGGAGCGGCTCTTCCGCGCCGGGCGTACGATCGGTCGCCGGAGCTTCGCAGGCTGACACCCGGACGAGACGTCCGACGTCGCGCCGCGGCGTCTCCCCCTCGGCCGGCGCCACCGTGGCCGCGTTCCTGTCCCGGCACCCGCTCCGGACGACCAGGTCAACCACTTCGCAACCCGCCACGGCACCCGGGACGCCGTTACCGGCCCGCAACATATCCGTCCTCTGGCGACCATTCCCTGTTCACGGAAACTTTGACATCCTACGTTGGACGTAGGACGTCCCCTCACACTCTCATGCCAGGAAGGGCGAAGACATGCACGATGCTCACCCCCCGCAGGGCCGTGCCGGGCGCTCGCCGCGCCGCCGGGCGGGCGCCGTACTGGTGGTCGCAGGCTTACTCGTCGGCGTGCTCGGCGCGCCCGCGGCAGCCGCGCCGGCAGAGACCTCCGCGACCGGCGACACCGCGCCGTTCGTGGACGAGCAGGTGCTCTACAAGCGGGGCGACTTCGGATACGCCTGCTTCCGGATCCCCGCCGTGGTGCGGGCCGCGGACGGCACGCTGCTGGCCTTCGCCGAGGGGCGGGTGAAGGACTGCGGCGACGACGAGGACATCGACCTCGTGCTGCGCCGTTCCGCCGACGGCGGGCGGACCTGGGGACCGCTGCAGGTGGTCTCGGAGGGGAACGGCACGACCCACGGCAACCCGGTGCCGATCGTCGACGAGCGTACGGGGCGGGTCGTGCTGGTGAGCACCCACAACGGCGCCGAGCCGTGCCCGAACGGCTGTGACCGCGACCCCTGGGTGCAGGTCAGCGACGACCACGGGGCGACCTGGTCGGCCGCCAGGGAGATGACCGAGGGCAAGCGTCCGGAGTGGAACCACTGGTACGCCACCGGCCCCATGCACGGCATCCAGCTCAAGCACGGCCCGCACGCCGGCCGGCTGGTCGTCGGGGCGAGTTACGAGAGCTGGGACCGGGTCGGCGCGCACGCCTACGGCACGCACCTGCTCTACAGCGACGACAGCGGGGTGACCTGGAACATCGGCGCCGAGACGTCCTCCGACGACGGCACGATGATCGCCCAGGAGGTCACCGTCGTCGAGCTCGACGACGGGCGGATCTACGCCTCGGCCCGCGAGCGCGGCACCGACGAGGGCAGCCGGGCGTACGCGACCAGCAGCGACAGCGGCGAGACGTGGGACGCGCCGTTCCGCACCATGCCGGCGCTGGCGACGACCGACGTCCAGGCGTCGCTGCTGCGGTTCGGCGAGAAGCGCATCCTCTTCTCCTCGCCGATGCACCCGGGCGCCCGTGAGGCGATGGGGATCCGGTCGTCCTCCGACGAGGGGCGCCGCTTCGAGACCTGGAACGAGGGCAAGGTCTTCCACTGGGGGCCGTCGGCGTACTCGGACATGGTGCGGCTGGACGGCGCCGAGGCGGCCCTGATGTACGAGGCCGGCGACGTGTCGCCGTACGAGCAGATCCGGTTCGCGCGGTTCAACGAGGCGTACCTGGAGACGCCGAACGGCACTCCGCCCGGCATCCCCGGTCCGCCCGCGCCCGGCCCGACGACGCCCGACAGGTCGCCGCACGGCAACACGGCGTACGTCCGCGGTGGTGCGCAGACCACCGACGGGCGGTTCGGCGGCGGGCTGGCCCTGGACCGGGTGGACGACCGGGTGGAGGTGGCGTTCGACGAGTCCATCGACCTCGGCGCGAAGGACTTCACGCTGACCTCCTGGATCCGGTACTCGGAAACGGCCGGCTCGCACGCGATCCTCTGGTTCCACCGCGTGGACCGGGGCACCAACCCGCCGGGGCTGTGGCTGCGGGCCGAGCCGGCGAGCAACCGCATCCGGGCGGTCCTCGCCGTCGACCGGTTCGACGTGACCGTGCAGTCGCCGAGCGCGTACAACGACGGGCAGTGGCACTTCGTGGCGCTCCAGCGGGAACGCGGCGAGCTCCGGCTGCTGGTGGACGGCGTACAGGTCTCGTCGGCGCCGGTGCCGGCCGGTTCGCTGACGCTCGGCAAGGAGTTCGGGCTCGACGGGATCCACGTCGGACAGCGGCTGGACGGTGCGGACCGCTTCCGCGGGACGCTGGACGAGGTACGCGTCTACCGGCGCGCCCTCACCGGCGCCGAGCTGGACCTGATCCGGGAGCGGAACCTCCCGGTCGGCGGCCGGCTCGGGCTGTGGCTGCCGTTCGATCACGTCGGCTGAGGGGCACGAACCGCCCGGCGATGGCGCTCGCGGAGACCCGTGGGCGCCATCGCCATGCATCCGGGACGTAGGACGTCCTGCGGGTTGAACGAGCGGCGTGCGTCCGGTGGCCCGTCCGTGTAGTCGGCGTAAAATCTCCTTCACCGCCTGGCTCTCGGAGACTGAGAGGTGGGATGTTCGACACAAGGTCTTCGACGAGCCTGGAGGCAGCATGCCTACGCGTGACGGCGCGTCGCTTCAGGAGCGCATCATCGCCCTGATCCACGAGCGCGGGCTGGCTCCCGGAGCGCCGATGCCCACCGAAGTGCAGCTGATGGCCCTGCTCGGGGCGAGCCGCAACAGCGTCCGTGAGGCCGTGCGGGCCCTGCGGGCGCTGGGCATCGTCGAGATCCGGCACGGACATGGGACGTTCGTCGGGCACGCGTCGCTCGACGTGCTGACCCCGTCGCTCGCCTTCCAGGTGCGTTCGGGCCAGGGCGGCGGGATCCGCGCGCTGCACGATCTGGTCGAGGTCCGCGAGCTGCTCGAGACCGGGCTGATCGGCCAGGTGGCCCGGAGCACCAGCGCCACCCGCCTCGCCGCGTTGGACGCCCTGGTCAACGGCATGGACCGCGACCGTGGAGCCGATCGGGCGTTCCACGCGCTGCTGTACGAATCGTGCGGCAACGAGCTGGTGCTGCAGCTGATCGGGCTGTTCTGGGACGTCTACCACGAGGTCGAGCCGACACTCGGCCCGCCGGAGGAGCGGACCGCGGAGATCGTCGTCAACCACCGCCGGATCGTGGCGGCGCTGCGCGCCCGTGACGCCGACGCCGCCCGGGAGGCGATGCGGCTGCACTTCCGCGACGTCAAGGCGCGCATCGCGCGGGCGAAGGCCCGGCCGCTCCCCGCGCCGACCTGACCCGCACCGGCCTGACCCGCACCGACCTGACCCGCACCGACCTGATCCGGGCCGACGTGAACCGCGCCGACGGCGTGTGACCGGAGACGGGCAGGCCACCGGCGAACGCGGACACGTCCACACCCGGCCCGAGCGCGGCCGGCAGGCCCAGCCCCAGAGCCAGGCCCACCGGCGCCGTGACGAGGCGCTGACCGTGCACGGGTCGCAACCTTGCGCTCCCCGCCCTAACCGGCGAGGTAGCCGCCGGTGGCGTCGAGGTCGTGGCCCACGACGGCGCTCGAGTCGTCCGAGGCGAGGAACATGACGACCCTGGCGATCTCCTCGGCCGCGACGATCCGCTTGATCGGGTAGTCCTGGGCGATCTGCTCGTACGTCACCCCGAACGCCTCGGCCGCACGCCGCAACATGGGCGTGTCCACGGCGCCCGGCGCCAGCGCGTTCACCCGGATGCCGTCGGCCGCGTACTCCAGGGCCGCCACCTTCGTCAGCGACGCGACGGCGTGCTTGCTCGCGTTGTACGGCGCGATCGTGGCCCACCCGACCTCGGCGGACACCGACGCGGTGTTCACGATGGCGCCGCGGCCCCGCTCCAGCATCCTCGGGACCTCGTACTTCATGGCGAGGAAGACGCCTGCGGCGTTGGTGCGCCACACGGCCTCCATGTCGGCGAGGGTCTGCTCGTGCACGCGGACCGCGCGGGGGCTTTCGATCCCGGCGTTGTTGACGGCGATGTCGATCCGGCCGTGGCGGCGTACGCAGGCTTCGACGAAGTCGCGCACCTGGCCCTCCTCGCGGACGTCGGCCCGCCGGAAGGTGGCTTTGCCGCCCGCGGCCCGGATGCTCGCGGCGACCTTGTCGCCGAGCGCCTCGCGCCGGCCGCAGAAGAACACCGCCGCCCCCTCGGCCGCGAACGCGCGGGCGGTGGCCTCGCCGATACCGGACGTGGCGCCGGTGATCAGGACGACCTTGCCGGCGAACCGGTCACGTGGCTGCTGGGGTGTGCCGGCGGCGGCGCCGGAGGTGAGGGCGGTGGCCGCCGCCGCGGTGGCGCTCGCGGTGAGCAGGGCCCTTCTCGACGGCGTGCGGAGATCTGGCTTGCGCGTGGTCATGCCGACAGGCAACCAGCCGGGGGACTCCACGGGCCAATACCTGTGCCCATACATTTCAGGCATGGACGTGGACACCCGGGTGTTGCGCTACTTCGTCACGGTCGCCGAACGGCTGAGCTTCACGCAGGCCGCGAAGGAGCTGTTCGTGGCGCAGCCGTCGCTGTCCCGGCAGATCCGGCAGCTGGAGGAGCGGCTCGGCGCCGACCTGTTCACCCGGCCCGAGGTCCGGCTCACCCCGGCCGGCGAGCAGTTGCTGACCGCGGCACGCCGCCACATCGCCGAGTGGCAGGAGACGACGAGACTCGTACGGACCACCGCCGCGGCCACGCGGAACGTGTTGCGGGTCGGGTTCGTCGTCGCGGGCGGCGGCCCGCTCGCCCGGCGGGCGCGGGCCGCGTTCGCCGTCCGCCGCCCGGATGCCGCGATCGAGCCGAAACGGTTCGAGTGGGCGGGTGAGACGCGGGCGCTCCGGGACGGGCAGGTGGACGTCGCCTTCGTGTGGCTGCCGGCCGACCTGACCGGGCTGCGCAGCGAGGTGGTCGCCACGGAGCGCAGGTGGGTGGCGGTGTCCGCGGACCACCGGCTGGCGGGCCGGGATTCCGTGGGGATGGCCGACCTGCGTGACGAGCCGATCGGGTGGACCGAGGTGGCGCCGGCCGCGTGGGTCGACTGGTGGGCGGTGAACCCCCGGCCTGACGGGTCCGCGCCGGTCTGGGGGCCGAAGAACGACAACGTCGACGAGATGCTCGAGCACGTGGCCGCGGGAGCGGCGGTGTGCATCGGCGCCCGCTCGATGGCGGAGTACTACGCGCATCCCGAGCTGACGTGGCTGCCCATCACCGACGTGGAGCCGCTCAGGATCGCGCTGGCGTGGCCGCCCGGCACGGTGAACCCGCTGGTGGGCGAGTTCGTGCGGGTCGTGCGCGAGATCGCCGCGCGGTGACCGCGTCCCCGTCAGGCCTGCTGGTCCGGCTCCGCCGTCACGAGGGCGAAGGTCGCCGCCGCGCAGGCGAACAGGCAGACGACGCCGAGAGCGAGGAGCAAGCCGGGTTCGGCGAGCACGGTCACGCCCGCGCCGACGAGCAGCGTGGCGAGGGCGAAGCCCTCAAGCCTGCGGCGTCCGGCCCGGCGGGCGGCGGCGGGCGGGGAGGGGGTTCCGGTGCCGGTGGCGGCGCCGGGGTCCAGGGTGCCGCGGAGGAAGAGGCGGAACAGCAAGACGAGCGAGGGAAGCAGCACGACCGCTCCGCCCGCGACGGCGACGACGACGGCGAGCAGCGTCGACGGGCCGGCGGCGGCCTGCTCCACCGTCAGGCCGGGCAGGAGGCGAGGCCTCTGCGCCATGGCCCAGCCCGCCACGATCGCCGCCACGGCGACCGCCGCCGAGGCGCGGGCCAGGCCGAAGCGCTCGCGCCAGACGAGCAGCAGGGTCGCGATCCCCGCCACGCCGGAGACGGCGACCATCACGGCGCCGCCGTCGCTGGTCAGGCCGGCGAACAGCAGCGGGGCGTCGTAACGGGCGACGATGAGGCCGGCCAGCGCGAACGCGCCCGCGCATCCGCCCGACACGAGGGCGCGGGCGCGGAAGTCGCGCTCCAGGCTTCTGGAACCGAACCGGCGCGCGTCGGCGGCGAGGTAGACGGCGGAGAGATATCCCCCGGCGGCGACCGCGAGCCCGCCGATGAGCAGTGAGGTGGGGTTCAGCCAGCTGGTGACGAGGTCCCCCGCGGCGTTGCCCACCGGGACGCGGCCGGAGGCGATCGCGCCCGCGACCGTGCCCAGCGCGAACGGCGTCAGGATCGAGGAGAGGGCGAACAGGTACTCGATCGGCCGCTCGCCGGCGGCCCCCTCCAGCTGGCCGCGCAGCGCGTAGGAGGCGCCCCTGAGGATGATCCCGACCGCGGCGGCGAACAGCGGCACCGCCAGCGTGGACGTGATCGAGCCGAAGGCCACGGGATAGGCCGTCCAGCACACGACCAGCACGAAGATCAGCCAGACGTGGTTGGCCTCCCACACGGGTCCCATCGCGTGGCGCGCGTGGTGCCGGATCGCCAGGTGCCCGGCTTCTCCCCGGCCGGCCAGCAGCGTCCACAGCCCCGCGCCGAAGTCCGCGCCGGCCAGCACGGTGTAGGCGGCCAGACCGGCGAGGATGAACACCATGGGGATCTCAGCCATCGTGGTCCTCGATCGGCACGCGGCTGAAGCGGTGCAGCAGCCACACGACGCCGCCGGCGAGTCCCAGGTAGACCACGATCAGAGTGCCGTAGCCGATGGGTATTCCGGACGCGCCGGTGACCGCCTGGCTGGTTCGCATGATCCCGTACACGATCCAGGGCTGGCGGCCGACCTCGGTGGTGATCCACCCGCAGATGAGCGCGACGACCGACAACGGGCCGGCCAGGACGACCGCGCGGAAGAACCAGCGTGAGCGGGGCAACCGTTTGTGACGCAACCGGACATAGAGGTAGATGAGGCTGAGCAGCGCGAGCAGCGTCCCGATGCCGACCATGCTCTGGAAGGCCAGGCGTACGACGTTGACCGGCGGTTGGTCCTCGACCGGCACCGTGTTGAGGCCCTGAACCGTCGCGTCCGGGTCGTGGAAGGCCAGCAGCGACAGCAGGCGCGGGATCGCGATGCCGTAGACGACCTCCTGGCCGTCGTACCAGCCCAGCAGGTGCTCGGGGGCACCGCGCGTGGTCTGCCCCAGCCCTTCCAGCGCGGCCAGCTTCACCGGCTGGTGCTGCGCGACCTCGCGCGCGGCCCAGTCACCGATGATCACTTGCAGCGGCGCGGCGACCGCCGCGGCCGACAGCGCGACGGTCAGGGCCGTGCGGCGGTATCGGTCCCGGCGGCCGCGCAGGAAGCCCCACGCGTACGGGGCGGCGACGAGAAACCCCGCGACGATGAAGCCCGCGAAATACATGTGGACGAACTCGTGCCAGAAATAGCCGTTGGCGAACAACGCCGACCACGGGTGCGCGTCGACGGCGCGACCGTCCTGCATCCTGAACCCGGCCGGGTGGTTCATCCAGCCATTGACGGAGATCACGAACAGTGACCCCAGGACCCCCGCGATCGCCACGGGGATGCCCGCCAGGAAGTGTGGCAGGGGCCGCAGGCGATCCCACCCGTACACGTAGATCGCGATGAAGATCGCCTCGGTGAAGAACGAGAACCCCTCCAGCGTGAACCCCAGCCCGAACACGTCGCCGAAGCCGGCCATGAAACCCGGCCACAGCAGCCCCAGCTCGAAGCTGAGGATCGTCCCGGTCACGACGCCGATGGCGAACAGCGCCAGCATCACCTTCGACCAGCGCCTGGCGAGCGTGCGGAAGAGCATGTCCCCGGTCCGCAGGTAACGCCACTCGCAGAACAGGACCATCGCGGGGAAGGCGATCCCGAAGCACACCAGCGGGATGTGCACGGCGAGCGACAGCGCCTGCATCTGCCGCGCCTCGAACAGGTATTCCTGGTCGATGGACGTGAACGCGCCACCGAGAGCCGCGATCGTCGCGCTCATGTCGCCTCTCACCTCTGGCCGTGTCGACCACGCGTACAGCCGGCAGCCGGGTCCGGTCCATGACGAAGCCCTCCGACATGGTGGAGGCGCCTGCGATCGACACTATAAGCAGCCTCTCGTGACTCTCTGTGAGACTCGCCGGGTGGGCGACTAGACCGCGGACGCCTTGTGCGCCGCCACGGACCCGATGACGCCGGGCGGCAGCCGCCACCGGCGGCTCACGCCTGGTGCGTTCGGGGCCGTACCACGGCGACCGGGCAGGTCACGTGGTGCAGCACCGCGTGGCTGACCGAGCCGAGCACCGCGGAGGCGAAGCCGCCCCGGCCGCGCGAGCCCACCACCACCAGATCCGCCGTCCCGCCCGCCCGGATCAGGACGTCGGCCGGATGGCCGACCACCTGCTCTCCGATGATCGCGACATCCGGGTTCTTCTCCTGCCAGGGCGCCACGCGCTCGGCCGCCCTGCGGATGTCCTCCTCGCGGGTGCTCTCGATGAGCATGCTGTACCCGGCCGCCAGCGGCGGGGCGATCGGAATCTGCCAGGCGAACACGACGTGCAACGGCAGGCCGCGGACGCGGGCCTGGTCGACGGCGTACTTCACGGCGGCCTCGGAGTCGTCGGAGCCGTCGTCCCCGACGACCACCCGCCCGTACTGCACGACGGACGGACCGCGGACGAGCACGAGCGGTCCGGTGGCGTGCCCGGCGACCCCCAGGCCGACCGAGCCGACCACGAGCCCCGCGAACCCCCCGAGCCCTCGGCTGCCCAGCACCACGCTGTCCGCGGACGCCGACTCACCGATCAAGGTGTCGATCACGTTGCCGGGCAGCAGTTCCGTGGTCACCTCGACGTCGCGCGTCAGGCCTCGTGCCCGATCGGCGGCCGCGGCCAGCGTCCCGGCACAGTACTTCGTCCCCTCATCCCCGTAGCGCCACTGCTCGCACACGTGTACGATCCGCAGGCCCAGCCCTCTGCGCTGGGCGTCGGCGGCGGCCCATTCCACGGCCGACCTCGCCGGTACGGACCCGTCCACGCCGGCCACGATGTGTCCGGCCATCACGCACCTCCTCGCTTTCCTCCAGCCTCGCGCGGCGCCGGCACCCAGCGCAGGAGCACGAGGTCCCCGGCCACCAGGGCCATTGGTCCCTACCGGGCCGCCCGCGGCGGACCCGGTGCGCAGAACGACGCGCCGCCTCCGGTGGCCGGAGGCGGCGCGTGGACGTACGCCCTACTTCAGGTAGGGGTTGCGCCGGATGATCGGCAGGTTGCCGAGTCCGAGCGTGGTGCCGGCGTCGGCGAGGGCGAGGCCGACGAGGACGATCGAGTAGACGATGTGGTCGTCCATGAAGGGGTTGGTGGCCAGGGGCAGTTCCGCCGCCCACATCAGCACGAGCATGAGGCCGCCGGCGACGGCGGCGACGCGGGTGCCGGCGCCGAGGACGAGCGCCAGGCCGACTCCGAGCAGGCCGGCCATGAACAGCCAGTCCACCCACGCCTGGCCGGCGAGGATCGAGAAGAAGCCGCCGAGCGCGTGGTCGCCGGTGCCCTTGAGGAAGCCGGTCGTGGGGCTGCCGCCCGCGATCCAGGCGCGGTCGGCCGGGGTGGCTAACCCCCAGCCGAAGGTCTTGTCCAGGAACGCCCAGAGGAAGATCCAGCCGATCGAGATCCGGACGATCGCCCAGACGTAGTCGACCGGGCGGCGTGCGGCGGTGGTGGTGCCCGTCTCTGTGACGGGCCTGGTGTCGGTGGCGGCCATGGCGGTTCCCTTTCGGTGCTGAATCGTCGTCCCTGTCGCACCTCCATCACACCGTTGGCGGCCCTCGTGAAGCAGTGCCGGAGGACCCGCGGCTCAAGGACCTTGGTCCCGCCGTGGCCCGGGCAGGCGGGCTGACGTGAAGCTTGGGCGGTCCCGCGTCTTTGACTAGTGTCGGAGGCATGATTCGTGTGTTCCTCCTTGACGACCACGAGGTCGTGCGGCGCGGGGTGGCCGCCCTGCTGGAGTCCGAGGACGACATCGAGGTCGTCGGCGAGGCGGGGACCGCCGAATCGGCGATGGCCCGCATCCCCGCGCTCCGGCCGGACGTGGCGGTGCTGGACGTGCGCCTGCCCGACGGCAACGGCGTCGACGTGTGCCGGGAGGTCCGCTCGCAGGTGCCCGGGCTGGCCTGCCTGATGCTCACCTCGTTCGCCGACGATGACGCTCTGTTCGACGCGGTGATGGCCGGCGCCTCCGGCTACGTGCTCAAGCAGATCCACGGCTCCGACCTGGTCGGCGCGGTACGCACGGTCGCCTCCGGGCAGTCCCTGCTCGACCCGCAGACCACCGCGGCGATGTTGCAACGGCTACGCGAGCAGGCCGCCAGAAAGGATCCGCTGGCCGAACTGACCGAACAGGAACGCCACATCCTCGACCTGATCGGCGAAGGGCTGACCAACCGGCAGATCGGCGAGCGGTTGTTCCTGGCCGAGAAGACGGTCAAGAACTACGTCTCCAACCTGCTGTCCAAGCTCAACATGCAGCGCCGCACCCAGGCGGCCGCGCTGTCGGCCCGGCTGCGGGCCGGCAAGCGTGAATGAGCCAGGCGCTGTGCTCAGTGCCTCCCCGTGTCCTCGCGCGGCACGCGTCAAGGGAGCGGGACGTGCCAGCGCAGCCTGGTGCCGCCGCCGTCCGGGGTCTCCAGCTCCGCGGCCCCGCCCAGGTGGCCGGCCCGTTCGCCGATGTTGCGCAGGCCGCTGCGGCGAGCGCTGTCCCCCAGGCCGACGCCGTTGTCGGTGACCACGAGGGTGAGCCGGCCCTTGGAGGTTTCGACTGAGACCTCCGCGCGGGTGGCGTGGGAATGGCGCACGACGTTGGACAGGGCTTCGCGGAGCACGGCGAGCAGGTGCTCGGCCACGGCCTCGGGCACCAGGGCGTCGATCTGGCCCTCCATGCGCAGGCCCGGCATGAAACCCAGGTGGCCGCTCGCTCCCTCCACCAGGTCGACGATCCGCGCCCGCAGGCTCGGGGCCGCCTCCTCGCGCGGCGTCTGCAGGGCGAAGATGGACGAGCGGATCTGCCGGATCGTCTCGTCCAGCTCGTCGATCGCGTGCTGCAGCCGCTTGGAGGCCTCCGGCCGCTCCACCAGCCGGACGGTGCTCATCAGCGTCATCGCGGTCGCGAACAGCCGCTGGATGACCACGTCGTGGAGGTCCTTGGCGATGCGGTCCCGATCTTCCAGCAGGCCGAGCCGTTCGGCGTCGCGGCGGGCCTCGGCCAGCTCCAGCGCGAGCGCGGCCTGGCCCGCGAACGACTCGACCATCTGCTGGTCGGCCCTGCTGAACGGCAGCCGCCCGCCCCGCTTGGCCAGCATGAGGACGCCTCGCACCCGGGGCGGTGTCCCCAGCGGCACCGCGAGACCGGGCCCGTACCCCGGCCGTCGCAGCGGCGAGTCGGGATAGGCGGCCAGATCCGGATCGGACCTCGGCTCGCCCCGGGTGAAAGCCTCGCCGGCCAGCGTGGCCTCGACCTCGAATCTCATCGCGAGCGACTCGTCCGCTCCCTCGCCCTCCGCCACGTCGACGGTCAGTGCCTGCCCGGACGAGTCGGGAAGCAGGAACTGGACCAGGTCCGCGTCGCACATCCGGCGGGCGCGCGCCGCCATCGTGGTGAGCACCTCGCGGGAGCCGACGCCGGACAGCAGGCTCGTGGTGATCTCCGTGGACGCCTGCAGCCAGGTCTCGCGCCGGCGCGAGACCTCGTACAGGCGGGCGTTCTCCACCGCGACGCCGGCGGCGGTCGCCAGCGCGACGACGACGGCCTCGTCCTCCTCGTCGAACTCGCCGCCGCCGCGCTTCTCGGTCAGATAGAGGTTGCCGAACACCTCGTCCCGCACGCGTACCGGCACTCCGAGGAACGTGCCCATCGGCGGATGGCCCGGCGGGAAGCCGTACGACTCCGGGTGGTCGGAGATGCGGCCCAGCCGCAGCGGCCGCGCGTCCTTGATCAGCAACCCGAGCAGGCCGAGCCCGTGCGGCCAGTGCTCGATCCTCGCGATCTCCTCCTCGCTCAGCCCCACCGGGATGAACTGGATGAGCGTGTGTTCCTCCCCGACCACCCCCAGCGCCCCGTAGCTGGCGTCGACCAGCCTGGTCGCGGTCTCCACGATCCGCCGCAGCACGGTCTCCAGGTCCAGGTCGCTGCCCACGGACACGACCGCCTCCAGGAGGGTGTGCACCCGATCGCGCGTGGCCAGCACGGCGTTCAGCCTCGTCTGCAACTCGGCCAGCAGCTCATCGAGCCGCATCTGGGGCAGCAGCGGGTGACGCTCGCTCTCCGACATACCGCTCAGTTTCGCACCTGGACGGCACGTCGCCCACCGCGGGACACGGGATGGTCGCCACACCCACCGGCCGGAGGTCAGGCGCGGACCACCGCCACCGGGCATCGGGCGTGGTGCAGGACGCCCCGGCTGACCGAGCCGAGCACCATCGCGCTCAGGGCGCCGCGTCCGTGCGAGCCCACCACCAGCAGGTCCGCTCGTTCGGACGCGTCGGTGAGCGCGTCCACGGGATGCGCGGAAGGAACGTCCTCGATGGTCTTCACGTGCGGATGACTCTCGGCGAAGGCTGCCAGCCGGACGCGCACGACCTGGTGCTGCGCCGTACGGACCTCGTCCATGTCGTAGACGAGCTCCGGTGCGTAGACGTGCACCGGGAGCTGCCAGGCGTGCACCGCGCGCAGGGCGGCTCCCCGCAGTTCCGCCTGCTGGAAGGCGTAGGCGAGCGCGGGCTCACATTCGGGTGAGTCGTCCACGCCGACGACGATCTCCCCGTGTACCGGGCGGTTCTCGCCGCGCACGACCACGACGGGGCAGTGCGCATGCCCGGCCACGTGCGTGCTGACCGAGCCCACCAGGGCGCCGGCGAATCCGCCGAGACCGCGGCTGCCCACCACGACCTCGGTGGCGTCCGCGGCCTGCTCGCGCAGGACCGCGGCGGGCCTGCCCTCGACGTGCCGGGTGGTGACCTCAACGGTGGGCCGGCGCTCGTGAACGAGTTCCTCCGCCTCGCGCAGAATCCTCAGCCCTTCGCGCAGCAGCAGATCGGGCAGGCCGATGCTCGCATATTTGCCGACCTGGTACGGGCTGCGGTCGACCGCGTACACGATCCGCAGCGGCACCCCCATGCGGAAGGCGTCGCCCGCCGCCCATTCCACGGCGGCTCGTGAGGCCACGGAGCCGTCCACTCCTACGATGATCATGACATGCCCTCCTTCGTCGCACCTCCATCGGAACCCGCTCGCCCCTGCCGGGTGCAGGGCCGGAGGTCGGCTTTCCCCGGGCCGAAGGACCCTGTCTGCCGCGGGGGCACATGGGTAGCGTCATCGTCGTGACCATCACCGGAAGGGAGAGACCCGCATGACAAGCAGTGGCGACTTCGGGACCTCGCGTACGGATACGGCAGGATCCCCACCGGAAGTGCTCGATCGCGAGGAGTGCCTGCGGCTGGTGGCGCCCGGCGGGATCGGACGCGTGGCGTTCACCGGCTCGCACGGGCCGACGGTGCTGCCCGTCAACTACACGGTCCACGACGGCGCCATCGTGTTCCGCACCTCCTACGGCGGGCCGATGGATCAGGACCTGCGCACCGGGCTGGAGGGCGTGGACATCAAGATCGGTTTCCAGGTGGACCAGATCGACGTGGCTCGGCGGGAGGGCTGGAGCGTCCTCATCCAGGGTCCGGCCCACCATGTGCCGCACGACGAGACGCCCGATGCCGACGTCACCCCGTGGGCGGGCGGCGAGCGCCACCTGTACATTCGCGTCGTCCCGCACCAGGTCACCGGCCGCCGCATCCACGGCCTCTGACGACCCCCGAGGTCGGCCCGCCCGGCCCTCACCACACGACCTCGGACAGGGGACGGCGCACCGAGCCCTTCTCGTCGAAGGTGACGCCCAACCTCATGAGCATCTGCGGGTGCTCACCCGAGCAGAGCCCCTGCCTCATGAACTCGCGCAGCAGGCCCATCTCCAGCGCCTGGGTGTGGAAGGCGGCGCTGACGCCGTACGCCGAAGCACACAGCAGAACGTGCTGCAGCGCCTGCCCCGCGGCGATCCACTCCTGGCGGCCGTCACCCTGCGTGGTGAGCAGCGCCACGACTCCGACGGCGGCAGCGCCGCGCGGGTCGGCGTCGTAGCCCCAGTCATGCCGCCAGGCGTAGTCCCGCTGCGGGAAGCGCGGCTCGGTCGGCGCCGCCGCGCGAGGGTAGCCGTCGGCGGGCACCCCGTCGGTGCGGCTGCTGCCGGGTGGCCTGGCCCAGCGGATCACCTCCAGGCTGAAGCGCCGGTCCTGAGCCTGCACGCCCTGGGCGGCCTGGGTGAGCGCTGCGAGCACGTCGACCGCCTCCGGGGAGCGGACGGGTGTCAGCTTGGCCCCTTCGTTCAGTGCCGCCGCGCTCAGCCGGTCGATGAGCCTGTCCGGCACGGGCACGTCGGCGAAGCCCGCCCGGTGGGTACGGCGGTGCCGGATCTCGCCGGCCAGGACCTCGGTGGATTCGTCGGGCTGCACCTCGGCGCCCGGCCGGAGCGTGGCGAGCAACGACGGGCGGTCGGGGTCCGGCAGGACGTGTACGACGGGCTCGAAGCCCTCGTGGCGCAGCACCGTACGCATGGTGAACAGGGCGGCTCCGCAACTGATCAGCACCTCGCGGCCCGTGGTGTCGCTGACGCGCAGTTTCCTGTCCGGGTCGGCCCGCAGGCTGATCGTCTCCCCCGACACCGAGAAGGTCCAGGGCTGCGTGTTGTGCACGGACGGTGCCCAGCGCGCCGCCTCCACCGCGGCGTCGAGCACCCGCTTCGCCGAAGGGATGGCCATGACTTTCACCTCCATAGGGGGTCATGCTCAGCGCATCACGCAGGAGAGGGGCCTGGTCAGGGCCGAAGGTCCCGGCCTGGAGGGCCGTCGGCCCCCGATCCGCGGTTCCCGCGGCGGCCGGTCGGGCGCTGCTGCCCGCCGCCGCGGCCGTCCGAAGGGGATCTTCACGGAGCAGGGCGGCAGAGGGGCCGACCTTCTTGGGGACGGTGGTCTAATGTCCGGACGTGGCCGGGCCGCTGGACGGGCGGCGGCCCGGCGTCCCGGCGGGATCGGGTTGGAGGACATGGTGCGAGCGCGGAACGGCAGCCGGCGGGATGCGAGGCCACGCCAGTGCGCGCCCTGGTGCTGACCGGCCCGGGCCAGGCCGACGTCCACGAGGTGGAGCCGCCGGCCGCGGCGCCCGGGGAAGTGATCGTCGACGTCGAGCGGGTCGGCGTGTGCGGGACGGACGTCGAGCTGTTCACCGGCGGGATGAGCTACCTGCGCACCGGCCGTTCCTGGTATCCGTTACGTCCCGGCCACGAGTGGTGCGGGCGCGTCGCCGCGGCCGGGCAGGGCGTCGACGGCGACTGGCTCGGCCGCCGCGTCACGGGCGACACCATGCTCGGTTGCGGACGTTGCGAACGCTGCCGCGACGGCCGCCACCACGTCTGCGCCGACTCGG
Source organism: Nonomuraea sp. B1E8 (assembly GCF_039871515.1). Lineage (NCBI taxonomy): Bacteria > Bacillati > Actinomycetota > Actinomycetes > Streptosporangiales > Streptosporangiaceae > Nonomuraea > Nonomuraea sp. B1E8. The sequence goes on along the minus strand of NZ_JBDPLS010000007.1, from coordinate 107,055 downwards.
CCGAGATCGGCATCAGCCGGGGCCGCCCGGGCGCGCTGGCCGAACGGCTCGCGGTCCCCGTCACGGCCCTGCACCGCCTGCCGGACACCGTGGATCCCACGCTCGGCGCGCTCGTCGAGCCGGGGGGCAACGCGCTGCGGGCCGTGCGCGCCGCCGGGCTCGGCTCAGGCGAGCGGCTGCTGGTCCTCGGCACGGGCACGATCGGCCTGCTCGTGGCGTTGTTCGCGCACGCCGAGGGAGCCGACGTTCACCTGATGGGCCGCGACGAGGAGGCCGTGTCGCCGGCCCGGCGGCTCGGCTTCGCCAACGTCTGGACCCGCCCCTCGCTTCCGTCACTGCGCTGGGACGCCGTCGTCGACGCCTCCAACGCGGCCGGGTCGCCCGGCCTCGCGGCGCGGCTCGTCGAACCCGCGCGGCGCGTGGTCTGCATCGGGCTGGCCGGCGTCCCGTCCACGATCGACACCCGCGAGCTGGTGCTCAAGGACGTCACCGCCGTCGGCATCCTGGGCGGTTCAGCCGGGCTGGAGGGAGCCATCGCCGCCTACGCCCGTGGCTCGGTGGACGCCCGCCCGCTCGTGGCGGCCACGGTCGGCCTCGCCGAGACCGCCGGGGTCCTCGCCGGCCGCCGTCCCCCCGGCGCCGGCCCCGGCCCGAAGATTCACATCGACCCACGGCGCTGAACCGTCCGCGGCTGGACGTCTCTAGCGTGGAGATCGTTTATGGCGTAAAAAGCCCATATGAGATCGTTTGCGCGTCGTTTATCTTCCCTGTCGGCCGCCGGGGTCGTCGCAGTGACCCTCGCCTCGGGCCCGGTGGCCGCCACGACCCCGGAAGGGGGCGACGGCCTGGACTTCACCATGCTCTCGTCGCGCCCGCAGGTCGTCTCCGGCGGGAACGCCCTGATCCGCCTCGACGTCCCGGACGGATCCGCCGAGAAGGTACGGGTGAAACGCGACGGGACGGACGTGACCTCGGCCTTCCGGCCCGTCGACGGCGGCAGGGCGCTGGAAGGACTGGTGACGGACCTGCGGGCCGGGCGCAACGTTCTCACCGCGTCGGCGCGCGGGGTCCGGCCGGCGCGGATCGTTCTCGACGACCACCCGGTGACGGGGCCGGTGTTCTCGGGGCCGCACGAGCAGCCGTTCATCTGCGACACGGCCGAGTTCACCACGGTGACCGGGAGCAAGCTCGGCCCGCCGGCCGACGAGGACTGCTCGATCGCCACCCGGGTCGACCACGTCTACCGCACCACGGCCGGGAAGTTCGCACCGCTGCCCGCGGGCCGGACCCGCCCGGCCGACCTCGCCTGGACGACGACGAGCGAAGGCCGCCGAGTGCCGTACATCGTGCGGGTGGAGACCGGCACCGTCAACCGGGCCGTCTACGAGATGTCGATGCTGGCCGACCCCGCCGCCGAGGAGCCGGATCCGTGGCGGCGCTCGCCCGGCTGGAACGGCCGGCTGATCTACACCTTCGGCGGCGGCTGCTCCAGGGGATGGTACGTCCAGGGCCGCAACACCGGCTCCGTCATGGACGACAGGATGGTGCGCCAGGGGTACGCCGTGGCGTCGTCGTCGCTCAACGTCTTCGGCAACAACTGCAACGATCTCCTGGCCGCCGAGACGGCGAGCATGGTCAAGGAACGCTTCATCGAGGCGTACGGCGCTCCCGCGTTCACGATCGGCTGGGGTTGCTCGGGCGGGTCCTACCAGACGCACCAGATCGGCGACAACTATCCCGGCCTGCTCGACGGCATCGTCTCGGGATGCAGCTTCCCCGAGGTCGGCTTCGGCACGGTCAACACGATCACCGACGCGCGCCTGCTCGACCACTACTTCCGCGAGGTCGCGCCCGATGCCTTCAGCCAGGAGCAGCAGCAGGCGGTCTCCGGCTTCGGGCGCTGGGAGAGCATCGCGAACCTCGGCCGGGGCGGCGGCCGGATCGACCCGCGGATCTTCTGCCCCGGCCAGTTGCCCGCGCCGTTGCGCTACCACCCGGAGAGCAACCCGACCGGCGCCCGGTGCGACGTGTACGACCACACCGTGAACGTCTACGGCCGCGACCCGCGGACCGGGTTCGCCCGGCGGCCGCTGGACAACACCGGCATCCAGTACGGGTTGGGCGCGCTGCGGGACAAGGCCATCACGGTCGAGCAGTTCCTGGACCTCAACGAGCGGATCGGCGGCTTCGACGCCGACGCGAACCACGTGCCGGAGCGGACGCGGGCCGACCTGGCCGCGACGCGCGCGGCGTACCGGAGCGGGCGGCTGCTCAACGCGGGCGCCGGCCTGGCGCGCATGCCGATGATCGACTACCGCGCCTACACCGACGACGCGCCGGGCGGGGACATCCACATGCGCTTCCAGTCGTTCTCGACCCGGGAGCGGCTGCTGAAGGCGAACGGCACGTTCGACAACCAGGTCATGCTCGTCGAGGACAACCGGTACGGCGGCTTCTCGCTGAACAGCCCCGTCCTCCTGGACGCGCTGACGCGGATGGACCGGTGGCTCACCGCGATCGCCGCCGACCACCGCCCCGGCCGCCCCGCCGACAGGGTGGTGCGGAACAAGCCGCGCGAGCTCACGGACGCCTGCTGGACCCGTGACCCCGAACCCCGGAAGATCACCGAACCCCAGGTCGCGGGCAACGGCACGACCACCTGCAACACGCTGTACCCGGTGTGGACCTCGCCGCGGCTCGTCGCGGGCGGGACGATGGCGAACGACATCGTCAAGTGCCGGCTGCGGCCGATCGATCCCGCCGAGTACGGGACGCCTCTGACGAAGCCCCAGCTCGACCGGCTGCGGAAGATCTTCCCCGGCGGGGTCTGCGACTGGAGCGCGCCCGGGGTCGGGCAGCAGGGCCTCGCGGGCACCTGGCAGTCGTTCGGCACGCAGTGATGTGAGGCCGGCGTGGCGGCCTGCCATGCGGCCGCCGCGCCGACATATGACATTCGTCAGGGTTCGGCGGGAAGGGTCGCTGGCTAGGGTGGACCGCATGAAGGCCCGCCTGTGGACCTCCGCCTATCTCGTCGTCCTGGTGTGGCCGGTGCCCGCGTTCCTGGCGTCCGGCCCTCCGGGCGCCCTGACCGGGCTGATGTTCGCAGGGATGGCGTGCTTCGTGCTCCTCTACCTGCGCGTCGTGTGGACCGCGCTGGAGCGCCCGCACCTCAACGCCACCCCGTACGCCCTGATCCTGCTCTACCTGGTCACGGCCGCGATGGCGCCCCTACTCGGTGAGATGTGGGTGTTCGCGACGTCGTACTTCCTCATCACCGCGGCGGCCACGTCGCTGCCCGCACGGGCCCTGCCGGCGGTGACCGTGGCGGTCGCCGGGGCGACCGCGCTCGCCCTTCCGCTGCTCGGCAGGTCACTGGCCGACTACTGGTGGATGCCGCTGCAGACCGTCGTGTTCGCCGCCGCCATGCACGCCTTCCTCCAGCTGAACGCCGCGAACAAGGCGCTCAGCGAGGCGAACGTCGAGGTCGAGCGGCTGGCCGTGGACAACGAACGCCTGCGCTTCGCCCGCGACATGCACGACCTTCTCGGGCACAGCCTGGCCGTGATGACGGTGAAGAGCCAGCTCGCGGGCAGGCTCGCCATCGCCGACCCGGAACGGGCCAGAGCCGAGATGCGGGACGTCGAAGAGCTCTCCCGGCAGGCGTTGTCGGAAGTGCGCGAGGCGATCGCGGGTTACCGGGAGCTGTCGCTCGTCGGAGAGCTCGACGGCGCGCGCCGCGCGCTCGGCACCGCGGGCGTGCGGCTGGAGGTGGCGGCGGACCCGCTCCCGGCCGATGCCGAACCCGTTCTGGCCTGGGTGGTCCGGGAGGCCACGACGAACGTCGTCCGGCACAGCGGCGCCCGCCGTTGCCACATCCGCCTCGGTGTCGAGGGCGGGCAGGCGTTCGCGGAGGTGCTCGACGACGGCCGCGGGCCCGCCGGAGCCGGGGACGCCGTCGGCAACGGGCTGCGCGGCCTCGCCGAGCGCATCCACGTGGCGGGCGGCACGTTGCACGGCTCGGCCGCCGAGGGCGGCGGGTTCCTGCTGACCGCCCGGCTGCCCGTGGCGGACGTGCCGTGATCCGCATCCTGCTGGCCGACGACCAGCACCTCGTACGCGAGGCGCTGGCGGCGCTGCTCGGCCTGGAGCCCGACATCGAGGTCGTCGGCCAGGTCGGCCGGGGCGACGAGGTCGCGGGCGCCGTCGCCCGGCTCCGTCCGGACGTCGTGCTGCTCGACATCGAGATGCCGGGCCGCGACGGTCTCACCGCGGCTGCCGAGCTCACCGGCGTACGCGTGATCATCCTGACCACCTTCGGCCGCCCCGGATACCTGCGGCGGGCCATGGACGCCGGCGTCGCCGGCTACGTGGTCAAGGACGCCAGGGCCGGGGAACTGGCCGACGCCGTCCGGCGGGTGCACGCCGGCGAGAGGGTGTTCGACCGCAAGCTCTCCGCCGCCAGCCTCTCCGCCGGCACCAATCCGCTCACCAGCCGCGAACGCGACGTGCTGCGCGCCGCCAATGAGGGCGGCACGATCGCCGACATCGCCCGCCGCCTCTACCTGTCCGACGGGACCGTACGCAACTATCTGTCGTCGGCCATCGGCAAGCTCGGCGCCCGCAACCGGGCCGAGGCGGCGCGCGCCGCCGAGTCCAAGGGCTGGCTCTGACGAACGTCACTACCGGCCGCACCCCAGGCCTCGCGAGGCTGGGGGCATGGGAAAACGTATCGCGCCCGCACTCGGGCTCTTCTTGTTGTCGCCGCTGATCGGCGAGTTCCTGCTGGGCAACCTGCCCGTCACCATGCTGGTCGCGCTGATCACGCTGGCCCCGCTGTACGGGGGCGGCGCGCTGCTCGTCCGTGAGCTGGCCAGGCGCCGGGGCGCCGGCTGGCCGGGCATCGTCCTGCTCGCCGTCGCCTACGGTCTCGTGGAGGAGGGCCTGGCCACCCGTTCCCTCTTCGACCCCGGCTACGCCGGGATGGACCTCACCTCGTACGCGTGGATCCCCGGTCTGGAGGTGAGCGCCTGGTGGGTGAGCTTCGTGCTGGGCGGCGTGCACGCCGTGGGCAGCATCTGCGTCCCCATCGCCATCATGGAGTCCTTCGTGCCGGCCAGGGCGACGGAGCCGTGGCTCCGCCTTCCCGGGCTGGTGACCGCCGGGCTCCTGTTCGGGTTCGGGGCGGTGGCCACCGCCCTGTTCGACCCGGCCTACGAGCCCTCCATCGCGCAGGCCGCCGCCGTCGTCGTCCTGGCCGGGCTGCTGGTCCTCCTCGCCCTGCGCCGCCGCGGCCGGGCCGTCGGGGTTCAGGGGCGGGCTCCCGGTCCGTGGCCGGTGCTCGGCTTCTCCCTGGCGGCCGGGGCGGTGTTCTGGCTGGCGGCCCTGGCTCTCGACACGCTCGGCGCGTGGCCCGTCGTGGCCGTCAACCTCGTCGTGTACGCCACGGTCTGCACTCTGGTGACCCGCTGGTCCCGGCGGCCCGGGTGGGGGCCCGTCCAGACGTTCGCGCTGGCGGCCGGCGGTGTGCTCACCTACGCCTGGCACGGCTTCCCGCAACCTCCCGCCACACCCGTGGAACCGGCGATCGACCTGGCGGGGAACACCGCCTTCGCGCTGGCCGCCGTCGTGCTGCTCGCCGTGGCCGCGGCCCGGCTGCGCTCACCGCGGCTCGCACGCCGGGAGCGAGCCTCCGCGTCCATGGAGGGATCTCCATGAACGCCTTGTTCTCCTGGATATAGTCACACCGTGTTCACCCTTCGTTCGCTGGCGGATCGTCCGTCCCTCCACCTCACCGTGCTGGTCACGGGCAGGCCGGGCGCGATGGACGAGCCGGTCGCCTGGGTGCACAACACCGAGCTGCCCGACCCGTCTCCCTACGTGCGCGAGGGGGAGCTGGTGCTGACGAACGGCCTGTGGCTCGACCGGGTGCCGTCCGCGCGGTTCGTCAGGAGCGTCAAGGGGGCCAGGGGCAGCGGCATCGTCTTCGGCCTGCGCGCCGAGCTGCCCGCCACGCCCCCGGACCTGGTCGAGGCCTGCCGGGAAGCGGAGCTGCCGCTGCTGGAGATCTCCATCGAGGTGCCGTTCACAGCGGTCTCCCAGGCCGTCGCCGACATGCTGGCCGACGAGCGGAAGCAGGCGCTGGTCGGCATGGTACGCCGGGGCGACGCGCTCGCCACGGCGATCTCCCGGGGAGCCGGCGCCCACGGGGTGCTCGACGTTCTGCGGCGTGACTACGACCTGCCCCTCGCGGTGGTCGACAGGATGGCCCGCTCGCTCGCGGCGGTCGGCGCCGACCTCGACGCCGACCAGCTGCACGCCGTCGCCACGGGGCTGGCCAAACGTCCGCCGGCCCTGGAGGTGGAGCTGGGGGACGCGGGGCGTGCCGCGCTCTTCCCTGTGGGCGCCGTCGGCGACATCGACGCCGCCCTCATCTGCCTGCGGCCCCTGCGCCGGCTCGCCTCGGCCGAGCGGGAGGGGCTGGAGCAGGCGGCCAGGTTCCTGAGCCTGGAGGTCGCCAAGCAGCAGGCCGTGCAGGCGATCGAGATGCGCTTCGCCAGCGAGCTCCTGGAGATGATCCTGTCAGGGGGCAGCCGGGCCGCCGAGGTGCCCGGCAGGCTGCGCGCCTTCGGCGTTGACCCCGGTGGCCCGCTGGCCGTGTGCGCCGTGGCGTTCGCGCAGCACGAGACCGCGACGATGCACGGGCTCGCCGAGGCGATCGGGGAGTTCTTCGCCGCCGAAGGCGTGCCGGTGGTGGTCGCCGGCGGCACGCAGGACGTCGTCGCCGTACTGCCGTGGCGCCATCCGGAACACGGGTTGCCGCCGTTCGCGCAGCGTCTGGTGCGCGGCGTCGAGCGGCGCTTCCCCGGCCTGCGCCCGGTCGCGGGGCTGGGCGGCATCGCCTCGCAGGCGGCCGAGCTGCGGCCCGCCCTCCTGCAGTCCAGGGAGGCCTGCCGCGTGCTCCTGCGCGCCCGTACCGGCCCCCGCGTGCGGGCCTTCTCGGAGCTGGGCACGCACCGGCTGCTCCTCGGGCTGCTCGACGCGGAGACGTCCCGCCGGTTCTCCGCCGGGCTCCTCGGGCCGCTGAAGGACCACGACGCACGGCGGGGCGGCGACCTGGAGCTGACGCTGCGCACGTTCCTCGATCACGACGGGCAGTGGGCGGCCACGGCCACGGCGCTGCATGTCCACGTCAACACCCTGCGCAACCGCCTGGCCAAGATCACCGAGCTCACCGGCAGGGACGTGGGACGCACCGAGGACCGGGTCGACCTGTTCCTGGCGCTGACCATCGACGCGATGGACTGAGCTCAGTCCGGGTAGACGTCCGGCGAGGCCTCGGGCGGCCGGGGGCGGCGCACGGCCAGCCCGGCGTCCGCGGCGGCCGACTCCGCGACGTCGCGGCAGCGGGCGAACGACACGTCGGCGCGGCTTCGCGCGTACTCCAGGAACCGTCGCAGCGCCAGGGCCCGCCCCGGCCGCCCCGACAGGAACGGATGCACGCACAGGTTGAACAGGCCGCCGTAGTGGCGCATCCCGTCCAGCTCGGCCCGCCACAGCTCCAGCACCTTCGCCGGGGACTCGATGACCGAGCCGACGTGCGGAGCCGGCAGGAACGCGTACTGCTCCCAGTCGTCGAGCGACCAGTGGACGGGCAACTCGACGATCTCGCCCGCCGCCGTCTCCACCTTGTACGGCCGGTCGTCGCCCATGAGGGAGGAGTCGTAGCGCAGCCCGTGCTCCGCGACCAGGTCGCCGGTCTGCCAGGACGCCTCCCACAGGGCGGCCCGATGCCCCCGGATCTCGATGCCCTGGCGGTCGAAGACGGCCAGCGCCCGCTCGAAGTCGGCGCGCTCCTCCTCGGCCGTCATCGACGTGGGCGGGCGGTGGCTGTAGGAGTGGTGCGCCACCTCATGGCCCCGCCCGGCGATCGACGGCGCCAGCCACGGACGGTGCTCGGCCACCCAGCCGGGCACGAAGAACGTGGCCGGCACGGACACCTCGTCGAGCAGGTCCAGGATGCGCGGCAGGCCGACCTCGGGCCCGTACGCCTGATGGGACATCGTGCTCGCGTGGCCGGCGTAACGGCGGCCCCGCGCCAGCACGGGCGTCTCGGCGTCCACGTCGAAGGTCAGCGTGACCACCGCGGCGAACCCCTCACGCCAGCCCCGGCCACCGGACCGCGAAGCCCCGCTCAAACCGGCACCCTGGACACCGGACCCCGAGGGCGGGCTCGAACCGTCGTCCCGGCCACCGGACCGCGAGGCCCCGCTCAAACCGTCGCCCCGGCCGCCGGTCGCCACAGCCGGGCGTTGTTCAGCGTCGCCATCGGCTGGAGCATGCGGTGGTCGAAGTCCGCCATGGGCAGGCCGCGAGCCAGGCGCCGCGGGAAGTCCGGGTTCGCGAGCGCGCCCCGGCCCAGGGCCAGCACGTCGGCGTGGCCGTCCGCCAGCACCGTGGCCGCCTGGTCGGCGTCGTGCATGCCGCCGTTCGCCAGCACCGGCAGCCCGGTCACCTTCCTGGCCAGGCCCGTGATCGTCATTCCCCCGTCCAGGGTCGCCGTCTCCACCCAGTCGCGTCCTTCGCTGGCGATGTGCAGGTAGCTCGCGCCCGCCTCGGCGAGCGCCGCGAAGATGATCTCCGCGTCCCTCGCTCCGCCCGCCCACCGGTGGGTGTGATCGTTGACCTTGCCCTGGGACAACCGGATGCCCACGCAGAAACGCGGGCCGACTTCCGCGCGGATGGCGGAGACGATCTCTGCTGCCAGTCGTACCCGGCGGGAGACCCCGCCACCGTATCGGTCGTCACGGGTGTTGGTGTAGTCGGTCAGGAACTGGTCGATCAGGTAGCCGTTGGCGCCGTGCACCTCGACTCCGTCGAAGCCGGCCCGCTCGGCGCGGACGGCTGAGTCCACGAAGCCCCGCACCGCCAGGTCGATGTCGTCCTGGCGCATCGGGCGGGGCGTGGACCAGGGCCCGTGGCCGCCGTACTCGGGCATCTTCTCACCGCGCGGCGGCACCGCCGACGGCGCCATCGTGTCGTCACGGTAGCGGTTGCCCTGCGACAGCGCGCCCGCGTGCATCAGCTGGAGCACGAAGGCCGCGCCGGCGGCGCGCACCCTGTCCGCGATCTCCCGCCAGCCGGCCTCGTGGCCGTCGCTGACCATGCCGGGCTGGTTGAGGTACCCCTGGCTGTACCGGGTGTCGGTGTAGGTCCCCTCGGTCACGACGAGGGCGAACCCGCCGCGGGCGAACGCCGCGTAATAGTCGGCCATCTCCTCCGTCGGCGTGCCGTCGGAGGCGGCCGACACCCTGGTCATGGGCGAGACCGCCAGCCGGTTGGCCAGGCTCAGCTCGCCGATGGTCTCGGGACGCAGGGCGGGGTGCTGGACATCGTTCATTTCACTGGTTCCTAGGCTCGTGGGTCGTGGTCGCTGAGGAGATCGATCGCCAGCGGCGTCGGCCGGTGGCCGTTGATCTCCACCAGGTCCTGAGGGCAGGCGGAGACGACGAGGACGCAGTCCACGACCGCCTCGAACGTGATCGCGTCACCCGGGCGGCTGATCGCGGTCAGCCAGCTCAGCCGGCCGTCGCCCGACACCGGGATCCTCATGAACAGGTTGACCGGCTGCGGAGTGCGCGGACTCTCCAGGCCCAGCGCGGCCAGGCTCCGGCGCAGGTTGTCCGCGCACGAGGCATGGAATCCGGTCACCCCCAGGGCCCGGTAGCGCGCGGGGTCGCAGGCCGCGATGAGCATGTCGTGCACGCCCGGCGAGGTGTCGCCCACCAGGGTGAGAATCGGCCTGCGCCGATCGGTCACGAACTGCTCGCCCACCGCCGGGAACAGGCGGCTGGTGGCGGCCCGCGTGTGGGACGCGCTGAGCTGCTCGGTCGTGTCATCGGCGGCGAACGCGAACAGGTCGCCCACCTGGCCTCCTTCGAGGTCGGTGACGCGTACGCGCTGACCGGCGCCGACCTTTACCGCCCGCCCTTCAGCGGCGGGCACGATGACTCGCATGGCCCCAGACAACCAGCCGGCACCCGGCCGCACCATGGAGGTTCCCACCATGTCCAGCCCCACCGATGGATGAACCTCCACCGCGGAACCTCGGCCACGGGAAGGACACCCCGGCACCGCAGGCGACCGTCACTCGCGGGCGGGCCCGCCGCGCTCCACCAGCCGGCCGCCCGACAGCTCCAGCCAGCGGCCCACGTTGACCTCCGCGAGGAACCGCTCGTCGTGGCTGACCACCACGAAGGCCCCTTCGTACGCGCCGAGCGCGCTCTCCAGCTGGCCGACGCTGACCAGGTCGAGGTTGTTCGTGGGCTCGTCCAGCAGCAGGAGCTGGGGAGCCTCGTCCGCGCACAACACGCAGGCCAGCGTGGCGCGCAGGCGTTCGCCGCCCGAGAGCACCCCGACGGGCAGGTGGGCGCGCGAGCCCCGGAACAGGAAGCGGGCGAGCAGGTTCATCCGTTCGGACTCCTGCATGCCGGAGGCGAACGCCGACAGGTTCTCGGCCACGGTGCGCTCGACGTCGAGCAGGTCGAGCCGCTGCGACAGGTAGGCGACCCGGCCGCCGGCCCGCCTGACAGTGCCGTCGTCCGGCTCCAGCTCACCGCTGATCATGCGCAGCAGCGTGGACTTGCCCGCGCCGTTGGGGCCGATCAGCGCGATGCGCTCGGGCCCGCGGATCTCCAGGTCGACGCCGGGCTCGGCGAACAGGCCGCGCGCCTGCAGGCGTTGGCCGAGGAAGACCGTGCGCCCCGCGGGCACGTTGGTCCCGGGCAGTTGCAGCGCGATCCGCTGGTCGTCGCGCACGGCACGGCCCGCCTCCTCGAGCCGGGCCCTGGCGTCGCTGACGCGGGCGAGGTGGGTCTGGCCTGCCCGCCCGGCCGACTCCTGGGCGCCGCGCTTCATGTTTCCCGCGAAGATCCTCGGCAGGCCGGCGTTCTTGAGGTTGCGGGCGGCGTTGCTCGCCCGGCGGTCGGCCCGCTCGCGGGCCTGCTGCAACTCCCGCTTCTCGCGCTTCAGCTCCTGCTCGGCGCTGCGCACGGTCCGCTCGGCGGCCTCCTGCTGCGTGCGTACGGCCTCTTCGTACGCCGTGAAGTCGCCCCCGTAGAAGCGGACCTCGCCCTGCTCCAGCTCGGCGATGCGGTCCATGCGGTCGAGCAGGGCCCGGTCGTGGCTGACCACGAGCAGACAGCCGTTCCACTCCCCCAGCACGTCGTAGAGCCTGCGGCGCGCATCGAGGTCGAGGTTGTTCGTGGGCTCGTCCAGCAGCAGGACGTCCGGCCGCCTGAGGAACTGCGCGGCCAGGCCGAGCGACACCACCTGGCCGCCGCTCAGCGTTCGCAGGGACCGGTCGAACGCGAGGCCCCCGAGGCCGAGCCGGTCGAGCTGGGCCCGGGTGCGCTCCTCGATGTCCCAGTCGTTGCCGATGGTGGCGAAGTGCTCCTCGCTCGCGTCGCCCGACTCGATGGCGTCCAGCGCGGCGATGACGGGGGCGATGCCGAGCACCTCGGCCACGGTCGGGTCGCCCGAGGTGGGCCCCGAGGAAGGCGCCGAGATGGTCAGGGTCTGCGGCAGGTAACCGAGCACGCCCTCGACGGACACGCCGCCGCCCTGGGGCCGGTGCTCGCCGGCGATCAGCTTGAGCAGCGTGCTCTTGCCCGCGCCGTTCGGGGCGACCAGGCCCGTACGGCCGGCGGCCACGGTGAAGGACAGGCCGGTGAAGACGGGGGTGTCGTCGGGCCAGGAGAAGGACAGGTTGGAGACGATGATGAACGCGTCGGACATGGAGAGGGACCTCGTGGGGATGCGCGGGGCGCGCCGAAAGCCGCCCGGCGGAACGGGACAGGAATCAGGGAACGACGACCAGGGCCACATCGGCGGCGGTCATGGCGCCTGCCGGGGCCCGTCACTCTCCGGTATCACCCGGAGATGTCGTCGTCACCTGCCACGTCTGGTCTCCTCGTCCGGTCACAAGTGCCCAACACCATAGCAGCCGCCGGAACCCGTACGAGCAACCGTGGGAGCCACCAGGCGCCGATCGCATGCCGCCCGGACGATGAGTTTCCGCGCCGCCGCCGGTCATCACGGTCATGACAACCTTCGTTCTCATCCACGGCGGCGGTGGCAGCGCCTTCGACTGGCACCTGGTCGAAGCCGAGCTCCGCGACCGCGGTCATGACACGATCGCGGTGGACCTGCCCATGTCCGATCCGCGGGCAGGGCTGTGGGACTACGCGGACGCCGTCGTCCGGGCGGCCGGCGAGCGGCGGCCCCTCGTGGTGGTGGCTCACTCGTGGGGCGGTCTCGTGGGCCCGCTCGTCTGCGCGCGTACAGAAGCCTCGGCGCTCGTGCTGGTGACCGCCATGATCCCGAGCCCGGGTGAGGCGCCGGACGACTGGTGGGAACGCAGCGGCTGGGTCTCGCCGGACATCGACGACGTCCACGAGCTCTACCTGCACGACGTTCCGCGCGAGCTGGCCGAGCGGGTGCTGGCCCACGACGGCGCGCTCGCCGAGACGATGAGCATGGAGCGGGCGTGTGGCGAGCCCTGGCCGCTGGCCGCCTGGCCGGACGTCCCGACGCGATATCTGCTCTGCCGCGACGACCGCTTCTTCCCGCCCGGCTTCGTGCGCCGCCACGTCGAGGAGCGGCTCGGCATCACCCCGGACGAGATGCCCGGCAGCCACATGGTGATGTTGTCACGCCCGGCCGAGCTGGCCGGCTATCTGGTCCAGGTCCGGCCGTGAGGCCGCGCGCTCCGGTCAGGTGAGGCCCGCGTCGTGGGCGAGGAGCGCGATCTGGGTGCGGTTGCCCAGGTCGAGCTTGGTCAGGATGCTGGAGACGTGGGCCTTCACCGTCGTGATGCCCATGGCGAGGTCGGCGGCGATGTCGGCGTTCGTCCTGCCCTGGCCGATCGCCACCGCCACCTCCTGCTCGCGCGGCGTGAGGACGGCCAGCGCGGCGCGGGCCCGCTCGTACGCCCCGGCCTGGGCGACCGTGCGGTCCATCAACCGCCTGGTGATGCCCGGGGACAGGATCGGGTCGCCTGCCGAGACCCGGGTGATCGCTTCCACGATCTGCGGTGGCGGGGTGTCCTTGAGCAGGAATCCGGCGGCCCCCGCACGGAGCGCGTGCAGGACGTTCTCGTCGGTGTCGAACGTGGTCAGCACGATCACCTCGGGCGGGCGGGCGCGGGCGCGCAGCCGGCGGGTCGCGGTGATGCCGTCCACGCGGGGCATGCGCAGGTCCATCAGGACGACGTCGGGGGCGTGGGCGTCGGTCGCGGCGATGGCCTCCTGGCCGTCGCCCGCCTCGGCCACGACGGAGATGCCGGCCGCGCCGTCGAGCATCATGGACAGCCCGGCGCGGACCAGGGCGTCGTCGTCCACCAGGAGCACCCGGATCACGCGGGCCATGGTAGCCGGGCCTGAAGCCGGAACTCGCCCCCGGTGCTCTGGTGGTCCAGCTGCCCGCCGGCCAGGCGTACCCGCTCGGTGAGCCCGACCAGGCCGAGCCCGCTGCCCGGCACGACGGGGGCCGCGCCCGCCGGGGGCAGCGCATTGCGCATCTCGATCAGCAGGGGCGTGCCGGGGGTGCCGCGCAGCAGCACCTCGATCGGCTGGCCCGGGGCGTGTTTGCGGGCGTTGGTCAGCCCTTCCTGCACGACGCGGTACGCGGTCTGCGACGCGGCCGCCGGCAGGGCGCCGACGTCGGTGACCTCCTCGTGGAGCCGTACCGCCTGGTCGGCCTGCCGTGCGTCGGTGATCAGGCCGGGCAGGTCGGCCAGGTCCGGCCGGGGTTGCAGCTCGTCCGACTGGTCGTCCTGCTCGCGGAGCAGGTTGATCACCTGGCGCAGCTCCTCCAGCGCCTGGTGCACGCCGGCGCGGATCACCCCGGCGGCCCGGGCGCGCTGTTCAGGGGAGGAGTCGGGGCGGAATTCCAGGGCCCCCGCGTGGGTGGCCACCAGGGTGAGGCGGTGGGCCAGCACGTCGTGCATGTCTCTGGCGAGCCGGCGGCGTTCGGCCATGCGCGCCTCGGCGATCCGCCGGCCCTGCTCGGCCTCGGCGCGGTGGGCGCGTTCGCGCAGGGACTCCAGCAGGGCGCGGCGGGAGCGGGCGAACGCGCCCCAGCCGAGCAGCGCGCCGTAGGCGACGCAGATCAGCAGCAGCCACCAGCCGAAGGAGATGCCCGAGTTCGGCCGCCACAGCCCTTGGACCACGTGGGCCGCGATGCCCGCGCCCGTCACGGCTGCCGCGGTCGGGAAGCGCCTGCGCTGGGCCACCTGCAGCGCCCCCATCGAAGCCACGGGCGTGGCCACCGGGGAGAGCGTGGCCAGGAGGGTGGCGGCCAGCGCCCCGGAGACCGGCCACCGCAGCTGGGCGAGCGCCGCGCCCAGGCTCACCGCCGCGAGAGCGAGGTCCAGCCCCCAGGTGGGCCGGCCTGCCAGGCTCCACAACGACACCGCGGTCAGCGCGCCCATCACGACGAGCACGCCGGCGACCGCGGCCAGGTGCGGGGGTCGAGTCTCGGTCACCGGCCCAGGCTAATCTCCGGCACGGCGGAGCCATCACCTACCAAAGTCGGACCCGCGCCCCACCGGTGGAGGGAAACGGGACTGGCGCGGCGCTGAAGACGCCCGCCCCACGGCAGGTGTCTCAGTCGCAGGCCTTGCCCGTGGTGCCGCTGCCCTTGTTGACGCGGCCGATCCCGTTGGTCACGGTGCCCGAGGCCTTGGCGCAGACGCCGCTCGGGGCGTAGACCATGTTGCCCCAGTGGTGCCCGCCGTTGCCCGCGCGGTAGGTGAAGGACCTGCTCCTGGAGCTCGTGAAGACCGTGATCTGGCCGGTCGCGTGCTTGGACACCCTCGCCTCGCCCCAGTTGGTGCCGCACTTTCGGGAGTAGTAGAGCCGGATCGTGCCCAGGCTGTCACCGATCTCGTTCTTCAGCGAGGCCTTCTCGCCGGTGTACACCTTGGAGGCGGCGCACCCGCTCCGGTAGGGGTCCTTCCCGTCGTACGGGTGGGCGTTGGCTGGTCCCGCGGCCAGCAGGAGCGTCGAGACCGCCGTGACGGACACCGCGGCCGCTGCTACGTGGATCTTCATGTCGGATCGACTCCTTTTATGGTGAGGCGGGCGTGGTCGCCCGAGGTTGCCGGGGTGCGGGGTCGCCGGGGATGGCGGCGCCCGGCGATCAGCAGTCCCTGCTGATGTCGGTGAGGTCCTCGGCCAGGCCCTTGCGGAACTTCTTCTTGCCCTTGGTTCCGCCGTTCGTGGCGAGGCACTCCGTCCTCGTCCCCGCGGGGCCCTTGAAGTGCAACTCGGCGTACACCCGATGGGAGCAGTGGTTGTTGAAGTAGACCGTCGTGGAGGAGTTGCCGTTCGTCCAGGAGTAGTTGGTCTTCTTCCCGCGGGGCTTGATGCAGGCGGTGCTGTCCCGTTCGGCTGCCTGGGCGGCGGCCGGCACGGTGGTGACCGTCCCCGCCGTGGCGGGCGCGGACAGCAGCGCCAGTGCGGCGCCGCAGCCCGCCAGGGCCAGGGCCGGTTTCTTTCCGCTCACCTTCTCATCCTTTCTTTCCACGAAAAAAGAAACGCGCCAGTACGGCGCAGCACAGAAGTAAGCACCGGACCGGAGCGGAGGGGGGGAACGGTTCCGACTATGCCGGGCCCTTTCGGGCGGCGGCAACCGCCATTCGTCTGAGAATTGTCCAAACATTGTCCAGCCGCCCGGCTTGGACAATGAAACCGCAGCTCGGCGGCCTGATGAGGGCTTATTGGGAAAACAATGAGCACTTGCTCATGACGGCCGAGAACGCGTTACCCGGGTGTAATTCCCGTTGGCGCCGCACGCGTCGATACGGGCGACCGGCCCGCGCGGCGCCGGCGCCTCACCAGGTGACCGGGAGCTCGTGGGCGCCGTAGATGATGGACTCGGCCTTGAGGGGCAGCTCCTCGACCGGCACGGCGAGCCGCAGCGTGGGGATGCGGCGGAACAACGTGTCGAAGACGATCTGCAGCTCCATCCTGGCCAGGTTCTGGCCGAGGCACTGGTGCGGGCCGAAGCCGAAGGCGAGATGGTGGCGGGCCTCGCGTCCGACGTCCAGGACGGCCGGGTCCTCGAACACGGCGGGGTCCCAGTCGGCCGACAGGCTCGAGATGACGACGCCCTCGCCGGCCTGGATGTCCGCCCCGCCGATCCGCACGTTCTCGGTGGCCACCCGGGAGGTGACCGTGTCGGTGATGGTGAAGTAGCGCAGCAGTTCCTCCACGGCCATGGGTGTCCGGGCCGGATCGGTTCTGATCAGGTCCAGCTGTTCCGGGTGGGTGAGCAGCCCGATCACGCCGAGCGAGATCATGTTCGCCGTGGTCTCGTGCCCGGCGGTCAGCAGCAGGAAGGCCATGCTGGTCAGGGCCGCGTGGTCGACGGCGCCGTCCTGGCGTTGCCGGGCGATCTGCCGGCTGAGCAGGTCGTCGCCGGGCTCGGACTCCTTGCGGGTGACCAGTTCGCCGAGGTAGGCGCGCAGTTCGAGGAAGGCCCGCTGCCGCTCCTCCGGCGACGAGGTCCGGCGCACGGCCACGGCGGTGCGGCTCTGGAAGTAGTCGTGGTCTGCGTAGGGTGCGCCGAGCAGTTCGCAGATCACCAGGGACGGCACCGGCAGCGACAGCGCCTGCACCAGGTCGACCGGGCGCTGCTCGGTGGCGAGCATGTCGTCGATGAAGCGGTCGACGATGTCCTGGATCCGCGGGCGCAGCGCGGCCAGCCGCCTCACGGTGAACTCGCTGATCAACGGGCGCCGGGCCGCGGCGTGTTCCGCGCCGTCCATGCCGACCATCAGCGGCGGCTGGCTGCGGAGCCGGCGCAGGGTCGCCGCGTCGACGTTGAGGTTCGGGAAACCGTCCTTGCGCCGGTCGGAGGAGAAACGGCGGTCGGCGAGAACGGCTCGGCCCTCCGCGTGCCCGGACACCCACCACGCCTCGGCGTCGTTCACCAGCCGGACCTTGCTGATCGGCGCCTGCTCGCGCAGCCCTTCGTAGGCGGCGGGCGGCGCGAACGGGCAGCCCCGCTCGACCGGCAGCTTCACGCCGGCGAGAGCGCCCGTTGTGTCCTTCGTCATCGATGACCTCTCAGGAGTTGGATCGGGTTGGGTCCGGCGGGCAGGACGAGCGCCTGCTCGCTCGCCGGCGTCAGGTGCGGGCCGGTGTTCATCGCCGGGTGAGCAACGTCTCGGACTGGACGCGGGTCAGCTTCTCGGGGTTGCGGACGTAGTAGAGGCCGGTGATGCGGGCCTCCTCCTCGGCCCCCTCCCCGGCGGCGTCCTCGACGCTGATCGCCAGCACGCCGTCGAGCTCGCCGTCCAGGCGCAGGACGAGCGCCGGGTTGCCGTTGACCACGGTGGGAGCGGCGGTGACCGTGCCGTCGTACCTGCCGATGCCGCCGACGATCAGGCGGCTCACCTTCCAGGCGCCGACGACCTGCTGCAGCGCGGCCTGCTTGATCCCGCCGCCGTCGGCTACCAGGACGACCTCAGGGGCGAGCACGTCGAGCAGACCCTGCAGGTCCCCGGTCTCGACCGCGCGCTGGAACGACGCCAGAGCCGCCCGGGTCATGCTGGGAGGGACCGCCTCGCGCGGGCGCCGCGCGCTGACGTGCAGGCGGGCGCGGTGGGCGATCTGGCGGACGGCCACGGGGCTCTTGCCGACGGCGGCCGCGATCTCGTCGTAGCCAACGTCGAAGGCCTCGCGCAGCACGAACACGGCGCGCTCGGTCGGCGAGAGCGTGTCGAGCACGAGCATGAGCGCCATCGACACGCTCTCGGCAAGCTCGGCGTCGTCGGCCACGTCCGGCGCGGTGAGCAGCGGTTCGGGCAGCCAGGGACCGACGTAGGCCTCCTTGCGGCGCGTCATCGTGCGCAGCCGGTTGAGCGACTGCCGGGTCGTGATCCTGACCAGGTAGGCGCGCTGGTCGCGCACCTGACCGAGGTCGGCTTTCATCCAGCGCAGCCAGGTCTCCTGGAGGACGTCTTCTGCGTCGGCCACCGACCCGAGCATCTCGTAGGCGACGGTGAAGAGCAGATTGCGATGGGCGACGAAAACTTCGGTCGCCGGATCAGTGGTGTGGTCGCTCATGTCTCGACTCCTCTCCGTCGCGGCAGGCCTTCGCGCCTGTTCACCACGGTAAGGTCCTTTCGCTGGTAGCCGTCCGGCCGCCCCGGTGGCCGGGAACGGGACCGGTCAGCGGGTGACCGTCGCCTCGCCGCGCCTGGCCCGGAGTGCCTGCCCGCGCCTGGCGTCCTTGGCCCAGGCCGGGAAGTCCAGCGAACCGGGCCTGCGTGCCTGGTTCCCCAGCTGCCAGAGGATGCCCTTGCAGATCGACTCCTTGATCATCGCGCCGGGGCGGCCGCCGATGTGCAGGCCCATCGCGACGTCGTTCCTGTGGGTGAGCTGCATGATGCCGGCCCGGCGTCCCAGGCTGATGCACTGCGAGACGAGCGCCATGGCCAGGGGCGCGGGACGCTCGCCCGCGATCCGGCTGAGCACCGTGTCGGCGGCGTGCGGGCCCAGCTGGACGGCGGCCTGGCAGCTCATCCGGAACGGCAGGTCCGACGGCGCCGCCGCGTCGCCGGCCGCGACGATGCGCACGTCGTCCACGCTGGTCAACGTCTCGTCCGTACGCAGCCGGCCCAGGGCGTCGGTGCTCAGCCCGCTGCGTACGGCCAGGTCGGGCACGCCGAAGCCGGCCGTCCAGATGGTCACGTCGCTCGGCAGTTCGCGACCGTCGCCGAGCCGCACGGCGTCACCGGTCACGGCCGTAACCGTCGTGCCGGGGCCGTCGAGCACGGTGACGCGGAGCTTGGCCAGGTGCTTGGCGACGGAGCGCCGCCCCCGCTGGTGCAGGTCGGGGCCGAGCGCCCCGCCGCACACCAGGGTCACGGCGCGGCCGGCCTCCGCCAGTTCGGCGGCGGTCTCGATGCCGGTCGGGCCGGCCCCCACCACGGTGATCGCGGCCGTGGCGGGCGCGGCGCCGAGGTTCTCCCGCAGCCGCCGCGCCTCCTCGAGACTGGCGATCGGGTAGGCGAACTCGGCCGCTCCCGGCACACGCGGGTCGGCGCTGCCGCTGCCCACCGCGTAGATCAGGTAGTCGTAACCGGCCGTGTCGCCGCTCGCCAGCATCACGCGGCGCCCGGCCGCGTCGATCCGGGTCACGGTGTCGACCACCAGACCGACCTTCTCCGCCAGAACGTCCCGGTAGTCGGCGACCGCGCTGTGGGACCCGCCCACCAGCTGGTGCAGGCGGATCCGCTCGACGAAGCTCGGACGCGGGTTGATCAGACTCACCGTCACGTCGTCGCGCTGCGTGAGGCGGTTGGCGGCCAGGACGCCGGCGTATCCGCCGCCGATCACAACGACCCGGGCGTTCTCGGTCATGGTGCTCCTTCATCCCGAACAGCGGTTCGGGCATAGGACACCGCCCGCTCCCCCGTTGTGACCTGGTGTGAGGCAGATCACTCAGGGAGCTCGGTCACGCCGCGGCATCCCGGCCGGTGCTCGTCATGAAGTCGTCAGCAGCACGATCGTGGTCGCGCCGGTGAGCAGCGCCAGCAGCACGGGGGCCACCGCGTGGGACCGGTGCTGCCGCCGGGAGAAGTCCCTGGCGCGCAGGTCGTCCACCTCGAAAGACGCGACGGCCCGGTGGCGCTGCGACACCTGCTGCGCGGACCCGGGCATCACCTGCTGCTGTTCGCCGCCGACACCACCGACCCCGACGCCCTGGAGGCCTGGCGATCCGCGGCGTGCGCGGCGATGGCCGGGTACGGCGAAGCCCACCTCATCACGCGCGGCCACCTGCCACACGGCCTGACCGGCGGCGTCGCCGCGGACCCGCGCAGCCAGGCGCACAACCGCTACGGCGTGCGCCGGCGCAGCCTCTACCTCATCCGCCCGGACAAGTACGTCGGCTACCGGGGTGACAGCGCCGACCTCGCGGCCGTGCACGACTACTTCCGGGCCCTGACCGCCCCGCACGCCGAAAGGACGGCCCGATGACGGGTGGCACCCGCGGCGCCCCGGCCGCGCGCCGCGGGTGCCCGGACGGCCGCTGAGCCTGGGGGCGGGCGTCCCGCGGTGGACGCCCGCACCTGCCGTCACTGCTCGACGTTGGCGTTGTACTTCTGGATGGGCGCCTGCAGCGTGGCGGCGGCGTTCTGCATCGCCTGCTCGGCCGGGGTACGCGGCTCCTGCCCCGCCCCGGCGGGCACGGCCTGCTCGAGGCCGACCTCGGCCGCCTTCCTGGCCTCGGGCATGACGCCGAGGAGGCAGCCCGACGTGGCCGCCGACGGCTGCTGGGCGCGCAGTTGCGTCACCGCGACCTGGAAGTTGGGGTTGTCGTTCGCCTTGGCCTGCGAGTCTCGCTCTCCGTCAACCTGGGTGGTTACCTTCGTGCTCGCTGGATTCTTCCTACTAGTAGGGCCCTGTTTCGGTAGTCCTGGGCGCTGAAGCGCATGATGAACGTTCGCGGAACGTTATCCGCGGCGGCAGCCACCACCGCCAGGCGATACCGGTACGCCGGCGCGCGCGAGGCCGGGCCGGCGTGCCTCACACGTCGGCGGCGGGGGCGCAGCCGGGGCGCCGACCCCTCGGCCCTCCGGGAACGCGGCCGAACTCGACGTCGTGGAGCGGCACGGGCCGGCCGTCAGGTGGGGGTCTCGCGCAGGCGCTCCACGCGGATGCCGCGCAGCAGCAGCTCCGACACGACCACCGCGGCCAGCAGGCTGACCAGGAGGGCGGCGCCGGCGACGAGGGCGACGGGCACCGCCGCCACCTCGTGCGGCAGCGGCGGCGTGACGGGCGGCGAGGTGAACTGCGGGATCCTGCCGAGCGCCACCCGCGCCGCCACCAGTCCCGCCAGCAGCCCGGCCAGGGTGCCCGCCGCAATCGTGATCACCTGCTCCAGCAGGAGCGCCACCCGCAGCGCCGCCACCTTGGCGCCGGACGCCTCCAGCGCGGCCAGCTCGTACCCGCGCCTCCTGGCCGAGGTGTAGAGCGCGAGCACGGTGCGTCCGAGCGCCAGCGCCGCCGCCGTCAGCGCGGACGCCAGCAGCAGCAACAGCGCCAGCCCCGGCCCTTGCCCGGCGAACGACGCCGTCAGGCCGGCCACGTGCCGCCGCGACACCACCGACAACCCCTGCCGCTCCAGCTCGCGCTCCAGCGCCGCCGTGTCGGTCAGGCCGGTCCACACCTGGTACGCGGCCTTCTCGTGCACGCCGTACGACATCCGGTCGGCCTGCTCCAGGTTCATCAGGACGCCCGCGTCGGTCAGGCCGGGCGCGGCGGCGGACGCGACGACGGTGCGCACCGGGCCGGCGTAGGCGTTGTCGAGCCCCGGCACCACCCGGGTGCCGATGTCCCCGACCGCGACGGCCGGCGGCCGCTGGTCGTACGTGGCGGGGCGCAGCGTCTGGTTGCCGACCATGGTGATCGCGAACGTGCCGTCGCGCCGGCCCGGATCGGCATCCCAGCGCGGCATGGCCAGGGAACGCCAGCGGCCCTGCTCGCGTACCGCCATCCCGGTGACGGTCACCCGTACGAACGCGGGCTCCTCGAACTGCTCGGGCGGGAGCGGCTGCCCGCGGAAGGCGCGCAGCTCGCACCGAACCTGCCGGCAGGCCGGCGGCAGGTTCCATTCGTGCACGCCGGAGCGTCCGGCGAGGTCGCCGAGCGGGAGCTGGGCGGGCCGCAGCTGGCCGGGCACCCGGAACGTGACGAACAGCTTCATCGTCCAGCCCTTGGGCGGCCGGTCGTGCACCACCTCGGCGCGGAACCTGTCGCCGCGCACCCACACCCGCGGCTCGTCCGGGGTCGGCAGCTTGGCGGCGGCCTGGGCCAGGGACGCGCCGGCCGCCAGCTCGGGCCGCCAGGCCGCGCCCACGGCGGCCAGCCGCCGGGGGTCCGTGGCGATCAGCTGCGGCGGACCCGGCACCTTGATGACCGGCGTGGCGGTCTCGCCGCCGGGGTCGGCGGCGGCCACGGCCTCGATCAGCTTGCTCGGCTCGACCGGCCGGACCGTGATCGCGGTGGCCGCGCCGTTGTGGAAGCGCGCCGTCTCCGCGTAGTCGCCCGACGTGGCGCTCCACGCCGACACCGCGAACGTGGCCAGCCCGAACGCCGCTCCCAGCACGATCACGCTGCCCGCGGCCACCGGTCCCCTGGCCACCTGCCGCAGCGCCAGGAACGGCCCGAGCCCGCCGCGCCGCCTGGTGACCCCGAACAGCCGCCTGGTCAGCACCGGCAGCGCCCGGGCGGCCAGCAGCGCCACGCCCAGCGCGACCAGCCCGGGCACCGCCAGCGCGCCCGAGCTCCGCCCCGACACGTCCGTGATCAGGCCGGTGGCCAGCAGCTCGACCAGGCCCACCGCGGTGACCGCGAGGACCACGGCGTCCAGCACCCAGCCGCGGGCCGTACGGCGGGGCGTGCGCCGCCACTCCTCGGTGACCGGCCGCGTCGCCGTACGCCAGGCGGCCATCGCCGCCGCGAGCACGCCGCCCAGCATCGCCGCGACGCCGGCCAGCGCCGCTTCCGGCGGGAAGGTCACCGGGATGCCCGCGGGCAGCAGCGCGCCGATCATCACGCCCGCCGCGGCGTGCCCGGGCAGCAGCCCGAGCGGCACGGCGGCGGCGAGCAGCAGCAGCGGCTCGGCGAGCGCGAACAGCCACACCCGCGCCCGCCCGTGTCCACGCAGCCGGGCCAGCGCGATCTCCGCGCCACGCGCCCTGACCAGGTCGCCCACGGTCTGGAAGAGCAACATCCAGCCGAGCGCCACCACCTGCGCGATCACCAGGAGCGTCGGCACGCCCAGCGCGCCGGCGCCAGCGGTCACGGCCCTGACCGTGTCGGCCACCCGGGAGAACACGATGTCGCCCGAGTTGCGGCCCGTGGACTCGGCGGTGGCCTGCATCGCGGCGAGTTTCGGGAGGTCGGTCCCCTCCAGCCGGTCCGCGACGATGGAGACGATGGCGTAGTCGGTCCAGCCGCCCTCCTCCCCCTGCCCGCCGGAGATGTTGTACGTCTCCAGCCGGGTCTCCGGCACGGTGAACAGCGCGTCGGCCTTGTCCTGGCTCGGCTCGCCCGAAGGGGAGAACAACGTCCTGCCGAACCAGAACGGGTCGCCGGCCGGCCCCGGCCGGTAGATCCCGACCACGGTGAGCGACGCCGGCTTCCGCCCGGTGGGGGTGTACTCGACGTCCACCACGGCCGACAGCCTGATCTTCTCCCCCACCTTGAACCCCGACGCCTGGCTGGCCATCACCTCCTTGGCCGCGTCCGGGCAGCGGCCCTCGACCAGCGGCAGGTGCCGGCACTGCCCGTCCTGCCAGACCAGCGAGAACGCGCGCCGGTCACCCGGCCGGCCGCTGCTCGCCTCCATCCCGAGCACCGGCGGGCCGGTGAAGTCCGCGCCCGCGGTGAACGCCGCCACCTTGGCCTCGATGCCGCCCTGGGTGGTCGTGTACCGCCAGCCGCGCCCCTCCAGCGGCGCCGCCTTCACCGCGTCCCTGGCGATCGTCGTGCGGGCGGCCGCCGAGTAGATCGGCCCCACCGCCGCCGACGCGATCGGCACGATCGCGATCAGCAGGACGACCAGCGAGAGCGTACGGCGTTCCCAGAGGCCGCGCAGGATCACGGCTCCGCCCTCCTGAGCGCGATGCCGTCGTCGAGCTCCTCGATCCGCGCCATGGAACCGGGCGGCAGCAGGTGGTGGTACTCGGGCGGCACCTGGACGGCGCCCTCCCTGCCGACGACCACGAAGTCCTCGCCGCGCCTGCCCTCCGCGCCGACCCGGCCGTCCCTGATCGTCACCGTACGGCTCAGCGCCTCGCTCACCGCGGGGTCGTGCGTGACCACGACCGCGGTCGTGCCGTCGGCCGCGGCGACGTCCTTGATGAGCTCGATCACCCGTGTGCCCGACTCCTCGTCGAGCTGGCTGGTGGGCTCGTCGGCCAGCAGCAGCCTGGGCGCGTTGGCCAGCGCCACGGCCAGGGCGAGGCGCTGCTGCTCGCCGCCGGACATCCGCCCGGCCGGCCGGTCGCCCGCGTCCGCCAGCCCCACCCGGGCCAGCAACTCGCGGGCACGCCGGCGGGCGGAGCGGCGGGCGGAAGAGCCGGCGCTGGGGCCGGGGCGGGCGCCGCGGCGGGCACGTCCGACGGCGCGCTGGGCGAAGGCGATGTTCTGGGCGGCGGAGAGGTAGCCGATGAGGTTGCGTGCCGGGTTCTGCAACATCATGCCGACGTGCGCCGCCCGCAGCCGGTCGAGCCTGCGCTGGTCGAGCCGCCCCACGTCGGTGCCGTCCAGCCACAGGCGGCCCGCGCTCGGGCGCAGCAGCCCGGCCAGCAGCCACAGCAGCGTCGACTTGCCCGCGCCCGAAGGGCCGAGCAGGGCGACCGTCTCGCCCGCCTCGATCGTCAGGTCCACGTCGCGCAACGCGACGACCTCGACGTCCTGCGCCTTGTAGATCTGCACGATCCCGTCACACCTGATGACGCTCATGTGCGGCTCTCCCGGGTGCCGCGGTCGCGGCTCATGGACGGGCACGGCTCATGGGCGCCCGCCGCGCTCACAGGGTGCTCCTGGACTGCCGGCGGTGGGCCCGGGCGCGCAGCTCGATCACCCGGTCGCAGCGCTCGGCCACCTCGGGGTCGTGCGTGGCGATCACCAGCGTGGTGCCGCCGTCCGTCGCCGCGAGCAGCTCGTCCAGCACGAGCGCGCGGTGCGTCTCGTCCTGCTCGGCCGTCGGCTCGTCGGCCAGCAGCACCTGGGGCCGCAACGCCAGCGCCCTGGCCACCGCGACGCGCTGCTGCTGCCCGCCGGACAGCTCCTCGACCAGGTGGTCGGCGAACTTCGACACCCGCAGCCGCTCCAGCGCCTCCGACGCCAGGCGAAGCGCCTCGCGCGGCGTCCGCCCCGACGCCCTGAGCGCCACCTCGACGTTCTCGGCCGCCGTGAGCAGGCTGAGCAACCCGTACGACTGGAACACCAGCGCCAGCCCGGCCCTCAGCTCCGGCTGCTCGTCGAGGGGCACGCCGCCCACCAGGACCCGGCCCGCGGCGGGCGGGAGCAGCCCGGCCAGCGTGGTCAGCAACGTGGTCTTGCCGGACCCCGACGGGCCCATCAGCGCCACGCGCTCAGCTCGGTCCAGTTCGAGGGTGAGGTCTTCGACGATCGTGCGCCCGCCCGCCCGGCAGCTGAGTGCGCGGCAGGCGAGTGTCGGTCCGGGCACCACCCGCGGATCATCCTCCCGACCGGTGATCCACGTCAACGGCGAGGAGGACGCGACCGGGTTGCGAGTCGGCCACGTCGCCCCCGCCTCCACGCGCCGGGCCGTACGGCTCCGGGGATCGGCCGGTGAGCCGGAAAGCTCTCCGAGCCCGCTCAGCGCCGCCAGACGACGGGCTTGTCGCGGTAGTCGTCATCGTCGAACTTGGCGCCGGCGATCGCGATGCCGGTCCTGGCGCCGCCCAGTCTGCAGGACGTGAAGGTCGCTCCGGCCGTGGAGAAGTCCCTGGGCGCGCTCTCGCGCTCGCAGCCGGGCATGCCGCCGGTGACGATCGCGCCGGTGCCGCTGCCGTCCGCGGTCACCAGCGACAGGCTGGGGCCCGACGAGTAGGAGTGGTCGGTGCCGTCCACGTTCTCGACGGTGAAGCGGATGTAGTAGGGGGTGATGCCCTTGGCCCGCTGGCCGCGTTCGCGTACGAGGTCGGCCGGGTCGCCCTTCTCCACCGCGGTCACGGTGACGCCGATCGTGCCCTTCCTGAACGGGACCACCGCGCGCTCGCCGAGCTTGAGCCGCGTGCCCGCCGCGGTGGTCTCCGCGTTCGTCCGCCCGGTCTCCTGCTCCGTGCTCTTCTGCTCCGTGCTCTCCTGCTCCGTGCTCTCCTGGGGGGCCGGCTCGCTCTCCTCCGTCTCGGCAGGTGCCGCCGACTCGCGCGCCGGAGCCTGCGCCTGTGCCCGGTTCTCGGCCGAAGGCTGGAGCGCGCCGCAGCCGGAGACCGTGAGGGCGGCGGCCATGGTCAGAACGCCTGCCAGCGCCCGTCGCAGGACCGCGGGGTCATGGGTGATGAACATGGCAAACGATCTTCACTCATCCGTACGGCGAACGTCGATGGCACAGGCTCCACGATTGTTTAACCCAGCGTCTTCCGCGCAGGTCCGCACCGCCGGCCTCGCGACGACCCGCAACGCCGGCGGCAGGCGGCCGTGGGTGAGCCGCGTAGATGAGCCGCGTAGATGAGCCGCGCGGCGCCGGGGCGATGGCCGGGCGCCGGCGGCACCGTTGTCAGGCGGGCAGCAGGCGCATCAGGAGGTCGCGCGGCGCTCCCGTCAGGCGGCCGGCGACGGCCAGGCGGGTCATCCAGCGCGACGCGGTGACGATGCGCTGGGCGGCCGGGCGCCTGCGGGCGTCGTAGGCACGCAGAGCCCCCGGCACGTCGCCCGCAGAGGCGTGCAGGCGGTCGGCGAGTTCGATCGCGTCGAGCAGCGCCTGGCAGGCCCCCTGTCCCAGGGCCGGCGCCATCGCGTGGGCCGCGTCGCCGATCAGCGCCACGTTTCCCTTCACGTACGAGGCCGGCGGCGGCGCCAGTTCGTGGACCTCGTGCCGCAGCACGGCCCCGTCGTCGGCCTCCGCCAGCACCCAGGGAATGGGATCGTGCCAGTCCGCGAAGCGGGCACGCAGGTCGTCGAGGCTCTCGTTGTTCCCTCCAGGGGTCCGTACGGCCGCGTACCAGTTGGTCACCCCCGGGGCCTGCGGCGTCATCCCGAACATCTGCCCGTGGCCCCAGGTCTCGCCGTAGTGCCGGGGCTCGTACCCCTTGATCACGCCGCGCCACG
This sequence comes from Nonomuraea sp. B1E8, assembly GCF_039871515.1. Taxonomy (NCBI): domain Bacteria; kingdom Bacillati; phylum Actinomycetota; class Actinomycetes; order Streptosporangiales; family Streptosporangiaceae; genus Nonomuraea; species Nonomuraea sp. B1E8. The sequence goes on along the minus strand of NZ_JBDPLS010000007.1, from coordinate 80,176 downwards.
CGACGATGCCCGCGTAGCGCGGCTGGGTCGCATCGCCGAAGAACGTCCGGCGTACGGCGCTGCGCACCCCGTCGGCGCCGATCACCAGGTCGTGGCAGACACGCAGGGCGGAGGGGTCGGTGATCTCCACGCCGGTACTGATCGTCGCGGGGTCCACCTGCCGCAGCAACATCTCGATCAGCGAGGCTCGTGACAACATGCGGACCGGTGTCCCCGTGCGCCGTTCGATGCGTTCCAGGGGCAGGTCGGCCAGGCGCCTGCCGTCAGGTCTGCGGACCTGGGCCTGCCTGTAGGGGACGGTGCGCTCGTGCAGGTCCTCTCCCAGCCCCAGGCTCGCCAGCCCGGCCTGGGCGCCCGGCTGGATGCCGAGCGCGGTCCCTTCGGCGACGACTTCGGGCCACCGCTCGTAGACGGAGACCTTCCAGCCGATCGCGCGCAGGGCGATCGCGGTCGTCAGCCCGCCGACGCCGGCGCCGACGATGACAGCTCGTTTCATTCGATCACAGTCCTATGGTCGGCCACCCGGCTCACGCGCCGGTGCTCCTGCTCTGCTCATCCACGGCCGCGGTGACCCCGTTGGCCGCTGGCGGGATCCTTCTCTCCAGGGCGAGCGCCATGGCACAGAGCGCCAGGCACCCCACGACCATCAGGCCGACGTACGCGGCGGCCAGGTCGAGGCCCAGCAGCAGGCCGGCGAGCGCCGGCGCGGCCATCGCCCCGCCGTTGAACGCCGCCGCGTTGAGCGCGTTGTACCGGCCGCGGGCGTCGTCGGTGGCCAGGTCGTTGGTGACCGCCGGAACCGTGGGCTGCAGCAGGGTCTCGCCGAAGGCGAACACCGCCATGAAGGCCAGCAGCCCGGCGATCGCGACCGCCGGGCCGAGCCCGGACCCCGCGGCGCCGAGCAGCAGCCACGCCCCGGCCCACGAACCCGCCATCACGATCATCACCCTGGTGCGGCGGCGGCCGCTGATCCGCGCGAGCACCGGCAGTTGCAGGACGACGATCATCGCGGTGTTGACCGCGTACGCGACGCCGATGGCACTGGTGGAGACGCCGGCCACCTCTCGCGCGAAGCTGGGGACGCCGGCCTGGAACTGGCCGTACCCCACGAGGACCCCGGTGAAGGTGAGCGCGGCGAGCCAGCGCACCGGCGGCCGCCTGAGGATGGCACGGTAGCCGGGCGCCGCCGTACGCGGTCCCGGGTCGCGCCCGGCGGGCCCGCGCACGTTACTGAGCGGTCCCAGCAGCACCATGATCGGCGCCAGGGCGGCGGCGGCCTCGGCGAGGTAGATCGTGGTGAACGTGGCCGGGACGTCCACGTCGACGAACAACCCGCCGACGACGCCTCCCACGCCGATGCCGGCGTTCATGAGCGCGAAGTGCACGCCGAAGAACCGTTGCCGCACGTCCCCGTCGACGACCGCCGCGATCAGCGTGTTGAAGGCGGGGAGCGCCACACCGAAGTTGAGCCCGATCAGGACGAGCGCGACGGCCGCCGTCCATGGGCCGGTGGCGAACGCGAGCAGCGCGCTGCCGGCCATCATGGCGCTCTGCCCGCCGATCAGGACAGCGCGGGTGCCGTACCGGTCCACCAGCGAGCCGCTCGGGGCGGTGACGACGAATCCGGCGATCGCGACCAGCGACATCAGCGCGCCGGCGACGCCGAGGTCGAACCCGCGGACCTCACGCAGGTAGATGATCGTGAAGGGGAGCGTGAGGCCGCGCCCGAGCGTCTGCACGGCGATGATCGCGAGCAGCCACCGCCCCTCGATCGGCAGCCCCCGCCAGAACGTGCGCAGCCAGGCCACGCGGCATCACCTTTCCAGTCCGCTTCCCGTCAGCTCGCGCGGGCGGCGAACTCGGCGAGGCCGGCCGCTCCCGAGGCGGCGCGGACGGCGATCTCCTCCCCGTCCTCGGTGCGCAGGCCCACGCCGTGCAGGCCGGGACCGCCGGAGACGAACCGCAGCGGCAGCGCGTCGAAGGTCTCCTTGCCGAGGTGCTCCTCGACCTCGGCGGGGTCGTTGCCGATCTCGAGCCAGGCGACCGCGACCAGGGGACGCTCGTGCGTCATCGGCGCAGTGCGCGCCGGGTGCCGGCTCATGTCCTCGTGGTAGTACCAGTTCGGCAGCCCGCGCGCCCAGGTCATCCCGGCGTCGCCGGGCGCCATGACCGTCGTCGCGGACGATCCGTCGGGGTGCTGGGCGCCCTGGGAGGTCACCACCTCCCCGCCGAGGCGGCGTGCCACCTCCTCGAGGTCGGCGTAGCTGCTCGCCCGCAGGTTCCACGTCATCCAGTGGTCGGCCTTCCGGGTGGTCTGCTCGAACCAGGTGCGGAACGCACCGACCCCCGGGGGCAGCTCGGCGTAGTGGTCGATGACCGACTCGACGTTGATGAAGGCGTCGCCGGGCAGCGGGATGACCCGGTGAGCGGTGGGCATGACCTGCAGCCACCCTCCCTCGTGGCTGCGCAGCCCGGTTTCGCGGCGCAACCGTTCCGCGCTCTCGTAAAGGTGACGTACGCCGAGGGTGACGTGGTCGAGATCGTACACAGGCACGTGGGGCCTCCAGATGATCCGATGAAACCAAAAGCAAATCAGATTTGCAAGCAAACCTAATGTCGCTCCGGCGCGCTGTCAACGCACCCATAGGTTTCCCGGACGCCGTTGGCGGGCACGCCAATCGGAACACCGTTCCATATATTTCCGGAAAAGGGTTCCGTTTCAGTCGCGAATCGGAGGGCGGCCCCTGCTGATGCTGTTCGGGGCGGAGCACGGCCTCGGCCTGAAGGGGTCCGCCGGCACGACTCCGGCCTCCGCCGGACGGATGTACCGCGCGCGCCCGTCCACCCGGGCGACGACGGTACGCACCGGGTAGCCCGCCACCGTCCAGCCTCGTCGCAGCGCCACACCCGTGGGACCCCGCACCGCCTCCCCGCGTCTCGCGCGCTCTCAGGCCCGGCTTCCTGCGGTGGTGGAGATCGGGTGAGGGCCGAGTCCGGCGGACGCCGGTCAGTCGGGCTGGCGGGTGCGCCTCATCGTCTCGCGCTCATAGGTGAGCAGCGCGTCGATGACCAGTTGCCGCTCCGAGGGGGCCAGGGGCTCCAGCGCGGTCCGCCACGCGTCCGCACCCGCGGCCAGCCAGCCCTCGATCGCCTCACGGTGTTCGTCGGTGATGCTGACGATGGTCCGCCGCCGGTCGCGCTCGTCCTCGGTCCGGGCGAGGATGCCCTTGCGGCTCAGGTCGCCGACCATGAGGCTGACCGTCGTCGAGGCGACCTCCAGCCGTCCCGCCAGCGCCTTGACCGTGGCCGGGCCGTCGTGCAGCAGGAGAGCCAGCAGCGACAGGTGGCGCGGCGTGAGCGCGAAGTCCTGCAGTTGCTCGGGAACCGGGATGCGCTTGGAGCGCGCGATGAGCCGCGGCATCAGCAGGATCATCTCTCGCACGCCTTGATCGACGGTCGGGCCGTCCGTGGGCATCGAGTGGTCCCTCTGACTCGCTGGCGGATGTGTCGTGGCTGCTCGGGCACCGATTATCCCGGAGGACGCGGCGCGTTGTCCAACGATCTCCATGGCCGCGCGCCCCTCAGTCCCACCAGCCTCCGGCGAGTTCGACGCCCTCCTTCTCGAGCGCGTCGTGCCAGACGGGGTCACGCAGCAACCGCGCCTCCCAAGCCCGTACGATGCCGTCCGGCCCTGTGACCGCGTCCTCGCGCGACGGGTGCAGGAACAACTCGCTCGTGCCCTCGGGGAGTGCGGCGAGCCGGCGGAGGTAGTCGTCGCGGAGCCGCTCGTAGGCGCCGAGCTCGTCTGCCGTGCGCCGGTTGGTCGCGATCGTCTGCGGGATGGCCACGCCGAGCGTGTCGGCGAGGGCGACGGCGCGCTCGTGTGCCTCCGCGAGTTGCGGCGGGAGCGGCCCTCCGATGTACGGCTCGGGGTCGCGCGGCAGCCGGAAGGCGAGGCCGTGGCGCGCGCACCATTCGAGCGTCTCGGTGAGCCATGACCGGCCGTGCAGGCCGTAGAGGGTGCCGGCGTGGGAGTCGGCCGCCTGGGGCGCCAGGCTCCGGCCGCGCATCCAGCGCAGCTGCGCCTCCGCCTCCTCCATGACGTCGCGCGCCTCGCCTCGGGCTCCGAGAACGAACGGATCGTCGTGGAGCGTCCCGTCGTGGTCGGCCAGGCATGCCGCGCCGTTGAGCGGCCGCCAGCGCGGGAGCCCGCGCTCGCTCGTGAGCGTCACGTGCAGCCGCGGCACGACGCCGAGCTCGCCGACCTGGGACGCGGCCTGCCCGGCGGCGGGCGAGACGCAGATGAGCGTCGTCGCGGTGACGTGTCCCTCGGCCAGCAGCGCGACGATGACCTCCGTCGTGCCCTGCTCCCTGCCGAGGTCGTCGGCCGTGATCACGACGCGGCGGGTCATCGGGGACGCTCCGCGGCCGGCTCGTCCGCAGGGCCGGTGGACGGCGGCCCGACCGGCTCGGCCGCCCCGGGCGGCGGCTCGACCGGGACGGAGACGAGTCGCGCCGCGACCGCGCCGATCGCCGTCAGCACGAACGGATAGACGCACAGGTACATCCGGAACGCGAGCCCCGGATCGGCGCCGGGATCGTCACCCGAGTTGTAGCCGAAGAACACACCCAGCGAGGTGAGCGCGAGCCCGGTCACGATCCCGTTGAGCCGGCCGAAGAAGCCGAACGCGGACAGGAAGAGCCCTTCGCGGTGCTCCCCGTTGCGGGCCGCGTCGGCGTCCAGCACGCGCGCGACGATGAGGTCGTTCGTCGCGAGCATGCCCGACCAGCCGGCCCCGACGAGCACGCCCGCGGCGATCGCGGTGAGGAGGCCGGTGGCGAGGAACAGGGCGGCGAAGCCGGCCGCGAGGACCGCGAAGGCCAGCCGCCAGGCCCAGAGGGCGCCGCGGCGCGCGACGACGCGCGTCCACACGACGAGGCCGCCCGCCGAGATGAGGATGACGATGCCCTGCAGGTAGAGCGCGTTGCCGACCGGCAGCCCGAGCGAGTAGCGGACGTACAGCTGGATGCCCGACAACACCAGCGCCATGGCCATCCCGTAGCAGGCGCCGGTGAGCCCGACCGTCCAGAACATCGGGTTGCGCACGATCGACCACACGCTCGGCAGCAGCCGCGGCCGCTCGCGCGTGGAGTAGCGGGGACGCTCGCGGGCTCCGAGCGCCATGAACACGATCACGACGAGCGCGATCGCACCGTAGATGACGGCGGTGATCTGGAAGCCCCGGGTGGACTGCTCGGTGCCGAACACGCTCGTCGTGAGCAGCGGGGTGACCGCGAGCGAGATCACGAGCGCCACGAGCTGGAAGCCCTGGCGCAGGCTGTTGGCGACGGCGCGGTCGCGCTCGCGCGGATAGAGCTCGGGGAGCAGCGCGCCGTAGTTCGCGTTGAGCATCGAGTCGAAAGCCTCACACAGGATCGCGAACACCGCGAACCAGAGCACGAGGCCGATGCCCTGCAGGGAGTCGGGCGCGGAGAAGAACGCGATCATGCAGGCGGCGAGCATCGGCGCGCCGGCGAGCAGCCAGGGCCGGCGCCTGCCGAACCGGCTCCTGGTGCGGTCGGAGAGGTGGCCGAGCAGCGGGTTGTCGAGCGCGTCGATGACCGCGTAGATCACCATGACCACGCCGTACGCGCGTACGTCGAGCCCGAGGATGTCGACGTAGAAGAGGATCGTCGATCCCTTGATCATGTTGATCGGGATGGACGTGCCGAACATCCCGATGGCGTAGCGCCACGCGGGAGTCCGCCCCGGGGCGGCGCCCTCACCGGGCTGGGACACACGATCACCTTCCTTGCTGATGCTGACGATGCAGACAACCGGCACAGGATGTCAACGGTGGGATCGTGGCGTTCGCGAGGGTCAGAGTCGGTAGACGCGCGTGGCCGTCGCCGCGAAGACGTCGCGGATCTCGCCGGCGGACCGCCCCGCGAGCGCGTCCTGCCAGGTGGACAGCAGGGTGGGCAGGTCGGTCCAGAGCTTCTCGACGGGGAAGTTGCTGCCCCACATGCAGCGGCCGGAGCCGAACAGGTCCAGGCACGTGGTCGCCACCCGCTCGATGAGCGGCCGGTCCACGCGGTGCACGAAGGTGCCCTGGCCGGTGAGCTTCACCACGACGTTGGGGAGTTCGGCGAGCAGCCGCAGCCCTCGCGTCCACTCCGCGACGGCGGGCGGGGCGGAGTCCACCGGCATCCCGGCGTGGACGAGGACGAACGTCAGCTGCGGGAAGCCGGCCACCAGCTCGGCGGCGTCGGCCATCTGGGCGGGGAACACCTGGAGCTCGAACAACCAGCCGAGGTCGGCGACCACGGCGAGGTTGCGCCGGAAGACGGGGTCCCTCATGCGGTCGGGGGCGGCGGCGAAGCGGAACTCGGGCCGCTCGTGCCAGTGCAGTTGCAGCCGGGTGCCGCGGACGAGCGGGGTGAGGGCGGCCTGGCGGCGCAGCACGTCGGGGGCGTCGTCGGCGAAGAGGTCGGCGCAGCCCACCACGGCGGTGGGCCAGCCGGTCTCGGCATGGACGTCCCGCAGCCGGCGCACCTCGTCCACGGAGCGGTCGAGCGGCCAGTTGGCCTGGACGTAGACCGCCGAGGAGATGCCGCAGGGGGCCGCCTCCTCGACATACTCGGAGACGAGGTAGTCGCGGCGGATCGGCTCGTACGGGCCGAAGATGCGCGGGACCATCTCCCCTTGCAGCCAGGGCAGGTCGGCGGCGCGCCAGATGTGGTGGTGCGAGTCGACGATCCCGGTCATCGCGGTGCTCCCGAGGGGGTCGTGGGCCAGTGGCGCGCCGCGGTGTGGCGGCGGCCGGACAGGACGGCGGGCAGGCGGCGCACCTCGTCCAGCGCGGTGGCCAGGTCGCGGACGCCGCCGAGGTGATCGAGGCTCGGAAGCTGGGCGGACATGGCGCGCGTGGCGGGGCGGTAGGCGGGCGAGCAGGCCGGCGGGGACCACCAGACGAGCCGGTGGCCGAGCCGCGACAGCCGGGCGGTGGCGCGGACCATGGGGGCGGGGTCGCCGCGTTCGAGCCCGTCGGACAGGACGATCACGAGCGCGCCGCGGGCGAGCGCGGCGAAGCGCGGGTTGGCCAGGAAACGTGCCAGTGACGCGCCGATGGCCGTGCCTCCGTCGGCGTCCGTGACCAGCGCCGACACCGACGTCAGCGCCTGGTCGGCGTGCGGGTGCGCCAGCGCGGCGGTGATCCGGGTGAGCCGGGTGCCGAAGGTGAACACCTCGGTGCGGGCCGGCGCGGCGCGCAGCGCGGTGTGCGCCACCCGCAGGAGGTCCGGGGTGTGCTGCCGCAGCGAGCCCGAGACGTCGACCAGGATGAGCAGGCGGCGGGGGCGGGGCGGGCGGGCAAGGCGGCGCAGTTCGACGATCTCGCCGTCGTGGCGGTGGGCGCGCCGCCACGCGTGCCGCACGTCCAGCCTGCCGCCCGACCAGCCGCCCGACCGGGCCGGGCGGCGGCGCCGTGACGCGGTGGCGGGCAGCGCGGCGGGCCAGGCGGCTTCGAGGGCGCGCATGAGCGTGCGCTCGCGGGTCCGGCCGAAGTCCCGCGTGCCGTAGGTGCTCAGGGTGCTGGCCTCGGTGCCGTCGCCCGGCCGTGCCTCGCGGGGCGGCGGGTCGTCCTCGCCGGGACCGCCGGGAGACGGTACGCCGTCGTCCCTCGGTATCGGCGGGTCGCCGGGGGCGCCGTACCGGAACCAGGCGTCGAAGACGCGGTCGAAGGCGGGCAGGTCGGCCACGTCCTGGAGCAGGATGATCCGGGCGGACCAGTACAGCGCGGTCATGCCGGACGGCGGGGACTCCGCGACCACGCGCAGCAGGTCGGCCCGCTTGGCCTGCGCGGTGCGGAGCCCGGCCTCGCGCAGCGCGGCCAGGAACCCCCACAGGTGATCCGCGGCGAGCCCGGCCGGATCGGCCCCCGTCCAGCCACTCGAGCGGGCGTCAGGCATCGCTGAACACGTCCTCGGCGTGGCCGAGGAGGAGCCGGGTGTCCTCCTCGTCCTTGATCAGCAGGCCGAGGGCCCGGCGCAGGGCCAGGGGCCACGATTCGCCGCCCTCCGCCAGCGCCAGGGCGCCGCGGGCCCACTCCACCGACTCGGCGATGCCGGGCCGCTTGAGCAGCGGCAGCCCTCGTACGCGCTGGACCGCCCGGACGAGCCCGTCGGCCGCCCGCTCCTCCAGCCCGGGCACGGACGCACGGAGGATCGCCCGCTCGCGTCCCGGCTCCGGGAAGGCGATCCAGTGGTAGAGGCAGCGCCGCTTGAGCGCGTCGTGCAGCTCGCGCGTCCGGTTGGAGGTCAGCACCACGATCGGCGGCGTGCCCGCCCGCACGGTGCCGAGCTCCGGGATCGTGATCTGGTGGTCGCCGAGGAACTCCAGCAGGAACGCCTCGAACTCGCTGTCGGCCCGGTCGATCTCGTCGATCAGCAGCACCGCGCCCCGCTCGGCCTGCACGGCGCGCAGCAGCGGACGGCGCAGCAGGAACTCCTCGCGGTACAGGTCTCCGGCGTCCTGGCCGCGGCTCTCGGCCACCCGGACGTGGAGCAGCTGCTTGGGGTGGTCCCACTCGTAGAGGGCCTGGCCCGAGTCCAGCCCTTCGAAGCACTGCAGGCGGATCAGCTCCAGGCCGGTGATCCGCGACAGCACCGAGGCCACCTCGGTCTTCCCGACGCCCGGCTCGCCCTCCAGCAGCAGCGGCCGCCTCAGGCGCAGCGCCAGGTGGATGGCCGTGGACAACCCTTCGTCCGCGAAATAGCCCTCCCTCTCGAGCGCCGCGGCCAGCTCGCCGGGGCCGGGGGTCACAGCTGCGCGTGCTCGGTGGTCAGCAGGTGGATGCGCGAGGAGGTGTGCGCGGACGCGTCGGCCGCCGCCGCCCTGCCGTGCTCGGAGCCGAACGCGGCGGCGCGGGCGTCCTCGTCGTCGAAGTACAGCTCGTGCACCGAGTCGTACGCCGCGTCGTCGCCGTTGACGACGTTGACCGTGTACTTGCGCAGGCCGGGCAGCTTCCTGGCGAACGCGACGTGTTCCTCCAGGGCCCACGTGGCGTACTCCTCGCGGGACAGGCCCTCGGCGCGCTTGAGCAGCGACATGACCTTCAGCATGGTTCCTCCGTCCTCAAGGCGTCCAGCCCTCGCAGGACGCGTTCCGGGGTGAACGGCATCGCCGTCAGGCGCACGCCGCAGGCGTCGAAGATCGCGTTGGCGATGGCCGGGATCGGGGCGTTGGCCGTCATCTCGCCGATCCCCTTCGCCCCGTACGGCCCGTTCGCGGCCGGGCGCTCCAGCAGCAGGCTGTGCTGGACCGGGAGGTCGGCGGGCCCCGGCATCAGGTAGCCGGCGAAGTCGCGTGGGCCGTGGTCGCGGAGCGGGTAGTACGGCTCGGTGGTCTCGAACAGGGCGTGCGACACGCCCATCCACGCCCCGCCCTCCACCTGCTGCGTCGCCATGGCCGGGTTGAGCGCCCTGCCCACCTCGTACGTGTTGAACAGCTCCAGCACCTCGACCACCCCGGTCTCGTCGTCGACCTCGACGACGGCGACCGTGCACGCGTGCGCCTGGCAGGAGTCGGGGTCCATCTCCCCCGTCTCGGGCACGGGCGCGCTCGGCTCCTTGAGGTAGACACCGCGGCCGGAGATCGTCCGCCCGTGCTTGAAGTGCGCGGCCATGGCCAGGTCGGTGACGTGGACGCGCTTGTCCTGCGCGCCCTTGACCATGACGAAGCCGCTGCCGTCGGTCTCCAGGTCCGCGGCGTCGACCTCCAGTTCCTCGGCGGCCACCTCCAGCATCACGCCGCGCGCCTCGGCCGCGGCCATGATGACGGCGTTGCCGACGCGGTGGCTGCCGCGGCTGGCGAAGGTGCCCATGCAGTGCGGGCCGGTGTCGGTGTCGGCGGTGTCGACGAGCACGTTCCCGACCGGCAGGCCGAGCGTCTCCGCGGCGCACTGGGCGGCGATCGTCTTGATGCCCTGGCCCAGGTCCACCGAGGACAGCGAGACCACGAACGTGCCGGTGGTCGTGGCGTGGATCAGCGCCTGCGAGGGGTCGCCGCCCAGGTTCATGCCGGTGGGGTAGTTCACCGACGCGTACCCCCGGCCGCGCAGCTTCGCCATCGCTACAGCCCCTCTCGGGTCGTGGAGGACATCCTGCGGTACGCCTCGGGCAGCTCGTGCCCGGCCAGCTCCGCCGCCTTCTGGATCACCTCGACCAGGGCCGTGCCCTCGGCGATCTTGCGGTGGGCCTTGAGGTCGCCGTCGCGGTAGGCGTTGAGCAGCCGGAGCTGGAGCGGGTCCATGTCGAGGGCTCGGGCGATCCGGTCCATCTGCGACTCCAGCGCGAAGTCGGCGATGGTCACGCCGAACCCGCGCATGGCGCTGGACGGCGTGCGGTTGGTGAACACGCAGTGGCAGTCGGCCCACACGTTGGGGATGGCGTAGGGGCCGGGCAGGTGCGCGGCGGCCTTGGTGGTGCCGTACGGGCTGTGGCGGGCGTACGCGCCGGCGTCGACGTACAGGGTGACCTTGCGGCCGATGATGCGGCCGTCGTCCATCACGGCGTCCTTGATGAAGATGCGCTCGGCCGCGCGCGGCGAGGAGACCTGCATCTCCTCGGCCCGGTCGTAGACGTACTTGACGGGGCGGTCGACCGCCATCGCGGCGACGCACGCGATCGGCTCGGCCACCACGTCCACCTTGCCGCCGAAGCCGCCGCCGACCGTCCCGCCCACGATGCGCAGCCTGTTGAACGGCACGCCCAGGATCAGCGCGGTGTTGTCCAGGGTGAAGAAGCACGCCTGGGTGTCGGAGTGGATGCGCAGCCGCCCGTCGGCCTGCGGGACGACGACGCAGCCGGTGGTCTCGACCGGTGCCTGCTCGATCGGCGACGACTGGTAGCGCCACTCGAAGACGTGGTCGGCCCGGCCGAACGCCTCCTCCACGTCGCCGAACCGGATCCGCCGGCAGTGGTGGCCCTCGTAGACGAAGTGGTTCTGCCCCTGGTACTCGTTGACCAGCGGCGCGCCCTCCTTCAGCGCCTCCTCGACGTCGAAGACGGGCGGCAGGTCCTCGTAGCCGACCTCGATCCTGGCCGCGCCCTCCAGCGCGGCCGCCTCGGTCTCGGCGACCACGGCGCAGATGGGCTCGCCGAGGTAGCGCACCTTGTCCACGGCGAGGACGGGCTCGTCGTCCGGCTCGACGCCGATCAGCTTGAGCACGGTGTAGACGTTGTTCGGGACGTCGGCGTGGGTGAGGACGCGCAGCACGCCGGGCACGGCCAGCGCCCCGGTCACGTCCACGTGGGCGATCCTCGCGTGGTGCCGGGCCGAGCGGTGCATCTTGAGGTGCGCGAGCCGCGGCGGAGCCACGTCCTCGAAGAACTCGGTGCGGCCCGTGACGTGCCCGCGCGCGTCGGAGCGCTGCACCACCGAGCCGATGACGGTGAGGTGGCCGGCGTCCCGCTCGGCCGCGAAGGCGCCGGTGTCGATGGGGGCGGGCCGGTACATCATCGCGGCACCTCCTGCTCCCGGCGCCGCCTGGCCGCCTCCATGACGGCGACCACGATGGGCCGGTAGCCGGTGCACCGGCAGACGTTGCCCGAGATCGCCTCGATGACGTCGTCCTCGCTCGGGTCGGGGTTCCGGTCGAGCAGCGCCTCGGCGACCATGATCATGCCGGAGGTGCAGAAGCCGCACTGGGTGGCGAAGCAGTCGATGAAGGCACTCTGCACCTCGTCCAGCTCGCCCCCGGCGGTGACGCCCTCCAGCGTGCGGACGGACCCGCCCGCGACGGTCTCCACCGCGACCAGGCAGGCGGCCTCGGGCCGGCCGTCGACGAGGACCGTGCAGGTGCCGCAGGCTCCCTGCGCGCAGCCTCGTTTGGCCGCGATCAGGCCCAGCGATTCGCGCAGGCAGGCGAGCAGCGTGGTCCCCGGCGCGGCGATGAACTCCCGCCGCTCACCGTTGACGACGAGCGAGACGATCTGTGACGGCACGATCCCACCTCTTCTGGTGCGGGTGCTTCACGGGGGAAGTACACGGCCGGCGCGGGCCCTTCACGGGAGGAAGGCACGGCGCAGGTGCACGGGCAGGACTCGCGCCCGGTACCACGCGCTGGCGTAGGCGTCGTCGAAGGGGTCGATGTCGGCGCGGGCCGCCTCGCCCGCCTCGGTGAGGCTCTCCGGTGTCAGCGGCCGGTCGCTCAGCAGGCGTTCCGCGGACACCGCGCGCACGGGACGCGGAGCGAGGCCGCCCAGCGCGATCCGGCGGTCGCCGCCCGAGGTGACGGAGGCGACGGTGACGATGGCCGCCGAGTTCAGGCGGCGGCGCATGGCCTTGTGGTAGTGCCAGGCGCCCGGCTCCGGCAGCGTGAGCCGTACGGCGACGACGACCTCGCCCGCGGCGACCCCGGCGGCCAGGACGTCGGCCACCGGCGCTTCTCTCCGGCCGGCCGGGCCGGCGATCTCGCAGGTCGCGTCGAGGGCGAGCAGGCAGACGGCCAGGTCGCCGTACGGCTGCGCGACGAACAGGTTGCCGCCCACGGTGGCCTGGTTCCTGATGGTCGGTGAGGCGATCGTGCGCAGCACCGGCCGCAGGAAGGCGAGGCCGGGGTGCTCGCCGACGGCGGTGAGCGTGGCCGCCGCCCCGATCGTGGCCACCCCGTCGTTCACCTCGACGCCGCCGAGCCCCGCGCGGCGCAGGCTGACCAGCTCGGTCACGGCCGCGGACCCGCTGGCGACCAGGGGCATGACGACCGTGCCTCCGCCCATGATCCGACCGCCCCGCGCCGAGGAGGCGACCACGCCGTCGAGGGACTCCGGTACGTGCACCGCCTGGATCGCCATGCGCGGCCTCCTTGCGCCGAGGTCCTCTAATTATCGATAATTGATTATCGACAGGAAGGCGTCAAGAGATCGTCTTCATCGATAATCGGTAGGATCGTTCCCGTGACCGAAGAGCCCTCCAAGCTGCCGCGGCTCACGCTGGCTCGGCAGATCCGCGACTCACTGGTCGGCAGGATCGTCTCCGGCCAGGTCAGACCCGGTGAGCGGCTGGTGGAGACGCGGCTCGCGGCCACCTACGGCACCAGCCAGGCGCCCGTACGCGAGGCGCTGCGCGAGCTGGAGGCCATGCGGCTGGTGGAGACCCAGCCGCGCCGGGGCACCTTCGTGCGGCCCTTCATCCAGGAGACGCTGCGCGAGAGCTATGTCGTGCGCGCCGCACTGGAGGAGACGGCCACCCGGCTGGCCCTGCTGGCCGGGACCGTGCCGGTGGAGTCGCTGCGGGCCGACGTGGAGGCGATGCGGGCCGCCGCCGTACGCGGCGACAGCGAGGCGGCGACCCGGGCGAGCGTGTCCTTCCACCGGCACATCGTCGAGGCCGCGCACAACGAGCTGCTCAAGCTGACCTGGGAGGGCCTGCAGATCGAGGCACGCACGTCGGTCACGATGGTCGCGACCGAGGTCGACCTGCACGACATCGTCCGCGACCACGCCGAGCTGCTGGCCACGATCGAGGGCGGCGACCTGGAGACGGCGTGCCGGCAGGCCCGCGACCACCAGTGGCACTACGCCGACCTCCCGCACGACGCCCACGGGCGCATGCGCGACTCAGCGACGGGCTGACCGGGCCGGCCGGTCACGCCCACCCGCTCGGCGACGGGCCGGCCGCGTCACGCACCGCCCGGCTCGGCGGTGCGCTCCCACATCGACCTCATCTCGGCGAAACCCTGCTCCATGATCTCCACCATGGCGCGCCTGGCCCGCTCGCCGTCGCGCCGCTGGATCGCGTGGGCCACGTCGGTGTGCAGCTGCAACGCCCGCTCGTCCGGGTAGTGGGGCATCAGGTGATAGTGGTGGCGGCCGGCGAGCACCTCGGCGACGATCAGCTGCAGCGCCTCGAACATCTCGTTGCCCGAGGCGGCCAGCACCCGCCGGTGGAAGTCGATGTCGAGGTCGAGGAAGCGCGCCTCGTCGCCGGCCTTGCCGGCGGCCCACAGCTTGGCCGAGACCCCGACTAACTCGCTCGCGTCGTCGTCGTCGATCCGCTCGGCGGCCAGCCAGGCGGCGTGCGGCTCGATCGCGGTGCGCAGCTCGGTGATCGAGCGCAGCTGCGCCATCCGGGCGTCGGAGGCCAGCCGCCAGCGGATCACCCGCGGATCGAAGACCTTCCACGCCCTGGCGGGCTGGATCATCACACCCACCCGGCGCCGGGACTCGATGAGCCCCATGGATGCGAGCACCCGCAGCACCTCGCGGATCACCGAGCGGGAGACCTGGCAGCGGTCGACCAGGTCGTCGATGCTCAGGACGGAGCCGGCGGCCAACTCGCCGCTGCAGATGGCGGTGCCGAGGTGGTCGAGGACACGCGCGTGCAGTCCAGCCTCGGCAGGGGCACGCGGGGTGGGTGCGCCCCCTGGGGCAGAAGACTGATCCACGGGATAAAGCATATCAGTTAGAAGTCGACACTTGAATAAATCAGCTTATTTGTCCTAACATCCCGGCATTAAGCGGATGCTATAGAGGGCGTGGCGTTGTTCCCGGGGGCGGCGGCCATGACAGAAAGGCGAGATGACGTGCGACGACGTCGATCGATATTCGGTACATCTCTGGCCGTGGTCGTGGCCATGGGCCTGTCCGCCTGCGGCGGTGGCGGCGACGACGCCGGTGCGTCCAAGACGATCCGGGTCACCCTGGCCAACCACGTGTGGACGGAGAACGTCAAGAAGGCGCTGCCCGAGTTCGAGAAGCAGACCGGGCTCAAGGTCGAGGTCACCCAGCTCGGCGAGGACCAGCTCTCCGACCAGTACAACGTCAAGCTGAACGCCGGCTCGGCCGACATCGACGTGATGATGTACCGCCCGCTCCAGGAGGGCAAGCTCTTCGCCAAGAACAAGTACCTCGCCGACCTGTCCGCCCAGGTGAAGTCCGAGACCTGGGACTTCGGCGACTTCCAGGCCGGCCCGGTCGAGGCCACCACGTACGAGGGCAAGCCGGTCGGGATCCCGATCATCACCGAGCAGGAGGTCCTCTACTACCGCAAGGACCTGCTCGACAAGGCCGGCCTGAGCGCCCCGCCGAAGACCCTCGACGAGCTGAAGGCCGCGGCCGCCAAGATCAAGGCGGCCGAGCCCGACGTCGCCGGCTTCGTCTCCCGCACCGGCAAGTCGACGGCGGTCACCCAGTTCTCCAGCTTCCTCTACAGCTTCGGCGGCGACTTCGTCGACGGCGGCGGCAAGGCCGCGGTCAACAGCGCGGCGGCCAAGCAGGCGTACGCCTACTACGGCGGGCTGATCAAGGACTCCGGCCCGGCGAACGTCAGCACCGACATGGGCTGGCCCGAGGCGATGGCCATCTTCACCCAGGGCAAGGCCGCCTTCTACACCGAGGCGAACTCGCTCTACAAGAACGCCACCGACCCGGCCAAGTCCAAGGTCTCGGACAACGTGGGCTTCGCCCCGTTCCCCGCCGGTCCCGCCGGTTCCAAGCCGTACAACATCCCGTCGTGGGCGCTGGGCATCAACGACAGCTCCGAGAACACGGACAACGCCTGGAAGTTCATCGAGTGGGCCACCGGCAAGGAGCAGACGCTCGCCCAGCAGAAGTCCGGCGTGCCGGGCGCCCGCACCTCCGTCTGGGCCGACCCCGAAGGCACCTCGACCTTCCCGGAGGACCTCGCGGAGGCCATCGCGGCCAGCACCAAGGATGGGGTGGGCCATGACCGGCCGCTGGTCGTCCAGGTCGCCGAGGCCCGCGAGATCGTCGGCCAGCCGATCGTGGACGCGATCACCGGCAAGGACGCCGCCGCGTCCGCCGACACGGCGAACGCCGCGTTCCAGAAGTTCCTGGACGACGAGGCCAAGTAAGCGGCACGCGCGGGTGGCGGGAACGAGCGCCCGCCACCCGCGTACCCCGCCCCTCCCTGGAGACCCCATGGCAACCATCACGACCAAGGCGCCGCGCGGCACCCCCACCGCCCCGGGCACGCCCGGCTGGGTGCGCTGGGTCAACGACCACCGCAAATGGCTCTTCGCCGCGCCCGCGATGACCTTCGTCGCCGCGCTGCTCGTCTTCCCCCTGGCCTGGACCGGCTACCTCAGCCTGACCGACGCCGAGGGGTCCGTCCGCGCGGAGAGCGAGTTCGTGGGCCTGCAGAACTACCTCGACGTGCTCTCCGACACCGCGCGGTTCTGGCCCGCCGTCGGCAGGACCGCCGCGTTCACCGGCGTCGCGCTGCTGTTCGAGGTGGTCTTCGGAATGGCGATCGCCCTGCTGCTCTGGCGGCCGTTCAAGGCCCAGAAGTGGGTACGCGTCGCCATCCTGTTGCCGCTGGTCGCCACCCCCGTCGCGGTCGGCATGATGTGGCGGCTCATCTTCGACCCGAACATCGGCCTGGCCAACCAGCTGCTCGGCTGGTTCGGCATCGGGCCGCAGCCCTGGCTCGCCGGCCAGTACACGGCCCTGCCCACCACGATCTTCATCGACGTGTGGCAGTGGACGCCGATGGTGGCGCTGATCCTGCTGGCCGGGCTGACATCGCTGTCGGACGAGCCGCAGGAGGCGGCGCGGATCGACGGCGCCAGCACCTGGCAACGGTTCCGGCACGTCACCCTGCCGCTGCTGGCGCCCACACTGACCGTGGCGATCCTGCTGCGCGGCATCGACGCGCTGAAGACCTTCGACATCCTCTACGCCACCAAGGGGCGGGGCGGCGGTTCGTTCCACGAGGTGGAGACCCTCAACGTGTACGCCTACGGCCTCAGCTTCGACTACAACGAGTACGGTGTCTCCTCCACCGTCCTCATCCTCTTCTTCCTGATCATCATCGGGGCCATGTGGGCCCTGACCGCCCGGCGCAAGGAGGCCCAGCGATGAGGCCACGGCCCGCGTACCGGGTGTTCCGGGTGGTGGCGCTCACCGTCGTGGTGCTCACGCTGATCGCGCCCCTGGTCTGGATGATCGCCGCGTCGTTCAAGACCAACGTCGACATCTACGATCCGGGCAAGGCGCTGGCCTTCTCCCCCACCGTGGCCAACTACGCCAAGGTGCTCCAGCAGGCCAACTACGTCGAGTTCATCGTCAACAGCCTCTGGGTGGCGTTCGCCGCGACCGTGGCCTCGCTGGTCCTCGGCCTGCCGGCGGCGTACTCGATGAGCCGGTTCGCCATGAAGAAGTCCGCGCTGGTGGTGCTGATGGCCCGGGTCATCCCCGGCGTCTCGCTCCTGGTGCCCTGGTTCTACGTCTTCTCCAACCTGAAGATGGTCGGCGGCTTCGGGGTGCTGATCATCAGCCACATGTTCGTCTCGCTGCCGCTGGTGGTCTACATCATGATGGGCTATTTCGACAGCCTGCCGGCGGAGCTGGAGGAGGCGGCGCTGGTCGACGGGCTGACCCACATCGGCGCGTTCCGGCGCATCACGCTGCCGCTGTCCATGCCGGGGATCGCCACCGCCGGGATCCTGTCCTTCATCTTCTCCTGGAACAACTTCATGTTCGCGCTCGTGCTCTCCGACGCCGGCACCAAGACCCTGCCCGTGGCGATCTTCGACTTCGTCGGCTACGCCAGCATCGACTGGGGCGGCCTGATGGCGGCCACCACCGTGGTGACCCTGCCGATCATGGTGATCGCGCTGTTCGTGCAGAAGTACGTGGTCTCAGGCCTCACGGCCGGCGCGACGAAGGGCTGACCGGCATGACGACCATCGCACGCATCGAGACCTTCCTGGTCGCCCCCCGCTGGCTCTTCGTCCGGGTGGAGACCGGCTCCGGCATCGTCGGCTGGGGCGAGGCCACCTGCGAAGGGCGGTCCGAGACGGTCCGCGCGGCCGTGCACCAGCTCGCCGAGCTGCTGGCCGGCCGGGACGCGCTGCGCATCGAGGACCACTGGCAGGTGATGACCAAGGGCTCGTTCTACCGGGGCGGCCCCATCCTGGCCAGCGCCGTGGCGGGCCTCGACCAGGCGCTCTGGGACATCGCGGGCAAACACTTCGGCGCCCCCGTGCACCAGCTGCTCGGCGGTCCCGTCAGGGACCGCATCCGGGTGTACGGCTGGGTCGGCGGCGACGAGCCCGGCGAGGTGCGCGACCACATCGCCGCCCAGGTGGAGGCCGGGCTCACCGCGGTGAAGATGAACGCCTCCGGCAGGATGAGCCCGGTCGCGTCGGTCGCCGAGCTGGACGGCGTGGTCGCCCGGGTGGCCGCCGCCCGCGAGGTGCTCGGCGACCACCGCGACGTCGCCGTCGACCTGCACGGGCGGTTCACCCTGGCCAACGCCCGCCGGCTGGCGCCGCTGCTGGAGCCGTACCGGCCGCTGTTCATCGAGGAGCCGGTCGTCCCGGAGAACTCCCACCTCATCGGCGAGTTCGTGCGCTCGACCACCGTCCCGGTGTCGACCGGGGAACGGCTCTACAGCCGGCAGGAGTTCCTGCCCGTCCTCCAGGCCGGCATCGCGGTCGCCCAGCCGGACCTCTCGCACGCCGGGGGCATCACCGAGGTGCGCAAGATCGCCGCGCTCGCCGACGTGTACGACGTGCAGCTCGCGCCGCACTGCCCGCTCGGCCCGATCGCGCTCGCGGCCTGCCTGCAGGTCGGCTTCGCCACGCCGAACTACCTGATCCAGGAGCAGAGCCTCGGCATCCACTACAACCGCGGCGCCGACGTGCTCGACTACTGCGCCGACAAGACCCCGTTGACCTTCGTGGACGGGCACGTCGAGCGGTTCACCGCGCCCGGCCTGGGCATCGAGATCGACGATGCGCAGGTCCGTGCCGCCGATGAGAAGGGGCACGCCTGGCGCAGCCCTGTGTGGCGGCACCGGGACGGCTCCTACGCGGAATGGTGACATGTCCCAGCATCACCAGCGGGGCCGCCGCGCGTACACGGCCCGCGGCCCGGCCCCGTCCCCCGCTCGCACCACCCGTGAGAAAGGCACCACGTGAAGATCACCGCTGCGGACGTCATCGTCACCAGTCCCGACCGCAACTTCGTCACCCTCAGGATCACGACGGATGACGGGGTCACCGGGCTGGGCGACGGCACCCTCAACGGCCGTGAGCTGTCGGTCGCGTCGTACCTGGCCGACCACGTCGTCCCCCTGCTGATCGGGCGCGACCCGCACCGCATCGAGGACACCTGGCAGTTCCTCTACCGCTCGGCGTACTGGCGGCGCGGGCCCGTCACCATGGCCGCCATCGCGGCCGTCGACGTGGCGCTCTGGGACATCAAGGCCAAGGCCGCCGGGATGCCCCTCTACCAGCTGCTCGGCGGCGCCTCCAGGAACGGGATCATGGCGTACGGGCACGCCTCGGGCCGGGACCTGCCCGAGCTGTTCGACTCGATCCGCCGGCACCTGGAGCTGGGATACCGCTCGATCCGGGTGCAGACCTCCGTTCCGGGCATCAACGCCGTGTACGGCGTGGCCGCCCAGCCGAGCGTCGACGGCAAGCGCTACGACTACGAGCCGGCCCAGCGCACCGCGCTCCCCGCGGAGGAGGACTGGGACACCCGCGCCTACCTGCGCCACCTGCCCGGCGTGTTCGAGGCGGTGCGGAACGAGTTCGGGCCCGAGCTGCCGCTGCTGCACGACGGGCACCACCGGATGACCCCCATCCAGGCCGCCAAGCTCGGCAAGGCGCTCGAACCGTACGACCTGTTCTGGCTGGAGGACTGCACGCCGGCGGAGAACCAGGAGGCGTTGCGCCTGGTCCGGCAGCACACCACCACCCCGCTCGCCATCGGCGAGGTCTTCAACACCGTGTGGGACTACCAGACGCTCATCCGCGAGCAGCTCATCGACTACGTGCGCTCCGCCGTCACCCACACCGGCGGGATCACGGCCATGCGGAAACTGCTCGACTACGCCGCTCAATACCAGATCAAGTCCGGCATCCACGGCCCGACCGACATCTCGCCGGTCGGCATGGCCGCAGCCCTGCACCTGGATCTCGCGATCCACAACTTCGGCATCCAGGAGTACATGCAGCACGGCGCCGCCACCAACGAGGTGTTCCGGCAGTCGTTCACCTTCGCCGACGGCTACCTGCACCCGGGCGGGTCGCCGGGGCTCGGCGTGGAGCTCGACGAGGAGGCGGCGGCGCGCTTCCCGTACCAGGCGGCGTACCTGCCGTTCAACCGGCTCAAGGACGGCACCGTCCACGACTGGTGAGGCCCGGTCCGCCCGGCCCATCGCGGTGCCGGGCAGACGCGTGCCCTGCCCGGGTGCTACCAGAACCTCACTTCGGGAAACTTCCCTGACGGCCTGTCCAGGAGGGGCCGGCGCTCGCCCTTGAGGTGCGCGTCGAGGAACGCGGTGACGTACGAACGCGTGATCTTCAGGGCTCGCCTGCCGTCGATCGGCGTCTTGGGCAGCCCGAGCTGCGGCAGCAGCACCGCGTAGTCCATGAAGCTCATGTGTTCGGCGCCGGTCACCGTCAGCCAGCGCTTCTCACCGCCCTTCACGTGCGGCCAGAACTGGTCCCACGAGCCGTCCTTGCCGCCCGACTCCGGCTGGTGCCGGGGATTGCCGATCATCATGAAGGGCTTGGCCACCGGCTTGGCCGGCGTCTTGGGGTTGTAGGTGCCGTCGAGGTTGACCGCGGCCTTGATCCGCCCGGACACCGGCAGCAGGTGCGCCGCGCTCTGGCCGCCGACCGAGTGGCCCACCATGGCGATCCTCCTCTCGTCGATCAGCCGGTTCCAGCGCTTGTCCGCTTTCAGCCGCTTGAGGACGAACTCGGTGTCCGCGGCCCGCACCCTGGCCACCTTCTCCCCCGTCTCAGGGGTCTGACCGGCCTTTCCCGCCTCGAACGTGACGGTCCTGCCGTCAGGGAAGGTGGTGGCCAGCGACTCGTAGGTGTGCTCGATCCCCGCCACCAGGTAGCCGCGGCTGGCGAACTCCTCGGCCAGCGAGGTCATGCTCGCGCGGGGCATGGTCATGCCGGGTGACAGGACCACCAGGGGCCAGCCGCCTTTCCGCTGCAGCGCGGGAGCTCCGGCGCGGGCGTGCGTCACGGTTTTGGCGAGCGTGTCCGCCGGCACGTCGTCGAGCCGCGGCTCGCTCCTGATGATCAGCTCCGATTCCTGCGGCGTGAGGTACGGGGCGCGCTTCCCCGCCGCCTTACGCGCCGGGTACCAGATCGAGACCATCAGCTCGCGCGCGTCCCGGTCGGTGACCCAGGGGTCGGGGCGGCTGGAATCGATCAGGTGCAGTTCGGTCTTGCCGACCGGGCGGTCGCCGGTCGGCGCCGGCAGGGCGGTGACGGGCGCGGCGGCCTGGGCCGGGATCGCGCCCAGGGTGGTCAGTGATGCGGAAAGCGCGAGCACGCTCGCGGCCACGGTCTTGTTCATGCGCTCAACCGTGCCGTGCGACGGCGGCGAACCGTCCCCGGCGAAAGTCACACGGCCACTGCGACTTTCGTAGGGGATGGCCGATCCGACAGGCGCATCTCTGCCGTCAGGGGCGCTCGGGCTGCCGCGGGACCAGCAGCCCTCGGTTGAACGCCTCGCTGACGGCGGCGGCACGGTCGTTCACCCCGAGCTTGGCGTAGATGTTGAGCATGTGCGACTTGATGGTCGCCTCGGTGAGGAACAACCGCGCCGCCGCCTCCCGGTTCGTGGCCCCGGCCGCCACGAGCTGGAGCACTTCGACCTCGCGCGGGCTGAGCGGCCCGGGAACGGGCGCGCGCACGCGGTTCATCAGCAGGGCCGCCACCGACGGCGCGAGCACCGCCTCGCCGCGGGCCGCCGCCCGGACCGCGCGCGACAACTCGTCGCGGGGAGCGTCCTTGAGGAGGTATCCGGTGGCGCCCGCCTCGATCGCCGGAAGCACGTGGCTGTCGGTGTCGTACGTCGTCAGCACCAGCACGCGGGCCTCGCTCCCCCGCTCGGCGAGCTGGCTGATCGCGCTCACGCCGTCGATGCCAGGCATCCGCAGGTCCATGAGGATCACGTCGGGGCGCAACGTCAGGGCCAGCCGTACCGCCTCGGCTCCGCCGGCGGCCTCCCCGAGCACGTCGAACTCGGGGTCGCGGGCGAACATGCTGCATAGCCCGTCTCTGACCACCGGGTGATCGTCCACGATCAGCAGCCCGATCGGGTGGCTCACGCGCATGCCTTCGCCCGCTCCGAGGGGACGCGGGCCGAGATGCCCGTGCCGGCGCCCGGCTCCGACTCGATCTGCAGGGTGCCGGCGACGCTCTCGATCCGCTGCCGCATCGCGATCAGCCCGAACCCGCCGCGATCGGCCCGCGGGCTTTCGTCGGCGGTGTCGAGCCTGGCCGGGTCGAAGCCGCCGCCGTCGTCGCGGACGTCCAGAGCCGCCTCGTGCTCCAGATACGACAGGGTCACCCCCACCCTGGTCGCCCGCGCGTGCTTGGCCACGTTGGCCAGGGCCTCCTGCGCGATCCTGAGCAGCGCGGCCTCGGCCTCCGGCCTGATCGGCCGCGCCGTACCGGTCGTCGTGACCTGGACGCGGATCTCGTGCAGCGCCGACCAACGCTCGGCGACGCCCGCCAGCGCCTCGCCCAGCCGCGCCGAGCGCAGCGGCTCCGGACGCAGCGCGTGCACCGACCGCCGCGCCTCCGACAGGCTCTCCCTGGCCAGCCCGGTCGCGGCGGCGACGTGCCGGCGCCATCCCGGCGGGTCGTCGCCGGCGTGCTCGGCCGCGCGCAACTGGCTGATGATGCCGGTGAAACCCTGCGCCAGCGTGTCGTGGATCTCCCGCGCCATCCGCTGCCGCTCGTCCTGCACCCCGGCGTCGCGTGCCTGCGCCAGCAGCTGCTCGTGCAGGGCCGCGTTCTCCGCCAGCGACGCCACCAGTTTGCGGTTCGCCTCGCGCGCCTCGTCGAGCGCGCGGTCCCGCTCCTCGTTCCGCTCGTCGTCGCGCCGGGCGAACCAGGCGAAGGTGCACATGGGAATGACGTTCGCGGCGATGACGGCGCCGTAGGTGACCAGGCCGGCGACCGTGGTCTTGTCGATGCCGTACGCCTGCGCCGTGCCCGCCACCGCGCCCGCCGCGGCGATGCCGACCGGCTGCCACGGCCACGGCAGGACGTGGAAGCCGTAGATGTAGACGGCGGGGGTGAAGAAGCCGAACCACGGCGACCTCACTACGAGGACCGCCCAGAGCACGACCAGCACGGCGAAGAAGACCGCCATCACCCGCACCCGCTGGCGCCAGGCCGGGCGGAGCGTGTAGACCCCCAGCATCCACGCCGCCAGCAGCGCGGGCAGGACGAGGTCGGTGAGCCTGGACGCGTCGGACGCCGGCCGGCCGGCCACGGTGACCGCGGTCAGGAACGCCAGCAGCGCGTACGGCCCGACGGCCGTCAGCACGGGCCACCGTGCCACGGGGTCGTTCATCCGCCTCCTCCTCCCGCGCGGCTCGCTCCCAGCCGACAATCTAGCTCCAGCACCTCTTCAACCGGTCACCCGGCCCGGGGAGGCTCGACGGCCAGGGCGTGCCTGAAGACGTTGCGCGGGTCCCACCTGGCCTTCACCCGCTGCAGGCGCGGGTAGTTGTCCTTGTAGTAGAGCGTCTGCGCGGGCACGCCCGAGGTGTTCCACTTCGGGTCGGCCAGGTCGGCGTCGGCGTAGTTGATGTAGGAGCCGTCGTTGACCGCGCCGGGCACGGGCACGCCGCCGGTGCCGGCGTACACGTCGCGGTAGAAGCGGCGCACCCAGGCGAGGTTGGCCGCGTCGTCCTTCTCGTCGCTCCAGATGGTCTGGTAGACCGCCTTCATGACCACGTCGCGCTGGGCGATGGCCGTGTCCCCTGGCGCGACCGTGCCGACCTCGCCGCCGTAACCGATGAGCAGAATGCCGGACTCCGGCCCGCCGGTGGTGTTCGCCAGGTTGCGGTGCACGGCTGCGAGCTGGGCCTCGGTGAATCGGCGTCGCAGATATCCGGCCTTGATCTTGTACCGGCGGGTGAGCAGGTCGCCGGCCTCGCCGGTGCCCGGCCAGGTCATCGGGTGCAACCACGGCAGCGTACGCCGGAGGTCGAGCACCGGCGTCAGCCCGACGCCCGCGGTCACCGCGGACACGAACTCGCTCACCAGGTCGTCGGCCTCGGGGAGGTCCGCGTCGATCTGAACGTTCAGCATGGCGGTGCCACCGGCGCGGTGCGAGACATGGAGGATGCCGTACAACCCGGCGTGCGGGGAGCCGGGTGCGCTGTTGCGCTCATGCCAGGCCCCGAAGTTGCGCAGCAGACCGGTGAGCGCCCGTTCCGTCATGTGCTCCCAGGACCAGATGACCGTCTGCTGCAGCATCCGCTGCGGCGACGGCGGCAGCAGTTTCGCCGGATCGGCACCGGTCGCGCCGGGCGAGCGCAGCCAGTAACGGGTGACCACGCCGAAGTTGCCGCCGCCACCGCCGGTGTGCGCCCACCACAGGTCACGGTTCGGGTCGCCGGGCTCGCGGGTGGCGACCACGGCGCGGGCGGTGCCGTCGCGGTCGGCCACCACGACCTCCACGCCGTATAGGTGATCCACCACCGAGCCGTACCGCCGGGACAAGGCGCCGTAGCCGCCGCCCGAGAAGTGCCCGCCGGCACCCACCCCCGGGCAGCTGCCCGCGGGGATCGTCACGCCCCAGCCCTTGAACAGCGTCCGGTACACGTGGCCGAGCGTCGCTCCAGGCTGCACGGCGAACGCCCGCCGTCGGGCGTCGTAGGCGACCTCGTCCATCGGTGCCAGGTCCAGCAGCATGCGCACCGCCGGGTCGCCGGTGAGGTTCTCGAAGCAGTGCCCACCGCTGCGCACCGCGACCCGCCTGCCGGACCGCACCGCGTCCGACACGGCACGCACCACCTGGTCGGTCGAGCCGCACACGCGGATCTCGTCCGGCCGGCCCGCGAACCGGAAGTTGTTACCCCGCAACAAGGTGTCGTAACGGGGGTCACCAGGACGTATCGTCACCGGCCCGAACGCCGCCGCGCCCGTTTCCGCCGACGCGACCTCGGCACCCCACGTGCCGGCCACCCCCGCGACCGCGCCGGCACCCGCGCCGGCGAGCAGTCCACGACGACTCATCGCCCTGCGGCCGGGCGCATTCGTGTTCCCACCGCTCGTCTGCGACATGTGTCTCGTTCCTTCCGACCTGCTGGAGTTGAGGTCGTCAGCCTCCCAATCCGGCAGCGAGGCGCACATCCACCCATGCCATGAACCGGCGGCTGAACCCGCCGCCCCACCGGACGGCTGACCCGCTCCACCGGACGGCTGACCCGCTCCACCGGACGGCTGACCGGTCCGTGTTGAGCGGGCTCCCGCGAGTGGCGATGATCGAGTGCCGGATTCGACGAAAGGACCGTCATGGGGCATGTGCTGGTGACCGGGGCCACCGGGGGGATCGGCAGGGCGGTGGTCGGCGCGCTGGCGGAGGCGGGGCATCGGGTGACCGCCGTGGGGCGCGACGTCGGGCGGCTCGACGTCCCCGGGGTGGAGGCGGACCTGGCCGATCCCACAACGCTGGCCGCCGCCGTCGGCGCGCTGGAGGGCGGGCTGGATGACGTGCGGGCGCTGGTGCACTGCGCCGGGATCTCTCCCGTGGAGGCCGTCGCGGACGCGGATCCCGAGACCTGGCGGCGGACGCTGGCGGTGAACGTGGCCTCGGCGGCCGAGCTGGTACGCCTGACGTTGCCCGCCCTACGGCGGTCGAGAGGTCATGTGATCTTCGTCAACGCCTCACCGGGGTTGACCGGCGTTCCCCGCTGGTCGGGGTTCGCCGGCAGCAAGGCGGCGCTGCGGGAACTGGCCGACTCCTTGCGCGAGGAGGAGGCCGCCCATGGGGTGCGCGTCACCACGGTCTATCCCGCGGCGACGGCGACCGACCTGCTGGGGGAGGTCAGGCGGGCCTTCGGGCGCGCGTATGATCCGGCGTCGTGCATCCGGCCGCAGACGCTGGCAACGATGATCGTCTGGGTGCTCAGCGCGCCGGCGGACGCCTATCCCAGCGAGCTGTCCGTCCTGCCGTCGCCGCGCTGAGCAGGGCCGGCCCCTTGAGTTCACGGGCCGCGAGGCGGCGAAACACCCGACCGGGACGATGCTCGGCCGGATGCCTCTGAATCCGATGGTCAGCTCACCGGCGGCGCCGACGGCGCCGGCGCGCACTCGCGCCGGAGCGGTCCGGATAGAGATCCGGAGGGGGCGCTGGCTGACGTGCAATCCCGAAGTAGTGCAGAAGAGACATGGCATCCTCCGTCGTGCTCGTGCCGTCCACGGGACAGTGATGTGCCCGCTCCACAGCGACAACACCCCCCGTGTCCCGGGTCTGCCCTTTCGGACAGCTTCTGACCTGGTTTTTACCCCTGAGCTGGGCACGAACACCGCCACGCCTCTCACCCTTGATCGGCTGAGGATCCCCGCATACCCTGCCCGTGCGGATCACCCCCTGCCCGGCCCTCCACGGACGGAGTCGCACGTGATGCTGATCAGGACGAAGGCTGCGTTCGTGACCTCGCTGGCCTCGATCGCCGTGGCGGTCACGCCGCCCGTGGCGCACTCCCAGGCGACGACGGCCCGCGCGGCCTCGTGCCCGCTCGTCTTCGGGCACGGCGGCTATCCTTCAGGGCCGAACCCCTGGGAACGCGACCAGATCCGCCAGCCCAACAACGTCCGCGGCGTGAACGACCAGAAAGCCTGGGGCGCCGACGGGGTCGAAGGCGACCTCCAGCTCACCCGGCACGGCACCAAGGCCGTCATGTGGCACAACACCTCCACCAACGGGCTGACGGGCACGAGGAAGAACATCACCGACCTCTGGTGGGCGGCAGGAAGCGACAACCTGCGCGACCGCCGCGTCGCACGCGGCCCGTACGCGGGAGAGCAGGTCTACACGCTGCGGCAGTGGCTCGACCACGTGCGCGGAACCGGCCTGATCGCTCTGCTGGAGGTCAAGCCCGAGGCCAGAGCCGTCCTGTCCGACCCCGCCTACGCCGCGACCGCCTGGAAGGAGATCTCCGACCCGATCAACGAACGCCAGGCCTCTCAACGCATCCTGGTCTACTCCCAGGACTCCTGGGTCCAGGCCGAGCTCGCCAAGCGCCACCCCGGCCTCCTCAAGGGCTCCGAGGCCCGCTGGACCGACAGCGTGAGCTGGACGGAGCCGCCACCCGCCTGGAACGGCAACGTGAGCCGCTGGCAGGAGGTGCTGGCCCAGGCGCCGAAGAGTGTGATGACGAACTTCACCAGGGAATATCGCGCCTGGCTCACCGGCGCCTGCGGGTAGGCCGGCCGCCCTCGCGTCCGGTGGCCGCGCCCGGATCTCTCAGTCGTAGAGACGCCAGGGCATTCCGTTCGTGGCGTGCACCAGTTCGAGCATCCCCCGCGCGGAGCATTTCGGTGGACCCTCCTCGAACAACTCCACCCCGCTCACGATTTTGTCGAAATGGTCGTGCTGGGTGAAGCCCCACAGGTAGAGCCTCTTCTTCCGTGTGTCAAGATAGAGCAACGCCGCCCTGTTCCGATCGGCTCGGATATCCTGGACATGCACCAGGGCCGGGTTTTCGGCCGTGAGCTCGTCGACGAAGTCGGGGTCCGATTTCATGCCATGGACAAGCGCCAGGGAGAGCGCGCCGCCGTCCGCGAAGTGCTTTTTCGCCAGGTCGAGTGCGCCCTGGGTGGCCTCGATCAGATAGTTCTTCTTTCTCGCCTGCCGCTTGTCCTCATTATCCGCGGCTCCCCGCCCGATCCTGTGTCCGAGCTGGGAGACGTGAGAGACCAGGGCCCCTCTGCCCTCCTTCGAGGTGATGATCACACCGGTGCATCCCGCGAATCCTGTGGTGTAGATATCTATGGCGCCGGTCCGGGAGACGCCGACTCCGCCCTGACCGACGGTGAAAACCTTCACGTCGTCACGCTGAAAATCATCGTTTTCAACCGGATATCGGATCTCCATGATCGCATGGTAGGGCGCGCCCCGAACACGGTCAACCCCTGCAATCGCGCCCGAACAATGACGCACACTTACTTGACGTGTGCCATGACGAGCCCATCACCCGTACAACGATAGAATTCAGCACGCCGCACCGTGCCGAAATGGCGCGGAAATGTTGAAATGAACGACCGGTTTCCGAACGTGGTCAGACCTGTGCCTGCCAATCCGGGCGGCATTCCGCACATCGGCATTTCACGCATGCGCGCGTCAGGCGCCTTGGGCGCCCGCGTGCGGCTGGAGTATCGCTGGAGCGGGCCGGCGGACCCGGTCCAGCGACGCTCGACGGGCCGTCGTCCGGCCGGCGCGAGCGTCAGGCCATGGGTACTTTCAACGAAGGTTCTGTGACCGGACGCGTGGCGGTGCTGGGCGCGAGCGGCTGCGTGGGGCGGCAGGTGTGCGCCGCCCTCGCCCGCCGGGGACGGCCGCCGGTGGCGGTGGCCCGCCGCCGCGCCGCCCACCTGGGCGCGTACCGGTTCCTGCCGCTGGACGTCGCCGCGCTCTCCGGCGGGGAGCTGGCCAAGGTGCTGGCCGATGAGGGCGTGGAGGCGGTCGTCAACGCCACAGGCGGCTGGGTCGCGGGCGACGAGGAGATGCACCGCACCTACGTCCGGCTCGTCGACCAGCTCATCGAGGCCATGACGATGCTGCCGGGCCCGGCCCGTCTGGTGCACGTGGGCAGCGTGCACGAGTACGGCCCGACTCCGCACGGGCTGACCATCACGGAGCAGCTGCGCCCCGCGCCGCAGAGCGTCTACGCGCGCACGAAGCTGGCCGGCTCGCGCCGCATCCTCGACGCGGTCCGCGCCGGGGAGCTCGACGCCGTGGTGCTGCGGGTGGCCAACGTCTACGGCCCGCACCCAGCCGAGGCCAGCTTCCTCGGCGGCCTCGTCGGCAAGCTGCGCGACGGCGCGGAGCTCGACCTGACGATCGTGGACGCATGGCGCGACTTCGTCGACGTCAGGGACGTCGCCGACCTCGTGGTGGCGGTGACGGCCGACCGCGCCGCCGACCCGCTCGTCAACGTCGGCAGCGGCCAGGCGATCAACATCCGCACCGTCGTCGAGGACCTCCTGGCCGCGGCGGGACGGTCACCGGAGTCGGTACGCGAGCGCGCGGGCGCCGTCCAGGCCAGGGGAGGCGACTGGACCCAGGTGGACATCACGCATGCGACACGCCTGCTCGGCTGGCGGCCACGCCGCACCCACCTGGAGTCGGTACGGGCCATGTGGGAGGCCGCGGGCGCGCCCGCCGGCGTGCTGTCGTCGCACTCGACCGCCTGAGCACCGGGCCCCACGGGCTCTCCTCGCGGCACCCACGGGCTTCACGGGTTCCCCACGGGTGCTCGATCGGTTCTCCACCGGGCCTCCACCGCGTCTCCATCGGGCCTCCACCGGCCCTGCGCACGGTCGCTCCCATGCGCATACTCTTCACCACCATCGCAGCGGCGGCCCACTTCCACCCGACCGTCCCCCTCGCCTGGGCGCTCCGCGCCGCGGGACACGAGGTACGGGTGGCCTGCGAGCCCGGTTTCACCGCCACCGTGACCCAGTCGGGGCTGCCGGCGCTCGCCGTGGGACAGGACGTCGACCTGCGTACCTTCTGGCAGGGCCACGACCTCGGCCCGCGGGAGGACATGACCGCCGAGGAGCACCAGCGGCTGCGCCTGACCCGCGCCATCGGGATGTTCTCCGGCATCGCGGCCGCGGCCGCCGACGACGTCATCGCCTTCGCCGCGAGCTGGCGTCCGGACCTGGTCGTCTTCGAGGCACGCGCCTACGCGGGGCTCATCGCCGCCCGGCGCCTGGGCGTGCCCGCCGTACGGCACCTGTGGGGTCTGGACACCACCTACGGGCGCCGCGACTTCGACGCGCCGGCCCTGGAGGAGCTGTGGTCGCGGTACGGCCTGGAGGGCGTGGACCCGCTCGGCGACCTCACGGTGGCCCCGTGCCCGCCCAGCCTGGCGGAGCCCGGCGAGCTCCCCAGGAAACACATCCGGTACGTGCCCTACAACGGGCCGGGCGTCATGCCGTCGTGGCTGCTCCGGCCCGTCGAGCGTCCCCGGGTGTGCGTCACGTGGGGGCACATGTTCGCCCAGCGCACCGGCACCCTGCACGGCCTGGAGCTGGCCGTCGCGGCCCTGCGGCACCTGCCCGTCGAGGTGGTGGCCGCGATCACGCCCGGCCAGCGGGCCCTGCTGGGCGAGGTCCCGCCCGAGGTGCGGATCGTCGAGTCGATGCCGCTGAACCTGCTCCTGCCCACCTGCGACGCCGTGGTCAACGGAGGTGGCGCGGGCACGATGATGACGGCGCTGGCGTCGTCCGTACCCATGATCATGGTGCCGTCGCACGCCGACGAGTACCACTACGCCGAACGGCTGGGCGGCGCGGGCGCCGCGGTGAGCGTGGACTACCGCCAGGCCGACGCGGCCGCCATCGAGCGCGCCGCCGCCACCGTGCTCGGCGACCCCGCGTACGGCACGGCCGCCACCCGGCTCCGCGACGAGAACGCCCTGCTGCCCACACCCGGCGACCTCGTCGCCGACCTGGAGAAGCTGGCCGTCGCCTAGCCGGACGAGCCCGCTCGACCTGCTGGTCGGGAACGGGTCCTGGGACGCCTGAGCGCGTTGCGCCGCGACGAGTTGCGGCGCATGGACGCCGCCCGCGCCCCGGCGACGCCCGGGGGCCGGGCTCACTTCTGCGGGCTGATCCCCCGCACGGCCAGGTCGAGCAGCCGATCCGCCTCGGCGGGGGGATCCGGCCGGCGCTCCGTGGCCAGGACGATGCCGGTGACCAGCGCGAGGAGGTCGGCGACGGTCACGCCGGGACTGACCGCACCGGCGCGTACCGCGCGTCGCAGCAGCGGCTCGCCCGCCTCGGTGAGTGTCACCGCGCAGGCGTTCACCTGCCCGGGTCCCATCAGCCCGTCCTCCACCAGCGCGGCGGCCATCCCCTGCGCGCCGGCGGCGTACGCGGTGACCGCGCCCAGCCACTCCAGCAGCGCGGCCCGCGCGTCCGCCGATCCGGCCAGCTCGTGGGCGCGGGCGCTCAGGGCGTCGATGCGCTCGCGGAAGACCGCCTCCAGCAGCGCGCGCCGGCTGGGGAAGTGCCGCCGCACGGTGGCCGAGCCGACGCCCGCCGTGCGGGCGATCTGCTCCAGGGAGGCGTCGGCGCCGTGCGCGGCGACCTCCGCCTCCGCCACGGCGAGGATGCGCGCGTAGTTGCGCCGGGCGTCCGCACGCAGGCCGGACATGGGCGTCACCTCCGGGAACGTCAAGTGGCGGGGCCCTCCGTACCGTAGCGGAAACACACGGCGCCCGCGGGGACGCGGCAACCGCGGGCCGTCAGAGACGGCCCGCGGTACCCGTGTCAGGCGCAGGCGATGGAGCCGGTGAACGGGCAGGGGTCGCCGGGGGCGGTGTAGGCGACCCGGTCCACCTGGAACGTGAGCGTCCTGCCCGGGTCCTCGAACGGCCCCATGTGCTCGGTCAGCGTGTCGCTCCCCCACACGTTGAGGAACAGGTTGGCGTCGAGCTCGGGCAGCCGCGCGGCGTCCGTGATGGAGTGGACCTTCGTGCCGTTGACGTAGTAGTCGATCTTGCTCTCCGACCACACCATGCCCACGTCCACGAACCCCTCGGGGATCGGCACCAGCGTCTCGCCCAGCGGCGTCCTGTCGTCCCAGGCCACGAGCTTGACCTTGCCGGGGTCGCGGCCCATGACCTTGATGTCGATGGCCTCGCCGGTGACGTAGGTGAACATCGCCGACATCAGACCGGACCCGGCGACGCCTTTCAGCCGGGCCTCGTAGGTGCCGTGCCCCAGCCGCTGGCGGGTCTGGACCTCGGCGCAGGCGTACTGCCGGTCGCCGGCCGCCTTCTTGGTGAACGACAGGTTGAGCATGCCTCCGGCGGCGGAGACCTGGTCGCGGGCCCAGGTGCAGTTCTGCTGGGCGCCGTTGTTCCAGCCGTCGGAGACGTACCAGCGGGAGGTGTCGAGGGTGTCGAAGTCGTCCACGAACGACGTGGTGACCGAGCAGGCGACCGAGCCGGTGAACTGGCACGGGTCACCGAGCTTGGTGTAGGCGATGTGGTCGTAGGACGCCTCGACGGGGTGGCCGGGGTAGGTGAAGGGGCCCATCCAGCCGGTCAGGGTGTCGCTGCCCCAGATCTGGGCGAACAGGATCTGCTCGTGGGTGGGCACCTGGCCACCGGTCAGGGTCTTGACCAGCGTGCCGTTGACGAAGAAGCGCAGCCGGCCGGGCTCCCACACGTACGCGAAGTCGACGTAGGTGGACGCCGAGTCGGCGGGCAGCGCGACGGGGAATCCGCCGGAGGACGTGCCGTTGACCCAGGAGTTCACCTCGACCTTGGTGGTGTCCTTGCCGAGCACCTCGAAGTCGATCTCGTCCCACGGCTGGTCGTGCACCGGGCCGATGTAGGAGAAGAAGGCGGAGTTCAGGCCGCTGCCCTTGCCCGCCTTCATCCGGGTCTCGAACGTGCCGTAGCCGAGCCGGGCCCGCGACTGCACCTCGGCGCAGGAGTAGTCGCGCTCCCCGTACGCCTTGTCGTCGAAGGTGATGGTGAGCGCTCCGCCCTCCACCCGTACGTTGTTCCTGTTGAACTGGCAGTTCTGGTGGTCGCCGTTGTTCCAGCCGTCGGAGACGTACCAGCGGCCGGTGTCGAGGGCGCCGTCGAAGCGGTCGATGAACGACTCCCCCGCGGCGGCGGTGGCGGGCTGGACGGGGATCAGGGCCAGCAGGCCGAGGATGAGGGCGGTCACGGTGGCGCTCAAGCGGGACATGGGCTCCTACTCTCGATGGGTGCGGATCTCTTCCGGCCAGGCGAGCGTGATGCCGAGCGTGTCGCTCAGCAGGTGCTGGTAGTCCGACAGTTGCGCGGCGTCGGAGCGGACCTTGCGCGGCGGCAGGTCGCGGTCCAGGCAGAAGGCCGCGAGCGCGCCCACGGCCTCGCCGATG
This sequence comes from Nonomuraea sp. B1E8, assembly GCF_039871515.1. NCBI lineage: Bacteria > Bacillati > Actinomycetota > Actinomycetes > Streptosporangiales > Streptosporangiaceae > Nonomuraea > Nonomuraea sp. B1E8. The sequence continues at coordinate 47,260 of NZ_JBDPLS010000007.1, read as the reverse complement.
GCCCACTCGACGGGATGCAGCCGGTAGCAGCCGTTGGTGATGTGGGTGGTGCCGATGTTCTTGTTGGCGGGCAGCAGGTTGTCCACGCGCACGGGGACGAGCGCCCCGAGCGGGATCTGGAAGGGGTACGCCTCGATGTCGACGTAGGTGCGTCCCGCGGTGCTGGGATGCAGGTCGATGCGGTAGCGGCCGAGGCCCACGCTGTCGTGGAAGACCTCGCTGCCCGCGCCGTCCGGCCTGGCCTGCACGCCGACGTGCTGCTCCAGGACGGTGAACTCGGCGACGATGCGGCGCGACTCGCGGATGTAGGGGGTCTTGGCCAGCCCGTCGCGGGTGCCGGTCACGTCGGGCCGCAGCCGCAGGCCGGGGTAGCCGCCCTCGGTCTGCATCCAGTACAGGAACGACAACGACAACTCCCGGCTGCCCGCCAGGGTGACGGCGGGGTCGGCGCCGAGCAGCGGGCTCTCCCAGTAGTCGATCTGCGGCCAGTTCACCATGGTCAGGTCGGGCAGGCCGGTGAACTGCTCGCCGGCCAGGATGCGGCGGAACTGCCACAGGTCGAAGTGCCCGGTCCCGTCGCCGAACAGCCGCCACTCGCGCCGCTCCAGCGTGATGGGCACGACGTCCGTCCACGACAGCTGCGGCCCCGGCCAGAACGGCGCGACGGTGTCGCGCCAGTGCTCGTAGCCGGCGGGCCGGTCGATGACGTGCTCCTCCCCCGGCCGGTGCTCCAGGGCGAAGCACCACGAGATGGCCTGCTGGTCGAGGGGGTCGGCGGTGTCGGGGGCGTGCGGCTCGCCGGTCGTGTCGCGCCCTTCCGCCCCGACGACGTGCTCGACGTCCGCGAGCTCCAGCAGGTCGCCCAGCTCGGTGGCGTCGATCACGTACGGCGCCGCGACGGTCAGCTCCCCGCCCGTCTCCAGGTCGCGCAGCGTGACGGCGTCGACCCTGTCGCCGCTCGTCCACGCGGCGACCGGCTCGTGGCGGAGCAGGACGGTGATCAAACCCGACGCCCGCCAGGGGGCGAGCATCTCGTCGAGGACGGCGACGGCCACGCGCGGCTCGTGGTTCATCCTGCTGACGATGCCGAGCCCGGGGTCCGTCAGCGGGCCGGCGCCCGGGCGCACCGGGTAGTTGCGCCGGTAGTAGCCGCGCACCCGGCGCCGCAGGTCGGCGTAGCCCGGCGGGGCGAACTCCCGCTCGATCCAGGGGTGCTCGTCCGGCGGCACGGCCTGCGCGGTCAGCTGGCCGCCCAGCCAGTCGGTGTGCTCGGTGACGATCACTTTCCGGCCGAGTTTCGCGGCCGTGAGCGCGGCCGCGACGCCGCCCAGGCCGCCGCCGACGATGAGCACGTCAGTTCGGAGTTCCGTCATTCCCCGTGGGCTCCTTCGTGTGTGTAGAGGGCCGCGTCGATGAGGACAGGGGCCATCGCCGGGTCGCGGCGCGGCCCGGGGTGAGCTGGTCGCCAGGGCCTAGAGCCGCTCGTCGCGGGCGGTGGCGATGGTGGTGCCGGGGACGATCGGGCAGGGGACGAGCAGGCTCTCGGGTGGCCGGTCGGGGTGGTCGAGCATGTCGATGACCCGGTCGACGGCGATGCGGCCGATGGCGACGCGCGGGATCTCCAGGGAGTCCCACCGGGCGGAGGTGCCCTCCCAGGTGGCTTCGAGCACGGCGACGGAGACGTCCTCGGGCACGCGTACGCCACGTTCCCTGAGCCCGCCCAGCAGCTGCTCGGCCAGCCGGACGCTCTCGGCGACCACGGCCGTCTCGCCGCCGCGGACCAGCTCGTCGATCCAGTCGCCGGTCAGTCCGCTCTCGCCGCGGAAGCCGGGCGACCTGTCGGTCAGGCCGAGCCGCTCCACCGCCTCGCGGTAGCCGTCGCGCCGGTCGGCGTACGGCTCCATCTCCATGGGCTCGCGCAGGTAGGCGAAGCGGCGGTGGCCGTGCCCGGCCAGCTTGTCGACGATGCCGATGGCGGCGCCGCGGTAGTCGGGGATCACGCACGGGATCTCCGCGCCGGGCACCTCCCTGCGGCCGATGTGCACGAACGGGTAGCCGTCGGCCCACAGCCTGGCCAGCTCCGCCCGGTCGGTGGAGACGCCCAGCAACACGCTGCCGTCGGCCAGGTTGAGCCGGTTGGTGCCGTCGCGGTAGACCCTGCGCCGCCCGTCGCCCGCTCCCGTCGAGGTGAACATCACCAGGTCGAAGCCGGTCTGCTCGGCCCGCTCCTCGATGCCGAGCAGGAACTCGAAGTAGAAGTCGTCGCGGGCGTGCGGGAAGACCGCCTCGAAGGTGTGCACGCCGATCAGGCGGTTGCGCTTGTTGCGCAGGTTGCGCGCGGACGCGTTGGGGACGTACCCGAGCTCCTTGATCGCCGCGAGCACCCGCTGGCGGGTCTCCTCGGGGATGCGCGCGGAGTCCACGTCCCCGCTGATCACGCGGGACACGGCCGACTGGGACACCCCGGCCAGCCGGGCCACGTCGGACTGGCGCGGGGCCTGCCCGCGGCGCTTGGGCGTCATGGCCCTTCCTCCTCTCCCGAGCCGCCGGCGCCGGCGGCTCGCAGGGCCAGAGCGGCCGCGTGGGTGGTGGCATCGAGCTCGCCGGCCCGGCCCTTCTGGTGCAGCCAGCAGTGCGCCCAGTGCCCGCCGCCGAGGTCGGTGCGCGGCGGCGCGCTCTGCCCGCACTCGGGCATCGCGAACGGGCAGCGCGGGTGGAAGCGGCACCCGGCGGGCGGGTTCAGCAGGCTCGGCGGCTCCCCCAGCTCGTCGGCGCCGTCGAACAGCGCGGCGCGGTCGTCCTCGCCGCGGCCGGGGTCGGGCGAGGACTCGACGAGCAGCTTGGTGTACGGGTGCCGGGGCCGGGCGATCACGTCTTCCTTGGGGCCGCCCTCGATCATGCGCCCGGCGTACATGACGACGATGTCGTCGCAGAGGTAGCGGGCGCTGGCGATGTCGTGCGTGATGTAGAGCAGCGCCAGCCCGTCCTCGTCGCGCAGCCGGGCGAGCAGGTTGAGCATGTCGAGCCGGATGGACACGTCCAGCATCGAGATGGGCTCGTCGCCGAGCAGCACCTTCGGCCGTACGGCGAGCGCGCGGGCGATGACGACCCGCTGGCGCTGGCCGCCGGACAGCTCGTGGGGGAACTTGTCGACGAAGTCGGCCGCGGGGCGGAGGCTGACCCGTTCGAGCAGCTCCAGCACCTGCCGCTCCAGCTCCCGCCGGTCGCGGGTGCGGTGGTGCAGGCGCAGGGCGCGTTCGAGGTTGTAGCGGACGCGGTGCAGCGGGTTGAGCGACCCGAACGGGTCCTGGAAGATCAGCTGCACGTCGCCGTGGTAGCCGCGGCGGCCGGTGTCCGCGCGGCCGTGCAGCAGCACCTCGCCGCTGGTGGGCGGGTAGAAGCGGGCGAGCACGCGGGCCAGCGTGGTCTTGCCGCTGCCGCTCTCCCCCACCAGGGCCACGATCCGGCCGGGCAGCAGCGCCAGGGTGGCGTCCTCCACGGCCCGCACGACGCCGCGCCTGCCGGCGGGGAAGTGCTTGGCGACCTCACGCGCCTCGAGCACGGGCTCGCTCATCAGTGATCACCTCCAGCAGGGTAGAGCAGGCAGGCGACCTCGTGCCCGGCGGCCGGGACGAGCGCGGGCAGGGTGGCGTCGCAGCCGTCGAAGCGCTCGGGGCAGCGGGGGTGGAACGCGCACCCTGGCGGTGGCCTGCGCAGGTCGGGCGGGCTGCCGGGGATGCCGGTCAGCGGCCGCAGCGGGGCGTGCAGCGGCGGGAACGAGTCGCGCAGGCCCTGCGTGTACGGGTGTTTCGGGTCGGTGTAGAGGGCCCGGGCGGTGCCGATCTCGACGATGCGGCCCGCGTACATGATGGCGATCCGGTCGGCCACCTCCAGCAGCAGCGACAGGTCGTGGGTGACGAACACGACGGCGAAGCCCAGCTCGTCGCGCAGGCGCAGCACCTGGGAGAGGATCTGGCGCTGCATGACCACGTCCACGGCGGTGGTCGGCTCGTCCATGACGACCAGGTCGGGCCGGCAGGCCAGGGCGAGCGCGATGGCCGCGCGCTGCCGCATGCCGCCGGAGAGCTGGTGGGGGTAGCCGCGCACCCGGTCGGCCGAGATGCCGACCATGGACAGCAGCTCGGCGGCCCGCCGCCAGGCCTCCTTCTTGTTCATCCGCCGGTCGTGGGCGCGCAGCGCGTCGGCGAACTGGGCGCCGAGCCGCATCACCGGGTTGAGCGCGTCCATCGCGCTCTGGAGGACGATGGACAGGCTCGTCCAGCGCAGCTCCCGCAGGGCCCTGTCGTCCAGCGTGACGAGGTCGACCGGCGGGCCGCCGTCGCGGCCGTGGTAGAGGATGCGGCCCGCGGTGGTCACGGCGGGCGGGCGCTGGAGCCGGGTCAGCGCCGTGATCAGGGTGGACTTGCCCGACCCCGACTCTCCGGCCACGCCCAGGATCTCGCCGCGGCGCAGCGTGAACGACACGTCCGCGCACGCCCGCACCTCCCCGGCGTACTCGACGCTGAGCCCGTCCACCTGCAGCACCGCGCAGTGGGCGGCCGGGGTGGCCGGCGCGTGTTCCTGTGTCTGGGAGGTCATGCCGCCTCGCTCCTCGCGATCCGTGCCCGGCGGGTCCTGACGACCCGGAGTTTGGGGTTGGCCACCTCGTCCACGCCGAAGTTGACCAGCGCCGCCGCCGTGCCGATGAGCGCGATGCACAACCCCGGCGGCACGAACCACCACCACAGCCCGCGCAGCACCGCGCTCTGCTGCTGCGCCGCCTGGATCATGGTGCCCCAGCTGATGGCCCCGGAGTCGGAGATCCCCAGAAAGGCCAGCCCCGCCTCGGCCAGCACCGCGCCGATCAGCGCGTGCAGGAACATCGAGGCGATCAGCCCGGTCAGGTGCGGCAGCACCTCGAAGAAGACGAGCCGGCGGTTGCTCTCACCGAGCAGCCGCATGGCACGGACGAAGTCGCGTCCCGCCACGCTCATGGCCTGGGCGCGCAGCGTGCGGGCGCCGCCCGCCCAGCCGAACAGCCCGATGATGAGCGCGATCGTCCACAGGCCCGTGCCCTGCAGGTAGCCGGCCACGACGAAGATGAGCGGCAGCACCGGCATGACGAGGAAGAGGTTCGTCAGGAAGTTCAGCAGGCCGTCCACGCCGCCGCCGAAGTAGCCGGCGGTCACGCCGACCAGCACCGCCAGCGCCGTGCCGATCCCGGCGGCCAGGAACCCGACGAACATCGAGCCGCTCGCCCCCGCGATCACCTGGGCCAGCACGTCCTGCCCGAACTGGGTGGTGCCGAGCAGGTGCTCCGCCGACGGCGGCTGGGCGATGGCCTGGATGTCGTTGGCCCGGGGGTCGAGCCCCAGCACGGTCTCGCTGAACCAGCCGCCGAAGATCGCGACCAACGCGAAGAAGGCGATGATGGCCGTGCCTGCGCGTACCTTCATGCGCGCTCCCTGATGCGCGGGTCGAGCAGCGCGTACACCGAGTCGGCCGCCAGGTTGGCGAGGAGCACGGTGAGCGTGATGAGGAAGAAGACGCCCTGCATCACCGGGTAGTCGCGCTGCTGGAGGGAGATGAACAGCAGGTAGCCGATGCCGGGGTAGCTGAAGACGATCTCGGTCAGCAGCGCGCCGCCGACGACGCCGCCGAGCGCGAGGGCGAAGCCGGTGAAGTTCGGCAACATGGCGTTGCGGGCGGCGTACCGGAGCATGACCCGGCGCGGTGACAGGCCCTTGGCCAGGGCGAGCAGCACGTAGTCCTCGCGGACCGTGGTGACGGTCATGTTGCGCATGCCGAGCAGCCAGCCGCCGAACGCCGAGAACACGATCGTCGCGGCGGGCAGGGCGCCGTAGTGCAGCACGCTCAGCATGAACGGCACGTTGAACCCGACGGGCAGGTCAGGGTCGTAGCCGCCGGCCAGCGGGAACCAGCCGAGCAGGAACCCGAACGCCCACAACGCCAGCAGCGCCACCCAGAAGTACGGCACCGACGACACGAACGTGGTCAGCGGGCTGACGATCGAGTCGAACCGGCCGCCGGCCCGCCACCCGGCGATCACGCCGAGCCCGGTGCCGACCAGGAACGCCACCACGGTGGTGCCGCCGACGAGCAGCAGCGTCCACGGCAGGCCCTGCCAGACCAGGTCGCTGACCGGGATGGGGAAGTTCCTGATCGACACGCCCAGGTCGAGCCGGGCGAGCTGGGCCAGGTAGTCGAGGTACTGCGAGCCGAGGTTGGCGCTCGGGTCGCCGAACAGGCGCTGGATGGACTCCAGCGTGCGCGGCGGCAACGACTGGCCGCTGACCCGCTCCAGCTCCTCGATGATCGCCAGCGACGGGTCACCGGGCATGAGGCGCGGGATGAGGAAGTTCAGGGTGACGGCCGACCACACGGCCGCGGCGTAGAACCCGAGCCGCCTGGCCAGGAAGCGCCCGCCGGTCATGGGGCGGCACGCTTGAGGTTCATCAGCGTCATCGTGGTGTCGGGGCCGAGGTTGGGGAACGGCACGTACGTGAACTTCTCGGGGGTGGGCCAGCCCGTCCACCGCCCGGCGTTGATCGCCACGAACCAGTACGAGTTGTAGATCGGGCTGAAGGGCACCTGGTCCACGACGATGGTCTGCATGTCCTGGGCGAGCTGCTTGAGCCGCCCTACGTCGGAGGTGCCCATCAGGTCGGACAGCACGGCGTCGGTCTTCGCGTCCTTCCAGCGGCCCAGGTTGGTGGCGGCCTTCTTGCCGACGGGCTTGACGGCGCGGCCGGCCAGCATGCTGTAGACGCCGCTCACGCCGGCGCCGCCGGTGGTGGCGATCGTCAGGTCGAACGTGCCGAGCTGCTGGCTCTCGTACAGGTTGGCGCCGGGCGCTCCGGCGGACTTGACCTTGAGGCCGAGCGCCGACTTCCAGCTGTTGATCATGATGTCGGCGTAGGGGGCCCAGCCGAAGTCCTGGTTGAAGGAGAGGCTGGGCGCGTACGCCTTGCCGTCCTTGACGAGCTTGCCGTCGTCGACCGTCCAGCCGCCCTCCGCCAGCTCGCGCCTGGCACCCTCGGCGTCGACCTGCTGCACCTTGCCGCGGTACTCCGGCTTGATCCAGTCCCGGTAGACGAGGTCGACGAGGCCGGTGGGGCCCGCCTCGGTGCCGGGCCGGTTGAGCGTGGTGACGATGTCGCCGCGCGGGATCGTCATCGCCAGCGCGCGGCGCACGTGCACGTCGTCGAAGGGCGGCTTGGCGGTGTTGTAGAGCATCGAGTACGCGCCGCCGGTGGCGTACAGCTGGTAGAGGTGCTTCTGCGGGTCCTTGGCGACGTACTCCTGCTCGGCCCCCGGCCACGACTGGATCGCCCAGTCGACCTCGCCGCGCAGCAGCTGCGCCTTCACCGCGTCCTGGTTGGTGGGGATGATCTTCAGGTATTTCATGGGCAGCTTGCCGCCCCAGTAGTCGTCGCGGGCGCGCAGCGTGATCTGCTGGGCGGCGAACGACTCCAGCACGAACGGGCCGGTGCCCACGGGGTCGGGGTTGGTCCAGGCGTTGAGGTCCTGTTTCTCCCAGATCTTCTTCGGCACCATCGGCAGCGACGACGAGGCGAACTGGTTGATCTCGCTGAAGCCGGGTTCACCGAACGTGACCGCGACCGTCGACCCGTCCACCTTCTCCACGTCTTCGTACGTGGTGCCGGCGAGGTTGAAGTCCGGGTTCTCCAGGGGCAGGCGCAGGGAGAACACGACGTCGTCGACGGTCAGCGGCGCGCCGTCGGAGAACGTCACCCCCTGGCGCACCTTGATCGTGAGCCGGGTGCCCTTCTCGTCGAACTCGAAGCTCTCGGCCAGCCACGGCTTGACCGTGCCGCCGTCGCTGTAGTCGATGCGGAGCAGCGGCTCGTAGATCATCTCCGCGTTGGTGGTCTTCTGCGTCGCGGGGCCGACGACGTTGTAGTTGCGGACGTACGTCGTGCCGGCGTCGGTCTTGCCGAAGACGATGGTGTCCGCGCGGGCGCCGCCGGCCGGCTGGTTCTGGACGCCCGCCGTGCACGCGGTGGCGAGCACCATCACGACGGCGGCCAGGAGTCCTCTTGTTCGCATGTGTGTCTCCAGGGGGTGCGCATACGTATGCGCAAGTCGGCCGGACGGGGAGGGCCGGTTGCTTCTACGTATGAACAGGGACGGTATGGACGTTACGGCGAGGCGTCAAGGGTGTGACCGGAACTTTTCGTCCCCCCCTTGACGGGCGAGCGTTCTGTGCTTAGCGTCCCGGATCAACCCATTCGGCAGATGTGCTCATACGTATGAGCAGTGGCGGGAGGCATCCGTGCACCAGATCGACCGGCTCCTGGACAAGCTCACCCTGGAGCGCAAGGTCCGCCTGCTGACCGGCGCGGACGAGTGGAGCACCCACGCCGACCCCGACATCGGGTTGCGCGCCATGGTGCTGTCCGACGGGCCGTCCGGCATCCGCGGCGTCACCTGGGACGAGCGCGACCCCGCGGTGAACCTGCCGTCCGCCACCGCGCTCGCCGCCACCTGGGACGTCACCACCGCCCACGCGTACGGGGCGGCGCTGGCGGCCGAGGCGCGGCGCAAGGGCGCCCACGTGGTGCTCGGGCCGACGATCAACCTGCACCGCAGCCCGCTCGGAGGGCGGCACTTCGAGGCGTACTCCGAGGACCCGCTGCTGACGGCCGACCTGGCGGCGGCGTACGTGCGCGGAGTCCAGAGCCTCGGCGTCGCCGCGACCCCCAAGCACTACGTGGGCAACGACTTCGAGACCGAGCGCTTCACGGCGAACGTCGTGGTGAGCGAGCGGGCGCTGCGGGAGCTGTACCTGGCGGCGTTCGAGAAGACCGTGGTGGAGGCGGGGGCCTGGGTGGTGATGTCGGCGTACAACGCGGTCAACGGCGCCACCATGACGGAGAACCCGCTGCTGGCGGAGCCGTTGTGCGGCGAGTGGGGGTTCGACGGCGTGGTGGTGTCCGACTGGTGGGCCGCGCGGTCGACCGTACCGGCCGCGCTGGCCAGGCAGGACCTGGCGATGCCCGGTCCGGACGGGCCGTGGGGGGACGCGCTGGTCGCGGCGGTGCGCGACGGGCTCGTCCCGGAGGCCGCGGTCGACGAGAAGGTACGGCGCCTGCTGCGGCTGGCCGCCCGCGTCGGCGCCCTGGACGGCCTCACCCCCTCCCCCGGCCCGGCGGCGGTTTCCGCCGAGGAGGGCGCCGTGCTGGCGCGGCGGGTGGCGGCCGACGGGATGGTGCTGGTGCGCAACGAGGGCGAACTGCCGTGGCCCTCCCCCGGCCCCCGGTCGGTCGCGGTGATCGGGCACAACGCCCTCCAGTTCCGCAGCCAGGGCGGCGGCAGCGCCACCGTGACGCCGCCGTACGTCATCTCCCCGCTGGACGGGCTGCGCGCCGCGCTGCCGGACGCCGAGATCACGTGGACCCTCGGCGCCGTCACCCAGGAGGGCCTCGCGGCGCTGCCGATCGCGCGGCTGACCGACCCCGTCTCGGGCGAACCCGGGGTGCGCGCCCGCTTCCTCGACTCCGGCGGCCGGGAACTGCTGAGCGAGAACCGCCGCTCGTCCGACCTGGCCAGGCTGAGCGGATCCCGCCCCGCGGGCACGACGTCGGTGGAGGTCACCACCCGCTACCTGGTACGGGAGCAGGGCACCGCGCGGCTCGGCATCGCGGGAGCCGGATTCGCCACGCTGGCCGTCGACGGTGTGCGGGTGCTGGAGCGGGAGCTGGTGCACGAGGGCGAGGACTTCGGCGGCGGCCTGGTCTCGCCGCCGCACGCCTCGGTCACGGTCGAGCTCGCCGCCGGAGAGGCCGAGCTGACGGCCAGGCTGGACGGCGTACCGCAGGGCAACGGCCTGACCCTCACGCTGGGCGAGGACCTGGCCCCCGCCGGCACGGCACGCGCCGGCGAGGTGGAGGCGATCGGGGCGGCGGTCGAGGCGGCGCGGCGGGCGGAGGTGGCCGTGGTCGTGGTCGGCACGAGCCCGGAGATCGAACGGGAGGCGGCCGATCGGGCCACGCTGGCGCTTCCCGGCGCGCAGGACAGGCTCGTGCGCGCGGTCGCCGCCGCCAACCCGCGCACGGTCGTCGTCGTCAACGCGGGCGCGCCCGTGCTCATGCCGTGGCGGAACGAGGTGGCCGCCGTGCTGCTGGGCTGGTTCGGCGGGCAGGAGTTCGGCAACGCCCTGGCCGACGTGCTGCTCGGAACGGCCGAGCCGGGCGGCCGGCTGCCCACCACCTGGCCCGGTGAGGAAACGGACGTGCCGGTCCTGCGGACCGCTCCTGTGGACGGGGTGGTGGCCTACGAGGAGGGCGTGCACGTCGGCTACCGCGCATGGCTGCGCGCCGGGACCGAGCCCGCCTACCCGTTCGGGCACGGGCTCGGCTACACGAGCTGGGAGCTGACCGACCTGGCCGCCTCGCCCAGTGAGGTGAGCCTGACCGTGCGCAACACCGGCGGGCGCGCGGGCAAGCACGTGGTGCAGGTGTACCTGTCACGGGAGTCGGGCGCGGTGGACCGGCCGGTGCGCTGGCTCGCCGGTTACGCGGTGGTGCGCGCCGGCGCGGGGCAGGCCGATCGGGTCACGATCCCGCTCCCGCGCCGCGCGTTCCAGCATTGGGACGGCGGCTGGCGGACCGAGCCGGGCGAGTTCACCGTCCACGCCGGCTCCAGCGTCGCCGACCTCCCCCTCACCGCCCGGATCGGCGCGCCGTAGGGCGACCGGCCCTGCACTCACCGCCCCGATCCGCGCGCCGGAGGGCGACCGGCGGGTAGGCGCGCTCCCGATCCCGCCGGCGGGTGTGGGGGCGCGCTAGCGCGGGAAGTCGTCGAGTTCGCGGACGGCCTGGTCGAGGTCGTCGGCGACCCCGCGGCGCAGCAGCCTGGCGTAGAGCCCGTCGCCGGTGACGCCCAGGCGGCGGATCAGGGCCGCACGAGCGCGCATCTGCGCCTGGGCGTCCTCGATGATGGTCTCCGTCCGGCCCTCCCATCCGTACGCGTCCAGGAACCGGCGCAACCGCGCGGGCCGCGTGCCGAACTGGGTGAAGCCCTCCGCGGCGGCCACGTGACGGGCATGCAGCGGCACCCAGCACAGCGCCAGCGCCGCCACGTCGGAGTTCACCGTGGTGGGGCCGGCGAAGTCCCAGTCGAAGAAGCCGACCAGCCGCCCGGCGTGGTAGGCGGCGTTGAACGGGCTGGCGTCGTTGTGCGCGATGACCAGCCCGGGCTCCCACGGCCGGCCGGTGCGCCAGTGAGCGTCCGCGGGCGGCACGAAGTCGGCCACCGTCTTGTGGTACGACCTCAGCCATGACGCCACCTGCACGAGCGTGTCCTCGGTGCGGGTCCACGACGGCCATACCAGGGCGTCGCCGACGGTGTCGCCTTCGAGATAGGTGAGGATCTCGCATCCGTCCGCGTCGATGCCGAGCACGCGGGGAGCCCCGTCGAATCCTCTGTTCTCCAGGTGCCGCAGCAACTGGTGAACGGACGCCGTCCACGCCCGCACCGGCCGCCGGACCTGGGATCCCACGCGCACGGCGCCCCCGTCGTTTCCGCCTCCGAGCCGACTCCCGGTCACGAGCGCCTCCCAACGGGCTCGGGCCGGGCGGCTCACGTCGATCGATGGTTCCCTGCTCCGCCCTTGCGCCCCATGAAATTTCGCACGGGACCGCTTCCTCAGCAAGGCCGCGGACGACCGTTCACCGGAGGCCCGGGAGGTGGACCGTGCTCACGACGCCGGCGCCGGAAGACGGTGGTTCGCGAACAGAGACAGAAAGGAAACAGAAAGGAAACAACGACCGTCCTAGAAAGATCGTGTTCCGCCATGCACCGATCGAGGAGGTTTCCTGGTGAGGCATGCTCCCCGTCACCGCCGGACGGCCACGGGCGTGGTCGTCTTAGGGCTGGTCGCCGCCGTTGTGCCGCTGGCCGCCACCCCTGTGTCTGCGCACAGAAAGGACTACGGGCAGAAGTGGTCGAACTTCAGCTACCACCACGTGACCGGCTACAACGATCAGTGGAAACCACCCATGACCAAGGCGCCACAACGCTGGTCGAATCACGCCAGGGTGGCCCTGCGCAACGATTCGGGCGCCAACTGCAACGTCAAGGTAGGACGCTACAGCTCATCAGGCTTCGGGCACTACTACAGCTACCACGTCAACGGCGGATCCACGGGCTGCTACATCACGCTCAACGCCCGCACGATCGCCAACAAGGCCAGCCGGTTCCAGAACTACGTGCACAGCGTCTTCACGCACGAGCTCGGCCATGCGCTGAGTCTGGGACACAACGAGCGCAACGACTCGATCATGTGTAAGTGCCGCAATCGGAACACCATGACGCGCCGCCAGTCGCACGACAACAGCGACGTGACGGATTACTACACCACCGGCTACACGAGGAAGTTCTGATGGCGAAGCGACACCTTGCCACGCTCGCCTTAAGCGCGGGCCTCGTCTTTTCTGTGGCGGGATGCGGAGGTGGAGCCGCCACGACGACGGCGGTTTCCATGGACGAGGCCGGCGCGCGGGAGGCGGTCGTGTCGGCCGACTATCCGGCTTTCGCCTCCGTGAAGGAGATGTGGGACGACGCGGACCTCGTGGTGCAGGCCAACGTCACCGGCATGCGAACCGCGAGGGACAAGCCCTCGAAGATCCTCGAACCCGGCGACGAGGGGTACGACGACCCCAAGGCCAACCCCCTGTACGGGCTCACCCCCGACGAGCTGGCCGAGGCCAGGAAGGTGGCCGAACAGGAGGTCGGCGACATCGTCACCATCGCCACGGCGGAGATCACCCACGTGTTCAAGGGCGATCCGGCCGACGTGCGCTCCGTCGAGGTCCGGCAGCTCGGCGGAGAGCTCGACGGCGAGAAGCTGACCGCGCTCGACGAGGTCAAGCTCGACCAGGACAAGAGCTACCTGCTGTTCCTGCACGCCTGGGACGACACCGGGGACCACACCATGGTGAGTCCGGAACAGGGGCAGTACGTCGCGACGGGCCCGGACGGCACGGCGGCCACGTCCGCGAAGGCGGGCGACACGTACACCCCGCTTCCCGGCAACGGGCTCCATGTCACCCGCGCCGCCCTTGACGAGCTCGCGAAGACGGACTGATCGGCGCCCCGGTCCGGCCGGCGATCCCAAGCCTCTATAAAGTGTAGTACTACATTTTGTAGAGCTTGGGAGGCCGCCGGTGCGGGTGCTTGTAGCGGGAGCGGGGATCAGCGGGCTGGCGGCGGCGCGGGGACTGATCGCCGCCGGGCACGAGGTGGTGGTGCTGGAGCAGGCGCCGGGGCTGCGGCTGGGGGGCGGGGCCATCACCCTGTGGTGCAACGGCACGGCCATCCTCGGGGACGTCGGCGTCGACCTGGAAGGCACGGGGCAGCGGCTGACGGCGATGCGCCTGCGGACCGCGGGCGGCCACCCGGTGCTGGAGCTCGACCTGGAGGCGCTGGCGAAGCGGTTCGGGTCGGCGGCCCGGGTGCTTCCGCGCGGCTCGTTGATCACCCTTCTGGCCGGCGGGCTGCCGGAGGACACCGTACGTTTCGGCGCGCGGGTCACGGAGGTGCGGGCCGACCGCGACGGTGTACGGGTGCGGACGCGGACGGGCGAGGAGTACGGAGGCGACTTCCTGGTGGGCGCCGACGGCGTGCACTCGCGGGTGCGGGCCCACGTCCTGGGCGACGCCCCGGCGGCGCTGACCGGCGCGGCGATCTGGCAGGGTCTGACGCCGGCCCCCTTCGACCTGGGGCCGGTCACGACGCTGATGATCGGCAGGCAGGGGGACTTCGGGTACGCGAGCGCGGGCGACGGGCTCATGCAGTGGTTCTTCGACGTGCCGTGGTCGCCTGACGCGCCGAGGGAGGACAAGCCGCTGGAGATGTTGCGCCGGCGGTTCGCGGGGTGGGCCTCCCCGGTCGAGCAGGTGCTGGATTCGCTGCGCGACGGCGACGCCGAGTTGTTCCCGCACACCCGGCACAAGGTGCCGTGCCGCTGGGGTGAGGGGCGCTGCGTGCTGCTCGGGGATGCGGCGCACGGCATGCCACCCGTCGGGGCGCAGGGCACCAACCAGGCGCTGGAGGACGTGGCGACGCTGGTGGACTGCCTGGCCACGGTGGCCGATCCGGCCGACGTCGTCGGCGTGTACTCCGCCAGGCGCAGGCGGCGGGCGGCCCTGGCCTCCACCGTCGCCTCGAACACCCTCGCCGTGTCAGGCCCGCGGACGCTGATGCAGAGCGAGCGCCTCATGCGCATGAACGGAGCCGCGCCGCCGCGGCTGGCCACCCGGGGGTTCGGCCGCCTGCTGAGCGCTCTCAGCGACCGGATCTGACACCTTCTCTCCCTCTCGCGGGGGACGTTCCTCCCCGGCCGAGGGGAAGAAGACCCCGGCGAGCGGCGTCTACGGTGACGGCCATGATGCGTTCTGATCGGCCACGACGCTGGCCCGCGTACGCGGTGGCGGGCCTGTTCCTCGGTTACGCCGCCGGGAAGGCCGCCTTCGCCACGCAGGCCCGGCTCGGGTTTCCCGGCGGCCCGCCGGTTCCGGCCTCCGAGGCCGCGAGCTACTTCATGGACGCGGCCACGGCGCAGTGGCTCGCGACCGCGTCCGGGGTGGCGGGGGCGGGGATCGTCCTCCTCACGGTCCTGCCGCCGGGCCGCCGGGTGCCCAGATGGCTGATGCTGCTCGTGCTCACCGGGATGGCCGCGGCCGTCTGCGGCGGCGCCGGCATCATGGCCGTGGACGGGTTCGTCGGCATCGGCGTGGGCTGGCAGTGGTACCACGGGCTGCTCGGGATCACCGTGATCGTGTTGTTCCTGGAGACGATCCGGTCCTACGCCGCGTCGACCGGCGGGCGGCGATTTGTCGGCGGCCGGACCGGGCCCTAAAGTCACGCCACGTGAGACTTTTCATGATCACGGCGCTGGCGGGCACCCTCGCCGCGCCGCTGACCGGGCCGGCGACGAGCGTGGCCGCCGCGGGGACGACGGTCCATCCCGTCGACCGCTCCGAGCTGACCGCCAACCCGCTCTACCAGGCGGGTCCGCTGCCCAGGACGACCTGCGGGGAGCCCTCGGTCAGGCGTGGCGACCGCAAGCTGGCGCGCGCCTACGTCAACGCGGTCGTCGCCTGCCTGGAGCGCACCTGGAAACGGCACCTCACCGGCGCCGGCCTGCCGTACGAACCGGTCCGGGTGCGGCACATGAACCGGATCCCCAGGAACCACTGCGACCTGGAGGTGGACGGCGCCGACTCCCAGGCGTGGTACTGCGAGAGGTCCCGCACGCTGATCTTCCAGATCGGCGAGGAGTGGGCCGCCGACCCCTCCGACCTGTGGCTGTTCCACACCGCCGCCTCCATGTACGCCTACCACGTCCAGTACCTGACCGGCATCTCGGCCGCCCTCGGCGAGCTGTCCGCCGGCGGAAGGGCGGAGTACCGCGAGCAGTCCCGGCGCTACTTCCTCCAGTCCGCCTGCCTGGGTGGCGCCTTCATGAAGAGTGTCTGGCCGATGACGGGGCGCTCCGCGAAAGACTGGCACCGCTTCAAGTCCCTTCCCGTCGGCGACCAGGACGGCAGGAACAGCTGGTACGGCACGACCGCCACGGTCCGCTCCTGGGTGGCGCGCGGTTTCGCCACCGGCGACCCGGGTTCGTGCAACACCTGGGCCGCCGCGTCCGCCAAGGTGGCCTGACCTCCTCCGCCTCCCCCCTCGCAAGGCCCCCGGCGGCCCGCGCGGGTCAGCCGGGGATGCGCAGGGCGAGCATGGCGACGTCGTCGTCGTTGTCGGAGGGCCGCACGCCGGCGAGGAGCGCGTCGCAGATCGGGCCGAGCGGCTGGTCGACCAGGGGCGAGGCGTACCTGGCGAGCCTGGCCAGCCCGTCGTCGAGGGAGTGGGCGGGAGACTCGATCAGCCCGTCCGTGTAGAGCAGCAGGACCGAGCCCGGCGGCAGCTCGACGGCGGCGTCCCCGCGCGCGGCAGGCAGCCCGGTGCCCAGCATCATGCCGTTGCCGTCCTCCAGGAAGCGGGCCCGCCCGTCGCGTTCGACCAGGAGGGGCGGCAGGTGGCCCGCGTTGGTCCAGCGCAGCCGCCAGGTGTCGTCCGGCTGCTCCAGCCGGGCGAAGATGACGGTGGCCATCGTCGTCTCGGCCATCCGCACCATCGCCTCGTCGAGCCGGTTCAGGATCATGCTGGGTGGCTTCTCCACCTCCCCGGCGTACGCGCGCAGCATGTTGCAGACCTGGGCCATGCCCGCGGCGGCGTCGAGGTCGTGGCCGACGACGTCGCCGATCACCAGGCCCGTCGCCCCGTCGGACAGGACGAAGGCGTCGTACCAGTCGCCGCCGACCTGGGAGGCGTCCGGCGCGGGCAGGTAGCGTGCGCTCATCAGCACCCCCGGCACGCGGGGCAGCGTCGGCAGCAGGTGGCGCTGCATGGTCTCGGCGACCCGCCGCTGCCGCTCGTAGAGGCGGGCGTTGTCGAGCGCGAGCCCGGCACGGCGGGCGATGTCCTCGACCAGCAGGAGGTCGTCCGGGGTGAACGCACCGGCCCGCTCGGAGCGCCCCAGGGTCAGGGCGCCCACCACCTCCCGCACGCCGCGGATCGGCACGATGCTCGCGGAGTGCATGCCGGTCCCCTCGAACAGCTCCCGCTGCTTCACCGCGATGTCCGAGTCGGGAACCCCCTGGTAGTCCTGCGGCCCCACCAGCGCGGGGGTGACTCCGCGCAGCGCCCGCGACAGGGGCATCATCGACTCCTGCGGCACCGGAGGCATCAGCCCTTCCAGCTCCCGCCGGTGCACCCGTACGCCGCTCTCGTAGTGCACCACGGATACGCGGGACACCCCGCCCTCCTCGGTGAGCAGGTCCACCACCGCCCAGTCCGCCAGCAGGGGCACCACCAGGCGGATGAGCTGGCGCACGGTCTCGTCGACGTCCAGGCTCGAGGTGAGCGTCGCGGTCGTCTCCGCCAGCAGGGCCAGCCGGTCCAGCTCCGGCATCGACGACGCGGACGGTCTCCGTTCCCCCTCTGCGGGCGCGGGCGAGGATGCCCCGTGGAAGAGCACCAGCGCCCCCTGGCCCCCCTCGGCGATCCGGCAGGGGGTCACCATCCAGGAGACCGCGATCAGCGAGCCGTCCCCGCGCTCCATCCATTCCTGGTGGCCCTGCCTGGTCTCGCTGGAGATGAGGGCCTGCCGCATCACGCACCGGCTCCGCGGCAGGGGTTCGCCGTATTTCCCGCGGTGCAGCAGGTCGTGGGCGTCCATGCCCAGCACGGTCGAGGCGGCGCGGTTGAGCATCTGCTCCGCCCGGGGGCTGACGCCGACGATGCGCCCCGCGTCGTCCACCACGTACGTCCCGGCGTCGGAGAGTTGGAAGGGGCACCCGTCCTCTGCCGCCAAGGACTGTCCGGCGTCCTCTGCTGGAACGTTCATGGCCGGCTCCTTTCCCTAGGCTGCGCTCTCTACCCAGCGACCTCCCACATCACCATTTACCTATTACGGACATTTCATGACAGCCTTCCCGTGGAGGGCGCCGCCGGCCCACCAGTCCTCTCGACCTGGTACGGCCCTCTCCCCCCGCCGGGGTCCAACCACCGTCCGGCCGGGCGCTAGCCGCCCGTGATGAGCCGGCGTTCCAGATGGAGGATGGGCTTGGTGGCCGTGCTGTCGTAGTTGCCGAGGGTCACCGACACCCAGTCCAGGTCCGGATAGACGTTGTACGTGTCGCCCACGCCCGGCCCGCCGCCGGTGTGGCCGAAGAGGCGCCGGCCGCCGAAGATGTTCGCCGCGAACCCGTACCCGTAGTGGGAGCACAGCAGCAGCGGGTCCTGGCCCTCCTCGGGAGGCACGACGGTCTTGCCGCTGGTCGCCAGCTCGACGGTCGCGTGATCGAGCAGCTTGCCGTCCTCCCGCAGAGCCTGCACGAACGTCAGCAGCTCTCCCGCGGTCGAGTAGGAGCCGCCGGCGGGCAGGCCGACGAACGGGGCCCTCTCGCTCGCCGTGAAGTCATAGCGCTCACCGGTCTTGCGGTCGGTCGTGTAGGAGTGCGCGATGTCGTCCGCGGCCAGGATCTGCGGCCTGGTGTAGAAGTCCGTACGCTTCATGCCGGCCGGAGCGAACACGTGCTTGCGTACGTAGTCGTAGTAGTCCTGCCCCGACACCTCGGCCACGATGGCCCCGAGCACGACGAACCCGTCGTTGCTGTACTTGTACCGGGTGCCCGGCGTGAACTGCGTCGGCAGGGGGCGGATGGCCTTCAGCGTGCCCTCCCACACCTCCTCGACCGAGTCCCACGCCTGCTCCTCCTGGTTCGGCGGTCCGCTCGTCTGCGGCGGCCTGCCCACACCGGAGGTGTGCGTCAGCAGCTGGTGGACGGTCACGTTCGCGGCCACCTCGGCGGGGAACCCGTCCAGGTAGGTGCCCAGCTTCTCGTGGAGTGCCACCTTGCGCCGCTGCACCAGCTGCAGCAGGGCCGTGGCGGTGAAGCACTTGCCGATCGAGCCGAGGTTGAAAAGGGTGTCCATCCGATTGGGCGTCTTCCGCGCCTTGTCGGCCATGCCGTAGGCGCGCTCCAGCACGGGTTTGCCGCGGTGGGCCAGCAGGACCGTGCCGGAGAACTCGCCGGCCTTGGCCCGGGCGGCGATGTACCGGTCGTACTGTCCGCCGGGGCGCAACTCCTTCGGTATCCGGCCGCGGCGGGACGCGGCGGCCGACGCGGGCCCCGCCACCACGCCACCGGCGACCGCGAACGGCGCGGCTCCCATCACTCCCAGCAAGGACCGCCGCGATGCCACAGGTGATCGACGTTCCATGATCATGCCTCCTCCAAAAACGACCGGCGCGGTTTCCCGCTATGGCCCGCGATCCAACACAGGGAGGCGTTTCCTGCGCGTTACCGCCGCCGCCGGGTGAGGGGCGCGCCGCCGGCCGGAAGGACACCCGCCGGAATCCGGCCGGCGACGGGCTGGCACGCTATGCCTGACGCCCAGCCGCCGGAGGGAGACGCGTATGAAGATCGTTGTCGACGACCTGTCCAGCCCGGAGATCGCCACGTTCCTTGACGAACACGTCCAGCAGATGCGATCCATCACGCCCTTGGAGAGCAAGCACGCACTCGACCTCGACGGGCTGCGCGAGCCCGGGGTCACGTTCTGGTCGGTCATGGACGGTGACACGGTCGTCGGTTGCGGCGCGATCAAACGGCTGGACGACGGCCACGCCGAGGTGAAGTCGATGCGCACCTCGCAGGCGCGACGGCAGAGCGGGATCGCGTCCCTGCTGCTGGACCACATCATCGCCGAGGCCCGCCGCATGGGTTTCACCCGGTTGAGCCTGGAGACAGGCTCGGCCGAGTTCTTCCTTCCCGCCCGGCGGTTGTACGAGAAGTTCGGCTTCGCGTACTGCGAGCCGTTCGCGGACTACAGGCCCGACCCGCACAGCGCGTTCATGACGAGAACCCTCTGACGCGCGATCGATGCACGGCACGGGCCCGCCAGGGACGCCGGCCCCTTCTCCCGGCGTCTCCTCCTGCGTGATCGTCACGTCCGCGGGGGGAGCCCGCCGGAGTCGCAGCAGGGTCCGGAGCGGACGTACAGCGCCTTGCCGGTGATGGCGGACGCGGCGTCCGAGCACAACCACAGAACGGTATGAGCGACACCCTCGGCGCCGCCCGAGCCGGCCTCCGCGCCGCCCGAACCGGCGACCGGGCCGGCGAGCGGGCCGGCGAGCGGGCCGGCGAGCGGGCCGGCGAGCGGGCCGGTTGCCACGGCGTTGACCCGGACGCCTGAGCCGGCCAGGTCCAGCGAGGCCTCGCGGGTCAACTCGACCACGGCGGCCTGCGGGCCATCGGACGGCACCAGGTTGACGATGCAGCCGCCGGTCCGGCGCATCGCCTGGATCTCGTACTTCAACGCCAGGGACAGCCCCCGCACCTGAGCGGCACAGTCACATCCGGGGTCGCAGCCTGCCGCGCCACACGAAGCGGCGCCCTCGCATCCGGCGGCGTCAGAGGCGGCAGGGCGGCAGGCGACGTCGTTGCAGGCGGCGTCGAGGCGGCCGAACGCGCCGAGCGTCTGCTCGACCAGCCGCCGCACCGACACCGGGCTGGCCAGGTCCGTCGGGACGGCGACCGCCTGGCCGCCCGCCGCGCCGAGGTCGGCGGCCAGTGCCGCGAGGGCCTGGCCGTCGCGGGCGGCGAGCACCACGCTGGCGCCCGCCCTGCTCAGTGCGCAGGACGTGGCGGCGGCCCCGTGACCGATGCCGTGCCCGGCGCTGGCGACGATGGCGGTACGGCCGCTCAAGGCTCCGCGCGTCATGGTGGCCTCGCCCCCGGTTCGTCTCGCAGGTCCGGTACGCGACCGACGCTAGGAGCCCGCCGCCTCACCCCGCATCGGCGAAATCGCCGGTCTCGTCACCCCGCCGTTGCGGGCATCCCCGCGCCCGCACAGAACAGCCGCGTCGAAGCGTCCACGCCACGAACGCTTAAGAAGGCCCTGGCTTGGGATGATTGTCATGGGTAGCCGGTGCTTTCTATGCTCGGCGTGTGCTGGGGCGAGCCGACGAGACCGAGTTGCTGGACTCGTTGTTGCGGCGCGCCGCGGACGGGCACGGCGGCGGGGTCGTGCTGCACGGCGAGCCGGGCATCGGCAAGACGGCACTGCTGTCGTACGCGGAGGAGCGGGCGGCCGGTTTCCAGGTGCTCCGCGCGGTCGGCGTCGAGCCCGAGGCGGATCTCGCGTACGCGACCCTGCACCAGCTCCTCATGCCCGTGCTCGGTTCGGTCGGCGAGTTGCCGGGGCCGCAGGCTCAGGCGCTGAACATCCTGTTCGGGCGGGCGCACGGCGGCCCGCCCGATCCGTTCCTGGTGGGCCTGGCGAGCCTGTCGCTGCTGTCCCTGCTGGCCGGGGAGCGGCCGGTGTTGTGCGTCGTCGACGACGCGCACTGGGCGGACCAGCCGACGCTGAAGACGCTGGCGTTCGTCGCTCGCCGGCTGGACGACGAGCCCGTCGCGCTGATGCTGGCCGCGCGGGCCGACGAGGGCCACGGCACCGACCTGCCTCACCTGCGCAGGGTCCCGCTCATGGGCCTCGGCGGTGAGGCGGCCACGGCGCTGCTGGCCGGGCGCGCGGGCGGGCGGCGGCTGACCGACGGCGAGCGCCGCCACCTGCTGGCCGCCACCGGCGGCAACCCGCTGGCCCTGCTGGAGCTGGCGGGCAAGGAGCTCCCGCCGGAAGGAGCGCAGGAGCCGCCGGCGTTGACCGACGAGTTGCGGCGCTCGTTCCTGAACCGGGTCCGTGCCCGGCACGCGGCGGCGTTGCCGCTGCTGCAGCTGGTCGCCGCCGACGGTTCCGGCAGCGTGGAGACGATCGAGAAGGCGGCCGTCGAGCTGCGCCTCGACGCCGGGCCGCTGCACCGGGCGGAGCTCGACGAGCTGCTGACGTACGACGGGCCGAGGCTGGTGTTCCGGCATCCGCTGATGCGGTCGGCGATCTATCACAGCGCCACGCCGGGACGGCGCGCGGCGATCCATCGCTCCCTCGCGTCGGCCCTCGACGCTCCGGCCGACCAGCACCGGCGGGCCTGGCACCGCGGTCAGGCCGCGACCGGCCACGACGAGGAGGCCGCGGAGCTGCTCGAACGCTCGGCCGAGCAGGCCGCGCTGCGCGGTGGCCCGGCGGCGGCCATGGCGGCGCTGTCGCGGGCCGCCGAGCTCACGGCGGCCGGCCCGCACCGGGGGCGGCGGTTGTGGAGCGCGGCGCGCGCCGCCGTTCGCGGGGGGTTCACCGCCACGGCCGGGGAGTTGCTCGACCGGGCCGAGCGCGAGCCCCATCTGGACGAGGTGGACCGGATCTCCGTGGCCGCGATGCGGGCCGTGGTGACCGAGTTCACCGGCTCTCCCGAGGACGCGATGGACCTGGTCAGGCCGTGGATCCCGCGGGCGCTGCGGGTCGACCGGCGCCGCTTCACCCCGACCATCGCGATGTACGGCGACCTCGGAACCCGTACCAACCGGCCGGGGACCTGGGCCGAGCTCGCCCGCTGGCTCGACGAGGGCACACCGGAGCGGGACGGCCGGGACGCTCGGGACGGAGGGGGCGATCCTGAGGAGGCGGTGCTGCGGCTGCTGCGCGCCGCCTGCCTGGCCCGCGCCGGCCACGACCCGGGACCCGCCGTACGGGACGGCGCCGGCGTGGACGGGCTCACCGACCCGATCACGATGACTCTGGCCGGGGCCATCGCCCGGGGGCTCGGCGACCGCGAGCTGAGCCGGCGCCTGTACCAGAACGCCGGGCGGCTGGCCCGCGCCGGCGGCTCGCTGGGCGCGCTCGCGTGGAACCTCGAATACCAGGCGGCCGACGAGCTCGCCCGCGGCAGGCTCGGGCTGGCGGAGGCCCACGCCGAGGAGGGCTGCGCGTTCGCCGCCGAGGTCGGCCAGCCGAACACGGCCTGCCGCAACCGGGGGCTGCTGGCCTTGTGCGCCGCGATCCGCGGCCGTCCCGACGCCGGTGAGCTGGCCGCGGAGGTGCTGGCCGAGGCGAGCGAGCGCCGGCTGGCGGATGCGACGGCGTACGCCAGGCGGGCCCTCGGGTTGATGGAGCTGGTCGCGGGCAGGCACGGCGAGGCCGCGCGGCATTTCGAGGCGGTCGGCGGGTGGGACGCCGACCAGCCTTCGGACCTGGCGATGGGCCTGGTACCCGATCTCGTCGAGGCTCTGGTCAGGGCCGGCGAGCACGACCGGGCCGCCGTGGCCGCCGCCCGCTACGCGCGGTGGACGGAGCACACCGCGTCGCCGGAGCTGGGCGCGCTCACGGCGCGCTGCCGGGCGCTGGTCCGCGAGGACGGCGCGGCCCACTACGCGGAGAGCCTGCGCCTGCACGCGCTGGCCGACGCCCCGCTGGAGCAGGCCCGTACCGAGTTGCTGCTGGGCGAGCAGTTGCGGCGCGACCGGCGGCGTTCCCAGGCGCAGCAGCACCTGCGCGGCGCTGCGGAGACCTTCCGCCGCATCGGCGCGATCGCCTGGGCCGATCGCGCGCTGGGCGAGTTGCGCGCCACCGGCGAGTCGGCGCGCACCCCCGAGGCGGGGGCGCTGACCACGCTCACCCCTCAGGAGCTGCGCATCGCGCTGGCCGTCGGCGAAGGGCTGACCAACCGGGAGATCGCCGCGCAACTGTTCCTCAGCCCGCGCACCGTGGACTACCACCTGCGCAAGGTCTTCCAGAAGGCCGGCCTCACGTCGCGGGCCGAGCTCATGCGCATGGTGCTCGCCGAACGCCCGGCGTAGGGCCGGGCGCAGGACCAGCACGAAGGCCGGCGCGAGGACCGGTGCGAGGACCGGCGACTTCACTGATTCGGCGGCGCGCCGGCCCTCCTAGCGTGAGGGGCCTCAACGTCCTTCACGTCAGGAGTCCGGCATGACGAACCACGAACGCCTTCCCGGCGGGGCGCGCACCGCCGCCCGCCTCGTCTGGCACTACCTCGAACTGGTCATCGCGGCGGCCCTCGGGATGATGCTGCTCGACCCCCTGTGGATCTCGGTGCTGGAGGTCGGCCGGTTCGACGTCTACCTCCTGCTCATGGCGGCCGGCATGGCCGCCGGTGTGGTGATCTGGATGCTGGTGCGCCGGCACGCCCGGCCGCGGATCGCCGAGATGGGGCTGTCGGTGTTCCTGCCGTTCCCCGTGCTGCTCGTCCCTTACTGGTTCGGTGCCTTACCGGCCGCTTCGGTGTCGCTCATCGGGCATGTGATCCCGCTCGTGCTCATGGCGGCGGCCATGGTGTGGCGGCGCGCGGAGTACGCGGATCCCCGGCACCGGTTCAGGTTCCGGGGCAGGTGGTTCCGCGGGACGGCCGTCGTCCTGGCGGCGCTGCTGCTTCCCGGCGCGGTCTCCGCGGTGAACACCGTCGGCAAGTTCGGCGACCTGTACACGGCCCGCGCGGACGCGGTGACCGCCCGGCCGGCGCCGAAGGCGCACGACCCGGCCAAGCCGACGGTGGCCCTGCTGGCCGGCGGCGGCGGCACGAACGTGGCGGACCTGCTCGGGCCGTACGAGGTGCTGGCGGGCACCGGCCGGGTCAACACCTACGTCGTCTCTCCCGGCTCGCGGCCGGCGCCCCTGACCGGCGGCCTGGATCTGGTGCCCGACCTGACCTTCGGCGAGCTCGCACGGCTGCTGAGCGACCGGAACGACAAGCTCGACGCCATGGTGGTCCCCGCCATGGACGACCCCGCCCCCGCCGAGCTCGGCTCGATCACCCGCTGGCTGCGGGAGCAGTCGGCCGCCGGCGCCGTGGCGATGAGCGTCTGCAACGGGGCGCGCACGCTCGCGTCGAGCGGGCTGCTGGACGGCAGGCCCGCGACCTCCCACTGGTTGCGGATGGCCGGGCTGCGCGGCGACTTCCCCGACGTCGGGTGGGTGACCGGCGTGCGCTACGTCGACGACGGGAACCTCATCACCACGGCCGGCGTGTTGTCCGGCATCGACGGCGCCCTGCGCTTGCTCGAACGGCTGGTCGACCCCGGCACCGCGCGGGAGGCGGCGCGCAGGGTGCACTGGCGGCACTACGCCCCCGGCGCTTCCGCGCGGATCCCCGCGTCCGAGCTGGAGCCGCCTGACGTGGTGGTCGCGCTCAACTCCTCCTACCAGCCGGGCCCTTCGTCCATCGGCATCCGGGTCGCCGACGGCATCGGGGAGCTGGAGCTGGCCTCCGCGTTCATCTCGTACACCGAGCACGCCATGGTCGGGCGCACCGTCGCGCTGGGCGACGGGCCGTTCCGCTCCAGGCACGGCCTGACCTTCGTGCCGCGCTCGACGGTCGCGGCCGCCGCGCCCGGGCTCGACCGCCTGCTCGTGCCCGGCCTGGAGGCCGCCCGCGGGCAGGTGGTGGCCCCCGTGGCGGGCCTGCGGCCGGTGTACCTGCACGCCGAGGAGGAGTTCGCGTTCGATCCGGTGCTGCGCGACATCGCCCGTACGTACGACGTGCAGACGGCCCGGTGGACGGCGAAGACGCTGGAGTATCCGGTGACCGACGTCGCGCTGAACGGCAGCGCCTGGCCGTGGCCGGCGACGATCGTGCTCCTGGTGCTGGCGCTGCTGGGGGCCGCCGCGGCCGTCGTCGCCCGGCTGGTGGCCCGCCGGATCCGTACGCGCCACTAATGGGCTTGTCGTTCCGTTAGCTTGTCGGCGCCTGAACGGGAAGTCAGCCCCATCAACGGGAAGCAGGTCCGGAACCCGGCCCGCCCGGCGCGTGCCTTCGCCGTGTCAGGGCATGTGCCGTCCTTGGGGGTTGAGGCCGGTGGACGCCGGCCTGACAGGAAGGAGACGGGGGATGGACCGCGAGAAGGTCAACGAGTTCCTGGGCCGGGTCGTGGCCGACATGGCGGCCACCGAGGCGGCCGGCTCGGTCGTGGTCGGCCAGCGGCTGGGCCTCTACCGCGCGCTCGCGCAGGGCCCTGCGACACCCGAGGAGTTCGCCGAGCGCACCGGGTGCCACCCGCGCTACCTGACCGAGTGGCTACGGGGCCAGGCCGCCGGCGGGTACGTCGGCTACGAGCCGGAGACCGGCCGGTTCTCGCTGAGCGAGGAACAGGCGTTCTGCCTGGCCGACCCGGACGGCCCGAACGTGCCGGCGGCGTTCCTCATCGCTCTGGGGATGCTGCGCTCGGAGCCGCGCATCACGGAGGCGTTCCGCACGGGTGCCGGCGTCGGCTGGCACGAGCACGACGAGGACGTCTTCGTCGGGTGCGACGCGTTCTTCCGCGCGGGGTACGCGGCGGAGCTGATCCCGCACTGGATCCCGGCGCTGGAGGGGGTCGACGAGAAGCTCACCGCCGGGGCCAGGGTCGCCGACGTCGGCTGCGGCCTCGGCTCGTCGTCGCTGCTGCTCGCCAAGGCGTACCCGCGCACCACGGTTCTCGGCTCGGACTACCACACCGAGTCGATCGCGCTGGCGCGCAAGCGGGCCGCGGAGGCCGGCCTGGCCGACCGGGTCGGCTTCGAGATCGCCGGCGCGCAGGACTTCAGCGGCACGGACTTCGACCTGGTGGCGATGTTCGACTGCCTGCACGACATGGGCGACCCGCTCGGCGCGGCCCGGCGGGTGCGGGGGGCGCTGGCTCCTGACGGTACGTGGCTCCTGGTGGAGCCGCTGGCCGCGGACCGGGTCGAGGAGAACCTCCACCCGCTGGGGCGGCTGTACTACAGCGCGTCCACGTTCCTCTGCGTGCCCAGCGCCCTGTCCCAGCCGGGCGGGTACGCGCTGGGCGCGCAGGCCGGGAGCGCCGCGATCCGCGAAGTCGTCACGGAGGCGGGCTTCACCCGGTTCCGTGAGGCGGCGCGGACGCCGTTCAACATGGTCTTCGAGGTGCGCCCGTAGGAAGAGCAGGAGGAGGGGGTGGACCTTGTGGCCCTATGATCGAGGTCAGCCGCAGCCCGCCCCCGCCCAGGAGACTCGTGCCGGACATCCAGCCTCTCAGGCCCGGAGATCCCAGGTCCGTGGACCATTATCGGATCACGGGCCGCATCGGCGAGGGCGGCCAGGGCACGGTCTATCTCGGAGTCGGCGACGACGAGCAGCTCGTGGCGATCAAGACGATGAACTCCGTCGACGCGTCCGACGTCGAGTCCAGATTACGGTTCCAGCGGGAGATCGAGGTCGCGTCCAAGGTCGCCTCGTTCTGCACGGTGCGCGTGCTGGGTCACGGCATCAGCGACGGCCGCCTCTACATGGTCAGCGACTACATCGCCGGAGAGTCGCTGCAGCAGCATGTCCTGGCCAGAGGGCCGCTGGACGCCTCCGCGCTCATGCGGCTGGCCGTCAACACCTCCACGGCGCTGGTCTCCATCCACAACGCCGGCATCGTCCACCGCGACTTCAAGCCCAGCAACGTCCTGCTCGGGCCGGACGGCCCCTACGTGATCGACTTCGGCGTGGCGCGCGCGTTCGGCGACAAGACGGTGACCGTCACGGGGGTCCTGGGCACTCCCGCCTACATGTCCCCCGAGCAGCTGGCGGGCGAGCGCGTCACCCCGGCCTCCGACCTGTTCAGCTGGGGCCTGACGATGGCCTTCGCGGCGCTGGGCCGACCGCTCTTCAGCGGCAGCACGATCGCGGCCATGGCCATCACGCTGCGCCAGAAGGAGATCGACCTCAGCGGGATCGCCGAGCCGCTGCGCTCGGTCATCACCTCCTGCCTGATACGCCCGCCCGAAGCGCGGCCGACCGCCCGCCAGGTGCTCAACGCCCTCATCGTGCCCTCGGCGGGGCCCGGCCAGGGCGGGCAGCCGTGGCCGGACCTCTCGACGACGGAGCCGATGACGGGACCGCAGGCTCCGTCGTGGGGCCCATCGTCGGCACCGCCGGCACCGTCGCCGGCCTCGTCGTCGGGGCCGGTCACGCCGTTCGCGCCGCCCACCCCGGCGCCCGCCACCGCCGGGCCGGTCCAGGCGCAGGGCTCCGGCCCGGTCTCGCAGCCGACCGGCGCCGCGCCGCCGACCCTGCTCTCCCGCCGGGGCGTGGGGCGGCTCGCCGTGGCGGGGGCGGTGCTGGTGGCGCTGATCGGAGCGGGCGCGGTGCTGGTGCCCCGGCTGATCGAGGCCACGGGGACGCCGCCCGGTTCCCCGGCGGCCGCCGCCGGTTTCGGCAGCCCGGTCGGCTGGCGGCCCACCGGCCACTTCGCGGCCGTGACCGCCGTCGGCACGGCCGAGGTCGGCGGCCGCCCGGTCACGGTGACGGCCAGCGAGGACGGCACCCTGCGGCGGTGGGACGGGCGCACGGCGCGGCCGATCGGCGCGCCGATGCCCGGTCACGGCGACTGGGTGCGCGCGGTGGCGACGGCCACGGTCGGCGGCGCACCCGTCGCGGTCAGCGGCAGCGACGACAGGACCGTACGCGTCTGGGACCTCACCACCGGCCACCCCAAGGGCGGCCCCCTCACCGGCCACACCGGCGCCGTGCTCGCCGTCGCCACCACCACGGTCGACGGCAGACCCGTCGCGGTCAGCGGCGGCGACGACAGGACCGTACGCGTCTGGGACCTCACCACCGGCCACCCCATCGGCGGCCCCCTCACCGGCCACACCGGCGCCGTGCTCGCCGTCGCCACCACCACCATGGACGGCGAGCCGGTCGCGGTGAGCGCGGGCAAGGACGGCGTGCTGCGGTTCTGGGATCTTCGCACCGGCGAAGCCGCCGGCCCGGCCCGCACCGGCCACACCGACTGGGTGCGGGCGCTGGCCGCCACGCCGGAGGCGGTCGTCTCCGCCTCCGACGACAAGACGGTCAGGGTGTGGGACCTCGGCTCCGGCTCGGTCCACACGATCGGCGACCTGCCCGAGGTGGTGATCTCGCTCGCGGCGGTCCGGTCGGGCACGTCCTGGACGCTGCTGGGCGCCGGCCGCGACGGAGTGATCCGCGGCTGGGACACCGCGGGCGAGCCGGTCGGCGCCCCGCTCACCGGGCATGCGGGGTCCGTCACCGCGGTGACGGCGGCCGTGGTCGACGGCGCGCCGCGCGCGTTCTCCGGCGGCGCCGACAAATCCATGCGGACGTGGGACCTGACCACGTGGACCGCCTCGGCCGTGGCCGCGGGCAACCCCGGGCATTCCGACGAGGTCAGGGCGGTAGCGCTGGCCACCGTGGGCGGCCGGCCTGTGACGGTCTCCGGCGGGTCCGACACGACCGTCAGGATGTCCGACCCCGCGACGGGCGCGCCCGTCGGCAGCCCGCTGCTCGGCCACACCGACGAGATCAAGGCGCTGGCCACGGGCACGCTCGACGGCAAGCCGGTGGCCGTCAGCGGCGACGCCGGCGGGTCGCTGCGCAGGTGGCGGCTGGACACCGGGGCGGCGCTCGGCAAGCCGCTCACCGGCCACCGGGGCAGCGTCAACGCCGTCACGTTCGCCGGCGACCTGATCGTCTCCGGCGGCGCCGACGGGCGCCTGCACCGGTGGAACGCCGCCACGGGCGCGCCCGCCGGGCCGCCCCTGCCCGGGCACGGCAAGCCGATCAGGGCGCTGGCGTCCGCCGCCGTCGAAGGCAGGACCGTGGTGATCTCCGCGAGCGAGGACCACGAGCTGCGGTTGTGGGACCTCACCGCGGGCGAGCGGATCGGCGACCCGCTGACCGGCCACGACGGCGCCGTCCTCGCGGTGACCGCCACCGTGGTCGGCGGCCGTCCCATCGCGGTGTCGGCCGGCGAGGACCGTACGCTGCGCCGCTGGGACCTGATCACGGGCACCGCCGTGGGCGGGCCGCTCACCGGGCACACCGACTGGGTGCGGGCGCTGGCGGCCGACGGCGAGCGGGTGGTCTCGGCGGGCGACGACCGGTCGCTGCGCGTGTGGGACCTGCGCACCGGCGAGGCGGCGGGCAAGGCGATCCGCGGCCATGCCGGCCCGGTGTACGCGCTGGCCACCGGCCGGGTGGGCGGCCGGGCCGGGGGCGCGGATGGCGGCGGGGCCGGGGGCGTTCCTGTCGCGGTCTCGGCGAGTTCGGACTGGACCGTGCGCGTCTGGAACATCCGCGACGAATGACCGCCCGGCAGCGGCTCAGCGGACCTGCTTGACCTGGTTGCCGTGGCCGTTGCGCTTGACGTAGTCGCGGGCCCGGTCGGCCCTGATCGCGTCGCTCAGCTCGCGGGTCCTGCGATCGTCCAGGTAGACGACGCTCTGCCCGGCCTCCGTGCCGGTGCCGCGGGTGGGCATCGTGAAGAAGGCGGAGTCCTCCAGCCCCGCCAGGTCGCCGAGCCTGCTCCTGAGCATCGACGCCGTCACGCCCTCGTCCACGGTGATCGACCTGGTGATCGCGCGGAGGAGCCCGTCGACCTTGAGCGGGTTGGCCAGGGTGCCGGCGCTCAGCACCCGGTCCGCCAGGGAGTTGAGCACCGCCTGCTGGCGTTTGATCCGGTCGAAGTCGCCGCCGGGCAGGTCGTGGCGCTGCCGGACGAACGCCAGGGCCTGCTCGCCGTCGAGGTGGTGGCGGCCGGCCGTCCAGGTGACGCCGCTGTGCGTGTCGCGCACGGTCTCGGCCACCTTCACGTCGACCCCCTCGACGGCGTCGATGACCTCGGGGAATCCCTTGAAGTCGATCGCGGCGTAGTGGTCGACCCTGACGCCGGTGAGCTTCTCGATGGTCCTGATCAGCAGGGCGGGCCCGCCCCAGGCGAACGCCGCGTTGATCTTGGCTCTGCCGCGGCCGGGGATGGTCACCCAGGAGTCGCGCGGGATCGACACGATGGCGGCGTGCCCGCCGTCCTCGGAAAGGTGGGCCAGCATGATCGTGTCGGCGCGCTGCGAGCCGAGGCGCCGGTCTCCCGCCTTGGCGGCGGCGCCCGTGCTGGGCTCGCCCGACCTGAGGTCGGTGCCCACGAGGAGCCACGTCTCGCCGTGGCCGGGCTTCGCCCGCGGGCGCTGCCTCTCCTCCTCCTTCGAGGTCGGCATGGCCATCGGCTGGCGGGTGATGCCGCTGTCGAGGCTGGCCGTGTAGACGAGGAACCCGCCGGCGCCGAGCGCTCCCAGCACCACCAGCGCGCCCAGGGAGATCCCCAGCACGAGAAGCAAGCGGCGCATCCCTCGAAACCTCCCAGGATCGGTCAGTGGACTGTACAGCTAGTTGCCGGGCAGGGCCTTGCCGTGGAGGTAGCCGAGCCAGCGCTCCTCGATCGCGCTGTAGCGCCCTCCGGTGATCGCGTCCAGCGCCGACAGCTGGGTGACGTGCAGCGCGTGGTAGCTCCACCGGGCGGGGTTGGGCGCCGTCGCCGGGGTCCGCGTGTAGTGGAGCAGGTCGTAGCTCGTCCTGGACGACAGGTCGTAGAGCGGCAGGACCCTGTCCAGGGTTTCGAGGCCCTCCTCGAACATCTCCCGCGCCGCCGCGTCGTCCATGAGCTCGCCGACGTCGTACACGCCGAGCAGGGCGAACAGGTAGCCGTTGAGCACGTGCGTGGGGGTGGGGGTCGGGTATTCCTCGAACCAGTCGTGCCCCTCGAAGTCGCGCCGCACGCCGCCCTTCTCCACCGTGGTCGTCAGGGGGCCGAGCGCCCGCAGCGCGGCGTCGCCGTAGCGTGACTCGCCGGTCTTGGCGTACATCTTGGCCAGGAAGGCGGCCCCGATGCCCTGGGCCATCCCCGAATACCAGCCGGCCCGTAACTCGCCCGCCAGCCCGTCGCGGTAGGAGTACGCGAAGGGCACCGGCCAGCCGCCCTTGCCGTCCTGGTGCTCCAGCAGCCAGCGGGCCACGGTCTCGGCCTTCGGCCGGTACTTCTCGTCGCCGGTGGCGACCCATTTGCTGTAGTTCTCCATGCCGTACTGGACGACCTCGACCGGATACTGGAAGGTGCCGAAGTCGTACGTGCTGACCGGGATGCCGTCCGGCCCGATGGAGATGCGCCGCCAGGTGGTGACGTCCACGTCGGCGAAGTGCAGCCAGGGGCCGCGCGGATCGTGCTTGTCGATCAGCGGGGTCTCGTCCTCGACGTACTCGGCCTTGACGACTCCGTCGGCGCCGGTCGAGACGGCGAGTTCGAGCCGCCTGGCCAGCGCGTCGAGCGGCACGTAGAGCTGGTCGCCGGCCCGCAGGCCGGACACGGTCTCCCGCAGGAGGCTGACCGGGGCCTGCGTCGCCGCGACCGAGGACGGCCTGCGCGCCGCGGGGGGCTCCGAGGTGGTGCACCCGCTCAGACAGCTCAGGGCGACCATCGCGACGATGAGCTTACGCACCACAGGCACCATGCATACCGCCCTTAACGGCTGTTTCATGAAAATGGTAATGTCGGGCCCTCACTGATCATCCTTCAGGGGTCCCAGCCCACATGAACCACGATCGCGTCCATTTTGCCTACAACGGGATAGATGTCGACCCCGAGACCCAGGAGCTGACCAGGAACCGGCTGCACTGGCTGCTCGATCGCCTTCCCTCGGGGCGGATTATCGACCTGGGCTGCTCCCAGGGGACCCTGACCATCCTCGCCGCCCGCCGCGGCGACCACGTGGTCGGCGTCGACATCGAGGAGGAGGCCGTCGCCTTCGCCGCCGGGCTGGCCGCCGAACCGCCCGTCGACACGGCCAGTGGGGCGACCGGTGACACGACCGGCGACACGGCCAGTGGCGCGACCGGCGGCACGGCCGGGCGGCTCGCCTTCGTGCGCGGCGACGGCGAGCGCCTCGCCTTCCCCGACGGCTGCTTCGACGCGGCCGTCGCCGGAGAGCTGCTGGAGCACGTGGCGGACCCGAGGGCGGTGCTGACCGAGCTGCACCGGGTGCTCGCCCCCGGCGGGACGCTGTTGGTGTCCGTACCTCATGGGCTGATGCCGCACCACGACCACCGCCGCACCTTCTACCGCGCCGGCCTGCGCCGCCTGATCAACCCCCTGTTCAAGGTCGGCGAGCTGACCGTGCTGGCGCGGCACATCGCCGTGGTGGCCGTACGGCGGGAGGACCCGCGCGCCGTCCCCGCCTTCCGGCTCAGCCAAGAGGAGGCCGACTTCCTCCAGCGGGAGGAGCGGCTGGAGGAGCAGGCGCGCGACCTGCGCGACAAGTTGGCGCGGGCCAACCGCCTCTACCGTGACGTCACCGCGGCCAACGCCGAGCTGAGGGAGCGGCTCGGCGAGAGCGGGGCGGGGCAGCAGGTCCTCGACCAGCTGTCGTCGCTCCAGGACACCGTCACCCGGCTCTCCACCGAGCTCGCCGGCAGCGCGGCCGCGGAACGGAACGAGCTGCAGGAGCGGCTCGTCGCTCTTGCGGACGACCGCGACCGCCTGCGTGCCGGCCTGCGCGCGGCGGAGACCGAGCTCGGCCTGCTGCGCGAGGCGGCCGGCGCCGCGGAGGAGGAGCGCGACCGGCTGCTGGAGTCGATCAACGGGCTGAGCGCCGGTATGGAGTCGCTCCGCGAGACGGCCGACGCCGTCGCAGCCCAGCGCGACGAGCTGCGCGCTCTCGTCCGCGCTCAGGCCGAGGACCTGCAGGCGGCGGAGGCGGCCCACAGCGAGGCCACGCGGACCGCCGATGACACGCACGCGCGCACGCTCGACGGCCTGCGCGCGCGCATCGCCGGGCTCGAGGAGGATCAGCGGACGCACCAGGCGGAGCTGTCCAGGCTCCGTACGGTCTACAACGGCGAGCGGCACCGCCACTCCCTCACCCAGCACCGCCTGGACAAGCTCGTCACGGCCGAGGCGAAGCTGCGCCAGGAGAACGTGCGATTACGCGACAAGCTGGAGACCGTGACCGGCCGGCTGGCGGACTACCGCGAGCAGGTCAGCAGGATCCGCTCGTCGCGAGCCTGGCGCATGCTCTCCGTCTACCGGCAGCTGCGCCGCCCGGGACGGCCCGATCCGGGGCAGCCGGGCAGGACGGCGCCGGCCTCGGCCTCCCCTGCCACGCCGACCCGCACGATCGTCACGCTGCCGCCCGCTCGTGACCTGGCGTCCCCCGCCTCGGAGCCGCCGCCCGCCGCGGCCGCGCCGCCCCGGCAGGAGCAGGAGGTACGGATCGCGCTGCGCGAGTGGATCGACCGTGCCAGGGCGGCCGCGGGCGACGAGGTGGTGCTCATGTTCTCGGGCACCACGTTCGTGCAGGAGGCCCGGGGCAACCGGCCCATCCGCCTGACCCGCGTCTACCTCGGCCGCGACTGCCCGGTCTTCTTCAACTACTACCGCTGGCGCGACAGCGATCCGCTGCCGTCGCACCCCGATCCGCTGCTGTTCCAGAGCCCGATCGACCTCACGCCCCAGCTGCTCGACGAGGTGCTGGGCGCGGACTTCGGCGGCAAGCGCAAGGTGCTGTTCGCGTCGTTCCCGCACGAGACGATGGTGCGGACGCTGACCCACGCCGCCTCGCACGGCTGGGTGACGATCTACGACGCGCGCGACGACTGGGAGGAGTTCGCCAAGGTCGGCATGGCGAAGTGGTACCATCCTGGCTTCGAGCGTTACCTCGTCGCGCACGCCGACGTGGTCACCGCGGTCTCCGAGCCGCTGGCCAGGAAGATGGAGACGCTGGGCGGCCGCCCGGTGAGCGTCAACGCCAACGCGCTCGACCCGGCCTTCCCCGCGCCGCCCTCGCCGCGCCGGCCCGACGCCACCAGGATCGGCTACTTCGGGCACCTGACGGACAAGTGGTTCGACTGGGACCTGGTGCTCCGCGCCGCCAGGGCCCACCCCCAGTACACCTTCGAGCTGGCCGGCCACCAGCACCCCGACCTGCGGCTGCCGGAGAACGTACGCCTGCTCGGGCTGCTCGGCCACCAGGAACTGGCCGAGCTCAGCACCGGGTGGGCGCTGGCGCTGATCCCGTTCAAGAACGGCGCGCTGGCCGACGCCGTCGACCCGATCAAGGTGTACGAGTACCTGCATCTCGGCCTGCCGGTGCTGACGACCTACTTCCCGCAGTGCGCCGGCTACCCGGGCGTCCACGTGACGGAGTCCGCGGCGGAGTTCGTCGCCGCGCTGCCGCAGGTCGCCGGCACGGCGCCCGACGCCGCCGAGGTCCGGGCCTGGCTCGCGGTCAACACCTGGGAGTGCCGGGTGGACGCGTACTCCGAGATGGCCGAACAGGTCGCGCGCAAGGGCCGCGAGGGGCTGCTGACGCTGCTGGAGTGCCGGTGAAAGTGCTGTTCTGCTACCGCTACGGCGTGCTCGGCGGTGTGTCGACCCAGTTGCTCAACCGCTACACGCACTTCTCGGCCGAGTTCGAGATCGGCGTGCTCTACGAGGCCGACCACGGCATGGTCGGCCACTTCCCGCCGGGCGTGGCCAGGGTGGCGGCCACCGACGAGGCTCGCGAGGCCGCCATCAGGCAGGCCGCGCCCGACGTGCTCGTCGTGATCGACAGCCCCGGCTTCCTGTCGGCGTGGCAGCGCGCGGGCTCCCCCGGGTCGCTGATCCTCGAGGTGCACACCACCACGGCGAACCTGTCCTATCTGGGCGAGCTCTCCGTCAGCCCCGGCCACATCGTGACCGTGAGCGAGTACATGCGCGCCAAGCTGGGGGCGCTGGGGCTGTCGCCGATCAGCGTGGTGCCCAACTGCCTGGACGAGCGCTGGTACGCCGAGACCGTCCCGCCCGCGCTCGACACCACCCCGGTCGCCTGGATCGGCAAGCTGGACGGGCACAAGCGCTGGCGGGCCGCCGCCGACCTGCTCGACCGGATCGCCTCCGCGCGTCCCAGGGTCACGCCGCTGCTCGTCGGCGGGTACACCGCCCCGGCGAGCGAGGTGTCCGCGCTGACCACCAAGCTCGCCACCTCGCCCGCCCTCGGCTCGGCCCGCTGGCTGCCGCGCGTCGACTACGACCAGATGCCCGCCCTCTACTCCGCCATCGGGGCGAACGGCGGCCTGACCGTCTCGACGACGACCGACGAGTCGTTCGGCATGTCGGTCGCCGAGGCGCTGGTGCGGGGCTGCCCGGTGATCGCGCCGTCGGTCGGGGCGCTGCCCGAGATCCTCCCCGAGGAGGCCCTCTACCCGCCGGGCGACTGGGCGGCCGCGGCGGCCAAGGCGCTCAAGGCGCTGTCGGACCGCGACTTCCGCGCCGCGCTGCTGAGCACGGCCTCGCTGGTGCGCGAGCGCACGCATCCGGAGTACGCGCTGGCCGCCTTCGCGAACGTGCTTCAGCGCAGCGCGAAGTCGTCGAAGGTGGCCTGACCCGGCGCCGCCAGCACCAGGCCGAAGCTGATCCCGGCGGCGTCCGGCAGCCGGGGCTTCCAGGTGGCCTGCCGCCAGGTGCGCGCGGCGGGAAACTCGGGGCCGGCGGTCCAGCCCGACCACACCCCGTCGCCCGACCGGGTGCTGACCGCGAACCGTACAGGTGCGGTCGACGTGTACCAGACCGACACCGTCGGGGTCTCGCCCGGCCTGGGCGCGCACGCGCCGCCGTCCTGCTTGATCGCCAGCCTGAGCCGTGCCGGGTCGCTCCCGCTCGCCTCGATGCGGCCGGCCCAGCGCCCGCTGCGCGCGCCCGCCACCCGGCCGAACGCGGCCGTCGCGGATCTCCCGTCGAGCTGCCAGCAGTCGGGGAGCCCCTCCTTGCCGAAATAGTTCTCCAGCGAGGCGTTCAGCACGATCGACGGCGCCCTGACCGGCGGCACGGGCCGCGCGTCGCCGCCGATGACGTCGCCGACGGTGCGCACGGCGACCGCGCGGCCCCGCAGCCAGTCGAGGAGCCCGGTGAACAGCTCGGGGTCGACCCCCAGCGGGCCGCAGCCGGCGCAGTAGTCGTGGAAGACGAGGATCGCCCAGCCCTTGCGCCGCTCGGCCGCGAGAACGTACTGCTGGGCCTGCGCGAGCGTGGTGCGCGCACCGACCGACAGCGGCGTCCTCAGGTTGTACGGGTCCGCCGGAGCGGTCCGCTCCCCTGCGGCGCCCGCCCGGCCCCTGCCGCTGCTGTAGCCGCACTCCTTCACCACGGCCTCGGCCGCCGCGTCGACGGCGTGGAACGGGTAGGCGAACGATCTCGCGGTGAAGCCCAGGGAGGCCAGCCCCGCCCGGTCGCCGCACACCTCTCTGCGCTGCTCGTCGGGGTGGAGCTCGGGCAGCCGGGCGTGGGTGCGGGTGTGCCCGCCGATCTCGTGCCCCGCCCGCGCCATGCGCGCCAGCTGGGCCCGGTCGAGGTGGCCGGCGGCCTGGACGCGGGTGCTGTGGACGTAGAAGGTGCCGGCCATGCCGCGCTCGGTCAGCTCCCGCGCCATCCGCTCCTGGCGCCGCAGGCCGTCGTCGAAGGTGAGCGAGACCACCGCGCCGCCGGTCGGCTCCGCACTCGCCGGCCCGGCGCCCGTGGGCCCGGTGCTCCTGGGCCCGGCGCCCGGCTGCGGCGCGGCCCCGGGGCCGCCGCATCCCGCGGCCAGGGCGATCGCCACGACCGCCGCCACCACACGACGCACCTGTCCTCCCCTCCCCGGCCGCACAATCCTGCCATGCGCGCCGGCGCCTACCGCATGGGATCCCGCCGCCACATCAATACATTTGTCGCGGTGAGACCGGTTCCGATGTTGTGACCGTCGAGGCCCTGGCCACCCACCCGCAGGAGCAGCAGAAGGAGTCTCGCGGCTCAGGAAAGTGACACGAGTCATCCTGCTCCTGGCATAGAGCACCCGGGCCGTCCGCCGGACCGGCCAAGTGTTGGCCAAGCCCTATCGGGAGCGTGCCGACCTGCGGGACTTCTCCCCCATGGGCGGTCACAGTGGGTGAGTTCACGCCTTTCTTCTCGGAGCGGAACCAACACCCACGACACGGCGAGCGCTCCGGGCTCTTGCGGACAAGGGAGTCAGACATGCTCGAGCGCGTCCTCACCGCGACCGTGGCGACCGTGGCGACACTCGCTCTGGCCGCCGCCCCCGCCCTGGCGGGCGACGGGCCCCGGGTGGCCACCTACGACGCGCGCGAAGGCTCCGTCCTCGTGGACGCCGACCGCAAGCGGATCACCGTGTGCGACAAGGTCCGCGACGACACCTCCATCAGGGCCGAGTACACCACCACCCGCGACCAGGAGTGGACCGCCCAGGCGCCCCAGGGCGGCTGCCGCACCCGCCGCACGTGGCTCAGCAGGATCACCGGCTTCCGGCTCTGCACCGGCCACATCAACCTGGGCCGCATCGCGTGGGACGGCTGCCGCCACCGCGTCAGGATCCCCGAACCCAGATGGGGCAGGCACTACTAAGCCCTCGAGGGCTCGACGCGGGCAGGTAGGAGCACGGTCCTTGGTCCGGGCCCCACGGTGCCGGCGGCGCCACCGCAAGTCCTGCCTCCCGCTTCGGCGAGCCGGCCAGGACGATCCCCGGCATCACCGGCGGGTCTCCGCACCGCCCGCCTGCGCGAGACGGTGGCGGCGCGGAGTGCTGACGTGTTTCTCGTAGCCGGCCACGAGAAACACCGTGCCATCAGGTCGGGAAGTCCTTCGGGTTGACCGAGCGCGTCGTGGCGTTGCCGCCCCTGACCTGGTTGAGCGTCAGGCTCCAGCCGCTGGTGGAGGTGAACCTCAGCCGCTGGTCGAACCGCTGGTAGGAGGCGTTCCTGGTGAACTTGCGCTTCTTGGTGTCGAACCGGTAGCCGGTGGTGAAGTAGACCCGGTAGGTGCCGCTCCTGATGTCGTTGATGCTCGCGGACGACCGCGCGCGGACGTAGATGCTCACCGCCTTGGTCCTGCCCTTGACCAGGGTGACCACGCCGTCCTTCGAGGTGCCGTTCCTGATCTTCAGCCTTCCGCCGCCACCGGTGTAGCGGTCATAAATGATCTTTCCGTTACGCGGGCGCGCGGCGGCGGTCGAGGCGGCCGCCTGCGACACCGAGACGACCGCCTGCCCGCCGGTCGCCGCCGCCCCTGCGGTGGGCGCGGCCAGCATGCCGCCGGCCAGAGCGACGGCGACAACACCGGCGCGCAAAGGGGTTCCTTCGAGAAGTCGCTTCACGGTGAACATCTCCCTGGGGGTTTGTGATCATGCCAAATGTAGAGAAATCAAACATGATCGGCCACCTAGTAGATACCAGGATCGACAGGGCGGCCATCGCCGAACCGCAGGAGTCTTCGGCTGTTCACCCGTACGCCACCCGAAAGTCTGTCGCATTTGTTAGGCGTCGTCCGGAATGCCCAAGTTTCTGCAAGCTTGTCATCAGAACCCGGTAATGCGGGTTCTTGATCTGAAGGAGGGGCACTTACCGTTGGCCTATGGCTGGTCATGGGAGCGCAGCACCGTCGTCGCCACGAGCAGGAGCGAGGTAGGCCGTGCAGGACGGCGTCGTGAGCGCTGCCGCGCACCATGCCTTCGAAGTGGACGAAGTGCTGGCCCAGGCCGTGCGCGACACGGGGGCGCACATCGGCGCGATCTACCTGCTGGCCGACGACGGCCAGGTGCTGCTCATGGAGACGGAGACCGGGCTGCCCGCCCAGATCGTCAAGCCATGGACGCGGGTACGGGTGGGCGCGGGCGTCCCGGTGTCGGCCTCCGTACGCGAGCGCCGGCTCGTCTGGGTGCCGGGCTACCAGGAACTCGCCCACCGTTACCCGGCGACGGCGATCGCGCTGCCGTACCCGTTCGCCGCGGTCGCCACCCCGATCCAGTCGAACGGGGACGTGTGGGGCTCCCTGGTCCTGATGTGGCCGCCGTCGCACCCGCCGGACCTCGCCCCTCATGAGCGGGACAGCATCGACGACGCCACCCGCAGGCTCGGCGACCTCATGGGGCAGGCGGTGCGCGGCGGGCGCCCGCCGCACGCCGGGGACGAGCCGCGCGTCCTCACCCCCGCGTGGGCCGGGGTGCCGGACGTGCACCATGCCCTGGCCTCGGCCGGCTACCTGGACCGGCTCCGCGACGGCTGCGTGGGCCTTGACCTGGAGGGCCGGCTCACCTTCGTCGGCGCGGGGGCGGCCGACCTGCTCGGCGGAGACCTGACGGGCAAGGTGGGCGAGCGGCTCTGGGAGGCGGCGGCGTGGCTGAAGGACCCGCTGTTCGAGGACCGCTGCCGCGCGGCGGCCGTCAGCCAGGAGGCCACGTCCTGCCTCGTCCGGGGCCCGGCCGGCCGTCCCCTGCACATCAGCCTGCATCCGGACCCGTCCGGCCTCAGCCTGTACATCACCGAGGCGGCGGCCGACCGATCGGCCCGGCGGCAGGACGCGCCCGGCGCCGGCGGCGTCAGCCTGCCCCGCGCGGACGTCTTCTACAACCTGCTCCACCTCGCGGCGGCGCTGAGCCGGACCCTCGACGTGCAGGAGATCGTCGACATGGTCGCCGACCACGTCATGCCGGTGTTCGACGCGCGGGCGCTGGCGATCATGGTGGCCGAGGGCGGGAGGCTGAAGGTCGTCGGCTCGCACGGCTACGATCCCGGCGTCCCCGAACGTTTCAGCCGCCGGCCGCTGACCTCGGCCACCCCTTCGCAGCACGTCCTGCGCACCGGCGAGCCCGCCTTCTTCTCCGATGTGGACGAGCTGCGCCGGAAATATCCGCGAGCCGAGGTCAGTGACGGGATGGCCGCCTGGGCGTTCCTGCCGCTGCGCACCTCCGAGACCGTCGCCGGCGTGTGCCTGCTCTCGTTCGACGGGCCCTACCCGTTCACCGACGAGACGCGGGCCAGCCTCACCGCGATGGCCGGGCTCATCGCCCAGGCCCTGGACCGGGCCCTGCTCTACGACGCCAAGGACCGGCTCGCCCACACCCTCCAGACCTCGCTCCTCCCCCGCAGGCTGCCCAAGATCGACGGGCTGGACGTGGCCGCCCGCTACGTGCCCGCCACCCGCGGCGTGGAGATCGGCGGCGACTTCTACGACCTGATCCGTCTGGGCGACACCAAGGCTGCGGCGATCATCGGGGACGTCCAGGGCCACAACGTGACGGCCGCCGCGCTCATGGGGCAGGTCAGGACCGCCATCCACGCCTACGCGGCCGCGGGAGCGAGCCCGGGCGACGTGCTCAAGCTCACCAACCGCCTGCTCATGGACCTGGACCCCGACCTGTTCACCAGCTGCCTGCTCATCTACTTCGACCTGCGGCTGCGCACGCTGTGGGCCGCCAGCGCGGGGCACCCGCCGCCCCTGCTGCGCCCGCCGGGCCAGCCCGCCGAGGTCGTCGACGTGCCTGCCGGCATCCTGCTCGGCGTCCAGGCCGACGCCGAATATCCCACCGTCCAGGTGCCGTTTCCGCCGGGCGCCGTCCTCGCCCTCTATACCGACGGCCTCGTCGAAATCCCCGGCGTCGACCTGGGCCAGGCCATCAGCGAGCTCGCGGAACACTTCGGCCGCGCCGCGGGCGAGCCCGTCCACGAGCTCAGCGACACGCTGCTCAACCACGCCCCGCACACCAGCCAGCGCGCGGACGACATCGCGCTCCTCCTCGTGGAGCACCGCGCGCCCCCTGGCTGACCCCGTTTCGCTCCCGCCGTACGGGGCAGGGGCGAGGCCGCCTGAGGCGGACCGAGGAGGTGTGACCCATGGCGAAGATCTGGCGAGGACGCCCCGCGGCCGGCGGGGACCGCGGCCGGCCGGGCGTCCACGGCGCACCGCATACGGCCGGCAGCCGGTCCCCGGGCATTCCCAAGCCGGACGAGGGGCCCACGTACGGGCGGGGAACCGGCGGCCGGCCCCTGTGGAGCGAACGCGACCGCGACGCCGAACGCATCCGCGCGCTCCTGCGCCGGTCAGGATGCGCCGCGACGGGCGGCGCCGACGGGTTCGCCGTCGAGGGCGGGCACGACGGCGTCTTCCTGGTCACCTTCGCCGAGCGGCACCAGCCTGCCGGGGGCGGGCTGGGCGCCTGCGTGCGCGCGCTGGCCCGGGCCGGCATGTCGGTGGAGCGGCAGCCGGGCGACGGGCGCGCGCTCCGCGTGAGAACCCGCGGTGCGCTCCCGACCGCGATGAGGGCCCGCCGCCCGCGCTCCTGACGGCGGGCCCGAGAGGCAGGCGGTCAGTCCAGCAGCTGGGGCGTGTGGTCCTGCAGCACCTGCAGGAACGCCGCCGCCGGCCGGCTCTGGTAGCCGCGCCGCCTGCGGATGACGACCACGGGCAGTGCGGCGTCCAGGCCCGCCAC
This sequence comes from Nonomuraea sp. B1E8, assembly GCF_039871515.1. Taxonomy (NCBI): domain Bacteria; kingdom Bacillati; phylum Actinomycetota; class Actinomycetes; order Streptosporangiales; family Streptosporangiaceae; genus Nonomuraea; species Nonomuraea sp. B1E8. The sequence goes on along the minus strand of NZ_JBDPLS010000007.1, from coordinate 5,737 downwards.
CTCGACCGCCCGCAGGCTGCCGATCCGCAGCTCCTCCCGGACGCTGCTGATGGGCATGAGGGCGACGCCGAGACCGGCCTGCACCAGGCGCTTCTGCGCGGTGAGGCTGTCGACCCTGGTGATCGGGGCGCCCACCAGCCCCGACGCGGGCAGGAGGTGGCCGAGGAGGTGGCCGAAGGAGTCGGGCTGGCCCCGCTCGGGCGGGAAGCCCAGCCAGCGGTCGCCCTCGAACGCCCGCAGGTCCGGCAGGCGGCGGGCGGTGACCGGATGCGCGGCGGGCACGACGACCAGGAGGTTCTCGACGCCGAGCGGGATCGACTCCAGCGTGGGGTCGGCGTCGGGGAAATAGCGCAGGCCGAGAGACGCCTCGCCGCCGCGGACGAGCGCGCTCACCTCGCGGCTCGTCGCGGTGCGCAACTCGACCGAGGCCTCGGGGAACCTCGACTCGAACGTGCGCAGCGCGTCGACGATGTGCGAGTCGGCCAGGGTGCCGACGATGGCCAGGCTGAGCGTCTGGGCGCCGCCGGGCCGCTCGGCCGCGTCGCGTACGGCCCGCTTTCCGTCGCGCATCGCCGCCAGGGCGGCCTCCGCGTACGGCAGGAGCGCCCGGCCCGCGTCGGTGAGCGCCACCCGGCGGCCGGTCCGCTCGAACAGGGCGGTGCCCAGCGACTGCTCCAGCTCGCGGATGCGGCGGCTGATGGCGGGCTGCGACCGGTTGAGCTTCCTGGACGCCTCCGTGAACCCGCCCAGCTCGGCGATGGCGGCGAACGCCTCGATCTCCTCGACTGTCACATTCATCAGTATTCCTGATGGACTGCATCCTTATCATGCATTTGACTGATCTATCGACGAGAGGCCAGAGTGAACGCGTAACCGCAGATGGGAGAGCATCATGACCGACCAGACGGCCCGCGCGACACGATTCCGGGCCCTCCACGAAGGCCCCGGGCCGCTCCTGCTCCCCAACCCGTGGGACGCCGGCACGGCCCGGCTGCTGGCCTCCCTGGGCTTCGACGCCCTCGCCACCACCAGCCTCGGCGTGGCCAACCAGGCCGGCCGCACCCGGGCCACCCGGCAGGACGTCCTCGACAACTGCCGCGTCCTCAGCGAGGCGACCCCGCTGCCCGTCAACGCCGACCTGGAGAACGGCTTCGCCGACGACCCCGCCGAAGCGGCCCAGATGATCGCGGACGCGTGGGCGTGCGGCGTGGCCGGCGCGTCCATCGAGGACGCCACCGGTGACCGCCGGACACCGATCTACGACTTCGGGCTCGCCGTCGAGCGCGTGCGGGCGGCCGTCGAGGTCACGCGCGGGCTGCCCGTCCCGCTCGTCCTGACCGCCAGGGCGGAAGGCCTGCTGTACGACGCCGGCGACCTCGACGACGCCATCAGGCGCCTCCAGGCGTTCGAGGAGGCGGGCGCCGACGTCCTCTACGCGCCGGGGTTGCGCACGCTCGACGAGATGCGGGCGGTCGTCTCCTCCGTCGGCAGGCCGGTGAACGTGGTGATGGGCTTCGCCGACCCGGCGATCACGCTGGAGCAGCTCGCCGAGATCGGGGTGCGGAGGGTGAGCATCGGGGGCGCGCTCTCCCGGTTCGCGCTCGGCTCGTTCCTCGACGCCGCCGAGCAGATGCGCGACGGCCGGTTCGGGTTCGTCGCCGACGTGCCCCCGATGTCCGAGCTGTACCGCGCGTTCACGCCGTACTCCACCCCCTGAAGGCCGCCTCGACGGCCCATGGCATGATCGGCGGCAGGACCTTCGCCGAGCGCGTGACAAGGAGCGGGACATGACGGATCAGCAGGGCCGCCGGGTGCCCGGCCTCGACGGGCCCCTCCAGCCGCTGACCGTCGGCACGTCGGCGCTCGGCGCGAACCCCGGCGACGAGGCGCTGGCCGAGAAGATGGTGTCGGGCCGCTTCCGCCAGCTGGACACCTCCAACAACTACGCCGGCGGGCGCTCGGAGGCCCTGATCGGCGCCGCGCTCAAGCAGGCGCCCGACGGCGTGACGGTCTTCTCCAAGGCCGACCGCGACACCGGCACCGGCGTGTTCGACGGTGACCGGGTCATGCGGTCCTGGGAGGAGACGATCTCCCGCCTCGGCGTCGAGACGTTGCCGATCTACCACCTGCACGACCCGATGACCATCACGGTCAGCGAGGCGATGGCCCGCGGCGGCGCCGTGCCCGCCCTGGTGGCGCTGCGCGAGCAGGGGCTCGTCGGCGCGATCGGCATCGCCGTCGGCGGCGGCACCATGGTGGAGGACTACATCCGCACCGACGCGTTCGACGCGGTGCTCACCCACAACCGCTACACCCTGGTCGACCGGCGCGCGGAGGAGATCCTGCGGCTCGCCACGGAAAGGGACATGACGGTCTTCAACGCCGCTCCCTTCGGCGGCGGCATCCTGGGCGGCTCGCCACGGCACGCCACACGGTACGGTTACCGGCGGGTCTCTCCTGAGTTCGCGGCGCACGTCGAGCGGCTCAAGGCGCTGTGCGAGCGGTGGGGCATCACGCTCGCGGCGGCGGCCCTGCACTTCTCCCTCGCCGAGCCGCGCATCCACTCCACCGTCGTCGGCGTCACCTCGGCCGAACGGCTGGCCCAGCTGGAGAGCCTCGCCGGCACCGTGATCCCCGACGGGTTCTGGGCGGACCTGGCGGCGCTCGGCTCCCCGCCTCCCTCGCCGATCGACTGACCCCCGCCCCGCGTCCCTCGCCGCCTCTCCCCCGCCCGCCTGGCTACCCGCAGCCGAATGGCGGAGAATCTTCCGGCATGACCCACCAGTCACGCGAACAAGGAGCTGGGGCAGGTATGGCGGTTGACATCGTGGACTACGACGCGGGGTGGCCCTCGCTGGCGGAGCAGGCGTGCGAGGAGCTGGTCGCGGCGCTGCCGGGTGTGTTCCTGGAGATCGAGCACGTGGGGAGCACGTCCGTGCCCGGCCTCGCGGCCAAGCCGATCATCGACCTGATGGCCTCCGTGGCAGCCCTGGAAGCGGTGGCTGATCATGAGCGGGCGCTGGCGGGCCTCGGCTACCGGAGCGAGGAGACGGGCATGCGGGAGCGGCTGTTCTACTTCCGTGCCGACGCCTCGGGCCGGCGCAGCCACCACCTGCACGTGGTGACGGCCGGCACGTGGGACACCCGTAACGAACGGCTGCTGCGCGACCATCTCAGGGCCGACCCGCGGGCGGCCGCCGAGTACGCCGCGCTCAAGCGCCACCTGGCCGGCGGCGACGTGGACGCCGCGGCCTACACCCGGGGCAAGACCGACCTGATCCAGCGGCTCGTCGACGAGGCCCGCCAGGCGCGCGGCCTGCCCCGCGTCCCGGTGTGGGAGGAGTGAACGTCAGCCGCCGCGCGGCCCCGTGACCCGCGCGCGGGCCCGTACCGGCGCCGCCTGCCGTTCCAGGGCCAGCCGCACGGCCAGCGGCGCGATCAGGTAGACGGCCCCGGCCGAGGACGCCGGCGGTCCCGGCGACCGTGGTGCGTGGGCCCACATGGTCCCACAGCGGACGACCCGTGACCATGCTGGCGGCAACGCACATTCGAGGTACGCACGGTCCCGGCAGGGCGGTTCAGCGCCATCCTCACCAAAGGCGGCAAATAGTCACTTATGACCTAGAATCCGTCAGATGTTCGCGGCCCCCCACCGGCTGGCCTGGCTGGACGCCCTGCGGGGGCCGGCAGCGCTGGCCGTCACCATGCACCACGCCGGCTGGACCTACATCCCCGCCGCCTGGGCGGAAGTGGACCGCCTGATCGATTTCGGCACGTGGGGCGTGTTCGTGTTCTTCCTGGTCAGCGGGTACATCATCCCCGCCTCCCTGGAGCGGCGCGGGGACCTGCGCGCCTTCTGGGCCGGCCGGGCCTTCCGCCTCCTCCCGCTGCTGCTGGCCGCGTGCGGCCTCGTGCTCCTGCTCGCCTGCGCCGGCCTGCTCGCCCCCGAACCGGAACTCGGCCGGCGGCCTCTGGCGTTGGTCCTGCTGGGCAACCTGACGATGCTGCAGGAGCTGCTCAACCTGCCCGCCGTCATCGGCGTGATGTGGACGCTCTCGTACGAGATGGCGTTCTACCTGATGTGCGTCGCGCTGTTCACGGTCCGGCAGGCGCACCGGTCGGCCGGGCTCGCCGCCGGCCTGGCGCTGCTGGCCGTACCCCTGGGACTGCTGCTGCCGAAAGCCTCGATCAACGGCGCCGCCGACCTGGCGGCAGCGCTGCTCGGCCTCGCGGTCGTCGCCGCCATCGCGGCGACCGCCTTCTGCCGGGGCCGGGCCCGGGCCGTCGCCGCGGGCGCCGGCGGCCTGCTCGGGCTGGCGCTCGTGATCCTCGGCAGCCGGGGCGGCACCTGGCAGGGCGTGATCATCCTGGCGTCGATGTTCGCGGGCACGGCGGTGTACCGGGCCGAGCGCGGCACGATCTCCTGGCGTGCCGCCGCCCTCGCCACGGCGGCGGTGCTGACCTGCGGGATCCCCGCCAAGGACGATCCCGCCTGGGCGACGGCGCTCGTGCTGGCCTTCGGCACCTTCGCGCTCGGGCTCGCGCTGCGCGGGCGGGCGTTCCCCCGCTGGCTGCCGCAGCTCGGCGTGATCAGCTTCTCCCTCTACCTGCTGCACCCGATCCTGCTGCACGTGATCCCGGACCTGGCGCTGTACTTCCTCGTCCTGATCCCGCTCAGCCTCCTGACCCACCGCCTCATCGAGGCCCCCGCCCAGCGCCTCGGCTGACACCTGACCGCCGCCCGCCCGTGACCGCGAGGGCACACGGACACCTGGGAATTGACCTGGAGTGCACTCCAGCCGACAAGGTGTACTCATGCGCAATTCCCGCACAACACGCGCCATCGGCCAGCGCCACGTCTCAGCCGTCGGGCTCGGCGCCATGCCCATGTCGGTGGCCGGGCACATGCCCGACGAGGCCCAGTCGATCCGTACCATCCTCGCGGCCCTGGACGCCGGCGTCACGCTGATCGACACGGCGGACGCCTACACCCCTTCGCACGACGACGTCGGCCACAACGAACGCCTGGTCGCCAAGGCCCTGGGCCTGTGGGCGGGCGACGCCGGCACCGTGCTCGTCGCCACCAAGGGCGGGTGCACCCGCACGCCGGACGGCGGCTGGGACAGGGACGGCCGCCCGTCGCACCTCAAGCAGGCCTGCGACCGCTCGCTCAAGGCCCTCGGCGTCGACAGCATCGGCCTCTACCAGCACCACCGGCCCGACACCACGGTCCCGTACGAGGAGACCATGGGCGCGCTGAAGGACCTGCTCGACGCCGGCAAGATCCAGATGGCGGGCATCTCGAACGCCGATCCGCAGCAGATCAGGCTCGCCCACGACATCCTGGGCGACGGCCTGGTCAGCGTGCAGAACGAGTATTCGCCGCGGTTCCGCTCCAGCGAGCCCGAGATCGGCGTCTGCGCCGAGCTGGGCCTGGCCTTCCTGCCCTGGTCTCCGCTGGGCGGCATCGGGCGCACCGGCGAGCTGAGCGAGCGGTACGCCGCCTTCTCCGAGATCGCGAAGGACCACGGCGTCTCCCCGCACCAGGTCTGCCTGGCCTGGGAACTCGCCCGCAGCCCCGTGGTCATCCCCATTCCCGGTGCCAGCCGCCCGGAGAGCATTCTCGACTCGATCGCGGCCGTGGATCTGGAGCTCAGCGCGGAGGAGCTGGCCCGCCTCGGCTGAGGCACCCGGCGGGCGCTCGCCGTGAACCGGGGCGGCGCCCGCCCCCGTTCAC